>DIUR01000023.1 GCA_002428265.1 Bacteriovoracaceae bacterium UBA6153
CCAACTTTTTTGATAAAGAATCCACTCAAGCTAAAGGGAGGTTTAGCCGAATAGTCTACAAAATTGGTTTTCTTTTTGTGGGTATTGTTTGAACAGTATATATAATATATTTTTTGCTCCTTATTTAAACTGGTCTTACATAGATAAATCCATCAAAGTTCGAGTACGTGTCGTGGAAAGACCTGCCTATTCTTTAACTAAGGAAGAAGCAGATGAACTGAGAGAAAGTCTCAAGCAAATTGTTAAAAAATCAATTCCAAAAGAAAATCTGAATTACGGCATTTTTTCTGAAACATCAGATGCCTTTAAAAATAACGTCATTACCATTATCTATAATCTTGAAGATAATAGGCCAATCGCTTTTAATTCACTTGCGTGGATCAAATGCAATCTCAGGGGAAAAGATGAAGATCTTCTTCATCTTGGTCTTGTTGTTATCGACCCTGATGTAAGAGAGGGGGGGCTTTCATGGATTCTTTATGGACTGACAACAATACTTTTATTCGTAAGAAAAAAACTAAATCCTATTTGGGTGAGTAATGTCACCCAGGTTCCGGCGATCATTGGTAAAGTCTGTCAGTCGTTTGACCGTATGTATCCGACCCCTGAGAATTTAGGCAAACCTCCCTTTGTCCACACGTGGTTGGTCAGACAAATCATGAAAGACAATAGGCATGTGTTTGGAGTTGGTCCGGATGCAGAATTTGATGCCGAAAAATTTATTATTAAAAATTCTTATACTGGTGGATCAGATCATTTAAAAAAGAAATTCACTGAAGCTCAGCCGCACCGTGATGTTGTTTATAATAATTTTTGTAAAGACAATCTCGATTATGACCGTGGAGATGACTTCATTCAAATTGGACAGATTAATCTGGATATGACTAAAAATTTTATTATGAAGTCTGTTCCAAAATCTTCTGTGGTGAGAATTTCGATCTCACTTGTGTTTGTCTCTTTACAGTCAATTCTTTCACCTGTGCTTTTATGGCTTGATTCAGATAAAAAATATGGAGATTTAAGACCGTGGAAAAAATGAATTATAAAACACTCTTTCAGCGAAATATTGGTTTTGTTGATGAAACTGAGCAGGCCAAAATCAGAGTGCAAAAAGTATTTATTGTTGGCGTCGGTGGAATGGGCGGAGCTGCTTTGATGAATTTGGTGCGAATGGGATACGAGCATCTTGGAGTGGCCGATATTGACGTTTTTGAAGAGTCAAATATCAATCGCCAGCTTTTTTGCAATATGGATACTGTCGGAGTTGATAAGGCCGAAGCTTCAGTTGCACAGGTTCATAAATTAAACCCGAATGTTGACATTAAAAATTGGGGTAGAAACTGGTTGGAAAAACTTCCTGAAATCTGCAAAGAGTATTCGATTATCATTAACGGATGTGATGATATTGTTGCAAGTAACACGCTCTATAATGCTGCCCGAAAAGCAGGCTGCACAGTTATAGATGCTTATACGGCATCAGTGCCTTCCGTGTATGTGACAAGGCCGGAAGAACCAAGTCCTTTAATGAGATGGACTGGAAAAGAGCAGATTCATGAGTCAGATACCGACTTAATCAACGCTTACAAAGTAAAAGAGACCGAATATGTAATGACTAATTCTAATTCTCTAGAGCATATCCATTTGCCAATTGCCATTGAAATGGTTCAAGGGAAAAGATCAAGAATGTCATTGTCACCGATGGTAATTATGACTGGCTGTTTGATGGCCTATCAGGTTTTGTTTCTAACAATTGGCAAGAGTGCAACAGACCATCATGGCTATTTTGTCGATCCTTTCGGAAAAGTGACCAAACGAAGTCTTAATCCATTAATGCTGGTTAAAAAATTGCTTGTGAAATTTTTTCTTAATAAATGGCTGAGGGATTAATGGAAGATTTTTCACAGCGCTTTGATGGAGTTATCAATATTATTACGGCCATTGCTGTTATTTTTTATGCCGTTTTTATGAATGGCTCAGAAAAGAATAGCGGGCGTAGAAAAAGACTTCTTTTTCTCTTTTCCCTTTTGGGATCACTTTGTTTGTTTAGAGGTATTAATTATATTTTTGATTTCGGGCATCAGTTTGAAGTGACTATTTTAATGATTAGTGCACTCATTCCATTATCATTGTTTTTACTGGTGGAACTTCTCTTGAGAAGACACTTACCACAGTACTTAAAAGTTTTTGTGAGTATCGCCAGTATTTCTAATATGATCATGTTTTTATTTTTCGGTGTGAATAATTATGTTATGTATGTCTTGTTAATTAATTATATTCTGACTCTTTTCTCATTAGGAATAGTTCTCTTAATGAGTAAGTCACTTGACCTGCAAAAGACAGAGTACCGCTTGATCAGGCTCGTCTCATTTATTTCTTTATTGGTTATTCCACTGATTGTAACCGATTTTAAAAAACTGGTTGGGCTCGATACGGTGAGGCTGGGTGCATTTGGGATTTTATTTTTTCTATACTCACTTATTAGAGTGTGGGAGACAGTCCAAATTTCCGGAGGTATAAAAAGGCTGGCATGGCTTCTAGGTTTTAACATCGCAGCAGCTGCGATCTTTTGTTTTCTCTTTGATTTATTCCAGGTCTATTTTTACGTCTTCATCATTTTTATTATGCTGAGGATGTTTGCCGATATTCTTATTTACGCTAAAGACAGCTATAACAAAAAGGCACAGGACTTGGCCTTGCATGTGGTAGAGGTGTTTTTAAAAGGGAATTTAAAACTTGATGAAATTAAGAAGAATATAGCTCTTGATGAATTTTACCTAGTGAGCAGAAAAGACCTTCAGTATTACAGTCCGGAGAGAATCGTCCAATGTTTTAAGACGAGTGGTCTGTATTTCAAGAATGAGACCTACCATCTTACAAAAGACAGGGACGAAAGAGAAGAAATCCTTCACTTGTTCGAGGATGTGGATTGTAATGCCTGCATTTATGTAGAAGTCGAAGAAAAGAACTTTTATCTGATTTTATTTAAATGGCCGGACCTTGCACCTAAAAATAAGTTGCAGAAAGAGATTCATCTGATTCAGGGACTGGCATCTCAGATTAAGGAATAATAATGATCACGATATTAGAAAAAGACATAGATTCTTTTTTTGAAGTTCCATTTAATGTATATGAAAAAACACATTTCGTTTCACTTTTTAAAGATGATATAAAAAGGTTCCTTCATCCGGATAATCCACTTTTTAAAAATGGTGGAAGTTTTAATTATTATACTGCTGTTGAAAATGGAAAAGCACTCGGAAGAATTGTTGTGATTGTTCATCCTGACTCTAATAAACGTCATGGGCTCAATTGGGCCTATATCGGCTATTTTGACTGTGCAGACAGAATGGATGTGGCCGAAATGTTAGTTGATAGAGCAGCGATCTGGGCAAAAGAGCGTGGCCACGATGAAATTGTAGGAAACGTAAATTTTACTTTCATGCAACAAATTGGGGTGATGGTTTCTGGTTTTGAAAATTTTCCCTATTCAGATCAGGTTTATTCTCCTCCTCATATTCAAAAGCTACTAACGAATCTAGGATTTGAAGCCTTTTTTCCAATGGTAACTTCAGAAGCTGATATAGAAAAAATAGATTTGAAGGAATTTGAAAAGGAGAAAATTAGGGCCATTGATAATGATCCCGATTACGAGTTTAAAGAAGTTGGCTATTTTGGAATTAAGAAATTTATGGCCGATGGCTGTCAGGTTTTAAATGAAGGTTTTGATAAAAATCCTTATTTTACTCCGATTACAGTAGAAGAGTTTGAATTTCAGGCCAAGGATTTAATGCTAGTTATTGATCCGGGGCTCACCATTCTTGCTTATCATAAGGGGCGTCCTATAGGAGTCATTATCTGCATTCCAGATTTGAATCCACTTCTTCATTCTGTGAAGTCTAAAATGGGACTGAGCTTTTTCTTTAAGTTTTTATGGTTTAAGTTTTTTAATAAAAGGGCCGTTATCATCTTTTATTCAGTCTCACCAGATTTTCATGGGCGTGGAGTGAATCAGGCCATTTTGAAGAGGGTTGTAACCAATCTTAAAAAGAAAAGTTATAAAACATTAGGGATAACATGGATTGCCGATGTTAATAAATCGAGTCTGCGACAGATGGAAATTATCGGAGCGAAGGCACTACATCATTTAAGTTTGTTCAGGAAGAAGATATGATCTGGAATAAAGATATTTTTAAAGAAATGGTTAAAGTAGCGATCAGGTCACCAAGTGTGCACAATGTGCAGCCATGGAAAGTGAGATACACAGAGACAGGCTTTCAGTTATTTCAATCAATCAAAAGACGACTTCATGTAGGGGATCCTAAGCTTCATGACAATGATGTAAGCCTTGGGGCGTTTCTGGAATTGTGTCGTATGCATTTAAAAACTAGTGGTTTGCAGTTTTCTGTCACAAGTAATAATGCAGAAAAGTATCTTGATTACGTCTCTCGCTTTAATCTCACAATTAGTGAGTGTGAACCTGAAACCGATAGGCTGTATAGTTATATTAATCAGAGAAGATCCTATCGAGGATTGTTTGATTTTGATTCTTCATTTGATTCTAATCTTCTTGCTTCTATCAACATTGATCATTTAAAAATAAAATGGATGACAGGCCCTGTGGAAACTAAAAAATGGGCGAAGCTTTATGATCATGCTTCTTCTGAAATTAATCAGATTCCAGGCTATTTTAAAGAGCTTACTGATTGGATAAGATTTAATAAAAACGATCCAAAGTATTTTGAAGATGGGCTTAATGCCGAAGCTCTTTCGTTAAATAATACTGATGCTTTATTTGGTAAAATCCTTTTTCGAGTTTCTGTTTTTAAAACTCTTGCGGCCCTTAAGATGGATAAGTTCCTCATCACGGAAGCTCCTCAAATCCTATCTTCTCAAGGAATAATTGCTATTTATGTTGATAAAAACCTGACGTCCCTTGAGATGGGGGCCTGTTTTGCACGCTTTTGGCTGGAGTTAACTTCCAGAGGGTTATATGGCTGTCCACTGTCGGCCCTTGTAGATTTTACACACACTAAGGACATTTTGAACTCTCTGAAACCATCGAATGATACAATTTGCTTAAACGTATTAAGATTCGGAAAGGTATCAGATGAGAGCAAAATCTATCATTCACCTAGGCTTGATGTCAGCAGGGTTATTATTTAATAACCTGACCTTCGCAGCTCTTCCTGATAATGCTCCAAAGGAACTGAAGTATTTTGTAGAAAGTGACTTTGATTCAATTCACCTTGAAGCCCTTAAGACTCATGCCGTTCCAGTTAAAATTCTTCTTCCATCACTTATTCTCGAAGGACGCGAAAGAGGATGGATTGCTAAAGATTCATTCGATTATAAGACTGTCTTCAAGAAAGCAGGTTTGAATTATCCGGAGAAAGTTATCTTCGGTGGTGTGGACTATAAATGGAGAAATGAAATTCTTCCCATGGGTATTGTTCAGAAATCCTTAGATTTTGGAGTGAATGCCAATATTAAAATAGCTAATCTTTCATGCGTGGCCTGTCACAGTGGATCTCAATATGACTCTCAAGGAATAAAAGTAAAAAATGTTCAGGTAATCGGTTCTCCAAGCGACTCATTTAATCCTGAAATTTATGTTTCGATGATTTATAAAGGAATGAAAAAGGTTAACAATGATTGGGATGCGGCAACGTCTATCATGAATAAACTTTTTCCAGATTCAAGCATTAGAGAAAAACTTATTTTTAAAACAATCATTCGCTCTCAAGTGAAGTCTTACATGAAAGAGCATGCTGTTATTGATAATGCGACACCATTTTTAAATGGTGGCCCGGGACTGACGAATGGGGTTGCTTCCCTTAAAAATGTTTTAGGACTTGATACGGCGGAAGGGTCAAATACAGGCTTCACTTCAATTCCATCGCTGGGAGATAGAGGTTTTAGAACTTCACTTCTTTATGATGGAGTTTATTCAAATGCCAATAAAGATGCTTTTAGAGTTGTTAAACATGTTAATGCTGAAAGGCTTAATGATGTAACGACGGTAGCTGCGCTCTTCACTGTGCCAACAATGGGACAGACGACAAAAAGAGCTCAGAAGAATGTTGAACTGGTCGTTAAAATGGTATCACCGGTTTTGAGTGCTTATAAGACGGCCGATTATCCTGGAGCTATTGATCAAGACAGAGCAAAAAAAGGCCTGGCCGTTTACAATAATAGTTGTCTTCAGTGCCATGGAGAATACACCTGGAATGGTGGAAATAAATCTAAGCTAATATCTTTTCCAAACGTCTTAGTTCCTCAGGACGAAATGAACTCTGATAACAATCGTTGGCTATCAGTGACAGACTCTATTGCAAAAAATATGGCAGAGTCTAAGTGGAAAAATCTTGTTCAGGTCAACCAAAATCAAGGTTACGTTGCAACAGTCCTTGAAGGTCTTTGGGCATCAGCACCTTATATGCATAATGGCTCAGTTCCGACTCTGTGGCATTTTATGAGGCCTGAATTAAGACCTACTAAATTTATTGTAGGAGATCAGTCTTTAGATATGCAAAAAGTAGGAATCGCAGGTCTTGTTAATTCTACTAGTGAAATTTACGATACGACACTTTCCGGAAGGGCCAATACAGGTCACGAGAAAGAATTTGAAACGATGTCTGAAGATGATAAAGACGATCTTCTAGAGTTTTTAAAAACTCTTTAAAAAACTTTATAGAGCACACTTGCAATAAAACGAAATTCTTTTGAGTCAATGACGGTAGGAGATGAATTAACTTCATTTCCGTAAACTTTGACTCCAACATTTAAAACATAGGTCCACTTTTTCACAAAATGCATCACTTCAATTCCTGCCCCATAGTTTAATGTTGCATTTCCATTGAATGGTCTCATGCCTGAAGCCGCTTCACTTGGCTTGACGCCAAAATAGTAGTCGACATAATTTTTATCCCAGTATTGAATAAACGCTTGAGGAGAAAATTTCCAGGCCAGTCGATAATAAAATTCTGGAGCAAGGTTGAGCTTTAAGTTATATCCTTTTTCATGAATAAAATCGTTGTACCAGGTTAATTCTACCAAATTGTATTTGAGAATTGCTCCTGCAAAAATCCCTTGCTCTCTCTCCATCAGTCCTTTTGCTTTATAAGGCTCGCCTTCAAGGATTCCCATGCCTAATAAGGAAAAATCTCCCTTATTATAAAGAAGAGACCCAATTCCATTCTTATTTAAAAATAGTGGGCCATATCTGAAGAAAAAAGCAGGAATAGGTTCTATCGCAGGATTATTTTTTTGAAAATCATTTAAGTTCCTATATCTAATATTACTATGAATAAATGCGGCAGCGCCGAGATTGAGTTCATACGCTGATAATTGCCCTTTAAGTTGCCAAGGATAAAGATATTCATCAGCATCTTTGTTACCTGAGTTTTTTATTATTATTCTTTGAACGACTGGTGAGACAAGTGCATAGCTGTATTCGATTTCAATGTGATCAAGACTATAAGTTTTGTTATTAAAATGGATGGCCTTGACCATTTCGCATTTAGAGTTTTTGGATTTTGAAAATGAAAATTCAAAATAGAGATTCTTTGATCCAGTTAGCGAAAATGTAATTTTGTCATCGTCAAGTTCAAGCATATCAATTTCAAGATTCAGTTTCCTTTGGTAGAAGTTGACTTTGCTTAAGAAAATATTACTTTTTTGTGCATCTTCAAAACTTGGGACAATTATCTGCTCCACTCCTTTGAATGAACACTTCTCTTTCATATCGACGCTATAGGAATGAGAGGATTTATCACCGAATGGAATCTCTAGTAATGTTACAATGTCGGCCTTAGCAGATAGCGAAAAAAGAAGCGTATTAATGAGCAAAAAGTTATGTATGTTTTTCATTGAGTATCTTACTGCAATTGTCAGACCAGTGTTTAATGACGATGTCCGAAAATGGCCATCTTTTGTTAGATTGATCATGTATGCTTTAAAAATATAAGAGACGCATCATAGGTAATAACGTGAAAAAAGATGATATTTACTACAAGGCAATGCTGGCAAGAGATCATCGATTTGATGGGAAATTCTTTATTGGTGTTAAGACCACTGGCATTTATTGTAGACCTATTTGCCCCGCTAAACCCAAAAGAGAAAACGTCTTATTTTTTAATAATTATCTCGAAGCAGAAAAAGCAGGATTTAGACCCTGTATGCGTTGCAGACCAGAAAGCGCGCCCATGTCTCCGGCCTGGATAGGAACTTCTGCCATTGTTAAGCGAGCGATTAAAGTTTTACATAATCTTGAGGTCATTCATTTTAATGAAGAAGAGTTTGCAGAAAAATTTGGAGTTTCAACCAGGCACTTAAGAAGATTATTTGTAGAAGAAATTGGAAAAACTCCTAAACAACTACTTTCTGAAAGTAGGTTGAGTCTATCTCGAAAATTAATTGTTGAAACTAAACTTCCGATGACAGAGATTGCTTATGCAGCTGGTTTTCAATCTATAAGAAGATTTAATGATGCATTTAAAGAGAAATTTAAAAAAAGTCCTTCGGAAATAAGGCGATCAAATCAAGTGGCCAGCGAAGGAATCAAAATTGGGCTATCTTACCGTCCTCCTTTTAACTTTGAAGCACTCTTATTTTCGTATCAGATTCATCGAATAGGAAACTTAGAATGGTTTACTGAAAGAAGTATGCATAGAATTTTTGAAATGGGTGGCCATGTCGGCCACGTGGTCATTAGTGATGATCCGAAAAATTCTCAACTGTTGCTCGAGATAGATTTCCCAGACACGTCTTTTATTCATGCGATCGTCACTAGAGTAAGAAGCATGTTTGATCTGGATTCGGATTCACTTCTTGTGGCCAATGCATTGGAGATTGATCCTCAAATTAAAAAGCTTTTAAAAAAACATACGGGAATAAGACTTCCATCATCATGGGATCCATTTGAAGTTGCGATCTCAACTATCCTGGGGCAACTAGTAAGTATTGATATGGCAAGAATGCTGGTGACAGACTTGACGGAAATAGCAGGTAGTGAAAGTGGGATTGTTTACAATGATGTAAATGTAAAATTATTCCCAACTCCTGAGCAAATTTTGAGTGCAGATCTAAGCATGCTTAAAACAACCGGGATGAGAAAGAATACTTTAAAAGAGTTTTCCCTGGCCGTGGTAGAAAAGCGCATTTCTCTGGAGCCAGCTCAAGATGTAGAAGAATTTATAAAAGATGCCATGGCGATAAAAGGTATTGGAAGATGGACGGCCGATTACATGGCCTTAAAAGTTTTAAAAAGCACTGACGCTTTTCCCTCTACCGATTTGATTCTTGCCAGAGTTCTTGAGCTGCACTCCGAAGAAATTATTGCCCAGATGAGCCCATGGAGAGGATATGCGGCTGTTTTATTCTGGAGAGAGTATTCATCAGTTCTCACTAAAGTAAAAAATAAAAAAGGAAAAAAGTAATGAATAAATTCCAATGGAAAATGCAGTCTTCAATTGGCCCACTTTATTTAACAGTTAATAAAATTGGCCTGGTGGCAATCTTATGGAAAAAAGCTAATACTCCCATGCTTAAATCTCTTGATGATAGTTCAGCAGAAAGTAAAATCATGCTTCAGGCGATAGCGGAAATAAATGAATATTTAAAAGGCGAGAGAAGAAAGTTTTCTATTAAACTTCTTCCAGAAGGAACAGAGTTTCAACAAAGAGTTTGGAATGAACTTAAAAAAATTCCTTATGGTGAAACCCGTTCATACAAAGATATTGCCATTTGTCTCAATGATAAAAATGCTTCAAGAGCAGTTGGAACGGCCAATGGAAAAAATCCTATTAGCTTAATTGTTCCATGTCATCGAGTGATTAACACCAGCGGCTCTCTTGGTGGATATGCTGGAGGTCTTGATATTAAAACAATTCTTCTGGAGCTTGAGAGAAAAGTTAAGTCAGCTTCACAAGAGTAATTTCGGAAGATATGGCAAAACGATTCGCCGGTCCCCAATAACCTGTCCCAGGATTTACATAAAGCCACATTTTATCCGGGCGATTGAGTCCACGGTAGTATTTGTGCGCAAAAGGAATCAGGAGACTAAAAGGAAAAAACTGACCGCCATGAGTGTGGCCTGAAAACTGTAAATCAAATCCGAGTTCCTGTGCCTGAGTGAATGGATCAGGCCGGTGTGCCAGGAGTATGTTCAAATCAGTTTTATCAGAAGACTGGCGGGCCTTGATAATATCGGGCTTATGCTCAAGAGAAAAACTTCCACCGACAGGATCGCTGACACCCGCGATGAGGATTTTAGATCCATTGATATCAATCACACTATTACTATTCATAAGAATTGTAATGCCCAACTTTTTTAACTCAGGCAGAAGCATGGCAATTCCCCAATAGTATTCGTGATTGCCTGTTACATAATACACACCATATTTTGCTTTTAATTTTCCTAAAGGTTGAAGATGTTTTTGAATAGAGTGAGTGTGCGCATCTACCAGGTCTCCGGTAATAACAATAATATCGGCTTCGAGTTCATTGGTTTTTTTGACGACTCTCTCAACGTAGCGAGACTGAATTGTGGGGCCTATATGCAAATCACTGATCTGGGCTATTTTAATATTTTTCAAGTCACTTGCAAGGTTTTCTACAGCAATATTAACTTCAACTATTTTGGGACCAAACATAACCTGTAAGAGACCAGTGAAAGTCATTATAACAGTCAGTGCAAAAATAAAAAGATTCACATAGAGATCTAAGAAGGTTGATCCTTTATAAAATAGTGAAACGAGAAGATGAACTATGTCCGCGGGGATGGAAATCATAATGAATGTGCTCCAAAAACCCATCAATGTATAGCCAGACCAGGTGATAAATTTAAAAAACCAGCTATCAAAAGAAATTTCTTTTATTCTACTGATGGTCATTGAAAGGGCCATTAAACCAAAGATGATAAAACTTACTAAGGCCATCGAGTATGGATGAGTAGGCACGAGTTGAATAAACTTGAAACAAGTATAGGTCAAAAGAGAGATGAGAATAAGAATAAAACGAATCATTTAATACTCCGAATTAAAACATAGTGCCTGACTTAAACAATCTTGTGAATTGATTATTGGTTCGACAATGACACACTTTTGAAAAATGTTGATAAACCATTTTTGCCCCAAGGCTTTTTAGAATTTCGGTCAAAACTAGCGGGTTTCTTTGGCATGTATTCTGCTTCTAAAGTGTGTTCCACTTTTTATTTTAAAAAATACGAACAAATTTTTCTACAAAACGTAGAACTAAAACATGGAGGAATTATGAACCGTAAACAAGGACAATCTCAAAGAAACATGAAAGCTGGACAGCATAACCCAAATTATGGTCACTCATATGGCCAGGACACAGAATATGATGGATCACCAATGAGTGCTTCACGCTTTGAGCGTCAGGAGCAGGGAAGAAATTTTTCAGGACGTTCATCTTATATGAGTGACGATCATCAAATGGATGCAGAAAGACCATCTTCATTTCGCGATACCGATTATGATCTTGATGGATCAACTTACGGAAGCCAAGGGCGCTCTCCAAAAAGTATGGATAGAAACTTTGGTGGAAGACTAGGCTCATCATATGGGCATTCAAACTATGAAACGAATGACAGAAATAGAAATCCATCTAGATACTCATCTCTTGATGATGATAGACAAGGCTCAACATCAGAAAGATTTGGTTATCCATCAAATATGAATGCCTGGTCGGGATCTGATCGTGCATTTAATTCGGGGAGAACTTCTGGAAGAACAGGACAAGGATGGAGCGGAAGCGATATGGATTCACATTCATATGGCTCTGCTGGGTCTGCTCAGTTTGGATCATTCGGTGAAGGCTCTTTGGGATCGTCGGAATACAGATCAGACAGGTCTGGATCATTCGATCATGAAAGAGTGGGATCTCAATCTTCGCAGCGTGGATTCTTCGGAAAAGGACCAAAAGGGTATAAGCGTTCTGACGATAGAATTAAAGAAGACGTTTGTGAAACACTTGCCAGACACCCAAGAGTAGATGCAAGTGATATCGAGGTAAAAGTCGAAGATACAATTGTAACTTTATCGGGCACGGTTGACAGTAAAGACATTAGAAGAGCTGCTGAAATGGCAATCGAAAATCTTTCAGGCGTTGAAGACGTAAGAAATGAATTGAAAGTTAAAAGAGCAGGAGAAAGAGGGATGGATTCATCTATGCACTCGTCTTTAAACTCTTCTTCAGCAACAACTCCTTCAAGCTCAAAGTCATCTAAAGGTTCAAGTCATCTTTAGTTAAGAGGTTAAATAGCTCCCGGGTTAAATCCGGGAGCTATTGTATTTAACCAAATCTTAACGAGACTATTTAGCAAATATTGTAGATTCTCTTTTTTGAAGAATCCGTCTTACTTTAGCAAATAATAATGCGCGAAGGTGTGTATTGTTATTTGCTGAAGTTTAAATTTTCTTGAGTATAGTTTTTCTACCTATACACCACAACAATCATCAACTCATAAAAAACGCTATTCAAAGAATACACAATTGCCTACAATTTTAATCAGTTCTTTCCTATTTATTTTTCCACACAACAAGGAGTTCATATGAAGCGCAATGTTATCCTTGCAAGCTTAATTTGTCTTGCAATGATCGGCTGTTCTAAAAAATCAGACGATATCAAAATCGGAGTTTACGGGCCATTTTCTGGCGGATCTGCACCAATGGGTGTTTCAATGAGAAACGGAGCAAAAATCGCAGTTGAAGAAATCAATGCTGCTGGTGGTGTTCTTGGTAAAAAATTAGCTTTAGTTGATCGCGACGATGAAGCTAAAAATGAGCGTGGTGGACAAATCATGCAAGAGCTTCTTGATAAAGAAAATGTTGTAGCTGTTCTTGGACCTGCTAACACTGGTGTAGCAAACGCATCTACTCAGTACACTCAACAAAAGAAAGTTCCTCAAATCATCAACGTTGCAGCTGGTGCAAAAGTTAATGAGTTCTTCGCTACAAACCCTGAAAACTATATTTTCAGAATTGCTGCTTCTGATGATATCCAGTCAAAAGTTATCGTAGGCCAAGCATTAAAAAGAGGAGCAAAAAAAGTAGCCCTTCTTTGTGATGATACTAACTACGGACAAAATGGCCGTGAAAAAATGGAAGCTGTTCTGGCAAGTGCTGGTGTAAAGCCAGTTTACGTTGGTAAATTTAAAATTAAAGATACTGATATGACGGCTCAACTTCAAGAAGCAAAAGCGGCTGGAGCTGACGTTATTTTAGCTTACGGAATTGGACCTGAGTTAGCTGCAGTTTCGAACTCAATGGATAGAATTTCTTGGAAAGTTCCAATGATTGGAAGCTGGACATTATCAATGTCTAACTACACAACTAACGCTGGAAAAAATGGTAACGGAACAATGATGCCTCAAACATTCATTGAAGCTAATGCTCAAACTCCAAAACAACAACAATTCCTGAAAACTTACCAGGAAAAATTTAAAGAATCTCCAATCTCTTCTGCGGTTTCAGCTGCTCAAGGATACGATTCAGTTTACCTTCTTAAACTTGCAATCGAGCAAGCAGGAAACACAGAAGGAACAGCGATTAAAAATGCACTTGAAAACCTTAATGCTTCTTACGAAGGATTAACTGGGAATTACACTAAGCCGTTTTCTTCAACAGATCACGAAGCTATTAAAGAAGCCAACGTAACACTTGGTATGGTTCAAGACGGAAAGATTATTTCATCAGGTAATTAAACAATGACTGAAGTTCTACAACTTATTATTTCAGGTGCAATTCAGGGCATGATCTATGCCCTGATCGCATTTGGTTACAACTTAACTTTTTCAACTTCAAAGACCATTAACTTCTCCCTCGGGCAAATTGTTATGCTCGGGGGCGTTGTTGGATACATTCTGTATATTGATATGCAGACTGGACACTTAAAAGGCTTGCCTTTTGTTGTTCCTTTATTAGGTGTCCTTGTAATAGGTACTCTGGCCGGCGCTCTTGTTCACAAGACAGCAGTTGAGCCTTCTTTGAAATTTAAATCAGAGTACACCTGGATTCTTGCGACTCTAGCAGTAGGGATCATCATTAAGAACGGAGTTGAGCAGCTTTGGTCTACCGGCGATTATAAAATGATTTCACCTCTGGGGGACGAAGTTATAAGAATTGGTGGAATCGGGGTTTACGCTCAAGAAATTCTTATCGTAGTTGTCTCTCTCGGCATCGTATGCGGAGTAGAGATGTTTAAAAGAAGAACTATTTATGGAAAGGCCATTCAGGCCGTCAGTGAAGATAAAGCGACAGCAAGTTTAATGGGGATCCCTGAGAAATTTGTTATCACCGTCTCTTTTATGATGAGTGCTTGTATTGCTGCCATTGCCGGATTGTTAGTTGCTCCTCTAACTTTTGTTTCCGCTTCAATGGGAATGGTTTTAGGGATTAAAGCATACTCGGTTTCAATTATCGGAGGTCTTGAATCAGGTTACGGCCCGCTTGTGGGAGGACTTATTCTTGGAATTTCTGAAACGCTGACAGCGAGATATATTTCAACCGGATATAAAGAGATGCCAGGATTTATTATTCTGATCGTCGTCATTCTTTTTAAACCAAACGGATTGTTTGGGAAAAAGATTATTAAAAAGGTTTAGCCAAGGGACTCCATTGAAAAAAGCAGAACTTACAGGAACGCAAAGAACGATCAAACTTCTTCAGCTCCTTTTAATTATTATCCCATTCACATTACCGCTATGGGTTCAAAACGAATACTACGTCCACAGTATGTTAGGCAGAATTTTCATTTACACAATTTTGGTTGTGTCACTTGATCTGGTTGTCGGATATATTGGAGATATTTCTATTGGTCACGCTGGATTATTTGCTGTGGGTGCTTACACCATGGGAATTTTAAATTCTACGGCAGCCGTTAATGCGGGATCGACAATGCAGCTCTTTTTAGAGTGGCCTTTTATGCCAGCATTAATCGTCTCTGTTATTGTCACTGGCTTTTTCGGATTTCTATTGGGATTTCCATCCCTTCGAACTTCCGGGCCGTACCTTGCGGTTACAACGATTGCCTATGGATTAATCATCTATACTTTCATTAACGAGCAAGAAGGTTTAACAAACGGAACTAAAGGGATTCAAATGGCCCCTTTAAATTTCTTTGGTGTGAACTTTAATGACAATAAGTTTATCTGGGTTGTTTATCCATTTCTTCTTTTAGTTATGTACCTTAAAACCAATCTGTCGAAGAGTTTTTGGGGACGTGCTTTTGAAGCAATCAAGTTCAGTAACATCGCAGCGGAGAGTTCAGGGATTTCAAAAGTACGTTTTAAACTAACGGCCTTTGTTATGTCTGCTTGTATTGCGGGTCTTGCTGGAGCATTGTTCACACACTTAGATAGCTACATCGCGCCTAATACATTCAGTTTAGATTTTTCTATCCTGGCGCTGATGGCCTTAATCTTTGGTGGAGTAAGATCAACTTTTGGTAACATCATCGGGATGGCATTGGTTGTAATTCTGCCAGATCTTTTCACATGGTTTAAAGATTACCGCCTAATGGTATTTGGACTTCTTCTTCTTTTAACTTTATTTTTCTTACCAAACGGTCTTGCAGGTCTTCTTCGCAAGTGGTTTCCAAAAGTTTTTGAAGAACCCAAGCCAATTTTCACAGCTAGTGACAAATCTAAAATTGAATTTCAAATGGAAAAATGTGTAGATGGGCATATTCCATTGGCACTTGATCAGGTTGAAATGCGCTTTGGTGGTCTGGTTGCTGTTAATAAGTTGGACCTAAAAGTTCAACCAGGTACCATTCATGGATTAATGGGACCAAATGGTTCAGGAAAGTCGACAACAGTAAATGTTATCACGGGTCTTTATAATCAAACGACGGGTGATGTTTCAGCATTTGGTAAATCAATTGGGAAGTTGAAGCCTTACGAGAGAGCGCAGTTGGGAATTGCTAGAACTTTTCAAAACCTTCAGCTCTTTGGTGACCTGACTGTTTTAGAAAACGTGCAAGTTGGTTTACATAAACATTACAAGTCATCTTTCTTCGCTATTTTATTAGGTCTTCCTTCTGTTAAAAAAGAAGAAACGGGGAAACAAATTGAAGCATACAGGCTCCTTGAGTTTGTAGGTCTTGAGCATTTGGCAAATGAGCAGGCAAAAAATCTTGCTTACGGACAATCGAGAAGACTTGAAATCGCCAGGGCAATGGCTTTGTCTCCGAAACTTATCTTATTAGATGAACCGGCAGCTGGACTCACTACAAGTGAGATTAAAGAGTTCAACGAGATTATTTTAAAAATTAAATCAGCTGGGATTGCGGTCTTATTGATCGAGCATCACATGGATATGATGATGGAAATTTCAGATGAAATTACTGTACTAGACTTTGGAAAGAAGATCGCAGAAGGGATTCCTTCAGTAGTTCAAAAAAATCCTGAAGTCGTAAAAGCTTACTTAGGAGCTGAAGGAGCATTAGATGCTTAAGGTAGATAACATCGGCGTAAGTTATGGCGGAATTAAGGCCGTCAGAGGTGTAACGATGGAACTAAGACCAGGTGAGCTCGTCTCATTGATTGGTTCTAATGGTGCCGGAAAAACATCTCTTCTTAGAGCTATTTCAGGTCAAGTTCCTATCAATCAGGGATCCATTTCTCTTGATGGCGTTGATATGGCGAATATCGCGGCCCACGATCGAGTCAAGCTTGGTATGGCCCATTGTCCTGAGGCGCGAAAGATTTTCGGACAACAAAGTGTCATGGATAATCTTCTCTTAGGTGCATTCCTGCGCTTTAAAAAAGAGAAGAGAAGTGAGATTGATAAAACAATTGATGAAGTTTTTGCGATTTTTCCAAAACTAAAAGATCGTCAAAATCAGCAGGCAGGAACAATGTCTGGTGGTGAACAACAGATGCTTGCTATCGGAAGAGCATTGATGCTTAAACCAAAGGTTCTGATCTTAGATGAGCCTTCTATGGGGCTTGCTCCCGTTATTATCGATGAAGTTTTTAACGTTGTTAAAAGAATCAGAGACACGAGAACAACTTCTATCTTACTTGTTGAGCAACTTGCTTATAGAGCACTTCAATTAGCAGATAGAGCTTATGTACTAGAGCAAGGTGTGGTGAGAATTGAAGGGACTGGAGTTGAGCTTCAAAACAGTCCGGAAGTTAAAGCAGCATATTTAGGTGGACATTAATTCAAATTTTTTTCAATAAAGGTGTTGATGATTTTTTTTTCGTCAGCATCTTTATTGTGTTTTGATTCTCTCAAAAGCTTAGCTGCATTCATCTTATCATCGTTCTTGAGTTCGAAATATTCTCTATCTAAAGTCCAACCATAGCCCCATGCCCATCTGGTATTACCAGGTCTTCCTCCAATTCTTACTCCTGTATACATGAGAAAACTCCCCAGAGATTCACCAGTCATTTTTACACATTCTTTGAGTTCAAGGTCAGAAGCTTTTCGCTGTTCTTCTGTGCCACCAATCCAGTAATGGATGTCATGGTTAAAGCAACAATTGGCCCACTGTTTTGGATTATTCATTTTACCGTCTGGCCATTCTGAGCAGTAATCAGTGGTAAAGGGTTTTAAGACTAAAGCAGGAGTCTCTTTTGCGTGAGCTCTGTTGGGATTGGGATTTAAGAGAGCACAGGAAGATGAGAGTAAAAAAATAAAAACCAGCGATGCATGCACCGCTGGCCTTTTATCATTAAAGGGCCTTCGCAATCGCAGTTCCATAATATGTAACTACTACTGCACAGAATTTTCCGTCAGCACCAGCGAAAGTATTATAAGTAGCAGGACGTTTGCTTCTTTCATCAACAGTAATCTGAACAAAAGTTGGAGTAGATGTTGCGTTACTTACAACTCCGCAAAGCTCAGCAACTTTTCTTTCCTGACTTGTATAAACGAATGAAGTGATTTTTACATCAGCAGTGCTTTGAGCGAAAGCACCAAGACTTAAAAGAGTTAGAGACATTGTGAAAATAATTTTACGCATAAAAACCTCCAGTTTTTTAATCGTCGAAAGCTTAATAAGGATAGCGCCTCTGAAATCGACTTGAAAACTAAAATTATTCCACTAATAAGTTTTTATGCAGGCCTTTGATGATGAGCTGAGCAGATGAAAGATTAGTCGCTAGCGGAACATCGTGAACATCACATATCCTAAGTAACGAATAGATATCCGGCTCATGTGGATGCATTCCTAGCGGATCACGCATAAAAATAACGGCATGGCATTTTCCTGTGGCCACAAGTGCAGTTATTTGAGCATCTCCACCTAGTGGGCCAGAGAGATAGCGCTTAACTTTTAAACCCGCCTGAGCAACCAATTTCCCAGTAGTGGAAGTTGCAATTAAATCAAACGTTTTAAAAAATTCAATGTTGTCTTTCACGAAGCTGATCATGTCTGCTTTTTTACCGTCGTGTGCAATAAGTGCGATCGTTCTTTTTTTGGGTGCTGCCATAAAAATTCCTTGATAATTAATCCTAACATATTACTCGGTCATATATTAAAAAAAATTGTCACACCAACGACATGCATGACGTATAATACCTTATACGAATCAGTAGGGTATTAACCACGGAGAATAAAGATGAAGATGATTATCGTACTAATGGCGCTTGTATCGACTGTAGCTTTCGCAAAAGATAAGCCTGCTGAGTATACTGTAGCAGTAACAGATAATGGATTTGAACCGAGTAACTTTAAAGTTCAGGCAGGAGTTCCTCTGACTTTTAAAATTACGAGAAAAACAAACGCTACATGCGCTCGCGAGTTCACAGTGCCTTCACAGAAATTAAAAGTAGACCTTCCACTTAATAAAGAAGTTGTTATTAAGATGGCCGCTTTACCAAAAGGTGAAGTGAAATTTGGTTGTGCAATGGACCTGATGATTGGCGGAGTCATGAACGTCCAATAATAGATCTTTAGATTGTCTTAAAGAAAAATTAACCTAGCGAGAAAGTGTAAAATCTGTTTACACTTTCTTCCTTAAAATCTGTAGTTTTAAAAGCATACCTAAGCGCGGTCCAGAGTAAAGACAACCTCAAGAAAAATATTGATCAAGTTAAATTCATCATTCTTCGATAATCCCTTGTGAATTAAAGCCCAATTCTTATTTAGGAGTCCTCTCAATGGAAGCAGTAAAAAAAGTATCTGAGTTCAATGATCGCGATGTGATGGAAAAATTTAATGCCTTAGATAAAGTACAGGCGATTATTGAATTTAATCTTGATGGGACGATTATTCAAGCGAATGATAATTTTTTAAGTGCAGTTGGGTATTCTCTGGAAGATATTAAAGGCAAACATCACAAAATCTTTTGTGAAAATGATTACACTTCAACACTTGCCTATCGTCAATTCTGGGACAAATTATCTAAAGGAGAATTTGATTCAGGTGAGTATAAAAGAATAAGTAAAAGTGGAAAAGAAATCTGGATTAATGCCTCTTACAATCCAGTTTTTGATGATAATGGAAAACCTTACAAGGTCATTAAGTTCGCTACAGATATCACTGCTTCAAAAATGCAGAATGCTGAATTTGAAGGAAAGATCAATGCAATCAGCAGAGCTCAGGCCGTGATTGAATTTAATCTTGATGGAACAATCGTTGTTGCCAATGAAAATTTTCTTAAGACCGTTGGTTATTCAATGGAAGAGCTAAAAGGCAAGCACCATAGAATGTTTTGCGATCCAACTTTAGCAAGTTCAATGGAATATAAAATGTTCTGGGAAAAACTTGGAAGAGGAGAGTTTGATTCGGGTAGATATCAACGATTTGGAAAAGGCGGAGCGTGTGTGTGGATTCTTGCTACCTACAATCCAATTTTTGATATGAATGGCAAGCCATATAAAGTTGTAAAATTCGCAACTAACATTACTGAACAAGTTCAAAAAGAAGAGGCGATTCAAAAAATGTCAGTGGACTTTGAAAAAAGTGCGCATGAATTAAAAGACGTAACAGAAAAAGCAAATAATGTTGCTAAAGGTGCTCAGGCCCTAGGAGCGACGACTGAAGAAATGAACGCATCAGTTGAAGAGCTTACAGCTTCAATCAACTCAATCGCTCAAAATACAAAAAGTGCAGATGCAGTAGCTAAATCAACTCACTCAGAAGCTGAAATTGGATCAAAGGCCGTTGCTAAATCAATTGAAGCAATGGAGTTAATCAGCAAGTCGTCAGAAGATATTAGCGAAATTGTAAAAGTTATCAGCGAGATTGCAGCTCAAACTAATCTTCTTGCCTTTAACGCTGCTATTGAAGCAGCCAGAGTAGGAGAGCATGGCCTTGGGTTCTCAGTTGTTGCCGATGAAGTTAGAAAGCTTGCTGAGAGATCATCTCAAGCGACAAAAGAAATTTCAAAATTAATTAATGAATCTTCTAAGCGTGTTTCTCAAGGAAGTGAGATCTCTAAACAAGCTGGAGCAGCTTTTGAAAAGATCGTAACTGGTGTTATGAAGACGACCCAGTCAATTTCAGAAATTTCAGTAGCAACTGAAGAACAACTTTTAACAGCAAAAGAAGTTAGTTCAGCTATTCAGCAGGTTGCTGATGAAACTGAAAAGTCAGCTATTGCTTCTGAATCAATTGCTATGGCCACGAAAAGCCTTTCTATGGTGATTGATCAGTTAAATAAAACAATAGCAAAGTTGTCGAACTAACTATGGAAGCAAAGAATTTAGTTATTGATGAAATGTCAGTTGCAACATTTAAAATAGTTGTCGAGAAGATTCATCGTCTAACAGGCATCACTATCAACGATCATAAAAAAACAATGATTCAAAGTCGTTTGAAAAAAAGAATGAGAGTTTTGGATATTGCCAGCTATGAAGATTATATAAAGCATGTTGATAAAAGTGTGAGCGAAACTCAGTTCTTTATTAATTCTGTTACAACCAATGAGACAGTGTTTTTTAGAACACCAAGGGTTTGGGAGTATTTTCAAAAAGATTTTCTACCTTCTTGGTTTGAAAAAAATCCAAAAAATACTCTTAAAATATGGTCTGCAGCCGCGTCTTCTGGTGAAGAGGGCTACAGTCTGGCCATGAGCTGTATGGATTTTAAAAATTTAAATTCTCAATTTGAGTTTAAAATTACCGGAACAGATATTTCTACATTTGTTTTAGAGGAAGCGGGCATAGGAGTTTATGATTCCAGGTCAGTAGAATTTTTGATGAAGAGTCGTAAAGACCTTTTTGAAAAGTATTTTACTAAAACTGAAGATGAAAACTACGCTGTCAGTGATGTGGTGAAGAATAAAGTAAGTTTTTCACTTCATAATCTTTTTGGCGTTAAAAAAGAAATTTACGACATCATTTTTCTTCGAAATGTATTGATTTATTTTTCAGCAGAAGATCAGGAAAAAGTCCTTCTTAATATCAGTAAATCTATGCATAAGGATTCAATTCTTGTTATTGGAGAGTCAGAGTCACTTAACAGATTACAGACTCCATTTGAGTTCAAACAGGCTTGTATTTATAAAATCAAAGGCAGTCAGTAATGGATGAAATCCACGTCAAAATTGCCGAAGTTAAGACGGGAGAAGAGGGGACTCTTTTACGTTCTACACTGGGCTCTTGCGTGGGAATTGTTTTTATCTGGAGAGAGCAAAAAATATGTGGAATGGCCCATTGTTTTCTTCCATTTGGAATCGAAGAAGGAAATACAATCAGTGCTAAATACGTCAATCAAGGCATTAAATCCTTGATGAGTATGATGAATATTCAAAAAAGCAATGTTGGCGAAATCGAAGTTTACATCGCTGGCGGTGCAAACATGATGAACCAGTTAATCAAAAATAAAGTAACTCAAATTGGAAAAAATAATTCAGAAGCCGCTATAAAACATTTAAGCGATTATGGATTTAAAATTAAAAAATCAGACATCGGCCAGGATACTGGAATCAAAATGTATGTGAATTGCACGACTTTTGAAGTGGATTTTGTTCGGTTAGAGCCCTTGAACTTATCAGTATGGAAAGCAAGTTAGGATTGATTATGAAAAAAGATAATTTTGATATTTTTACATCTTTCCATATGGGAAAAACTGAAATTGCCATCACTGTTAAGGTCGTCCAGGAAGTTGTAAACTTTCCAGATAAAGTTATTCCCATGCCTCTTGCTCCGGATTTTTTACTCGGAGTATTTAACTTACGTGGGATGATTATTCCTATTATTAATCTTAAAAAATTACTAAAGTACCCGGAAGACTCTGTCAGTCCGGAGCAGAAAGTAGCGATCGTCGATATTGAAGGTGCGAGAGTTGGATTAATTTTCGATTCAACAAGCGAAATCCTGCGCATTTCATCTCAGGATATTGCTGAGTTTGGATACGTTTCAGAAAACTCTCATAAGGTTATTTCAGGGGCCATCAAGCTTAACAATGGAGAGAGAATCCTTCAGATTCTTGATGCACAGGCCTTGATTCATATTGAGAACATTCCTCAAATTCTGGATCAACAAAAAATTAGCAGCGCACATAAAAAAAGCTCACGCCAGGATTTAAGAAAGAAATGTATTTCTTTTAATGTTAAAAATATCAAAATGGCATTTGAAATTTCTCGTATTCACGAAATAGTAAAAGTTCCGGAAATAAAACCTTCAAGTATTCAGAGTGAAATTTTCCTGGGCATTATTAATCTTAGAGGAAGAACGATCCCGGTCGTAAGCTTTTCTAAAATTTTAAAAATGAATGAATCGATGGCCAGCGAGTTTGAAGCAGGAGATGAGAGAATTATCATAATGAAAATTGATAAAGAACTTATCGGTCTCATTGTTGATCATGTGGATTGTATTAATAGTTTTTATGACGAGCAACTCATTGCAGTTCCTGTACTTGGAAAAGATCGTGTTGCCATGTTCTTAGGTTGTATTACGACTGAGAGCTCTCATGAAATATTCTTACTCGATCACGAAAAAATTCTTTCAAATCACGAAGTTTTAGAGGTGACTGAAGGGCATAGTAAAATTTATCAAAATGAAGTGTTTTCAGAAACTAAAAAATCGATTCACAAAGAGTCTTATATTTCTTTCAGGCTTGATCATCTTTTTGGAATCTCAATTAAAGATATCAAAGAGATTATCAATTACTCAGATGAGATTTTAAGTGCTCCAGGTATGCCTTCTTTTGTAAAAGGAATGTTAAATCTTAGATCAAAACTGGTGGTCGTCATTGATACGAGAAAGCTTTATAAGATGGATGATACAAAGAATGCTGATACAGATTGCAAAGTTTTAATCTTTGAAAAAAATGACGAGTATTTAGGTCTTGTGGTGGACTCTCTTGAGAGCATCCTCTCTATTGATCAGGACAAAAAATTTAAAGTTCCAGGCCTTTTAACTCAGAAGATTCAAGGCCAGTTTCAAGATGATATTAAAGAAATTGTCTCTGTGGCGTCAGGCGAAAAAGAGGCAGCTTTGATCATTTTGAATATTGATTCGGTTACAGACAGAATTAAAAATTTGAAAGCGGCATAAGCGAACACAATTATATGCACTTGACGCACTCGTCGTAACTCTTAAAACATTTCCTTACCGAGAGATTCCCTGCGAAAGAATGGTGGACAAATGACTCCTCTATCGGAGATATTGCCTCATCAAATCCAGGAGGTTTCTCAATGCTAAAATCACTTTTCATTGCTTGTATGACTCTTTCAAGTGTTCCAGCGTTTTCACAAGATCTTGATGCCTCTACGATTGTTACAAGTGTGGAAATCACTCGTATGGACGATAGAGCTCTTGTAGAGCTTCCAAAGATTCCTCTGAATCCGGTTGATGAAGTTGCGATGTACATCGATAGCATTATCGCTATTGGAAAAAAGGTTTGGCCTATCATTGAAGCAGGAAGACCAGTCATCAACACATCTGGTGTTGCCGCTTCATTAAGCATTCTTCCACGCCTTGAAGGAACGCGTTCTGAACTCCACAGCATGGCCAACTGGTCAGCTCCAAAAGTTATCAGCTATAGAGTTTCTTATAAAAATTATTTTGGAAGCGAAGTCATCGGCTTTACCTACACAGTCTTTTTTCAATATAACGGAAGCCTGCAAGGAAAAGGAAAATACATCACAAGTTTAAAAGCTCAGGCCAGCAACATCAGCGCTGCATGGGGATTTGATTTTGATGTCACTTCTGAACTCGTCAGTGTTGCCAACGTTGGAACGGATGCAGATCCAGTTGCTTCAGCTATTCTTCAAGTTGCTTACAAAGCACGCGGACTATTAAATGAGCAACAAAGTGTTCACAGTTTCTATGTTGATGGAAACGGAACAATGCAGTCTTTAAACAACTAAAAAATTATGAGTTAAAAAGCGGGACCCACGGGTCCCGCTTTTTTTTTGATGAAGGTTTATGAAAAATTTTGCAGATAAAAAAATTTTAATTACCGGTGGTGCTTCTGGAATCGGTAAACTGATGGCCGAAAAGCTTGCAAGTAGAGGAGCTGTGGTTGTTATCGTCGATATCAATCTGGATGCTGCTCAGAATGTATGCTCTTCAATAAAAAGATCAGGTGGAAAGGCCTATGCTCTCTACGGTGACATGGGCAATGTCGAAAGTCTTAAAAAGTTAAAATCTGAAGTTAGCTCCCACGGAATTAATATAGATGTTCTGATTAATAATGCAGGTGTTGTTTTTGGCGGTGAATTTGAAAAAATTCCGCTGGAGAAGCATTTACTTACATCGAAAATCAATGTCGATGGACTAATTGCTCTTACTTATATCTTTTTTGATGACCTCAGAAAAAGCAAAGACTCAAACATTGTGAATATTGCGAGTGCATCTGGTTTCGTAGGGCTTCCTTATGGAACTTCTTATGCCGCTTCTAAGTGGGCCGTTATCGGTTTTTCTGAATCGCTTAGGCTTGAACTCAAAGAACGAGGAATTTCAAACGTTCACGTAACGACAGTTTGTCCAGGGTATATCAGCACAGGCATGTTCTCAGGAGTAAAAGCTCCATTGATCTTGCCTTGGCTAAGACCAGAGACGATTGTAGAAAAAATTATTTATGGAATTGAGCGCGACTGTGCCTTTATTAAAGAGCCCTTCATGGTGAAGTGGGTGGACTTTTTAAAGGGAGTGCTTCCGCTTGGAGTCTTTACTTCAATTAATAAATTCCTGGGAGTCTCAACAAGTATGACTCACTGGAAAGGGAGATAAAATGAAATTGAATGACCTGCTTGTGTCGCTTAATGATTTAAAAGCGGACTACATCTCGCTTAGAGAAGTTAGTATCAAATCACTGACAATGTCAGTTCGTAATGAAATTTTCGAAGGGCTAAGTACGTCTGAAGACAGAGGCCTCATGGTGGAAGTCATGATGGATGGACAGTTTGCTTATGGAGCGACGAACTCATTTGAGCCATCTGAAGTTCGCGCTTGCGCACAAAAAGCACAAAAAGCGGCGAGCGAAGCTGCTAGATTTGGTTTAGCGAAATTTACTCATACAGAAAGACCTATGACTAAAGGTGAATATAAAAGTCCAAATGAGACAGGAATTGATGATTTCAATCCAAAGTCGGTGACGAAACTTTTAATGGATGTGTCTGAGGCCATGAAAGTTCATGAGCATGTGATTGCTAGAAATGTTTATCTTCAATTGACAGAGATGGAGACTCATTTCATCGCGACGAATGGCTCAGACATTAAACAAAATATTAATCGTTCTGCCATAAATCTTAGTGCTACAGCTTCAAGCGAGCTGGGAAATCAAAGAAGAACTTTTGGTGACGATCATACAACTCAGTTTGGGATAGACAAATTTGATCACTCAAAACTTGTGGCAGCAGCAACAAGAATTGCAAGTGAAGCCATTGAGTTACTAAATGCTGAAGAATGCCCTAACGAAACAATGGATCTTTTATTGGCACCTGATCAACTTTATCTTCAGATTCATGAGAGTATCGGTCACCCGTTAGAGCTTGATCGTATTTTAGGTGATGAGAGAAATTATGCGGGATGGAGTTTTGTTAAGCCTCATGATTTTGGAGCACTTCAGTACGGATCTCCTTTAATGAACGTCACTTTTGATCCAACGGTATTTGGACAAAACGCCAGCTACTTCGCTGACGATATTGGAAATCTCGCGACTAGAGAATTTTTGATTAAAGACGGAACTCTTGTCAGGGGCCTTGGTGGTCTTGAGTCTCAAAAGAGACTTGATGTTCCAGGTGTTGCTAGTCAGAGAGCTGTTTCATGGAATAGAGCTCCTATCGACAGAATGGCCAACATCAATCTTGAGGCAGGGAACTCTACACTGGAAGAGATGATTAAATCAGTGAAGCGTGGAATTTTCATGCAAACGAATCGTTCATGGTCAATTGATGATTATAGAAATAAATTTCAATTTGGTTGTGAGTACGGAAGATTAATCGAAGATGGAAAATTAACTAAACTTGTAAAAAATCCAAACTATCGCGGTATCACTGCTCCTTTCTGGAACCAGCTAAAAATGGTAGGAGATAAATCAACTTTTGAAGTTGGCGGACTTTCTCATTGTGGAAAAGGCGAGCCTAATCAGCTGATCTTCGTCGGCCACGCGAGCCCAGCATGTCTTTTTACAAACATTGAAGTATTTGGAGGAGGAAAATAATGAAAGCACTACAATCCTCAAATTTTGAAGCATTCTCTAAACAAATCTTTGCTCTCTTGGAAGCAGACGAAAGTATGACTTTGAATTTCTCAGGCGAAGAAACGATCTTTGCCAGACTTTCAAATGCAAAAATCCGTCAGGTGACAAACCTTCAGCAGGCCTTCATTGATTTTAATTTTATTAAAGGTAATAAAGTTTTAAATTTTAATATTCCTTTCCGTGCAGATGAAAATGATTTCTCACTTGCTGTGAAAAAAATAAGCCAGTCTCGCGAATGGTTTATGGATATTCCTGAAGATCCATACTTAGTTAGACCTCAGCATTTTGGTATTACTCACGAAGAAAACCTTAAAACACTTCCAACAAATGAAGAAATGCTTGCACAGATTTTGGATATGGGAGGAAATGTCGATCTTGCCGGTGTTTTTACAAGTGGTGATATCGTTAGAGCTACCATTAACTCTGTTGGCCAGTTCCACTGGTTTAAAACGAGAAACTTCTCACTAGATTACTCACTCTACAATGTTAAGCAAAAAGCGGTTAAAGCGCTTTATGCTGGTTCTGATTGGAGCACTGAGGCCCTTAAGGCCAATATTAAAGATACGGAATTCAAACTCTCACTTATGAATATTGAGTCTCGCAAAATTCCTCGCGGAGAATACAGAGTTTATATGGCACCTTCTGCTGTAAGTGAGCTTCTGGGAACTCTTTCATGGGGAGGAGTTTCAATGTCTGCTCACAAACAGGGAAGTGCACCTCTGAAAGATTTGTGGGAAAAGAAGAAGACGATGTCTCCGAAATTTTCTTTGAAAGAAGATTTCACATTAGGACTGACTCCTCGCTTTAATAGCGCTGGTGAAGTCAGCGCTCCAGTTGTTGAACTTATCACTAAGGGAGAATACAAAAACTTTCTGGTTTCTACGAGAACAGCTAATGAGTATAAAGTTGAAACAAACTTTGCCAGTGAGTGGGAGTCTCTAAGATCGCCAGTTGTTGAAACAGGTGACTTAGATAGAAGTGATATTTATAAAGCTCTGGGAACAGGACTTTATATTTCAGACCTTCACTATTTAAACTGGTCGGATAAGGAGACGGCAAGAATCACTGGTATGACTCGTTACGCTTGTTTCTGGGTAGAAAATGGTGAGGTTGTAGCACCGATTGAAGATTTAAGATTTGATGAGAGTTATTATTCATTTTTTGGATCAGCTCTTGAGCGTGTGACTAATTTTTCAGAATTAACACCAGCTACAGGATCATACTTCCAGAGAGATGTTGGTGGAGTTAAAACGCCAGGAATACTTTTATCCCACTTTAAATTTACTTTATAAGGACCTGTGAAAGAGAGTATTTTAAAAATCTATTTAAAAATCTTTAATTTTGTCGCTCAAGAGAGAATTAAAAAGAAAGACCTTCCGGTGAAATACATCCATGCACATCTTGTGTCGATGCTTTCAACGGGGGTCTTAATGTGGTCTTACACAATCCTCGCATTTATAACCATAGAAAGTCCTATTCCTGGAATTATCGGATTAATATGCAGTAGCATTCATTTATTGTCGCCTCTGCTTTATTTGAGAAATAATAGATACTTTTTAAACTGCTTCATTTTTATCTCTACCGGTATTATTCACCAGATGAGCTTTTCCTATTTCACAGGAGGCTTTGATAGTAATATTTTAATCTGGTTGGGAATTCTCCCTATGCTTGCGGGGGTTATCGCCGGAAGAAAGGGGGCTCTCACGTGGGCACTTATTACGACATCATGTATTTTTCTATTTTTAGTTTTCAAGCTTTCTGGTTACCCGTTTCCTGTCGCCATCAGTAAAAAAGGTCTGATGTGGTCGCAAGGCCTCATATTATTTGGTTGGGTGTTTATTTCAACCAGTGTTATCTGGGTTCATGTCCTTCTCGTGGAAATTCATTCTAAACATCTCGAAAACTCTCGTCAGCGCGTACAGAATTTAATGAATATTTTAACTCATGACATCTCTACACCTCTGGTCGTTATTTCTCTCAAACTTAAGCACCTGATTAAGACTGACATGAATGACGAGCAATTAAGCGACACCTTAAAGGCGCTTAAGGCGGCAGAAAGAGTTATTGAAATGATGAGCAGTTTAAAAGAGCTAAGACTTAACGAAATGGGGAAAGCGCAGATTGTCTTAAAGGATGTTGAAGTTCGTGCAATGATGATTGATTTAAAGGAAATATTTCTTGAAAAACTCGACCATAAAAATCTGACTCTTAACTGGTCGGTGGCAAGTGATGTTTATACTTTTTATACTAGCCGAAGCTTGCTTCTTAATCAGATTTTAGGCAACCTCCTTTCTAATGCGATTAAATTCTCAGCTAAAAATAGCGAAATCAGACTACGTGTTTCAAGAGCGAAAGAAGGAGTGCTGTTTATCCTTGAAGATAGTGGAGTCGGTATTCCAAGAGATTTACGTGAAAATTTATTTGAAGCAAGTTTATCTAAATCCCTTATAGGAACAGATGGAGAAGTCGGTACTGGCTTTGGACTTCCTATTGTTAAGAGCTGTGTGGACCGTCTGGGCGGCTCTATTACTTTTGAAACCAGAACTCTTGGTGAAGGTGTCGCGGGAACACGCTTTAAACTTCTTTTCCCAGTCTAGCCCTATTGCCCTAAAGCAGAAGGCGCAGTGGTCTTCTTCATGAAACTTACAAGAATAATGAGTGTTAAAATATAAGGAAGTGTCGCAAGTAATTGTGATGAAATGATCTGTGTTTCAAATCCACCGATAAAAACAACCAGCGCTTGAGAAAATCCAAAAAATAAACAGGCAAAAAGAGTTCCAATAGGATTCCACTTTCCAAAAATCATAGCAGCGAGTGCGATAAATCCCTGTCCAGAAATAAGAGTCGGTCTAAAATTTGATACAATGGCAATCGATAAGCTCGCTCCACCAAGCCCCGCTAAAAATCCTGAAGAAAGGACTCCAAAATACTTGTAGCGATTAACTTTTATTCCCGCAGCAACTGCGCCCTTAGGGTGCTCGCCTGAGCTGATGAGTCTTAGTCCTAGAGACGATTTATTAAAGATGAACCAGATTAAGGCAGTAAGAAAAAAAGCGACATAGACTGTTGCATACTGACCGAAGATCTGTGGGATCTTTGTCTCCAGGTCCAGTGGAGGAGTCATGCTCGCTCCTTCAAAAAAGATGCGGCAGAAAAATATTGCAAGCCCTAGACCTAAAAAGTTGATCGCCATTCCTGAGACAACTTGATTTGCTTTAAATTTAATTGAAGCAATTGCGTGCAGAAGTGCCAAGAGCATTCCAGCTACTCCGCCTACAATAAAACCTAACCATGGATTAGAATAAGTAATGGCGGCCCATGAAGCTGCGAATGCTCCAAAGGTCATCATTCCCTCAAGACCGATATTGATGACACCTGATTTTTCCGACATAACTCCACCTAGAGCGGTGAAGATTAACGGAGTCGAGTACATGAGGGTTGTAGAAAACAAAAAGATGATTTGAATAGTGCTCATGGATTTTTCCTCCAGCTTTTTAGGACAAAGTTGAAGATAGAAGGAATGGCGATAAAAAAGATAATCGCACCGATCATAATCCCTATAACTTCAGAAGGAGCTTCAAGACTTGATTGAATTTTTTGTCCTGAGTATTTCAGTGCTCCCAGGAAAAATCCTGAAAAAAGGACACCGACTGGATGGTTAGAGCCGATTAAAGCAACAGCAATTCCGTCAAAACCATAGCCTTCGTGTGCCGCAAGAACGGCAATGTTTTTTGAAACACCCATGACGTGAGTGGCACCAGCAAGACCGGCCAGAGCTCCTGAGATCATCATAGATTGAGTCATTTTAATTCGAGTATTAATCCCAGCGTATTCAGAGGCCAGTGGACTAAAACCAACTGCTTTTAATTTAAATCCAAAAGTTGTCTTGTTTAAAATGATCCAGACAATGACGACTGCAAGAAGGGCAATAAAAATTCCAGCATTAACCGGAGGTCTCATAAAAGACTGCCAGAACTCATGACGGGATAACCATTCAAGACCCATATCAGAAATTTTCCAGTCTTCAAGAATGGTGATGGAAGTTGATGGATTGATAAACTCAGTTGTCTCCATACTGGGCCTTCTAAAGCCTTCGATGAAAATAACGTGGTTTGATAAATAAAGAGCAATCCAGTTGAGCATGATTGTCGAGAGAACTTCGTGTACCCCAAAGCGTGCTTTTAGAAATCCACTAAGACCTCCATAAAAAGCAGCAGCAAGAGTGGCCATAAGCATGACAAGTGGAATTTGAATCCATGGATTTAAATTTAAAACAAAACCAAAATAAGCGGCCGTCATAGCTCCGATAATAAACTGTCCTTCGGCACCGATATTAAAAAGTCCTGTGCGAAAAGCAAAGGCCACTGACAATCCGGTCAGAATAAGTGGAGTAGAGCGGATGATGATATAAGAAATATAGTTGGGTTGAGAGAAGGCCCCTTCCCACATAACCTGATAAGCTTCTAAGGGAGAAATTCCGGAAAGTTTTAAAATAACTCCACCGACAATGAGTCCAAGAACAATAGAGAGCATGCTGATAATAAATTTTTTCATACAGGTCTTCCTCCTGCCATGAAGAGTCCGAGATCTTCTTTTAGACTTGTGCTTTTTTTAATTTTTTCCTGATCAAGCTCTGCCCAAAGTTTTCCATCGTGAATAACTGCGATGTTATCACTTAGATTAATAATTTCATCCAATTCATACGAGATAAGTAAGACGGCCTTTCCTTGATCTCTCAATTTTATCAGTTCACTATGAATGTATTCAATCGCTCCAACGTCGAGTCCTCTCGTTGGCTGGAAAGCAATCAGTACGTCAGGGTTGTGGAAAATTTCTCTGGCAAGAATAACCTTTTGCTGATTACCACCAGAGAGTTTTGAGGCCTCAAGTTCTGAGTCTGTTGGCCTGATATCAAATCGCTCTATTAATTGATTAGAAAAATTTGTCAGTTCTCTATTTAGAATAAAACCATAGTTTGAAAATGGTTTATCATCGATTGTCTGTAAGACAAAATTTTCTTTAATCTTAAAATCCATCACCAGACCCACGCGCTGGCGGTCTTCCGGGATAGACCCAAGTTTATTTTGATAAATTTCTTTTGGAGTAAGATTGGTAATATTCATCTTGTTGATGAGTACACTGCCTGTTTTTATTTTTCTAAGGCCAGTAATGGCCTGAACGAGCTCACTTTGTCCATTGCCATCAATACCGGCAAGGCCTGTGATTTCTCCGCGTTTAAGCGAAAGTGAGAAGTCTTTTACGACGGGAGTATTTTTATTTCCGAAAACAGTCACATTTTTTATTTCAAAAACGATTTCACCATCAAGTGTAGGTGGAGTCTTAGAGACTTTAAGGTTAACATTTCTGCCAACCATGACTCTTGCCAGCTCTTCTTCTGATGTAACTGATACATCTAGAGTTGAAATATATTCACCTTTTCTAAGAATCGTGCACCTGTCGGCAATTGTTTTAATTTCATGAAGCTTATGAGTAACGATGATAATGGTCTTACCCTGGCCTTTTAAATTCTTAATGATGCGGTAAAAATCCAGAATTTCCTGCGGAGTAAGAACTGCTGTTGGCTCATCGAGAATGATGATTTCAGCGTTTCTATAAAGAGTCTTGATAATCTCAACTCGTTGCTGGGTTCCAACTGTAGCATCTTCAATCTTTTGGTCGAGATCGACATCAAAACCATAAGTATCAATAATCTTTTTAATATCTGCGCGGGCCTTTTTGTAATCGATGAGGCCAAAAATATTTTTTGGTTCAATTCCTAAGATAATATTTTGAAGAACAGTGAAAGGTCTTATGAGTCTGAAGTGCTGATAAACCATTCCAATGCCAAGCTCTATAGCGTGTGCAGGGGAGGCAATATCAGTTTTTACTCCATTCAGGAAGATTTCTCCTCCGGGGTCTGAACGATGCTCTCCATAGATGATTTTCATCAATGTCGATTTACCCGCACCGTTTTCACCGAGAATGGCATGAACTTCACCGCGGACAATATGCATGCTGATGTTGTTGTTAGCAACACAGTTACCTATTATTCGGGTGATTTTCTTTAATTCTAGTAAATGCATCTTCAGGCTACTTCAGAGTTTTTAAGTAGCTGTTGTATGCTTTCTGGTTGTTTGGAATTTTAATTTTTCCAGCAACGATTTCTTTTTTTAGTTTTGCGACATCTTCTAGAAGAACAGAAGGAATCATTTTAGTAGTCGTTGGAGCAATATCAACAGCTCCATCTTTAAGACCGTACTCAATAGTTTTTCCGCCCTTAAAAACACCTTTGTTTAATTCACTCACAACATTGAAGATCGCATTGTCGATTCTCTTCATGCTTGAAGTGATGACATTTTTTGGGGCCATATAATTTTGATCGCGGTCCACTCCAACGGCCATCTTGTCTTTTTCTTTAACAGCTTCAATAACACCATCACCAACAGCACCTGCTGCGTGGAAGAGAACATCGGCACCTTTACCCATCATTTGATTCGCAATGGCCTTTCCTTTAGCTGCATCAGTGAAAGATTCAGCATGTTGTTCTAGGATAGTGATTTTTTTGTTAGCGTATTTTGCTCCGGCCATGAAGCCGTATTGGAAACTGTGAATGATAGGAACACTCATTCCTCCAATGAATCCCAGAGTTCCAGACTTACTCATTTTTGAAGCAATGTATCCCGCGAGGAATGCACCTTCTTCAGCTTTAAACATAACTCCCACAACGTTGGGAGGAGTTTTGTCTCCATATGAGTAGTCGATAATAGCGTATTTTTGTTTTGGGTTTTGTTTAGCCGCTATCATGATAGCATCGGCCATTTTAAATCCGATTCCCCAGATAAGGTCATTTTTAGCGTCATATAAAGTTTCAAGGTTTGCTGGATAGTCAGCATCTTGCTTTGATTCCTGGTAGCTTACTTTAATTCCCAGCTCTTTTTTTGTTCTTTGTAGTCCTTCCCATGCAGATTGGTTGAATGACTGGTCATTGACGCCACCCACATCCGTTACCATACCAATTTTGAGCGGTGCAGCGAATGATGTTTGTGAAAAAACAGTGCACATAAAAAAAGAAACTAACAATAAACTAACATTTTTCAAACTCATGAAACCCTCATCAATTTTTGCCGTATAAGATATGCAATATTACGTTAAACATATTTAGCATTGAACAATGAATATTGGTAGAAAGATTTACAGTATGAGCGGCCTTTGTTTTAATAGTCCGACTCGATCAAACATACAATACAAAGAAGGATTAATGGGCCCAATTAGACTCTTATCTTTAAGCATGATTTCTTTAATATTAGCTGCTGACGCTTACGCAGTTACTTTAGGCGAGAGTTTTAACAGCGCCTTGTTAAATAATCAGACAGATAATATCAACGAGTCCCGTCTGAAGCAAAGCATGGAGCTTAGAACAAGAGGGCAAGGGTCTTACTATCCAACACTTTCGGTTCGAGGGACTTACTTAAAACAGGAAAGATTTGAAGATCAAAAAACGCTGGGATTAAACCTGACGACTAGTTTGTATAACGGTGGCAGAGACAGACAGCTCATTAAAAATGCTGATACCAGTATAAAAATTGCTCAAAATCAAAGACAGCTTGACCGCGTCTCGCTTTATATGGACGTCATTGATTCTTACTATACTTACTTAATGAACTTGAATGATCTTAAGAATCTTGATCTTTTAAAAAAGCAAAGTCAGGAGCGCGCGAATGAAATCAGAAAGCGTCTTCAGATTGGTAGATCGAGAAGAGGCGAGCTTTTGCAGGCCGAAGCACAACTGGCCTCTGTTGATGCTCAGACTTATGACGGGCAAGGATTGCTAAAACAAAGTGAAGCTCGCTTTTATATTCTTACAGGTCTTAGTAAAGATCAGGCCATGAATATGAAATTTGATGACAAAGTTTCTGAAAAAACTCTAAAAGAGTATTTAGAGATGGCCTATGCAAGAGAAGATTTTCAAAATAAACAACTTGCAATTCAGCAATTCGAAGGCGACGTAAAAATTTCTAAGGCACACTATCTTCCAACTCTTGATCTTCTTTCAAATTATTATGCTATTAAAGAGGGTGGATCAACCAGTTCAAGAAATTCTGATTGGGATATTGGTTTAAACCTGACAATCCCATTATATGAAGGTGGAGTTTCTCAGGCCTTGGTAAGAGAGTCAGTAGAGAAGGCCCAAACGGCAAGATACCAATTAACGGATTATCAAAAGAGCATCACGATCGAAGTGACTTCGAGATATGAAATGTTCCATCGTTATTTTGATCAGATCAAAGCTTTTGATTCTGCACTAGATAAAGCTAAAAAAAGCTACGACGAAACTCTTAAAGATTACCGTTTAGGTTTAGTGACTAACTTAGATGTCATTTCTTCATTAAATCTTTATCTCGACAGCAAAAGAAATGCAGAAAGAACGAGAATCATGGCCATTATGAATCAAAAATTACTGGAAGCTTCATCTGGGCTTGTGCCAGAAGTATGAACAAGCCGATAGTCTCACTTCAGGAAAATGCTTCAGGATTTTTTGATAAAATCAGCTCTAAACACGCTCAAAGCATGGAGTGTAAAAAAGGCTGTTCTAAATGTTGTCAGACTGACATCAGTGTTTTTGAAATTGAAGCGGAAAGAATCAACGACTGGCTTACGACTCAATCTCTTGAAGAACAAAAGAGATTATTGGAACTCTGGAAAACTCCTCATCAAACGGGTCACTGTGCTTTTTTATACAATGATCAGTGCACTGTCTATGAAGCCCGCCCGCTTATTTGCCGCACGCAAGGTCTGCCGCTTTATTTATCTACTGAAAATATTCTTGATTATTGTCCGCTGAACTTTAAAGAGGGGAATCCGCCGAAGGAAGATTGGCTGAATCTTGAGAGAATGAACACGCTGCTTTCTTTTGCGGCGTCCTCTGAAAATAAAGATCAGAGGATACGCCTTAAAAAATTAAAAACGAAATTTACGGAATCGCTCTCTCAATAAATCTTAATAGAGCAGCCTTGTTTTCTTTGTAGTAGTAATCAACTTTTGTATACTCAGGCCATTTTGTATTAGAAACTTCAATGGTGATCTGAAGGTCATTTCTATACTTGATACTCCAATCTTGCATTCCACCATTTACTTCATACCATGCGTATCCATTGGTGATTCCATTTTTAAATGATGTAGAAGCACTCATGTAGGGAGTTAGTCCTGCGTACTCTAAGCAAAACTCTTTTACCAAGGCTTCTTTTGGAAATTTTTCAGCAGCAGTATCCCAAGGATAGTTTGCGACTTCAGCTCCTCCGTGGAAGTTTGCTGATAAAACGAAGTTTCTTGTTTTTTGCCAGTTCATGACGGCCTGAGTTTCCAGTTGGCGGCCATCTGTAACATCTTTATTGTCGCTTGTTGTGTGATCAGGAAAGTCGCGGTTCAAATCCACATACTTTGCATTTCCTCGTGAGCTTGCAGCGGCCCCGTCTGGATTCATTGACGGCATAATATAAATTTGAACGCGGTCAAGAAGGTTTGTGATCTGAGGATCTTTTCCGTAATTTTGTGCCAGGTCTTTAATCAGTCTTACCATCATTTCACGTCCGACAATTTCGTCTCCGTGCATGTTAGCGATGTATTTAAATTCTGGGCGCGAATCATTTTCTTTAACGTTGTTTGATAATTTTATCACCCATAGGTCTCTGCCTTTAACAGACTTACCAATAGAAAACATACTTGTGATTTCAGGATAAGCGTTTGTAACAGATCTCAATTCTTTTTCTATTTCTTCTGGTGATGGGTATTGACCGCGAGCTTTCATGCCAGCAATTTTCATTGAGAAGTGGGGGATATTGTTGTTATCTAAAAATTCACCAAGACCTTTTGGGCCGTAAAGCTCAAAGCCGCCTTTTTCAATGTGATCAATAGTAAGTTCTGGTCTTGATTTAAGCATTTCGAAAGTTTTCTGATCATCCGTTTGAATGTAGAAAGACTCTTCGACAATTTTTGCTTGAAGTGATGTGACAATTAATAGCGCAAATAAAACTGCTAGTTTTTTCATTTTCCTCGTCCTTGAGAATTGGTGACATGCCTTGCAGTCTACTCCTGTTGATTCGACATTCCCAACTGATGATAGGGATTGTTGGAATATTTTTTCACTGACTTAAAAGATCAAGCATCTTACCTTGACCGAAAATTCACCCTGGGGTAAATTTTTGATTCATAAAAACGCAAGGATTCCATCATGCTAACGCGCTCCTTTGTATTGTTATTTTCTTTAATTTTTACGACTCAAATATATTCTCAGGTACCTACTTCAGTTATTAAAAAGGCCATTGAGGATACTAAACCTCGTCCTAAAGAAACAACAGCACAAGAGCAAACGGTAAAGTCCAATACAAGTTATGTAGAGCTCGAAAAATTAAAAAGCCCACGCGCGACAATGAGAACATTTATTGAGGCGATGGACGAGGTCAAAAAAAACAGTGGCTCGTCTAGGTCATATTTTGATCAGGCCGCAAGAACTTTCAACCTCTCACGCATTGATGAAAACCTTCGTGAAATGACGGGCAGGCAGGCGGCAGAGCGCTTGATCAATACTCTGGATAGAATCACTAAGGTTGATTTCAATCATATCCCTGACGACTCTGAGGGCTCAATCTGGTATTTCAGAAAACAGACGATCACGGAAGGCAACGATACTATTGAAGCAGAAATTGCCATCGAAAAAAATGCAGACGGAGCATGGAGATTTACTCCTCAAACGGTAAGTACGATTAGTGTGCTTTACTCAGCAGTGTCCCATTTAAAAGTTGTCGATGGGGTCATTGAGTATAAAAACTGGAAAACAAAAATCAAAGCATGGATGCCGGCCTGGACTTCAGAAGACTTTCTGATGTTTTCTAAAGGGCAGTGGTTAGGATTTCTGGTCGTTTTTGTCTTAGCTATTTTAGCTCTAAGTTTGGTTAGGTATCTTACGACTTTATACATTCGCGATATGGTCAAAAAAGAATCGCTAGATTTTAAAGAGAAAGATCACTATAAAGCGACTCTGCCATTTGGTCTTCTGGCCTTCTCTTTAGTTTGTATGGGAGGAGTGCGCGTTCTGGAGCTCGACCTTGAAGCTTTTGAAGTACTCGTTCGCGCTTTTTACATTCTGATAGCGTTAACGTCGGTATGGACTGCTGTTAAAATTGTTGATCTCATCAGCATGCACTTTAAAAAGATCGCTAAAGACACCCACAATAAATTTGATGATGTCTTAGTTCCCATGCTTTCAAAAACGGCCAAGGTTTTGGTCGTGGCCTTTGGAACAATTCTCGTCGCTCACAGTTTAACTTTTGATATCGGAAGTATCCTTGCCGGTCTGGGAATCGGGGGGGTGGCCGTCGCCCTTGCTGCAAAAGATACAATTTCGAATCTCTTTGGATCAGTCACAGTCATTATGGATAGACCTTTTTTAATCGGGGACTATGTCATTTTAGATAAGGGTTTAGAAGGAACAGTTGAAGAGGTAGGATTTAGAAGTACGAGACTTAGAACTCCACACCAGTCTCTTGTGAGTCTTCCAAACAATGTTCTTGCTAACATGGCCATCGATAATTATGGAATGAGAGGCTCGAGACGTTTTAGAATTTTTCTTCAGATGGAGTATTCAACTCCGATAGATAAACTCGAAGAGTTTTGCGAAAGGCTTCGTTATATGTGCAAAATTCATCCATTAATAGATCCTAACAATGCTCAGATCTATATCAACGACATGACTGATAAATCAGTTAACATTTTATTAAATGTGTTCTTCAGAACAACTGTTGGAGATGTGGAGCTAGAGGAAAGACATAAATTGATTGTTGAGATCTTAAAGCTCGCCAAAGAAATCGGTGTACGATTTGCCTTTCCTTCAAATACGATGATTATTAGTCCGGCAGACGAGCTTCAGAATTTTAAAGAAGCGAGAGTGGACAGTACTAGTTTGTAACTTCTGTATCGCCGAAAAGAGTTCCATCGATGATAGTGAAGCCATCAGCGTGCGGCCCATGTGGATCGAAATGTGTCCAGTGAACCATTCCTTTTCCAACTCTTAAAAACTCGCCGCAAATTTTAGCAGCTTTTCCTTCTTTAAGTGGAAGACGGCCGAACTCTAAATTGCTTACGATAAGCAGAGTGATGTCTGAATTAACTTTAAGTTTAAATTTTTGGTGAGGTCTGCCAGAGTGGTCTTCTTTTTTGATTTCTGTGATGATTCCTGAAACAAAAACCTGTGTACGGTTACCTTTAGGGTTTGCCATCACACCTCTTAATTCATTTACAGTGCCGCTAAGAATGTTGCCTTTGTAATCTTTGCATTCTGCCTGAGGCTGAATCGCTGACTGAGTAGAAAACGACAACAGAAGTAAAAAACCTGCAACCAAAGCTTTCATGTAAGAATCATCCTTATAAATGTTTAAGGCATTTTTAAAGAAGAACTCTCGCGCCGTCTAGTTTTTTGTAAGCTTTCTTTTACCCTTTAAATCTTTGCCCACACCAACTAAATAAGCGTTGTAGCGCAAAGTGATTTTCTGATTATCGCCCAACGTTTCTGGGGCCGTCGTTTTTGTGTAGGTTTCTTGATTGACTGGGAAGGCCGTAATCAAAGTTTCTTTTTCGTCGAAGTGATTAACTACTGAATAGATCAGAAGATATGAGTTTTCAGACTGATCGGGCTTCACCGGATAAGGAACAAAAGTTGTGACTAGTGTGTAGTCTTTTAAAACTTCTTCCAGTCTGTCGTACTTAATTTTGGAGTAGTCATAAGTGAAGACCTCGTTTGAGACATTTTTTAATAAGCTCAGATTTGACTTATTTTTAAAGGCCAGGCTTCCCGCAAAATAAGTGATGTTAGAAAGAAGTCCACCATCAATAGTGTCCGGAGAGAGGGCATTACCTGTTAGGGAGAAGGCCTGATTAACTTCAGGGCTAATCCATCTTTTTCTCTTATAACCGTAAGGTGTATCGATAGTGCTAAAGAGGTATCCATAAGTGTGCATGATGCCTGCATGGACAATTTTATTATCGTTTTTGATGTTGAAGATTAATTGTAGGTCACCAATGATTTTATCTTCAACGATAATTTTTTTTGCACCAGAATCGAAATTCAGACTTTGTCCCCACATCATTGGAAGGTATGGATCTTTGGCGTCTTTAGAAATTTGTGCATAAAGAGCAGGGTTATTTTCCTGGATCACGTTCAGGATTGATGTACGTGCTTCAGTGGATTCCATCGTCATGTCATTCCAGTATTGATCTTGGGCAGATGTGTGCGAGTTAATGTCGCGGGATTTTTTCTGCGTGCTTGAGCAGGCAAGAGTGAAGAGGAGAGTAAGGATGAAGATAATATTTTTTGTTTTCATGGAATTAGGTTCTCCTAAAGTGCCCCCTTTGAGCAAGGAAAAAACCTCAAAAAATGGGCACTAAATTCACTACAAACCTCGTACTAAATATGTCTAAATCAGTGAATTTTGAGAGTTAAAAACGAATATTTTGGAATGCTCACGATTGCTACTATACTGGCTTCATCGCATCTACTAACCAAACCATCCAGTAGGTCAGCGATAGGAGTTCAGTCTATGCATATGACAAAAAATAACAGTGAGACACCAAATCAGTACTCTTTCTGGAGTGCTACTCTGATGCTGGTGACGGCCTTCGCTATTGCAGATGCACTAACGGGAGGTCTACTTAGAGAGTCTGTTACTCTGAGTTCTAACGAATATGCTGTGGCACTGGCCCTTGTGATTGCGACTGTTGGAGTTTACGCCTCAGATGGATCACCTGGACTTAAATTCGTGCGCGCCTGTTCCCGTCACAAATTATGAAGTAGCTCTCAATCAACAAGTAAGTTTAGAAAAAGGCCCGCTGTAATCGCAGGCCTTTTTTTATTTTGCAGCTCTAATTTTAATGTGACCTAAACTCGCAAGACATGCGGAAGTGATCTTATAAAGCAGTCTCATCCCAACGTTCGCATCCCACTCATCCGTTTTATCTTTTGGAGAAGGTGCGACTTCAACCAGGTCGAAACCAACTAATTGTCTTCCAGATCTCACGACTTCATTCACGATGTAGACGACTTCCGGATAATCAAGTCCTCCAGGTACAGGCGTCCCCGTATTAGGGCAGAATCTTGGATCAAGGCCGTCGATATCAAAAGAGATATAAACCTGCTTAGGAAGCTTAGAAACGATTTCCTGCGCGATTTTCATGAACGGCTCGCCGTTAAGTTTTCTTTGCGCGAGAACTTGATCGAAGTAGATATCAATTTTTTTATGCTCTTTTGTGTAGATGTATTCTTGCTCACAGAAATCTCTGATTCCTACTTGAACTAATTTTCCAACTTGAGGGATTTTTTCCATCACGTTGTGCATGATTGTAGCGTGTGAGTTGGTGAATCCCATGTAAGCAATACGCGTGTCTGAGTGGGCATCAAAGTGAAGCACTCCCATGCCAGGGTATTTTTCAGCATAAGCTTTAATCGCTCCAAATGGAGTCGCGTGATCACCTCCAACCACAACAGAGATCTGATCATTATCTAAAAGCGCTTTTGTCTGAGCGTAAACTTCATCGTTCAAATCTTCACACAGCTCATTAACTTTTTTCAGACTTGCCTGAAGAGTCTTACTTTTTGCCATCGACTCATCATCGGCATCGATGATTTTTTTTGCGATAGCGCGCCCTTGTGTATTTAACTTTTTAATTTTTGCACTTTCTTTTCTCATATAAAGACCGGCCTGGTAGGCATCAATATAATCCAGGTCGAAAAAATCAATTTGCTCAGAGGCCTGTAAAATAGCACCAGGACCTTTTGATGTTCCTGCTTGGTACGAAGTCGTGACGTCCCAAGGAATAGGCAGAAAGACGACCTTAGCTTCACTTTCTTTGAAAGGGAGTCCGTAAATTCCATCTGCAGAAGTTGCCTTTGCGTTTGGATCAATAACGGTTCTAGTTGTAGCTTTAGCTACCTTTGCTGGAGTTTTTTTAACGGCTTTTTTTGTCATAAAGTATCTCTTTCTTTTTAGTGTTTTAGGGGTAAACTTTTTTTATAAAAACGAAGATTATCACAGGGAGAGTGTGTATGCGAAAAATTTTTGGAACAATTTGTTTCTTTCTTTTAGTGGGTATAAATACTGAGGCCCTGGCCCACGACAATGTAAGATTAATCTCTGTTACAGGCATCGCAGAAAAATCATTTCAACCGGATATCGTGCGCATCAATCTCTCAATCTGGGGAAAAGGCGAGAGCGCTAAAAAAGCTCAAAATAATGCTCAGTCTGCTTTCGAGCTTTTGAAAAAAAGTGTTGAGACTTTTAAAATTAAAAAAGAAGACATCCGCACAACTTCATATGAGCTCAATCCTGAATATGTTTACGATCAAAAAACCAATAAAAATAATATCAACGGCTACAATGCTAATCAGGGCGTCTCTGTGACACTTCGAAAAGTCGATGATGCCGGGGCCTTTTTAGATGCATTAACAACATCTTCAAAAACAAATATGAGTGGAGTGACCATTGTGACTCTAGGTTTTGATTTAGATAAACGTCTCGATGAAGAGCGCGCTCTTATGACAGAAGCGGTGAAGGCAGCAGCAGCGGACGCCGATGTTTTGGCCCGTGCAGCTCAGGTTAAATTAAAAGGAATTTATAGGCTGGCACCTCGCGGTGCGAATGCACCTGCACCAATGTTTAGAGCAGACGCCATGATGTCACGCTCAAAAGAAATGAGTGCTCCGCAGCTTATGAGTGGAGAAGTCAAAGTTACTGCTGAGGTTACGGCAGACTACATTGTCGAGTAAGTTTTTTCCTTCAATTGTCAGAAAGTTTGAATAGTCAAACATCCTCATGCCCACTAACATTGTGGGCATGACATTTAAGCCTTTCCCACTATTATCGACCATCATTATGATGGCCACGAGTACGCTCTCATTAGCAGACGTCATTGATAACGGTCTTAGAAACAGACTAGAGTTCTTTGGCGTCACTAAGTATGAGCTTCTTCCCGTAGATAATTCTCCTGAAGCAGTGGCGAAGGTAGAGCTCGGTAGAAGGCTTTTTATCGATCCCAATTTATCTGGAAATAAAAATATCAGTTGTATGAATTGTCATCATCCGATGTTGGGAACTAGTGATGGATTACCTCTTTCACAAACTGAAGATGGTAAAGGTGTTCTTAGAAGAAATTCTCCGGGGCTCTTTAATATCGGTGATAAATTCAATGTGAATATGTTTTGGGATGCACGTGTAAACTATCATCCTGGGAATAAAATATTCACCACACCAGAGCCATCTCTTAACGGTGCTAATCCAAAGTCAGTTGAGATTACCAGTGTTATGAAAAGTGCTCTTGCTGCCCAGGCCATTTTTCCATTGGTAAATGTGGAAGAAATGAAAGGGCGTCCAGGCGATAATGAAATCGCTAATGCTAAAGATAATCTTGAAGCATGGGACTTAATCATCAAGAGAATCACAACTAAGAGTGACCCTGGTAAATACGTTACACTTTTTAATCGCGCTTATCCTGAAACTGTAAGCGAGAAAAAAATTAATATCGGACACGCTGGTGAAGCGATGGCCGCTTTTATGGCCGTTCAATTTCAATCAAACACTTCACCTTTTCATAGGTATGTGGCCGGTGACAATTCTGCCATGAGTGCTCAAGAAAAAAGAGGTCTGTCTGTTTTTATCAATAGAGGAAATTGCATTGCTTGCCATCAGGGAAGTTTACTTGGCAATAACACTTTTTTAACTTCAGTTGGTGTCCCGGCCTTAGGAGCAAGACCATTTGTTGCCGATCGCGGTCGTGGCGAAATTAATAAAGAGTTTCATAGAGATTATTTTTTCAAGACTCCAAGCTTAATTAACGTCGCTCTAACTGCTCCTTATATGCATAACGGGGCCTTCAAAACTCTTCGCGAAGTTATTAATCATTATAACAATGTTGAGAAATCTCTTAATGATTTTGATATCACTCCAAGAAAATCAGAGTTCAAAGTGGATGTTGAAGTGCTGAACTCACAGGCGCAAAAAGATGATATCTTTTACTCTATTCAGGCAAACTTCTTAAAGAGAGGTTTAGGACTGACACCAGCTGAGCTCGATGATCTCGAAGCTTTTCTAACTGGTGCCTTAACTGATCCCAAATGGAAACCTATGCCGAAACCTCAAGGCAGAAATCTTAAATAATTTTCTAATCTAGTTTTGGATTGTTATGCATGATGTATCTTGCTGACTCATACAATCCTTTCGTCAGTGCTTCCATTTCTTTATACTTTTCAGGGTATTCATCTTTAACGTTCACGTCGGCCGGGCCATCAGTGTACTTAACCAGTTTTCCTTGCTGATTATAAGGAATGTACTCGAAATAAAAATCTTTATCGATAAGACTTAGATTAAATGGAGCATACCAGTTGTATGAAAAAGCTGCTCTATACTCATCGAATTTTGGATTAAACAAGTCTCTTCCCAGGCCTCTGGTCTTGTAGGGAATCCCTGCGAGTCCTGCAAGAGTTGGCATAACATCCATTTCAGAAGCAATTTTTGTCTCTACACCAGGAGCAATTCGCTTAGGAGAGTGGATGATGAATGGGACATGGTAACTATTGGCCAGACCTTGTTTCCAAGCTGGAACATGTTTCGCATTATTAGAAGGAAGTGAGTGGTCTCCAAAAATAACGAAGATCGTATTGTCGTACCAGTCTTCTTTTTTTGCCAACTCAAAAAACTTTCCTAATGCAAAGTCTTGCAGTCTCATTGCATTGTACTGCTCAAGAGAGTCGAATCCAAAACTTCTAATTTCAGCTTCTGAAACATCACTTGGAGTTTTAACAACAAATCCATCGTTATCAGCAGGAATGGTATATGGACGGTGAAAACCAGCAGTCTGGATAAAGGCAAAAAAGGGTTTTTTGTTTTTATCAAAGTTTTGCTGAATATTTTCGTGAGCTTCTTTAAAAAGATTTAAATCCGAAATTCCCCACACATCTACACGCGGAGATTTATATGATCCTTCTTCAAAGATATTCAGGTTAGGAATGTTGTAGCTAAAAATCCCGCGGATATTTCCCCAGTTAGCACTTCCGCCTAAAAAGTAAAACTTATCATAATTTTTAAACTCACCCATGATGGCATGTTGGTTAACAACAAAAGGGTTACGCGATCCCGTTTTTACCTTAGAAGTATCCGGCAAGCTTGTGACAGCTGCAAAGATAGAGCGAGCTGTAGCAATTGTCGGAGTGTAGAAATTTGAAAAGACCAGAGACTCTCTTGCAATCAAATCCAGATTGGGAGAAGGGTTTACTTCTGCTCCGCCAAGCCCGGTTATATACCAGCCCATTGACTCCATAACGATCACAACGATATTGGGCTGTGTCCCGCTCTTAGAGGCATCTCCGGGAAAGGCCCTGACATAATTTAGATTCTTGGGATCAATATTATCTACGCCCAAAAAATTGGCCACCAGTTCATAAGACTCTTGAGTCTTATCTTTTTCGTACTCAGCGTTTCTAAACGTGTAGGTATCTGTCACATATAAAATAGGATTCAGCGAAAGATTTGCTGCAAAGACATCAGTTGTTGAAAAGGCTTCAGACCATCTTAGCGGGTACATTTTCACGCTTCCATAAGTACCGAAAGCAAAAATAACAATGAAGAAAACTGCACCGACAAAGCGAGTTTTACTTGAAGTAACAAAAGGAGAAGCTAAAAGCTTAGGAGTAATAAATCTTGAAATAATAAAGTACCAAGCGGCACTTAAAAGAATGATCACTATTAAAAGTACTGGCCATGGGTAAGACTCACGAACCATTTCAAATGAGATAATAGGATTTTTCAAAAATTGAATAACAGTGGCATTTAGTCTTGATTTTAAATACCCAAAATAACCAGCATCAACGATGTATAAAAAATTAACTATTGTGAATAGGGCACCATACAACCAGTTCATCAGTCTTACTTTAAAAGCAGGATTGAGCGGTAAGTTGATAAATAGGATTGCCGGGACAAGCATGAAGAGAGCAAGTCTTAAATCAAATCTGAATCCAAGCCAAAGATTTTCAATAATCAAACCGGTCGTCCCAGGAGTCATGTTGTCTTTGAAGAACATCAAAAAACAAATCCTGAAAACAGTGAAGAGGATGATTTGAAAAATCAAAAGTGAATAGAGGAATCTAAGTTTTGGGGTACCGAATAGTTTATTTTTCATACCTATTTATACGCTTTGGCTTGGAAAAATAAAACAATAAAGATAGAGTTAAATATATTTTTTCTAGACCCGAGGATAAAATGAAACACAGCCTCATCTTTACCAGCAAGCTCGAAGATTTTTCAAAAATATTTCTGGCCACTTTGGCGGTATTTTTCTTTATGATGCTAACCGATGTTATGACATCAACGGCCTTTATTTTGGTAACAATTTATTTTCTTGATGGCGGGCATGTTTATTCGACATTACTGGAAGTTTTGGGAGATCCGGAAGAGGTAAGAAAGAAATATGTTTGGATTGTGCTTTTTGCTTCTTTCTTTTTGAATTTTTTTGTTCATTTCTTTTTTACGGATTATTTTTTCTACTACATTTTTTATTTCACTATTTATCACAATATGAGACAAGGCCTTGGTGTTACTTTTCTCTATCGTTTAGGAGAAAAGAGAGCGATCTCATTGGTAAAGTGGGGTTATTACTTTTTGACCATGGTGCCTTTTATTCTCTTTCATATGAAACCACCAATGGCAGAAGGCAAACTCGGCGAAGCGATTTTGATGCCATTTAATCTTTATGAAGTCTTTAGCGCTCAATCATTAGAGACGGCCTATAGAATGGGAATTTTCATTTATGTTATTGGGGCAGTGGCCATTGCCGGAGTCTTAATCTATCAAAAAAACATCAGAGGGTTTCTCTCAATGCTGTTTTTCACCATGGTCTATGCTTACGCTTTTCTCATTTCAGATAATGAAATGAAGAGTTATGCTTTGCTCATATTTTCTCACGCGATCCCTTATTATTTTTTAATGGAAAAAAGATTGGGGATTACGCACAAGTTAAACTTCATGCAAAAGTATGCATGGCTTTTTCTCTTGGCCATTTTCACTGTCGGTGGAGTCCTTGATTATTATCAGAGTGATATTGTCTCCTTATTTGAACCGTTAGATAGTCTTGCTATGGCCCTTTTGACAACTCCACTGATCTCTCATTTTATCTATGATGCTATTATCTGGAAGAGAGGCAACGATAGGTTTAATACCTTTGTCAGTTACAATAATAAAATATAGTTGATAGCTCTTGTCGGCTTAGCAGGGCAAATATGTTTATGCATTGAAAACATTCTCAGCAGGTGAGAAAATTTCAGGGTTGTTATCTACCAATACCTGGGACATTTTATGCTCTTAAAATCTTCATTGAAATCTGCTTTTCTTTTCTCGCTCTTAAGCACCTCATCTTTTGCCAGTATGACCCAGCCATGGAAGCTCCATGAGAAAATTAAATGTGAAAGTGAGTTTTTAAAAACGGCAGAATCAGAAAAAATTAGCAAAGACTCTTACAGAGAATATCCTGGCACTTTTAATACAACTGTCTATCGAAATTTTTCTCATACAATCGGTGAATGGGCAGAAGTTCACATGGTTGAGAAATCCTCACCAATTATTTATTCAATTAAAGATAATACGATTGTGAAAAAGGCATTTGATGATAAATGCAAAATTGTAAGCACATTACAAGACTGGCCTTGGGAAATGGAAAAAGTATTAACAACAAAAACTAATGAAGATTGGGGCAATGCTGAATTGGGCCTGCAAATCGCTAGTGGAAAACCAGGAATGATTTACTACTGGTCACCAAAATTCGTCTACTCTGTGTACGATATGCCAAGAGTTGAAAAACTTGCTAAAAAACTAGGTTATGAGTTCATTGCCGTCGTTGACCCAAGAGCCTCTAAGAAAGAAGTGGAAGGAGCAATGAGTGTGCTCAAAAAAAGCTTAAAAAATAAAGCGGATAGAAAGCTGGCAAGTGCTCAGACATTTGCCCGAAATGTCTCAACTGATCTTTATATGAGAGCAGGCTTTAATCACTTCCCTGTGACTTATATTTATAACAATAAAAAAATACACTCCAGATGGATTACCGGAATCATGACGGACGAGGGGATTCATTCAATGGCCGAAACTTTTTCTGGAGAGTTAAAATGAAAAATATAACGATTCTCTTAGCTGCCTCATTATTTTCTGGAAGTTTATATTCTGCCACTTGTGTTCCCGCTCATGATTATTATCCTTTTGAAGGAAAGTGGGTAACGACTAATGATAATGGTGATATTGATTTGGGAATGTATGCACGTATCAGTCCTGATGGAAAATATGTGCTCAGGTCTTTTTCAGGTAAAGGGCTTAGTAATGTAACACTGATGGAACTTCAAAAAGGTGAGAAAAATAAAGTTGTCCCTTTTGAAACACCACTAAAAAATGAAGCCTTCCCTGTTCAAGGGTCATGGAGATATTTAGTAGATATTAACGGAGACCACTATAAAGTCTCTGACATTATCTCTAAGCAAAAAAAGGCCTCAAAACAATTTAAAGGTGGGATCACTGGCTTTTATACTGTTGCCGCTGAAATGAATGGCAGCACAACTGCCAATCATAAAATCAGATCCCTTTCATGGCCTACTGACAGTGCCCAGACGAATCAGGGAGTAGGCGTCTTATCAAACAGAGTTATTGCTGCAAGTGTAAGCTCAAAAGGTGAAGTTTCACTTAATGATAAAGGATCAATAAATTACATGTGTAGTAATTTGAGATCAACAGATGGTCAGATTATGAGTCTTCCAATGATTTCAATGGATGCTTCAGAATTTGCCTCAATGCCACAAAACCCTCGTGGTTCAGAGCCTTCCATGAGAGTTTTTAAATTTGGAGCAGATAATAAGTCGTGTGAAAAAGTCACAGATCTAAAAGTAGCTGTATCAAAAGTCACATTCTCAACACCTGAGCAAGGCATGCTTTTATTTTATGCTTCAGGCTCAATGGGAAATACCGGAAACGGAGTGTATTTCTTTGATCGAAAAGTGAATAAACTTTTTACTCTTGATGATGAAGCCAAACGTGTTCACGCTGATAGCTTCCCGGGATTTACATCTGATGGAAGAATCGTTTACGGGGCCAAATGGCAGGATTGTGATGAAAATAATAAATGTACTGATAAAGCTGGATATGTTGTTTCTGATCCATACCAGTCAAATGATATTGCTCAATTTAAAAAGTTAAATCCAGAACTGGCGAAGAACTTTAAAGAGTGTGTGACTGATGAAGATATTAAAGCAAGTAGCGATACCCAGAAAGAAGTCTGGAGCTACAAGCTTTAATATATTAAAAGAAATTATTTAACGCTTGAACAAACTAGAGCTAATTTTTCGTAGCGGCCATCAATTGTAAGTGTTGCAGATCTTCCTGTGACACTTCCAACTTTTACCGGACGAGTTCCCATTGCTAATTCTACGTTGGCCCCTTTATCTGATCCTTTGTACTTTAACGGCGTACCTGCAGACATTGGTGGTGGAAGAATTTTTTTAGTCTGAACTTTTACGATATCTTCTTGAACTGAAAGCTTAAGAACCAATTGAGTCTGGCCATCCTGAGCTTCTTGAATTGTGACTTTTGCATCACTTTCTTTAACAGCAGAAATACAGTTAGATGTTGTTTTAAAAACTAGAATTGATCTAGCTTGTGCACCAGTCGATAAAACCATAACAGTAGCAGCAAGTAATAAAGTTTTCATCTTGATATCCTCCGAATTTAAATTTCTTCGTGAACATAGCAGATATTTAAACTATTTTTTGTTGGCATGTATTTTTTTCATTGGGATTAATGTTGGGTTGCCATTATAATAATTCAGTCACCTTACTAACTGGAGCTACACTTGAAAAAAATTTCCTTAATCGTCTTGTTTTTATCTGTCTTTATCTCAACGGACTCCTTTGCTAAAAACTGTGTTGAGATTCGCTTAGGTATGGATATCGGGTCTGGATCAACTAAAATAATGACGGCCAAAGTAGATTTTTGTCAGAATAAAATTTTAGAAGTTCTGCAAAATGAAAGTGTACCAGTGGCGTATAACGAAGACCTGGAAAAAAGCAAAGACGGACAATTGAGCCAGGAAATCATTGATAAAGGATATTCAGCGATTTCAGCAATGGTCACAAAAGGAAGAACTTTTAAGCCTAAAAAATCATATGCTGTAGCAACATCAGTCTTTAGAAAAGCGAGCAACGGTCACGATGTCATTAAAGGTTTTGCCCGCAAAATGAAAATGCCGATGGAAGTAATCTCTCAAGAAGAAGAGGCGAGACTTGGCTATCTTTCAGTAAAAGCAACAATGCCTGAGCTCTCGGATAAAAATATTGTGGTTTGGGATATTGGAGGAGGTTCAATGCAGATGTTCAGCATTGATAAAGACAAAAGACCTCAAAGATACCTTGGGGATCTGGCCTCAGTAACTTTTAAAAATATGGTTATTGAAGTTATCCAGGAAAAAGATATGCAAAAGGTTACAACACCTAATCCCATTGGTGATAAGCGTGAGCAAGTGGTGGCATTAGCAAGGTCTTATTCAAGACTGCATGTTCCTGTCGCTCTTAAAGAAGCGATAAAGGATCATGTGATGGTGGGAGTAGGTGGAGTTCATAGTCACTCCATTAGGAATCAGTTAGGGACTAAAGAGGCACAATACTCTCTGGCCGAGCTTGAAGTCGCAGGTAAGTCTCAGGTCAAAAAAAGTGATAAGGATTTAGAAGGTGACTACCGTTCAACTGATGTGACTAATTTATTATTGGTTCAAGGCTTTATGGAAGGACTTGGCATCAAAGAAGTAAAGGTTGCAAACGCTTCACTTCTTCAAGGCGTAATGTTTAGATAATTTATTTCTCGAAAGAAAAAATTAAACGCTGAACCTCACCGGCAACCTTACTCACAGAAGGGACCATTAAATGGTGAGGTTCAGATCCTTTATACCAGACTAGTTGCACTTCTTCGTAATCTCTATTCATAACTTGCTTTGTAACATCCGTATCAACAGTCCAATCACCTTCAGATAAGAAAACTTGAACGGGAATTTTTATCTGAGTATTATTATTCATCTCAAAAACTTTTTGTCCCAATTCTTTAACTTGAAGACCAGAGTCCACTGGAATGTTTTGATGATAATTCTCGCGGTCTATCGTCATAACTTTCAAGTCTCTAAATTTGGTTAGAAGATATGCAGTATCGACAGAAATTCCATTTACAAAAAATCCAAGAATGCGATCAAAAAGTCCGCCAAAGCGTTGAATGAAAAATGGGGAGACTAAGTGCAAGCTTTTAAGACTTGCTGGAATTGTATTTGTTAAAGCGTAGTGATGAAAGAGAAGTCCGCCAGTAGAAAATCCAATTCCTCTGACTTCATTAAAGCAGCTTGTTGCAAGTTCAAGTTGAGTTTTAAATTCTTCCACCCATCTTGTGTTCTTATACTGATTGGCAATTTCATAAGTAGAGCCGTGCCCAGGAATCAGAAATCCTACGACTGACCAGCCTTTTTTTATAAAAGGTTGTGCTAAAAACAACATTTCACTAGGGCTTCCCATGTAACCGTGGGCGATGAAGAGTGCCTTATTAACTTTAGGATTGCCTTCAATCCATAATGCTTTCTTCTTATCGGTCATAATTTGTTTTGAATCTATTTTAGAATACTCTTCATAAAGAGCAGTATTGCGCTTTAAGAACTCACTTCTATTTTGTGCGCAATCAGCGCTGGCAAGAGAAGTATTTTGAAGAGATGCAGCAAATAAAAAGGCCAAGAGTAGTGTTTTCATCAGCAAATTATATACAGAGATTACTACCTCTGGCATCAAATTTAACAAAATTTTAATATGACGAAATGAGTTTAAGCAAGATATCGTGAATGTGGGCACTAAACCACAATAACCATGAGTTAGAACATGTTATACATCGTCACTTTTCTTTTTTCCTTCAGTGTTCAAAATGTTTTTGCTGAATGGAGTTTTGAAACTCTAGACGGTGTTCAAGTTCATTATTATCTTCCAAAAAAACAAACAGCATTCACTTTCAAAAAGTCTCATAGATCATTGATGGTCAATCTACATGGATGTTCTCAAAAAGCAGAAGATCTTAAAAAAGATGGAAACTGGGAAACAACGGCGGACGACTACAATATGATTGTCGCTCTTCCCAAAGTTCCCAATGGCGGAGTGATTGCTGGATGCTGGGATTATTATGGAGCTGATCATACTGAAAATAACAGGCACAATGTCGCTATTATAAAATTAGTGAAAGCATTACTTTTGAAAAAGGAACTCGACATCGATCCGGGACAAGTCTATCTATCAGGGCTTTCGTCAGGTGGAGGACAGACTATGGTGCTAGGCTGTCTTGTCCCTGAAATATTTGCAGGAATTGGAATCAATGCTGGTCCTTCAACGGGAACAACGTCAGCAGAAATATCAAAACCAAAAACTAGTCTTGAGACAATGCTGTCAACCTGTAAAAATCTTGGAAAAAATAAAGAAGAGTTTTTTGCGACCCAATTAACATCCATCATCTATGGCAATAACGACTACATTGTTAATACTGCTTTCAATACATTTAATGCAGAAATCATGAGCTCACTTTATGGGGCACATACTAAATCAGCTTTCGACTTAAAAACGCTGGAAGGGGCCAACAAAGAAGGTACAGGCGCACTCTGGTCTGATTCACAAGGCCCACGAGTCTCACTTATTATGAATACTAATTTAGGACACAACTGGCCTGCCGGCCAAGGCGGCAACGGTGGAAATTTCATCAGCAAAAAAAGTCTTAATTATCCAAACTACCTTGCAAGATTTTTTTATGCCAATAACCGCCGTTCAGACTTAGTCGTTCTTCCTGAGGTGATGATTGATCCGATTGAAGAGGCAGAATCTCAATTCGTGGTTTCAGGTGTTGTTACAAACCCAGAAGCAAAAATTAAATCTATAGAAGTCTTGGTTGTGAAGAATGAAAATAGGGCCGTTGTTGATAGATTTAAAACTATCATCAAAGCAAGTGGGGAGTTTCGAGGTCAATCCAGAAAACTTTCTGAAGGCGAATACCATTTTACCTTTCAAGCGAAGAACCAGTCGGGTAAATCCAGAACGTTCAAGCGCCGCTCGTGGATAGGAAATATTCCCGGCATTAATATGCCTCAGTTAGTGAGTACAAAATTTCAAAGTGTTCAAGGGTGTGTAAAAGTTGAAGGCCAAGCCGTGAATAACGGTGGAGATAAAGTTATAAAAGTGAAAGGTCTTCTTGATGGAGTTCAAACGTTTGAGACGAGTATTGAAAACACCAGATGGAGCTTATCAATTTGTGGCCTGGAAGAAGGGTCCCACTCGCTTTCAATCGTAGCAGAAAATGAATCTGGTTTAAGCAGCCACCCACAAGTTTATAACTTCATCAGCTCATTAAATAGTGCGACCTCGACACTTCAGGAGCATATGGAAGCTAAGCGCTTGAATTGGGAAGAGTATGGGCTTTGGTACCTGAAATATGGATACGAGAGTTTTACTTTATACCTTGGCGCAGATGAAGTCTGGAGTGACAAAAGGCCATAATTGGCATGTCATTTTTTCATAGTTTAGACATAAGCACTCGGATTCTGACTAAAATCTGGGTATGTGTAAAAAACTATTTTTAATCGTCTTATTAGGACTGTTTTCGTCATTGGCGTTGTCAGCAACTCCAAGCGATTGCCGTTCTATCATGTTGGACTTCATTGCGAAGGCCGATAAAAAAGAGAATGTCCTCTTAATCAAAAATAAGTGGCCAGCTAAAGAGAAAAAATTATTTCTTGATGAAGTAAGAGCACTGGGCTTCACTGATGCCAATGTCAAAATTATGATTGATGGCCTTAATATGCATACTCAGCCTATCAGTGTGGCGAGAGTAAAGCAGTACCTGACTTACGTCTTAAGTCTAAGCGATAAAGAACAAAAAACAGCTCTACTAGATCTTGCTCAGCTTGATGGGCGTGAGATCAATTCAGCACATGTAAATAAGTTTATGAAGCATGAAGAGAAGCTTACCAAGAAGTTTGCCTCTTCTAAGATGACACCTAAAGAGCAAAAAAGATATCAGGAGCTCTATTATGGCTGCCGTGCTCTTAGACCTAATGAAGTTAATAAAAATGCGGCCAGAGACTTTAAGCGTTTTAACTTGTCTCTTAATTTAGGGACTCTTGGGGCAAGTTACGCCTTCTATAATAGTGATAAAGAAATCAATGGTGAATGGTTTGGTAAACTTGGCTATGACATAGGAATAACTGTTCTCTTTTCTTACGTTGGTGGAAACATCCAGACGAAGGCCACTGATAATCAAATTGTTAAATCTCTAAAGAGCTACTTTTTTGGCCGAATCATGGGTGGCACTGATGTTGTTATCTATGACCCAATATTCAACCACGAAAGAGAAAAGGCAGAAGCTCGCCTTGAAGAATTAAAGAAAAATCCTGAATACAAAAAAGAGATTGAAAAACTTCTAATTGTTTATAAAGAAAGAAATTTCTATAGACATTACAAAGATGAATTGATGAAAACTCTGAGACATTTACCAGAGGGAATTAGCCTTGGATTAAAAGGTAAATCAGTTGATGAAAACAATGTAGATTGGAACAATCTTACTCTAGCAGACCTTGAGCGTCCTGAGGTTCAGGAAGTCCTGGTTGCAGCTAGTATGGCCCAGGTTTACAACGAAGGTAAAGGCGAGTGGATTGATACAGGTGACACAGGACTTGATCGTTATGCGTTCAATTCAGTGTTTTATGCAGCTCAAATTCCAAAAAGTATTGTTCAAAACTTTATTACTTACCAATTGCTTTGCATGGGACAAGACAATCCGAAATTGTCTTTTACAAAAGCAGTTATCTTCAACGTCGGAGCAAACTTTGTCGTTAATCAAGTACTCTACGGATACCGTGAGAAGGCGATTAACCAATGAAAAAGCTCAATGTGTGGAATGAATTATTTAGAAAGTCAGCTTTCAATTCTCTAGATAGAAGGCTGGATATTTCAGGTGAAGCCGCACTCGTGAGCTCTAAAATTATTTTTTCAGACGCTGTTAATACTTTCCACCCGGAGAGGAAAAAAGAATTTATCATGGGACGGGTATGCGCCTCTCAATCTTTCAAAGAGTGTTTTGGTGAAGACCTATTAGATCTTCCGGCCAATACTGACAGGTCTCCAGTTTGGCCATCAAAGGCCGTTGGAAGTATTTCTCATAATAGAAACTGGGCCGGAGCAGCTGTTGCAAAAAGTAGTGATCTCATTGGTCTGGGAATAGATTTTGAATTAATCGGCAGAGCAAAACCAGAGATATCATCCCACATTACGACTGGTCATGATTTAGTCAATCACCCGTCATTAAGTGAAGAAGAGTTATTAACTCTTATTTTCTCCAGCAAGGAATCGCTTTATAAAGCGCTTTATCCAATCATTAAAAAATTCTTTGGTTTTCAAGCAGCAGCTCTTAGAGAAGTTGATACAAATAATGGATCATTTGTGATCGAGTTATTAACTGATCTCTCAGAGAATTTTGGTCCGGCCTCTCGCCATATTTTTCATGGGCGATTCGCTGTGAATGAAGAAACTTGTTTAACTGTATTAGAAATTTCTTAGAGGTCTTAACCTCTAGAGAATTTGAAAGTGAATATGTTTTAGACACTGTCAAAAGATGTGACAGTTAGGAAAAACACATACACGTTTAGCCATTTATATTTGCAGAGTAATTCTGGGAATCTATTGGTTTTTTATTTGGCTATTTAGTTGCACTAGAACACTTATATTTTCTTAAACACAGAGGCTCTTATGAAAGTACTACTTTCGCTAATTTTATTGTTGGGTGTCTTACCCTCAGTCTATGCCAACGAAGCAAGACTGAATACAGATCTCCATTTCACTAACCGAGCACAGTGTGCTCTTGATTCCAAAAAACCAACAGAGAACATCTTAGTTCTTTTAAGCAACATGGATGTGGGGAGATCTCTTTATCGTCTTGCAAAATTAAAAGGCGAGAGAGACACGGCCGAGTTTACAAAATTAGGTCTTAATAAGTACCGTTATACCGTTTTAACTTTATTAGATGTGATTCACCAAAAAATCATCACTAATAAGCTTCCTTTATTAAATGCAGATTTAACTCAGGCGACTAATCTCTCTAAATATAAAGAACTATCTCAAAGATGTGCAAACACTTCGAAATGTCCTGACTTAGATGATTACCTGGCTTCAATCTGGGCAAAATCAAATGAGAAGAATCCTAAGTTTGGTGATGTTGATAATTTCACACAAAACAACTTCTTAAATCTTGAAGATAAAAATGTTAATAAAAAATTGAACTGTTCTTATATGAAGCAGTTTACTCCGCTTGAAGCTCACCTTTATGGTACGAAGCCGGATGCAGGTCTTCTAGAGCAGATCGCAAAAGCGACAACTGAAATCGACAGCTATTATTCAGAATGCCACGATTATTCAGTTCAAGAAAGCTTAAAGGTCTCTACATATGAGATGTCTTTAAACGTAAACAACTCTAAGAGATTCGATGCTGTTGGATTTGACTACTGGAATACATTAAAAATTTATTTTTCATGGGCCTTTAGAAATGCACCAGAAGCAGCTCAAATGGCATTCCCGTTTGATGAAGTCTTTAGCAGTGTTCTTATTGAAGACTCATTATTCATGGTACCAAATGGATGTAAGAGTTTAGTTAATCCTAAGTGTGACCCAGCAACACTTAACCAGAACTCAATAAGAATGTTCGCAAAACACGATTTTAAGCAAGAAGCAGCTAGTTTAGACTTCTTCCGTGCTGTCCCAGAAGGTTCTGCTAACAAGATGCTTGAAGATCAATTTACAAATGTAAACGCAGATATCTTAAATTTCTCTCAATTCGAAACTGCTGATGCATGGACAGATAGCTTTAGACAAAACTTTTCTGAAACTCGTTTAACGATGAGAAAGAAGTTTGTTAACTCTGTTAACAATCTGAACTTAATGTCTAACAACCTTAAGACTAATTCAATCGCAGCATCACTTAATAACTATTTCAAACCAGTTATTAGCATGAAAGAGCCGGGAAATATCCAGCTTAAATCTGAGCTTTATTACCTATGTGCTGAGAGCACGTTCCTTTCAAGTGAAGAGTTAAGTTACATCAGACCTAAGTTAGAAATTTTAGGTAAAATGAATACTACTGATTTAATGACGAGTTCAATTAACAGCAAAAATCTTAATGAAATCTTTGATTACTATAAAGAGATTGCTTCGAGTGTAAACGCTCTTTGTGGATCGTTCGACCAATCAGCTGTTTTTGATCCAAGTTTTGAAATCGACAGAACGGGATTTAACCGTTGGTACGTTGATGCCGTGTATGAAGGTAAGATTATGTCTATGGCCAGCCTTCTTAGAAAGGAAAAGCTTCAGACTAAAAAACCTTTGATCGCTTATAGTCTTTATAATAACTCAAAAGATATCCGTGATGTTATCTGTGTTGATACTGTTGACTGTGCAAGAACGGCCATTCAGTCAATCGTAGATATTTACGGTGTTGTTCAGTACTCTGAACTGTTCCTTGATATTAAAAATGAAATCTCTTCGGCCAGTATGCTTAACCCATATGCTGAAAGAACTGCATGTAAAGTATACGATCCATGGTTTAAGACAAAAGCTTCTCTTTTTGGATTCGCAACTGATGTTGCTCAAGGAGCTCTTGCTGCTGTAACTCCAGGAGTTGTATACGGTAACTTCGATCTTCAACCTGGTAGAGTTGTGAGCTTTAACCAGTTAGTTAAAGATGGGAAAATTACTGTTGATTCAAAATACGAAAAACAAAAAGTACTTTCAACTGTAGCTCTAGACCTTGGTGCTATCAGTAATGTTCCTTGTTCGATCTCTGTTACAAAATCTAAAGAGATGGATCCTTCAAAAATGCTTGGGTTCAGAGGTGTAACAATCAGAACTTGTAAGGCCAATGAAAAAAATGCAGTAAACGTAGAAGTCACAAATGAAATGGGCGAGAAAGTAGATAAATTCAAGAGTGGATGTCTACAATGTTCACTTGATTTTGAACACGTAACTTCAGTTCTCTCAAATGCTATCCCATACGGAAGAACTGCTTTCTTCATGGCAAGAGCAGTTATCAGACTTTATAAAGGATTAAAAGATCCGGTTAACGTTCCAAGATCATGGTCAGTAAACCCGTACCTGGTAAAAGCATCATTTGATTCGAATGGTGGAAAGATTCCTAACGACTGTGTGAAGAAGCTCTCTAGCGGTAAGTCTTGTATGAAGAACTCGTGTGAAGAAAATATTGTAAATGCTTATAGAGAAAAAGGCCTTTATATCGATTCTCTTGATACTGAACAAGCATGGAGAGGATCAGCGAAGGTGAAACTTAGAGGTTGTAAGGAAGCAAGTAACGTCAAAGTTTTCTACTCTAAGAGTGAAAACGATGGTGACTCATGCAGTATCTCAGCTAAAAACATAGTAACTAAATGTGCGAATCAGGAAGGATAATTATGAAGAAGTTAATAGGATTATTTTTTAAATCGTGCTTCCTATTCGTCATGTTGCAAGGTGCTGCCTTTGCAAATTATGAAATAAATGAGGCGTGGAGTACAGACAACAGGTCACAGATAAAAGTTGAATGTAGCAGCTACACAAACGTATGTAAGCAGTTATGTAATAACCAAAAAGTATGTGTTCTTAAAAACTCAACATGTAAGGACTGTATCAGCACGGGAGTAAAGATGACTTATCTTTTCTCTTCATTTGGTAAAGACCTGAACTCAAATGATGATGAAGTTTCGATTTATGAATTTGTTGATTTCTTAATCAACGATACATTCATCGCCTTTTCCCCAAACAATATCTACAACCAGTTCGACTCTGCTCAGTCAGATGCTCTTGCAGAAAGATTTAAAGTTATGTGTCCTAATAAGTTTAAAACACCAATTGCTTTCTTCAAGATCGAAAACAGAGTGCTTGATATTCAGAATGCAAGATATGTAACTTGCGGCGATTCGGTTTATAGACTTGAACTCAAATCATCATTATTGGAATAATTGAGGTATATATGAAAAAGGCATTAGTATTTACATTTCTTGTCGGACTCTCAAGTCACACGTTTGCGGCCGACAAGTGTCAGGTTAAATCGGTTTTTAACATGGTGGCTTTCGGGTCAGACTACGTTAAAGGGAAAAACCTTAACGCTAACGGAAGTATTGCTTCAGGTAACAACATCCAGTTACTGAACTCAGAGATTCAAAACTCTGACTGTAGAGCACTGAGCTCAAACGGAAACGTAACAGTTAATGATTCAAGAATTAATGGTTCAATTGAAAGTTTTGGAAAGTTAGTCATTAACAAAACAGAAGTTAAAGGCCAGGTAAGATCTCCTAATAAGATCGAACTGAGAGATTCATCAGTTGGTATCGTAGTAAGTCCTAAAGGATCTACTCTGGTAAATTCTACAAGAGAGAGATGGTGGACTTCATCACTCATCAATTCAATTGATCTTAATAAATTTAGAAATGATGTAGCATCAGAATCGAAAAAGTTTGCAGCTCAGCCAAAGTCTGAAAATTTGAAGTTGATTGTTTACAAAGAAAACCTAACGTTAAGCTTAAAAAATAAGGATAACGTGGTTTCACTTAACTCTGATCAGCTTGCTAAGATTAAAAACTTAGAAATCAGAGGAGATGTTGAGCAAACTCTAGTTATCAACGTAACTGGCGAGACTATTGCTCTTGACCAAAACGTTATTGATATCTCAGGCGATATCGAGCCATTTAATATTGTGTGGAATTTTCACCAGGCAAAGTCAGTTGTTATAAGTGAAACATCTGATCAGGTTTTAGGTGTACCAGGAAGAATCCTTGCTCCTAATGCTAATGTAAAACTTGAAAATGCTCTTGTTTCAGGCGGGATTTACGCCAAGTCGATTGATTTCAACGTAGCAGGTGAGAACAATTCATCAAAGCTTAGAGAAATAAAGTATCTTGATAAATAATAAATAAAAAAAGGCCTCACATTTGTGAGGCCTTTTTTTTGTCATTTTTTAAAGTGTTTTACAGGTTCCTTTTGCTCTTTCTAATCCCCAACGTGCACCTAAGGATTCATTCGGGTTTGATGAGATCACGCCGGCCTTATAGCGGTCTGAGAAAGATTTAATTGTCATAATAACTCTTCTGTCACCACCAAACTCAATAGCAACACTACAAAGATTTTTTAAGGCCCCAAGTCCTTCTTCGGTAGCATCTGCTCCAATGAGGTAGTCTAGTCCCATTCTCGTTTCATCGCTAAGCTCTGAGGCCATGTCATTTTTCACCACAGTCGCATAACCATTTTTGAGTCTTTGAATATCGTTGATAATATTCTTATCTCGAGAGGGAGTAGAGAACTCATCATATCTTTCTTTGGAAAAACATCTTGAAGGATTCCTTTCTTCCAAAGCAATCTCAACAACATCTTTTCTCGTTTCAAGTGCCACGCAGATATTTTCAATTCTGCGCTCGATGTTTAACTGGAGTGTATCTTCTGAACTCTTCAGGCCTTCTTTAACTAGCGCAAAGAATTTTTCCTGACCCAGTTTTAAAGCTTCATATTGCATATTAGAGAAATCTTCTTGCTTTTCTTTTGCCTGCCCTAAATTGGCCTGAAATCTTCTAAACCCAAAAGGTCTCTCTTTGAAGATCCTCAAAGGCATCCCTTTACGCGGTAAAAACGGTCTGATTGCCCTTGGCTGCGTAGAAGAGTAAAGGAGAAGGTCTCCAGTGGGAAGGATATCCTTGACGATATAAACGTGTCTGGTGAGCTCTCCCTTAGGATTTGCCCAACGGGTAATATAGAGGTCACCCGGACGTATTGCTTTTAAGTCTATAGGATAAGTATTGTCACTTGCCAGGACTTCAGAGCCAACATTGTCAGCGATAAAATCGATAAAGGCCTTAAGCCTTCCGATCTCTGTTGTTGAAGCATTATCAAAACGAGTTGTTTTCTCAGAAATTCTTCTGCCATCATTTTCAATAAACTCAAACGACAGTTTATTTTCATAAGCATAGATTGCCCTAAGAGCAAAGGCCGCATCGGCGCAATCTGTTTTTATTCCAAAGTAAGGGCTTTCTGGATTTGAAAAAATATCCTCAGGGACAATGTCTTTTACCCAAATAGAGTAAAGAATTTCGTCAGCACTTTCGAAAGAGCGATTCGCCTGATAAATGGCCGCGTTTGCAGCAATAGAACTGGTAAGCAATATTGAGAGCAGACCTAATTTATAAAGCTTCTTCATATTCAATCTCTTTTTTAACTCTTAAAGAGGCTTACAAGGATTTGAACATGCACCAGTGTAAATTGTCGTATTAGTTTGTGACGTAAAAAATGAACTGTTCTTAACATCATTTAAGAAAGCTTCAGTGCTAGCAGAAGTCCATGCAGTACAAGAGTATTTATTTTTTGATTCTGTTTTAACTTTACAAAATTTTACAGGAACCGGAGCTAGTAGAGACGGGTCAGTAGGCGCAAGGGCAATATCGGTCTGGAAAGTGACTTTTTTGAAGTTGCTTTCACGAATTTTGTTTTTTGCGTTTTCTTTAAAGAAGTGTCTTACAACACAACTCTTGCTTCCAGTGATCGTTTTTGTATACTTTTTCTCTGCAGTTAAAAAAGCTGAATCTGTAAGAAGGTTTTTGCTATATTGGCTTCCATCAGAATCAGTACAGCTCAATTCAACTCTATTATATAAGGACGAAGCAGTATTGTAGTTTGTATTAATGAATACAGAGTTCGCAAAAAGAACTCTTCCTGTAAGATCTAAATCAAAGCGGCTTGGATTTAGATTTTTATTTAAAATACAAAGATCAACAAAATACTCTGCGCCGTAAAGATCTGAACCAAATTGAAATTGAAGTGCTGACCCATCTTGAAGAACTTGTCTCCCTGAGTTTATAGAAGCTTGAGCATATGTTGTTGTATTAGAAGCATTCATTGTTTTAGTAATGAATGAAGGACTTGCTGCTCCAGTATAATCAGCAATTCCAAAATTAAAATAATTTGCCTTAAGTGGATTGACTACATCTGGAGTATTGCATTCACAATTTTGTGAAGTACCACAGCTTGTAGCAATTACATTGTTTTGGTCACGTAAGATACAAACTTGCTCAGATGATTTTACAAATCTTAATCCTGCATTACATGCATATGTCTTAATTTTTTTTACATCGAACTGTGCACATGATCCCGGTGTTGCAAGTGGGTTGGAAGCAAAATAACTTTTTACACTTGTGTTTGCTACACATGACTCCTGAGGAGCAGCAAAAATGTCAGCAGGTTGATTACAAACCGTAAGACATGTCGTTCCTGCCATCGCAGTGCTAGTTGAAAGGATCAAGGCCTTAAGTAAAATCGAAAGACTTTTCATACGGAATTTCCCAATTAAGCTATTAAAGTTATGAAGCTTCTAGCAAACTTTAAAAATAATTCAAAGTAATATTTAGGGCCTGGTAATAAAGACATGACATATAAGGTGAGGGATGAGCATCTCAATTATAATTACGATCAAGATTTCTTAATATTAAAGACAGGATGACGCAAGATTGTCTTAGGCATTAATAGTTTATAAAAAAATTGATAAACAGTATGAGACTAATCACATAATTCCTTAGTACTGCTATACCTTTCATAGTGTTATCACTCATTTCTTTCCCTAAATATAATTTTTTTACTAGAGCTATAAAAATTATACTCGCGTGTTGACGAAAGTGACCTTCCCCCAATCTTTACTCCGGCCTAGTTTGAGTCACACTGCATATACTTCCTTATCGTAACTTTCCAAAAATTCTTTCGGTGTTTTCATTTTTAATGAACTATGAGGTCTTTCATTATTATATTCATCTCTCCAGTCTTGAGCTTTCATACGTAAATCTTCAAGACTTAAAAACCACTGCATATTTAAAAACTCATCTCTTAACTTTCCATTGAAGGATTCAATAAAGGCATTATCGGTCGGTTTCCCTGGTCGGCTAAAGTGTAGTTTAATATTTCTTGAAAATGCCCATTTATCCAAGGCCATACAAATAAACTCTGGGCCGTTATCGACAGTAATAAATTCTGGTGCCCCTTCGAAATCGCAAACCCGTTCGAGAATCTGAACAACCTTGAAACCTGTTAAACTAAAATCAAAATCTAGAGCTTGATTTCTCTTCGAGAAAACATCAACGACTGTCAGACCGCGAACTCTTTTTCCAAAACTTAATTGATCAGATACAAAATCCATCGACCATACTTTATTAGGCGCTGATGGAAATGGAATCGATACGCGAGCTTCAGATCGGTAACGTCTCTTTTTCTTTTTACCCTTCAGTCCTAAGTTTAAATCTTGATAATAAAGACGTTCCGTTCTCTTATGATTTACTTTAAAACCATCTCGTAAAATCATTTCATGAATGCGAGGATGCCCATATCGAGGTCTTTTCTCTGACCAATAAGTCATCCTATTCTTCAGATCAATATTTTTATCTGGCCGCTTTTTATAACGAATTGAAGCTCTCTCAATCGAGATTGCTCTGCATGCCTTCCTCTCAGAGACCTTAAACTCTTCTTTGATAAAAGAGATGGCCTCTCTTTGAGCTGGAAGGCCTACCACTTTTTTGCGTTTACTGCCTTGAGGATATCAATATTGAGTGCTTGATCGGCGACGATCTTTTTAAGACGATTATTTTCGTCTTGAAGTGCCTTCAACTCTTTAAGCTGATCGACTTCCATACCAGCATACTTCTTTTTCCAATTGTAATAAGTCTGCTCGTGAACTCCAAGTTCACGACAAACGGCCTTGGCCGCTTCTCCGGCCTCAATTCGTTTGAGGGCCTTAATGATTTGTTCTTCGGTGAATTTTTTGCGTTTCATACGTCTCCCTAATATTATGTTAACATAGGGTGACTCATCAAGGTTTTGGATTAAATTATTGGGGGAAGGTCAAAAGTGGTCAGAAAGAATACAAACCGTGCAACAGATTTTTACTTATCTAACAACCCTCATTTTAGGAGATTACAATGAGAAAATTGCTTTTATCTGCTGTAGCGCTTTTAGCTCTATCAGCAACAAACGCGTTTGCAATCAATTTGACGTTTCAATTTGATGTAAATTCGTCTGGTCCATCTATCTATGCTTGTAACGCTGGTATCAAGCACGGATCAACACCAAATGTATGCTTCGACAGAAGAGACAACTCTAAGCTTTGTACTCCAGGGTGCGCGGCTGGAAACATGGACGCTTGTAAACAAGCTCCAAAAGACAAGTATGTAGAACCAAAAAACTGTGTTTGTACAGGTGAATTCGATTCATACGGAACTCAAGGTACATACAGAATGGACTTCCTACAAGCTACTACAGCTGACTGGGCAGACAACCAAACTGCAGCTACTAAAGGAATCCAGACTTGGGTACTTACAGCTGATAAAAACGCAACAGGTCAAGAGTTCAACCAAATCTTTGGTTCAGACAAAGGTCTAGGCAACGATTTCACAACTAACTTTGCTTACGGAAAACAAATCAAAGACATGACAGTTAACCTTGGATCTGAAATCTACGGTGCTGAGTATTTCGTTGATATCTGTTACCGTGGACCACAAATCGATTATAAGCACGATGGTAAAGTTGTTGATGGTTTAAACTTCAACCTTAAAGCTTTCGCTACTATCTTCGATATCAAAAAAGCTGATGATAAATCATATGACTACCTTGCAGGTCTAAAAGTTAGAGCTGAAGCAAGATGTATTCTTGATGACGATTTCAACTACTGTCTAGCTGACATTCTTCCAGGAGAAACTTCTGGATGTGGATTAAACTACGATAAAGCTACTGCTTGGAAAAGCATTGCAGACTTCAGAAGCATCAGCAACGGAGAAAGCGTAAGCAAACTAATCAACCTTACTTCAATTGCTAACGACTACAACAAAACTCCAAGATTTTGCCAAATCCGTTACTCTTTCAAAGAAACTGAAATTACAACTATGAGAAAGTGGAAACTACAACAAGCTCGTATCTGTACATATACAGAAATTACTGAGCCATCTGCTAACTAAGATTACTCCAGGAGGAAGGTTCGCCTTCCTCCTGTTTTTTTGGCCTAATTAAAAAAGAGAGAATGTTATGATAAAAATTATTGCTTCAGTTTTGTTGTCAATTGCAGGATCAAATGCTCTCGCTTGTTCTGTAGCTTCTCCTAGTTATGTTAACCTTGCAATTTCAACCGTTGAAGAAAAACTATTCACATATGGTGTAAAAGCTGTTGATGAGAAAATGCCTAGTGCTGTGATTACAAACTGTCGAGAGACAGCAGCAAAGAGACGTTTTGTCATGATTACTTTTGGACCTGAAGTGACTGCTCAAGATGATTCAATTCGCGGTACAAACTTTCAGAAAAAATTTGTCTACAATGAAAGCTGTTCAATAAGACAAAACCCTCTAGCAAAAATTCAACCAGAAGAAGCTGTACAAAGCGCTTTTGAAAATAAATGGAAATTTATTAACGAGTGTGTTGAAGTTTCAGTTTTAGAAATGGGGCAAAAACCTTTAAATTTTCCTGCTGATCAAGTGGGTTGTAAGGTTACTAAAACAGGGCCTCAAAGCGCTGTGTTTAACGGTGGATTTTGCTTTTTTACACCAGCAGCTGATTCTCAGCTAAATGTTTCAGTTGGGATTAGTGAGTCTTGTAAAAGCCTAAAAGGATATAAAGATCTTGGAGTTGACCTTCAGGAGCTGGAAGCAGGTATTAACTATTATACTTCTACAACATACAAAGATGAAATAAATGATTTATCTTCATTTGGCTCATCAATGGTAAAGCTTTCTGTTAATCCATCAAGCTCATTATTCAGACCTTCAGATGATTTTGGTATTTTAAGACCAACTTTTCCTGGAGACTATCCAGTTAATGATATTCACTTAGGAAAAATTGATATTTCTGATTATAGTGACTCTAAAGTTATGGTTAAGACTCCATTGATTGTTAATAACTACTGCAAGAGTGTAGAGAAAAATGGCCTTAGATCATCAATTTGTGACTACTCTAATCCGTACGTCGCAGAAATCAAATTAATCAATTCTAAGGGCGTAGAAGAAGCCTCATGGTTTGATGGCGGAGTTGCCCCTTCTCAATGGCAAGGGATCTTGAACGGAGAAGGACAAACTATTTCTAAAGAGCTACTTAGAGCAAATGAGACATATAGACTTGTTTACACTTTCTCTGATCCATATTTTGAATTTAATTACTTCAAAAAGAGAATTATCTCTAAATTCAATGCATTGAAAATTAGTTTCCCAGTTCTTTTTGGTGGCTCTGGAATTTCAAATATTCCTGATATGAGCACGATTGATAACACTAATGGAATGTTAGATGTTGGAACGATTGGAGAAATTACATTCCCATCTACCCTTAATGGTCTTGAGGCTGAGCGCAGAAAATTAGGCGCTTACTTCTCAACATCGCTTTTCCCACCTATGTACTCTCAAGCATGTCACCCTGAAACTGGTGAATGTACGAAGACAGGAAAGGATTTTGTAAAGTTTACAGCAACTTTCAAGGTTAATAGCGATTATTCTATTTCTGATCTAGAAGTAGAACGCAAATCGAAAATTTTAGGATCTTATAAAAAGAAAATTACTGAGCAACCAGAATATATTTGTAATTAATTAGAGTTTTAATAAACCTTAGGAGTACCACGATGAAAAAGATTTTAGTATTGGCAATGATCGCTCTTAGTATCACAGCCTCAGCTTTCGCAAACGATATCGATGATATCTTTGTTCCAGGTGATGGAGAATTTCAATTCGAAAGATTTTCTAACGAAGGTATCCTTCTATCAATCGACAGAGATGCAAGAGTAGCTTGTCACTCAAATGGTCAGTGTACACTTTCATCAGTTCAATCAGACTACAAAGGTTGGGAAGTATCTTTTAACTTCGGTCAAGGTAATAACATTAACGCTAACGGTGGAACAACTATCATCACTGGTGGATACGATTCAGGGAAAAACGACTGTAACACTTGTAACGGAATCAACTGGGGTTTAACTCTTACTTACAAAAAAGGACAATGTTCTCAACAAGTAATGGTTCCAAGATCACTATACTACTCAATGAACAGATACCTTTATGGTCTAATGCAAGCAACTGGAGAAACTCGTAAAGGTTTCACTCCTGCTGACGAAGCAATGATCATGTTCTACTCAACAATCATGAAGCAAGCTTCTTCTTCTGGGTGTTCAGGAAAATAATTTTAAGATTTCATTCTTAGATAATAAAAAGGCCATCGTAATGATGGCCTTTTTTTTTGCTTAATTTATATGTCTATTAGAAGAAAAGAAGAAGCCCTAGGCGGATCTGGTTAACTTTCTGTTCATAGTTGAGAAGGCTTTCAGCATAACCGCTGTAATACTGTAAATAGAAGGCCGGATTAAAGTTTTCGTTACCAAGGTGATAAATAAGTCCAATTTCTCGTCCACCCTTACCAAGATTCACAACGCTTTCACCTGCAAAAAATCTATATTCAATATCCATTCTTGAAGTTCCAGACACTAGTACGTGTGTCAGGATAAATTTCATTTCCCAATATCCCATATGCTGAATGATATATTTATTGGCGTCAGATTTACTATAGATGTGGTGAAGTTTTAATTCAGCTAATAAGTTATTGCGGCCAAAGTTTGTAGCTACATTGGTTTTAAGAAAGATTCTGTTCATTGAACGGGACTTATCACCATCTTCACCATTTGATGTATGAATAACACCAAAGTCCAGAGAGCGAATAAATTTTCCATCACCTTCAATCAGACGGTAAAAGACTTCTGGATTGTAATTGATATCTCTGAATGGTGCTGAATCATCGTAAATATCCCAGAACATTGTCTGAGTATAAGCAAGGTAGAGGTTATAGGATTTTGCCACTCTATATTTGCTGGAAAATTGTAATTTTAAGTCGTCTTTGCCGAAAATAAAATAATTGGGCTGATAGATTGAAAATTTATTTCTTGGATCTATACCAAACATTGTTTTGGATGCTTGTTCAATCTCTTTATTCATTTTTAGATCAGGCTCAGTTGATCTTGCGGTTGCAGTAGAATCACCTGGCGTTGATTTTGAGTCTAATGATTGTTTTTTTTGAGTATTTGTTTCTTGAGACAGGGCAGTTCCAGCTACTAAAAAAGTTAGAGCGACTGCTAGAGAGTAATTCAACATTGAAAATGTCCTATATGTGATGTGTGTAGAGTAACAAATTACCGTACTGAATGAGATGCTTGGGTTCTTAAATCTTATTCTTTTTCCACCAGTGATAAATTCTTATCAACTTGGATGTATTTTTAAAAAGGATAACCATAAGTGAGAGGCCAGGCTTGAAATAGGGTTCTTTTAAGTTTGCAGGCTTAAAAGAACCCTATGTTCAATTCATTCTTTAAAAGTCGTATGTCCTAAGGGATTCGGTTTGAACCGTTACCTCTAATTAGACCTACAACGAAGCTTAGGATAGCTAAAACGATAAAGACCATTAGTAGAACTTTACCTAGTTCAATTGAAACTCCGGCGATTCCGTAAGCTCCAAATAGCATAGCAACAAGTCCTAAAACGAAAAATGTGATTGCGGCGCGTAACATAAAATACTCCTGATGAGAGGTTAGTAGGTCTCTGGGGTAAAATAGAGCAGGAGTCGTGCCACATTCGAGATTATGACATTTCAGGCACTTATTAAAACCACTTGACGAGTATATGGGAAATATGCCACACTGTTTTTAGAAATGGTCTTAAACACCCCGTAGACATATAAGTGAGAAAAAAAACCCCATGAAACCAAAAAAACTATCGACACTGATGATTATTGACGATGATCCGGATTTACTAGACCTCCTTTGCTCGTTTTTTAAGCAAAGAGGCTACAATGTAATTACGTATTCTGACGCTAGAGAAGCACTCGATGAAATCGAGAACTCGAAGGTTGCTCCAGACGTAGTTCTTTCAGATTTCAAATTGCCAGTTATGTCTGGTGTGGATTTCATCAAGAGAATTAGAAAAATTAATCTAGTCCTTCCGATTATCCTCATGACAGCCGAAGGAAGTTTAGAAGTTTCTCTTGAAGCAATTGAAGCTGGAGCATACGATTTCGTATTGAAGCCACTTCACTTTCCTCAATTGTTAATTTCAGTTCAGCGCGCTCTATTTTTAAACCAAGTGCAGACTGAAAACACAACTCTTAAGAGTTTATTTACTGAGCAGGATTTCCTGGGCCTTAAAGGCGTCATTGGGAGAAGCCCTGGTTTTAAAGCAGCAATGGAGCTCGCAAAAAGAGTTTCAAGTTCTCAGGCAAATATTATTATCAGCGGAGAAAGTGGATCTGGTAAGGAAGTTGTCGCTCGCGCAGTTCACGAACTGGGTGAGAGAAAAAATCAACCGTTCATCGCTATTAACTGCTCTGCTATTCCAGAAAATCTTTTAGAGTCTGAACTTTTTGGTTATGCCAAAGGTGCATTCACGGGAGCAATGGGAAGCAAAGTTGGTTTATTCGAAGAAGCTAATAACGGAACACTCTTCCTTGATGAGATCGGGGACCTTGCTCTTCCATTACAGGCAAAACTTCTTCGTGTGCTTCAAGAAAGAAAGATTAAACGTATCGGTGAGAACTCTTCACGCGATATTACTGCAAGAATTATCTGTGCGACTCACAAGAACTTAAAGAAAGAAGTTGAAGCGGGAAAATTCAGAGAAGATTTATATTTTCGTTTAAATGTTATTCCTATCTACATGCCACCTTTGAGAGATAGAAAAGAAGATATTCTTCCTCTGTCAGAATACTTTCTTAAAAAGTTTAGCATCATGAATAATGTGACGTTAAAAGGGTTCACAAAAGATGCGATCAAAAAATTAGAAAGTCATTTATGGCAAGGGAACGTTCGCGAGCTGGAAAATGCGATTGAAAGAGCAGTTGTTCTTGCAACTAGTGAGTACATTGAGGCCGACGATCTTCCATCTCAAGAACACTCAGGCGGAGACAGTAAATCTGAAGCAGGTACAAGCAATGCACTTTTTGCTATCAATTCACTGATGACTCTTGAAGATGTGTGCAAAAAATATATTGAGTTTATTTTCAAAAGAAATAATTTTGCAAAAGAGCAGACTGCAAAAGAACTTGATATCGATCGCAAAACTTTATACAGAAAATTAAAAGAAATTGAGTCTTACGAGCTAAATTAGTCTCACTAAAGGGGGTTTATTACCCCCTTTTTTTTGTCCAATAAATCCCAAAACATTAAAAAGACGTACACTTTTTTTGGCACAAATTGTGCTCTATAAAATGATGAGTTCCTGTGATTTTCTCAGGGAAAAATTAATGAGGGAGTAGATATGCAATTCAATGACACAAATAAACAAGTTAAGCGTGATTTTGTATTAAATGAAGATACACTTAAGGGTAAATGGAAAGAAATGAGAGGTGAAGTTCAAAAGATGTGGGGAAAGCTCACTGATGATGAATTAGATCAAACAAAAGGAGATCTAACAGCTCTATCTGGAATCATTCAACAACGTTATGGAGAGTCGAAGGAGGCCGTTCAAACGAAGCTTAATGATTACTTCGAGAACTTTAAAGAAGGCGTAGCAAAAACAGCTGAAAAGGCTAAAAATGCTGTTGCTGATGCAAGCGAGAACTCGAAGCAAAAACTATAATAGAGTCCCACTAATTTCTTTTTAAAATGGCCGTCCTTTTTAGGACGGCTATTTTAATTTTTCCTTAAGTCCTAGGAAATCTTTCTAAACTTGTGTAAATTATTTTCTATGGAAATTCTTAAAGACCAAAAATTAGTTTATTTAACACGCAGGCAAACTGAAATTGTGCAGCTCAAGTTGAGTCTGGAAGAAAACAGTTTTGAGATGGCCGAGATGATTGGCCATAGGCTTAAAGGTCACGGTGAAACGTTTGGTTTTCCTCTTATTAGCAGTATCGGTGTAACTATTGAGTTAGCAGCTAAAGAAAGAAATATGGAAAAACTCAAAGATGCTGTGAAGTGCTTAGATGAAAGTATCAATGAAAATATTCTTCTCGTACAAAAATCATAAAAAAAAATGGCCTGAAATTCAGGCCATTTTTTTATCGTAATAATTACTAAAAATTATTCTTCATCATAATCAACCATGATAAGCGCTTTAGAAGCTTTGCTATTCATGAATGAAGTCATTTGAGTTCCAGCAGGAGCAGAGCCTGGTTTCTCAAAGATTCTTTTTGTTTTAAAGTCATCAGCCTTGAAGAACTCTGAAACTTTATTCGGGCGCTTTGCCATGTTGTACGTAGCGTAGTCACCATCAGTTTTTAAATCGTCTTTAAGGTATTTCTCGATAGCTTTAGATCTCTCTTTTGCGATCTTAATATCGCGGTCACTTAGAGCTGGGCCTTGACCTGGGTACTCTTTATCTGCCCATGCAAGAATCTTAATGTCATCAATTTCTCTTCCATCTTTTTTTGCACTTGTGACGAACTCACGTAAGTCTCTTTTAGAAGCATCACTCAGGCGTTGAGTGCCCTTGTCGAACTCTAAAACGGCATAATAAGCGCTGTTGTCTCTATTGACTGCTGAAGCTTCTTTATTGACTTCATCCATACTCGTGGCCTTTGCTACTGGAGTATGGGGTGCTTTATGTGTTGATGAACAAGATGTAGCTGCAAGTGAAAGCAGTAGCGCTGCGGTAATTCCTTTTAACTTCATAAATACTCCTATTGGGTTATTGATGCGTCTAAGATTTAGACTGTATTAAGAGGGATTAAAGCAATATCTATTCCATGTATATGCAAGCCATAATTCAATCTTTTAGTAACAATTTGTAGAGTCTATGTGGAATATTGCCTCGAATCGCTAGGGAATAATTGCAATGCTTTTAATAAATCTAATAAGTTTAAAAAATCAGGTTACGGCCCCACATTTGCTAAACGAGTAGTGAGGTAAAAATGAATGTACTATTTAAAATGTTAGGCAGTGGTCTTTTGAAGCGCGACAAAAAACTAAAGACTCAAACTGAGATTGAAACAAAATCTAAAAGATTGCGTAGAAAACTCTCAGTTGAAGTCTTTTTGAGAAATGTTTTAGGAACGCGCCTCTTAGAAAAAAAATTCTAAGGAGCGAGCGTTTTTTCTACCGGCGCATTCTCTACCGTTGGTGCATCAATCGGAGTCGTTGGAGGCGGCGTTTCTGGGCGGCTGCATGCTACAAGTGTTGCTAGTACGGCCATCATAATGAGTGCTTTTTTCATAAATGCTCCATTCTTATTTTTTAATATGATACTTATCTTCAATTCCAGGTTGCAGCTTTTGTCCAAAGCCATGTTCAAGTGCTTCACTTATTCCTTGGCCAGTGCTTATGTTAAAAGCTCCGTTGTAATTAAAATCTAAATAGGTGGCGACTGTTTTTGTATCAGAGTCTCTAAGAATTAGATTTCCAAGAGCAGTCAGTATTTCGATTCCAAAGTGTTTGATTCCAACAAATTTTTCCTTATTAGCAACAACATCAATGTCTTTAATAAAAGGTTTAATATAACCTTTGATAACTTTATTTTCATTTTGTGCTTCAGCAAAGAGATCAAGTCTTCCTTTAGTAAAAGTCAAAGGAAGATTTCTCTTTAATACTGGATTTAGTGATGCCATATCAAAATCTTTTAATTCAACATCAACGTCCCAAAGCATGGGTGTTTTTGTAAGATTTAAAGATCCAATAAAAACAGTTTCAGATTTTCCTTGAAGAGCGGCAGATAAATTGAAGGAAGAGAGCTGGTCGTCTTCATCGGGAGTCAGGTTAGTTATTCGGCCGTTGATATTTTCAATGCGTAGACGAGACTTATCATCAAGAGAGGGATACTCTTCAAAAACAATTTGTGCTCTTCGAAGATCAACTGTTTCGACCTTTACTGGAAAAAGGGTTTCTTTAACATCTTGAGCTTCTTTTTTTGAGGGAGGATTTAATTTACTCATATCTTTTAAGAAAAGAAAATCTACTTTGTCGGTTACAATATCAGTTACGATTTTCCCCCTGAAAACTTCTCTCCATGCAATCGAGACATCCACTTCCTTAATCGTCAGAAAAACTTTTCCATCATCTTTAAGCTTTCCTGTGATTTCTTGGAAACTGTAGGCTCCGCGAATAATGCTGAGATCTAAGTCTTCCATATGTAACGAGTAGGTGGGGGAGAAGCTTGCGAGGTATTTATTTGCTTGAGTTAAAAGAATTTGCGGGAGAATCATTCTAAAGACAATTAAGACAGCAATGAGAATAGCGGGGATGTAAAATTTTTTCTTTTTATAGATGGGCTTCATGTTTCCTCAATTATTTAGTAGCAGATGCCTGATTAACCAGGGACCCAATATATTGATTTACTTTTCTTACAAAATTACTAGACCATTGATAAACATTCTTTCGCGATGACTTTTGTTCCGTTGGATTGGCTTGATAGATCTGTTTTTGTATTTCCGGGAAATCTTTCAAGTCTTGTGGGGTAAATTTTCTTAGGATAAGAAACTGAAAGCCTATTTCATTTAAAATAGCAGCATCAAGGTTCTCTCTCATCTTTGGAAAAAGCTCATGCTCCTCTTCTGTAATCTGATGTCTTACCAATTCGGCCAGAGATTTCATCTCAGCTTCTGCCATATCATCTAGCACTTTCATTTTATTAATTCGTGGAATGAGAGTTTGATATTTAAACTTAGTCATTGAACTTCCTGCAATGGCCTCAAGTATGTTCATGCGAATTTCATCCATTTCAGCTAGAGATTCATAGACTGTTCTTTGTTCTGCGTTTGTGTGTTTTTTTAGGGTGTCGAGAAATGTTCTTGAGTAAAAGAGCTTTTCTTGCTTATTTCTTTGATTGTCGGTTAAGACCTCAATGCATTCTTTTAAATATGCGTGATCAATTAAAAGGATATCAACGATATTGAAGTTATTGTCTGTTGCAATCTCTTCGCTGATGTTTTGCATGAATGGTCTCCGAGTATATATGTTTAGAGCAGACTATATTTTTAATTTGAGGGCTTAAATAATTAAAGCTCTGCCCGTTAAGGCAGAGCTTCAACAAGAATTAACGAATTGTTAGTTCTTCTTTTTAGCATCGTTAGACGACACTTCGGATGAGATAGGTGCAGCTTTCGCTGTAGATTTGTTGGTTGCAGAAGAGTTGCCTCTTCCTAAAGTGATATCCTCGCGGCTAGGCGATGGATCTTGAGAAGGATAGAATTCATCCGGTGCAGTAAACTTTGTATTTGATTTAGTATTATGTAATTTAATAAAATCTTCATCTGATTCAACATCATCAAGCGATGTGCGAGATTCAGTTGTTGAGTATGAAGGAATTTCATCTTCAAATTCACGGTCGAAATTATTTACGTTGTGAACTTTAGAGAAATTGCTGTTAGCTCTTCTTTCGGCCGAACCAGAATGAAATGTATCATCATGTGTTGATTCAGTTCCTTCAGTTCTTAATCCAGCTTCACCTGCTGGTGCAGTCGCTGGTCTGTTTTCGATATCATTTTTCCCAGTCATTCCTTGGGACTTCTTAGTTAAAACTTTCGTTTTAGCTTCGTCGTTTTTTTGAATTTGTTGATTGTCTAACATAACAAAAACCCCAGTTAATATTCTGATCTTATGATCTCGAATATAACCATTGCACCCTTCATGCCAAAATTATGTGAGACGATATTTTAAATAGTTATGAATTTTTTACAGGGGTGCGTTGAGGGAAAAATTCCACGGCCTGTAGCATATTGGTAATTTAGCCATATTTATGGCCCATTTTGGGCGGGTAATGAGCGTCATTAGCAGGCACCAGAATTGCTATGAATAATAACTATGGGCCGATGGTGGTTACCCTAATTATGGAGAGGAAGTTATGACAGTAAAAAAGACAGCTCAGAAAAATGCAAGAGTAAAAAAAGTTATTAAAATGGTGAACGAAGTTCATGCTAAAGATAATACTAATGTTGAACTTCAAGAAGCTAAACATGATGAAGACGCATTAAGACGTCAACTTTTAGTCATTAGAAAAGACTATGATAGATTAATGAGTGATGTAGCTACTGGTTATGGAATCATCAAGCACTGGGCAAGCATTCAGGTAGCCAATAGAGGCGAGTTAATCAGAACTCGTTTCATTAAAAACTAATTTTAAAATCAAATGTCTTCATATAAAAAAGGGAATCGGTTGATTCCCTTTTTTTTACTGTGAATAGAAATAAAAAAAGGAAGCTTGAAGCTTCCTTTTTAATTATAAAATATAACTTCTTTTTAGTGGTGTCTTGTTTCTTCAGTGAATGGTTTCTCGGCAGGTGCTCTTTCAGCACGCGCCTGAGCTCTTAATTCAGCGCTTTGAGTTTCTTCTGTTCTTTTCATTTCTCTTTCTTTTACGAAATCATGAATAAGCAGAGCAAGAGCATCTTGAAGTGGATGAGATGTTCCTACTGAAACTAAAACTTCTCTTTCTTTAACTTTTTTCTGTCTATCATCTTTAGTGAAGGCCTGGTAGCCAATCGCTCCGATAATAAGAGGAAGTAACACAAGTATTAATCCCATAATTATCATCGTTGAAAAATAAACGTAAGCATTTTGATCGTACTGAGCTCCGACATCAACAGCAATCACGACAATACCAGCTGCAAAAATAGTTGCTAGAGCTGAAGCTCCTGCGAATAAGATTACAACTTGGGCTGCGTTTTCGCGGATCATTTCTTTTAATTCAGCAATTGGATTAAAAGATGGCTTATCAGAACCACCAGTAGAGATAAACGGTTTTACTATTGAAAAAAGTAGAATTAGCCACTTCATTAAAGACCTCCAAAACAAAAAAGAAAAAAAGAAGGGCCTATTTACACAGGCCCTTCTTTAATAATATTTTATAAATTATTTACGACGGAAGAAGTAAGCACCAGCAAGGAAGCCTACAGTCGCTGCACCAAGAATTGCGTATCCTGGATTTTCTTTTACGATTCCTGTAGTTCTGTCTACTAGTTGAGCTGACATATCGCGAGCTCTTTCTAGATATTCCATTCCTGGTTCAACAATATCTTCTTCAATCATGCTTGAAGCTTTGTTTTTAATTTTGTTTACGTCGTATTGTCCGTTTAGTTGTGATGCCGTTGCCATACCTTTCTCCTTGATGTTATTTAACATATCGCGGTCTTCGCGAAAGTATTTTGAATTTTTAGTTTGAAATTTTTCGAACTCTTCAGTTGCACGTTCTTTTGTAAAGCCATACGCTTTTTGAACTTTTCCAATGAATTGATCAACTCCACCATCGATGCTTGTTAGATCATCGTCAGTTAGTTTTCCCCAAGTTTGTTTTAGTTCGCCCTTAAGGTCTTTTAAAGTTCCTTGTACTATTGATGTATTCATTTTTTCTCCTTAATAAAAATCAGAAGCGATTTTCTCAAATTTACTAATCCAAAGTCTGTGCCATAAATAATTTTTTATAAATTCAACCATTTGAAAAAGGTTATCTAGAATGCTGGGGCAATAATTATCTGAATTTGGGAAAAGTGGGACGCTAAGATTTTTTTTGATTTATATCATTATATACATTGAAATTTTAATAGGAGACAAAAATACTCACGGGTAAACTTGTCCAGAATCTTTGTCCAAATTATCCTCAAGTTGTTTTGAGTCCATCTTTTCTTCTAAGAAATCAATATCAAAATCTTGGCATACATTCTGCTATATCCCTTTTTGTGTTGAATAAGTATTAATCAACGTAACGAGTAACGAAAAAAAGGAGTCCTGTCATGTTACAAGCAGCTATCACATTTTTTGTTTTAGGTTTAGTTGCAATGCTTTTTGGAGCATTTGGAGTAGCTGGAATTTCAACTGAGCTAGGTGAAATGGTTCTTTCAGTATTCTTTATCTTTGCCTTAATGAGTTTTATCGGTAGTGCTGAAATTGAACGTAAAAGACATAAAGATCTTCGTTAATTAAAAACGCAAGATTGTTAACTAATTCCTGAGGGGGAAATATGAAAGTAAATCTGAAAACATTGTTCACTGCTTTTATTACAACAGCTGTAATGGGGACATTTACTGTTAATCACGCGATTGCTGCTGATGACACTGTAAAAGAAAAAGTATCAGAAGCTGCTAACGACACTAAAAGAGCTGTTAAGAAAGGCGCAAGAAAAGTTGAAAACGAAACTTGTGAAATGGTTAACGGCAAAATGAAGTGTATTGGTACAAAAATTAAAAATTCAGCAAAAAATGTTGGAGATAAAGTAGAAGACGCGGTTGATTAATAGATAAATAAATCTCAAGGAGGATTTCAGTGAAAAAATTAGTTCTAGCTACATCTATGATGATGGCATTTACAGGCGCAGTACAAGCAGCAGACGGAGCAGGTTTATTCGTTGAACCGATGCTTACTTGGGAAAGAGGTCGCGGAGATGTAAATTTCCCATCACCAATTGATAGTGCAGAAACAGAAATGGATGGTTTCGGTGTTGGTGCAAGAGTTGGTTTCCATGTAATGGATTCAATCTTTTTAGCAGCAGACGCTCGTTACTCACTTCCAACTTTTAAAGATAACAAACTTAATCAAGACGTTGATGCAAAAGCATGGAACGTAGGCCCTGTTGTTGGTTTTCAAATGCCGACACCACTTGGTGTTCGTGTTTGGGCCGGATGGGTTGTCGCTGGTGAGGTTGATCCTGATAAAGGACAAAATGTTAAAGAAAGATTTGAAAGTGGTTCAGGGTACAGAGTTGGTGCCGGTATAAAATTAGCAATGGTGAGCTTAAATGCAGAGTACCAGAAAATTACATACGACAATACAAGACTTGAAGAAGTTGGTGTTTTTACACCGAACTATTCAAGAGGAGATGTTGAGTACAAAAATGAATCGATGGTTTTAAGTGTTAGTTTTCCAATCACTATCTAACTTTAAAGAATTTTCAGAAGCCTCGATAGATTTCGAGGCTTCTTTTATATGAATAAAAATTAATAGGGGAAATTATGAAAACTTTACTTTTAACACTTACTATCGCAGCAACTTTTGTATCAACAGGTGCATTCGCAAAACAAGAAGCGACTCCTAATCCTAGAGTTGTTTCTCAAGAGGAACAAATTACGGCCGGTGATCAGTCTAATAAACCAGCTGATCTTGCCATGGTTAAAAAAATTCGTCAGGAACTTATGAAAGATGACACTCTTTCAACTAAAGCTAAAAACGTAAAGGTTATCGTTTTAAATAACGGCATAACTTTAAAAGGGCCAGTGAATACAGATATGGAAAGAGAAGCAATTCTTAAACATGCTTATACAACGGCACCAAAACATAAAATTTACAACCAAATAAGTGTTGTTAAATAATTCAAGGAGAAGAAGATGAAAACTATGGGCCATGATGGAAAAAATGTATCTGTATTCGGAATTTTTGATACTCGTACATCTACAGAAAATGCAGTTGAACGTCTGAAAACTTCGGGATTCAGAATGACAGATATTTCGGTTCTAATGCCGGATAAAAATAGCACGCGTGAGTTCGCTCATGAAAAGCATACAAAAGCTCCAGAAGGTGCTGCTGCAGGTGCCGGAACAGGTGCTGTTGTAGGTGGAACTCTTGGATGGTTAGCAGGTATGGGAGCATTGGCAATTCCTGGTATCGGACCTCTAGTGGCAGCCGGCCCAATTATGGCGGCTATTGCAGGTGCTGGTGCAGGTGGAGCTGTTGGTGGTGTTAGTGGAGCACTTGTGGGTCTAGGTATCCCTGAGTATGAGGCTAAAAGATATGAAGGCTCAGTAAAAGATGGAGGAATTCTTCTTTCGGTTCACTGTGACACTTCAGACTCTATCAAGTCAGCAAAACAATTATTAGAAGTAACAGGTGCTCACGATATCGCTTCATCAACTGAAGCATAAGTGGCATTCAAATAAATTTAAGGGAGTAACTATGAAGCTGTTCAAGAGAAAATCGGATCTACTAATTGATAACGTCAACGGAAAAGTTGGTGTGCCAATCTTAATGTGGTTTTTAGGCGTACCAGGTTTTGTCTGTGTACTAGCATGGTTATTTTTCTTTAGAGGCTAATAAAAAATATTGGACAAGTAAGAGTTCAGTTTTTTCTTTATAGACTTTATTATTTCACCGAGTCTTTGCCAGAACAAAAAGAGGCCAAAGACCCGGTGAATTTATTTATTACAGCGAGCTAGAAATAATGACTATCTCAGCAATATCTTCCTCAATTAAACATTTTTATGTTCAAGTAAGAGATTTTATCTTTCTTATTTTAAAACATAATATCTTTTTTCATTCGTCAGCGATGTCTTATTATGCTGCCCTTGCGATTGCTCCATTTTTACTCATTCTGCTCCAGATAGGAGCACTGCTAGGAAATAAAATTCAGACGGAGCTCATCACTCAAACATATTTCGTTATGGGGCCGGAAGTAGGAAGTATCACTGAAATGATCTTTAATAATGCTAATCAACTTATTAACCTGGCATCAATTTCTGGAATAATAGGTGTGGCAACATTACTATTTACAGCCTCTATCTTTTTTATTCAGCTAAGATTTTCTCTTGATAGTATTTATGGACATCATGACCCGGAAGCAATTAAGCCTTTTTTTGAAGTGGTTAAGGAGAGAATTTTCTCAATGGGGTTTGTCATTGGAGCAGCAATTCTTTTTATTGCTTCGATGTTTGTTTCAAATATTATGAAATATTTTATTGGTACTGAAATAGATGATAGTATTGGCGGGCAAATTTTTTCTCTAATTTTAAGTTTTCTGATGAATATGATGATATTTACCGCCATTTATTACTTTGCTCCTTCGAGAACACCTAAAGTCAAATCCGCCTTGATGATTTCTGTTTTTACTTCAATTGCTTTTTTGATTGGTAAAATATTATTAGGTTATTACTTCAAAAACGTTGCACTGGGCTCTGTATATGGAGCAGCAGGGACACTTTTAGTTTTTTTAGTATGGGCATATTATTCGTCTTTCACGGTATTTTTAAGTCTCGAAGGCTACCTTTTTCTTCATCCTGAAGAAAGTGAGTCTCGGGGAAAGTTGTCCAAAATACCTGCCTGATATGTTCATTTCGGTTACTTATTACTCTAAAGCCCTTTGAAAATCTTGGCTTCAACTTTGCTCTATAAATCATTAATAGTAAGTCTTACCTTGGAGGTCGAAGATGACAACAGCAACGTTAGATGAAATTCTTCAAAACGATAAATTTAATATTACTGAAATTCTAAAAATGGATCATCGCTATTTAAAAAGCTGTATCAAGATTTTAAAAGATGACGAAGAAGATAAAAAATTAAAACTTAAAGAGGCCAGATCATTTTTAGATGCTCTTCATAAACATTCAGAAGCAGAAAAAAAAGCAGTCTATGCTCCGATCATTAAAGTTGAGCCATTAAAGAAGATAACCATTGAGGGAGAGATTGAGCACGGGATTACAGATGCAAAAGTTAAGATGTTAACAACTGCACTTACTGGACTTCGTACTTTAAGTGATGAACTTGAAGTTGAACTTAAGGTTCTTGCTGAGTTGGTTGAGCATCACATTAAAGAAGAAGAAGAGGACATGTTTCCTAAGATGAGAAAAAACCTCGATAACACTATTCTTAATGAAATGGGATTCCAATTCATGAAGCTTAGAGGTTTCACGGTCAGAGACTTGGAAAAATACCCGACTCTTCAGAAAGAAATATCTGGATTGAGAAAATTTGGGACGAGACTATCGGGAAACTTTATTGCGAAAGTTCAAAAGCATGTGACTAAGTCGGCTCACCATCCTAGATAATAAAAGGTAGGTTTATATGTCCCGGTATACATTTTTATTACTGGCATTTTTTCTTTCAATGAGTGCTTATGCTTTTAGTATAGGGCAGAGTATGAGTGGGGCTTCAATTAATCCAACTCCTATTTCTGTTGCCAATACCGGTGATGTAAAACGTGTACCGGCACAGACGGCTACTAAAAAAACATCAGCACGAACAGCTGCTGAATTAGGAAATATAAAAGAGTCGACACTCTCGGCCCAGCAACCACCAGCACATAATAATTTGAATGATGTCACACCTGCAAGCTCTGCTACGACCACAACTAGTTGTAAAACTTATGAGGGAAAAGTGTTTGAGCAAGGGGAAGCAGGATATAACGACTGTATTAGAACGATTAAGAATGATCGTCAGGCAGACAAGACTGTTCCTTAAATAATTAATATATCCGATCTCTCATGTCGGGTGTGGGAAAACTTCTCCCTCACCCGCAGAGAGATCTCTATCAAGGTAGAATTGATAGACGAGGTATATTATGCATAAACAAAAAAAACTTTTTGTCTTTTCTCTACTGATGTTTTCTTTTCAACTTCGCGCGGATTATCTTCCGTGGTCAACTATCGAAGCCAATTTTAAAAAAGAAAATCTTAATTCAAAAGCATTAAGTCATGTGAAGTGTTTTTTTGAAAAACACGAAAATACTATTTTTCAAAAAACACTTTCTAATAGTCCCGGCACAGGAAACAGATGTTCTGGAGACTCTCAAATCACTCTGGATAAAAAAAGAGTCTTTGCACTTATTGATTATACAGCTCCAAGCAATGACAGAAGAATGTTTCTTGTTGATAGGCAAACAGGAGCTATTTCTAAAATGGCCGTTGCTCACGGTAAATTTGAGGCCGGCATGTTCAATACAAGGCTTTCTGAGAACAACAATTCAGTTAAGCATGCCAGGTACTTCAGCAACGATCCTGGATCGAATGCACCTTCCAGTGGCTTTTATGTAGCGGGTGGAGAGTACGAAGGGAAGTTTGGAAGAAGCCTGGTTCTTCATGGGCTTGAAGATGGAGTCAATGACAATGCATGTGCACGCACAGTCGTTATCCATAAGCACTTGATGGTAACTAATTCTAGGGCAGCTATTATGTCAGCTGGATGTCCTATGGTTAGTAAAAATTATATCGATCATGTCATTAATTTAATGAAAGGCTCAGATGAGATTAATGGCGGAGTTGTCTTTATTTACGGACCGAGAGAAGCAAAGTGGCAGCAAGCAACTTGCGCCGGTGATTTTAAAATTTAAAATATTGCCCGCTAAAAAATATTTGAGTAAGTTTAAATGCACTCAAATTTTTTAGCGGGGATCTCCATGAAAAATAATATTCAAAAAAAATTCTTACTCACAGCTCTTTTATCTACACTTAGTTTTTCATCATACGCAGTCTCTAATATGAAGCCCGGTCTTTGGGAGCATTCATTTGTCATCAAAAGTGACAGTGGGAAAGTAGAAAAGGCACTGGCCGATATGAAGAAAAAATTAGCAGATATGCCTCCAGAGCAGCGCAAAATGATGGAAGAAATCATGGCCAGTAAAGGTTTGGGCATCAGCGGCAAAGGTAATAATGTAAAAGTTTGTATCTCAAAAACTCAGGCCGAAAATTTAGATATCCCACAAAATCAGGGGCAGAACTGTAAGACAGAAGTGATTGATAGAACTGACACTCATGTCAAAATGAAATTTACTTGTACTGGAGGAAGTGAAACTTCTGGGACGGGAGAGTTCACTCTAACAAGTCCGACAAGTTATACTGGAAATGCCCTCGTAAATACAAAAGTTAAAGGCGCGCAGGAGAGAATGGATATTGATCAGAAGGGAAAATGGCTTTCGGCCAACTGTGGAAATATCAAAGAAGTTCAGGTTAATAAATAACTAAATATTCATATGACTTGGTCAGCATAATTGTGTAATTTATGATGCTATGCTGGCAAGTCTAAAAAACTTCTTTTTCTTCAATGTTTCTCCTCTTGTTAAAACCGGGCAGAAAAAAATCCTCAGTTATGAAGATCTTATGCCTGTGCCCCCTGAGCTAGACCTTGATCGCTCAGAAGTTGTGCCACCACTTGATTTAACATCACAGAAAAAATTCTTAAAACAACTTCTCAAAGAAAATAAAAAACTTATTATTCGTGCCTGGTCGTTTTATACGATGGGAATCCTGGCGAGTTTATCTACTCCCATCCTTGTTAATCAATTCATTACGAAATTAACCCTACTCCAAAATGGACAAATGAGTTTTGCTCAACTCATTCCGGTTGCTCTTGGTATTGGGATGATTGGTATTGTGATGGGAATCGGGTATCAGCATAATTTTTATGCAACCTTGAGAACAAACACACTTATTATTGCCAGGCTTAATCGCTTGCTCTTTGAACAGGCCTTAAAGCTATCTCAGCGTTCACGTCAAAGTGTGAATGTTGGAGATGTCGTCAATCACATGAGTTCAGATAGTGAATCAATTGCTGATGTTCCCATGATGATTGGGGATATGGGCTGGGCGACGATGCTTTTGACTGGTTCAGTCTCGATGCTCTTTTATTATCTGGGATGGACGGCCTTTATCGCTGTCGCCATTCTTGCTATCCTTACTCCGATCACTAGAAAGATTGCTAAAAATTTTATGCACCTTGAAGATGAGATGATGAAACAAAGAGATCATCGCGTCTCTTTAATGGGGCAGACTCTTCAGTCGATGAGGCTCGTAAAATATTTTGTTTGGGAAAAAGAAATTGCCCAGCAAATTGGCGTCGTCAGAAATGATGAAGTGGCAGCTAGAAAAAGTCTGGCAAAAGCAGAAATGCTCTCAGGGCTAAGTTTTGTTGCCGTATCAACTCTCGTGTTGTTTGTCGCTTTATGGGTACATGTTTTAAGAGGCGAGACACTGACTCCTGCACTGGTATTAACATGTGTTTCACTTTTTGGTCTTATGCAGGAACCTATCGGCCATTTGCCGGGAGTTCTCTCGAGACTTATCAATGCTTGGGTTTCTTCAAAAAGAATAATCAGCTTTTTATCTGCCGATACTGTTAATGACAGAGTTGTCACTGATGCGCGTTTTATGAACGGTGCTGATATCATTTTTGATAAAGTTGAATATGTAAGTGATAATGGAAATTTTAAACTTAAAAATTTAAACCTCTCTATTCCAAAAGGCTCAACTACCGCTATCGTTGGTGAGGTGGGTTCTGGAAAAACCACTCTGCTTCAATTAATACTTCAGGAATATAAACCAACCACTGGGGCCGTTTCAGTTTCAGTCGAAGATATTGGATATGTTAGTCAGGAAAGCTACATCATGAACGCCACTGTTCTTGAAAACCTGGTTATGGGACTGGAGAATATTTCCGAAGAAAAAATTAAAGAGACTCTGCATTTTACTGCTATGGAGCGAGATATTTCTCATCTGCCTGGTGGGTTGATGACAGAAATCGGTGAAAAGGGCGTGAATCTTTCAGGTGGTCAAAAACAAAGACTATCGCTGGGAAGATGTTACATGCAAAATCCAGACATCATTTTACTTGATGATCCTTTGTCTGCTGTTGATGTTCACACTGAGAAATTATTAGTAGATAATTTAATTCTTAATGCCTGGAAGAATAAAACGGTTGTTCTCACAACTCATCGACTTGAGGCCTTAGAAAAATTTGATAGAGTCATCTTTTTAAATAAAGGAGTTGTTGAGGCTGATGGAACATTGAGTGAGTTGATTCATCGTTCAGAAAATTTCAGAACATTTTATTCACACCATCTTGAAGTCAATGCGATTGAAAAAGACTCAGATATTACAGAAACCTTAAAAGGTGAAAGTAAGACGACTGAGACGAGACTGATGAGTGATGAAGATAGAGAAGAAGGGGCCGTGAAAGGGTCTCTTTACTGGGATTACGTGTTGGCATTAGGCGGAGAAGGTAAGTTCCAATACTGGAACATCTTTTTGCTTCTTATTGGTATACTTTCAATTTCAGTTTTCCCTCTCATCAATCAATGGTGGCTGAGTTATTTCACAGGTCACCCTGCAGAGATGACTGCTATTAGAGGTGTCATGATCTACGGTGCGATTGCACTGGTGAGCCTTGTTGCTCAGATGGGAAGTAAAGTTTTCTGGCTTAAAAGAGGGATTCAGGCCGGTATAGACCTGCACGATAAAATGCTGAGCTCTATTTTAAAAGCACCAGTCAGATTTTTTGATACAACTCCGGTTGGGCGCTTATTGCAAAGATTTTCAAGAGACCTTGAGTCTGTGGATATTCAACTTCAGTGGAGTTTTGAAGCAGCAGTTTTTTCACTGTTTCAGATTATCGTCTCACTTAGTTTAATTATTTTTTCTGTGCCATTCGTATTATTGGCCATTATCCCTGTGGGATATGTTTACTGGCAAATTCAGCTGGCCTATAGAGCTTCTGCAAGAGAAGCCAAGAGAATGGATTCGATTGCCAGGTCTCCACGTTACGCTCATTTTAAAGAAACTCTGGGTGGTCTTCCGGTCATCCGTGCTTATAAAAAGCAAGCGTGGTTTAGAGAGCAATTTTTTAATAATCTTGAAAGAAGCCAAAAGGCCTTTGTTAATAACTTTTTATTAAACAGATGGTTTTCAATTCGTATTCCTATGATTGGTGGCCTTATCTCCGGCTCAACTGGTTTGTGTCTAATCTATAGCGTAGGCCACGGACATTTAACTGCGGCGACTGCCGGATTAGTCACGCTTTACTCAATGTCATTTTGGGGAGCACTTAACTGGGGAATAAGAATCCTTTCAGATTTAGAATCTCGTATGACTTCAATTGAGCGAATTAGATTCATGACTCAGATATCTCCAGAAAAATTATTTGTGACTGAAGCGGCTTGTGCTGTTGATGATAACTGGCCTTCTCAGGGGCAAATCCATTTTATTGGGGTGCATGCTCGCTATGATGAAAGTCTTCCTGAAGTCGTTAAAGGATTAAATGTTTTTATTCCCGCTAAAGCGCAGGTTGGAATTGTCGGAAGAACCGGAGCGGGGAAGACAACGCTTTTTCAAATGCTCTATAGATTTATCAATATTCATGAAGGCAGCATTGAGATTGATGGGGTTGATATCGCAGGAGTTGATTTAGCAACTCTTAGATCGAGACTCGCCATTATTCCTCAAGACCCGACACTTTTTATGGGAACTTTGAGAAGTAACCTTGATCCATACTTTAGAAAAACAGATGAAGAAATCTGGAAGGTGTTAGCTGATACAGGAATGGATGAGTTGGTAAAAAGTTTTAAATTGGGACTTTTGACTCCCATTAGTGATGGTGGTGCTAATTTATCTCAAGGACAACGACAGCTCTTTTGTCTGGCACGCGCCTTACTTTTAAATGCAAAAATTATTATGCTAGATGAAGCAACCGCAAGTGTTGATGTCGTCTCTGATGCAAAAATTCAAAGAGTGCTAAGACGTGAGTTAAAAGATAAAACAGTTTTAGTTATTGCACACAGGCTTGGTACAGTCGCTGATCTTGATTACTTAATGGTGATGAATGATGGCAGGCTAGAGTCCTTTAAAGCGCCGTCTGAAGCCTTTATTATGGCCTCTGCAACTGAATTAGGACTTACTTCTGAGGTAGTTCCAGAGTAAAAGTAGCGCCTTCTCCTACGATACTCTTAACATAGATTTTTCCACGATGAGCTTCTACGATCTGTTTGCAGATATAAAGACCAAGACCTAGGCCACCAATGTTTTGCTTATCACTTACGCGTTCAAAACGCTTAAAGATCCTATCGTGGTTCTCAGTTGAAATTCCCGGTCCCTGATCAGTGACTTGGACGACCACGGTGTCACCTTCTGTGAAGACTTTAGTAAGAATAGGTCTTTGAGGTGCATACTTAGCAGCATTCGTAAGTAGGTTAATAATGACCTGCTCAATTCTTACTTTATCCCAGAATCCTATCATGTCACTGACGATCACTACTTCAACAGTCGAGTGAGTGTATTTAAACTGATGGGCGTATTGGCCAACAACATCATTTACCATTTCGGCCATGCTGAAATTTTCTTTATTAAGAGAGAGTTTTCCAGCTGAAATCCTAGTGACATCTAATAGGTCGTCAATCAAAACAGAAAGTCTTGAGATCTGACGGTCAGAAGTTTCAACCATTTTTATTAAACGCTCAGGAGTCAACGTTGAAAAATTGTCCTGACCTAGTTGACGGGCGACACTTTGAATCTGCATTTTTAATGGGGTCAGTGGGGTTCTTAATTCATGAGACGCAATTGAAAGAAACTCATCTCTGACTTCAATCGCTTTTTTAGCATCGTCGTAAAGTTGAGAGCGATGAATGGCCTGAGAGCACTGTCTTGCCAGGGCAATCATAAAATCTTTTTCAAGCCTGTCGAAAACTTTTGTATTTGGAAAGCTAAAGCATAGAACACCCTGGGCCTTTCCTTCAATAATAAGAGGGAGGTAAATCAGGTAGTGAGTGTCACTTAAGCGATCAACTTTATCTAATGTAGGATAAGCTTTAATTTCATCAGCAGTTAAAAACAGTGCAGTTCCTGTTTTAATAACATCACTCACTGGAGTGTGAACAGAAAGGGGGAATTTACTCCACTTTTCTAAGATTTCTTCGCTGTAACCAACCTGGCGTTTCATTTCCAGATTCTGTTTGTCTTCAGATAATAAAATAATGGATCCAGTCATGGCCTTCATGTCTGTGAAAACTTGCTTGAAGACAACTTCAAAAACTTGATCAGGAGTCAATGCTTCTGAAAAAGACTCTGTAATACTTTGAAGAGAATTTGTTCTCTCCATTGCTAGGTTGAGTTGATCTTGGTTGGCCTGAAGAGAAGTAACCATTCTGTTAAAGGCATAGGTCATTCTGCCTATCTCATCATGTTCGAGAATAGGGGCCTGGTAGTTGATATCGCCTTGGCCAACTTTTTCGGTCGCCGTGAGCAGGTTGACGATAGACTTGGTCGCATTTCGGGCAATAGTCCATCCGATCGTAATAACAAAAGTTAAAAAGAGAATACACAGAACAATCGCAATCATTAAAGGGCGATAACGATTTTTATAAATTGAAGTAAAAATTCCTTCGTTTTGTTTTGTAATATAGATTTGAATTTTTCTCAGTATCTCTTTTGAGTCCATCAAATACTGGTTGGCAACTAACAGATCTGCATTGAGTTCTTCAATTTTTGTCTGGCTGTTGATTTTATGAATGTTCTGGATTTTCTGGAAGATCACTTCGTGGCTTGCTTCCAGTTCATTTAAAGCAGCAATCGCATCGTTAAGGTAGCCCGATAGGGTAGGATCATCTTTAGATTGCAACATGCTATCAAATAGCAGGCGTTTTGTTACTTTGAGATTTTCATCAAATTTATATCTGAGCTCACTTACATCTTTTCTGACAAAGATGACGTTCATATTTTGCTCAGTTGAGTTTAAACTCTCAATGGCCTGAGTATTGAGACTCAAGAGATTGTTAGCAGTGCTTAGGCTTTGAATATCTTCGAGCTGGTTAAAGTTAGAAACGTAGATGGCAAGAAAGCATAATAGAATAAAAATTACGATCGACGTCATGACTGTTCTCAGTCTTTTTACGATCGATGATTTTTGCTCGAATGCCACCATGCTCTTCACGTTAATCCTTTACTATCTTTAGCGTTTTAACAGTCTTTGGAAGCTTGAATGATTTTGAAACGTAACCGATTCCTCCAGGGAACCTTGAAACCATCGCGACCATCATAGAATCTGAAGTGATTTGAATAGGTGCAATATTGCCAGTATAGATTTTCTCACCAATCCAATAGAGCTCAACTTCTCTCGATGTTTTTTCAACATACTTTTTTAAAAACATTTTGCGGTTGGGATGCTCATCTCTGTGATCAAAAAATCTCACGACATCCATATTGGGCCAGACTCGGGTTTTTTTCATAAAAAAATTATCGAGCTCACTGACTTTGATTGAAGATAATGGATTCTGGACGTTGACGATAACGACAATATCAGACGATGCCCATGCACTTAATGGAATGAGAGTTATAGCAAGTGCCAATATAAGAGATTTAACGAATTGAAATTTCACATCTTAGTTATATCAATGAAAGGGGGATCAAGGCAATAAAGAAGGCCTTATTTGCAGTGTGTCTTTATGGCGCAGTTGTTAAACTAATTTTGCGTTATAACCATCTTTTTAAATTTTATTACCATTTATCATTTTTCAGTATTACTCAAAGCAAAAAAGTTGTTAATTGGATTCAATTACGGGTAAAACTATTCGTCGGGAATTTTTATTCACACACAACACAGGAAATATGATGAAAAAATTAATTCTAGGATTAGCACTACTATCAACATCGGCAATGGCTGCAGCGCCATCTTCTATGATCTTCAATGAAGTTTTTTTGAAAAAAGGAACGGGAGAGATGGGATTACAACTAATCGTTAATAGAGATGTTAAAACTTGGTGTGTTGGATACGGAAGCCAGCTATCAGTAGGAACTTTTGAAGTTGGTGAAAAAGTTGATGGTCTTGCAAACGGTCTTTATAAATGTGAAGGGAAATTTGTTCAAGTAAGAGCTGAGCACACAACTCCAATCCAAGCTTTTGAGATTGGCACTTGTTCAGAAATTAATCCAGTTGAGCTAAAGGCAGATTGTCCGCCAAGAAAATAATCGCAATAAAAAATGGCCAAGATTGAACTTGAACGACTGATCTCGAAGCGCGGACTTCTTAGTAGAAAAGAAGCCGCGCTTGCTATTTTAGAGGGAAAAGTAAAAGTTAACGGCCAGGTCTGCAAAGTTCCTCTGACTTATTTTGACAGCCGCTGCATAATTGAAATCGCAGGCGCCAGAGCTGTTGCCCAAAAAATGCATTATCTCATTCTCAACAAACCACGAGGTCTTATCGTTACAAGAAATGACGAAAAGAATCGTGCCACGGTGTATGAATGCCTGAAGGAGTGGAAGGGCCCACTCATTCAGGCAGTAGGACGACTAGATCAGGCCAGTGAAGGATTACTTCTTTTTACTAATGATCATGTTTGGGCCGAAAAGTTAATGAACCCTAAAACTCACGTGAAAAAAATTTATCATGTGCAGACAAATCCTATTCCATCTGCAGAAATGCTTGAACAATTCTCTGCGGGCATTTTGTTAGATGGCGAAAAAACTCTTCCCGCAAAATTTCAACTCATTCGTTCCGGTGACAAAAATGGCTGGATTGAAGTCGAGTTATATGAGGGCAAAAATCGACAAATCAGAAGAATGCTCGAGACTCAAAAAATTGATGTCCTGAGATTAATCAGAGTACAAATAGGTAACTTGAAGCTCAATGATATTCCTAAAGGTGAGTGGCGAGAGCTTACCGAATCAGAAAAAAAATCAGTATAACTTTCGGGGCATTATGCAATTTAGCGTCCCTTAATGACCTTTAACTTTAGTCATCTAATTGATCTTTCAAGGTGAATGTACACTATATGATTGGCACGAAATGTGTAACTACATAAGAAGCAAGAAAATCGTCTTGTTTTTTATTATCAGAAGGGAGTTACAAATGGATATTCAAGTCAACACAGACAACCACATTAAGGGATCCGAAAAATTTTCTGCTTACGTTAATAACGTCGTTGAAAGCGCAGTAAGTAATTTTCGTGATCAGATCTCTCACGTAGGGGTTCATATTAGTGACCAAAATAGTTCTAAAGTAGGATTCAATGATAAACGTTGTACGATGGAAGCACGTATAATTGGAAGAAAAACGACTGCTGTCAGCCATGATGCCGACTCTGTTGATGAAGCTGTCATGGGGGCCGCTGAAAAGATTAAGCATTCAATTGAAAGCACACTTGGTAAAAAAAGATAATTAATAAAATTTTAAGGATAAGAAAATGGATATGACAATAGAACAACTTCAATTGAAAGGTCAGCAAATCAGGGAAAGAATTTTAAAATATGAAAATGATTTAAAACAGCCCTTAAAGCGTGACCTTGATGACAATGCAGTCGAAGAAGGTAATAGAGAAATTATCTATGGATTGTATAAAGTCGAAAAAGAAAATCTTATGAAAATTGAAGCTGATATTTTAGAACTGTCGTAAGTTATAGGCCTGATCCTGAAATTTAAGCTTCAGGATCAGGCCGATTTTTTAGTTAATTAAAGTATCACACGCTAAAGTTGAAATCAGAGATGTTGTTTCTCCATAAAGAGAAAGGACTCCTCTTAAGGCAAGAGTGCTCGTTTCGTAATTTACAGCAGCTCTTCCTCTGAAGAACGAATTATCGTTTTTAAGCATCACTCCACCAGCATCACTTTCTGTTGAATTAAATCCACCACCAAGAATATTTGAACCGTAGATTAATGTAAGATCAGTTGCTCTGCCATCACCATTTCTATGTTCAAAAAGATTAACGATAATATTTACTTTATCGCCATAAAGAGTCGCTTCACCTTTACAAATTTTCCAGTCGCTATCTTTAGCGAAAGCTGAGCTCATAAATCCCGCACAAAGAATCATTGATAACGCTTTTTTCATGAAATGCTCCTATGACTAATATTGTTGTGAATAAATATGCTTTTGAGTAACCTTTGCAAAGAAAAAATCACAACTTTGGTCAAAATTTTGGTTAAAACATGATGCATATTAGTTTCATAAATGAAGGTAAATAGTAAGATAGACTTACTAGAGAAAGCTAAGAGGTTAAAAAAATGATTAAGTATGTCTCGGCCGAAGAGGCCCTAAAAGAAATCAAGTCTGATAACAATGTTTTCATTCATTCAGCAGCAGCGACTCCGGATCTCTTGGTAAAGGCCATGGTGGCGCGCGCACCTGAACTTAAGAATGTGAATATCTATCATATTCACACTGAAGGGGATGCAAGCTATGCGCTTGATCAGTATAAAGAAAGTTTTAAGCTTCACGCTTTTTTTAATGGTAGTAACGTAAGAAAGGCAAGTAATAATCATATAGCTTCTTCTTACGTGCCTATTTTTTTAAGTGATATTCCACACCTCTTTTACAACGGGAGAGTCAAGCTTGATGTGGCCTTAGTCCAACTTACTCCGCCAGATGCTCATGGTATGTGCAGTCTAGGGCCCTCTGTCGATGTGAGTATCTCTGCAATCAACACTGCAAAAATTATTATTGCTCAAATCAATCCCATGATGCCGAGAACTTTTGGTGAGCAGATTCATTATTCTAAAATTACAAAAGCAGTTCTTAAAGAAGTTCCTCTTTATCAAAGCCCAGTCGCTATTAATACTGAAGTTGAATTGGCGATAGGAAGAAATATCGCTGCACTTATCGAAGACGGATCAACTCTTCAATTGGGTATTGGTGCTATTCCAAACGCAGTCTTATCCATGTTGGGGAATCATAAAGACTTAGGTATTCATACAGAGATGTTTTCTGATGGAGTCATTCCTTTATACGAGAAAGGAATTATTACTGGTAAGTATAAAAAGAAGCATCCGAGAAAAATTGTTTCAAGTTTTGTTATTGGAACTAAAAAAGTTTATGATTTCATCAACGACAATACTGAAGTTTTGCTTCTTGATTGCTCTTACACAAATAATCCGACAATTATTGCAACAAACCCTAAGGTCATCGCAGTTAATAGTGCTATTGAGATAGATCTAAGTGGACAGGTTTGCTCTGATTCAATCGGGTCAAGAATTTATTCCGGAGTCGGTGGGCAGATGGATTTTATCAGAGGGGCAGCGATCTCCAACGGTGGAAAACCCATTATTGCGATTCCATCAAAAACGTCTAAGGGCGAAAGTAAGATTGTTCCATTTTTAAAGCCCGGAGCAGGAGTGGTGACGACCAGGGCCCATGTCCATTATATTGTGACAGAATATGGAGTCGCATACTTACATGGTTTAACCATAGAAGAGCGCGCCCATGCCCTGATTCAAATAGCGGCACCTGAACACAGGGAGTGGCTAGAGAGAAAGTTTTACGAGTTATGGGTTTAATATTTTCCTAAACTTCTGGCATTAAAGTTACTTTCTTAGTAGAATATTAAAAATTTTATGAAAAACTTTTTTGCCAAATTGCTGATAATGTTTGCTCTTGTCGTTACAAGTGTAAATGTTTGTTTTCCCAGTGAAGAAAGCTGCAATGATAGTGTAACTAGTTCAGTTGAGTCTCATTCAAATTCAGCAGAGAAATCTTCACAAGACTCTGAAGGCCATCACTGCCTATGTTCAATGGTATGTCATAACTTATTTATTAATTTCCCGACTTATACAACGACAATACCTGTTATTGTTATTTCAAAAGCACCTTACGTTTTTACATCTGCAATTTATCCGCAAATTATTCTCTCTCTCGATAAACCGCCAATTATCTAAAATCCTCTCCACATTATTTTTAAATATCATTTATTAAGGAATTACTTATGTTGAAACTCGCTTTCTTGATGGGAATGATGCTTTCATTTGAGTCCATTGCAAGTAGCTGCAATGTTCAAAATATTGAAGGTGTTATTGAACTCTTAAATCAAGCACCATTGGAAAAACAATACAAAGAAGCTCATACGCAATTGGCAAACCTTCGTTATGAAGACTCCATTAGAAAGATTCGTCCAGAAGTCTCGGCCGGAATTGATATCGATAAAGATAACTCTAGTAATAAAGAAATTACTGCAGCAATTATGTTTAACGTAACTGACTATGCCAAGCAGGGACTTCTCAAAAAAATCAGCGATTCAGAAAGAAATTTAATGCGCTCAGATTTTGAAAAAGACTACAAAGGTAGGCTCTCAGAAGTGGCCTTATCGCTTTTTAAAGTCTCACAAAATTATTTCTTTAAGGACAGGTTAAATGGTCTGATAGAGACGCTGAACTCATCAGAGTCTGTCTATAAATCAAGGCCTATCAGAAGCCGTGATGAAGAAATTATTTTAAGTTCATTAAGTCTGCTTAAAAGCAATCTTCTTTTAAAAAGATCAAGAATTGAGGACCAGATTTTTGAAGATCAGCTTAATTTGAAAAAATGGGCAGGAATTGACTGCAGTGTAGATTATAAAACTCTAACTACGATTGTAAAAAATTTGAAACTAGAAAATTTTAATGATGAAAATCTAATCACATTAAAAGATTTAAAAATTAAAAATGAACTAGTTCAAAACTCAACGGAGTACGATGCTATAAGAACATTTAACAATTTTAAAATCGGACCAAGTTTTTCCAGAGAGCGCATCGACTCTATCAATGAGTATCGCTTTGGCGTTGCAGTCTCATTTGATCTGCCAAGTTTCAGTAATGCAAATGGAGAGTATGTTGAGCAGGCGAGAAAGATTAGTGCGCTTGAATCAGAAAGAGGTAATAGAGATGCACTTTTTAATAAAGAAATTCTCATACAGCGTTTTACAAAAAACTCTCAAGCATTGCAGTTAATGCCAACGTTTGAAAAGTTAGACCAGGATATCAAAAGGATAAAGAAATCATTTGAGACTGGAAGTATTTCTCCTCTTACTTATCTGGAAGCCTACCGTTCGCACGTCGATTTCCTGGAGACAGCAGAAGAGTTAAGAGCAAGTGTTTTTGAAAGTTATTTTAAATTAAGAGGTTTATATGTTGAAAATAATAATATTTAGTTTTTTTACTCTCGCGTATGGAAATGAGACAGATCATAAAGTACATGGTTATAAAAAAGGTGTAGTCGAAGAAAAGCATGATCACAAAAAAGATCATAAGGATAATCACCAAGATGAGGACAAGGACGATCACAAAAATGAGCACAAGGACGAGCACAAGGATGAGCATGGCGAGCACGGTGATCACGATGATCATGCAAACGAAGTCAGTGCAGATGGATTTAAACTAAACGATGCAAGTATTAAAACATTTGGTTTGGTGAATTTGCCTTACTCAGCTCCTTCTGTTGTGGTCTCTAAAGAGGCCATCTTTAAAGGTCTGAATGAAGTCAATTTATACAGATTAAGAAATGGATTCTATAAAAGAGTAGATTTTAAAATACTTTCTCAAAATAAGAATGACTTTCGAGTAAGCTCTCCAGACTTAGCAGCGGGAGATCAGATTGTAGTAAAAGGGATTGGCTTTTTAAGGATCGCTGAGATCGCAGCTTCTGGTGGCCTATCAGATTCTCACTCACATTAATTGGAAGTAAGTATGTTAAATAAAATAATTCATTTTTCAGTTTTTAATAGATACACAGTCCTACTGTTGACCTTAATGGTGGCCGTAGGAGGATTTTATGCCTTTCAAAGTCTGCCGATTGATGCCGTTCCTGATATTACTAATAATCAAGTGCAGGTCAATACAACGATTGAAGGACTTGCACCTGAAGAGATCGAGCGAACGATTACTCAGCCAGTTGAATCTTCTTTAAGAGGAATTGCAGATGTAGAGCACATCAGATCCATTACAAGATTTGGTCTTTCTCAAGTGACTATCGTCTTTAAGGATAAAGTTGATATTTATAGAGCAAGGCAAGTCGTTTCAGAAAGACTTCAGGGAGTTCAGGCGAACTTACCTAAAGGGGCCACGGCAGAAATTGGGCCAATATCATCAGGTCTTGGAGAAATTTTTCAATACGTTCTAGATTTTGAAAAAGCTGAAACAGATCCAGAAAAGCGTTTTCTTCAGTTGATTGAACTCAAAACGATCCAGGAATGGACAGTTAAGCCAAGGCTCTTAACCGTTGAAGGTGTTGCAGAAATCAATACTAGTGGTGGATATGAAAAGCAATTTCACATCATGCCTGATGTCGCTAAAATGACTTCTTATAATATTCACTTCAATGACATCACAGCGGCACTTGAAAAAGTTAACAGAAACGTTGGTGGGGGAAACGTTCAGCAAACAGCTGAGCAATTTCTTATTCAGGGGATTGGATTATTAAAAGACGAAAAGGCCATTTTAAATGTTCCAGTCAAGAAATTAGAATCTCTTAGGGTTATTCGCATAAAAGATTTTGCAAAAGTCTCTCTTGGTAAGCAGACGCGAACGGGAAGTGCGACTTTAAACGGTAAAGAGGCTGTTTTAGGAACGGCCATGATGTTGATCGGTGAAAACAGCCGTACCGTTGCTTTAAGAGTGGCAGATAAAATTAAAGAAGTAGAAAAAAATCTTCCTCCTGGAGTTAAGTTGACTGTCGTTTATGACAGATCTGTTCTGGTTAATGCAACACTAGGAACAGTTGAGCATAACTTATTATTGGGCGCGACACTTGTTATCGTTATTTTATTTCTTCTTCTCGGTAACGTAAGAGCAGCCGTCATTACAGCTTTTACAATTCCATTAACCTTGCTTGCGACTTTCATGGTGATGAAGCCACTTGGACTCTCTGGAAACCTAATGAGTTTAGGAGCGCTTGATTTTGGTATTATTGTAGATGGGACAGTTATTGTTTTAGATAACTGTGTTCGCTACATCCATGAACTGAAAAAGAAACTTGGTAGAAATTTAACGAAAGAAGAAGTTAAGCAAGCAGTTTATGATGCCACGGTTGAAATCAGACTGGCGGCAGGGTTTGGTGAGTTGGTTGTTGTTGCTGTTTTCATTCCGGTATTTGGTTTAACGGGAATTGAAGGAAAAATGTTCCTACCAATGGCGATGACTTTTGCTATTGCTGTTTTTTGTGCTCTTATTTTTTCTTTTACAACAGCTCCCGCGCTAGCTTCTCTAATCTTAAAAGGGGATGCTGAAGAAAAAGAACCAAAATTCATGGAATTTTTTAAGAAAATCTATTTTCCAGTTTTAAATTATTCTATTGTTAATCCTATGAAGATTATTGGCGTTGCTGTTATCAGTGTTGCCTTGGGAGTTGGATTATTTTTCACCAGAGGATCAGAGTTTTTGCCTCAGCTAAGCGAAGGCTCATTTGCCTTTCACATGATCAGACCAGTTAACGTGAGTCTTGATCAATCGATTGCTTTTCAAGAAAAGGCAGAAGCAATTATTCGCACGTTCCCTGAAGTCGAAAACGTTTTCTCAAGAATTGGGACAAGTGAAGTTGCAACAGATCCAATGGGGGTAAACGTCTCTGATACCTATATTATGTTAAATAATATTAAGACATGGCCTCTGGTTGAAGGACGCAAACAGACCTATGAAATTCTTGTTCAAAGAATGATTGCCAAGCTTCAAAATGAATTGCCTGGGCAAAATTACCTGGCTTCACAGCCTATTCAGATGCGCTTTAATGAGCTTCTTGAAGGAACGAGGGCCGACGTAGCAGTTAAGATCTTTGGTCCTGATCTAAAAGAATTGATGAAGTATGCTAAAGAGACAAAAGAAATTATTGAAACTGTCCGTGGCGCGGGAGATGTTGAAGAAGACCTGGCCGGGACCTCTCCTGTTTTAAAAATTATACCAAAAGATGAAATCTTAAATTCGCTAGGAGCTTCTTCGGGTGATGTTCTAGACACTATTGAAATTGCCCTTGGTGGTTATGAGGCGGGAACACTGTACGAGAATGAAAAGAAGTTTCCGATTATCGTAAAGCTTAGCGAAGAAGAAAGAAGTGATCTGGATGTTATTAAAAAACTTCCTATCGGCATCAGTGAGAGCTTAACTGTACCAATGGAAAAAGTGGCAACAAGTGAGTTTGCTGAAACTTTTGGAAGTATCACGAGAGAAGAGTCTAATAGGCGTTCTGCTGTACTGGTGAACCTTAGAGGACGAGATACACAAAGTTTTGTTACTGAGGCCCGCGCCTTGGTTGATGAAAAAATAAAATTACCTCAAGGCTACTTCTTTAAATGGGGTGGTAACTTTGAAAATCTACAGGTTGCTAAAAGCCGCCTGTTACTTTTAACTCCGATCGCTCTTATCATCGTTTTAATGATGATCTATGCAGCTTTTGGAAACGTTAAAGAAACAGCACTGGTATTTTCATGTGTGCCATTGGCACTCGTTGGAGGAGTCGTAGGCCTCATCTTAAATGGCCTTCCATTTAGTATTTCGGCGGGAGTAGGCTTCATTGCTTTATCAGGAATTGCAGTCCTAAACGGTGTTGTTTTGGTTAACTTTTTTAATCAACTCAAAAGCGAAGGAGTCCAGGGTCTTGAAATTGTCAGACAAGGGGCGATGGTTAGACTCCGTCCGGTTTTAATGACGGCCCTCGTGGCCGTATTTGGCTTTCTTCCAATGATGCTATCAAGTGGTATCGGATCAGAGGTTCAAAAGCCACTGGCCAGTGTCGTTATCGGAGGGATTATTTCTTCAACTCTTTTAACCTTAGTAGTGATTCCATCTCTCTATGGTAAGTTTATTTTGAAGATCAGGTCAGAGTAGAGTTAAGTTGGTAATAATAGTAATAGTGCAATGGCAAAATATTTTTTCATATGGTGTACAAAGCTTTCTAGTTAATGCTAGAAAGCACAAAATCAAAAAAGGGAGTCTTAAATGAAAAAGTCTATTTTATCATTAGTTGCTATGGTTTTATTATCACTAAGTTCTGTTGTTTCAGCTGGTGCAGTAAAAGAAGTTTTAATTGATGCTGAAGATACAATTCACCATGAATTTTTTCAAAATGGCCTTCAAGTTATTTCTATCGAAGACCAAGAATTAGTACCTTCTAAAAGAGGTGTTGGAGTTAAAGCTGTAGTTGTTACAAGAAACCCTACAAGCAAAGCTCAACAAGTTTGGACATGCGTTGTTGATTTCGCAAGAATCAATAATTCGTACGAGTCTGTAGACATTAACTGTAAATAATTTCTCATTTTTTAATGCCAGTAAGGAAATCTTCCTTGCTGGCCCTTTTCAAATCTTATTGAAATCCTGACAAAAAAACTCTCACAAATAATCTACAATTAATCATGACAAGCTTTAACGCTGTAACAAAGACTGCGAAAGTATTTTCAATTACGGGAAAATATCTTCTTAAGTCGATGATCTCTGGAAGTTGTGTTGTTGATCTAAAAAGCAGGTGGGCCTGCGAGATCTTAAATCATTTTAACATCGATTTAACGATTAAAGACCGACCTGCACTACTAAATCAATCTTCTGTTATGCTGGGGAACCATATCAGTTATCTTGATATTCCTATACTCATTGCCTGTTGCCCGGACGTCGTCTTTGTCAGCAAAAAAGAAGTGAAGTTCTGGCCGGTTATAGGAAATGCCGCTGTGAAGATGAAGACTATTTTCGTAGAGAGGCACAACGCTGATTCAAGAGCGAGTGCCAAGGCCACTATTGCTCGTTCACTAAAAGAAAAAAATCTCAATCTTATTATCTTCCCATCAGGAACAACGAAGATCGGCGTTTCTCCTCGCTGGCAAAAAGGCATATTTGAAATTGCCGAAGAAAATAACATTGTTGTTTATCCTTTTCGCATTAAATATTCTCCAGAGAGAGATTGTGCTTATATTGATGACGATAATCTCTTAATACATATGTCTAATCTCTTTAGACTAAAAAAGATTAAAGTCACTGTCGAGTTCCATCCTGCCGTTTTAGTCAACACTGAGAGTATTAATCATTGGAAAGAATGGTCGGAAGCTTCCGATTTTTAAGATAGTGTTAGTACAATTTAATAAAAACCTGACAGTACAAAATCGCAATTATTCATTAGCCTATTATTAATGAAAACATTATTGAATTTTTCAGGCATAAGCTTTGAGGTTGGACAAACTAAAAATGGACTGACTCAATCAACAGGTTTTGCACGTAAGTATTTTCATTCTTTAAAAGATTCTAACTTAGAGTTCATCGATCGCGGCGATGCTCAAATACCAAACTTACAAGGAAAAATTAAAATTCATTCTAATGATGATCTCATCAATGTGGAGTGGGATAAGTATCGATTCGCCTATGAAAAAACGCAAAGGCTGTTAATGAACTCTTATCCATTAGTAAATTGGGGGGGAGACCATAGCGTTGCTCTTGCAACAGTTGGGGCCTTCATTGAAAAATTTAAAAATGGGTTTGTTGTATGGATAGATGCCCATGCCGATTTAAATCTCCCGGCACATTCTGAATCTGGAAATCTGCATGGAATGCCTCTGGGCGTATTGTTAAATTTAAAAAATATTGCAGATGAATATTTCCCATGGCTGGAGCAGCACTTAGATCCTAAAAAACTTATCTATGTAGGCCTTAGAGATATAGATCCATTTGAAAAAGAAATGATTGATGGCCTGGGAATTAAAACTTATCAATTTAAAGAGATTCAATCTCTGGGAATGAAGGTCGTTGCACACGAAATTCTAGCTTACACCTCTGGCGAAGCTCTTCATGTGAGTTTTGATATCGATGCCGTTGACCCTAAGTTTGCTCCGTCTACGGGAGTGCCAGTTAAAGAAGGGCTTACTCCTGAAGACCTGAGTGTTCTTTGTGAAGTGCTACTAAAGAAGTCCAATGTGCGCTCAGTCGATCTGGTTGAAATCAATCCGGAATTGGGAACAGCGAAGCAAGTCGATAGAACTTTTACAGTAGCTTTTAATTTTTTGAGTTCAGTATTCAATAGCAATTTTTCTGGAGACACACATGATTGCATTAGCGAGAGAAATTTCTATGAACAATCTCCTCAAATCGAATGGAATTTTTGATTTTCAACAGAAAGTTAAACTTCGACTTGAGACTAGTTCTTACGTTTTAAAAACGGCAGATACTTCTTTAGAGCTAGTTGAAAGTTGTAAATTAAGACATGAGGTTTTCTATCGTGAATTTCAATTGGCAGATCACATCGGAGTAGATGTAGATCAGTACGATTCGCACTTTGATCATTTAATCATTATTCATAAAGAATCCAATAAAGTTATTGGAACCTATAGACTGAGCTGCAGCGAGTTTTCAAGTGTTTCATATACTGAAAGTGAATTTGACCTGACTGAAATTTTCAAATTAAAAGGTCCTCATCTGGAATTGGGAAGAGCTTGCATTCAAAAAGAGCATCGCAAGGGTGCTACTGTGATTTCTTTATTATGGAGAGGAATCGTTGAATACATGAATTTGTCCGGAGCTAATATTCTCTATGGATGTTCAAGTGTAAAAGTGGAGTCTACTCATGAAGCGGCCCTTATTTATAAGTATTTTAATGAACAAGGGGCCATTTTAAAGTCCAATTCCGCGCAACCTACTAGTCAATTTAAAATGCCCGATTTTGCGAAGATTTATAGTGAGTTGCCACAAAATCTTAGTGCTGAGCAAGTTCATTTTGCAGAGAGCTTAATTCCTTCATTATTAAAATTCTATATAAAGTTTGGCGCTAAGATTGCCAGCGAGCCTGCTTTTGATAGAGAATTTAAGTGTATGGACTTTTTAACAATTATGAAAAAAGAAGAAATATCTTTAAGTAAGAAATTTCAGTTGATTCAATGACAGGACTATTAGCAGATATTTTAAAACTTGGCCAAATGGTCAACGAAGATGCTGAGCTAAAAAAATTAGTTCACTTCGAAGTATTGCGAGAAATCTCTTATAAGAATGAAGTCTTTCCCATCTATTCTTTTACAATTGGTTCATCTGATCCGGAGCATCCCACCTTATTTATGACAGGTGGAGTTCATGGTTTAGAGCGAGTTGGGGCCCAGCTGGCATGGAGTCTTTTAAAGACTACCATCGACAGGCTTGTTTGGGACAAATCACTTCAAGAGTTATTTACTAATGTTAAATTAGTCGTTATTCCATTGGTTAATCCTGTTGGTTATTACAAGTTTAAACGCTGTAATGGAAATGATGTCGATCTCATGAGAAATTCGCCAGTCGTCTCAAACGAAAAAATCCCTTTCCTTTTAGGTGGACAGCGATATAGCAGAAAGCTTGCCTGGTATCAGGGAGATCCTGGAGTCCTAGAAGAAGAGAATGCAGTACTTTGTGAAAAGTTTTTTCAATCATGCAGTCAGAGTAAATGCATTGTTTCAATTGATTTTCATTCGGGCTTTGGAATGAAAGACAGGATATGGTTTCCGTTTTCATATACCCGTGTTCCGTTTGATAATGTTGCTGAAGTCGATGCATTTGCCACTCTTTTTGAAGAAACTCACCCTTATCATATTTATAAAATTGAACCTCAGTCCAAAGGTTATTTATTAAATGGTGATATTTGGGACCATCTCTTTTTAGAATTAAAAAAGATTAATCCTCATACTGTCTATATTCCACTTACGTTGGAGATGGGGTCATGGACATGGGTTCGAAAGAATCCGTTGCAAATTTTTTCAAAACAAGGAATTTTTAACCCGATGAAAGTTCATAGATTAAAAAGAACTTATAGAAGACATTATCTATTATATGATTTTATGCTTAAAGCACTTCGCTCACATCCGGTATGGTCAGAGCTCGATTCCACTGTAAAGTTAAAGCACCTGAACTCAGGTATGACGAGATGGTATGAATAGCAAAAGAAATAGCAATAGATGGATTTTTTTAAGAGGTCTAACCAGAGGTAATATTCACTGGAGTCACTTTCCAGAAGTTTTTAAAACTTACTGCCCTGATGCAGAGATGGAGTTTTTAGAAATTCCAGGAAACGGATATACCTCTAATGAAATAACTCCTGTCGACTCTAAGCAAGTTGTAGAATATTTAAGAGCTAAAAGTCAGTTTGTTCAAAAGGGAGAAAGTTTTAACCTCTGTGGAATCTCATTGGGTGGAATGATTGCTTTGAAATGGATAGAATTATATCCAAAAGAAATTGAGTCTCTTAATGTTATTAACTCTAGCCTAGCGCAGTTTTCACCTTTTTACAAAAGACTTATTCCCAATAATTACGAGACACTCTTGAGAGCTATTTTCTCAGAAGATACAAATTATCAAGAAGAGGTGATTTTAAAAATTACTTCCAATAAGTTTGAACAGACAAAAAATAATGTTCCAGGTTATGCTGAATTTTCAAGTCAGCATAAAATGAAAAGGCTTAATTTTTTAAGACAAATTGTAATGGCGAAAAATATTCAGATTGAGTCCGTTCCGTTTGTTCCATTTAAAATTATTAGTTCAAGGCAAGATAGATTGGTTCATTATACCTGTTCAAGAGAGATTTTTAGAAACCTGGGAGGAGTTCAGTATATTCACCCAAGCGCCGGCCATGACCTGCCACTCGATGAGCCTGAATGGCTAAGCGAAATTCTCATAAGTGATCTGACTTGAATCTCATCTTCGTAAAAAGTTAATTCTAGCTTTTGGTTTATCACTGCTTCTTTAACTGATAAGAAACTTAGGTCACAATCAAGAAGTGATTTCCAGGCACGGATATGTTTTTCATGATGAAAGTCAGAACTCGCGATAATGGGTAATCCGCTATTCATCACTTCTTCAAATAAATGAGGGCCACTGGCCACTTCCCAAGCATCAAAGTGTGAGCTTAAGAAATCTCTTTGGTCCCAGAGATGATAAGTCTGATGTTCAACTTTTTTAGTGGATACCGGATGCGCTGCAATCGCGAGAGCTCCTTGCTTTTTTATGTCAGCGATAATTTCAGTGATACTGCCATCTGCTGAAATATAGTCAGTGATGCCGATTGCGAGTATGTGTGCGGAACGATGAAAAGAAAGAGAGTTTTTTGTCAGTTCAACTCCAGGTATTAGTAGCATTCCATAGTGCTTCATGGCCCTTTCTGCCTGCATTTTTATTGTCTGGAGATAGAATGAGAAGTTTGATCGCGTAAGCGTTTTATTTAAAACGTGAGAAGCCTTACCTAGAAAAGTTTCTTCTTCACAAAGATGATCAGTGATCGCGATAATTTTGAAACCGCGGCTTCCATAAAAGTCTACAATTTCTGGAATACTTAATTTCCCATCGCTGAAAGTAGAGTGTATGTGTAAATCTGCAAGCATCATATATAAGAATGCTACTGCGATTTAAAAAACAAGTAATGTCAGATTATGATGAGTTCTGCCAAGATTTCGTTAGAGACTAGCGTGAGCACTTTCTTCTGAATAAGCGCTAGAGTCTCTAAAATCAGGAGTGAGAATTTTTGGTAGGGGGTGAAGGCCTTTTACAAAATTAAGAATATTATTTTTTTGAAAATCATCACTGATGTTTAAAAATAGTGCATCAAATGTTTTATTTTTCAAAACACCAATTGCTTCTTCTTGTGTTTTTGCCGTTGTGACATGAAAGCCTCTTAGCGAAAGCTTAGTTGATGCGATCTCCAAGAAGTCTCTATTGCTATCTACGACTAATACTTTTGAAAATTCCATTTTTCCACCTTTTGTTAAGTCTAAGCTTAGAAAATAGGAAGAGACAAGGCAAAGCTTGTCGCATTATTAATTCTTGATAGTTACTCTCTGTCTCTGTTTGTTTTAAATATTTTCAATAAGTAGACCAAAAAAGGAAGCACGACAGTAATACCAACAGCAAGAGCTATCGTTAATTGTTTTAAGGTTGATTCTGGCGCAGCAGCAGAGGAGTAAGTCATAATAGTGCCGTCGTTAAATGATAGCAGTATCGGAAATCTTTTGATTAAGACGGCCATAAAAATAAAAGCGACTTGGAAGGCCACGAGGATTCTGGCCAGATTAAATCGCTGGGTCTTGTAACTATTTAAGAGTGGAAAAAAGAGAAGTGTGGTGAGGACTAAAAGTGTAATGCTTGCTGGATGCCCGAAAAAGACACTAAAGAACTTTGGTTGCTTTGCCCATGCGACAATAAAAACTAATCCACCAGTCAAAAGAACAAAGACAAGACTTTTCCAAACATCATTTTTTATCGATCTCGTGACTTTAGGATCATCACTTGATTCTGAAAGGAAAAAAGTTTGGGCCAAGTATAAGTAGACGGCAACGACAAAAAGTCCTACGGCAAAAGAGAAGGCTGTAAACCATGGCGCGATAAAAGTAGTATAAAAATCTGTTTGCTGAGAAGGTAAGTCTCCAAAGAGAGCACCGACAACAACTCCCTGCCAGAAAGCTGTCCAGATACTCGAGACTCCAAAAAGAATGGTATATTTTTTCTGCCAATGATCTTGGATTGGATCATAATGCCTGAAAGCAAAAGCAGTACCTCTAAGCGAGATACCTATAAGTATAAGCACAATAGGGATGTGTAATAATTTAGAAAATTCAGCAAACGCTTCAGAGAAACCCATGAAGAAAATAACCACAACGAGAATGAGCCACATGTGATTGGCTTCCCAGATCGGGCCGATTGCCTTTTCAACTAATTTTTTCCTAGGCGGGCGTTTTGTTATGAAGCTTAAGAACTCATATATACCTGCTCCAAAATCTGCTCCAGCAAATACAACGTAAAAGACTAATGAAATGGCCAAAATTCCAATGATAAACTCAAGCATTGTTGGCCTCTTCTGTTTGAAATAATCTAAATTGTCTGTACATCAGCCATGAGACCATGATGGCCAGGAATAAATAGAGTGCGGTAAAAGTAAAAAACATATATTGAAGGCCAGGCATTGGAGTGACGGCTTCTGCTGTTTTCATAATGCCATAAATGATCCATGGCTGACGACCAACTTCTGTTACAGTCCAGCCAGCTTCGACTGCAATTAATCCTAAAGGGATTCCAATAATGAGAAGTCTTAGAATGAGATTACTTTTTAAATAATCTTTTTTTCTCAGCATAAAAATTAAAATCAGCACGGCCAATCCTAGAGCGAATGTGCCGACGGCAACCATTATTTGAAAGGCAATATGTACGGGAACAACCGGTGGCCAGTGTTCACGGGGGAAGTCGTTGAGGCCTTGCACTTTGGCATCAATATCACCGAAGGCCAGAAAGCTTAAGAGTCCTGGCAACTTTATTCCGTAATTTACTGTTTGGTTTTCTACATCAGGTAATCCACCAAGCCACAATCCCGCGCGTGTTTCTGTGTCGTAGTGAGCTTCCATTGCTGCTAGTTTTAGCGGTTGTCTTTTTGCTACATCTTTTGCGGAATAATCACCACTGATTGGTGTAAGAAGAGCAGAGACAAGAAAAAAAGGCAGGGCAATCTTGATGGCCTTTCTATTAAGTACCATATTTTTCTTTTTATAGATGAAGTAGGCATGAATGCCAAGTACACCCATTGAAACTGCAAGTGCTGCTGTGATCACTGTATGCTGGGCCTGAGAAAACCATGCGGGATTGAACATCGCTGCAACGGCATCGACATCATAGGCCCTTCCATCAATCCATTTGAAGCCTTGGGGGGAGTTCATCCATGAGTTTGCGGCCACAACAAATATTCCGCTTGAAACGCCACAGATACCAACACCAAGGCCAGTCAGCCAGTGAATCCATGGACGTAAATATTTAAAGCCATATAAATAAAGTCCTAAAAAAATAGCTTCAAGAAAAAAGGCAGTCCCTTCCCATGAAAAAGGCATTCCAAAAATTGGACCGGCATGTTTCATAAATGTCGGCCATAAAAGTCCTAGTTCAAAACTTAAAGCTGTACCTGAAACAGCTCCTGTTGCAAAAAAGATCCCCAGACCTTTCATCCACCATTTTGTGAGAATGAGATAGTCATTATCTTTGGTGCGCAACCATTTAAAGTGAGCGTATGACATTAATAAGGGAAAGATCATGCCTACGATGGCAAATATGATGTGAAATCCAAGTGAGATGGCCATCGTCGATCTTGCTGCAAATAGTGAGTCCATTTTTTTAACCTATTGCTGTTACAGATTGTGAGAAGAAATTTAGCATGAAAGACAGATGAGAGAAAATCTATTATATGCAACATAGTGTTGCGGTGTAAATTGTTGACGGTCAAATTGAACTAAATTAGAGTATACCTATCTGCATTAATGCCATTTGAAGTGAGTTTGTTATCACTAAAAAGTACAATCTTTTCTCCATTGTCTTTCTACTTATTGCAGTGGTTTTTATTCTCGTTTTAGTTTTTATAAAACCACCGAAAGAGCAGGTGGATAATTTCTATGGCCATGAAAAAATCAACAGTGCAGTCACTCAAAACATAAAATTCAGCGATAGGACCCAAGATTGGGGAGTGGTCTATGATCATTTTCAAAACTCGTCTGGAAAAAATCCATTTAGCGGCCTTGTATTTCCCTCAGTTCTTATCTACGATTTCGATAACAATGGTTTTGTAGATATTTTCTATTCAGGTGGTAATAGAAATTTTCTGTATTTAAATTTTGGGAATGGTGCCTTTAAAGAATCGGCAGAATCATTTGGAATAGCTTGCTTTAACGATACAGAATTTCTCAATTCTCAAATTGTGATGGGAGATTTGAATGGGGATGGAGAAGATGATATTTATCTGGCGACATCTGGCTCTCATCGATTGTTTTACCGTGATTTGAATTCGAATCATTTTACAGAAGTTTCAGAAAAACTTAATGGGTATCGTTCTTTTTCTCATGGAATAAGCCTTCTGGATTTTAACCAGGACGGACGACTTGATGTTGTTGTTGCTAATTTTCATGAACTCGGGAAAGAGTACCGCAGAATGCAGTATGTGCTGCAGGCCGGAGAGTTGAACAATTTTGGAACGAACAACGCTCTCCTCATTCAGCAACCAGATGGAAGTTTTAAAAACCTCGAAACACTTAAGTCTAAAAATAAAACATTTGCAAATTCCGTGGGAATATCTGATATCAACAATGACGGCTATCCAGATATTTTTTTTGCTAATGATTATGGCCCTGATTCAATGCTGATGAACATAGAAGGAAGAAGCGTTCTTGATGTTACAAATAAAAGAGTGCCAAAACATAGGCAGTTGAATGGTGGAAAAAGCGTAGAATTTATTGATTATGATCAGGATGGGCTGATTGATCTATTTGTGACTAATGCCTATATACCACCGTACCAGGCAGGTTATAATATGTTGTGGAAGAAAACCTCCAAAGATGGAAATTTTAAACTTGTTTCACAAGAAGAGAACATTGGTAAAAGCGGTCTGTCATGGGGAGCAAAGTTTGCAGACTTTAATCTTGATGGGAAGTTGGATGTCTACGTTGCAAATGGATTAGAAAGAGATCTTAGAGGCAGTAGGATTGAAGACGAAAAATCATTATGGTATGGGAAAATGGAGTTTGCTGAAGCACCATTGTTTTTTAGAAATAATAGTAAATCTTTTAGTCAGAATAAAAATAATCTCTACCATCGTTTTGGTTTTCAAAGAGATGCCCTCTTTATACAAGGTTCAAATAATCGCTTCTATGATGTTGCCCTAGATATTGGACTAAGTGACGACAGCGAAGGAAGAGGACTTGCTATAGCAGATTTTAACAACGATGGATTAATGGATATTGTTGTGACTAATTATTTTGGTAAATCCAAAGTTTATCAAAATATGAGTAAGCCAGGGACGACATGGATAGGATTAAAATTAATCAATTCAAAAGGAAGTCAGCTTCCCATTGGGACTAAAATAACTTTGATACAAAGTCATGGCCCTGACTTAGTGAGAGAGTATTATCCAGGTAATGGCTTCAGGTCGCAAAGTGACAGTCGGCTGGTTCTTAGTCTGGCACCAGGAAGTAAGTTCACTAAACTTGAAGTTATCTGGCCTGGTCATATTAAAAAAACGTACGAATCGCTAAAGGAAAATAGTTATAATGAAGTTCGTGAGTAATTTTTTTAAATTTACAGAACTCATCCAAGTGATTCAATTGATATTATTGTCTTTGGTATCAGGCTTCGTGTTTAGTCTCAGAAGACTTGAGATTAGCCTGGCCATAGGATTAATTGCCCCTCTTATAACTGCAACTTTTTTATCTTTAGTTTTCAAAGACAAAAGAGAGAATGAAGGAATGAGAACGATTCTCACTTCACTCTTAATAAGTTTGGGAATGATCATTCTTATTAAAAACTGGAATATCTATTTTTATGGAATAGTTAATTCACTTTCGGTGATGGTTTATTATTTTTCTAAGAAGTTTTCCCGATCAATAGATTACAACCCAATTAATTTAGCCGTTATACTGGGTCTTATCTTTTTTCCTCTGACATCTTTTCATATACTCATTGGAACGTTTTCATTTTCAACACCAAATCTTGTTATAACTACGGCCATTGCCTTATTTTTTCTCATCAAGTCTCAACGCTTGCCGATAGCTGTTGCTTATTTAGCGGTAGTGTCCTGTTGGGGTCTTATTGATTGGCTGATTTTTAATAATAGTTTCCTTTATTGGTTTTCTGCAGAGTTGGGATTTTCAGGTATTATTTTTATGAGTCTTATTTTGATTAACAGTAATCTGTTAAAAGATATCACGTCGATGTTGCTATTTGGAGCGAGCGTTGCCTTCTTTAAGATTGTTTTTAAATCTCATGAGTTTTTCTATCCGGCACACTTGTCACTTTTTACTGTCTCTACATTATTGAATATCTGGATTTTGGGTAAAGGTTATTCCGCGAGTTGCAAAGCGTCGTTAGATTCTAATAAGATTTAGTTTAATATGAGTTGCCATCTTCTTTTGCCCTATGCTCTGATTGTGCACACACAGGAGGCACTATGAAGACATTGGCACTTATCCTTACTATCCTTTCTTTTAATGTAATGGCCCTAGATAGCACTTTAACAAACGAAAAAGTGGCAGAGCTCTATGAGCATGCAACAGTTCCAGACTTGGCTCCATGGGTAGGGATCGCACTTCCGGGAAGATGTTTTTTTAAAGACCCACAAGAAAGAAATGTCTCATCTGTTTTATTAACTTTTCAAAATGCTGAGCGCTTTTTTATCGCTCCACTTGCCGCAGATAAAAGAGCACCGGATTTTTTCAATGACATGAGTTTTGCAACTATTACAAAACGCTTCCCTCAATATAAAAAATTGGTTCGTGAAATCTCTGTCAATGAAGGGGAAGCCGTTATGCACAAGCAAGAAGGCAGCTATTTTTATGAAGCTAGAATCAGAGAGTTTCAAGATTACTTCTTTTTAAGAGTAAATCTTTCTGAGAAGGCCGTAAGATTCTGTTACTACAATAAAGTTTAGTTTCAAGTATGATACTGTCGGGAAATATTATCCGACAGTATCATTAGAATTGTTGGATTTTCTGGGTTGGCAATGCTAAGAGTGCCCTTCGTACTCTATCCAGGAAAGACAATGAAAAAAATCATTACATTAATTTTAACTCTAGTTATTTCAGTTTCTGCTCATGCAGAATGGAAATCAGTTTTTATCAGTGGAGATCACTCAATTCCAAACTTCGATAATGGAAGAAGAGTTATTTCAGAAATGCTTGCTCCATTAGGAGCTTTCTCAGAAAATCAAACTCATCTAACTTCAGAAAAAAAACTAGTTAAGGGTGCTGTTCAATTAGCGACTCTTGATAATATCGCTCTTGCATTCCAAAATCTCAAAGTAGACAAGTCAAAAGACGGATGTTTTTTATTCATGACTTCTCATGGAATTAAAAAATTTGGTTTCTATTTAAGCCGTGGTGAAAATGGAGATCGCGGTGGAATCACTCCGAATCAATTAAAAGGTATTGTAGATGCTGCATGTGGAACTGCGCCAACTGTACTTTTAATCTCTTCGTGTTACTCAGGCCAATTTGTTGAAAAGTTAGCTGCAGACAACAGAGTTATCTTAACTGCGGCCATCAAAGACAGGCCATCATTTGGTTGTTCTACTGATACGACTTACACTTTCTGGGATGAGTGTGTAATCGATAACCTTCCATCAGCACGCACATGGGAAGAGCTTTATAGTGGAGTTAAGTCTTGTATTGAACGCAAAGAAGGTGAACTAGGGTTTAATCCTTCACTTCCTCAGGCCTTCTTTGGAAAGAACGTTAAGAACCTTCCAATCTTTGATAAATAATTTTTCTAAAACCGAACAGAGGAATTAGTTCTGTTCGGTTTTTTCTCCTACCTTATTACATTTCATCTAAAACTTTCAAATAAGAGCGCAAGTACGATTCCATCGGCGCCCACAAAGTATCCATCCTTTTTTCAGAATGCACAGTTAATTCCAATACTCTTAGCTTAGGATGAATTTCACTAAAGGCCTTAGACATAGATTTTTGATACTGTAATTGATAGGGATACTTAGTCTCAATCTTTTTAGCTGCCGCAATAGGATCAGGGTTTAGTTTCAACTCTTCTTTAGCAAAACTTATCATCTTGCTAATTTCTTTTTGTCTCATTGAAAGTTTTTTAATTTCCATTTCAATGCGCTCTTTTTGATTTCTGAGCAAGATTTTTTTGTCGAGCAAGTGTTCTAGGTCTATCTTCTGGCCTCTGGTTAATTCAACACCTCTGATAAAAAGCATTTCAGATAACGACTCTCTGTAAACTGAAGAAAGATGAAATTGCAGAAAGAAGATTTCATAGGGGTCGTTTTCTGAAATAGAGAGAGTTTCTCGCAAGAGCTCCATCAAAAATTTATTATTAAAAAAATATAAAGGAGGGGATTGCTGTTTTTTTGTCAGCCATTGCTTTTCTACTAAGTGGTTTAAAAATCTCATCATTTGAGTATTTTGAATGACTACACCTTTGGAAAAAGGAGAGTTCTCCATCCAGTCCAATAATAGGTCTATATAAAATCGTACATCTTTTTGCCTGAAGCCTTTTTCTTCCCTGTTGAGCCAGGTTGCAATAATAGCGGCATAAAAAAGCTTAAGATGCTGATGGCCTGTCGAATTTGTTCTCATTGTTACATTGTAACATGTTTATATTGGATAATGTAGCTATGAAATGAAAAGGAATTAGTGTTTTTGTTACATTGTAATGAATCGTCCAAGGGAAGGAGCTTAATACATGAGAGAATTAATCAAGGAGAAGTTATGAAAACTCATGTTGAAATATTTTTAGTACTAAGCTTAATGACAGTCTATCTAGGAAGCGTGGTGTATCTTTTTATGAATAAAAGTGTAATTTTACTTAGTCTATCATATTCGATCAGTTCAATGAATATTTAAAGGAAGTTTGTTGTGTAAAATATTCTTTCATTTAGAATATGTAAAAGGATTAAAAATGAAAAATAATTTACTGACTTCAAATCGTTTCTGGCCGATTTTCTGGACTCAATTCTCCGGTGCTATGAATGACAATATTTTTAAAAATGCATTGATCATTTTGATTGCCTATCAATCGACTTCAATTCTTGGGCTTAGGCCAGAACAAATGGTTGCTCTTTGTGGTGGTCTCTTCATTTTGCCTTTTTTTGTATTTTCGTCGATTGCGGGTGAACTTACAGATAAATTTCCAATGCATAAGCTGGTGATATTTACCAAAATTCTAGAATTATTTATTGTGATTATTGGTGCAGTTGGATTTATTTTAAATATTGTACCTTTGCTTTTATTTTGTCTTTTTCTTTTAGGTCTTCAATCAACTCTCTTTGGGCCGGTTAAGTATTCAATTCTTCCGGAGCTTATTACTGAAGAAGAACTGGTAAAAGGAAATGCATTCGTTGAGATGGGAACATTTCTTGCCATCTTGATTGGAACGATTGCTGGAGGATCTTTAATTGCGAGCGAAAAAGGTGGCATCTATATATCTATCGCTACAGTTATTGTGGCAATGGTTGGTGTTTTCTTATCATTTAAGGTCAAAGCGATAGCAACTGTGGATGCTACAAGAAAAATTAATTTAAATATTTTTCAATCGACTGTGGAAATTATCGGTATTTCTAGAAAAACTCGAAGCGTCTTTATTTCTATTCTTGGAATTTCATGGTTTTGGTTTTTTGGTGCCACTTTACTTTCAGTATTTCCGGTTTATGTAAAAACAAGTTTGTTTGGAAGTGAGCATGTCGTTACTTTACTGCTGGCCATTTTTAGTATTGGCGTGGCGATAGGGTCAGTTATCTGTGAAAAATTAAGTCATGAACGTCTTGAATTAGGCCTAGTCCCATTTGGATCAATTGGATTGTCACTCTTCGTACTAGATCTTTATTTTGCAGGCTCTCTTCCTGCGACAGATGTGGCCAGAGGTATTAATGAGCTTTTAGCAGTTAAAGGAATTTATAGGATTCTCTTTGATCTATTAGGACTCTCAGTGATGAGTGGATTTTTTATTGTTCCTCTTTATACATTCATTCAAACCCGCTCAGAAAGAAGTGATAGGGCAAGAGTTATCGCGGCCAATAATATTGTGAATGCACTCTTTATGGTGGCATCAGCAGGAGTTTTGGTTGGTCTCTATGCAATGGGATTAAAAGCTGTTGATATCTTTTTGGCGCTGTTTATTTTAAACACTCTTGTCGCAGTTTACATTTATACAGTCATCCCAGAATTTCTTCTTAGGTTTATCTGCTTTATTTTAACCAGGATGATTTATCGAGTAAAAGTAGACGGGCATAAAAATATTCCGGTAGAGGGGCCGGCCGTTTTGATTTGCAACCACGTGAGTTTTGTTGATTGGCTGATTGTTGCAAGTTCGATCAAGCGCCCTGTTCGATTTGTTATGCATTACTCATTTACCCAGATTCCTTTTATCAGTTTTTTCTTAAGAGGAGCGAAGGTTATTCCAATTGCCGGTACAAAAGAAGATCCAAAAATTATGGATGAGGCTTTTGATAAAATTAAGCAAACGTTGGACGAAGGAGAGTTGGTTTGTATTTTTCCAGAAGGACAAATTACTAAAGATGGAAAGTTAAATGTCTTTAGACCTGGTATTGAAAGAATATTACAGCAATCTAAAGTACCCGTCGTACCTATGACTATCAACGGACTTTGGGGAAGCTTTTTTAGCCGTAAATATGGAAAGGCTGCCACCAACCTGGCGGTCATTCCCCGTAGAATATGGTCTAAGGTTAATCTCGATATTGATCCGTCAATACCAGCAACAGACGTTAGTGCTAAAGGCCTGGAAGACTATGTCTTGTCTATGCTTAATCGAAGAAAATAGAAATGGAATTATCCAGCAGATAAATAATTGTCCCTTAGACAAAACTTAATATTAGTAAAATTTAATTTTTCTTAGCATGAAGCTTTGCAAAGACATCCCAAATTGCTCTGGTAGCTGAATTAACTTTTGCAAAAGCCTTAATCAATATGTGGAATCGTATGCAGATCCTATCTCTACTAGAACCAGGTTCTCAGGATGTTGCTTTTGGATTAACGAAAGCTGGATTGAATTAATCTTTGATAAGAAAGTCACTTCCATGGCATTTAATCAGTTATGAAAGTGCTTCACTATAAATTAATATTAAAACTTTTCTCATCCCAATCTGGAAAATCATCTTCTCCATTACATTGTGCAATTTCATAATAAGTCGTGAAGCCAAATTTAACATTCTTTTCACTTCCGATGAGAGGAAGAACACTTCTTGGAACTTCAAACTCGATAAATTTTCCGTTAACAGTGTATTTCACTTCATCTGTACGAATCATGCCAGCATCTTCTGAACAGTCAGATTCTAGGCAGTTTTGAACAGCTAGCTTTGTTTTATCCTGACCAGTGAACTGGTTACCGTTGAAAGATAAGAAGACTCTATTCGTTGCATAGAAATCCGGCCATGCGACCGAATGCGGATTGTATGGTTGGTAGCCAACTTTTTTAGAAGGAGTTGCTCCGACCCAAAAATAGTATTCGCGGTAACCGAATCCGCTAATGATATTTTGGCTCATTTTCATTTTAACTTTTAATTTAGATTCATGAACAGCAACATCAATATTTACGATATCAGTAGATAAATCACGACAAAATCCTGTTATATTGTGGTGAACATCAAAAGGCTTATCTGCGGAAGACTTTTGTACAATCAAGTCACTTGATGATCCAAAAGCAGTAAATGTTAGCGCAAATAAAAATGGTAAAAGCACACTCTTCATAGCTTTCTCTGGTTAAAAATAGTTGGACTAGTTTAGCTTATCCAGAGAAAACTTAAGGTGATTCTGTAAAAATTATATATTCAGAGTCACTTTCAGGCCCTTTGACTGCAAAAACTCTTCATTGTAGAGCTTGGAAGCACTTCTTTCGCCATTATCACACCAGAAAGTTACGAAGGTTTTACTACCTTTGCTCTTTTTGGCCATTTGAAAAGCTGCTGCCACATTGAGAGCAGAAGAGGAGCCTAGAGTAATCCCATCATGCTTTCTCACATAGTGGGCGATGTCCACAAGCTCTTGATCTGTTAAATTAAAGGCTTCATCTAGTGACGCTTCTTTAAAATTAGCAACGGCCCTCATGATGCCAATCCCTTCAGTGATTGAAGTACCCACGGCCTTAAATTCACCATGATTGACGAAATGGGCAAGACCTGAACCTTCCGGATCAACCAGTACCATTTTTATAGAATCATTTTTTTCTTTGAGAAATTTGGAGCATCCTCCGAGAGTTCCTCCTGAACCTACCGAAGAAATGAGGTAGTCAATTTTGCCATTAGTTTGATCCCATATTTCAGGTGCTGTTGTTTCATAGTGGGCCAGGTGATTATCCAAGTTTTCAAATTGATCTGCCCACCAGTATTTTTCTGGATGCTCTTCTGCCATTCTTCTGGCCGTATGATAAAAATGATTTTGATCTGCAAAAGGGCATGGTGGAACTGTGATGAGTTTTGCTCCAAAAAATTCAATAAGCCTTTCTTTTTCTTTTGCTTGATTATTTGGCATAACGATAACAACATTAAAACCTAAAGCTTTTCCAACGATAGCGAGACCTATTCCAGTATTGCCGGCAGTCCCTTCAATGATGGTCATTCCTTTTTTTAGTTTTCCTTTTGCAATCGCTTTTTCTACCATCGATTTGGCCGCACGATCTTTAATAGAGCCACCAGGGTTTAAGTTTTCACACTTCAAAAGTATTTTTGAACCGCAAATTCTACTTAAAGAAGGAATTTCAATGAGAGGTGTATTTCCAATAGCATTTAGGATCGACATTTATTTCTCCATTTATTTATATAATAAGGGTTAGACAATTCTTCCATAAGGTCAATGTTAAAAAGACTATAAATATTCTTCAAAAACTGACCCTTTCGTAAAAATGCACTACCATTTTTTAAAAAACTAGCTAATCTAATTGTATGACTGACAATATAAGTTTCAATTCAGATGAGTTTAATAGTACGCCATTATCCAGGGTGCCCTGTAATAAGGAACTTGCTGCTGATATTTTTGTAAAAATTGGCGATAAATTTATAAAGTTCAAAGAAAAAGGAGATGTTATTTCTGAAGAGAAATACAACTACTTTATTTCGATGAACGTAAAAGAACTCTATATCGCAAAGTCACAAATTGTTCTCTTTGAAGATTCAGTAGAAACCCAGAAACAAGAAGAAATTAATATTGTAGTGGCTGAAGTTGGTGAAGAAAATCGCAGAATTGTTGAATTGCAGGCAGATCTTAAAGAAGCTGTTTATGAAGTGTTTCTTGATGAAGAGTTATCGAATGAAACAGTCAATATTTTAAAAAACCAAGTTGAGCAATTTATTGCTGTTGTTAAAGATAAGAATCCATCAGCAGATATTTTTGCAAAAATATCCAGCATGAATAATACAATTGCTGAGCATTCAATGAATGTTGCGAATTTATCAATATTATTTGGAATGGTAACTGGGCAGACTCATAAGATTGTTTTAGAGAACCTTTATATGGGGGCCTTATTTCATGATTATGGAAAAGCAAAAATTCCTGCGGCCATTATGGATAAACCAAAGAGTGTTGCCTATACAAAGGCCATTACTGATCACCCTTTAGTTGGTGTAGAGATGCTTAAAAAGAATCCTGAGATTAGTAAACAGGTATTATCAATCGTAGCAGAACATCATGAGCAGTTTGGGGGTGTAGGCTTTCCAAAAGGCCTAACTGGAGATGCTATCTATAATCTATCTAAGATCGTTGCTATCGCGAATGTCTTTGATAATGTCTGTATGGAAAATCGTAATAAAGCTACGATGTATAAGACCGCTATAAAAGTTTTGGAATACGATAAAGGAAAACAATTTGATCCACAACTTCTTCCAAGAATTTTGGATGCAGTAAAGTTAGGGTATGGGAATTATCAGAGAGAGCGAGGCGGAAAGGCTCCGGCATCTTAGCACACAATTAGAAGCTTCAGCACATTTCTCTGATCCTGATGAAATGAGAAGATGTGCTGAAACCTATGGCAATAAATTAATCAAGTAGTGGCCTATTGTTAAAGAAGGCATTCACTGATCTACCATCCATAACACGTACGTGAAGTAATACTTTATCAGCATCTAACTTTTCAGGAACTTCAAATTCATAAGAAAACGGTATTAAATTTTTCGGACAATATTCTCTAATTTTTCTTAATTTAGGTAATATCGAATATGTATCAATTCCGTTGTCTCTAACTTCAATTTCTTTTAGTTCGAAACAGTCACTTGGGCTAAGGCCTTTTAAGAGCACTGTACGTCTATCATTATTAACTCTTTCGATCTGGTCGACGTTTGCATAAATAGTGTCGCCAATTGAATTACTTTGAGACTCACTAATTGCCAATTTACCTGAAAATTCAAAATTAGTTTTCTCGTTTACTGCGATATCATATTTTCCTTTATCAAGAACGCCAATTTTTACAACTTCAGTATAGGGTAAGCGCACTAGAGTACAGAATGCTAGACCATTATTTTTTCTCATCGCCTTTACAGAAACATTAATTTTTCCATCTTTTACAGAGACACTAGACTTTGGTGCTTTGTGGCAAAGGTCAGGTAGTATTCCGGTAATAACAACTTCCGCGTTATCATTATTATTGAATCCTGCTGGAGAATAGATGTGATCTACAGGAATTGATGTTTCGTATGCATCTGGAACTCCAGCGAAACAAATAGCAGGTGCAGCTGTTAGAATTGTTAGTAGTGTTGTAACTTTCATTGCAATCTCCTTTGTAAGTTGCATTTTTCTTAAAACATTTATAGATCGAGCTAGAGCAACTTAACCTGATTTAAAATAGGTTCTGAAAATAAATATTAAAAATTTACCTAATAAAGATCATGCTTCTTCAGAATAGATCATGCTACTTACTATGAAGTAGAGTGGAGGGATTATGAAAAAAATACAATGGCCTTTAATAGTTCTAGTTTTAAGTGCGGCGAGTACGATTAATGGAAAGGAGTATCAGAGAACACAAGAAACTTGTTTTCCTCTTTCATCTACTAAGTATGAAGTCGGAATTAAGAGTTTTAATAATGGGATTTCCGAGTTGGAATTTGATCGATTGATTAAGACTGCTACGGCTTTAATGGAACCCGAAGTAAAAAGGATTTTGAATAAAAAATTAATCATCGAGGGGAGATGGCAAGATCCCACAGTCGATGCTTTTGCCACCAGAGATGACGACAATAATGCCGTTGTTGTGATGAATGGCGGACTGGCAAGACATCCTGAGATGACCGCAGAAGGATTTCTCGTTCTTATCTGTCATGAGATTGGCCATCATTTAGGTGGTGCCCCTAAAATGTTTAGAGGAAAATCGGGGCTTAGAGGGTGGTCATCAGCGGAGGGGCAAGCAGATTATTACGCTACTTCAAAATGTCTTCCAATTTTTTATAAAGCAAATAGTGAAAAGAAAAAACCGCTTTTGAATGGGAGCCTCTCGGTTAGTAAAGTTTTTGCATCACTTTCAAGCGGGACTCCGGAACCAAAATTAACAGAAGCAGATAATACCAAGGTTCCTACAACGATTTATAATCACCCTAATCCTCAGTGCAGACTTGATACATATTTGGCAGGAATAAATTGTGAAATAGGAGCAGATATCCCATTTGATTCAGTAAATCCACAAGTTGGTGCCTGTATGGAAGACAAAGGTATCAGGCCATCATGTTGGTTTCAAGAAAGAGATTTTTAGTTAATTTTAAATTTTCTTAATTTACCAATGCCGTCCAAGTGGAGAAGGTTATCACCATCAATACTAACGGCAGAATAATTAACTCCCCATTTGTCATCTTTTGGAAGCCAATGAATCATGATTTTCCCATGAAGCGGGTCAAGAGCAAAGATTCCATTTTTGGCACTTGGATACCATAATAAACCATGTTTTGAATCATAATTTAAGCTGGAAAAAGAATGTGCTGTATCAGGCAGCCCAACTTTTGTACACCAGACTTCTTTTCTTTGATTAATATCAACACTACAAACTTCATCTTTTTGATTTGCAAAAAAGATATACTCCTGATCGTGCTCTTTTATATAAAAAGGCTTAGAAGCAATAGGCCCATCAGAAGGAATAGAAAAGCTTGGCCTGCCATCAGTTTTATTTAAACACTGGAGCAATCCAGTTGAAGAAGGAAAATAAATTTCACCTAAAGCAAAGCAAATATTATTTCTCGTTATAATCGGATGCATCCAGCTCGACATAGGGAGCTCTTTTTTCCATCTGATCTCTCCCGTTAGAAAATCATAGGCAATAGCATATCTTCTGTCTTGGAGAGTGCCTTTTTCAACACCTGTACCAGCATAAACAACACCATTTTCGACTGAGACCGACCCATCGATATGGCCATTTGTCTGGTGCCAGACTTCAGTCATATTGATTGGATCAACAGCATATAGACCATCGGCTCCTGCTGTAATAAAAAGGAGTGTTTTCCCATTGAAATTAGCTATAACAGGTTGGCCTTCAGTGTGGCCTTTGGTTTGAAACGCATTGAGAAATTTACCAGTTGTAAGACTAAAAGCATAGACTCTTGCGTGGTGAGTGAGATGAGTGCCTTCGCCTGCATAAATTCTATGTTCATAAATAATAGGTCTTGTTGTAACTTCAGTTCCAATGAAAAACTTTCTCTTAATGGCTAAGTTCTCTTTTGTAATTTCGTAAATATTGCCATCGTCGCTGCCATAAAAAATAGAGTCACCAGAAATAGCACCTGAACGAAAGGCCCCTTTAGGTAATGTGTTTTCCTTTTCAAGAGTGAGAGTTTTAGCTTTTACTGGAGAAATGCTTCCTTCATATTGAAATTTTCTAAATAATTCATTTGAATATAGTTGATTGGATGCAATGGCATTTTGCTCTGAAGTTTTTAAGATTGTCCTCATAAAAGAAGGAAGATTATTAATGTACACATAACTGCGATAAAGACCAAAAGTGAGGAGATTAACTATTAACATAGAAATTAAGACACGCTTTTTTAGAAGCACTTCCAGAAACTGCTTTGGTCCTTCTGTGTGAAGTTTTATTCCAAACCATCCGGCAATGACTCCGGCCACTGAAGTAAGTGCTACAGTTAAAGTCGTCAAAGGAATGAGAACCAAAGGAACAATACTTGGCATTACATCATGAGAGATCATCATTGGTTTGTAGCTAAGCCAAAGAAATTCGTCCATTGTTTCCATCCACCCAAATTTTATCACCATCTTTAAAGCGAAAGTGACATTGTTTAATTCCACTTACGGCCGGTAAACTCATTTCACGGGCAACAATTGCACAATGTGAAAGAACACCACCTTTTTCTACTACAATGGCCTTTGATTTTAAAAAGAGCCCCGTCCACCCAGGATCAGTAGATTCAGCTACCAGTATGGTATTTTCTGGCCAGTCTTCAGTGTTAATATTCTCTACATTATTAACAACTCTAACTTCCCCAAAAACAAGACCAGGCGATAGGGCTTCCCCCGTAAAACTAGTAATTGTTTTGGATTCTTTCTTGTTAAGTATTTTCTCTAGGCTAAAGAGGCTTACTACCGTAGGCAGGTAGATTGCTTTACTTAATTCCATTTTATGTTTTCGTATCTGGGCCAGGGGGCGATTAAAATCTTTTTTAAGGATTTCTTCATCAGTCAGCCAGAATATATCATTCTGAATATCATTTCGTTTCGCTATTTCTAGAGCAATATATCGAATGTGAGAATAAGGAGAGAGTAGGCTCATTTTCCATTTTTCTCTTAATTCGAGCATCTCTCTTAGCAGGAGCCATTCTTTTTCAATAACCTGAGCCTTGTAGGTTTTTAGTTGGCGGATCTCTTCGACCACAATATCGGATTTTTCAGTTACGGTTTTTTTTTCGACTTTATTTATTTTGAAGAAGCTATTCTTTCCAAGTTCTAGCCAACGAGGATTTGATAATTCTAATTCTCCAGGGCCACGGTGGCCATATTTGTGTAGAAAATGAGTTCTTTGTTGAAGATCATTTGAAGCTTCAGCATACTCTCGGTTCATATCCATTGTGACACTGTGAAGTCCTACTCCCAACCAATGATTGATTTTCTGCTCTATCTCTTTTTCACTTAAAACATTTTTTAAAAGTGTCTTTAAGCTTTGAGTTGTTGATTGAATCAAGGTTACTAGAACCAAGGGCCAGATGAGATGATCCGAGTAGAAGGCCCGAGTCTCCTGTTCAAAGATTTTAAATAAGTCTTCATTCGAAAACTTCTGATAATATTGATTATCACTTACTCTAAAAGAATGTCCCGAAAAAATGGTCAACTCCCGATTGCATTCAGACAGCCACTCTTTTCTTTGTGTAGAGAGATGAAAACTCACTCGTATCATACGTGCAATGGTCAATGGGGTTAGTAAAACTGTTTTTATATTCATTTTACTAAAATCAAATTTCAATTGAGGCCCATTTTTGTCTTCGAATCGGTACGGCATTGGCCCAAAGTAGAGGGGGGCCAACATTGATATATTAATATAAGGACGGTTGAAGATTTTTTCGAGAACAGAGTGAGTTTCATTAGATAACTCTTTATCAATTCCGATGTAACCTAATTTTTGTAAGGCCTTTGAGAAGGCCTGATTCTTTGAAAACGCCTTTTTCCAAATACTGAACGTAAGCTCACTTGGGGGAGCTCCCCATTCTGAAAATGTACTTCCATCCCATAACGTGTCTGAGGAATAGGTTTTCATAAGGCGGTTTAATTCATCAGAGATGAATCTTTTTTCTTCAGATTTACCAGAGAGAGCGGTTATAGGTCTTGCTTGTAAAACTTGAAATTTATTATTTTGATCGATGGCCCATTCCATATCAATTTGATAGTCAAAAAAATTTCGAATCGAGACTCCGGCGTTTACAACTTCTTTAAGATTGAAAAGATTTGTGGTTTCCACTTTGTTGTGCTCAAAATGCCAAGGTGTCTTTTTTCCCGAGACAAGGTCTTCTCCAAGACCTTCGATGGCCTCGACAATCCATTTTTCTTCATTAGTTCTTGGGTCGACACTAAAGAAGACGCCAGAAAATTTAGGTTCAACCATGACTTGCAGGACAACATTCATTTTTGCATCAGAAGACTTCTCATTTAAAAAATGCTCGCGGTAAAGCGCACTGGATTTTTTATGCATAGAGAGAAAGCAGTTGTTAACAGAACTCTTAATTCCACTTTCGCTATTAATATTTAAGTAGGTTGAGTTTTGTCCTGCAAAGCTGTGCTCTCCTGAGTCTTCGCCTACAGCTGAGCTACGGATTGCGATTTTGGGGAAAGCTGATTTTGTCCACCATGAAAAAATATCATTCCATTCGTCATCAGTAGGGGGTTCAGTTAACACAAGACCATCGGGAACAGGGAAGCCTGCATTTTTCATAAGACCTAATGTGAATCCTTTTCCACCTAAGAACTTATGGTCATTCGTAATTTTATCAAAATAGTAAATCGTCATCCAATTAGGGTAATGAATATATTATGATAAAAATATGAGATAGATTATGTTTTGAGATTGTCACTACATCAATTAGAGATTTAATGGATGACTATTCTATTTTTCACGATGACTTTTAAGAGATCTGTTCTTGATATAATTCCTGTAAGTTTGTGATCGCGATCCACCACGGGAAGACAACTGATATTTTCTTCCAGTAAAACTTTGGCAATTTGATTAATCGGAGTGTCTTCATCACAGACAATTAAAATAGTAGACATAATATTTTGGGCCTTTAAGTAATAAAATGTGGCCATCATATTAATCTTTAGTAGATCTCTGTCTGAAATCATCCCAAGCAATTTATAATTTTTAACAATAGGAATATGATGCATTCCAAACTGCTTCATTTTTTCTTTAACTTGCTTTAGAAAGCAGTCCGGAGTTTCTGTAATCAGTGGACTTGTCATGATATTAATCGCATAGAACTCCACTTCTTTCTTGGAATTGGATTGAGAAGAAGATGGAGTGTTTTGTTGGTCCGAGTGTATTTGTGTTTTTTCAAGCCTAGGGCCATTTGCATCATCTTCCAAGTAAGCAAAATTGTAAGGATGTAGCATGCCGTTTGTAGACATATAAAAACTCATAATTTCTCCTTGGTATTAAAAACCCCCAGTCTCAAGATAAGAGTATATTTTAATTAAAGAGGAATGAATCTGATTTTAGTCATCTATTTTCTATTTATTCTGATGTCAAATGTTGGGTAAAACAGGCCCCCGCCAAGGAGCCTGCATGTTTTATTGAAACTAGAGAAGTAATTTCAATGACCCTTAAGGGTTTTTTAAATGTTTCGGTAAAATTAAACGATGCAAGCTTTTAATCGCCTCAACTCTATAAACAGGTTCAATAAATACGGTCAAGCTCATCGAGCTGATCATGACCTGACCCCATCGTTTAGTCCACTATCCATGCAACAATTCCATTTTCTCACCTAGCTCATATCTCGGAAGAACAGTTACCGGGGTTGGCGGTTTGTATCTTAACGAACTATGAGGTCGATATTGGTTATAGTCTCTTCGCCAGTTTTCAATGACGACTTTAGCTTCATTCAAAGTATAAAAAATCTCTCCATTTAAAAGTTCATCTCTAAGTTTTCCATTAAAAGATTCACAGTATCCATTTTCCCAAGGGCTTCCTGGCTCGATATAAAGTGTTTCTACGTCGAGTTTATAAAGCCAGGACCGTAACTGTTTCGCTATAAATTCAGGTCCATTATCAGAACGTATAAACGCTGGTGGCCCGTGCGCTAAAAATAAATCAGCTAGAGTTTCAAGTACGTCAAAGGAGTTCATTTTTCTCTTCACCCTTATCGCCATACATTCACGACTGTATTCATCTATTATGTTCAAAGTTTTAAATGCCCTACTATCATGTGTTCGATCCATCACAAAATCATAAGACCAAACGTGATTCTTATAAATTGGCTTATGTCTTATCGTCGATCCATTATTCAAAAATAAACGTCCTCGTTTTGGTTGTTTATGCGGAACTTTTAATCCTTCTAGTCGCCAAATTCTCTGTACCCGTTTGTGGTTTACACACCACACTTCACTGCGAAGAAGAGCTGTTATTCTTCGATAACCATAACGGCCAAACTTACTCGCGAGCGAAATAATTCTCTCGCGGATAATTTCTTCGTCGTCGCTTTTAATCTTTTCGTAGCGCTGAGTGGCCCGATGTATTCCAATAACTAAGCAAGCCTTTCGTTCTGATACATCAAATTTACTTAGAACTAAATCAACGGCCTTTCTTTTTCTCTCAGTGCTTAAAAGTTTCCCTTGTTCACTTCCTTTAAAATATCGTTATCCAGAGATAGATCAGCAACTATCTTTTTTAGTCGGGCATTTTCTTTTTCAAGATCTTTCAACCTTCTGGCCTGCTCAGAATGCATTCCACCGTATTCTTTTTTCCAGCGATAATAGGTATGTTTCGTTACTTGAAGAGTTTTTGCAACGTCATCAATTGATTTTCCTTCAGCAAAAAGAATTTCTGCTTTACGAAGTTTGGCGATGATTTGTTCCATCGAGTGCTTAATTCTGGGCATGGTTCCTCCTTTTTATAGAGAAATTGTAGCATAAGTCTTGGACTAGATTTTGGGGTTCAGGTCACTTGTTCCCGTCCTAAAAAAAGACTTGCACTTCTTTTCACACAGCAACTCTCAAACGATGCAATCCAAACTTTAATTGATTGGTCTGGTGAAATGAATGTCCATGATTTTGGACATAATTAGTTTTAAAGATATAAATATAATTTCACACCAGCCCAAGCCAGCCGAGTAGGGCCTTTTGATGAAATACAATGAAATCGAATGAAGAATAATGAAAATATAAAAGGCACGAAAGGCAGAGTTTCACTCGTAAATTGTTAATAATAAAACATTCTTAAGAAGCACAAATTATGCCTCGGGTAATTCAGGAATAGTACCAAAGACAATAAAAGCTTGACTATCGTACATCGTATATATACGATAGCATTATGGTAACAGCAAAAAAAGATGATTTTCCCGAAAAAGATGTCCAGCTTTCTGATTGGTGCAAAGCTTTGTCACATCCTGCACGTATCTCGATCCTTCGCATTTTAGCCGCTCGAACTGAATGTCAGTGTGGCGAATTGGTCATTGATCTTCCTTTGGCCCAAGCGACAGTTAGTCAGCATTTAAAAGTCTTGAAAGATGCAGGTCTTATTCAAGGAGAAGTTGATGGCCCGAGGCTTAAATACTGTATGAATAAAAAAAATAAAGATCGGTTTTTTAAACTGATTGAGCAATTTAATTATCATCTCAGTGAATAGGATAAAATATGAATGATTTTAAGATTAACGAAATTTGTCCAACAACAACATTTAACAAACTTAATGATGGAATTCTTCTCGTAGATGTAAGAGAGAAAGATGAAGTGAAAAATCTATCTTTTGATTTACCGAACGTCATCAATATTCCCATGAGTGAATTTGAAAATAGATTCAACGAAATCCCAAAAGATAGAGATATTGTCCTAGTTTGCATGGTTGGACAACGTAGTCTTTTAGCTGCTGGTTTTCTGATAAAAAATGGATATGACGTTAACAAAGTGACCAATATGAAATTAGGCTTGGTTCGTTGGGTAGATCGTGGTTTTCCGACAAAAGGAGACACAAGTAATATTGAAGTTAAAAAATCATCATGTTGTGGATAAGGAGTTTGTATGAAGTCTGTAAAAGTTTTAGGCCCGGGTTGTACTAAATGTAAAAATCTTGAAAAAAATGTTCGTGACGCTGTGGCAAAGCTTACTGGTGAGTACAAGGTTGAGAAAATAGAAGATTTTCAAGAAATGGCAAAATATGGAATGCTGAGTTCCCCAGGACTTGTTATTGATGAAAAATTAATATCAGCAGGAAAAGTTCAAAGTGTAGAAGAGCTAGTTGAATTACTAAAATAAAAGAGAAGAAAATATGGGTATATTTAGTTGGCTTAATTCACAACTGCTGAGAATGGATTGGCTTTCATCCTTAGTTAAATTATTGGTAGAAAATATATTTCAATTGGATATGTCGTCTCGATTAGGGGCGAGTATTCATTTTTTCATTTATGATGTAATTAAAATATTCATTCTTCTATCTATATTAATTTTTTCGATCTCTTTCGTGCAAAGTTATTTTCCACCAGAGAGAACAAAGAAAATCTTAGGAAATATGACAGGTATTAAGGCCAAAATTATGGCTGCCCTTTTGGGAACCATTACTCCGTTTTGTTCATGCTCTTCAATTCCTTTATTTATAGGATTCACAAGTTCTGGATTGCCTATTGGAGTGACATTTTCATTTTTAATCTCTTCTCCATTAGTTGATTTAGCTTCAGTTATTTTGCTTGCAAGTATTTTTAATTGGAATATCGCCCTTGCCTATGTTGTCGTTGGACTTGTACTAGCTGTCATTGGAGGCATCATTATTAGTCGTTCAAATATGGAAAAGTATGTTGAAGATTTTATTTTAAAAAATAAAATGGATACCATTGAGCCAGAGAAACTAACAAGAAGTGAAAGAGTTCAATTTGCGAAAGAGCAAGTTAAAGATGTTTTTTCTAGAGTTTGGCTTTATGTACTTATTGGAGTCGGAATTGGAGCCGCTATTCATAATTGGATTCCAGAAGAAATTATCACAAATTTACTTGGAAAAAATAATTGGTGGTCTGTACTTGTTGCAACTCTTTTGGGTGCCCCAATGTATGCAGACATTTTTGGAACACTTCCTATAGCTGAAGCCTTAGTTAATAAAGGTGTAGGACTTGGAACTGCTTTGGCCTTTATGATGTCAGTTACAGCGTTATCATTGCCTTCATTGATTATGTTGAAAAAAGTTGTGAAAATGCCTTTGCTTATACTTTTTACGAGCATCGTTATGGTTGGTATAATTATAATCGGCTATCTTTTTAATTCTTTCAGTTATATTTTTGTATGAATACATATGATGTTATTATAATTGGCGGAGGGCAAAGCGCCCTTGCCACAGCGTACTTTTTAAAAAGAGAAAATATAAGCTTTCTCATTTTAGATTCAAATATTGGGCCAGGTGGTGCATGGACTCATACATGGAATTCTCTTAAATTATTTTCACCCAAAGAATATTCGTCTTTGCCAGGATGGATGATGCCACCGACGAAAGAAACTTATCCTTCAAAAAAAGAAATCATTAACTATTTATCTGAATATGAAAAGCGGTATGAATTTGAAGTTAAAAGACCTTTTAAGGTTAAAGATGTTATTTTCCGTGAAGAGAAATTCATTGTTTCTACTGATATGGGGGAGTTTACTTCAAAGGCAGTAATTAGTGCCACGGGAAATTGGTCTGGCCCCTTCATTCCCAACTATAAGGGGATTGAAACTTTTCAAGGTGATCAGATTCATAGTGCCTTCTATCAAGATGCTGATTCATATAGAGGTAAAAGAGTATTAGTTGTTGGAGGCGGAAACTCGGGCGCTCAAATTCTGGCCGAGGTTTCTAAGTGTGCAGAGACAATCTGGGTTACTCGAGAAACACCAGAGTTTTTACCTGACGATGTAGATGGAAGATATCTTTTTAATTTAGCGACAAAAAAATATCAAGCCATGCTAAAAGGTGAAAAAATTGAAGAGGCCTATAATTTGGCAAAGATTGTAATGATCGATTCTGTGAAAGAGGCACGAGATAGAAATATTCTTCAGGCAAAACCACCTTTTGTCGAAATCCGAAACAATTCAGTTTTTTGGGCAGATGGAACTGAAGAGAAAATTGATTCGATTATCTGGTGTACTGGCTTTAAGTCAAAACTAGATCATCTGGCTTCATTAAATATCATCAATAAAGAAGGTAAGGCTGATACCAAAGATTCACGTTCATTAAAACGTCCTGGATTGTGGTTAGTTGGATACGGAGATTGGACTGGCTTTGCTTCGGCCACATTAATAGGAGTGCAGAGAACGGCAAAACAAACTGCGAAAGAAGTTAAGCAGTATTTGGAGACCAATGCAAAATCATAATCATTCTCATCAAGAAAATAATCAGCAGAATATTTTATTGGCCTTCTTCATGAATGCCGGTTTTGCGGTGATTGAATTTGTAGGAGGCTACCTTACTAATAGTGTAGCGATCTATTCTGATGCCTTACACGATCTAGGCGACAGTATCGCTCTTTTATTTGCTTATATCGCTGAGAAGATTAGTGTTAAGAAAGCTGATAAAAATTTTACGTTTGGCTACAGACGCTTTTCTGTTTTAGCAGCTCTTGTTAATGGCCTTATTTTACTTATTGGTTCTACATTTATTATTAGGGAGGCAGTGGTCCGTTTTCAAAATCCAGAGCCTATTCACGTTCCGGGAGTGATCCTGCTTGCGTTTTTGGGGTTAGGAGTGAATGGCTTTGCCGCCTATCGGATGTCAAAAAACTCAGGTCTAAATTCAAGAATGATTATGCTCCATTTGTTAGAAGATATTCTTGGATGGTGTGCAGTCTTATTAGTTAGTATTGTGCTTCTATTTAAGCCTTGGTACTTCCTTGACTCGGTGTTGTCTATTCTTATTGCTCTCATTATTATCAATGGTGTCGTCAAGAATTTGTACAATGTGAGTAAAATATTTCTTCAAGCATTTCCAGAATCTCTTAGTAGAGAAGAGATTATTAAGGATCTTTTAACCTTTGATAATGTCCTTGATATTCATTTCATTCAAGGATGGTCTTTAGATGAGTCGAATTTCAATCTGACTTTGCATGTAAAAGTATCCTCAAATATGTTAATGAAAGATGTGGATATACTTAGGAAGAAAATAGAAGTTTTCTTGCGAGAAAAGCATATTCAATTCACAACAATTCAGTTTGAAGGGGATGATTGTAAATTATAGATAAGTCCCCACGTAAAATGGGGACTTGTTGAGTTTAGGTAATAATTTTTTTAGTTTCAAAATATTGAGATTTCATCCAAAGCGAGACTTTTACTAAAGCAAGCAGTACAGGAACTTCGACTAATGGGCCGATTACCGCCGCAAAAGCAGCACCATGATTAATTCCAAAAGTGGCAATGGCAACAGCTATTGCTAATTCAAAATTATTTGAAGCAGCAGTAAACGATAGGGTAACAGATCTTTTATAATCAGCACCAACTTTCTTACTCATATAAAATGAAGCAAAGAACATGATAATGAAATACAGAGTTAATGGGATTGCAATTTTAACAACATCTAAGGGAAGCTGAACAATTTTATCGCCCTTTAGAGAAAACATGATGACAATTGTGAACAGTAAGAACACTAGAGTTAGTGGACTTATTTTAGGAATAAAATTTTTTTCATACCAAACTTCACCCTTTGATTTTATAAGAACCAATCTTGTTAAAAATCCCATTAAGAAGGGGATACCAAGATATATTCCAATAGACTGAGCAATTTCTCCCATTGTGAAGTTAACTTCAAAACTTGGAAGTCCAAAAAACGTAGGTAAATAAGTCATAAAAAAATAAGCATAGATAGGAAAAAAGATAATTTGAAAGATAGAATTAAATGCTACAAGGCCCGCACAATATTCAGAACTACCATCTGCCAATTGATTCCAAACTAATACCATTGCGATACAACGAGCAAGACCAATAAGGACTAGGCCCATCATATAATCAGGCTGGCTTTTTAGAAAAATTGCAGCCAATCCAAACATTAATAATGGCCCGACAATCCAATTTTGGATAAGTGATAGAGCTAAAACTTTTTTGTCTTTAAAGACTAGTCCAATTTCTTCATATTTCACTTTTGCGAGTGGTGGATACATCATTAAAATAAGGCCAATGGCTATTGGGATCGATGTCGTGCCAATTGATAGTGAATTAATAAAATGTGTAGATTGAGGTGAAAAGACTCCAATAACCACACCGATTAGCATAGCTAGAAATATCCACAGAGTTAAATATGAATCAAGAAAAGATAATTTTTTCATTTTTTATTCCAAATATGTTTCTATGTTTTGTGCAAAATTTTTAATTTCATCACGAACTCGTCTGTAGTGACTTAAGATTTCTTCTTCATTTGATAATCCTTGAGATAGTTTAGGAGGATCATCAAAACCGACGTGTAGTACTTTTGGAGCACCAAAAAAAACAGGGCAGTTCTCATTGGCATGGCCACAAACAGTAAAGACGATATCAAATTTAACATCTTTTAGATCATCAACAGTTTTTGAATAGTGTTGTGAAATATCAACACCACTTTCATTCATCACTTTTACGGCCCTTAGGTTTAGGCCATGCTTTTCAGTTCCCGCTGAATAAAAATCATATTTAGAACCGAAGAAATGCTTTGCCCATCCTTCGGCCATCTGTGAGCGACATGAGTTACCAGTACATAAAAAGAGTATATTTTTTTTCATATTTCTACCTAACAACAAGATGACTTTGATTTATTAGAGCTTGGAGCACAACAAGATGATTCTTCTTTTGCTGGTGCTGGCGGACAACAAGAGGATGCCTCAACTTTTATTGAGCTTGGTACACAACAAGCATTAGTTGTAGATTCAGAATTTTCATTAAAAAGTTCTGCGTCTGCCATTGTATGATAAGCTTCCCAAGCGATTCCTGATGGGTCTTTTACCCATGCTTTACTGGATTCAGCATAACAGCAAGTAGTAGTTCCTTCGTCATATACACCAAGATCTGCATTTTTTAGTCGATCGAGGATTGCTGAAAGTTCAAGCTCTTCATCTACTTGAAGACCCAGGTGATCGACTCCAATAATATTTGCTCTAGTTGAAATGGCAAAATTAATTCTTGGATCTTCGAGCATCCATTTTGCATAGTCTTCTTTTACTTTTGAAGGCTTCTGGCCAAATACAGTAGAATAAAATTGAATTGATTCGTTAAGATTTTTAACACCAACGTGGATGTGAAAACGTTTCATATAATCTCCTTTTAGTTATTAACATTTACAATTTAGACCCACAGAAAAACATTCTTGAACTTTAAATTGTCGTATTTGATCCTGACTTTCATCACAGACACAAGAAAGTTTTTCTAGACTATTTTTCATCTTATTAAGGTCGTTAATTTTTTCTTCAATTTCTTTAATTTTAGAGAGGGTCTTTTGTTTTACAGTTGAGCAAGTTACTCGAGGTTTTGTATTAAGCTCCAACAGTTCTTTTATTTCCGCTAAAGAAAACCCTAGTTCTTGAGCTTTCTTGATGAAAATAATTTTCTCTGCATCCGCCTCTGCATAAGTTCGAAATGCACCATTTGTTTTAGGTTCTCGTAGAAGCTCTTTTCGCTGATAAAAGCGAACTGTTTCAACTCCGACGCCTGCCATTTCTGCTAATTTTCCAATCGTTATCTTTTCCATAATAGGACTATATCATCCGTACCATGGTACAGAGTCAATAGATTGTTTTACTTTCTTTGATTTCATAAGGTTAGGCTCGTTGTTGTTTTGACAAATGCGAAGTAGGTAACCCAATTATTAAGATTCTGTTAGGGGCTTGACTGCGTACTGCTGTACGGATGCTATAAACCTTTTGTCATTTCATTCTTAAAAAGAAAATTAAAGGAGAGGATATGTCTGCTAAGAACATTTTATTTTTATGTGTGGCCAATTCAGCAAGATCACAGATGGCAGAGGGGATAGCCAGAAGTCTATTTGGCGATAAGGCAGTTATCGAAAGTGCTGGTTCACTTCCAAAGGGTGTTCATCCATTGGCAATAGAAGCAATGAATGAAATTGGAATTGATATTTCTAAGCAGTATTCAAAAAATACAGATAAATTACCTTTAAGATTTATTGTGAAAATTGATTTCATGATATCACTATGTGAAGAGGATACTTGTCCAGATATGGCATCAAGAACAGCTAAGAAAATAAAATGGCCAATTCAAGACCCTGTAATTGAAAATAGTATAGGAAGTTTTAGAGAAGCCCGTGATAAAATACATGCTTTAATTGAAGACTTTGGAAAAAGAGAAGAAATTCTTTAGTTGAATTACAACATGTTGTTATTTCAACTATAATTTGCTATTATTTTTGAATGTCTATTTCAAACGAGCCACAAATTACACCACCCTGAAGAATTTATCTTCTAGTACAATTTTATATCTTATATTTATTATTTAAATGGTGCCGTCTCTTAGAACGTGCATATCGGTGGTTTTATGATTTTTGATCTATCTTCTTATAAAAATATCAACATTAAAACGGAGCTGCTCTCGGGGTTGACAGTTGCTTTAGCGCTTGTTCCAGAAGCAGTTGCGTTTGCCTTTGTAGCAGGAGTAGCTCCTCTAGTTGGTCTCTATGCCGCTTTTATCGTCTGTTTAATTACTGCTGTCTTTGGTGGAAGACCTGGAATGATTTCTGGTGCGACCGGTGCTTTAGCAGTTGTTATGGTTTCACTGGTTACAAAACATGGAGTTGAGTATTTATTTGCGACCGTTGTTTTAATGGGAATTTTGCAAATCATTTTTGGTTTTTTAAAGCTCGGAAAATTTATTCGTCTTGTTCCAGAGCCAGTTATCTATGGCTTTGTTAATGGCTTAGCTATAGTGATCTTTCTAGCTCAGTTTGGTCAATTCAAAGAAAAGCTTCCTTCTGGTGAGCTTGCTTGGATAACAGGAAGCTCACTTTACATCATGCTGGGGTTAATTGCTCTTACCATGCTTGTTATTTATTTCTTACCAAAAATCACAAAATCTTTTCCTGCGCCTTTGGCCGGAATTCTCGTTGTAACAGCAGTTGTATTAGGCTTTGGAATTGATACTAAAAGCGTTGGCGATTTAGCTTCTATCAAAGGTGGTTTTCCATTATTCCATTTTCCAGAAGTTCCCATTAATTTTGAAACGCTTAAAATTATTTTCCCATATTCGTTAATACTTGCAGGTATTGGTTTAATTGAATCACTACTGACGCTTACTCTTGTTGATGAATTAACTGAAACTCGTGGAAAAGGTAATAAAGAGTGTGTGGCCCAAGGAGCAGCTAACGTTGTTACTGGTTTTTTTGGTGGCATGGGGGGCTGTGCAATGATTGGTCAAAGTATAATCAACGTAACATCTGGCGGACGAAGCCGAGTTTCAGGAATTATGGCCGCAGTTTCATTGCTTGCATTTATCTTATTTGCTTCTGTGTTAATTGAAAAAGTTCCAGTAGCTGCATTAGTCGGTGTTATGTTTATGGTTTGTGTTGGTACATTTGAATGGGCCAGCTTTAAAATTTGGAATAAAATTCCTAAATCTGATTTTCTTGTCATTGTTTTGGTTACCGTTTTGACAGTGATTTTTGATTTAGCTATTGCAGTTATTGCTGGAGTTATCATTGCTGCTCTAATCTTTGCTTGGGAAAATGCAGTAAGAATTCGAGCTAGAAAGTATGTAGATGAAAAAGGTGTTAAGCACTATGAAGTCAGAGGGCCATTGTTTTTTGCATCGACTGCTCATTTTCTAGAAAAATTTGAACCACAATCAGATCCATCTGAAGTCATTATTGATTTTAAAGAGTCTAGAGTTTTTGATCATAGCGGAATTGAAGCTATTCAAAAGCTATCAGATCGTTACAGAAAAATTGGCAAAAAAGCCATATTCCGCCATCTCAGCGAAGACTGTTGCAAGCTTTTAGATAAGGCCGGCGTTTTGATTGAAATTAACAGATTAGAAGACCCTCATTATGCTGTTGCTGACGATGCGATTAATTAGCAATCTCCTTCAAAATGAAATGACACAGAGGTGAAATAGTTATTTGTAACAATTCAGAAGTTGGAATTTTTTTATTTTAATAGCTACAATTAAGGTCTGAAGTTTTGTAAAGTATATCAAATGAAACACCTTGAAGTATTTTTAACGGCACTAAGACTCGGCTTTACCTCATTTGGTGGCCCAATTGCTCATTTAAGTTATTTTCATGATGAGTATGTTAGGAAAAAAAAATGGATTAGTGAGCATGCTTACGCTGATCTAGTAGCGCTTTGTCAGTTCCTTCCTGGGCCAGCAAGTAGTCAAGTTGGTATGGCAATTGGCTTGTCTCGCTCTGGAGTTTTAGGTGCGGTTTTAGCTTGGATCGGATTTACTTTACCATCAGCGATCGTTCTTATTGTATTTGGTTTGGGCTTGGCCAGTATGGATATTAGCCTACACCAGCACTGGCTTCATGGTTTAAAAGTTGTCGCTGTATCTGTAGTCGCGCAAGCTGTTTTAGGAATGGCTAAAAAACTTTGTCCAGACAAAGAGCGTGCAACTATAGCTATTGTTGCAAGTTTTGTTGTATTAAGTGCGAACTCAGCAGTGGCTCAAATTATTGTTTTAGTTTTTGCAGGTATTTTAGGTGCTTTCATATTAAAGCCTTCGGCAGCTCTTCCACACGAGCCCTTACATAAAGGACGTCGAAGTGTTGGTGCATTTTTTCTTATTATATTTTTTGCTCTACTTGTTTTACTTCCAATAATGAGACCAATTTATCAATCTCAAGAATTAAATCTTTTTGATAGTTTTTTTCGAGCTGGCTCTTTAGTTTTTGGTGGTGGTCATGTGGTGCTACCATTGCTTCAGGCTGAGGTTGTTCCAACGGGTTGGGTTTCAAATGATTTATTTATGGCCGGATATGGCTTAGCAAATGCGATTCCAGGGCCTTTATTTGCTTTTAGTTCATACTTAGGAGCTGTTTCTTCAGTTTCTCCCAATGGCTGGACAGGTGCGATTATTTGTTTGATTGCTGCCTTTTTGCCTTCGTTTCTGTTAGTTGTTGGAGTACTTCCTTTTTGGGAAAAATTTAGAAGTTTTCCAAAAGTCCGTCAGTCTATGCTTGGAATTAATGCTGCTGTTGTCGGTATTTTAATAGCAGCTCTATATAATCCGGTATGGACGAGCGCGATTTTTTCAGCAAAAGATTTTGCTTTGGCCTTAGTAGGATTTTTATTACTCGAATTTTGGAAGCTTCCTTCTTGGGCAGTTGTCATAATCACTGTAATAAGTAGCTTGTTATTATATTAAAATAATTAAAAATTAATTTGAATTGGCACTCATTATTTTTATATACACTGTTGGTCAACTCTTGATGTGTATGGGGAATTAATTTAATTCTCCATACTTTGTAGCATCGGCATTATTATTCTTAACTTATTTTCATCTAGCCTTTCAGTGATTTTATGAATTTCCTCAATCATTTCGTGCCGAAGAGGTGAGACTTTGAGTAGCTGGTTAAAATATTCCATTGTAAAACCCAAAGAGAGTACAATATTAAGTATCTTCTTTTCAGTGAGCGTCACCCGACCATTTTCAATAAATCCATAAGTGTTTTTTCCAATGCCACAAATTCTAGAAGCTTCATACTGATCAATTCCTTTTTGTAGTCTGAGTTCCTTTAAAACTTTGCACTCACGAGTAATTCTTCGATGACAAAATCTTCTGTCTGGTCTGTTCTTAGTGCCACTTTTTCTTCTGATGGAATTAGCATCAGTTGAGGCCTGAATTTTTCCTGAACGAAGGTCATCAATTTCTTGATCGCTGAATCCGTATTTTTCTTGGAATTCTCGAAATCTTTCGACCGAGATATTGCCTCGACCATTTTCTAAGCGTTCTAAGTTTTTAAATGAGAAATCTAAAAGCAAACTTGCTTGACCGCGATTTAATCGACGAAGAAGTCTCATTTTTTTAAGAAGGACAGCATAATCTGATACGAAAGCATTTTCTAATTGAGTGCTAAGAGTTTCCATTTTTATTCTCCAAAATAATGTTTAATGAATTTCCGAGACAGTTTGGAGAGCAGAAGAGATCAAGTTCATGCTTGCTGATTTTAATGAACGATTTTAAAAACTTATAAAAATGTGGGCCACGCTAGGAAAGGGTATCCTTGACGGTGCTATTTTTAAAAAGTTCTGGTAAGCGTTTGGCAAGCAGGCCTTGAAAGATGGGGAAATTTAGAGAAATAAACTCAAAAGTGACTTACTTCATCCTCAGATAATTAAGTAGTTAATAATTTTGTGAATTTTTGATTTACCGATTTTTTTGAAATTAAAATGGAGCGGATTACAAGGGTTGAACTTGCGACCTTCTCGATGGCAACGAGACGCTCTACCACTGAGCTAAATCCGCATAACGTATGGTGTGTTGGGCATATTAATGATTGCCGAAAAATCTGTCAACGAATTTTAACTTTTTCCCCAATTCTATTAATTAGCGATCCGCTGAACTCAAAACTTTCTGGGTTATAGGCCTGGGTTTTTCCCTCTCCACCAGGGATGTCGATAATGTATTGGGGCAGTGCCCAACCGGGTAGTTTATTGTGTAATGGGGCAAATATTTTTCGACCCGTCTCTAAGTCCATATAGAAGTGCATCGCCCCGCGAGCTTCATCAGGATGGTGAAGATAATAGGGTCTAACCTTCATGTCGGCGAGTTTTGAAAAAAGCTCATAAAGGGCCTCTGTTGAATCATTCACGCCCTTTAATAAAACACTTTGCGAGAAGACTTCAATTCCATTGTCCGTAAGCTCTTTTATGGCCGCTTCAACATCTTCTGTGATCTCACTGTCGTGATTCACATGGATCATCACCATACTTCTTTTAAACAGCTCTTTTGAGCTCTGAAGAACGGCCACTAATCCTTCATCAATTCTAGAAGGAAGAATGATCGGTGTTCTGGTATGAAAACGGATATATTTAATCGATTCAATTTCAGAGAACTCCTGTAGGTAATAAGCAATTTTCTCATTGCTTAAAATAAAAGGGTCTCCACCAGTGAAGATGATCTCGTTAATTTCTGGATAGACTTGTAAGTAGGCAATGGCCTCTTTGAATTTTTGATCAAAGATCTCATCACTGGAAGCGAGCTCGTTTTTTCTAAAGCAGTATCTGCATAAAATCGGACACACCGTCGTCGGTGTAAACAGAGCGCGGTTTTCATAACGGTGAATGAGTTGATTATTTTTTGCGTGAACTTTGTCACCGATTGGATCGAGACGGCCGATATCGATGTTGTTTTCTTCTGATTTTGGTAAAAACTGATTCCACAGTGGAGAATCAGGGCCCGCGTGAAGAATTTTTGCGGCAAAAACTTTAGGGATAAAAAGCGGGTAGTTAACTTCGGGAAAGTCAGCTTCAAAAAAATCTTTTAGATCTGCCGCAGTCTTTAATGCATCTCTAAATTCTTCTTTCCAGTCTCTATCCGTGTTCATTCACTTTTTCCCTCAGCATCTGCTTCAGCATTAAGTTTAATTTCTTTGATATAGTGATGGCGTGCCCAGTAAGCAGATCCACGAATGAGAAGAGCTCCCATAACAGACATTCCGATGAAGTGATAAAACACTTCTGTCATGGTCAGGCGTCCTGAGTTTGCCAGAGTGAAATACATCCAGCGAAGCAGAATCAAGTGAAGCACGAAGATGATTAACTGTTGCGTGCGGTACCAGATATTTTTTCTTGTGATAAATCCTTTCATGTTTTTTTCAACCATTTTTGAATATCTTCAGCAGATGGTTTCCTGAGTTCAGTAATTTTTTGGAGCTTGAATGATTTCTGAATATCACTCCAAAGACAGCGTGCATATAAAATATTGCCTTCTGTGGTGTTTAGTAAACTAGTTAGCTTTACCGGGCGGTATTCATTCTTGTGATTTCCACCGCTATAGAGAATTTCTACGACGGCCGCTTCTTTGACTAATTTTTCCAGTGTCGTTAAATGCGCAGGAATACTTGTCGCTTCAAATTTTTCAAATTCATTTAACGAGAATATATGGCCGTAGCGCTTAAGCATTGGAGAAAGTGGAGTTTTAACTCGCTCCAGAGAGCTCATAAATATTTTTAATGAAGCAAAGGCATCATCAATGGCCCTGTGGTGATTGAGAAGAGGGATATTGAGCTCTTTTACCAATGTCGATAATTTATGATTGGCAATTTCCATATGGGTATGGCGAGCCAGTTTGCAGGAACAATAAATCTCATTGGCGAGAAGTTGAATATTACTTTTTTGCATTCCCATCACAATGAAGCCTAAATCGAATTTAGCGTTATGAGCAATAATAGGAAGATCTTCCATAAACTCTTTTAATGGTTCTAAAACCGTATTGAGTAGAGGAGAGTCTTTCACCATTTCATCGGTGATATTGTGAATATCTATCGTGTGTTGTGGAATCAAAATTTCAGGGTTGACTAAGGTTTGAAAAATGGAAGTTCCTGAGGGCGTTATTTTAACTGCGCCGATTTCAATAATGCGGTCTACAAGAGGCGAAAGCCCTGTTGTTTCGAGATCGATTGCAATGATTCCTTTGGGAAAAAACTCCCAAAGTTTTAGCTTCTCGCTCTCTGTTAAATCCATACTGTTTTCGCTTTGCATTTTAATCACTTAAATGACTGCCCTTTCATTGACAACGTGGGCCTTAATCTTTAAAACTTTAGCGTACTTTAAACTAAAAATTTTAAGGATTCAATGAATGAAAACTTTTGACGTTGTTGTGCTCGGATCAGGTCCGGGTGGTTATGTGGCTGCAATCAGAGCAAGCCAGTTAGGAAAGAAAGTAGCTATCGTAGAAATGGATAAACTTGGTGGGGTGTGCCTTAACCGTGGATGTATACCAACTAAAGCTGTTTTAAAGGCAGCTCACTCAGTTCACGAAATCGCTGACATGAAAGATTACGGAATTGATGTAGACCTAAAAGGTCTTAACGGTGCAACTGCTGTCAAGCGTGCTACTGGTATCGCAGAGGGAATGTCGAAAGGGATTGCTTTCTTGATGAAGAAAAACAAAATCGAAGTCATTTCTGGTTTCGGAAAAATTAAAACAAAAACAACTCTTGAAGTTAAAACTGCAACAGCTGTTGAGACAATTACTTTTACAAATTTAATTGTAGCTACTGGTGCTCACTATAAAACTTTCCCGGGCCTTGAGCACGATGGAAAGAGACTTATTGGTGCATGGGAAGCTGTGAAGATGGAAACTCTTCCAAAGTCTATCGGTATCATCGGTGCCGGAGCGATCGGAGTTGAGTTCGCATACTTCTGGAATGCTTTCGGTGTTGAAGTTCATATTTTCGAACTTCAAAAACATTTACTTCCAATCGAAGACGACGACTCTTCAGTTGAAGTTGAAAAAGCTTACAAAAAATACGGAATTAAAATGAATCTTGGAATTGAAGGTGTTCGCGCCGTCAATAATGGAAAAGATGTTTCTATTTTCGCAAAAGAAGGCGGAAAAGAAGTTGAGTACAAATTCGAGATGGGATTGATCGCTGTTGGTATGACTGGAAACATCGATAACATTGGCCTTGAAGCAGTTGGTATTAAAACTGACCGTGGATTCATCGCTGTAAACGATATGTACCAAACAACAACTCCAAACATCTACGCTATCGGTGACGTGGCCGGTCCTCCGCTTCTTGCTCACGCAGCTTCTCACGAAGGTGTAACAGCAGCAGAGCACATGAGTGGATTACATCCTCATGCAATCGATAAAATGAACATCGCAGGATGTACATACTGTCAGCCTCAGGTTGCATCAGTGGGTTACACAGAAAGAGAATTGAAAGCAAAAGGGATCGAGTACAAAGTTGGTAAACTTCCATTCCAGGCAAACGGTAAAGCTGTTGCTTCGAATGAGAAAATCGGTTTCGTTAAAACTCTTATGGGTAAACACGGGGAAATGCTGGGAGCTCACATTGTTGGAGTTCACGCGACTGAGCTTATCCACGAGTACGTTCTTTTCAAAACAATGGAAGGAATTGACGAAGAAATTTTTGCTACAATTCACCCGCATCCAACTCTTGGAGAGTTTTTAGGTGAAGCTGTATTAGCGTCTAAAAACAGAGCTTTAAATTTTTAATTAGTTTTTGAATTAGGAGAACTATATATGAGACACGAAATCGTAATGCCCCAAATGGGAGAGTCAATTACAACTGGAACAATCACAAAGTGGCACAAAACTGTTGGCGACAAGATTGAACTTGATGAAACACTACTTGAAATTTCTACTGATAAAGTAGAATCAGAAATTCCTTCGCCAATTGGTGGAGTGATAGTCGAAATCCTTTTTAAAGAAGGCGACACTGTTGACGTTCAAAAGCTAATCGCAGTTATCGAAGACGACGCATCAGCAGCAGCAAGTGCTCCAAAAGCAAAGGCCCCAGCGGAAGCGGCACCTGCTGCAAAATCAGCGGCTCCAGCTGCACCAGCAGCAACTGGTTCAGGTGAAAGATTTGAAATCGTAATGCCTCAAATGGGTGAGTCGATTACTACTGGAACAATTACAAAATGGCACAAGGCCGTAGGTGATAAGATTGCTGTTGATGAAACACTTCTTGAAATCTCGACTGATAAAGTTGAATCAGAAATTCCTTCTCCATACGAAGGGACTGTTCTAGAGCTTCTTTACAAAGAAGGGGACACTGTTGACGTTCAAAAACTAATCGCAGTTATTGGCGAAGCAGGAGCAGCTGCTCCTGCTAAATCAGCATCAGCTCCAACTCAAGCAACTGTTAGTACCCCTGCTCCAAAAGCAGCAGCACCGGCAGCTAAAACTGAAGCTGCAACAACAGACGAAAGATTCTACACTCCACTTGTTAAAGCAATGGCCAAAGAAGCAGGCGTTCCACTTTCAGAACTAGCTAGCTTAAAAGGATCTGGAGCTGCTGGAAGAGTGAACAGAGCGGACTTCGAAGCTTATGTTAAAGGTGGAATGAAAGGAGCGAGAGCTCCGCATCCCAACTCTGCACAAGGGTCTTCGTCTCCAAAAACAGCAGCACCATCAGCACCAGCATCTTTCACACCAGCTTACGCAAAAGGCGAGAGAGTTGAAATCGTTCCAATGACAAACATCAGAAAGACGATTGCTAGAAATATGCAACAATCAAAATTAACGGCTCCACACGTGAACTCTATCGACGAAGTTGATATGACTAATCTTGTGAAGTTCAGAGAAGGATTCAAGAAACAATTCGAGAAAGAAGAAGGATTCTCTCTTACTTACACTCACTTCATTCTATACGCTATTGTTCAGGCCCTTAAAGAGTTCCCGATTGTTAACTCTTCAGTTGATGGCGACAACATCGTTTACAAAAAAGATATCAACCTTGGATGTGCTGTAGCTGTTCCTGGTCAAGGTCTGGTTGTTCCAGTTATCAAAGGTGCAGATAATTTAAATCTTAGAGGTCTTGCTCGCGCTCTAGACGTTCTGGTTAATAAAGCAAAAGCTAAAAAATTAACGATGGAAGACATGTCAGGTGGAACTTATACTTTCACTAACAATGGATCATTCGGAATTTTAGCAGCTACTCCAGTTATTCTTCAGCCACAAGTAGCAATCTTCTGTGTTGGTACAATTGCAAAACGCCCAATCGTAACAAAAGACGATGCAATCGCTATCCGTCAGATGATGTACGCGACTCACACTTATGACCATAGAGTTATCGATGGTGATGTTGGATCTAAATTCCTTCGCCATGTAATCAACACTCTTCAAACGATGGACCCATCAGGATTATTTTAATATGAAAAAACTATTGGCATTAACTTTCGTTCTCGCTTCTTTTGGATGTTCGTCTACTCGTGATGTTCGCCCGGGAGTTGATGGTATTCACCAGATCAGTATTCTTGGAGAAGAAGTCAACGATACAGAAAGTGCTGCCTATAAGCAGGCACGTGCCTACTGCCACTCTTTGAAAAAAGATGTGGAGTACTTAAGTGACGAAACTTTTAAGGCAACACCTAATGAGTTAGACACTGATAAAAAACTTTTTAAGAAATCTGAATCAGTTGCTACTGATCTTAAATTTAAATGTATTTAATTAAGGGGATTGTTATGAAGTCATTACTAGTATTATTAGTTTTAGTTTCTGCAAGTGCACATGCTTATTCTCCGGATTTTAAACTGACTGTTACTTCTGATAAAACAGTAAGACTGACAGTTGTAGGTGACGAGAGTGGAAGTTTTTCAGCTTGTAAATATTCAATGAGCTGGTTTGAAGGTTTAAATTTCAAAAAATACTGGGGACATTTCAATCTTGATGCTGGTGACGTTAAAAATTTTGAAGTTAAAAACGACATCGCTACAAAAATTCAGAACCCAACTGCGTCTGTAGAATGCGAATACATTGATGGCTAAAATTTCCGGTTTCACTTTTATAAAAAACGGTCTCACTCTCGGGTATCCAATACTCGAGAGTGTACTCTCTATTGAAGCTATCTGCGATGAAGTCATCATCAATGTTGGTTTCGACGACATTGAACTCCAGAAAGACGATGGAACTTTCGCTTATCTAAAAGAAAACCTAAAAGGCGATAAGTATAAGTTTGTCACGAGCTGGTGGGACCCAAGCATCACAAAAAGTGGATTAATTCTCTCTCAACAAACCAACATTGCGCTTAAAGAGTGTACAGGGGATTACTGCATGTATATCCAGGGCGACGAGTGCGTTCATGAAGATGATCTGCAGTCTATCGTTGATGGTGTGAAAGAGATGGAAAGCAACAAGGCCATCGATGGCCTGATTTTTAATTACATGCATTTTTACGGCAACGTCGATACTTATAAGTACACTAGAAACCTTTATAGAAGAGAAGTGCGCCTGGTGAGAAATCACAAAGGCATTAAGTCATGGCTAGATGCTCAGGGCTTTAGAGCTGCTGACGATACAAAAATTAAGGCGCGCCTTATTTCTGCACGCATTTTTCACTACGGTTGGGCCCGTGCTCAACAAGTTATGAAAAAGAAAATCCAGGTCTTTGATACTTTTTATCATGGCCATGATCACGGTAGGCAAGAAGGTGTTAAAGAGTTCCAGTACGAAAGAAACTGGGGACTGAGAAAATTTAAAAAGACCCATCCAAAAGTTATGAAGAACTGGATAGAAAAAAATAAAAATCCAATTGATCTTATGGCCCTTCCGCTTACTCTGGATTGGAATGTTCCGGGGCTGATGTTCACCGATGGTATCGAAGCTGTTACTGGCTATCGTCTGGGTGAATATAAAAACTACAGGCGCATTTAACTTTATTATCTAATCAATCCAATCAGGATTAGAAAAGTACCCAACTCACATTTTCGTGTTCACTTTTTTGTTTAGTTATTTTGTTATATACTCAAACCTTGACTCACAATCCTTATGGAGATTTTTATATGAAAGGACTTTTTGATCCAATTGATTTAGGAAATTTAAAACTTCCCAACAGAATTATTATGGCCCCTCTTACACGAGCGCGCGCAGGTGTCTCGAGGATTCCAAATGATTTAATGGCAACTTATTATGCTCAAAGGGCCACTGCAGGTCTTATCATTACTGAAGCCACTTCAGTGACTCCAATGGGAGTGGGCTATGCAGATACTCCAGGGATCTGGTCACAAGAGCAAGTTGAAGGTTGGAAAAAAATTACAAGTGCAGTTCATGCAAAAGGCGGAAGCATTGTCATGCAATTGTGGCACGTAGGAAGAATTTCTGATCCGATCTTTTTAGATGGACAACAACCTGTTGCACCGAGCGCGATCGCAGCAGAGGGCCATGTGAGTTTAGTAAGACCACTTAAAAATTATGTTGTCCCACGTGCACTGGAGACTTCAGAAATTCCAGGAATTGTTGAGGCCTATAGAATTGGTGCAGCTAATGCAAAGGCCGCAGGTTTTGATGGTGTTGAAATCCATGGAGCTAACGGATACCTGCTGGATCAATTTCTTCAAGACAGTACAAATAAAAGAACGGATAAATACGGTGGAAGCCTAGAAAATAGAGCGCGTCTTCCGCTTGAAGTTGTCGATGCTGTTTTAACGGTATGGGACGCAGGAAATGTTGGTTACCATATTGCTCCAAGAGCAGACTCTCACACTATGGGAGATTCAAACTTAAAAGCAACATTCACTTATTTGATGGAGCAGTTAGGAGAGAGAAAGTTAGCTTTCGTTTTCTCACGCGAGCATCAAGGTGAGGGATACCTTGGGCGCGATTTGAAAAAAGCTTTCGGTGGAAATTATATTGCTAATCAACAGCTTGATAAAGAAGTGGCCTTGAAGCTAATCCTTGAAGATGAAGCAACTGCTGTAGCTTTCGGAATGGATTATATTTCTAACCCTGACCTGGTTCGTAAGCTGCGAGACAATATTCCACTTACTCCAGTTAATAAAGAAACGATTTATGCTCAGGGAGCTACTGGATACACTGATTACTAAAGCGACTTATAGATATTCATGTAAGCATCAGCTGCTTTTTTCCAGTCAAACATTTTAGACCTATTTATTAAACGATTCTTTTTTTCCGGTGTGAAATTTTTCATGCCGGAGACGAAGACGTCTTTCATAGACTCAGCTTCAAAATTATTAAAGTAGTAAGCATCCTCTCCACCAATTTCAGGTAGGCTGGTTTTATCTGAAATAAATAGGGGCAGTCCCATACTCATGGCCTCCGCGACAGGAAGTCCAAACCCCTCTAAGAGCGAAGGGAAGATGAAGGCTTCAGCATTTTGGTAATACCAAATTTTATGAGCTTCATCGATTGTTCCCACTAAAAAGAATCTGTCACTTAATCCTTCTTCTAAGATACGTTTTTGCATATCTTTGGCATAAGAGTGAAAAGTTGTCCCGGCCACGACAATTTTGTAATCGGGGAGAAGTTTTAAGAAATCAATCAAGACGTGAAAATTTTTCTTTGGAAGAACTGTTCCGACAGAGAAAATAAATTTCCCATTGGGAACGAATAGTGGTTTTTCAGCCTTGTTGCCTAGTGAGATCCCATTGTAGATCACTTGAGTTTTATTCATATCGATTTTAAAATTCTTTTGAACTTCACTGGCCGTAAATTGTGAAATGAAAGTGACGACTCTTGCTCTATCAATTCTTTTTTGCAGTGTTCGTTTATAAAACTCACCTGAGCCAAATTGAGAGCTTTCATAGAGTGCGTTTAAATCGTGAACTGTTAAAATATATTTTGTCTTAGATGACCATGGAAGAAAAGGAGAGTCCTGATGAACGGCATGAAAGACATCACATTTTGGCAGGATAAAAGGAAACTTCTTAGCAAGCTTTAAAAATTTTCCTGGGCGAAAGTACTCCAGATTCAACTCTGATTTATCAAAGTAATTTTTTAGGTGCAGACAAAATTGTCCAAGGCCTGAGTAAGGGTCTTTTATTTTTTCAAAATCGATAAGAATTTTTTTTAGCATAGTGATTTAATAATCTCTTCAAGTCCTGGCGGGTAGAGATGAGCGCCTTCATTTTTTATTTCTTCAACACTTCTCCAGACAGCTGTGGCCGTTCTCCCATCGTGTTCGTGAATAATCAGAGCATTTTTTTCGTATACGGCCCTATTGTTAAACTCGGCCTTGTAAATCATAACGATTTCGTGGAAAGCTTTGTTCTCGTAAGTAAAAATATTTTCTAGAGTCTGCAAGTAGCCTTGAAGCGTGATTTGTTCATTTAGTTCTTCAAGCATCTCTCTTTTTAAGCAAGCGGAAGCAGTCTCACCAAAGTCAATTCCTCCTCCCAGTGGGCGGTAGAATTTCTCTTTTGTATAAGTGTCAGTTCCCTGATGGTACAGAAATTGATTTTTTGGATTTTTTATAAGGGCCAGAGCGATTGGGCGGATGGCCTGAAGTGGTAGCGGGTGTTCCATGATAAGTCCTAAAATAAAAAGTGCCGCATGTAGCGGCACTTAAGATTATAGAACAGATTAAAACTTATTGATGTAGTTAGCAAGTTGAGGAAAGTCGATAAATGGATTTCTATTTCCTTGAGCAGAATGGATTTCATTATTTCTTTCCATTTCAGCAGCATCAACTGGATCTTGGTCATGCCATCTTCTTAAAACGACTTCTTCAGCAGTTGGGATCTTAATTTTGTATCTTACTGAGAAGTAGAAAAGTGCTCTTGCAACATTTCCTTTGTGCTCAGTTGGTGGCTCGAAAAGTGTATCTGATCCGCCACCTTCATTTGAAGAACCTGATTTAGATGCTTCACAGTTGTCCAACGATCCGCTCTCGTAAGAGATTTCAGCGAAGTTATAGTTTCCTCTAACTGAGTTTGCTTTTGAGTCAGTTGGGAAGAGGTGGTGAAGATCTGATTTTTGAGTTTCTTTTGGAAATTGTCCTGAGAACTTGCTTTGAGGCCAAGTGTGTTCACAGTTGATTTGGTTGCTGTTTGGAATAGCACCTGGTCTAACGTTTGCTCCACCAGCAAAAATCTTGTGGCAGTAAACGTCTTTAATGAAATATTTTCCGTTTTCGTTTTCTAGGTGAAGTTTACCGAAAAGAATTTTTCTAGCTCCATCGTATCCTAGTACTCTGTGGCCGTAACAGTTACCATCATTAGTTGTTTCGCAACCAAGAGTGTCGTTACCACCTTTAGAATCTTTTTGGTGGTTAGAAGTTAATACAGTGTAGATTTCAGTTTTAAGAGCGTCGTCTTTAAGAGCAGACGAAGCAAGCTTTTGAATGAAAACTGTTGGGTAGTATGTAGATACACCTTCCGCTGATGCACTTGATACTAGAGCAAGGAGAAGTAAAGCAATCGTTGTCTTCAAGATATTCCCTTTGTAAAAGTCGTTTTAGCAAAGGGAATTTAAAATAATGGATTAGGTATGGCCAATAGAAAGTATTAGTTTTGCTAATAAAATTCTTACAGAAATCTTAAGATTCTTACTTGAAACAATATGTTAGAAGTCAGAAATCTGGTCAATTAGCTCAGGGCGGTCAATGAAAGGGTTGCGATTTCCTTGAAGTTTTTCGATTGCGCTGTTACGTGCCATTTCTTCATCATCAACTGGATCTAGGTGGTTCCATCTTTTTAGGAACTCTTCTTGAGCTTCGCCAATTGGCATTTTGTAGCGAACTGAGAAGTAGAAAAGTGCACGTGCAACGTTCCCTTTATGGCTCGTTGGTGGCTCGAAGTAAGTGTTTCCACCACTTGTTACCGATGGTCCTGACTTAGAAGTATCGCAGTTTTTAAGGTTGCGGTTTTCTGTTACGTCGGCGAACTCAAAGTTCCCTCTAGTAGAGTTAGCTTTTGAATCTGTTGGGAAAAGGTGGTGCATGTCTGATTTTTGAAGCTCAGTAGGGAAAGCTCCAGTGAACTTACTTTGAGGCCATGTGTGCTCGCAGTTAAGTTGGTTTTGGTCTGGAAGGTTTCCAGGGCCCACACCTTTTGTGTAATTGATTTCACAGTAAAGATCTTTAACGTAGTAGCCTTCAGATCCTTTTACCAGGTGAAGTTGTCCAAAAAGGAACTTCTTTGCAGGGTTATATCCAACTGCTTTGTGATTTTTGCTGGCAAGTTTGAAGAGCTCAAGCTTTAGGGCATCATCTTTCGGATTCGGTGCAAATGCAAAAGCATTGAGAGAGAAAAAACTTAAAAGCAAAACCAACATTGCAAAATTTTTCTTCATTTTCATTCCTTTGAAGTATTCGTGTGAATAAAGTCTAGGAGAATGACATTAGAATGACTAATAATTTTTATTAGGATTAAGTTAAATTCAATTAATGTAAGACTTTTTTCTCAGAAGTTAGAAAAGTTTCTTCAGTGAATCAAGGCGTTGTTTGATTCCAATTTCTCTTCCTTCTACAGTCGGCCGGTAAAATTCTGGGATTTTTTCAGAGGTATAATCTTGTTTTACCCAATGATGAGGGTAGTTGTGAGGATATAAATAAGGAGCAGATCCAGGTGGTGGATAATTTTTTAAATGATCAGGTGTATCGATAGTTTCTGTTTGCTTCACATATTCCAGAGCTTCATTAATTGCCATGTAACTCGCATTACTTTTAAATGTTGAAGCTAAATATGTTGTCGCCTGCGATAAAATAATTCTCGCTTCCGGCATTCCAATTTGTGAAACCGCTTGAAGAGCATTCAGCGCAAGGCCCAATGCTGTAGGGTCTGCATTACCGACATCTTCACTGGCAAAAATCACCAATCTTCTTGCGATAAAGACCGGGTCTTCTCCGCCATCAATCATCACTGCAAGCCAGAGCACTGCTGCTTGAGGGTCACTTCCGCGCATACTTTTTATAAAAGCAGAGATGACATCATAGTGACGATTGCCACCTTTATCAAAGGCGCGCGCGTTTTCTATAATGAGCTCTTTTACTGATTCTTTAGTGGGATTCACTAATTCGAGAGCGGCTTCTAATGAGTTCAATGCCACTCTGGCATCTCCACCAGCATAACTTGCAATCGTTTTTGTAAGTTCAGTTGGAAAGTCTAAATTGGATTTTTTGAGAGCGTTATTTAAAATAGTCTCAATAGAGTCCGAGTTTAAAATTTTAAGCTCTATAATGTGCATGCGAGATAAAAGGGCCTTATTAACCGAAACTCTCGGGTTTTCTGTCGTGGCACCAATTAAGGTAAAGGCCCCTTCTTCTATATAAGGAAGAAGAGCGTCTTGTTGAGCTTTGTTGAATCTATGGATCTCATCTATAAAGATGATGGAGTATTTGCCAGTAAGGGATTTGGTCTCAAGGGCTTCAGCGATGATCTTCTTGAGGTCGGCAACACCACCTAAAACCGCGTTAAACGTGTAGAATTCCTTCTTAGAGAGCTTGGCCAGGAGGCGAGCAAGGGTTGTCTTACCGGTTCCTGAGGGTCCAAATAAAATGATGCTAGGGAAATTTTGTTGCTTAAGGTAGGGGTACTTTTGAAAAATTTCCGAATGTCCGATAAACTCAGAGAACTCTTCCGGGCGAATTCTGTGTGCTAAGGGCGACTGGGTCCCTTGCATTCCGTTTGGTTCTCCCTCTGAGAGGTCTGTGTCAAATAAAGTCGTTTGTTTTTTTACCATAGCTTCTTTGATTATCATTGACTGGAAAGTGGCGCTATCTTACATTGTTAAAACTTTTTAAATACTACAATTTGTAGTTCCGAATGCCAAGAAAGAGGAGGTGACTTAAAATGGCTCAAGATCCACAATCAGCAATTACTGTTATGATCGACGAAAGATCTGGTGTAGAGCGTTCTTTGAAGAAATTCAAAAGAATGTGTGAATCATTTGGGGTTGTACGCGAATACCGTAAACGCCAAGAGTACAAAAAACCTTCTGTAAAGCATAAGGAAAAAACCGAAGCAGCAGATAAGAGAAGAAAGAAAACAGCAATGAAATCTACTAGAGTTTCAAAGTACTAGTTTACTTTAAAAACTAAGGCCTCGAATGAGGCCTTTTTTTTTGCCCGAAATTTTACTATGGAGTTGTTATGAATTTAGAATCCATCAATGAAATACTAAAAGATCTTAAAGACTGGTCGTATGATCAGGAGTCAAAGTCTCTCGTTAAAACTTTTCCATTCAAAACTTATACAAAAAATATTGCTTTCGTTAATGCTGTTGCGTGGATTGCTAATAAGCTCAATCATCATCCGGATTTAGAAGTCTCATTCAATAAGTGTGTTGTTAAAATTACAACTCATGATGAAGGTGGAATTACTGAAAAGGATTTTGAATTAGCGGTACAGATCGAAAAATTATTTTAGAGTGGGATCAAGCTCAACGCCCATCTCATAAGACAGCTCTGCTAAACGCATTTCATAATTATAAATAGACTCAACGAACTGTTGGTAGATAGAAGCTTTCATCGTATAAGACTCAATAACGTCTTTAGCTGGAGTAATCCCCAGGGCCACACCCGAAGCAACATTATTTAAAAGCTTCTTTGAAGACTTATAAGTTTTTTCCAGCTCAATTGCTTTTTGTTCTGCTTCTTTTAAATCCAGATAAATTTTTTCAATTTGAATCGGAAGATTTTTTACCGCAAAGGCCTGCTGAACTTTAATAGATTCTAGGTCTATGTTGGCGGCGCTGACGTTGCTGGACTTAACACCGAAGTCGATATCCCAGATGAGTCCAATACCAACAGAGAGGTCTGAGCGGTTGTATGGATCGTAAGCAAACTTTGAAGTCTGTTTTGTCGCTTTTGCCGTATGTCTCCAGTCAAATGAAGAGAAAATTCCAAAGACCGGAAGTTGAGATTTTTTTTCGCTACTTAAGAATGCACTTTTAGCATCGACTCCAAGATTGGCTCTTTTTAAATCGATATTGGAATTTCCTAAATCACTTAGGAGAGTCTCTAAAGTTGGAATAGATCTTTGATTGAACTCAATCCAGTCTTGTTCAATTTTAGGTTCTGATTCCTGGGTGATAAATTTTAATCCTAAAATTCCCTGGGCCATACCTTTTTCAATCTCGTACTTTTTTACCTGAGCAAGAGACCTGAAGAGCGCAAGCTTAGTCATGTCTTCGTTTGAACTCTTTTTATTTTTTGACTCTTTTAAATCATGAAGAACATCGTCCAGATCTTTTAATGTAGAGCCTGCAAATTCATTAAGGCTAGCTGCATACTGAAAGCCGTAATAGTACTCTTTCATTTTTTTAATGATTAAGAGCTGCTTCTTTTTTACATCGAGCTCTTTTACTTTTAGGTTTCCATCGGCAGCTTTTTGAAGGTCTGCTTGACGGTTAAAAGCAAAGAGAGGAATTTTTAAATCGATTTGTGCCAGATAAGTAACAGTGTCGATGCGGTCTGATTCGCTTGATGAAACGGCATTTCCTTGCGAACTTTTATTGGGACCAAGGCCAGATAGGATAGAGAGTTTTGGTCTTGTCTCGCCATCAATTCTCTCAAAGAGAGTGTGGGCCTTTTGAACTTCAAATTGCTCAATCTGAACTTCTGGGTGAACTTTCGCTAGCTCAATTAACTCTTTAAGTTCATACGACTTCGCGTGAAGCATAGTTGAAGTTAAGAGTAGTGTAAGTGCGATCGCTTTTTTCATTATACTTTTTTGTTCAAGGCCTTTACACGGTTGTTAAGAAGTTCTTTAACTCCACTCCAGCCTTTTTCTTTAAGAGTTTTGCTCATTTTTTCATTGATGGTTTTAACCCATGACTCTTCATCGATAGACAGGTCGATAATTTTCCAGCTTGAACCAGTCTTGATCAAAGAGTAACTAACATCGGTTTTCTCGCCACGCTTAGAAACAGTAGACGGCACAGTTGCTTTATTTTCATCGATCAGAGTGTTTCTATAAGTAATCTTCACCCCACGAAGGAATTCAGGAGCTTTTGGATAAACAGTTTTTGTGATGATTTCTTTAATACTGTCCTCAAACCATTTTAAATCGGCAGGAGTTCTTTTGCTGGCCTCTGCTCCAAGAATGTTTAGAGACATTTGGCGGAAATCAAAGTTTGAATCCAGTTCATTTTTCAACTGAGGATTTGATAGAGGATTTTCTTTTTGAGCTAGTACAAAAACGTTTTGAATCATTGCTTCAGGTGCTTTTTCAGAAGCCGTTTGGGCTTTGACGAACACAGGAAGTAACAGTAAAAGAGTGACAATAAACTTCATACTCAGTCCCGATCATTTAGTGATAAATTTAGGGTCAATATAAAAACAAACGGGTGCCAATGTCTATCTTAAAGTGGAATCTAAAGAATATTTATATCCTGCCTGTAATCGCACTGATATTCAGTATTTGGGGAGCTCTGCAGGCCCCAAAATTGAAAGTAAATATGGATCTTACGGGGCTCCTTTCTGATACCAACCCCGCAGTGGTGGAAATGAATCACGTTTCGGAAATGGTTGGGGGCGGAGGCTACCTGATTGCCCTAGTGGGTCCCATGGCCTCTCCTGAGAAAGTTCTCCCTAAAATGACCCAAGCGCTTAAATCTGTCCCCCATATTAAGTACTCTTATTTTGAAAGAGAGACCTATTCTCTGAAAGACAAGGCGCTTTTTTTAATCAGCAAAAAAGAGTTCAAACAAATGAGCACCCATGCTCAAGTCTTGTTGTCAGATGAGTCAGTGGATTCTACCGGCCTTGATCTTTTCGGCGATGGAGATAAAACAGAAGATATCAGTGAAGCAAAAAAATTCTTCAGTGATTTAAAAACCAAAATTCCTCAGGACAGATTCTTTTTATCGCAGGATAAACTCTATGCGATGCTTTTAATTAAGCCTGATTTTGGCTCTACTGATCTTGAATCATCAGAAGCACTAGTGGAGAAAGTAGAAGAGGCGATGAAAAAAATTGATGGGGGAAAAATTCCTTATCAATTGAGTGGCCGCTACGTAGAAAAAATTCAGGATAAAGAGCAGTTTGATAAAGACATTGCTAAAACATCTCTTATCTCAACAGTTCTTCTTATTATCGTTTTATTCTTAGGATTAGGAACGATGAGAGCAGGCTGGTTTACTCTCTTTGGAGTTTTCATGGCCATGGGACAGACGGTTGGTCTGGCCTATCTATTTGTTGGGAGAATTAATATTCTCACGGGATTCTTGCTAGCGATTTTGTCGGGGCTTGGATCTGAGTATGGAATCCATTTTGTCAGAAGATATATTAAAGAAAGACAGGATGGAAAAAATCAAAGTGATGCGATTGAAGAAACCTACCTGGTAATGGGCAGAGCTCTTTTTTCAGCGGCACTCACTTCTGCTTGTGCCTTTTTTATTCTTTCTATTTCTGATTTCAGAGGGTTCTCAGAGCTAGGAATTATCGCAGGAATGGGAGTTGTTTGTATTTATTTTACATTCATGTGTATTTTTCCATTGGGAGCAAGGATTCTTCCTCACAAAAGAGAAGGGCATATTCAAGAAAAAGTCTCACGTTTCTTTTATGCATATCCTTTTAAAACCCGCCATGCGGCCTGGTGTCTCATTCTTATTCCGATTTTAGGTTTTGGTATTTACCGCGCTTATTTTGAATTTGATTTTGAAAGACTTCACAATTTTTCTAAAAAAACTCAGGAAGTTAATCAACTCACAGATGATCTATACGGAAGAGCGATTACTCCTTCAGCTATTTTGACCAGAGGACCAGAGCAGGTTCAAGAGCTGGAGTCATGGCTTAAGAGTGATGAAAATGAAGCGGTCATTGATCAGGTTATTTCTTATCAGACACTGGTTCCCGATGACATGCAAAACAGATACGGCAGGATTCAAAAAATCCGCAATAAGCTCAATGACTTTTCTCCAAAAGAAATTGAAGAAAAGACCGGACTTAAATATGAGCAGATTCAAAAGTGGCTTACGACCTCACCATATGGTGATGAGCTTATTCCACAATCGCTAGCTGAAAACTTTGGTAAAGATAAAAACATTATTTTAGTTTTTCCAAAAGAGCGTCAGGGAACTTACGATAATATCAATCGCTACGCTGAAGTGCTCTTAAAAGCTAAAAAACTTTTTCCAGGAATGGAAGTAGGTTCAGATACGCTGGTCTTTTCTGCGATTTTAAATCACATCATTGAAGATGGAAAAATTGTTTTAATTCTTTTCCTAGTTGGTGCTTTTTTTGTGTTCTGGCCGGACTTTAAGAGCTTCAGGCACGCGATGATTTTAGAAGGCCAGCTGGTTATTGGCTGCCTTTTTTTGATTGCCTTGATGGGTCTTGTAAATGAGCCTTTTACTATTTTAAACGTGGCCATCATTCCGGCAGTTCTCGCCGCGGGAATTGATATGGGCGTGCACCAGATTCACAATGAGCTTGAGCATAAAAATGAGCCGCTTCATCAGCCTAAAAAAAGAGGAGAGGCCCTCTCCGCAGCTAAGAGAATTTCAGGGCCTGTTCATCTTGGAATGTTGACATCTATTTGTGGCTTCGGAGCACTGTTATTTGCTGATGCAAAAATGCTCAATGGAATTGGGTGGATTTCTATCATTGGCCAGTTATCGATGTATCTGGTTTGTATGATTTTATTTCCGATGCTCAAAGACTATATTTATTCATTTAAATCAAAATAATTATTTTTTCTTACGTTCAAATTTGGCAGGAAAATCCGGTAACAAAAAGGATTCTTCTGCCATCTTGAGAGGATCTTTTGAGATCAATTTAAATAGATCTTCAAAACTCTCAATCACAAAATAAACTGGCTGAAGGATATCAATTCTAAAAGGCGTTCTAAGAGCGTCCATTGGGTCGAGGTTTCTTCGCTCGGGGATATCACTTTCTACCGAGTAGATGACTTCTGATTTACTGGAAAGAATCCCACCACCATAAGCTTTAATCTGATTGTCTTCACGGATGAGACCAAACTCAATCGTAAACCAGAATAAACGGAACATTCTCATTTGGGTTTTTCTATCTGCTTTCAAAGCAAGACGCCCATACTGGTGCATGAACTCAGCATAAGGAGCATTGGTTAAAAGGGGACAGTGTCCAAAGAGTTCGTGGAAAACATCTGGCTCTTCTATGTAGTCAATCTCTTCTGGAATCCTGATAAAGTTAGCTGCGGGAAATCTTTTTTTAGCTAGCAATGAAAAAAACATTTCTGGTTGGATAAGAGCGGGAACAGGCTCAACTCCCCAGCCCGTGATGTTTGATAAAATTTCTGTCACTTCCAAATGTTGAGGAATGACGTCTTTAAAATTTAAAATCTCAACACCTTTTAAATACTCTTTTGAAGCGCGAGTTTTTACCAGTTCTTTTTGTCTTTTAAGAAGAAAGGCCCAGGTATCGTTTTCAGTCTGACTGTAATGGGCATTGCCGTGCTCATCTAGGGGAATTGAGTGATAGACGTGCTTTTTTTTCATGAGAGTTTCTTCTTGTAAATAGGTCTTCTTAATAAAAACATTGTGTACAAAACTGGAAACATTATTTTATCTAATACTCTATTTCCAGTTGTGTATTCTATATCATCGATAACGACACTTGAGTTCTCACCAGTGCGAACAATGCGGTGGATGTGTTTCCAGTTTGAAAGGGGAGCTGGAATAATAGCTCCTCTATCGATAAAATAAATTTCATCATCACTTTCAAAAAACTCTGTAATGTGGCTGACCCATCTCTGGCCGTTGATTTTAAGATGAACTTCATCACCTTTTTTGCACCCATCAAATCGCTCGACAACTAAGTTTACGACAGGCGGTTTGAGGGCAACAAATAAATCCAGGTTAAAGCGCGCGAAGATTTCGCGGAAGTTTCTATTCACTGTGGTTTTTATTAAAATGTTCATTCATCTTAATCGGCTATATAGCTGAACTTTCTGAGAGTAATTTAAACTTAAGAGTGGTCTGTTCTTGTCAGGTATTTCTACATTAATTTTTTTTAATCTCACATAAATGTCTTTTTAATGTCTGCGGACGATACTCGTTCTATGAAAACGATTTGCATGCTCCTTTTCACCGTTTTTCTGGCCTTCGCTTTTGGCGAAGATTCAACTCAAAGGGCCTATCCCGGACCAGGGCTACGTGAGTTAGCAAAGAAGAACGAAAAAGTAGATCGTAGCACTAGAGACTACCGCAAGGCAAAAGTCGAGTGCTTAAAGAAGAGTGAGAATTTGAAAGGTAAGAAATTAACGGACTGTATTGTTGAATATCAAAAAGAAGCAAAATAACTTGCTTCTAATAATCCTAGGGAGTTTTATGAAAAATTTATTAGTAATCGCTATGGCACTTGTTTCTGTATCAGCTTTCGCAACTGACCATGCTGCTGGAGCAAAAGATGCTCACAAAGCTGCTGTAGAAGCTTGTAAAGAACACAAAAAAGATAAAAAAGCTCTTGAAGCTTGTGTAGCTGAAAAAATGAAAACTACTACAACAACTACAACTGTTGAAACAACTACTGAAGCACCAGCTCACAAATAGTCTCCAAATAAATTCTGGACATTATTTAGGGGGAACTCATTGAGTTCCCCTTTTTATTTCTTTATACTCTGAATCGGTATGAGAATTTTAATCGTTGAAGATCAGCCAAAAATGGCAAGTTTTATCAAAAAAGGTCTGGTTGCTCATGGCTATATGGTGGATATTTCCGAAACGGGAGTGGGCGCTGAAAGCATGGTGGTAGAAACGGAATACGACCTGATTGTTCTCGATGTTAATCTCCCTGATCAAAATGGAATGGATACGGCCAGACACTTAAGAAGAGATGGCTGCAGAATGCCGATTCTTATGTTGACTGCTCTTGCGACAACTAAGGATAAAATTCATGGCCTTGATTCAGGTGCTGATGACTATCTCACCAAGCCTTTTGATTTTGAAGAGCTTCTTGCCCGCATCCGTGCGCTTCTAAGACGAAATAATGCAGCCGAGAGCTCAAAGCTTCGCTTTGGTGATATCGAGCTGGACCTAGTTCAAAGAAAGGCGACAAGATCTCAGACAGAAGTTAATTTAACGGCCAAAGAGTTTGCTCTACTAGAGTATTTTTTAAGAAATCCTGGCAGACCTATTACTCGAGTTGAGATCAGTGAGCACGTCTGGGATGTTAACTTCGATACCAACACTAATATCATTGATGTCTACATCAACATGTTAAGAAAAAAAATAGATACGCCCTTTGATAAAAAAATGATCCATACCATGGTCGGATTCGGTTATATCTTAAAAGATTAAAATATGTTTTTTCTGGAAAAAATCAGTTTGAAACTGAGGCTCTCTCTTTTGTTTGGCCTCATCTTTACCGGAATGCTCTCTGGCTTTTGTTATATCCTCTATACTCAGTTTTCTAAAATACAAATTGCTGAGTTTGACACCAGTCTTTACAACTATACGGTAGACGTTGCAGAGTCTCTTGATATTGATAAATTTGGCGATGTTGAATTTGATGCCAATATTTTAAAGCTCAATGAAAAAATCCTGCCCTTCACATTAAAAAATAGCTTCATTTCTGTCATGGACGTTAATGGAAACATTATTGAAACCAGACCGCATTTAAATGTCACTCAAATCCTTCCACTTTCAGAAAGTGTGCTGGCCCGTGTGTTAAAAAATGGTGCAACTTTTTCAACGATGATTCATAAACAAGTACCTCATCGAGTGATCAATTATTTGTTACCGGTTCTGCATAAAGAGACACCTCTCATATTGCAAATCAGTGTTCCGGAGACGGATTTTCTTATTATTAATTTAAATCTAAGAAAATTCTTTTATCTAAGTGTTCCGGTGATGTTAATGATCTCTCTTTTGATCGGATACTTTTTTGTCGGGCGTGCACTTCGTCCGATGATTGAAATTATCAACAAGACTAAAAAAATTGAAGTCACCAGCCTTGAAGAGAGAGTTCCTGTCCCTCAAAGTAAAGATGAGATTTGGCAACTGGCCGATACTATTAATCATCTTTTGAGCAGACTAGATGAAACCTTCAATGCGCAGGAGCGCTTTATTCAGGATGCTTCTCATCAGTTAAAAACTCCTCTGACGATTATGAAAGGTGAATTGGAAGTTTTTAGTTCACAGAAAAGATCAGAAAAAGAAGTCAGTCATTTTGTGGAAAGTTTAAGCCAGGAAGTTAACTTTTTAATCAAGCTTGCCAACAATCTTTTAATTCTGGCAAGAGTTGATAGTGGACCGGCCAATCAAACTTTTTCTTTAAACAGATTGGATGAAATCGTGATCTCGCAAGTGTCAAGATTATCAAAGCTTGCCATGAATAAAAATATTTCAGTACAGGTTGATTTTGATTCTTTTTATCAGGCCAGTGATGAAGAGCTTACTGTTTTATGTGATAGAGAGTTAATGGGAGTTCTTTTTTATAATCTTATCGAAAATGCCATTAAGTATTCAACAGAGCAATCAACGATTGAGATCAGTGGAGTTAATACTATTGATAAACTTGTCGTGACCGTGAGTGATGAGGGAGAAGGACTGGATGCCAATATGCTCGAAAAAATCTTTGAAAGATTTTTCAGACAACCTAGCATTACAAGGGTCGCGCAGGGGAGCGGTTTGGGACTCGCTATCTGTAAAGTCGTGGCCGATTCTGTAGGCGCGCGAATATGGGCCGAAAAAAAACCAGAGCGTGGATCAAGTTTTTATTTTGAAATACCTAAGCAGCTTTTAAGTAAAAACACTTAATCTTTTCATTGCTATAAAGAGTGGTAAAAGGCGATAGCCAGCAGTCTTCTTTAACTTTAAAAACAATCTTATGATCAAGATTTTTAGGTGGACTCTTTAAAAGAGTTTTTGGAAACAGTGCCAGTGGAGCACCTTGAAAATGAAATTCTATTTTTTTATCAGAGGGAAGTTTTCCAGAGTACAAAGCAGCAAGACAGATATAGGCCCCGTAGTCATTAGCTTCAATGACAATAGAAGAATTTTTACATTTAGAGATTTGATCAACCAGCTCTTTAGCGTCTACGTTAAGTGCAAACGGATTGATCTGGCGGTAGTAATTAAGCATTTTTCTGTGTTTTGTTGAAAGCTGCTTTTTTTCTTCAGCTGAGAAATTTAGAAAATCAAAAGATGCCATGATGGTTTGCTCAAAGCCAGCTTCCATTGGTTCTGCATAATAGGCCATCAACGTTTTTTTCAAAGATTGTTCAGTTGAAGAAAACATGATCTTACCTTTGAAATTATGAGGCTTTTGCATTGGTGAATCCTTTATATTTTTGCGGAGATACCCTAATAATAAACCCTTTCGGTAGGCTTCTTGTAAAAGATGAATAAAAGTACATAATTTTTTGGAGTTCTGGGCACTTAATTCCCTATAGAATCTTTTTGTTTAGCCAAGAATAGTGACCACTTTAGGGACATTTTGAAAATTTCTTTCTATAATTCCCCTATGAAAAGAATTTTTAATACCAAGTTTTTTATAGCGGTAATCTTTTTTTGCGCTGGCTTTTTATCTAACCACATATTGGTGAAATATAAAGCGAGTCCTGTTATAGCTGAAAATGGTGAAGAGAGATTTCCTATTAATCCTTCTGATTTTGATCATAGAAGTATGCTGGAGACGATTCAGCGAATGAATGAAGAAGATGAAGGATCGATGATGGCCATGGGAAATATGGGAGAAATTAATCATCATGAAGATGATAAATTTTCTTATTATGAAATCCCGCTTAAAAATGTTAATGGTGCCAACCAGAAAATGAATGTAGAAATTAAAGACGGCATGATTAAAATTTCCGAAGATGTAAAAACATCGGGTGAGACGAGTATTCAATCATCATCTGAACGAATGTTTTCTATTGATCCTGGTCTTGATGGCGACAAAGCAGAAGTCATTAATGAGAAAGATAAAATTGTAATAAAAATCCCTAAAAGATAATGGAGCTTTAATGAAATACTTACTTCTTCTTCTAGCCTTAGCACTGGCCTTAAGTAGTGCCGCTCACGCGACTCAATTTGAAATTATAAAAGAGCACTCTAAAGTAGGCTTTGAAGTCGACTATATGATGATGACTAAAGTTGAAGGTCACTTCACGAAGTATCAAGGTTTTTTTGAACTCAATGATAAAGAAGATGAGATCTCAAAAGTACGAGTTGAAGTGTATTCAGACAGCGTTGATTCAAACGATAAAAAAAGAGACTTCCATTTAAAAGGTCATGAGTTCTTATTCGCGGTTAATCACCCAGAAATTACTTTTAAAGCAACGGGCCCGGCAAAGATCGGTGCTGATAAGAAATTTAAAATCACAGGTGAGTTAACATTAAGAAAAGTGACTAAGACAGTAACTTTCGAAGGAGAGTTTAAAGGAAAAGGCAAAGACCCGTGGGGGAAAGATAGCTTCTTTTATAACTTGAAATCTGAAATTAACCGCAAGGACTTCGAGATCACTTGGAATCAACAAATGGATACAGGTGGATATTTAGTCGGAGATATCGTTCGTTTAAGCATTGTTGTTCAAGCTCAAAGAATGGCAGACAAGACGCCATTTTCAACTCACATGATACCAGCGACGAAAGGGATTATTGAAAGACAGGATTTAAAGTCGGGAAGAATCAAGAAGCTTACGACGCCAACTGATCCGAAAGATCAATCAGCGCCGAAGAAATAATTTTTTAATTAGCTGAATTTAACGACACAATAATTCTTTTTACCTTTTCTTAAAACCATACAAGTCTCACTCGCAAGGTGAGACTCATTCATAACGGCTGTATTATCAGGTACAGCGTCGTTATTTAAGTAAACACCTTTTTGATCCACTGATCTTCTGGCCTCGCCTTTACTTGCAAAAAGCGGAGTAGAGGCAAGTAAGTCTAAGAAGGGAATCCCTGCTTGTAAATCAGCTCTTTTTAATTCAACAGAAGGCACATCTTTGAAGATGGCGTTCAGGTCTTTGTCTTTTAAGTTTTCAATTTTTTCACCGAAGAAAATTTTTGTTGCCGATAGAGCTGATTCAAGTCCAGCTTCACCGTGAACAAGTTTGACGACTTCAGCGGCCAGAGTTTTTTGAGCTTGTCTTAAATGCGGCTCTGATTTTGTTTTTTCTTCAAGGACAGCAATTTCATCCAGGCTTAAAAATGTAAAATACTTTAAGTACTTTACAACAGAAGTATCATCGCTGTTTAAGAGGTATTGGTACATTTGGTAAGGAGACGTCATCTCAGCGTCCAGGTAGATCGCTGTTCCACCTTCGGATTTACCAAACTTATTTCCGTTTTGATCAGTTACTAATGGAATAACTAATCCGTAAACCTGGCGAGCATCCATTTTTCTTGTGTAATCAATACCAGCGGTAATGTTACCCCATTGATCACCACCACCCATTTGTAGAATAACGTCGTGATTAAGGGCAAGGTGACGGAAGTCGTAGGCCTGAAGCATTTGGTAGCAGAACTCTGTAAAGCTTAAACCTACTTCAGATTCAATTCTGTTTTTAACAGATTCTTTAGCGAGCATTTCAGTAATACGAAAACGTTTACCTACATCGCGAAGAAAACCAATAAATGAGAATTGTCCCATCCAGTCGTAGTTGTTGACCATGACAGCAGGGTTCTCTCCATCAAATTTTAAGATTCTTTGGAATTGTTTTTTCTGGGCTTCGATATTTTCTTTGATCACTTCTTCAGTTAGAAGAACACGTTCAGTACTTTTTCCTGAAGGGTCTCCAATCATTCCAGTTGCCCCACCAAGAAGGACGTAAGGCTTGTGTCCTGCTATCTGAAAGCGCTTCATGGTAATAATGGCAAACAGATTTCCAATCTGAAGAGATTTTGCTGTAGGATCATATCCAATATAGAAAGAGATTTTCTTTGTATTAAGAAGTTCTTTAATTTCAGGGTTTGATACGTCCTGAATGAGACCGCGTGCTTCAAGTTCTTGGTAAAAGTTCATTGGTAATCCTTTGGCTTTGAATGGTATAATTATGACAGAAAAGCGACGATAAGAGAATGTTTTATTGAGGTGCCAATGGAGCGTATTGTGTTTTATGACGGGGATTGTGGATTGTGCCAGAGGGCCATTTCAATGCTCTATACGCTGGACTCAAATAAAATTCTTCGTTTTGCACCCCTGAATGGCGACACCTATAAAAAATATTTTAAAGACGTAAGCAATATGAGCACGATTGTTTTTTATAACAAGGGTATCGAGTTTATCAGAAGTGATGCGGCCATTGAGATTATGTGGGTTCTTGGCGGATGGAAAAAACTAGCTATCGTCTTTAAAATTGTTCCCTTATTTCTTAGAGATAATATCTATCTTTTCATAGCGAAACACCGAAAAAAAGTTTCATGCATCATACTTCATAAAGATGAGCGTTTTTTGAAATAAAAAGCAATCTCTGCTAGAATCTATAAATGGAAAGACCAAAGTATCCCCATCCAGACTATTATAAAACTCATGCTCGCCGTGATGCTGAAAGAAAGTGGATTTCTGTAATCGCATTGATCATCGGAGTCGGGCTGTTGTTTTTAAAGTTTTATGCTTATCAAAAAACAAATTCTCAATCGATTTTTTCAGACGCGCTTGAAAGCATTATTAATGTTGTTGCAGGAATAATCACTTTAATTGTTATTGTTGTTGCAGCTAAGCCTGCTGATCAAGATCATCCTTATGGACACGGGAAAGTCGAGAGTATGGCCGCGAGTTTCGAAGGTGGGGCGATTACACTTGCGGGTCTTCTCATTATTCTTAAAGCTGTCGAAGCCTTCTATAGCGGAACTATTTTAAAAGAATTAAATCTAGGTCTGTTAATTACCTTAGGTGCCGGGTTAGCTAACGGAATCATGGGATACTTTATCGCTCTCAGAGGAAAAGTCCTTCACTCCGAAGCTTTGAGATCAAGTGGGACTCACTTGATGACTGATGCGTTTACGAGTCTAGGTGTTATTGTCAGTTTATTTTTGGTGAAGTGGACAGGCCTTCATTGGATTGATCCTATCATTGCTGTGACTTTTGGATTTGCTTTATGTTTATCTGGAGCAAAGATTTTTATCCGATCTGGTTATGTTTTAATGGACGGTCTTGACCAGGAGACGCTTAAAAACATTGCGGAACTTTTTGAAAAAAATTATCGTCCAGGCGTCATTGATATTCACTACACCAGAGTAATAAGAAGCGGGAATTTTCATCATATCGATTGCCATATGGTTATCCCGGAGTTCTGGTCAATCGCTGAAGGCCATTCATTTAGCGAACATTTTGAAGCGAGATTTGTGAATAATTATTCGACACAAGCTGAACTAAAAATTCATCTCGATCCATGTCGAAGAGTTTATTGTGAAAATTGCGAAGTCGGAGATTGCCCTATCAGGCAAAAAAACTTTGTAAAAAGAACTCCTCTCGATAATCTCGACGAAGTGACTTCGCCGATTGAGAGCAGGTAAATTTATTTCTTCTGAACTTTATTATTAATAGCTAATTCGTATTGCTTTAGGATGTCAGAGTCGATCTCTGTTTTTTCCAGAGACTTAATTGATTTCATCGAATTTTTCATTTCATCACAAGAGTGAATCCCGCCGTCGCCGTTGATGGGCTTATTTCTTCCACCTTCTTTCATCCAGGTAATTTCTTTCGTACAAAATTTACAACGGGCCATGGGCTTTCCTTATCATTTTCCCTATACAAAAAATGCCAGATTGGGCAAAATGTAGGGACACATTCGCTTAGAGTATAACAAGGGATAAACATGCTAGATATTAAATTCATCAGAGAAAATTCTGACATCGTGAAGACTGCCTGCAATCACAAAAACATAAATCTTGATATTGACCAGCTGCTCTCCCTTGATAAAGAAGTTTCAACACTCAAAACTGAAGAACAAAACCTTTTAACTCAAAAAAATGCAATAACAGCGAAGATTCCTAAGGCTTCTGCTGAAGAACGCCCAGCGCTTATTGCTGAGAGTAAAGCTTTGGATGAAAAAGTAAAAGGGCTTAAGCCGCAAGCTGAAAAAGCTGAAGAAGAGCTTAAGGCCATGATGTGGATCACTCCGCAAATTCCTTCACCAAAGGCCCCACTTGGAAAAGACGATAGTGATAACGTGGAAATTAAAAAACACGGCGTCCTTCCAAAATTTGATTTCAAGCCACTTGATCACGTTCAATTATTAGAACAACAAAACTGGGCAGACTTTGAGAGAATCGCAAAAGTTTCTGGCTCACGTTCATACTCACTAAGAAATGAAATGGTGCTGGTTGAAATGGCCATGCATAGAATGGCCATGGATAAACTAATGGCTAAAGGTTTTAACCTGGTGTCTGTTCCAGCGTTTGCTAGAGAAGAAGCTCTTTATGGCACAGGACACTTTCCAGCTGGAAGAGACCAGGCGTATTTTATTCCTGAGCAAAATCTTTATTTAGCAGGAACAGCTGAAGTGCAGATCAACTCACTTCACGCCAATGAAATTTTAAAAGAATCTGAACTTCCCATTTTATACGCAGGATACTCACCATGCTTTAGAAGTGAAGCAGGCTCATACGGGCGCGACGTGCGAGGCCTTATCCGTGTTCACCAGTTTATGAAAGTAGAGCAGTTTATTATTTGTAAAAATGACCCGGCCGAATCAGAAAAATGGCATCAGATTCTTCTGGAGACTTCAGAAGAAATCGTTCAGGATTTAGAGCTTCCATATAGAATCGTTGAATGTTGTACGGGGGATATGGGAACTGGAAAAGTTCGCATGTACGATGTTGAAGCATGGGTTCCTTCTGAACAAAAATACAGAGAGACGCATAGCTGTTCTGCTCTTCACGACTGGCAAGCAAGAAGAACTCAAACTCGCTACAGAGACGCTGATAACAAAGTTCAGTATGTTCACACTTTAAATAACACTGCGATTGCGACTCCAAGAATCCTGGTTCCATTTTTAGAGTGTCATCAGCAAAAAGACGGGACAGTTAAAATCCCAGCTAAATTGCAGCCGTATATGGATGGCAAAAAAGTGATTGGGAAGCCAGTAGGGGCCTAGGAACTCCTAGGTCTTTGGATTTGTTCTTATTTATGAGTTTTTTCTCACATAAATAAAAAAGATCTTAAGCATTTGAGCAGTTTAGTCCGATAAGAATGCATGAGTATTAAAATTATGGTCGTCGATGATGACCAGATTAATTCACGCATTCTTTCTGAGAGATTAAAAAAGCGCGGCTTTGATGTCTCTGTTGTTCATTCTGGAAGAGAGTGCCTGGACACTCTCCAAAGCGATACACCCGATCTTATTATGCTAGATATCGTCATGCCAGAGATGGATGGACTTGAACTTCTTTATTCAATTCGTTCAGTTTATTCTTCAATTGATATACCTGTTATTATGGCCACCGCTAAAAGTGATGTTGCAGGAATTGTCGAGGCCCTTCAAATAGGTGCAAATGACTACATGGAAAAACCAATCAACATTGATATTGCAGAGGCCAGGATCCACGCTCAAATAAATGCAGTTAGAAATTATAGAGATGCTATGGTGAAGAAAGAAGTTGAATCAATCAATGCATTGATTGCGACTTATAACCATGAGATCAATAATCCACTTACCATTGCTTATGGACTGCTTCGTAAAGCTAAAAAAGAACAGAGCACTGAGTACTTTGATAAAATCGGAGACTCACTTCAAAGAGTCGCAAAGATTGTTAGAGAGATTGAAAAACTCACAGATAAAAATGAGGTCGTGAATCTGGAAGTTACACAGAAGATGTATAAAATTCGCTAGGGTCACTGTACTTCATTCCCAATAAAATTTTTGATTTGGTATTTTTGATATTAGTTTCTTTGAAACTTCTTTCATAAAAATTATATTTTGGTGGAGTTAGATTAAACTTCTCGGCCATCATCACGTAATACTCTTTTTTAGGCATTCTCAGGTCACTTACGATATTGAAGGTTTGTCCCCAGAAGCCTTTCTTCAAAACGCTTGTAATGGCATCAATACACTCAGTACGCTCAACGAGGTGAGTGAGCTCATGAGCGCCTGTCACTTCTTCTTTGCCTTTAAGAAAAAAGACCGGATGTCTTTTATCGCCATAGAGTCCGCCAAAACGAAGGATAGTGGCATTGGAGAATCTTTTGCGTAGATAATTTTCAGTTTCAAAAAGAATAGGGGAACCAGTTGAGCAGTCAAAAAGTTCACTGTCTTCATCCACTTCATTCATGTTTTTTCCATAGACAGAAGTCGAGCTGGCGAAAATGATTTTTTTATCTGCTGGAATCTGGTCAAAGAATTTTTTCACATGGCTCACTCCTAATGGAGGAATAAGATAAATAAGTACATCAGAATTAATTATTTTATCCGGTATAACTTGTGTCGCTACATCAATTGAAGTGTAAGGAATACCGTCAAGAGCAAACTCTTCGCTCTTGTCGTGGGCAGTCGTGGCCAGGATTTCAAAACCTTGCGCTAAAAATGACAGGCATAGAGGGCGCCCCAGCCAGCCAGCACCTATTATTGTGATAAATTCTTTCTTCATTTGATAAGCTCCTGGCTTCATACTATCATTGTGAAAATTAAAAAGTCTTGTTCAGGAGTTTAGTATGAAAAATATTTTAATGGTCTTAGTTGCAGCAGTTGTTATGTCTACTTCAGCACATGCTTATACTGACCCAAAAGTTGGCGGAATGGTAACTTTAAAAAAAGGACTTGAAAAAAAGATCACAAAAAATGGTGTTCTTTTTATCTTCGCCAAACAAGCTGGACCTGATTCAGGCCCAAATGACAGAACTCCTCCAGTTGCTGTTATTAGAGTTGCCAATCCAACTTTTCCTCAGGCCTTTGTTATCACTCAAAAAAACGTGATGATTCCTGGTTCTGAGTTTAAAGGACCTTTCCATGTTATTGCTCGTTACACTCCAAGTGGAGATGCTCTGGTAAAAACAGGTGCCGTTGAAGGAATGGACCCAAAATTTCCTTCAGCTGACTTAGGAAATAAAAATCTTAATATCGAACTAAACGTCGAACTTAAGTAAGAGTGGATACGACTTTATTCCCAACTAAAGAAGAATGGGGAAGTGGTGATGAAGCGATGGATAATAAATTATCTATCGCTTTGAAAAAAACGATTGAGACTCTCTCGCTTGAGACGATTGGCGAGTTCTATTCGAGTGGTTTAAACCTTAGACCCCGAGCACTCAATCCATCATTCCATTCCACCATTGAGTTAGTGACTAAAGCGCTTCTTTATCTCTTATCTCCCGACGAATTTAATGATCACCTGATTTTAAAAATGAAAGGTGCTTATCACAAAAAAAGCAAAGTTCACCTGGAACTTGTAGAGTTTGAAAGTTTGCTGGAAATTTTAAAGAACGAAAAAGTTTATCGTTATAAAAATCAGATTGATTTCCATTATAGATTGCAAAACACTGAAGAAAGAAATCCATTTGTCAGACAACCTTTGAAAAAATCTAAAATAGACGTTCACGCTAAAATACTTATGAAGGATTTCAGATTTTGGCTTCAGGGTGAAAAAGAGCTGAAAGTCGTTGATGATGAAATCTTTAGTGGATTAAAAAACGGCCAGATTTTAGTGATTAAAAACTTTGGAGAGTTGTGGTTTCACAACGATTCATTATTCACACTTGTTGATCAGGACATTTTATGAAATTTACTTTCACTCAATCTGACTCCACTTATGAAGATATCCAAGAGCTCAGAAAAAATACGGATTGTATTTTAATTGATCATAAAAAGATGAAGTCCCAAGACTTATTCATGGTGGACGACCCTGAGTTCGATAGACGCTTACAACCGTTGAGGCTGGTCGTTGTTAATCTCTCTGAGCTTGACCCGTACTGGAAGATCTTAAATGATCCCATGAAAAGAAACACCATGGTTATATCCCCTGACGATGAAGTGAGAGCGCATCCAGACATTGTGCGCTTGCTGGAATCAATGGGAGTGGCATTACTTATGTCTAAGCGTAATGAGTCTCATCAGATCGACCTAGAAGGACTTACCAAAAGCCTTAAGAGCCTTCGTTTTGAAAGAGTTTTAGTGGAAGACACAATTGACTTGATCCCTGAACTTACTCAACAGGTTTTGATAAATCGTTAATCTGCTTTTGAACTGCCGATGTATCAATCTTTTTAGCATTCACCAGCTCGACCGCTTTATCAGGATCATTTCTCACCATCCCGATGGCCGTCTCTTTTATAGCGCTGATTTGAGAATCAGACATACCACCTAATTCTTTTTTGGCCTTCTGGTAGTCGGCATCACTAATTTTTCCGCTCGACTTAAGACTATCGAGACTTTTGCTGATCTCATCTTTTGAAACAGTAAAGTTTGCTAATGGGTCTACGTTTTCTGATTCAAGTTCAGACGCTGAAAGCGGAGACTGAAACATAAAAAAAGATAGAAGAGTGAAGAGCAACATTTTACCAGTGATCATTATTAAGACTCCATTATGGGTGGTGTTTGCCTTAAAAATTCTAACATGAGATACAATTGGGTAAAGTGGGCAGATTTAACTAGCAGAAATCAGGAAGGATTTGGGGCAAACTCTAAATAAAAGGTGCCCCAAATTCTGGTATTTTTAAGTCATTAAGCTTCAGCGAAAGAGTCGTCGTATTTTACGTTGTGATAAACTTTCGTTACATCATCATCACCTTCAAGAAGGTCGACAAGCTTTGTGACAATTTTAAATGTTTCTTTATCAATTTCTTTAAGCGTCAGCGGAACGCGCTCAAGACCTGCTTCATCAGCAGTAATTTTTAACTCATCAAGCTTCATTTGAATCGGCCCGAATGCTTCCATTGGCCCTGATACTGTAAAGAAGCCGTCTTCTAAAACAACATCATCAGCTCCGGCATCAATCATATCTAGTGTGAAGTCATCTTCAACTAGTGTTCCTTGTGGGATTTCAAAAACAGCTTTTCTCTCAAACACGAACTGAAGACATCCAGTTGTTCCAAGAGAGCCACCGCACTTGTTAAAAAAGTTTCTAACGTTTGCAACAGTTCTTGTTCCATTATTTGTAGAAGCTTCAACGAAGATCGCAACCCCATTAGGCCCGTATCCTTCGTAAGCGATATCTGAGTAGCCTTCATCTTCATTGCCCAGACCTTTTTTAATGGCGCGGTCAATGTTGTCTTTAGGCACGTTGTATTTACGTGATTTTTCCAGCGCGATTCTTAACATGAAATTGCTTTCGATTTCATCGCCGCCGTTTTTAACTGCTTTTGTGACTTCACGAAGACACTTTGTATACATGAGCGAACGGATCTTATCCTGATCGCCTTTTTTCTCTTTGATGTTATTCCACTTACGTCCCATGGGTATTCCTGTAAATTAAAGTTTATATGTTGATAATTTTATCAGTTTTTTAACGGAGCTTCAAAATAAATAAAACCGTCACCTGTATGTTTCAGACTGATCGGCTTCCTTGTCCTGGAGAATTTCTCCAGCAAGCGCGACATTTTTAAATTACTTGTATGGTAGTCACCATAAAAATGGGTGATTCCCACGCTGAGAGCTCGCTCAGCGATCTCATTAAAAAGCCTGCTTCCTAGACCTTTACCCTGGTAACAATCGACGATAGTGACACCGATCTCAGCATGGGTTTTAAGTTCAGAGTTCACGATAGCTCTGATCACACCGGCAGGAAGAAGTGTCCCATCAGCGTGATGGTGGACGGCAACGTAGGCCAGGTGATTGACTTGATCGACTTCTGTTAAAAATTTCAGCTCTTTTTCTGTGAACTCTTTTTTATTGGTAAAGAATCTTTGACGGATAGATTCCGGAGACAGCATTTTTAATCCGACTTGCATCGGAATTTTATCTGCTGGCGTAATCTGTCTTATTTCAAAAGATTCACTCATTCTTATTGTAGTCCTAAGTAATCATCAAAAGATTTCTCAACATCGATGATAGATCCATCAGGTTGAATATCAATAATTCTATTGGCCACTGTTTGCACGAACTCATGGTCATGGCAGGCAAAGATTAAAGTTGAATCGTATTTCTTAAGTCCTTCGTTCACCGACGTAATACTTTCCAGGTCAAGGTGGTTTGTAGGTCCGTCCATGATGAGAACGTTTGGAGCTTCAAGCATCATTTTTGAGAGCATCATACGAACTTTTTCACCACCGGATAAAACGTTGGTCTTCTTCTGACTTTCTTCACCGGTAAAAAGCATTCTTCCTAAAAATCCTCTAACGAAAGATTCGTCTTTGTCTTCAGAGAAGTCTCTTAACCAGTCAACTAAGTTATATTTTCCATCGACAAAGTATTGAGTGTTGTCAGCAGGGAAGTATGATCTCTGAGCTGTTACACCCCAGTTCACAACCCCAGAATCTGGCTTCGTTACACCTGCAAGAACGTCCATCAGAGCGCCACATGCCTGGTCACTTCCAAGAAGAACAATCTTATCTGATTTTCGCACCTGGAAATTAAGATTTTTGAAAAGAACTTTTCCATCGATAGATTTAGAAAGTTTTTCAACAGTAAGAACATCTTTTCCAATTTCTTTTTTCGCTTTGAAGTGAACGAATGGATATTTTCTTGTCGATGGCTGAATATCTTCAAGAGTAATTTTATCAAGAGTCTTTTGTCTTGAAGTGGCCTGTTTAGACTTAGAAGCGTTGGCAGAGAATCTCGCGATGAAATCACGAAGCTCCTGCATTTTCTCTTCAGTCTTTTTATTTTGGTTAGACTTTAGAGTCATCGCTAGTTGAGAAGACTGGTACCAGAAGTCGTAGTTACCAGCGTAGATTTTAATTTTTCCAAAATCGATATCGGCCATGTGAGTACACACTTTATTTAAAAAGTGACGGTCATGGGATACGACAATAACTGTATTTTCAAAAGTCGCTAAGAAGTTTTCTAACCAATGAATAGCTTTCATATCCAAATGGTTGGTAGGTTCATCGAGAAGAAGAATATCTGGTTTACCAAAAAGAGCTTGAGCTAAAAGAACCTTAACTTTTTCTCCACCGTTGAGTTCACTCATTGTGCGAGAGAGTAATTCTTCTTTAATCCCTAGACCTGATAAAAGAGTAGCAGCTTCTGATTCCGCTTCCCATCCGTTCATCTCACCAAATTGAGCTTCAAGGTCTGCAGCTCTTAGGCCGTCGTCATCAGAGAAGTCTTCTTTAGCGTATAGTGCATCTTTTTCTTCCATGATTTCTAAAAGTTTCTTGTTACCCATGATAACAACTTTTAAAACTTCAATGTCTTCGTATAAAAAGTGATCCTGCTTCAGGATTGAAAGTCTTTGTCCTGGAGTGATGAAGACGTGACCTGATGTACTTGGGATTTCTCCCGAAAGAATTTTTAGGAACGTAGATTTCCCTGCACCGTTGGCTCCGATAAGACCGTAGCAGTTTCCAGGAGTGAACTTAATATCCACTTCATCAAATAGTTTTCTCGCGCCATATCTCAGACCGATGTTTTGGCAAATAATCATAGATAATTCCTCATTTTAGATAGACCCAGAATCTAGACTGAATGAAAGAAAAAGTCAGGGGTTTTTCAATCGAAAAATCACTATGATGAAGCGGCGATCCAAAATCTTTCGTAGACGATTAGTTTTTTGGAGGAGTATTACTGTCAGATAACATTATTTTTATCGACTCAGTCGGTCACGATTGACCACGAGTTTGGAGAAGAATGGATTTAGAAAACGCAAATACACAGGGTTTCCTGCCTAAATATGAATCAGCTAGAATTGCCGTAGAACGCGCTCGCCAAATTGTTAAAGACAACAATGAAATGATCTCAAAAATAAAGTCGGAATCCAACATTGAAGAAACCCCCGATTATGACCCGTTTTTCGAAGCGGAGAATTTTTCCCATAATGATTCTTATGCTTTTGACCTATATAAGATAAAATCATCTAACGGTGTTAAAGATTTTATTAAGAACATTTTCGGAGTTCACTAGTCATGAGTAAAAAAAGCAGTCACAAAGGTCGCGCCCTAAGCCAGGAAGAAAAAGAACTGGGAAAAAAACGTATTTATATTATCATCGGTATGATAGTCGCGGGTCTTGCCGTCGCTATGTACTCTATGAACTAGACTCTATTTCCAAAGGACATTAATCGTGAGTAATCTTATTCCCGGCCAGCGTTTCATGAGTGAGACGGAGCCAGAATTAGGTCTTGGAATTCTATCGAATGTTGAATCCAAAACTTTAAAAATATCATTTTTAGCAGCTAAAACAGAAAGAGTGTACGGCTCAAAAGGTGCACCTATAAAACGTGTTGTTTTTTCTTCAGGTGATGAAGTCACACTTCGCTCTGGAAAGAAAGTCACCATTGAAGCTGTCGTCGATCGTGAAGGTTTGGCTTTTTATCAAAGTGGAGAAGAAACTTTTGATGAAAGAGAGCTCTCAGACTCTTTAAGTTTTAACAAACCTGAAGACAGGCTCTTTAATGGCAATGTCGATTCACCGGGATTGTTTGAACTAAGATATAAAACTCTTTGGAACAAAAATCGTCTGACTCAGTCACCGGTTCGAGGTTTTGTCGGTGGGAGAATGAATCTCATTCCTCACCAGTTTTATGTGGCCGGGCAGATTGCCGATCGTCCTATTCCGAGAGTTCTACTTGCTGATGAAGTAGGTCTTGGTAAAACAATTGAAGCAGGCCTTGCTCTTCACCATCTTATTTTATCTGAGAGAGTAAAGCGCGCTCTTATTGTTGTTCCTGACTCTCTTGTCTACCAATGGTTTATTGAGATGCTAAGAAAGTTCAATCTTTCTTTCGTGACCATGAATCAAGAAACGCATCTTGAACCCGGAACAAATCCGTTTACTGAAAATGATTTTGTCATTGTGAATATTGGTCTTCTAAAAGGTGCGGACATGGCCCGTAAACTTATGAGTGAGGCCACATGGGATATCATGGTGGTCGATGAGGCCCATCAGTTAAAGTGGTCAGTGGATCATCCTTCGATCGAATATAAAATTGTTGAATCAATTGCTAAAAAATCAACAGGACTTCTGCTTTTAACTGCCACACCAGAGCAGCTAGGAATGGAAGGGCATTTCGCCAGACTTAAGCTTCTTGATCCCGCTAGGTTTTACGACTTCCCGAAATTTTTAGAAGAGACGACTCACTATGAAGAAGTTGCAAAAGAGGCGAGAGCACTTTTGAAAAAAGGTGATGCTGAAAGTGAAAGCAAACTAAAAGAACTTCAAGATTTGCATGGGCCAGGAAGGATCTTTTTTAGAAATACCAGAAACAGAATGAGCAAGCATTTCTCTTTTTTCCCAAAGAGAATTTTGCACAGCTACGCTCTTGAGAGCAAAAAAACTCAGTATCTGGGACTTGAAGATGAAGAGACAATCGGAGACAGCTTCGATATGAAGCTCGACTGGTTGACGGAATTTTTAGGACGCCATCCAGGGGAGAAAATTCTTCTTATCACTAAATCAAAAACCAAAGTCATGTGTCTGGAGACACTTTTAAAAGACAGATTTCCAGGAATGAACATTGGGGCCTTCCACTCTGGACTTTCATTTGTAGCAAGAGATCGTCAGGCCGCTTATTTTGCTGATCCTGAAGGGGCAGATATTCTTTTATGTACAGAAATTGGAAGTGAAGGAAGAAACTTTGAGTTTGCTCACCACTTAGTTTTATTTGATTTGCCAATGTATCCAGATCTATTAGAACAAAGAATTGGACGCCTTGACCGTATCGGACAAGACAGTGATATTCATTTACATGTTCCTTACATCGTCAGCTCTTATGATGAGATTTTATACCAATGGTTTAATTCAGGCTTTGATGCTTTTGTTCACTCGGCAAAAGGAGCAAGTATCGTTCATCAACAGCTCCAGTCTTTATTAGAAGAGTTCTTAAATAAACCTGAATTGTGTTTTAAAAATCCAACTGTTTTTGAAGATTTTTTAAAAACAACCAGAGAAGAGTTCGCAACGGTTTCTCATAAGCTTGAAGAAGGTCGTGATATTTTAGTTGAACTAAACTCATTTAAAGAAGATGTCGCAAAAAGTCTGGTTGATGAAGTTAAAAAATTTGATGAAGAGTCCTCTCTCATTAATTTTATGAACGATGTTTTCCAAGAGCTGGGAGTCGACATTGAAGACCTGGATGAAAGTACATTTTTTATCATTCCAAGTGACAATATGTACGTTCCTTATTTTCCCAATCTACCAGTGGACGGACTAAGGTTTACCTATGATAGAAAGACTGCCATTAGACGCGAAGATGTCGAGTTTTTAACTTGGGATCACCCGATGGTCGTGGGAGTCATTGATCTTATTTTGAGCAACACTTTTGGAAACATGAGTGTCATGATGAGAAAGAAGAGTGGCAATACTAAAACATTTATTGAAACTTATTTTAAATTGCAGGTGGTCGCGCCAAAGAACTTAAGTCCTGAAAGATTTTTTCCACCGACACCGATTAGAGTTCTGGTCGATAGCACTGGTGAGAATTTCACTGCTAAGTTCGACAAGACTGATATTGATGAGCGCATTACTGCTGCTGATGCTGAAGCACTGAGAAGGGCACGTGGACTTCCAAAGCCAGCGGTTCAGAAAGTTCTGCAAGCGGCCCATCAGCACGCTCTAGTTGAAGCTCAAGGATTAAAAGAAAAATACAAGCAGGATATGCTGGCCCATTTAAATCATGAGAAGACACGTTTATTAAAGCTTAAGGCCATTAATCCAGTGGTTCGCTCAGAAGAGATTGACTCTATCACGGCACAGATCGAAGTGCTAACGAAGTGTTTTGATGAAGCAGAAGTTGTTATGGATTCAATGAGAGTGATTTTCTAACAAGAGTCTCTTAGATATCTAAAAGTCCTTCAGTTTGAAGGACTTTTTTGAAGTCGTTCAAAAGTTTCAGGTCGTAGTTTCCAAGTTCATCAATCATCATATCTTTTAGCGTCTGAGTAGGAGATGTCTTGTTGGTAATAATGCGTTTATCGTAATTATTAACCAGAGATAAAATCTCCTCTGAAAGACTCAGCTTTTTCTTTTTGTTAGGGCCGAATCCACTCAAAACTTCTTCGTGATTAACAATTAATTCCATGATTGAAGCTGTCACATAGGGCTTATCTTTTAAGAGATTGGCCGCATCTTTACAGTGATGGTAATAAATTCTTTTTTCATCGTTTGTTAAAAGTTTTTTAGGCTTATAAAAAAGAGGGATATCATCTTTATGCATATTGGTGATGCCGATATCGTGAATCAATGCGGCCGTGCCGATATCATCCATTTCTGCTTCGGTACATTTTTTTACTTCAGCAAGCTTTACGGCCAGAGCGCAAACATTTAGCGAGTGTTTGATAATTTCTTCGTTTTTTTCTACTTTTTTCCCAAAGATTTTCTTCAATGCATCCGGGTTTCCAAGGATAACCTGACGCATGCTTTTTGCGGCCTTTTCAGTGGCCTTGTAAGCACTTTCACTCCCCGGATCTTTCTGCATTCTCTCAAGAGCAGAAGAGGCAGCTCCTTCAACCATATTCACTTTCTCATCGACTACAATGTTGGGGTTAGAGAGAGTTTCACTTAAAAGCAAATCCAAGAATTTTTGATAATTCATTTCATCTGATTCAGTGATAAAAAATTTGGCAATTTTTTGCGTCTTTAATTTTTGAAACTTATCTTCTGTTAGAGATTCGCCGCGTTTGGCGTAACAAAGAAACTGTTCTTTAAAAAAAATATAGAGATCAAAAGTGAGCTCTCTTAGAGGCTTAACTGTTGATATACGAAGAGGGGTAAATTCCATATGACTATTCTAGGGAAAAACACAGAAATTACAATTTGCTTTTCGTTTATTGTTAAAAAAGCCGCCTGATTAGTGGACTAAAGCGCTTATTGATTTATACCTACAGCGTCAAAGATCAATAACACAACTTTAAGAGATGCCAAAGGACTGGCGAATGATGTATCTTTAAGCAAATTTTTTAGAGGATTAATACCGGTATGATCAGTTTCAATAACGTTTCAAAAAACTATGGCGGACAAATTTTATATGAGAACGCCTCATTCATTTTAAGACCAGGAGATAAAGTAGGTTTAGTTGGCCCTAACGGAGCAGGTAAAACCACTGTCTTTCGCGTTTTGATGAAAGAAGAAGGTTTTGATGGTGGATCAATCACGGTTCCTGAAAAAGTTCGCGTGGCCTATTTTTCTCAGAACATCGGAGAAATGAAAGGAAGAACGGTTATCGAAGAAGTTATGAGCGGAAGCGCCAAAGCTTCTGAGCTTGCTCAAAAAATGAGAGTGATTGAAACGAAGCTTGAAAGCGATCTTGATCCCGATGAAATGGAAAAAGTTTTAATCGAGTTAGGAGACTATCAAACTGAGTTTGAAAAACTTGGCGGATATGACCTGGACGTTAGAGCAAAAGAAATTATCACGGGCCTTGGGGTTATGCCTTACGATCACGACAGAGATGTCGGATTGTTTTCTGGTGGATGGAGAATGAGAATTGCTCTGGCAAAAGTTCTAATCCAGCAACCAGATGTTATGTTAATGGATGAGCCTACCAACTACCTCGACCTTGAAAGTATAGTTTGGCTTGAAGAATGGCTGAAAAATTATAAAGGTGCCGTTTTAATGACAAGTCACGATCGTGACTTCATGAACGGGATTGTTAATAGAATTATCGAAGTAAACAATCGTGCGATCACAACTTATACTGGTGATTACGATTACTACGAAAAAGAAAAAGAAATCAGAAAAGTTCAGCAAGTCGCTCAGTATGAATCACAACAAGCTATGCTTCAAAAAGAAGAAGAGTTTATTGCAAAATTCGCGGCCCGTGCCAGCCACGCAGCTCAGGTTCAGTCGAGAGTTAAAAAAATTGATAAGATTGAGCGAGTAGAGCTTCCCCCAGAAGATATCGTCATGGATTTCTCTTTCCCGGTTCCACCTCGCGGAAGTAACGATGTCGTCATGATGAAAAATCTGGCGAAGAACTGGACTCGTGATGATGGCACTCTTCACAAAATTTTCTCAGGACTAACTGCCACAGTTAACCGCTTAGATAAAATTGCAGTTGTTGGAGTCAACGGTGCCGGTAAATCGACACTCTTAAAAGTTATTTGCAACATGACAGAGGCCAGTGGAGGAGAGTGCTCAATCGGGCCTTCTATCCAAGTTGGATACTTCTCGCAGTTCTCTCTAGATTTATTAAATCCGGAAAACACTGTTTTAGAAGAAATTTCCAACAGACTTCCTCACTCATCAAACGGATATATTAGAAATCTTCTAGCTGCGTTTTTATTTCGCGGTGATGATGTTGAAAAAAAGATTAAAGTTCTCTCAGGTGGAGAGAAATCGAGAGTTGTTCTTGCAACACTTATGTCAAACAACAACAATCTTTTAATCCTCGATGAGCCTACCAACCATTTGGATCTAAAATCGAGAGACGTACTACTCAATGCTCTTAAAACTTTTGACGGTACAGTTATGTACGTATCCCATGATAGACACTTTTTACATGGACTCTCAAACAGAGTTTTCGAAGTTGATAAGGGTGGTATCAGAGTTTTCGACAGTAACTTTCAGTACTATGTAGATAAGAAAAAAGCAGAGGCATAAGCAAGATGAAGAAAATTGAGTTCTATTTTGATTTTCTTTCTCCGTACTCTTACCTGGCATGGACATGGGTAAGGTCGCAGCCTTATGACTTCGACTATATCCCTGTTAGTGTGGCCAGTATCATTGCAAGCTTTGATACAAAAGGTCCTGCTCAAATAGAGCCTAAGAGAAATTATCTCTTTAAGGATCTGCTTCGTTTTACGAGTCTGAACAATATTCCCTTTACGACACCTAAAAATCTTCCTTTTAATTCTCTCTATGCACTAAGGCTTGCACTTAAAGGCACTAGTGGAGAAAAGCAAAAAGATATCATCGATGCGATCTTCCGCTCCGGCTGGGAAGAAGGCCAGGATATCGGCAGTGACGATCTTTTAAAAAATATTCTTCGTGAAAAAAATCTTTATTCAGATGATTTGATTGAACGAATGGAAAGCAAAAATGCTCGCATCGAGCTTAAGGCCAATATTGAATCGGCACTTGGAAAAAATATTTTTGGTGTGCCGAGCTTTATTGCTGAAGGCGAAATGTTCTGGGGCAATGATTCGACAAAATATCTTGAAATGCATTTAAATGGATTAGATCCATTAGACAGAAATAAATATCAACAGTTCATCGAAAAATTTACATCGAGGTAAAAAATGAAGACGTTACTACTTACATTGACTCTAGCTTTCAGCATGAGTGCTATGGCCGCTAATCCAAAAATTATCATCAAAACTTCTAAAGGTGATATCGAAGCTGAGCTCTTTGAAGACAAAGCTCCAATCACTGTAAAAAACTTCCTTGAGTACGTTAAAAAAGGTCACTACAAGGGAACTATCTTTCACCGCGTGATCAACAATTTCATGATCCAGGGTGGAGGATTCGATAAAAAAATGACTGAAAAGAGCACTGGTGCAGGAATTAAAAATGAAGCTGCTAACGGTGTAAAAAATGAAAATGGAACGCTTGCAATGGCGAGAACAAATGATGTCAATAGCGCGACAGCTCAGTTTTTCATCAACGTTTCTGACAATGCTTTCCTTGACCACACGGACAATAGCGACAGAGGCATGGGGTACGCAGTATTCGGAAAAGTAACTAGCGGGATGCCGGTTGTTAACAAAATTAAGGCCGTAAAAACTGGCAATAACGGTCCTCACCAGGATGTGCCGACTGAACCAGTAGTTATTTTAGACATCGTTAAAAAGTAGTGATAGGTTAACCGCAACAAAAATTACACGGGGATTTTATGCAAGTTCAAAAAAACAAAGTCGTGGCAATCGACTATAAACTGACGAACGCGAAAGGTGAATTGATCGATTCTTCTGCCAACCATGGCCCACTTCTTTACATCCAAGGGATTGGTAATCTAATTCCTGGACTTGAAAAAGAACTTGAAGGTAAAAAAGCTGGCGATAATCTTAAAGTAACTATCGCTCCAAAAGACGGATACGGAGAAAGAAACGATTCTCTTTGTCAGACAGTTCCAAAAGCTCAATTCGAGTCGACTGAAGCTCTTGAAGTTGGAATGCAATTCGAAGTAGAAACTGAACAAGGTGAACTAATTGTATCAGTAACTAAAATCGAAGGTGACAACGTTACTGTAGACGGAAACCATCCACTTGCTGGTGTTGAACTTCACTTTGACGTAACAGTTAAAGAAGTTAGAGATGCAAGCGCTGAGGAATTGGCGCATGGTCACGTACACGGAGAAGGTGGACACCACCACTAAAAATTAAAGTCAAATAAGCGGCGAATTACGGCGTCTAAACTTTTTTTCTTCTCGGTCACATACGTTGTATGCTCCCTCGAATCTAAAAAGCTTATCCTTGTACTTCTTGCTTCTTTAACTTTAATAGGATTAGAAAATGAATTATCTTAAGACTTACCTTCCGCACCTATTTGGGAACCAAGAAGGTAAGTCTTATGTTTTGCCTGACAATTTAGACTGGAGTGCGCTGAGCTTTGAAGAGCTGTTGATGTTTCACACTCTTTATAATTCACTGGACTCTTTCACAAAAACTCTCGATCTTAAAACTCTCACCAATCAACAAGTTTTTCATTTATTTAGTTTTAAGAAATTTCTTTCAAAAGATTTTTTAAATGCACTTATTTCTCATTACAAAAATGAGTACGGCTGGTTTTTAACGGCGACCAATGCTGATGTTTTAACGATTCAAGAAGTGCAGGAAATTCTCAATTATAAAACCTATGTACTGACTCTTTATGCGGTCTTTAATCCTGATCGCACAAGGCCTGGAAGACTGTTTGTTAAAAATAATCACGGTCAGTTTGTTCATAGAAAAGATGGGAGTGTCTGGAGTATTCCAGTGCTTGGTTTATCAAGCAGAGGGCTTCCTTTTAATCACTCAAATGGGACGACTCCTACAGGAATTTACAGCATTGATTCGGTCATGCCAGAGGCCAATAACACGGCAGAGTTTGGCGTGCACAGAAGACTTATTGTAAATTTCATCAAGCAAACCGAAAACGAAGAGGCGATGTTGCAGTTAATGCCCAGATCCCTGCATGCTCACAGCTGGTGGAAACCCTGTGTAGTGGGAAGAGAAATGGGGCGAAGCTTACTTCGAATCCACGGAACCGGTGCCGTCAATAAAAATCCTTTTAGCCCGCATTATCCAATGATCCCAAGCTCGGGATGTCTCACAACTACAGAAAAAAAGAGACTTGGACTCTTTAAAATCGAGCATCAAAGAGAGCTCTTAGACACATTAATGACAAGCTTGGAGCTTCCTAAAACATTCGAAAACGAGTCTAAAATTCATGGTCTATTGTATGTCATTGACTTCGATGGTACATATCAAACACTTGAATTTAAAAGCTAGTTAGAAGGTTTTTACCATGTATATCTCAACAAAAAAATTTACAGGTTATCCCTGTACTCACCGCCAATGGAGAGACGAAGGGCATTGCAAATATGTTCACGGATACTCTCGCGAGTTCAGCTTCTGGTTTAAAGCAGAGACCCTAGATCACAAAGGCTGGGTTATGGACTTTGGTGGATTCAAAGAGTTTAAAACTTTTTTAGAAGACACTTTCGATCACACATTTTTAGCAAATGCAGATGATCCCGAACTTCCACTTTTTCAAGAGATGCATAAAAAAGAAATTATCAAACTTAGAGTGCTCGAGAGCGTAGGCATGGAAGGCACTTCAAAATTTCTTCATACAAAAATGAATGAATACTTAGATAAAAAAACTAATGGCCGCGTTTGGTGTTTTAAAGTTGAGACGAGAGAAAATGAAAAAAACTCTGGTATCTATGAACAAGAGCGCGCTGGCAAGACTCCCGTATAGGAATTAATTTTATGACAATGATAGATCCAAAAGCATTATTAAAAAAAGTAACTCCAACTCCACAGGTTGCAAACAATCTTACGAGCACTGAAAAGAAAGAAAAGATCACAGCTCTTTTTACTGAGATCATGGAAACTCTTGGATTGGATTTAACAGATGACTCTCTGGCAGAAACTCCACATAGAGTCGCTAAGATGTATGTTGATGAAGTTTTTTACGGACTCTCTGATACTGCTTTCCCAAAAATTACATTAGTAGAAAATAAGTTTGATTACGATCATGCTGTTATTGAAGTGAACATCGTGACGAACTCTCACTGCGAGCACCACTTTGTTCCTATCATTGGTAAAACGCATATCGCTTATATCCCAGGAGAGAAAGTTTTAGGTCTCTCTAAACTAAATCGTATTGTCGACTACTTTGCAAAGCGCCCTCAAATTCAGGAACGTCTGACTCTTCAGATTCACCAGGCATTAGTTGAGATCCTTGGAACACAAAACGTCGCAGTTGTAACGGACGCTATGCACGCTTGCGTAAAAACTCGTGGGATTAAAGACGTTACATCAATGACAAGAACGTCAAAGCTCTCAGGGGTCTTTAAAGAAGACACATGTCATAGAGTAGAGTTCTTAACAGCGATTCCACGTGTGCAAGAAGTTCAGTACTAAGCACCACTTCTTTCAAGATTGTGTTAAATAACATCGAAGGTCTTGATTGGTATGCCTTACTTAGGTAAAAAGCATAAACATTCAAAACAGGAGTAGTTATGTCAAAAATCACAGGTCTTACTTTTTTGTTTTTTATCTCTCTAACAATGTCTGCAACTCTTCATGCAAATGAAAATCATCCAGCTCTTGATGCTTGCTTTAAAAAAGCAAAAAGCTATTACAAAAAAAATGCCATGCCATCTGATACGGCAAGAAGTTTTGATAAGTTTGAATTTCTTCCAGCTAAAGAATCAATCGTCGTGTCACCATTAGGTACAGTAGGGAACTATGAATCAGACGTTGTTTTATACAAAGCAACAGGCTCGTATCACTCTGGTTATTACATCGATTTAATTGTTGCTGATGCTTCGACTTGTGAAGGTCTTGATATCATCAACATTTATGGTGAATAAGTTTTAGTAGTCTGCTGGACGATTGAGTTGTTCCAGATAATAGACCTGTTCTCTTAGGTCATTAATCTGGCCTTCCCAATAAGAAGGGGACTCAAAAAATGGAAAAGCATTCTTGAAGGCAGGGTCGTCAAAACGTTTGGCGATCCATGCTGAATAGTTAATCATGCGAAGAGTTCTTAAAACTTCAGTGAGTCTCAACTCTTCATAGTTAAAATCTCTCATGGAAGTGTAACCATCGAGTAGAATATTTCGCAAATTATCAGCGTATTCATCGCGACCAGGTAGTAGCAGCCACATATCCTGAACAGCTGGGCCCATGACCATGTCGTCGAAGTCAATTAAGTGATAAACATCTTCACGCTTTAAAATATTACCCAGGTGGCAGTCGCCGTGAATGCGAATGTTGGTAATGTTTTTAAATGAATCTTTTGTAAGCGAGTAAATATTTTCCAAAACGGTTTTGTAGCTGAGCTCGTAATGAGCAGGAACAATTTTTTGTCCAACCAGATAGTCGAGGTTTGATTTTAAATATACTTCGGGGTTAATAGTAAGCCTATGTTTGGCCTTCTTCATGCTCCCGACATTGTGAAGTCTGGCGAGAAGACGCCCAACTTGTTCCATTTCTTCATTGGTAAATTCGTCAGGAGCTCGTCCACCTTGTTTGGGAAAAACAGTATAGAAGAGTTCTGGCTCAGTTAGAGTAAAGAGGGTCTGGCCATCAAACTCTAGAGGAGCAATCACCGGAATTTCAAACTCTGTTAAATCCATTAAGAAGTCATGCTCTTCTTGAATCTGCTCTTTTGTCCATCTTCCGGGACGGTAGAATTTTATAATTTTTGAATGATCACTTGGATTAGCTGAATCACTTTCAATTTCCACTTCATAAACGCGATTTTCCATCGAGTTCATGGCCATGACTCTTCCAGTGGTTCTAAAGCCTAACTTTTCAACCGTGTCTAAAACCAAATCAGGATTTAGTTCGAAGAAAAATTGAGTGGCATTATTGCCCCAAAGGTTTTTTGTCATATAACTCGATTAGTGGATCATGTGGTAAACTTCAAGCATTTCATTTCTAAGCATTTCCATCTTAGCTGGAACGTCCGGGTGATTTACATCTTCCGGGTGCAGAAGATAATTTTCTGTCGGAAGTTGTTTTACCATGAACTTTGATTGCCAGATGTTTGATTGAGGCATGTTGATATCTGAAGCAAATTGGAACTGCTCTTTGATTTCCGGTCTGATGAACTCTTGGATTGAGTTGAATTTTTGGTCATTGTAAATTTTCTTACCGTTATCTAGGCGAGTGTACCCACGAACAACGTAGTCTACGTAAACAACGTCACATTCAAAGGCTTCGAAAAGGTAGTTAATCGCATTTAATGGAATAATTTCTCCACAAGTCGCTACGTCTAAGTCAACGCGGAAAGTGCAGATCCCGTTAGGGTCAGATGCATCGGGGTAAGTGTGAGACGTGATATGTGATTTATCTAAGTGAGCTTTAACAGACACAGGAATCGGCTCTCCGCCGCCTTTAATGTCAGACATTAAAGTCATGGTAGAAGCACCAACTGGATCGTAGTCCTGGATTGATACTGCCAGGATATTAGCTTCGATGATTTCAACAATTCTCTCAGCGATTTTTTCAATTTTCTTAGCGCTATATTTTTCGTGAATATACTTAACGTATTCAGCTCTTTGCTCTTCATTAAGAGCTATGCAAAAGTCGTAAAGATTAAAACTTAAGATCTTAGTTAGATTGTTAAACCCAGATAATTTTACTCTTTGGTCCGGTGCTATTTTTGACTGAAACATTGCCCTAATTTCCTTTGAAAAAAAGTATTGCGTAATTAAATTTCACGAACTATCTATGTGTCACAGAATACACAGTGTGACAATGCTTATGACTACAATCTGAGCACGATTTCACCTAGAATTGGAGACTTATGACAACTGAAACTAATGAAAAAAACCCAAATGAATTGTTAATCGAAAAAGATTGGTATTCTGAGCGCTATTTTCATAAGAATGTGGCCACTTCTTTCAAAATAAAATCCGTTTTGCACTCTGAAAAGAGTCAGTACCAGAAAATCGATGTTCTTGACACATATGGTGTAGGGCGCTTGTTACTCCTTGATGGGAAGACGATGGTCTCTGATCACGATGAGTTCGTATACCACGAAGTTATGGGACATATTCCTTCAATGGTTCACCCTGGAATTAAGAATGTTTTAATCATTGGTGGCGGCGATGGTGGGATTGTTAGAGAGTTTGTAAAGCATCCTGAAATTGAGCGAATCGATCTGGTTGAAATTGACGAGAGAGTTATCGAAGTTTCTAAAAAATATTTCCCGGACTGTACATCAGGGCTATCTGATAAGCGCGTAAATGTTCTTCCTCAAGATGGTGTTGAGTATATCAAGTCATTCAAGAATTTCTTTGATGTCATCATTATCGACTCAACTGACCCGGAAGATTTTGCTGCAGGATTATTCACTCAAGAGTTCTACAAACACGTAAGCGACGCTCTTACAGATAACGGCATCATGATGGCACAGACTGAAAATCCATTCTACGATGAATACGGAATCAAGTCGTTCTACGATAATCTTCGCAATGTTTATCCGGTTGTTAAGTCTTTCACGGGCCCTATGCTGATCTATCCAGGAGTGTTCTGGACGTTTGCATACGCTTCAAAAGGACTTGTTCCAACAAAAATTAATGAATCAAAAATTCCTTTCATGACTGAGCTAGAGAAATCTCTTAAGTGGTACAACATGAACTGGCATCAAGGTGCATTTAATATTTCTAATATTCATAAGAAAGTAACTGGTTGTTAATGAAATACTCATTCGTCATAGTAATGGCCCTTGTCGCATTTTTTGCTGCATGTACGACTAAGCAAAACAGTAGTTTTTCTCCTTGCCGAGAAGACTTTATAAAATACTGCTCTGAAGTTGAACCTGGAGATGGAAGAGTGCGTGACTGTATGAGTGCTCATCAGGATAAGCTGTCTACCAGTTGCAAAGAGCACTCTACTAAGATGAATACTGAACACGATAATACATTCATGCCTACCATGATTATTTGTCATGCAGAAGATGAAAAGTTTTGTAGTCATATTGAAAAGTATGCTGCTCGCAGAATTAACTGTCTGAAGAAAGTTTATAAGGAAACTCCTAATCAATTCTCAGCAGAGTGTCGTGAATCTTTTTCTAAAATCGTTAATATTATTCCACCGGTATACCCTTAATTTGATCGAGGTCAGAAGTGTCAGTTGCTCCATTAGTTAACGTAGACAGCGTCACAATTCCCGATATCCAGTTAATCAGAGATGTGAACAAACATTTACTGCGTGGACATCGTTGGGTATTCGCTGATTGTTTTGATGGAAAAACTCCGACTGGTCTTGCGGTTTTAAAATCGAGAAATGAATCTATTGCTATCGGTCTGGTTCAGGCCGACACGCAACTGCGCTTTAGACTGCTTTGCTTATGTGAAGAGCCTTATGTACGTATGAATAACATCCCTGAGACTCTTCTTAAGTGGAGCGAGATTCAGTTTTCACGCGCTCTTGAAATCAGAGCAAATTTCAGATCGGAAGAGACAAATAGTTTTCGCCTGATGAGTGGAGAAGGTGATGGAATGCCGGGACTGATCATTGATATCTACAATGATACGGCCGTCATTAAGCATGACCATCCGGTGTGTGAGAGATTTTACAATCATGCAGGGATTGCAGCTAGAATCCAAAAAGATATGCCTTATATTAAAAACGTCTATTACAAGAGACGTAATGACGACGAAGTCAAAGGTGTCGACATTGTCGGAAAGCTTCCAGTGGAAGTTATCTTCAAGGAAAACGGAAGTTTTTTTGCAAGCAATATCAGAGACGCCGCAAAGACAGGTTTTTTTCTTGATCAAAGAGACAACAGAAAATTAATCGGACAGTTCTCAAAAAATAAAACGGTTTTAAATCTTTTTAGTTATACAGGTGGCTTTTCAATTTTTGCCGCTCATGGTGGTGCGACTGAAGTGACAAGTGTAGATATCGCAAAAGCAGCGATAGAAGCATCTACGAGAAATTTTGAAGTCAATAATCTAGAAACCAAACACCATGCTATTGCAGCAGATGCTTTCTTGTGGATTGATGAACAGATTAAATTGAAAAACAAATGGGACCTGGTGATTACAGATCCTCCAAGCTTTGCTCCCAATCAAAAAGCAGTTGAGACAGCGACCGCGGCCTACACAAAGGTTTTTGCCAGTTCATTGAAGCTGGTTAAAGGAAATGGATTGTTTGCGGCCAGCTCATGCTCAAGTCACATCAGCACGGATATGTTTTTAGAAATTTGTAGAGAGGCATTTTCTAAAACGAGAAAGAAGGGAACGCTCATTTATATGGGAGGGCAACCTTTCGATCACCCTTATCCGCTAGCAATGAATGAACTTCGTTATTTAAAATTTGCTCTGTTTAGAGTTGATTAAAGACTAAATTTACTTGAAAGACCTTCGACTTCCAGTGCATGGATGTCTCTGCGTACTTTTTCCAGCTCCAGTCTCAATTTATTTTGCAGATCGAGAACGGATGTTGTGGCATTTGGCCCTGGCTTATTTTCTTCCATTTTTTCTACCAGTTCTTCTTCGATGTCTTTTAGTTCAGCATGATGTTTTCCAATCAGGTACTTTGCTCTGAATTGTTTTTCTCTCTCGGGAGGACAGAAACTGAAGTAGCGATCAGATTTTTTCCCCATATCAAAAGCTTTATTAGGCGTGCAGTATTCACTCCAGCCTTGATAAAATCCTTTCTCATAAGCTTCAAGATCGATATTAGGATGGCTTCCCATACATGTTGAGCGAAGGTCATCTGTATATTTTTTTGGTGAACCTGCCTTACCTTGGGTAAGTCCAAGCTTCATCATGTCTGTAGAACAATCTTTTTTCGTAATAGTTGAACAACCAGCGGCAAGAGCAATAAGCATAGAAAGTGAGAGAAGAGAGCGAAAGTACATGGGCCATCCTTATTATTTGACACATATCCATCATGGATTGAGAACCTATTATAGTTCACTGTTTCTTGAATTTACATAAAAGGTTTATTAGCATGTATTTTTAAATAAAAACCCGATAACGGAGTAAATCACTTGGTACAGATCACGATGATCTTAATCGTCTTAATGAGCTTCGTCTCATGCGGAAAAGATAATGCTCAAAATATTTCATCTCCACAAACGCCAACAGCAGCGGCGATCGAAGCTCAAATTGAAGAGACAGCAAAGAAAGAATTAAATCTTAGTTTCAAAACAGCTTCTCCCAAAAATACATGGAAAGTGACTTACAGCCAGAGCATTCTTCGTCATATGGAGACACAAGAGGAGCTTGCGACTCTGATTGATACACCACTTAATACTTTGGATTTGAGATTATTAAAATGCCAGGGTTATAACTACGCTTCTATTCACGATAAGAAAAAGTTCTGGGTGACTTTTATGGCCTCAATCGCTCACGCTGAATCAAGCCTGAATCCTATGACGACTTATAGAGAAAAAGACGGCACATTGAGCTCAGGGCTGTTGCAAATTGATGTGGCCGCGGCCAATCGTCACGCAGGAGCTTATACGGGAAGAAGATTTACTCAGGCAGACATGTTTAACCCTGATTTAAATTTAATGGCCGGGCTTTTTATCATGAAACATCAATTAGAAGGCAGCCATAATTCAAAAAGACCTGAGTTGGTGGGAAGACTTTTTACAGACAGCCACTATTATTGGTCAGTTTTGACATCAAAGCGTGAATTGATCATCAAAACTTTCACCATAAACTCACTCACTAATTTACCTTTTTGTTTCACTGGAAGCTGGTAGAGCTATCATTGGGGAATGATTAGTTTTTCATTGCTGGTCCACTGGGAGTTCATTGGGGGATTTGGTAGGCAAAAATTGCCTAGTAGAATTTGCCTATTCTCATTTTGTTGGATTTTTTTTTTGGAATCTCTGACAATTAGGTATGGGAAATACAAAATTAAAAGAGACTAAAGCTTCTAAAGAAACCGCACCTTACGGGAAATTTAAAGAGATTGACGGAAGTCACCCTTTGAAAAAAAATATTCCCGAAGCCGTCGTAGAGTATCAGGTACGAACAAGGCATGGGGGACAAGTCGCATTCTTTAACTTTGATCTCGCTCGTGAACTAGGTCTTATTCCTGAAAATCATCCAGACGAATTTACCAAAGAACTAAAAGAAGAAATCCTTAAAACATTCAGTATCGTTATCATCAATGAATACGATCAAATGAATAACTTTAATTATCCCAAAGAAGAAATTAGACCTCAGACATATATGGCCACTCGCTACCTTCAGCTTCAGCACCCTTGTAAAAAAGGGACGACATCAGGAGATGGAAGAAGTATTTGGAATGGTCAGATCACAAAAGGATCTAAGTCATGGGACGTTTCTAGTTGTGGAACGGGAGCGACAAAATTAAGTCCAGCGAGCAACATCAATAAAAAATTCTATCAGACAGGGGACCCGACAGTTTCTTATGGCTGTGGTTACTCTGAAAAAGATGAAGGGCTAAGCTCACTATTTTTCAGTGAAGTTCTTGCAAAAAATGGATTAGAAACTGAAAGAGTTTTAGCAATCATTGAATTTCAAAAAGGGTTAGCGATTAATGTTCGCGTTCATGAAAACCTTCTTCGCCCTTCTCACATGTTTAACCACTTAAAACAAAACAATCTTCCAACTCTTAAGAGAGTGGTGGACTACTACATTGACCGTCAGATTAAAAATAAAGTCTGGAAAAATGTCCCGACAGATTCAAAATCAATTTACGACTATTTTTTAAATCAGGTCATGGAAACGTTTGCAGAAATGTCGGCCAACTTTGAAGACCAGTATATCTTTTGCTGGTTAGATTGGGATGGAGACAATATCTTGATGGATGGTGGAATCATCGATTACGGATCGGTAAGACAGTTTGGTTTATACCACCACGAATACAGATACGATGATGTTCAAAGATGGTCTACGTCAATTAAAGAGCAAAAACAAAAGGCCCGTTATATTGTTCAGACTTTTGCTCAGATCGTTGACTATATTAAGAACGAAAAGAAAAAATCAATTGATGATTTTAAAAATCATCATTCAGTTCAATCTTTTGATAAGAGATTCTTCGATTACAAAAATAGAAATATTTTAACGAAGATTGGCTTTAATGCTAAATACGCTGACTTCCTTCTAGAGAACTGTAAAAAAGAAGTAGAAGATTTTAGAAGTGACTTCACTTACTTTGAAATGGCGAAATCTGTAAAAGGTCCTCAAAAGGTACCGGATGGGATTAACTGGAATGCCATTTTTTGTATGAGAGATATCTTGAGAGAATTACCGCAAATCTTTTTATCTCGTGGCCTTGATGGAAAAATCAGCGAAGCTGAGTTCCTTGATATCATCAAATCTAGTTATGCGACTAAAGCTGATTTAAAAAGATCTCTAAGACGCGATCTCAAGATCAGAAGTTACCAGAAGAATTATTTAAAACTTGTTAATAAGGTTGCTGCTAAATTTAAAGTGACACCTGAAAAAGCAATGTTGGATGTCTCTATGAGATCATCAGTCATCAATAAGTATGACAGAGTGACAGGGGACTCGATCACAACCATCGTGCAAAAAGTGATGAATCAGCGTCCGAAGTTAGATGCTGCTCAAATCAACGAGATCTTAAAAGAATTTACTTCATATCAGAACCTGAATCCGGATAAAGACAGAAAACCTTCTAATTTTGAAACGGAAAAAGATCAATCTAAACTGGTTAAAGGAATGCTGCAGATCGTGCGTGAGTTCAGAGACGGAATATGAAAATAGTCCTGTACTCAGGAGGCGCAGAAAAAGAAAACCGCTTTCTCAATCAAAGGGCACTCGAACTTACGGGTGTCGACGTTCCTAAAGTGACATTTATTCCTTCAAGCTCTTATTATGCAGAAGAAGATTTCAAGTACTTTGTAGATGAGTTCTCGAAACTGGGAGTTCAGCGTTTCATGCATTTTTGCGTAGACACTCCATTTACTAAAACACTGCTTAATGAAGTTTTAAGAAGCGATCTTATTTTTCTGGGTGGTGGTAACACATTTTATTTTTTAAAACACTTAAAGAAGCACAAGATGTTCGGTCACTTCAAAAAATTTTTAAAAAGAGGCGGTGTGCTTTGTGGTTTATCTGCTGGAGCGATTGTTCTTACTCCCCACGTGCATACAGCAAGCTTTCCGCATTTTGATAGAGACGAAAATCCCTGGGATATGAAAAATCTCTCAGCAATGAGATTAGTGAATTTTGAGTTCTTTCCCCATTATAAAAACTCTAAAAGATATGACGATGAACTTCTTCATCACTCTAAGAAATCGAATTTACCGCTTTATGCATGCCCGGATGGCGGTGGAATTATTATTGAAAAAGAGCAACTTACTTTCTGTGGTAAGGGACATGTTTTCTTTCAAGGAAAAAAGTTTACGATTTCAAATTATTTAGGCTAATTACTCAGGACTTGCATGAAAAAGTTTAATGCCTTCATTTTTATTTTTTGTTATCTGCTTATGACCAAAGTCGTATTCGGAGCAAAGATTACACTAGAAGGTAAAAGCGTCGAGTGTGAGCAAAAAGAATACAATGCCTGGGAGTGCCTTGAGGGTAATAAAAAATCCATTATGGTCATGACTGAAAATGGTTATGGTGTTATTTCTGAATCCTCTCCTGGCGTCGTTACTATTAGACCTGTTTCTAAAATCATTGAAAATTATCAAATCATCCACGAGTCAGCTGTAAAATACCCGCCCTTTGAAGATTCAAAATTTAACCGCGCTGAAGCTGCCTATGCAGCAAAAGAAATTCTTTCAACTTCTAAAAATCCAGTGGCGAAAGAGTTATTTAAGATTGCTGAAAAGTATTTGGGAAAAATTGAAGAAGTTGGTGCAAACGTAAAGATTAAACTTGGTGATGGCAATAGTGACTATACTTGTAAGAGAGGAGAGACGAGGGCCTATACTCCTGAAGAAATTAAGATGCAGAAAGAGTATAAGACCAAGTTCGAGTGCGCCTTTTTTTCTTGTAAGGGAAAAGATCCAAAAGAAAGTGTTCTGGCCATGATTCCCAAAATTGGAAGCACGATGACTCCGGCCACTGTTATGGTGATGAAGGACGGGCAGGCAAAACTGCATGAAGGTAATTTTAAAATTTATGACAATTCACCACTTATGCTGGCATCAATTAACAAGACTGATTTTTATGGGAGCGATGAAGGATCGGCCGTAAATCCTGATCTCTTTATTCCTAAAAAATATGATCAGAGCAAATCTAGTTTTATTTATTTGAATGATCTTTCTAAAAACAACTTTCAGGATACTGACGGATTGATGGATCTTTGTAGCGGCAAAGAGATAAAAAAACTATTTGCTGAACAAAAGAAAATTGGTGAAGCTGTCGTTAATCATTTATCTGAAGCTGATCTTATCGAATTTTTAAAATTAATTGATGGAAGAATCCAGTCTCATTATATCGATCGAAGTAAAGGGCTGACCCTGGGCTGTATGTATCAGGGAAAGATTATTGATTCCAGTGTTATGAATCAATTTCCACGTCTTGAACAAATTTCAAATGTTAAACCAAACGACAAATACTTAACTCCGAATGAAGTACAAGAACTATATAAAAAAGCAGTGGCCATGAAAGATATACCTTTTGGTTATAAGTATGACGGCTGTTATGCGAGAGCTCATCTTATGAGCAGGCGTTTTGAAGAAATGGGAATAGCAACTAAGAAGGTTTGGATTAAAGGAAAACTTTTTGTTCCTGGAACTGACATTGAGTGGGATTACCATGTTGCTCCCGTTGTTGAAGTAAAAGAAAAAAATGGAAAGATTCAGCAGTATGTTATTGATCCTTCTTTGAACTCAAAAGCAGTTACAGTTGATGAATGGGTGGCCTCGATGGGCAGAAAAACCAAAGGGCCGATAATGAAGACCACTTATCCGATGCCGGCCAATCCTGTGGACTTTCAAAGAACCACTGTTGGTATTTCTTCAAGTGATCTCTTTGCTCCTGGAGATACGCCGAACTTAACAGAAGAATTGAAGATGAAACATGTGAGCGAAAAATTGCAGAAATTCAGAGAGGTTCTTGCCTCTCAAGGAAAATAGAATGAAGTTATTATTATGCTCTTTCTTTTTGCTTTTTTCTCATTATGTTTATGCAAAACCAATTACTATGGACTTTGTGACAACTAAGTTGAGTTATAACGCTGAAAAAAAATATTATGAAACAACTTTTCAAATGATGGCAGGAATTTACAAGGCCGATGAAAAGTTTTTTAAATGCCTTCAAAAGTCTCTTCAAACTAAAAAAGAAATCAAAGTTTCTTATGAGCCAATGGGGCTTATGATTACTGATTGCAAAGAATAATTACTTTTTAACAACCGATGGCCTGCTCCAGATAAAAATCAGAACACCTACAAGAACAATTGTTGCAAACCCTCTTACATAAAGACTCACTTCCAGAGTCGCAATCCTAAAAACAATGACAAGAACTAACATGATGGTGGCAATTATTTTTGCTTTCATTCCAATCACACCACGTTCCTGCCAGTCTCTTAACGGCGGGCCCAAGTATTTATGATTGATGATCCAGTTATGAAGTCGGGGAGATGATTTTGAATAAAGCCATGCTGCCAATAAAAGAAATGGAGTTGTCGGAAGTACTGGTAAAAAAGCTCCAATAATTCCTAGAATCAAGAAAATGTGGCCAAAAAGTAGAGAGAGTATTTTTTTCATTTTTCGATATCGGAGAAATAGTTGCTGATATTAATTTTTAATTCATTTAGAAATGGGTTGAAGATTTCCATCTGAGCTATTGTTTTTCTTGTTACAAGTGAAATAGGTCTCGTAACCTTTAGTCTTCTATAATTTTTTTTCTTGATGTGCAATTCTTTACACAACCCAAGTGGAATTAATCCATTGCCAAGGCCCACTTTGGTCATCTGATAAACAGCAAGAAAAGATTCGACATAAATGACAGATTGGCCAAAGAGTTGTGGGTACTCTTTTTTCATCGTACTACCAATACTTTTCCAGGTTGCAGAGTTTTCTTCGATGGTAATAAGCGGGAGATTACGATTAGGTTTATTTTTATTTTCTGCAAATAATAATGCCAGTGGTTCATCGACTAAGTGATAACTAGAGAGATCTTTTCTTGTATCGTTAGAAGTACAGATTCCCAACTGATATTTTCCAAGTGTTACGTTTTCTAAAAGCATCAAACTTCTGTGAACGTGAATGTCTAATTTTAAATTTTTGAATGAACGCAGAGTTTTATCTATGACACTGGGTCCGAAACTTCCGGCAATAGAGTCGGAGAGCGCTAGCGAAAAATGTGAAATATGCGAGGATTTCGATGCAGTATTAATACTTAAATTTTTTAGTTCCAGTAAAAGCGGCTTGGCCTTGCTTAAAAATTGCAGCGCTTCAGGAGTTAGTTTGAGTCGCCTACCATCTGGCTCTAAAAGTTTTATGTCGAGCTCAATTTGTAGTGCTTGCAAGCGTTTACTGACTGCAGATTGAGTTAATCTCAAACTGAGAGCTGCCTGACTGACAGTTTCATGCTTTTCCAGTGCTATAAGTGCTTCAATTCCATCCAACATATTCCTAATACTACTACATTGTATTCATATTATTCAATTTTTTCGTGAATTAATTTCCGCTATATTTACTTGAGGAGTCATAGGCTAAAAAAAATCTCATCAGGAGAGATTTTCCACCGTGACGATGCTTTTAATAAGAATTATACTGTGGCTACAATACATTCAGATATCTAAACACCCTTAAAGGAGTCCCTTCATGAGTAAGGTTAAAAAAACACTAAAAGTTGGTTCTAAGAACTACACTTACTACAGCTTGAATGAAGCAAAAAATCTAGGTCTAACAGACATCGACAAACTTCCAAAGTCGCTGAAAGTTCTTTTAGAAAATTTACTTCGTCATGAAAATGGTAAAGACGTAACTTTCGAAGATGCAAAAGCAATCAACGAATGGACGAAGACTCAGTCATCTGACAGAGAAATTGCTTACTATCCGGCACGCGTTCTTATGCAGGACTTTACAGGTGTTCCAGCTGTTGTTGATTTAGCAGCGATGAGAGAAGCGATGAGAACAATCGGTGGAGATCCTAAAAAAATCAATCCGCTTATTCCTGTTGATTTAGTTATCGATCACTCAGTAGCAGTAGACTTCTATGGTCACTCTGATTCATTTGAAAAAAACGTTGATATTGAATACGAAAGAAATAAAGAGAGATATACATTCCTTAAATGGGGACAAAAAGCTTTCAAAAACTTCCGCGTAGTTCCTCCTGGAACAGGGATCTGTCACCAGGTTAACCTTGAGTATTTAGCACAAACTGTTTGGACTAAAACTGAAAATGGTGAAACGACAGCTTACCCAGATACATGTGTTGGTACAGATTCACACACAACAATGATTAACGGTCTTGCCGTTCTTGGATGGGGTGTTGGTGGTATCGAAGCTGAAGCAGCAATGCTTGGCCAGGCCGTTACAATGACTGTTCCAGAAGTTGTAGGGTTTAAATTAAAAGGTACGGTTAAAGAAGGCATCACTGCTACAGATATCGTTTTAACTGTGACTCAAATGTTACGTAAACATGGTGTAGTTGAGAAATTCGTAGAGTTCTACGGACCGGGTGTAAAAGTTTTAAGTCTTGCTGATAGAGCAACGATTGCGAACATGGCACCTGAGTACGGAGCAACTTGTGGATTCTTCCCGATTGATGAAAAGACAATTGATTATTTAACATTCACAGGAAGATCAGATGAGCAGGTTGCTCTTGTTGAAGCTTATGCAAAAGAGCAAGGTCTTTGGTTAAATGCAGGGGACGCTGATCCAGTTTTCTCTTCAACTCTTGAACTTGATCTCTCAACTGTTGTTCCATCTCTTTCAGGGCCAAAGCGTCCTCAAGATAAAATCGAATTAACGGCCGCTGCTGACGCTTTTGGAAAAGAGCTGGTTGGAGCTTTCAAAGTCAATCCTGACCAAGTTAACAATGAGTACGCAGTTGATGGGGAAACTTATAAACTTAAGCACGGTGCAGTTGCCATTGCGACAATTACATCTTGTACAAACACTTCAAACCCATCTGTTATGATCGCAGCTGGTCTGGTTGCTCAAAAAGCACGCGCACTTGGTATGAAATCTCAGCCATGGGTTAAGACAGCTCTTTCTCCTGGGTCAAAAGTTGTTACGGATTATTTAGTTGAAGCTGGCCTTCAACAATCTCTGGACGAATTAGGATTCAACCTTACTGGATACGGATGTATGTCATGTATCGGTAACTCAGGACCTCTTCCAGAAAATATTTCTAAATCAGTTAACTCTAACAACCTGGTTGTAACTTCAGTTCTTTCTGGAAACAGAAACTTCGAAGGAAGAATCAATCCAGACGTTAAAGCAAACTACCTGGCTTCACCTCCATTAGTTATCGCTTACGCGCTTGCTGGTAATATCAACATCAACATTACAAAAGACCCAATTGGTAAAGGCAAAGACGGAAAAGATGTTTTCTTAAAAGACATCTGGCCTACTCATGAAGAAATCCAAAGTGTACTTCAGTCAAAACTGACGAGTGCAATGTTCAAACAACGTTATGCTAACGTGTTTGATGGTGATGCTCACTGGCAGTCAATTAAAACAACTGAAGGTGATTTCTACGCATGGGAACCAGAATCAACTTACATTAGAAATCCGACTTTCTTCCAGAATATCGCTGATGGAAAAATTGATTCAATCAAAGTTGATGGAGCAAGAATTTTAGCTCTATTTGCTGACTCGATTACGACTGACCATATTTCTCCTGCTGGATCAATTAAGAAAGCATCTCCAGCTGGTGCTTACCTAACAGAAAAAGGTGTATCAGTAGCAGACTTCAACTCATACGGATCACGTCGTGGTAACCATGAAGTTATGATGAGAGGAACATTTGCTAATATTCGTATTAAAAACGAAAATGCACCAGGAACTGAAGGTGGGGTAACGAAGTATATTCCTACTGGCGAAATTCTTCCAATCTACGATGCAGCTATGAAGTATATTTTTACTGAAACTCCACTTGTGGTTATTGCTGGTAAAGAATATGGAACAGGCTCTTCGAGAGACTGGGCAGCAAAAGGGACGTTCCTTCAAGGTGTAAAAGCAGTTATTACTGAATCTTTTGAGCGTATCCATAGATCGAACCTAATTGGTATGGGGGTTCTTCCTTTGGTATTCCCGGAAGGCACTGATAGAAAAACTCTTGGGCTGGTAGGAGATGAAACAATCGCTCTTCACCCACAAGGGGATTTCAGACCAGGAATGAAATACGACATGATCATCACACGTGCCAACGGTGAAATCGTGAGAACTGTCGTCACTTCAAGAGTGGATACAGTGGATGAACTAAACTATATTACTAATGGTGGGATTCTTCAGTATGTTCTTAGGAACCTGAAATAGTCTCAAAATTCGCTCTAAGTTCTTAATTTTGAATCGAGGCCGTCTAATTTTTAGACGGCCTTTTTTTTTGATCTTTGTAACTATTTCCATTTTACACATATGAGACACCTCCCGGGATAAAATCAATCATTCAATGCAATCGGGAGATTTTATGATTAAGGCATCACTACTTTCAGCAGTACTTATGACTTCGGCACTACTTCAGACTAATGTTGCAGAAGCTGGTTTATTAAACCTGTTTCCAGGATCTAAAAAGATTCAATCTGAAGCAGTTAAAGATGTTTATGCTGGAATTAAATTCAACTACCTTGATCGCGCTGATCGTTTAATGATTCTTAATGATTTTCTCAATTCAGTTGAACTTGAATATGCTCTTCTTCCGTTAAAAGAACAAAGAATTGGCCTGGATTTTAAAAAGCTAAAACAAGAAGCAAGAGATGCTGAAATGGCAGCTGGAGATTATACACTTACAGCTGCAGATAGAAAAAATAGCGACGCCAGAGAAAAGATTGCTTTTCACCAGGCCGTAAGCAACATGGAGTTCCTGGATCGTATGCAACTAGTAGTTGCTAAATTTAAGGATACTCACTTTGGACTTAGTGAAAAAATCTCAAGACCATTCATTTATAATGGAGTTCGCTTTATCCGTGTTCAGGGAAAAATTGTCGTAGGCTCTCTTGATAAAAAATTCCTGGCAATGGTTGAAAAACTCTCAGACACAGATTTATCAGCAATTAAGATAGGTGATGAAGTCGCAGCTATCGATGGTGTTGATGTTGAAACAAAGATTAATGAACTGAAAGATTATATTGCAGGAAGTACGGATGAGTATAACGATATGGAAGCTGTTCGTTCATTGACTCTAAGAAACTTTAAGTACGAAAAAAAGAATTTCATGAGAATTGCCTTTAAGAGTGGGAGAGTTTTTAAACTTCCGATCTTCGTAAACAATTCTATGCAAGATACTCCTAGAATGGACGTTATAACTTTTATGAACAGATTTGACATTCCTTCTGATGCTTCATCTCTGGGAATCGTTTTTGATAAAGCGACTAATAAATGGGTTGATAGCGGGGCGATGGCCTTTGCTGGATACTCAGTGAGAAACCTGAAAGAGAATTTAAAAGGTGTAACTGAGATGATGGACGATGCAGGATCTCCTGCTATTCGTACAGGATACTATATCAATAAAGGAAAAACATATGCGGTTATGCAGCTTATGACTTTTTCTACTAAGAACGTAAAAACGGCAAATACTGAGATGCCATTCCTGGATGCGATTAGAAATTTTGCCATTGATGCAAAAGAAAATGATCTTCAGGTTATTCTTGATTTAAGAATTAACGGCGGTGGAAATGGAAATTTCCCGGCAGCAGTACTAAGTATCTTTACTGAGGCCGATAAACTCTACGGTGGACCTTCTCGCGGTTATAGAGTGACTCAATATATGCGTAACATGGAAGAACAGCAAAATTACCAGAGAGTCGCAGGTGAAGACCAAACTTTTGGTCTGACTTATGATGACCTTAGAAACGTTATGGAAAACGCTCTTGATGAAGGTAAGGCATACGCACCAATGTATAACGTAACTGGGCCGATTGGCGCTGACGCTAAAGTTAAAGGCTTCAACCAAAAAATGGTTGTTCTGGTAACACCTTACTGTATTAGTGCATGTGATATGACAGCTTCACTTTTTAAAGCATCAAAACGTGCAACTATTATTGGTACGACTACAAATGGAACGGGAGCAGGGTTCAGGTCATCTTCAGAGATGAACACAGTATGGACAGATCCTCTAAGAGTTTTCTCGACGACTATTCCAAACTTTTTATTTGGGCGTCCGGGTGCAGATTTGACTCAAGCCGTTTACGGAGAAAATAGTGTTTCGGAGCTATGCTCTGAAAATGAACCAACTGTAGCGGATATTGAATACAGAAACGCTCCAATTGATATCGTAAAAGGGAATCTGGGTTGGTTACAAAAAGCTGCACAAGTTCTCGAGTCGGATAAATAACATATTTTAAAGATCGGATAATCTGTAATTGCTCGGTGGGCCTATGTCACCGAGCAATTTTTTCTTTTGACTCCTGCTCCTCATATTGAGGTATCATTGATGGATAGTCTTTGGGCCTTCAATCTTTGGAGAAAAAATGAAACGTCTCTCGCTCGTAATTGTTCTACTATTGTCTTTCAATGCTTTTTCTCAGGCCAAAGATCCCAAAGATCCCAAAGATCCAAGACGTGAAAAGCTAATCGGAAATATTCTTAAAAATGCCCTTGAGACTTATCACTATCGTGGAATTAAAATTAACGATGAAGTGTCTCAAAAAGCGTTCCGCGAATACCTTAAAAAAATCGACGGCTCAAAACAATTTCTCACTAAAGCAGATATCAAAGAACTTGAAGCTTATCAGTTCTTGATGGATGACGAGATGGTTAGTGGTGATTACGTTTTAATTGAAAAAGCGTCAGCTGTTTTAAAAAAGAGAATTGCTCTTGCGGAAAATCTTCGTAAAGAATTATTTAAGAAGCAGTTTGATTTTAACGGTAACGAAGTTCTGGAGCTTGACCCGGAAAAAAGAGACTGGGTAACAGACGAATCAAAACTTAAAACTAATTGGGAAATCGTCTTTAAACAAGCGACACTTAATAAGTATCTTTCGTTAATTGATGAACAAACTGAAAAGCCAGTGGCAAAAGGAGCAAAAGCTTCGACAAAGCCAGTGAAGAAAATGAAAGCAGAAAAGAAACTTACAGATGCGGAAATGAGAACAAAAGCTCATGAGTCTGTATCAAAAAGATTTGCTACAATTTTCCAACGTCTTGGTTCTCAAGATAGAGATGATCAATTAGATAACTTCTATAACTCAGTAACAGTTGTATTTGACCCGCATACAAATTACCTTCCTTCTAAAAAGAAAGAAGATTTTGATATCGACATCACTGGAAAACTTGAAGGGATCGGAGCTGTTTTACAAGAAGACGGATCGTTCATTAAGGTTGTTCAGATTGTTCCTGGAGGCCCTGCATGGAGAGGAAAAGAGCTTGAAGCAGAAGATGTTATTTTATCAGTTGCTCAAGGTAATAAAGAAGGCGTAGATCTTACAGATATGAAAGTAGACGACGCCGTCAGATACATCCGTGGTAAAAAAGGAACAGAAGTTCGTCTAACGATCAGAAAAGTAGATGGATCTAGAAAAATCATTTCAATCATTCGTGATGAAATTGAAGTTGCCGCTTCATTTGCAAAGTCTTCAGTCCTTCAAAATAAAGATACAGATGTAAAAGTAGGCTATATTCAGCTTCCTAAATTTTACCGTGACTTTGAAAATCCAAAGATCAACTGTACTGATGACGTAAGAAAAGAAATTGAAAGACTTAAAAAAGCAAAAGTGGATGCTATCGTTTTAGATTTAAGAAATAACGGTGGTGGAGCTCTTGAAGACGCGAGACTTATGTCAGGACTATTCATTGATAAAGGGCCGATTGTTCAGGTTAAAAACCACATGGGACAAATCGAAGTTCTTGAAGATGACGATACAAGTGTGAGCTATGATGGACCGTTAATCGTATTACAAAACCGTTTCTCAGCTTCAGCTTCAGAAATTCTTGCAGGAGCTATGCAAGATTATGGAAGAGCTATCGTAGTCGGAGGGGATTTCTCTCACGGTAAAGGAACTGTTCAGGCCGTTTTAGATTTAAATCGTGGACCTCTTGTTTCTAAAACAATGGGTGCTTTAAAAGTAACGATCCAAAAGTTTTACCGTGTAACTGGTGCTTCAACTCAATACAAAGGAATTACTCCAGATTTAATTCTTCCAGATATCGCTAGTTATGTTGATAGCCGTGAAAAGGATCTTGAATACTCACTTCCATGGGATCAGATTCCAGCAAAACCATTTAACAAGTGGACTAAATTTTCATACAACCTGACTGATCTTAAAGCAAAGAGTGCAGCGAGAGTAAAAGTTGATGCTAGATTTGCAAAAATCAACCGCAACCTTGAATACTTAAATAAGAAGAAAAAAGAGACAACTGTTTCTCTAAATCTTAAAAAAGTTCAGGAAGAAGAAGCAGCGACTAAAAAACTTGCTGAAGACATGAAAATGGAAGAAGAGGATAAAAACCTTCTTGTAACAAACTTTGAAGACTCACTTAAGGCACATGAAAACATTCGTCCAGGCGATATGAAGAAATGGGCAAAAGATTTTGATCAAAGAAAAGAAGAATGGGTTAAGACACTAAGACAAGATGTTGTTTTAGGAGAGTCGGTGATGATTGCAAATGATATTGTAAAATCACTTAAAGTTAAAAATACAGCTTCAAAATAATTATGTTAGATAACCAAGAAATAAACGAACTGTTAGAAATACTAGAAAATCACGATGACGAAGAGTTAGCGGTTGAACTCCTTAAGGAGTTCAACCTTGCTACTAAAAAACTCGGCAAATTGGTCTTGAATCTGGATAAAAACCTGCCGCATGACCAGTGGAAAAAAGACTGCGATCAAGCACAGCTCGACCTCGATAATGTTGTTAAAAGGATTAAATCTCTATGAGTGAAGGCAAGAAGCCTAGATCTACAGTCATGGACCATGGTGATGCAACCAATACTCGTGTAAAAATTAATTCTAAAAATTTACGGAATGAAGAACTAAAGCTTGATGAAGTAGGTCGTAAGCGAATCTCTAAGACACGCAACGAACTCTATGAAGAGCTTCGTAAAGATGATGTGATCCTTAATGACGAAGACCATTATGAGTTTCCGACAGCACCGTTAAGGGCAATAGCTTTTATCATAGATGTGCTGTTTATCTTAATTGCAGTAAAGATTATTTATCTTATAACACCATTTGAGATGAAGCTTATTCAACTTTTTTTGGATAAGTATAAGCTGCAGCTGATGTTTTCTCCTGAAATTAATTTCTACCTTGTTTTTGGTATAACGATTGTTGTAAGTGCTTTTTTTCTTATCGTTATTCCCGTCACATTCTTTCATGTTTCGCTTGGAAAAAAGATCACTGGAATCAAGGTAAGAAGCGAGTTTCAAAACTCTCTTTCGATTAAACAAATCATCAAAAGAGAGATCATCTACAAGCCTTTAGGAATAGTCCTGCTTGCTGGATTTATCATGCCTTTTTTCGACAAGAAAAAGAAATCTTTTCACGACAAGTTGTGTGGAACGATTGTCGTAAGAAGATAATTACTCGACAATAAGTTTTTGAATGAAGTCAGATTGTGAAGACACAGCTTCCATCGCGACTTCTTTATCAATGAATCCTTTCTGGTAAAGGAACATGATATGTTGATCGAAAGTCTGTCCACCGTTGGTTGATTTTCCCTGGCCTTGAGAAATAATTTGCGGGATACGATTTAAATCATCCTTGCCACTAATACAGTCACGTATACCTGCAGAAGTCACCATGATCTCTTGAGCGATAACAACTTTACCATTTCTTCCTGGGAGCATTCTTTGTCCGATAATCGCATAAAGATTCTCGGCCAGTCTTTTTCTAACTTCCGGTTGCTCATGAGCAGGGAACATCGAGATAATTCTTCCGATAGTCGTCACAGTATTCGTTGTGTGCAAAGTAGAAAAGACCGTATGGCCGGTTTCAGCTGCTTTTAGTGCTATGTTGGCCGTAATAGGGTCTCTCATCTCACCAATAGAGATAACGTCTGGGTCTTGTCTTAAAGCGGCCCTGAGTCCTGTTGAGAAGTCTTCAGTGTCGGAGCCTACTTCGCGCTGGGAGATGCGGGATTTTTTCTGTTGGTAAGTGTATTCAATAGGATCTTCAATGGTGAGAATATGTGAAGCGCTATTTTCATTGATGTGATCAATCATGGCAGCTAAGGTTGTACTCTTTCCCGATCCAGTTGCACCGGTAACGAGGATTAGTCCACGTTTTTGAAGTGCAATTTTTCCCAGCATTCTTGGAAAATCAAGCTCTGTCAGGTTTGGAACTTTTGCGTTGATAACTCTTAGAACAATTCCAATATTTCCGAAATAAGTGAAAATGTTATAACGAAGTCTGCAGACATCAGGAATACTGTAGGCACCATCGATTTCATTTTTTGCAGTCAGAACCTGAGGATTTTCCTGATTCGCCAGAAGAATTTCGACTATATTCTTCATGTCTTCTTGAGAGAAATTTTTAGTTTGAATAGGAATCAGGTCTCCGCGAATTCGCAAACACGGAACTTCATCCTGACGGATATGAATGTCAGAGGCCTTGTGCTCAATTGCTGCTGCCACAAGAGAAGAAAGATTTTTTAACGTAAATGCCATTGTCGGTATCTCAATTCATTTCCAATGTGTTCGATATAGTTTATTATCAAGTAAGAATGAAGATTAATAAAGTTCTAATTATCCGCTTTTCAAGTTTCGGTGACATCGTTCAGTGCTCATCAGTTGTTGAACTAATTCGTCAGAAATTCACATCCTCTCAAATTGATTGGGTGACTCGTAGCGAGTTTGATTATTTGGTCAAACTTAATCACGACGTAAACAAAGTTTGGTCATTTGATAAAAAACTTGGTTTTAAAGGCCTGATAGCACTTGGAATGGAGTTAAGAAGACAGGAGTATGATTACGTCTACGATGCTCATAATAATCTTCGCTCAAAACTTTTATCCTTTCTTATCAGATCGAAAATATTTTCCCGACCTAATTGGGTAACAAGATCAAAAGACCGCTTTAAAAGAATCCTTCTTTTTACATTCAGGGTTAATACTTTTCCATGGCCTTTTAAAGGTATTCACTCTTATCAGGCGCCCCTAGAAAAGTGGGGGATTTCAAAAGGCCAGGATGAAAAACTAGTTATCTGGGATTTTTCTGAAGCAAGTCGATTAAAGGCAAAAGGATTTTTAGAAAATAAGAACACCATTATTCTTGTGCCTTCAGCTGCGTGGGAAATGAAGCGCTGGCCGCTACCACAATGGAAAAAATTAATTGAGATCATGCCTCATCACAACTTTGTCGTTCTGGGTGGACGTGAAGATCTTTTTTGTGAAGAACTCAAAGCTATTGCCCCAGAAAGAGTTGAAAATCTTGCAGGTAAACTCTCACTGGTTGAAAGCTGCGCTCTTATTGAAAAAGCAGAACTTGTTATTTCTGCAGATACAGGTCTCTTACATGTGGCCGATGTTCTTGGAGTAAAAGCACTCTCACTTATGGGGCCTACTGCTTTTGGATTTACAACAGGCCCTCAGATTAAAACGATGGAAGTAGAGCTACCTTGCAGACCGTGCACGAAAGACGGTAGAGGTAGCTGCTCACAGGATGTTTATCAGAAATGCATGGTGGATATTACGCCTCAGATGGTAGCGCAGGAAGCCCTTCATTTGCTCCCCTTATAGTCTTTCTCATTTCCCACAATAAATGGCTTATATAAGGTCTACGCGTCTCTTTAGTCGCTACCATTAATAGTTTTGTGATCTTTAAACTATTTGGATTTGAATAAAGAAGAATGAGAAGTTCCTGAATATAATTTGTGCTCAGGGTGATGTAGTTATCAGTCCCGATTCCAAGCTGCACACCTTTTTTCTCCCACCATGAAAACGGATGGTCTTTATAATCAGGGAATGCACCTGTAAGTTTTAAATTCGATGAAGGCAGAGCAACGAGAGAGACTTTTTTATTAATCATACGATTTAAAACATCGTGCTGATAATGCTCGATCTCTCTGGCCGTGTGAAACTTGGCCTTTAGAAATTTTACTTTTTCTTTTTCATCCAATGGAACTCCGTTGAGAAGTTTTTCTCTTACTTCCACGTCAGGCCATTCCATATCCATAATCTCATCAAACTCAAAACTTTTAGGATCAAGGGCCTGTTTGTTTTTATTCATTTCCACAATTCTTTGATAAAGGCGGTGGAAATAGTAGTTAGGATTGATACCAAGGCTCAGTCCGTGCTCAAGTGTATCAATGTGCCAGATATTGAGAGCATTATCTACTGCCTGAACTCCTAGCCTTAAAATTTTCCATGTTTCACCATGGTGACTTCTGATCCTGAAGCCTTGGTATTGCAGGCGTCTAAGACCTGATTTCATTTCAAGAAAATGTTTTTTCTTATAAAGCTCTTTTTCGTCACCTACAGTATCAACTTCACTTAGTACTTCTTTTAAGAATGGATACTTCTTCAAAATTTCCAGAATGCTCATAACCTGATCTTCAAAGTGATCTTTTTTAGAGTTATAGCTATTTTGATCAAAGAAATTAGACTCTTTTCTAAAGCTTGGAGAAAGGATGAAGTTGAAAAATGGCTTCTCTGATTTAAATTTCATAAAACCATCATAGAGGCCTAGAACAACATCATCTTCAGTCAGGCTTTCTAGACCAGGGATCTGCTCATCACTGATTCCGGTGCTTCGTGAAAGCGTAAACTTTAACCTGATTTTTCCAACATTATAGTTTTCATAAAGTTCAGTGGCCATGTGATAGGCCGCTGCCTCATGGGCCTCTCTGGTTGTTAGAATAAGTTTTGAAAGGTAGAGAATCTTTAAGTAGGTCTTAAACTGTTCACCTTCTTTTAATCTGATCAGACGGTCAACGTCTTCAACTGATTTAACCGGTATAGACTGATCACCATAGACTTGTCTGATCTTTTCTTCATAAAGCTCTTTATCTGGGCCTTCAAGCAGAAGTTTTAATCTTGGATAAATAAAACCAGCAGAAAGAGATCCGGTTAAGTGAATATGTTCTTCATGATAAGAAAGTGGAAATTCTTTAAAGAATCCAAAAAAGGCCTCTGAAAAAGGATGGTTTAGGAGAGTTGAGATATCGACATCATTGTTGTGAAATCCAATGATGAGTTTTCTAAACTCTGCTAATGATTTTTCAACTAGAGGATTGCACTTGAGTTCAGGATGATGGGCCAGAAGCTCTAGTGTATCGTTAATCGTGATCCCGTTTGTTTCACTGATAACGTCAATGAGGGCATTTTTAATATCTTGAATAACTTTTTCATTTTTTGTGAACATTATTTTTTTCCTGTCTTGTTGATGATATCGAAAGCTTCCTGGATGCTGTTAAATTTAGCTGCTGCCTTAGACTCAAGTAATTTTGGAAGTTTCATCTGGCCGAGTTTATCGGGATGTTTGGCCATTGCTAATTTTTTATAGGCCTTCTTAATGTCTTCCATTTCCATGTCTGAGTTAGTCTGAAGGACAAGGTGAGCTGTTTCAGTATCTGTTTTGCTTTGAAATTTAGGATAAGGACTCATGAGATCAGCATAGTTGAGAAAGAGTGCCATTTCTTCAAAGAACACAGAGTGACCTTTTGCCCATAGATTGGCCTCTTTTTTTAAAATGATTTCCAAAGCATCTTTCATTGTGTCTTCGGCATACTGATGAAGAGTGGGGGCTGCTTCGAATAGCTTTTCTTCTTTTATGGGCTTTTTAGAAGAGATGGCAAAAAGAATTTTTAGCTGAATGGCCAAGGCCATTTCGGATGTTTTTATTTTGCATTTTTTTGCGACTCTATCTAAAACATTAAACTCTCTGTTTCTGATTTCTTCAATGAGAATGAGCATGAGCATGACTAAACTTAAATAGTGTTTAATGGCATCATTGGATTTTTGGTTTTCTGCACTTAGGAATCTTAGATAATTCCTTTTTTCTGAAAGAAGAACAAAAGCATGAACCTTTGTTTCTGCAAGAGTGTAGGAGTAATTCCTGGTTATTTCTGCCTGGATACTTTTGGCAAAATCACCACCGCCCCATTTTGCTTCTTTGTAAATATTTTCAATTTCTTTTGTTGCAGGTTTTGTAACGACAGTCGATTCACTCTCAAGAGATTCTATTCGTCCTGGCATATCAGTTCTTTCAACTAGGCCGTACTGGGCCCTAAGTCTTTCTTTTTGTCTTCTGATCATTGAGTCAATGTCATTGTCCGGATTGTACGAGCCTGGTATTTTCTTTTTTAATAACTCGAGGATGACTGGGCCCACCACTTTGACAAAGAGGATGAACAAAATAATCCCGATGACTACGCGGGTGATAATTTCTTTATTAAGAGGCATAAATTATAGTATCATTAAAAGCAGACTGTATTTAATAAAAATCTATAAAGCCTAGGCCTAAAAAAATGTTTAACTGGTCAATAAAAGAAATCGATCTTCCTCTGAAATTTACCTGGAATATTTCACGTAATAGCTCAGATACTAAAAAGAATTTTATCGTCAAAGTTAAAAATGGTTCGATGGAGGCCTTCGGAGAAGTGGCCTTCAACGTAAGATACGGTGAGTCCAGGGAACTAATTCTTGAAAAGTTTGAAGAATTTAAAAACAATGCACCTCAAGAATTTAATGGCGTTGAAAGCCTAGTGGCCTACCTAGAGTCAACTGACCTTCCACAGTCGTTAAAATTTGGAATAGAGTCGAGCTTCGTTCATTACATATCAAATTTGTCGGGTAAATCTGTTTCTCAGTTAATGGGGACGAATGTTGTTAGTAGCGTAAAAACATCTTTTTCAATTCCTATTATGGAGATTGGAAAAATCGAAAATTTTATAAAAGAAAATAACCTGCAAAGATTCAGTGTTTTAAAAGTAAAAGTTAATCGTGAGATTGCTCATGATTTTTGCACTGAAGTTTTAAGACTTACAAATGTTCCTTTAAGAGTAGATGCTAATGAATCTTTTGAAACGGCCCGCGAGACATTACAGTTTTTAGAAAAATTTCCAGAAATAAAACGTCTGGAATTTTTAGAGCAGCCACTTCCTAGTAGTTTGCACGATGAGGCCCTTGAGTTAAAAAAACACTCAACAGTTATGCTGATGGCCGATGAATCTGTAACTAAAGAAGAAGTGAATCAATATCATGTTGATCGCTTTCACGCAGTTAACATCAAGATGATGAAGTCGGGTGGGTATTTGAAAGCGATGAAACAATTAAGACAAGCGAAAATGCTTGGACTCAAAACCATGCTTGGTTGCATGGTTGAAACAAGTCTGGGAATCTCTAGTGCTCTTAATATTTCTGGTGGAGTTGATTACTTTGACCTGGATGGATGTCTTTTAATAAAAGAAGACCCATACAAATTAGTCAGCGAAGAAAACGGAAAAATTTTCTATTCTTATATTCAATAACTTTAAAAATTAGAAATAAAGTTTGAAATCAAAATCTACGCGGTCGTAGTTATGGGTATTCTTTGCACTGATAAGTCTTTGTGCAGAAACACCGATATCCATTGGAAGATAGAATTTTTTTCTTTGGAAAGCTTCAATAGTAGAAAAGCCTACTCCAATGCGAACCCATCTGCTACTTGAGTCTGTATCAGTTTCAAGGGCCCTTCTGATTTTTGCATCAGCAACGTTTGCGTAAATTGTGCTTTCAGTATTTCCTAGAATCAGAGATGAGTTTAGGTTCATCCAGTAAGTAGGGTTGTATGTCAGCGTAAGGGTTGTATCAATTTTATTTCCTAATTTTTCATTCACTGATCTTTTTCCTGTCGCAAGAGGTAGATTACTATCTTCGATCCAACGAACTTCTTTTTCAGAGCTAAACTGGTAAGTGTATCTTCCTTTAATATCTATTTGAAACATATTATCAATAAATGAAACGCCAGCGGCAGCTTCAAGGAAAGCATCATACTGGCCGTCACCAGTTGAAACATCCTGAAGTGAATCTGGATCATCTGCTTCTCCTGTCGGAAGTACGGCACCGGCAGAAAGAGCGATTCCTTTATCTGTGAAATCTGTAAGTCTATAAATGAATCCAATTTCAGCATCGCCTAATGCATCTTTTTCCCATTTTCCAACTGGTTTATAGCCATAATAATTTACAACCATTGATTGGAGTAATTCTGCGTTGGTGCTTGGAAGCTGCATCGTTAAGTCTTTAACAAATTTCCCAATAGCAGTATCAGTAGGAGCATTTTTAATAGCTTCTTTTACACCGGCCATATTGCTAGGCTTGGTCTGTTTAAACTTAATATCAGTGACGATATGGTAAATGGGTACTGAAGCGTAAACCGTTAATCTGTCTGTGATCCCAAATCCATATCCTAAACCTTGAGCAGAAACGTCTGCAGAAACATCAGCAGAGAACTCGCCAAGTGAGAAGTCTGAATAGGCCTGTGGTGAAATGGCACGAAGTTGCTCGAAATAACTTTTAATAACGTTACTAACATCTTCAAGGCGACTTGAAGTGAACTCTTCTTTTAAATCCAGAGTATCTACCTTTCCTTTAGAGTCGTACTGAGACTCGATTTTGGACGCCATAACTTGCTTGAAAACAAGCGTGTTAACGTTTTTAGGTAGTGTGCTGTAAGACGCTCCGAAAGCAAGCGTCGCTGGCATAATTCCCAATAGAAGAATGGATAAAAGTTTTGTTTTCATTTCAGTCGATTTTAATCAAATTAGGGATAGGGTGGGCATTAATATGGAGGGCATGAAAAAACTACACTAGGCCCCAAAAAATTTGTACACATGTTATAAATTAGGCAATGAAAAAACCGTTTTTTACCACCCTCATTCTGGCGTCTCTTCTGATTTTCACATCTTGTGGGAAAGAGACCCTTACTCCTATGGTCGCCCCAATGACGGTCAATGAGCTTCGAAACGACCAACCTATTAATTTCTCCTATAAAATCGACCCTACCCAGATCGAAGAGTTTGCTAGAAACGCCAGTAAATTCCCAATTTTTGGAAAGCTTTTCCAGGCCATGGCCTTTGTATTGGCCAATACGACAATTTCCACTAAAGGCGGCATGGAGCTGGAGTTTGATGCTATTGATGTAGACCTGAGCTCTCTGGCAGATATTGATTTTAGAATGATTGAATGGCTAAGATTGGACTCCCTTATGATTCATATCGATAGTGCCAAAAAGAAGGACTCATTGGAGTTTATTGAAAAGTTTGAAATTTACGCTATTTTGGATAAGCCGCTGGCCAAAACACCAACGGATGAGAATGGACTTACAAAACTCGTCTCATATGACAGAAAAATAAATACTCTTGAGTGTGATGGGCGCTGCCTCAATTTGAAAATTGAAAAAGTTAATTGGAAAGAGATTCTCCAAAATAATCCTAAAATTAAACTTCAACCGAAGATTGTCATTAATTCTGTTCCTAAGAGCACCATGGCCCTAGCAGGTTCAGTAAGTTTCAGTGTAAAATTCAACCTGGGCTTTTAGTCTCACATCTTTTTCAGGATTTTTTTCATGCGCCTTGGTTTCGATGGTAAACGAGCAACACAAAATTTTCGTGGTTTAGGTAATTACTCTAGAGGAATTATCGAAGGCCTTCTTGAATACTCTGAAGAAGAGCTCTATCTTTATTCACCATTGGTGAAAGATGCCAGGGCACATCAGTGGTTAAAAGATAATGAAAATGAAAGACTGATTCTCAAAGTTCCCAACAGTGCCATCGAACAAAAAATCCCTTCTTTGTGGAGAAGCTTTTCAATCATTAGAGATTTAAAAAGAGATGATCTTGATATCTATCATGGACTCTCTCATGAGATTCCATTTGGAGTTTTATCAAACGCTAAAATGAAAACGGTTGTGACTATTCACGATTTAATCTTTTTAAGATACCCAGAATTTTTTCCACTGATAGATAGAATGACTTACAAAAAGAAATTCAGCTACGCAGGCCTTAATGCAGATATGGTCATAGCGATCTGTGAGCAGACTAAAAGAGACCTGGTAGAGTTCTTAAATATAGATGAAAGAAAAATTCTGGTTCATTATCAAAGCTGTGACCCGGTTTTTTATGTGGAGAGAGCATTTGAAGAAAAAAAATCTCTGATGAGAAAATATAGTTTTGAGCGCCCTTTTATTCTTAATGTCGGGGCATTTGAAGAAAGAAAAAATCAATTGAGTCTTATTGAAGCGTTCTCTAAAATTGCCACCCAAGTGGAGCAGGATCTCGTGCTTATCGGAAACGGGAAAAAGTACCTGGAAGAGTGCAAAAAGATGGTAGAGGATAAGAAGCTCGGTCATCGAGTTCATTTTTTATCTAACGTGCCTTTTAGTGAACTTCCACTTTTTTATCAAACTGCAGATCTGTTTTGTTTTCCCTCTCACTTTGAAGGCTTTGGCCTGCCGATTGTTGAGGCACTCTTTTCAAAAACTCCGGTCATTACTAGCTTTGGATCGTGCTTTCCAGAAAGCGCAGGACCAGACTCTGTCTATATTGATCCACTATCTGTTCAGGATATCTCTGACAAAATCGTTAAAGTTTTGAATGATGTCACTCTTCAGGAAGTCATGATAAACAAAGGGTATCAATTCGTTCAAAAATTCCATCGCAAGAATGTTACTGAAAAACTCCTTGAGTGTTACGCTCGACTATTTTAAAAAACGGCAAAAATTTTAGTCACGGCAAATAATTCCGATGAGGTAGTGAGGTTTCACGGTTGAAACCTTAAAAAGCTACTTCAAGGATGAATTTTTAAATGCGCGTTTCAACGAATTTAAATTCGATGACGGCCCAAAAGTATGTTCGTGAGCATACTGAATCACAGGCCCTGACAGACAGTAAATTGTCTTCTGGGGATCGTATTGTCCGCGCTGCTGTTGATCCTGCAGGCCTTGCTATCTCGGAAGGGATGCGTGCAAAAATTCGCAGTAACTATCAAGCAGAAAGAAATTCAAATGATTCAATCTCACTTATCCAGGTTGCTGAAGGCTCACTGGGAGTTATGCAACAAATGGGCTCTCGTCTTCGTGAGCTTGCTATGCAAGCAGCAAACGATACATTGGGTTCACAGGAAAGACTTGTTATTGACTCTGAATTTCAACAGCTAAAAAGTGAAGTAGAGCGCCTGACAGTTTCAACCAGCTTCAATGGTAATAACATCATTAAAGACAAAGGTAGCGTTTATGACTTGCAGGTTGGAATCAATGGACTAGCGGCCGAAGATAGAATCCAGTATGACATGAGTAAAGTCATGGATTCAAAAGGTAACTTCGGTATTAAGAACATTGATCTTCGTTCAAAAGCTGGAGCTCAAGAGTCTCTAACAAAAATTGATAAAATGATGACTGATGTAGGAGCGAGTAGAGCGCAGCTTGGAAGTTTAGGCAATAGAATTACCTCTGTTATGCAAAACCTTCTTGTCTCACGTGAAAACGTTTCAGATAGTAATTCAAAAATTCGCGATGCCGATGTTGCCGCTGAAGTAGCAATCAAGATGAAGACTCAGGTTGCTCAAAGTGCGAGTCTTGCCATGTTAAAAATTTCAAATGATCAGCCAAGTGTCATTCTAAAATTAGTAAGCTAAATTATTTTGCAGGAAACTGAAGTATGAAAGTGGTGCCCTTTGAAGGTATGCTTGAAACTTTTATTTTACCATCATGCTTTTGCATAATATGTTTTACAATCGAAAGCCCAAGACCCGTGCCTGCGATTTCGCTTGAACGAGAAGCATCTACGCGGAAAAAGCGTTCAAAAATTCTGTGTTGTTGTTCAACGGGAATCCCCATTCCATCATCGCTGATTTCAAGAATATTAAAAGTGCCTTCATTGTATGTTTTGATGGTAACAGTCCCTAATGCCCCTAAGTATTTATAGGCATTATCAATCAGGTTGATGATGACTTGTTCAAATAGATTGTAGTCTACATAAAACATGGTCGACTTTATTTGAAAATTAAACTTAATAGATTTCTGCGGATAATTGACAGAGAGCTCTTCAGCAAGGCCCTCAATAATCGGCTCAATATGAACTTCTTCTTTAAACAGGTCTTTTTTCTTTTCAACAGAAGAAAGTCTTAAAAGATCTGCAAATAAGCTAATAAGCCTTCGGGAGTTATTATCAATTTTTTCAAAAATAGATTTAAATTCGTTATCGTATTCCTTATTTTTTTCGAGGATTTGCTTAAGGGTCTGCATCTGACCATTTAAAATCGTAAGGGGGGTTCTGACTTCGTGAGAGAAGTTTGCAACAAAGTCCTCACGCATTTGATCGGCAAGTTTTCTTTCAGTCACATCGTGCATGATGCATAGGTAGTTTGAAATATTTTTAAGCGGGAATACTTTTATCTCAAAATGATTTTTTAATGAATCTTGAACGGGGTTAAAACTGAACTCATTAATTTTTTGAATTTCATTAGTCTGGATGGCCGTTTTTACAAAATCCTGAAAGTAATGATTTCTCGTTACTTCTAGCAGAGTTGATTTTGTTGAATCACAGGAAAGAGAAAAGAGCTGATGAAAGGCCTGGTTAGAATACAAAATAATCTGATCCTTTCCGAAGATACAAACAGGGTCGTGAAGAGCATCTAGAAGAATTTTATATTTCAAATTTTCAATTTCATATTCAGACTGAATAATTTGATGATGAACATCTCTTTTAGAAAGACTCTCTTCAATAACGGACCAACTCAGGTCGTCTGGCGGCGTCGTTGAATCAAGTTTTTTTAATAGCCCTTTGGTTGGAAGAGCAAAAAACTTGATGAATAACAAGTTGAGAACAATAAACCCAAACCAGACTAAAAGATAGATGGTCCAAAACTTTGAACTTACATCATGAAGAGCAAATGACTTTTTGAAAAAGTTATAAACAAAAGTACCTAGTGAAAATAGAAAAAAGGCCTGAAAAAAAAGTATTTTTTTATAGCCGATTTCAATCATGGCCGATCACTCGATAGCCAATTCCTCTAATCGTTTCGATAATAGAAGAATAGTCGCCAAGTTTTTTTCTAAGCCCAAAAATATGAGTATCAATTGTCCTGTCAGTTACGTTGATAGGGCCATCCTGAATATACTCTACCAGCTGGTTTCTGGTTAAAACTTTTCCCGGTGAGAGCATGAAGCAACAAAGAATTTTGTATTCAGAAAGAGTAAGTTCTAATAATTGCCCGTCAATCCACGATTTAGCCTGATCCATGTCGACCACGAGTTCTTTGTGGCGAAGAACATTTTTATTTTCAGGAGTTCTGTTGCTTGTTTCACGTCTTCTAAGAAGAGACCTGACTCTCGCTAGTAAAATAGCTAAGTCAAAAGGCTTCGTCATATAATCGTCAGCACCAGCGTCCAGGCCTTCAACGATCTGCTCAGGAGTGCTGAGGGCCGTAAGCATTAAGACAGGAGTTGTTTTTGTAGGGTTAAACAAACGGATAAATTTACAAATTTCCATTCCGTTAACAGAAGGGAGCATGCGATCCAGGATGAAAAGACTAGTCTGAGAAGCATCCTTTCCATCATTGGATTGAATAAAGTCTAGGGCCTTTTTTCCATCACCAAAACAAAGAATATTATAACCCAGGCCTTTTAGCTGAGTTTGAATGATTTCAATAATCTCTTGTTCGTCTTCAACAACTACAATATTGGTTTCCATATTAGTCCTTTTTCGGCGTTTTATATTCAGGGTTGTGGCGAATGTCTGATCCTGACTCAAGAAAGATAACGTCTTCTGCAATGTTTTTTGCATGATCGCCGATTCTTTCTAAGTTTTTAGAAATTTTAATAATGCTGTAGCCTTCATCAAAGCTGATCACATTATTTTTAATCTGATTGATGTAATCTCTTACGATATCGCGGTTAATCGCATTGATTTCCTGATCGTGGTGAATAACATCTGTCGCGAGTTTTGTATTGCTTCTGACGAATGAATCAAGAGCGTTTTTAACCATCAGGTTTACTTCTAGTGCCAAGTTCTTTAATTGAAGGATATCTCTTCCAATCGTTACCTGGTGCCTTTTAATCTTGATGGCCTGGTCTCCCATGCGCTCAAGATCAGCATTGATTTTCATAACGGCAATAGCTGTACGAAGATCTTTGGCAGTAGGGCTTTTAAGGGCCATGTACTTAAAGCAAGCATCATCAATTAGAATATGAAATTCATTGATCTTTTTTTCCAGTACAAAAATATCTTCCATGGTTTTATCCATGCTCAAAGATCCCGATAGGGATGCTTCAACCAGACTGGCCATTTTTAAAACGTGTTCTCTTAAGTCTCTTGTGCAAATATCCATAATGATTCTTTCCTTATGATTTAGCCGAAACGACCTGAAATATAATCTTCAGTTTGTTTTTCTTTTGGGTTGGTAAATATGTCCGCACTCAGTCCATGCTCAATCATGTTTCCGTAAACGAAGAATGATGTGAAGTCAGAAATACGAGCGGCCTGTTGCATATTATGAGTGACGATAATAACCGTGTACTCTTTTTTAATTTCGTTCATGAGCTCTTCAATTTTTGCTGTGGCAATCGGGTCTAGCGCAGAAGTGGGCTCATCCATTAAAAGCACTGGAGGATTAACTGCAAGCGCTCTGGCAATACACAGGCGCTGCTGCTGGCCCCCTGAGAGAGATGTCCCCAGTGAATTGAGTTTATCTTTTACTTCGTCCCAAAGGGCCGCTTTTCTCAGACAAACTTCTGCCGTCTCAAGAAGAGTAGAGCGCTTTGAAATTCCCTGAAGACGAAGACCGATAACAACGTTGTCTAAAATACTCATTGAAGGAAACGGGTTTGGTTTTTGAAAAACCATTCCAATTCTTCTTCTGACGTCGACTACGTCGACTTTTTTATCGTAAATGTTTTTTCCTTCAAGCAGAACTTCTCCTGCTGTGCGGGCCCCTTCAATCTCTTCATGGATACGGTTTAAGCAACGCAGGTAAGTTGATTTACCACAACCAGAAGGACCGATGATGGCATTGATGGTTTTTTCACGGTAGTCAACTGTGATTCCTTTGACTGCGTGGAAGTCCCCGAACCAGGCCTCAAGTTTTTTTGCTTCAAGAATGACTTTTGCATCATTAAGGTTTGGCATTGTTTATATTCCTTTCTTATCTTTTATTTTTGTCAGAATAAACCGAGCAAATAAATTCATTGTTAAAATTAAAACCATTAAAACAAAAGCACCTGCCCAGGCCTGGCGTTGCCAGTCTTTGTAGGGAGAGATGGCGTAGGTATAAATTTGAACAGGAAGTGAGGCCATGGGCTCATTCATGTTGTAGCTCAGGTACATGTTTCCAAAGGCCGTGAAGAGTAGTGGAGCTGTTTCACCGGCAGCTCTTGAGATCGCTAAGATCATTCCGGTTAAAAGATTTGAAACGCTTCCTTTTAAGATGATGAACAAAATAACTTTCCATCTGGGAAGTCCAAGGGCCAGACCTGCTTCGCGAATGTGATTAGGAACAAGCTTTAAAATCTCTTCAGAAGTTTTAATGATAATAGGGAGCATGATGATGGATAGAGCGATTGCTCCGGCAAAAGCGGAGAAACTCTTTAAGGGAACAACAACCACTAGGTAAGCAAAAATACCGATAACGATAGAGGGAATCCCACTCATTAAGTCGACTGTCATTTTTAGCGTTTTAGAAAGCTTACTTTTGCTAAACTCAGATAAATAAATCCCGCATGTCACACCTATAGGAATGGCAATTGCAGCCCCTAGTAATACGATATAAATCGTTCCTAAAATAGCGTGCTTCATCCCGCCTCCAACTTCACCAACAGGTTTTGGAAGTTGGGTAAAAAAGTCGAGACTAAGTGAGCTTGCTCCTTGAACCAGAACAAACTGAATAATCATGAAGAGCGGAATGAGAACGGCAAGTGCGCTGACTAAAGTCAGGACCAAAAACATGAAATTTTTAAATTTTCTATAAATTCTATAATTCATTTCATCATCCTTTTGAAAAACTCTTCACAATGGTTCTTGCAAAAAGGTTTGATAAAAATGTTATTAAAAATAAAAGAAGTGCCAGGTAACATAATGAAGAAATATGCAGTGGAGTATTGGCATCAGCATATTCATTGGCCATGACTGACGCCATTGTTGCTGCCGGTGAAAAAAGTGATGATGAAATAACTGGTGAGTTACCAATGAGCATAGTCACTGCCATGGTTTCACCTAAAGCGCGTCCTAATCCTAAAACAACCGCAGATGATATTCCCGAAACAGAAGGTGAGAGAATCGCAAGCTTGATCATTTCATATTTAGTTGATCCAAGAGCGTATGAAGCTTCTTTCTGGTGAGCTGGAACAAGTTCAAAAATTGAGCGACAGATACTTGAGATGGTCGGAACAATCATGATGGATAAAATAAGAGCGGCCGTTAAAATTCCGATTCCAAAACTCGGGCCTTGAAACAGCGGTAAAAAACCTAAGTGAGTTTTTAAAAGAGGCGCTAAAACTTTTTTTACAAAAGGAGCGAGATAAAAAACACCCCACAAACCAAAAACGATACTGGGAATAGCTGCGACCATTTCTACTAGGAGGGCCACGATTCTTGAAATTGATTTTGGAAGATACTCAGTAATAAAAAGTGCAATGAGAACGCTGACGGGAGTTGCAATCAAGAGGGCCACAAGACTGGTGACGAGTGTTCCAAAAATAAAAGGAAGTGCTCCATAGCGGTCTTCAACCGGATTCCATTCTTTGCTGAAAAGAAATGTTAAACCACCAGCTTTAATGGCAGGCCACGCTGCTTGAATCAGGACAAAAATAATCCCTAATAAAAGTGCGATAACGACTAATGAGATGGTTCTTAATACATAAAAAAGAAGGGCATCTTGCGTCTTGGATTTCAATTTTATCATAGGCTTATAATCGACAATTTTACTCAAAATATAAAGCACTAAATGTTAGGATTTGGTTAAGAAAGCGGGGAATTGTCGCTCCCCGCAAACGGTTTCGTTCTTAGTGAGCAGTTTGCGAGACGTAGAGTCTGAAACTTTTGTCTTTTGAGCGGCGGATTATGCATTTCCCACCCTCTTTGCTTTCTACCAGAAATTCGTAGAAGTCTGGGACTGTGTCAGCGATTTCAAGCACAGATTTTCCTTCGTGCTCTCCAAAATCAACATAGACGAGTTCTTCAGCAATGATGCCCGTTAACGGACTGATGTCAGTTGTCGCCATTATTTCCCTCCGTAGAATTTTTTGGCATTTATAGAGATGTACATTCAGTGTTTCACATCGAAAAACACTTTGAAAAGAATTTTATGCAGGATGAAAATACTCTGATATTAGAGCGATTTGAAGAAATTTTTGAAATAGAAAACGATTAATTTAAACTCTTGAGGGTACTGTTCCCCAATGAGAAGCCTGATGAGATCAAGGCTTTTAAAAAGAGATTCTGCTTTTCTAAAAGGCCTATCAGTTGTCATCGCAGCAACCGTATCCATGACAGAAATCATCATTGTCTCAAATCCAAAAATATTATTGGGATCATCTTTGGATGAAAGATTCATCTGGTTTGTTAATGTGCTGTAGATGTGGTGATTTTCAATAATCTTTAAATGATTAGGAGGAAGAGGGACTCTTCCTTTTAAGATATTGACTGACAAGGTTGGATGCGAGGCCAAAAGCTTTTTGTCGTCATCAGAAAGATTCTCGTCATTGTATTTTTCAACTGGCACGGCCGACATGCCAATATCTTTAAAATAGCTGGTTAAAAAGAAGAGTTCGATATCTTTGTCGATATAAAGACGAGAGTTTTTCATAACTCCCAGTAAAAATAAAGTTGAGATAAATGGTTGAGCAAAGACGTAGTGATGGCCTTGTCTCATAAACTCTTTATAGAGTGACTCGTGAATCTGGGGTTTGTTAAACAAGAACGTAGCAAGGTTCTTAGCACTTTGAACCTGTAAGTTTAAAATATTATCGTCAGTGGGGTCTTCGTAGAGATATCCCATATTCAGCGTAAGCAGGTTAGTCTGTAAGCGTGCCTTCTCTAAAGGATCTCCGATTGATAGCGAGCGAGTGACATTGGTAAGGTTGTCCTGCTGGGCCATTCTGAGAAGCTTTCTGTCGTCTTCCATAACAAAGAGATTGGCGAGCTTCTTTTGCAAAAGTTCTTTTAGAAGCTGGGTATTGATTTCAGCTTTTTTGTAAAGAACGACTTTTAAGAGACCATCGACCTGGGCATAAATATCGCAAGGAGCTTCAGCAATAAAAAAAATCTCCCTAAATGAAATAGGGGTAAGTTTAAAATTGAGCGAGTTTTGCTCAAGAATGTCGAAAGGGTTTTTCATTCTTTTACAAGTATAGCAGAAATAAAAAAATGCCATAGTGACTGCCACAAAAAAGACACATTTTCCCATGCCTTAGGTAAGTCTTAAAAAATCGAAAAAAAGAGTAATTTCAAACAGATTAAAAATATTTTTATTTCCTGCCCAACAAGGAGGTCTTGCACTTTAGAATGACCCTAAAGATATCCTTATCGGAGAGAGTGTTATGACAATCAGAGGCGTAGTTAACCCACAGAGCTTGAAAGACTATTTGGGGTCCCGTGACTTAACGGAGCATTTAAAATTGACCAAAGAGCTTTCTTTTCACTGGGCAAACTGGGATCAGACCTGTCTGGCACAAAGACGCCATTACAAAAATTTTAATAATAATTTTCATTTAATGCGTATGAATCAGGCATTAAATGAACTTAAGTCAAAACCAGTGTGGCTGTGTAATAAACAAAAAGTTATCAGAACAGATTTATTTTCTCTTTATGAATCTTATCTGGATAGTCGTTTACGTTTAACGTGGTTTGAAAGAAAAGAAGAAATTCTTTTTTCTTACGAGAGTGAACAAGGGCCATATTACACACTGACATCTATGAGATGGCTAGATAAAGATATTTACTCTCAGTTTGTTATGAGAAAAATTTTACTAGAGCATTACACGCTAAGATCTTTCAGATTGAATGCCACCATTCCTGTTCAATTCAAAATGGACAATGATGTGCAAACTTATAGCGATAAAGTAGAAATTCATCAGCTATCAGAGATGGGGTTTATTTTCAAAATTTGTGACAAGAATTTTCTGAATAAGATTAAAAATTCAACCATGCTTGAAATGTCTATTCCGATTGCTCCTTATAAAAGAATTGATGCAATGGCGATTGAGGATGTCTTCAAAAAAATCGATCAGCACGAGTTTTCATTGGAGAAAGATTCAATGCTCTTTAAGCTCGAGTCGAGAATATTAAATTTTTATGGCAATCTCAATAACGCAAAAAGAAGCGCGGAAGAAGAGTTCTACATATTTGCACGATACGAGGATCTTCTTCCGGCAGGTCATGAAACAGAGCTGAAAAACGTTTTTGCTCCATTAGTGGAAAAGACCAAGAGTCACTTTACTCAAGACCTTCAAGAGTTTGAAAAACTAAAAACTAACAAGCAGTTTATAAAAAAGACTGCTGCTTAAGACTAAAAAAAAACCGCCCATAAGGCGGTTTTTTTTATTTCATTACAATTTCTTTAACTCCCACTGCACCCAGTAAGAATTTTTTGTTGATCACGATATGAAGTTTCGTGATGATACTATTTCCTTTAAAGAGTCTCCATGCACCATCATTCGCTTTTGCAAGCTGTAGGTCATACTCTTTTCTCTGGCCGTTTACGCCGTTAAATAATGTATCGATTGTGACGAGTCCACCTTGATCCAGGTCAAAGTTTTCGCTCTTAAGATTGATAACAGTATGCTCTCCGCGCTTTTCTAAAACCAGGCCTCTTTCATTCAGAGCTTGAGTTTCTAGTAAGGCACGTTCAGTTTTTTTTCCGTTTAAATAGTCGTCTTTGAAGAATGCTTTGATTGAATTACTTTGTTCATCTGTCTGAGCGACAAACGTATAGACTTCTTTGTTTTCATCGTTAGTGATTGTGGCAATGACTTCTTCTTTCGCTAAAACTCTGCCTGAGAATATTAAAGACGCGAACATAAATAAGCATAAACTTGCATTCATTGATTTCCCCCCGGAAATTTATTTGTCAGGGAGAGGTAGAGCACGGGCAATGCCAAGTTTTCAGTGTCACATTGGCCCTGAAATCGTCTGTAAGCTATGGATCTCTGAAAGTAGTGGAGTCAGATTGTCTGGCAAAAGAACACTAACCGCCCAGATTTTTGGCCTTTAATAGGAGTTCTAACTGTAAGTAACTCTTCAGAAAAAATGAAATAAAGCGTTAATAGTATAGAAAAAAGCTAAAGTATTTTAAAGAGTATCCGATAGGTTTAGTACAATAAGAAAAAGTGCAAGTTTGAAGGAGGTAGTCCAATGGGTGACAAGAACGATAATAAAAACAAGCACGGTAAAAAACTTACCACGAAAGAAAAGAAAGCTCAGAACCATTTAAAGCTTATGCAGGGGTCGAAAGACAAAAACTCTGTAACGACAACAGAAGCTAATGGAAACTTTAACAAAGACAAAAAGGCAGCTTAATAGTTTTGTATTAAGATTGCGTTTTCATATAAGGCCTGAGCTTAATCGCTTGGGCCTTATTGATTTTAGACGATATTTAATTTTTTATTGATGATGATTTCTTCTGGCGACAAGGCACATTGGTACACTAGTACTTCAACTCCGGCCTTCATGACTTCTTTTAGTTTTTCACAATAGGCGCGATCAATACTTTGCTCGATTTTAAAAGCACTGCAATCTTCGCGCTGAACGACAAATAACATCACTGTTCTGATGCCTTTGCTTTTTAGCTCCATAAGCTCATTAAGGTGCTTTAAACCTCGCTCCGTAACGGCATCAGGGAAAAGGCAATGGTCTTCTTCATCCACCAGTGTCACGTTTTTAACTTCTACATAACACTGATCAGATTCACTGTTGGACAAAAGTATATCGATGCGACTTTGCCCGATTTTTGCCTCAGGTTTTAAATCTTTATAATTCTGGAGCTCTTTAATCACTCCATTTTTTATCCCTTCAATGGCGAGATGATTAGTCATTGAAGTATTAATGCCAATCCAGGTTTTCCCGTTGTGAACCATTTCAAAACTGTATTTTAGTTTTCTGGTAGGAGAGTCGTGAAAACTTAAAAGTGCCGGCCAATTTTCGCCTAAGCAAGTTTTCATAGAGCCCGTGTTGGCCGTATGAGCGACAACAATTTCTTCGCCGATTTTTATGTCTGCAAAAAATCTTTTATAACGCTTTTGGAATATTCCAGAATGTAGTGGTGTTTTAAATTTCATAATAGCTTACTAATTTAGTTTGTCCGGAAGCTTATTTCAACAATATTAAGCAGAAAAAAAAATTGATGATAAACTGATAGGAGCTAAGTAAACCAAATTTTCTTTAAATCTCGAGGATTGCCGATGAGCCATATTCTGGTTGTATCAGACAATGAAATTTTAAATCAGCTTTATGTAACCAATTTAGAAGTCTATCTCGGTGCTAAAGTGACTTTAGTTAAGAGTGTCGCAAAAGCGTTTGATCAATTAAAAGTTTCAACATTTGATTTACTGATAACAACCAACATGATTAACGGACAGGACTCGGCCATCGAAATCTACACTCATGTAGAAAATCATAAATATAAAACGAAATTAGTGGTGATAGGAAATCCGGCCAAAGAGCTGGCCGATATTATCATTGTTCCCAACTCGTATCATTTACAAAATCTTATTCGCTCATGCGCACAGGTCCTGGGTGTAACTGCAAAAGAAATGGCAGAAAAAGAAGTGCCTCAGTATTATCCAATAGAATCTCATTTCCTGGTAAAAGTTAAAGAAGTTCCATGTTCTGTTTTTTTAAAAATGAAAGATGGTGAGTTCACTCTCATTGCTAAAAAAGGCGACACTATTTCTGAGACAGTTAATAAATTTTCAAAAGAGGGTGTCACAACTCTTTATGTAAATAGTCTAGACAGGCTTTTGATCATCAATATGATTTCGGTTTCTATTGTTGAGTTTTTAAAAAATACAGATGGGATTGAAATAAGTGAAAAGAGTGAAGCTGTTAAAACCGGATTTGCTTTTGCTGCTTCTAACTTTATTCAGACGCCGGAAGTGGGGGCTGAAATTATGGCCATCGCCAATTCCTGCACCAAAGTGATGGAAGAAATTGTTAACGAGACTCCCAGCTTAAAGAAATTGATGCAGATTTTGAGTTTAAACAAAGATGGATATGTTTACTCTCATTCCATTCTTGCTTCTTATGTCAGTAATCATATTATCCGCAGAGTTTCTTGGGGTGGAGAAAGCCATCTTGAAAAGATTAACTTTGTTTTATTTTTTCATGACATTATGTTGGCGCCGATTTACTTGAAACACCCGACACTTCGCTACGAAGAAGACCTGCTCTTTAGCGACGCTCTAAGTGACAAAGAAAAAGAAGTTGTGCTCAATCATGCCCGTCTGGCCGCAGAGGTGATTGTGACTTATAAACGCGCTCCAATCGGTGCTGATCTCTTAATTAAGCAGCACCATGGAATCACCAATGGGATAGGCTTTGCGATTGATTTTAAAGACGATGTTTCACCTTTATCAAAAATTGTTCTGGTGGCCGAAGCTTTTATTGAAGAGTTTATGAAAATGCGCGATCAAGATCCAAACTATCAACTCGATGTTAAAAAAATCATGATTCTTTTAAATGAAAAATTTAAAAAGACGACTTACAAAAAAATCATCGAGACGCTAGAAGATTTTCCCGCTCGATAATCTTAGATGAAATTAAACAGCACTATTTTTCATGGCCTTCTCTAGTGCTTTGAGAGGGTCTTTGAAGTTTCCAGTGTTATAAACTCGCTTCATGTTGGTGACAATGTCTTTGTGTTGAGTTGGTCCTCTTTGAGTGATGGCCATTCGTGAAACAAAGTTGGTTGCCAGAATAAAGATACAAGAAATAGTTGTAAGCCCAGAAGAGTTTAGGCCTTTTGGAAAACCGTCTCCTGTTGGATGCTCATGCTGCTCCATGAGGATAAAGTCGACGTCTGAAAAGCCGTTAAAGTGCGTTGATATGTGAGCTGCTTTCTGAGGATGAGATTTAAATTCGATTTGTTCTTCTTCAGTAAAAATTTTTAAGTTTGGATCATTGAGAGACCTGACTTTAATCATATCGTCGTGAGGAAGTGTTATGTCTTGCAGTAGTGAAGCGAGGATGAGTTTTCCTCTCGTCATATCTGCCGTCCAGCCCATATTGGCCAGGATTTTTTCACAAACATAAGCAGTGGCCACAGACTGCTCTGCAAAAGTCATATGTCCGGTTTCCATAACGCCGTCGAGAAGCTCGGTGACATTTTCATATGAGCGCACTAGGTTTGAAACTGAGTCGATGAAGAAGTGTGCCAGCTTATTAACTTCGTCGGACACACTTGCCGCCTGAATAAACTGATGAACAAAAAAAGCAGTTTTTAAATGCAGTAGCTGGTACTTCTTTTTGTCAGATAGTTTTGCTTCATAAATTTTCAAAAGATTTTTAATCGAAGTGTCTAAAAATTTTAGATGCTCATCTTTTCTTAAATAAAGATATTTAATGTTTTTGCGCGAGTAATTTTGAATAACCTGATGAGAGTAAAATTTGTCTTTACTGATGACCTTACCATACTTGGTAGAAGTGAGTTCAATGTAGACATCGTAGGGTAGAGACTCAAAGAGATAAAAGTTTCTCAGCCTCATCGGGTGAAGGTCATCTCTAGTGAACTCTAGAATGGACTCTTCGAACTCTTCTTTTTTTACCCAATCAATCGATTGAGTGATGGCCTTTTTAAATTCATCCAAAACCATGGGAAGCTCGACCAATGCATTGGTCTGTTGGTTGTGAATCATGGCCGTTGTGAGTTGGGCCTTTACAGAGTTCGGCGTGCCGATAAAAACAAAGGGGCGTACCCCTAAGATTTCTGTAATCTGCTGATAGATGTCGACGACGTTTATATTTTTATTATCAATAGAGATAGCAACAAATGAAAATGGCCCGTCATTTGTCATGAACTCCATTAAGTTTTCTGGCTCATTACACGCAACGAGTTGGATTTTTGGGAAATGATTCCCCATCAATCTATAGATAGTTTTATCATCTTCGGGGGTATTGCCAATAAATAGTACTTTCAATAGCGACAACTCATGTTGGATAAGGGATAATTAGATGCTTTGATATTTTAACTTAGAAATCCGGCAATATGTTGAAATTTCCTGAATTGATGCAAAAATCAGCACTTGCTAGGGGCCTGGTACCGCCAGGAAATACAAGGAATCTCCAATGAAAATGGACATCGCCAGAAACCTTATTAATTTAGGCGCAGTGAAGTTTTCCCCTCAGAATCCTTTTACTTATGCCTCAGGCCTAAAAGGCCCTATATACTGCGATAACCGCATTATCTTATCCCACGTGGAATTTAGAGACCGAGTTATTGAATCCTTTATTGAGATCATTAAACAAAATCGCTTAGAGTTCGATTTGCTTGGTGGAATTGCTACTGCAGGGATTCCTCACGCCGCTATCGTGGCCGACAGAATGAAGAGACCTATGGTTTATGTAAGACCAAAAGCAAAAGAGCACGGAAGAAAAAATCAAATGGAAGGGGATTACAAACCCGGACAAAAAGTGATTCTCTTTGAAGACCTCGTTAATCAAGGTGCAAGTTTAGTCGACGCTATGGCGGGAGTTACTTCTGCAGAACTAAAGTGCGAGGCTTGTCTTTGTGTGGTGGATTATGAAATGCATGGTGCAAAAGCGAAGTTGAATGATTTATCTATGAAGTTATTCTCACTGACAGATTTTACCTCATTAACAAATCAGGCTTTCGAGTTAAACTTAATTGACCGCGAAGGATTAAATCTTTTAAGACAATGGCACGCTGATCCTAAAGCGTGGTCAGAGCAACTTTTAACCTAAAAATCACTGGCGCAGCTTTTTTTATTGCGGTAATTTAATAATGTTTTTTTACGCCCATATCATTGGAGGATCTATATGTCTTTAAAGGCAAAAATCGAAATTGACGGTAAAGTTCTTGAGTACCCTGTTATTGAGGGTTCTGAAAAAGAGAAGGCCATCGACATCTCAAAACTTCGTGCAGACACTGGATGCATTACTATTGACCACGGATTCTTAAACACTGGTTCGTGTGCTTCTGCTGTCACTTTCCTTGATGGAGAGTTAGGAATTCTTCGTTATAGAGGATATCCAATTGAGCAGCTTGCTGAAAAATCTTCATTCATTGAAGTTGCTTATCTTCTAAACTGGGGATCTCTTCCAACGGCTGCAGAATTATCTGCTTTCGAAAAGAAAGTTGCGAGCTATTCAAAACTTCCTGAATACATCACGAGCATGATTCAACTTTTCCCAAAGACTGCTCACCCAATGGCGATTGCTTCAGCGGTAACAGTAGCTCTATCAGCTCACTATCCTGAACTAAACAATCCAAATCCTACGAAAGAGCAAAAAGATGAAATCTTCGCTCTATTAGTTGGTCAATTCAAAATCATCACAGCCGCAATTCAGAGAACGACTACAGGTCAACCTCTTATTGCAAGTAACCCAGCTCTTTCTTATACAGAAGACTTTATGTCGATGATGGGAATGAAAGCTTCTAAGGATGTAGCGAAAGCTCTAGACGTTCTTTTAATTCTTCACGCTGATCACGAACAAAACTGTTCAACATCAACTGTAAGAGTTGTTGGATCATCTAATGCTTCTGTATTTGCTTCAATCTCAGCTGGTATCGACGCTCTTTGGGGACCACTTCACGGTGGAGCTAACCAGGAAGTTCTTGAGATGCTTGAAGAGATCTCAAACGCTGGTGGCGATTATAAAAAAGCTCTTGAGAGAGCAAAAGATAAAAACGATACATTCAAACTAATGGGATTCGGACACAGAGTGTATAAAAACTTTGATCCACGTGCGAAGATCATTAAAGTTGCATGTGACAATGTTCTTGCTCAACTTGGTGTAAAAGATCCATACCTGGATATCGCAAAAGGATTAGAGCAGACAGCTCTTGCTGACGAATACTTCGTTACAAGAAAACTATACCCGAACGTAGATTTCTACTCTGGGATTATTTACAGAGCCCTTGGGATTCCAACAAACATGTTCACAGTTATGTTCGCTCTTGGAAGAATGCCAGGCTGGCTTGCTCAGTGGAAAGAGATGAGAGAAACAAAAGAAACAAAAATCTCTCGCCCTCGTCAGGTTTACACTGGTGAAACAAACCGTGAATATACTGACCTTGGAAAAAGATAATTGGAAAATAATCAATTAAACACAAGGGCCTTCGGGCCCTTTGTTTTATCCCTCGAAGAACTTCGCCCTCATTTATTAATCTCCAACATGACAGAGCCGGAAATTGTAAAGTACATCAAAGAAATTTCGATGAAGTTTACGAAAAAGCGCGACCAGATTACAGACTATGTCTTGGATCACCGCCAGGTTTCTGCGTATGCAAGCTTTTATCTGCCGACCAATATGCCGAAGATGCACTTTCTCCTTTCAAGACTACCGGGGAGTGTTTTAGATGATTTAAAAAATCGTCCCTTCATCGATATGGGAGCGGGCCCTGGAACTTTTTCATTAGCTTATAAGATGCTGATGAAGATTCCTGGCCACGTTGAGATGACGGCGGTGGATTCTGCACAAATCATGCTTGATCAGGCCACAAAAATCATGAATGGATTTTTTCCAGGTGATAAGTTTCAAACGATGAGAAAGTATCAGACGGCCCAGCCCAATGGTATTTTATTTTTTGGCCACTCTATTAATGAAATGGGAATTGATAGAGCGCAAGACCAGATCATGACTATTGATCCTGAATATGTCATGTGGATAGAGCCGGGGACTAGCGAGTTTTTTCACGATATCAAAAAGCTTCGATCTCAATTGCTGGAATCATATGACGTTATTTATCCTTGTCCGGGTAATGCTGGATGCCCAAGTGATTGGTGCCATCAGGTTTTAAGAACCTCGCATGACCCTGGTGTTGAAAGACTTTCCCAGATGGTAAGTCTGGATAGAAAAATTCTTCCGATGGTTGCTCACGTTTATAAAAGAAAGAAAAAAACGGCAACGGTTGTTAATAACGGGCCTGTGACGATTCGCTTTATGAACGAAACAAAATTTAGTTTTGAATACGAAGTTTGTATGCAGAATGAAAAAAATGAAAATCGCAATGTCGTCATTGAAATTCAAAAGAAGCAATTATCAAAGTCGGAAGAAAAGGCATTTAAGAATGCCGATGTCGGCGAGAAAATTAGTTTTGAAGTAGAAAAGATTGTTCAAGAAAAGCTCAGAGTAAAATTAGTGCGCGAGGATTAATCGCGCACTAATTTCATATGTTAGTATTCAGTCATTTCTTTTTCTTTCTTGTGATCAATGGCAAATGTCGCTTCATCCATAAAATAATACTTGTTATCTCTTCTATCTACGTTCCAAGTTGAGTCTACAACTTCCCACTGATCGTTAATAAAAACTTCATTCCAAGCATGGTCATACCAGCCAGTATTAATTTTTGCTTTACCATAGATAACTTTTGTTCTGATTCCTGCAGCTCTTGCCATGGCAGCAAAAAGATTAGCGTAACCAGCACAAACTGCTAGTGGCTTATTAAGAACTGCCAGAGCATTGAATGGATTGTTTACATAAGATCCATCTTTAAAAGCATCCCAGTCGTATTTAACAGTTTTGATAATATAAGCGTGAATCTTCTTTAATGCTTCTTCTTCGTTAGCTGCATCTTTTGTTAAATTTTTTACCAGTGAAGTAATCTGTTCGCTGTCTGATTCAACCATTAGTGATGGAAGAAGAAAGCTCATATCTCTATGATCTCTGTTTTCAACACTGATTGTTCTTGAATACAGGTATGAAGCACCTTCACCGTATTTCTGAGCTGATCTGTTTAAGAAAATTTTAATATCGTAAAGGCCAGCACCATCTCTAAGATAAAGATTGTGGGCATAGCTACCATCTTTTGCAGTTAGTACAACTTGTTCTTTGTAATTATCTTTTTCAATATTTAATAAAATGTAAGTTACGTTTGCATCTACTGTATCAGAGATAACCACAAGGCTGTTATTAACAACTGGAGATCTGTTTGCTGATTGCTCTTGGACTTTTGGACGATAAACTGGTGCTTGTACTGGTCTTTGCGAGACAATTTCAGTTGAGCTATCATCTTCAGTAACAGTCGCCTGACGTTGATCGTTTTGTTCTTGTTGTCTTCTTGCTTCCTCAGCACGTTTTGCTTCATCTGCTCTTTTCTTTTCAAATTCAAGACGAAGTCTATTGGCCTCTTTTGCGGCTTCAATAGCAGCATCTTTAGCGCCATTTAGTATTTTTTTGGCATCCCCTAAGTTGAATCCTCCAAACGATTGAGCAGAAACACTGCTAACGTTTAAGAATGAGCCAAGGACTAATGCTAAAACCAGAAGTTTTGTATTTGATGTTTTCATGTTGCGATTATCTCATGGAGAGGGCCAGAGATGGGGGAGGCATGGCGATCTTTACATACGTGTCTAAATTTTAGACAAAAAAAAGGCCTTCCGAAGAAGGCCTTAATAAAATTACTTTTTAGTAGATTTATTTGTGTAGTCTGTACCGAATTTCTTTTTGAATTTTTCAATTCTTCCTTCAGTATCAAGAACTTTTGTCTTACCAGTATAGAACGGGTGACAAGCAGCACAGATGTCGATTTTTTCTAACTTGATTGTTGAACCTGTGTTGTAAACAGCTCCGCAAACACAGTTGATAGTTTGAGCTTCGTACTTTGGGTGGATTCCTTCTTTCATTATGGACCTTCTTTTTTTATAGTGATCTCTGCTTTGTATACAGAACCAGGTTTTTTATAAGCCAGTAATATGGCCAATTTAATATATTACGTCAATAAATTTCAAAACTCTCTAGTGAGCAGCACAGCTCGAACAGCCATCGCCATGGACCTTGCCGTCAGCGTCTTTTAGTTCCCAGTGTCCATATTTTTCGTTTAGAACACAGATCGCCTCTTCAAGGCTAGTGTGTGAGCTTTGGTATAATTCCTGGTAATCCTTGTCGGTCATTGTCACCAGGTATTGAAATTCCACGTCCTGAAGACCTTCGGCCGTTTCAATGGGGGCGGCTCCTAATGAGACAAAAGCTCTTAGGGGCTCTGAGTAATAGTGGGTAGATGTCCAGTTATCTTGTGTAATATTCATAGAAATCTCGCTTTTTTAAAAGGTTTAACAATTTTTGGTTGTCATGCCAATGACAAACGTGTAATTTCAGCTCTGTTTAAATTTTCGTGGAGGCAGTTGTGGCTAAAAAAGGTCCTAGAGTAATCGTAACACTTGAGTGTACAGAAGCAAGAAAAGAAGGGAAATCACCTTCAAGATATACAACGACAAAAAACAAGAAGACGACTCCAGATCGTCTAGAGCTTAAGAAATATAACCCATTTCTTAGACGCCATACTTTACACAAAGAAATTAAGTAGTTTTGTTTAGTCTTCTTTCGTAAAAAATCAATTCTAAGTAGCCAGAAAGACTTATCTTTTTGGCTACTTTTTTATTTTAGTTTCTCTCCATTTTTACCGATAAAACCTAGTAAGAAGCGCGCTTTTTAGATAGGTCGTAATTTTGGCATTAAAACTTTTGATTGTTGATCCAGATGAGGCATGGGCAAACCAGGCCAAAAAGTATTTTACTGATCAACAGTATGAAGTGACTGGTGTTGTAAATGGTAAAGAAGCTCAGCTCTCATTATATAATAATTCATTCTTCGCTATCATCATAAACTGGGCAACGGAAAATCATTCGTGCATGCAGGTTTTAAAATTCATTAAAACAAGTTCTACTAATCAAAGAGTTATCGTTGTGGTTAACGATAAAAAACTTTTTGAAGAAGCACAGATGACTGAGGATAAACTTCAAAAGCTAGGTGTTGCAGAAGTTGCTTTCAAGCCATTTGAGATGGGACTCTTAAAAGAGTTATTGGAAGGGCATCAGTCGCTTTCAGATCTTATGACTTCAGTTCCTAAGAGAGAGGGCATTAGTGATGAGACGGAAGTCGCCCTTACTGACGAAAACTTTTCTAAAATTAAAATCGAAGAGTTCTATTCTTCACAGGCCGTATTGTTTGATATCTATATAAAACTTTCGGACAACAAGTATTTAAAGATTTTGCATACTGGGGATACTTTCTCAAAAGAGCGTCTTGATAAGTATAAAAATGAAAAAAAAGTAGAGGCCCTTTATTTTCACAATAGCGATAGAAGAAAGTTTATTCAGTACAATAACTTTCTGACTAAAAAGCTCATAGATAATCAAAATGTTCCGGCCTATAACAAAGTAAATATTTTAAAGAATGTAACTGAAAAGTTTATCGAAGAAGCTTTTACTGTAGGGGTAAAGCCTCAGGTTATTGATCAGGGCAGAGAAGTGTGTGAGAACGTCTATCAACTGGTAGAAAGTCAGCCTGATCTTTATAGCGTTCTAAGGTCATACCAAAACTTTGATCCAACGGCCTATTCGCATGCCTTTCTCGTAACACTTTATTCAACCGCTATTATTAAGCAATTTGAGTGGCAGTCAAAAGCAACGATTGAAACATGTGCTATGGCCTGTATGTTTCACGATATTGGAAAAACTCTTCTGCCAAAAGAGTTTATCAATCTAAGTCAGAGAGATATGACTCCTGAGCAGCTAGAGCAGTATAAAAAGCATCCTGAGTTAGGCTTTCAGATTTTAGAGAACAATAGAGGCCTAAATAATAACATCAAACAAATTATTCTTCAGCACCATGAAGCTTTTGACGGAACAGGGTTTCCATTTGGTAAAAAGGGAAGCAAGGTTCTGACGTTGGCAAATATCGTATGCCTGGCCGACGACTTCGTTCATATTATGATTGATGATAAGCTTCAGCCCACTGAAGCCTTAAGAAAAATTCTGACAGATAAGGTCGGTGTAAAACGTTACAACTCTATTTTGATTGAGAAATTCATCAAGGTTTTCGTTGATCCGGATAAAATTCATAAGGAGCAAGCGCTTCCTTCAAATTCACGAATCGTGAACAAAAAAGTTTCTTAGTTATAAGCTATTTTTCAAGAGGTTTCAGAGCTTCATTTTTAAGTTCAAAAAGAGTGAAAGCTTCTTTTTTCAAAACGTAAACGACTGGGGCATGGTTTTCAATGACGATGAACTGGGGCTCATCACTTGCTGGAGTATCAGAGATATTCTTTTTTAAATCGCTGATGAGATAGGTTAGTGTTTCGTTTTCACCCATTTCTATTTTGAGAGTGTATTCAGGAGGAGAAACCATTCCTTGAGTTTGTTTCTTTTGGGCATCTGTCATTTGATCCATAACAAATGTGCTTTTTACAATGGTGAAATCATCCAGCATCTCTTCAAGCTTTTTTGCATCTAAAGATTTTTCTTCTGACGTTACCCAGACTCCTGCTTTTTTGAAAACTGCAAACTGTGGTGTCGAAGAGTTCTTTTTAAAGATTTTAAAACTGCTGATTGTTGCAAAGTTAATATCGAAGACGTTTGATTCAATTAAATCGTGCAGAGTCGTATTTTCTAGCGATACAGAGGGGGCTTCAACGTGAAAGACACCCTCTCTTCCAGAGATTTTCATATAGGTCGAGTTATCAATTGTATTCATAATACCGACACTCAGGACAATACTTGTCCCTGATTCATCGGCAAGAGTTAGGATGGCCGTTGGTTTATCCAGAGAAAAGTTTGATCTGCTGGCAGCATCATCAGGAAGTAATTTTTTAGTTTTAATCGTGTTAAGTGAAGAAAAAAGCTTTTCTACAAAGGCTGAGCTGGTAGAGACGTCGCGTGGGCTAGTCATGTGCCATGTCGAAGAGGAATCAGTGCTTGATCTTGAAAAGATAAACTCTCCTGATTTATTTTTGAGAGTCAGGTTGGTGATATTTTCCAGCTCTTTATTATTAAAGACCAGGCTTTGCTCTATAAATTCGTTGTGATTTTTTACCGGAGTCTTAAAGGCATTAGACAGTAAGGCAGTGGCCGCTACTAAAAATAAAAATGAAATAAGTACAAAGTTGGAAAACCATTTCTTTTTTTGGATATTTTTAAGTGATGACATTGAGATTACAGCCCCAGATCGTCTAGTTCGCCAAAGTCACCTTCGTCAGAGTCTGATTCAGCAACTTCTGGTTTTTTGATAACTTTTGTAACATCCGGCTCGATTGACTGAATAAACTGCCTTAGAAGTGCGCGCTCTCCTTCCTTTAAGAAGTTAAACTTGATGAGCATTCTATGAGTGTAGTTATTTTGGCTGATGATTCTACTTTTGATATTGAATGGGCGACAGTAGATAACGTCAGCATTCACGATAAAAGTTTTTGGGATACAAAATTGGATAACGATAGACTGACCTTCGGTAAAGGCCTTGTTGGAAAAGAAAAACATCTTATCCATAGAGATTTCAGAAAGAATTGTCTTTCCTTTAAAAATCTTATCTTCAGAAATATTTGGTGGCTCAACTTGAATGCGGATAAGGTTAGCTTCAGCGTTTTCAGTAGGAGCAGGGGACATTGAGACAACATTTGCAGTTTCTTCTTCTGGTGGCGCTTCAGTCGCTTCTGCTGCTTCTTCGTTTTCAATAGCGGCCATGGCACGTGCCATTTCATCTTCATCGTTAGAGAGAGCATCGCCAGATTTCAATTGAAGAACATTGTCGGGAGCTGCAGTCTTCTTAGTGTATTCGCCTCTGAGTTCCAGGACTTTTTCTTCTACTGATTCAGGTGCAATTTCACCAGCGTCTACTTTTTCTTGTATACGTGTTTCGATCTCGTCTCTAAGAGACCAGATTTTAAGAGAGATTTTTTTAATTAGAACAGGATCTGATGAGCTGTTGTGTATCATATAGGTGAATTATCGCATTTCTATTTAAAAAAGATAGACCGGGTATTTTCGGAAAAATATTCCACGACAATAAAACTCTGTGCATTTTGGCACCACCGATTAAGCTTATTTATAGATCACATTATTTTTCTGTTAAGACTGATTCAATTGATCAGACTTTTTGAATGCGATTCTATTTGGCTCCAAGGAGGGAGAATTATGAAGAAGATGCTATTAGGGCTAACGACTGCTGCAATGGCCACGGGACTATGTGCGACTGAAGCACCACACGTTCCAGGTGAGATTGTTGTAAAGTTTAAAGCAGGAAGAGAGAAGAATTTTAAAACTAACAAAGCTCTGTCGGCATTAGGAGTTCAGGATCAAAGAGAAATTAAACTCTCTTATGATAAACTAGCAGTCCTTAAAGTGGGTAATGAGAAATCATTAACGTCGGTTATCGCTGCTCTAAAAAATAATCCAGATATTGAGTTCGCTGAACCAAATTATATTTATTCAGTTAACCCTATTAAAGGAGATAAGTCTGCTTCTCTAAAGAAGCTTCTTAAATCTCCATTCACAGATTTTACGGCAAGCACTCCAGACGATCCTGATTTCGGAAAACTTTGGGGACTAAGAAACACAGGTTCTAACGAGCCAAAAGGTTCAGTTGGAGTAGAAGGTAACGATGTTAATGCTCTAAAGGCATGGGATATCACAACTGGATCTCGCGCAGTAAAAATCGCTGTTATCGATACAGGTGTTGATTACAATCATCCTGACCTTAAAGGTAATATGTGGGTTAACCCAGGTGAAATCGCTGGAAATGGAATTGATGATGATAAAAACGGATACGTAGATGATGTTTACGGATACGATTTTGCTAATAATGATTCAAACCCAATGGACGGAAACGGACACGGTACACATTGTTCAGGAACAATCGGTGCTACTCACAACAATAGAATCGGCGTAGCGGGAGTTATGTCAGATGTTTCTATCGTTGCAGTAAAATTCTTAGGTGACGACGGATCGGGTTCACTTGAAGCTGCGATTAAAGCAATCGATTATGCGACAACATTAAACGTAGATTTAATGTCGAACTCATGGGGCGGGGGCGGACGCTCAGAAGCTCTTCTTGAAGCAATTAAGAGAGCAAGTGATAAAGGGATCATCTTCACAGCTGCAGCTGGTAACAGCTCATCTAACAATGATGCAAGTCCATCGTACCCAGCTTCTTATGAAACTCCAAACATGGTTTCAGTTGCTGCAACAACTGCACAAAATGGTTTAGCGTCATTCTCTTCTTATGGAAGAAACTCAGTTCATATCGGAGCTCCAGGGCACAACATCCTTTCAACTGTTAATGGTGGAGCGTATGACGTTTACTCTGGAACATCGATGGCCACTCCACACGTTTCAGGAGTTCTTGGACTTCTATTAGCGAAAGAAGGAAGAATGTCTCACGCGGCCTTGAGAGAGCGTTTAACAATGACTGGTGTTCCGGTTGCTGGTCTTCGTGGAAAAACGACAACCGCTTCTAGAATCGATGCATACAATCTTTTAACTGATACAAGACCAGAGCGTACAGGCCCTAAAAACGATGCTTGGGTTAAGAAGTCACTTGATTCTGCACTTGAATCAGATCACCCTTATGTTGATAATGCCAACACGACAAAGACGATCACTGTTAAAGGTGCAAAGTACTTAAGAGTGAAAGTAGCAAAGTTTGATCTTGAGCAAGGATACGACTACGTTCGTATTGCTGATGGTGCAGGAACAACAATCGAGAAAGTAACAGGTGCAGGAACTAACTACACGACTGACTATATCGAAGGTGACACTGTTGTAATCAACTTTGTTTCTGATAGATCAATGACTAAATGGGGATATTTAATTCAAGAAATTGAAGTTCAATAAATTTAATAAGTAGTCGGCCCGTCCTCTGTGACGGGCCTTTTTTTTGATATTAAAGTTAAAATAAACTGAGTATTAGGACAGGCTTCATTATAACTTAGGCTTCCGCCGTGCTCTTTCATAATTTTTTTAGAGATACTGAGTCCCAGACCCGTGCCTTCAGCTGAGCCTTTCGTCGAATAAAATGGATCAAATATATTAGCCACATGAAGACTGTCTATACCAGATCCACTATCTGTCACAATGATCTGCACATTATTTTCAAAAACTTCTGTTTTGATTTTTATCCATGGATTTGCTGAGTCCTTGATAGCATCAATTGAATTGTTTATTAGATTAGTGAGTACCTGGACAATCTGGACTCTTCTGACTGCTATGATGACATCAGAATGTGATTCATCAATAGTGAACTCAATCTGTGAACTCGCTATTTTTTGACTTATAAGATCTTTGACTTCCTCAAAAAGAAGGGAGATTTCTAAAGGTTCAAAAATATCATTTTCTCCACTCTTAGACATTGTCTTGAAGCTCTTGATGATATCCTGAATACGTTTAGAGTTACGTTTAATAATATCGATATTTTTTATAAGCTTTTCATTGATATTAGGTACGCTATTTATTTCATTGGATAAAATTCTTAAACGGCCATCAATGACCATTAGGGGAGAGTTAATTTCATGGGCGAGTTCAGCGCTCATCATTCCCAGAGTAGAGAGCCTCGTTTGTAAAACGAGTCTTTCATGTTGGTGATTAATTTTTTTATTAAGTCTGTATTTGATAATGGTGAAATAAACAAACACGATCTGAATAAGAAGGAAGCATATAGTGAGACCATAGAAAAAATAGAGGTTAGTTTGTTTAACTTCTGAGTAAGCATGAAGTTTGATCGACTCTTTTGCCCAAAGAGTACTTTCTTCAGTATACATTAAGGCCACGAGTTCTTCAGCAGACCTGGAAATTTTTAAGAGCAGCTCAGTATCCTCTAAAACATTTTCCTTAGCAAAAACCTCTTCGAATAAAACTTTTAAATTTTTAAAATCTTTCTCGAAATCCAATGACGGCCTGATTGATTTACCTATCGTTTGTTCAGAAAGAAGAATGTGGTAGTTAGAGATCGCTCCCAACATTTGATCTTCGGCATTGTTGATGAGCTCAGGGTTTTTTTCCTGAATGGCCATAAGGATTTCATTTCTAGAGTTATTGAGTCCATTGATAGATTTCAAAATAAGGCGCGATTGGAAATGGTTTTTGAAAGTATCGTCTTGAATGGCTGCGTTGTCGTTAGTACTTCGAAAACTCAAAGAGATAACAATGACAAAAAGTATTGTCATGAGAAGGTTTACAAAAATGTCCGTAATGACTGAACTACGGTTCCATTCTTTGAAGCTGAACATTATTTTATAAACTCTATGGTCTTCACTTGCCACACCCAATAGACACCAAGCTGAAGTAACAAGTCTCTATTGATGACTCCTTTAAAAGGAGCGATGATGCGTGCTGGTCCCATACGATCAACCGTTAAAAATCCAGCTTTATCTTTATAGCTCATAAAAAGATTAGACTTATCAATGTCCTGTTTTGGAATGTCGACTTTGTACCCGTCGATAGCAGTTACACGAACGGATTTATAAGCAGGAGGAGCATAGAGGTTTAGAAAGTCTTTCATGTAGAAACCATAAAAGGTCGTAAGAATATCTTTGTTATACGGATCGTGAATGGTGATCTGGTCTTGCTTTTTATAAGCTTCAAGATCCTTTATCGTAAGAGCGACAGGAGAAGAATGAGTTCCGCCGGTGATAGAAATTTTTTGTCTTGGATATGAGACCTTTGCCCACACAGACGAATAAATTAGGTTACAGCAAACTAAAGCAAGTAGTAGATGTCTCACAAGTCCTCCACAAATATACTTTAATATGCCAAAAAAAAAGGCTTCCGTCTCGGGAAGCCTTTTTTTATTTCAATTAAATTTGTTTTTTCTTATTCAAACATGTGAGCGTTTTTCTTTACGTACTTAGTGATTGATCCAACTTTATCTAAAGTTCTGATTGCACTAGCTGAAAGTCTTAGACGAACAACTGAGTTTGTCTCAGGATCGAAAACTTTTTTAGTATGTAGATTAACTTGCTTCTTCGTTTTTGTTTTGTTGTTAGCGTGAGAAACCTTGTTGGCAACTAGTCTTCTCTTTCCTGTTAAATCACATGTGCGTGCCATAAAAAATCCTTATAAAGATAATAGTTAATTAATTAAATTCTTAAAAAGAAACACGAGATTAACTCAATAGGGGCAATATGACAAGGGACTTTCGTAGGCCATTTTGCTGACTGGCCGCATTGTCGGAGGAGAGCTATGAACACCATCCAGCAATGACTATCCTTTTGCCTGTCGTAACCGCGCTGACCATGTGCTCAAATCCATAAATCCCAGTCTTGAAAATGAGCATTTGTCCCATGGGTCTAGTGGTGAGACTCACTCCCGAAGATTCACCTTTTTTCCTAAATCTTAGCTCTCCGCCAGCGACACTTAGGTGATCCGTTGTCAGAGAAAGGGAAAATCCCAGGATTCTCGAGCCGTCATCGTGCCAGATTCCGTCTTCGTCGTCAGGGGCACTTCTGATGGCAATAATGTGCTCGATACTATCAAAGTCGAGGACTTCTTTTAAAAATTCGTTTAAAAGGCCGCCGGTGGCCTCTGCTTTTAAGAAGTATTGGTCGATCGAGCGCCAATCTTCCTTCGAGAGCATTTCTACAACAGTGGCAGGCAAAGGATATGTCACTTCGATGATGCCTTCTTGCTCTAATTTTTTATTGTGAATCATCGTCTTCCATACATTCATAAATTAAAGCAGCATCAACTCCTTCTTCAATTAAAAGATTTTTTACTTTGCCTAAAACCCACATGCGAGTCGGTTTATTATAGCGAATTTTATTATCAAAACTTTTCACAAAATCATCAGCCAGAAAATCTGAATCCGGATAATTTTTTAAAACCTGATGATAAACATTTTTAGTAAATCTTACGACGCCAATTGAAATATATTTGATCGCTTCAGGAGGAAGAGCAAGCGCCAATTGATTAATGAGATCGCTATAAGACTCTTCAATTTTATCATCATAAATAATCGGATCAAAGTGAATCCCGATAGGAAAGCCTAGTTCATGAAGCTCTCTGATGGCCGCGAGTCTTGCTTTCAGCCCTGGGGTTTTCAGATCATTCGTTCTCGTTCTGTGATCAGGTGCCAGAGAAAAGCTCACGACAATATTTTCAGAAGGAGTGAGTTTCACTAATTCTTTAATATTGACGGACTTTGTTCTGAGTTCCAGATAAGCATTCGGAAGATTTTTAAAGAGATTAAAGTAATAAGGCAGCTCCCCTGTTAAGTGGGTAAGTGCTAACGAATCGCTGTATTCACCAGCGTGAAACCAGATTTTCTCTCCGGGATTTGTAATGGCAAAATCATCAGCTAGTTTTTTTATTTCGGCCCCAATTTCATCATGATTTAAAAATAAGACGATATCGGGAGATTGAAAATAACCTTGAAGGTAGCAGTAGTTACATTCGTAAATGCAGTTGTAAGCGTGAACGAAGTAGTAATGAGGCTCACCTGAGAGTCCATAAGCAGGAGGAGCTGGTTTTACCAGTTGTCCTTTTTTTTCACCGATAAATAAATTGAGATTGGTGCGTTTTTGCAGATATGGTTTTTTAACCCTGCCAAAAACATCTTCAACTTTTGTGATGTATTTAAATTCACTTGCTGGAAATCTTTCTTTTAACTCTATTACTTTTGGGTGAGCGGCGAGATGCTCTTCAATAAAGATTTTTTCAAACATTAATCCTCCAGTTTTCCGGAGAAAATATTTCTGATCTTTTGATAATTGAATTGCTCAAGGGCAAGAATCAAGCGTTTTTGATCTTTGGTATTTCTAATTTGATAGTTCAGTTGAATATATTCTTGTTCTAATTCAGGATCAAATCCCACCATCGCACCACTGTCAGTCAGAGGGAGGATCGCTTCATTGATTTTTTCTTTAATCTTCGTGTTAAGAGGATTTAATTTTTCACTCAAAGTATTCAGTAAAATTTTACTCAGCTCTTTACTGGTAATATCAGGAGAGGATTCAAGAATAATGCTGTCTGTGAATTTTTTTATTTCCTCTTCGGTGAAAATCTTTTTCATCAATAGACCACGAAGTAGAGTGGTTAGTTTCCTCGTCTGTGAGGTTGTGAAATAAAGTTTTGGGTGAGCTAAAATAAAGTCTTCAGCACTGTTTGACTTTGGAGCATGTAAAACAACAGGCGCTGCTGTTTTTTGCGAGCTTTCAAATCTTATAAATTCATCAAAGAGTTTTTTAGACAAAAGCGGAGCTTCATCTTTAACCAACTGGCAAAAATCAGCGGAGTCACTTTCGTCAGAGACAAGCTTCAGTGATAAAAAATCCATTTTAAATAAATGGGCAGCACTGGCAATAGACCAAAGCTCTCTATCGACCAGATCAGCGAAATGCGAAAGAGTTTTTTTCTCTTCCAGAGTGGTTACTCTAGAGTAAGCCGTGATGCAGTCAATACTTGTATGATACTTAGTTGTGTAGGATTTAAACTCACATCTCTCAGCATTTTGAGCATAACTTGATCTGATCCATGCCAGGTCTCCAACTTTTAATTTAGGAGATAAACTTCCGGCAATTCCGATATTCACAACTGAGCTGATTTCATCTTTAAAGCTAGAGAGCACAGCAACGGTTTTTTCGCTGGCCTCTTTAGGGCCTTCGCCGGTGATCAAAACAAAATAATCACGATTTTTAAACAGCCCGCTAAAATAGAAACTCACAGGAGTTAAATCCCATTGAGTGAAAAAGGCCTGGGCCTCTCCACGGTGAGCAAATATTAAAATCTTTACCATTAGCTGTGCCTATACAGATTTAATTAAGAGGCCTATTAATACACATAATATAAAACCTTCACAAGGATATGTTCAAATGACGCAATTACTAAAAACCATAAGTCCACTACCTATCGCTTTCGGCGGAGCTGCTATTAGTGGCGAGGGCGGAGGTTACGGTTTTGGTGAGATCAGTGAAGGGGAGTCGATTGAACTGCTTCACAAAGCGTTTCACGACGGTATCAGGATCTTTGATACAGCTCCGATCTACGGGTTTGGGTTATCAGAAGTCAGAATGGGAAAGGCCTTTAAAAATAATCGTGAAAAAGTTTTCTTAGTTTCAAAGTCAGGAGTGACTTGGCATGAAAATAAGAGAGTCGATATGACTAACGATCCAGTGGTTGCTCAGAAAATGCTGGAGCAGTCGCTGAGAGATTTAAACACAGACTTTATCGATCTCTATATGGTTCACTGGCCGGACGCGAGAGTGGATATTAGAAAGACCATGGAAGTGCTCTCAAAGGCAAAGCACCAGGGAAAAATTAAGCACATTGGTTTATGTAATACAAATGTTGATGAACTCAATAAGGCCTTTGAAATTGACCGCGTAGAAGTTGTGCAGTCAGAATTTAATTTATTCACTAACAAGTTTGTGAAGACTGAACTTTTTCCTTACTTAAACGAAAAACAAATTAGCTTCATGAGTTGGGGAACATTGGATAAAGGAATCATCACTGGTCGTGTAGATGAAAAAAGAAAAGCATATGATAAGAGTGACTGTCGTTCATGGGCACCGTGGTGGAAAGATGCTGACAACTCTGCCAAGTTTGAATCAATGAAAAAACTTTGGCCGCTACTAGATGAAAAGCACCATACTGGTCTAGAGCTGGCCCTGGCCCACAATTTAAGTTTTCCTGAATTGTCCGTGGCCATCTGTGGCGCAAAAAGTGTTGCACAGCTAGATTCTTTACTAAAATCTCTGCAAAATTTACCAAATTCTAAAGAGTTAGAAGATTATGTTGCACTTGCTAAATCTGCCCAAAAATGATTAAAGAGACTCACTTTGAATCTATTTTGAATCACACTTTTTGAGGAGATTACCAATGAAAAAATTCATTCTTTCAACACTGGCCGCTTTAACAATTTCTAGTTCTGCTTTTGCGTTTGTTCCTTCAATGGAGTTTTTCGTTAACCGCGAAGTTGCTGTAGCAAGAGTATGGAATACAACTTACCGTCCAATCGCTTGTTCAGGATACGCTTTCGGAAGAACATACCAAGGTGTTGTTCTTAACTCATGGGCAAACGTTACTGTTTATCCTGGTGCATACGTAGATGTTTTCGTTTATTCTAACTTCTACGATCCAATGGTTCAGTCTTGGGCACAAATTGACTGTCAAATCTGGTAATTAAAATATGATCTTCTATCATCCCGATTGCGACCTTCGATTTAGTGAATACGGAATCGAAATCCCAATCGTGGATGATAGAGCGTCTCATGTTTTTTCTTCACTTAAGTATCTTTATCCATTCTTAGAATACACCGACACTACAAAAATTATCCGCATCACTCGCGCAGACCTTGAAAGGGTTCACACGAAAGATTTCATGAATAGACTTTTTGGCTCAGCTGCTGAAAGGCAAGGTGAAATTTACCAGTGTTATGAACTCGTCAACGATCAAGGCAATTTTGAAAGGTTCAATCCTAAAAACCAAAAGCGTGATTGGAATGAATTGCTTGAGACTGTCTTGCTTCAAGTCTCGATGACTTTTAACTCTACAAAGTATGCACTCGATCACGGTTTTAGTTATTACTTAGGTGGAGGCATGCACCACGCGATGAGTTTTGCTGGACGTGGATTTTGTCTAGTGAACGATGCCGTGATTACTCTTAGACGACTTCAAGCTGAAGGTGTGATTAAAACGGCCTGGATCGTCGATGTCGATGTTCATAAAGGGGATGGTGCTCCTGAAATACTAAAAGATGATCCGAGCATTAAAACATTTTCGATTCATATGAAAGAAGGATGGCCACTGAACTCAGGAAGCCTGCGCGATCCGTGGTTTATTCCATCTACTGTGGATGTAGGAATTGATTACGGCGAAGAGGATCAATACCTCGCTCGCCTTGAAGCAGGACTTTTGGATCTTGAGGAAATTTGCCCTAATCCAGATATTGTTATTGTCGTTAATGGTGCAGATCCATACGAGTTTGATGAGTTGCCAAGTGCATCTTTCATCAATCTTACAAAAGAGCAGATGATGGGAAGAGATAAATTCTTATACCAATTTTTTAAATCCAGAAATATTCCACAGTCTTATGTCATGGCCGGAGGTTATGGGCAGAAGTCTTGGGAGATCTATCTTCAATTCCTAAAGTACGTAGGTGAGAACTCAGCACTTTCTCAAAAATAAGGCATAGATTTTGTATAGTATCCGTATGAACGATTACTATGGGAGAATCTATGAAAATCTTATTGGCCACATTTGCATTAATCATTACAACATCTATCAGCACTCCAATCTACGCTCAAGACCACGCTAAACACGAAGCAGAGCTTCCAGTGGGTGAAACAAAAAAGAAAGCAGAAAAAAATGTTAAAACGAATGGCAAGATTTCAACAGCAGGTTGTGAAACAGCTTCTGGAAAAACAATTGCCGAAAATGATTTTGGTTATGCCGACTGTATTAAGCAAATCGGCATGAAAAAAAAGAAATAAGATTATAATTCGTGAGGAAGTACTCTTCTGAGCGGCCTGAAATAGGTGCGGGGAGAGTACTCAATTAAGTCAGAAACTTTTGTCATGTAGATACATGCGTATTTTTCAACCTGATCAGCAAATCGTGACTCTTCAAGACCAGCTCTCATCATCTCACCCCAGTATGGGTTAAAGAATTTGCGGTGCTGTTCTAATAAATCAGAAATAACTCCGTTTACTTTATCGACTTCAGCGAATAGTGCGTTTAGTTCTTCTTTTGGAATTTCTTCATGGAACTCATGCTTTCTTAAATCCAGGTGATTAAGTTTTGTCTCCAGTGCTTCTTTGATAAACATTTGCTTATCAATTTCCGCTTGAATCGGAGCAGACTTTTTAATCGCATCAATCTCTTCAGCTAGAGGATCTAATACAAGGGCCGTTCTCCAGTTGAAAGTCTTTTTAATACTAACAACGTCACCGTAAATATGATCTCCAAGATAGAGAATCTCGTCACCTTCAAGACTTAAGTCTTGTTGTAGCCTTCCAGCATATCCGCCTTGATAAATACCTTTAGTGATTTTCCCTTCTGTGTTTGTCATAAACCCAGTGGCTGGATCAATAGTAAGAAAAGGAGTCTTCGTTGTAAAAAATCTCGGCTTACTTGCAAGTGTTACAGTGATTTCAAAAAGCTCAGACCAGTCCTTGTTTTCTTTTAAGAATGGATTGATCGTGTAGTCGAGAAGAAGTTTCGTGTAACTGAAATCAGAGTTCGTGATAACTAAAAGTTTTTTACCATAGCGCTTGTAGCGCTCAAAAAGAGCAACCACTTCAGGGTCTTGAATAATAAATCTTTTGATATCTCTTCTTACTTCGTTTTTTAGCGTTCCATCAGAGTGACAAACATCCAGAGCATCTTTAATTTCGACCGCAAGAGTGTCGAAGTCCGGAAGATTCATTCCTTTTTCTTTTAGGTCTACTAATTGAGAGTATAAAACTCCGTTAGAGACAGCAAAGTTTGTATCTAAACTTTGAATGTGTGGGTCACCTAGATCAATAACTCCGTTTCCATAAAGACGTTGTTGTTCTTTAAAGTCGAGTGGTGTGAGACCGTGGTATGACGATTTTACTTTCCCAAAGCGCGATACTTTTAAAAGGTTTCCTTTTGACTTGTCGATGACAAGACCTTGAATAACTCTTTTGAAATCAAATTTCAGGTTAAGGATTTCTGGTGGATAGTTTTTATCGTTTACCAGCTTCTTTAAAGTTTCCTGGTGAGTGAACTCTTCAAATGCTTCAGAGTTATAACGGACAATCGTGTAGTCCATGTCAAAGCCAATGGCCTTGATTTTTTTTAAGTTTAATGTTCTGTTAATGAAAATTCCCATATGAGGGTACCTCGTGAAAAAAAGTGCTAGATTAGGACAGCATTATATAATATCAACATAGGTTGATTGAAGTCAATTTCTGTCAAAGTTACGTTTAGGTATGCTTTGACTCGTGTTTCGGAGATTGTGCGTTAGAAATAATTTCGCAATATCAGTGGAAAAGGCGAAGAAACTGTTCAATAATGTTGTCTCGTATGGGGGCTAGTAGCTCAATTGGTAGAGCGTCTCGCTGGCAGTGAGAAGGTAGCTGGTTCGATCCCAGTCTGGTCCACCATTTAACTAGATACAAAAAAATCCAAAAAATTAAGCATTGATCACCTCTCATTACTTGAGAGGTTTTTATTATTAACTTTAAATAGTTAGATTCACACCATCTGATAGTTTCATCTCTTCAAATATCTTCGTAATTAATTTTCAAAATGACTGGGAATGACAGTACTTTGCTAATTTAAGCTAGCTTTTGAGCTAGCGATTTTAGCTATGTTTTTACCATGATCTGAATTTTAGCTTTTTGGCATTTTTTCGTCGTCAACCTATTGAACTTTAACATGAGCGGAACGCTGGCGAGCTTTGGCTAAAAAGTGTTCTCTCTAACGAAATTAGGAGATGAACTATGACTAAAAAAATGAAACAGCCTTTAAGAATTACGGACGAGCATCAAGCTTTGAGGGAGCTTAGGCTTTCTAAGAATTTAAATTTGGAGCAAGCTTCAATTCCTTTAGGTATCAAGTCTAAGGGCTTAGGTCACATTGAGAATGGTAGGGTGAAGCTTACAAAGGAAAAAATAGAGAAGATTGTAATGAGTTTAGGTTTTAATTATCATGATTTTCTTAGAACTAAAAAAAAGATCAAGGATGATAAAAAAAATCGGGTGAATAGGGTAACAGTTAAAAAGGTCTTAACGAATGCTGATCGAAGAAGTTACCAAAAAATTATTACTAAAGAGGTAAAAGCTTTAAAGGCTCTTCGTATTTTACGCAAGATATCTCAAGATGAAGCTTCTTCTTTATGTGGTTATTCAAGACCTACTATAGGGCACATTGAAAATGGTAGAATCGCGGTTGACCACAAGAGGATTGATCATATTGTTAAGAGTTTTGGATTTAGAATTGAAGATTTTGAAAAATATTGCAAAGCAGAGGTCACAAGAGATGTGATCATAGAGAATTGCAAAAGAAAAATCTTGGATCTTTCTGATGAAAAACTCAGCCTGATAAAAGGAATAATTGATTCTATGGGATAGAAAGAAGTAGAGTCGGGAAACACAACAACGTTAAGAAATAAAAAAAGGCTCAAGCAAACAAATAATGCTTGAGCCTTTTTTGCTTAATGTTTTAAGTGTGTCTTATTCAAAAATTTAAGTATCAACTGAAAAACTAAAATGATTGATAAAAATACCCCGCCTATAATATAAACAGTTTCATCAAATTGAAAAAGTAGAAGTATTGTCAAAGCACCACCGAGGACAGGTAAAATTGGAATATTTTTAATTGAAAGAGGAATTCTAAAAGGCCTCTCCTGACTGGGAGCTTGAATTCTCAAGGTAATCAAGGCGACATGAACGGCAATAAATGCGATCATTGTTGCAAATGAAGAAATACTGGCAAGCACTTCGACTTTATTGAGTGGCAATAAGCAAGCTGCAAGAATAAATGTAACGATTGAAGAGAACCACGGAGTTTGTCTCGTTTGATGAAGTTTTGCAAAGGAAAGCGGTAACGCATTTTCTCTGGCCATCCCAAATAAAATTCTACTGGTAGTAACGAGTGCTATTAAAACAGTATTTGCCGTCGCAAATAATGCGATTCCAGCGAGTGCTCCTGCCATTTTTGGTGCAATATTGCGAATAGCATCTGAAAGAGGAGCCTTGCTTTGAGCAAGCTCATTAATCGGCATTAAGCTTACAGCAGATAGAGCAACTAAAATATAAAGCACCGTAGATATTCCAATACTTAATAGGATTGCACGAGGTAGATTTTTTTGTGGATTTTTAACTTCTTCGGCAAAGTTGACAATATTTTCAAAACCAAAAAATGCAAAAATAATGAGCGCACTTCCTGTAACTGTTGTAAGAGATGGCATAGATAAAAGTGCATTTCCAAAATTAGAAGATTGAATTCCAATATAAATAAAGATTACCAGGCCAGATATCTCGATCAAAGTAAAGATGACATTCATCCAACTTGATTCTTTTATCCCAAGAATATTAATAATCGTAAAAATGGTAAGGAGTCCCATTGCAATCAATAGAGGAGAAAAAGAAAAAAACTGCTGAAGATAGCCAGCAAAGGCCAGAGAGACTGTTGATGCAGTCGCAATGCCAGCAAATGACATCATCAGACCACCAGAGTTTGCAATCCAATGAAAACTTGGAAATGCTTTTTTTAAATATACATATTCGCCACCAACTTTGGGAAACATTGCAGCCAATTCGCAATAAGATAATGCAGCGAATGTCGCAGCTAAAGCTGCAAAAACCAGACTTAGCCAAACATTTGGGCCAGCGACACCTGCGGCTTTACCAATAATAGTATAGATTCCAGCCCCAAGAATCATTCCAGTCCCATAGAATGTTAACATTGGTAAACCTAAAGCTCTGTTGAGTTCTGACATCAAAGTTCCTGTATCATGTGTGGAAAATCCGAGCATTACTTCTGCATAGCAAAATTCGAAAGAAGAATTCATTACTTCTGGTGATAAACTTAGCACAAACAGAAGAGCTATACATCGTAATAATTATTGGCACTAAGCTTGCTGAATAATATTGGCTACACTCGCCAGAGTTAATGAGTCTATTAATTGAGGTATGTTTGAAGCGAACTTTAGTTCTTGTCGGTCTTCTTGTTATAGGTTTGATTTTATCGCAAATCCTTCCCTTGCTGTTTGGTGCACTCTCTGAATCGATACTATTTTCCCGTAATTTTCTAACTATGAGCTTATTGTCATTCATTATGATTGAGGTTGGTCGAGAGTTTGAAATTGATTTAAAAAACAAGCGCCAGTATCTAGTGGATTATGGTGTGGCGGCAACGGCAGCTGCTTTTCCATGGATTTTTGTAACAATTTATTTTTTAATTTTTTTAATGCCAGAAGCCTCTATTACTTCTAATCGACCGGCGTGGGTTGAGGCATTACTTCTGAGTCGCTTTGCAGCGCCAACGTCAGCAGGAGTCTTATTTTCAATGCTAGCAGCCTCTGGACTTGCAGGTACATGGGTTTATCGAAAGACTCGTATTCTCGCCATATTTGACGACCTTGATACCGTATTATTGATGGTTCCTCTGCAAATTATTATGGTTGGCTTCGTATGGCAATTGGGAGCTAATTTAGCTGTAGTTGTAGCAATGATTTATTTTGGAATAAAGTTCTATCGTAAATTGAATATACCAAAGAGCTGGTTATGGGTAATGGGCTATTCATTCGCCATTGTCGGAATAAGTGAAGCTGCTTTTTTTCTCACAAAGCATCCAGAGAGTTTAGTTGGCCTGCATGTTGAAATTCTTTTACCAGCGTTTATTCTAGGTTGCACATTAAGGACATCTGCTAATAAAGAGTCTAACACCAAAGTTTTAATTCCTGGTGAGGATCGTGCGGGTTTATATTCAGAAGAATTTGTAGGGCTAATAGTATCTGGGGCCTTCATGCTTTTTGTAGGTCTCTCAATGCCTGCTGCATTTGGAGAAAACGCTGTAATTAAAAACTCAATTGGGGCGGGTATGCTTGCCCTTCACGTTGTAGTGGTTACATTAATATCAAACATTGGAAAAATGTTTGTATGTTTTTGCTATCGTAAAGAAGCAAGCTTAAAAGAGAGGCTAGCAGTAGCTGTTGCAATGTTTCCGCGGGGAGAAGTTGGTGCAGGTGTCTTGGCGGTATCTCTTTCTTATGGAATCAATGGGCCTTATGTAACAGTGGCATTCATGTCGCTTGCGCTCAATTTAGTTTTGACAGGAGTATTTATTTTCATCGTTAAAAAACTTTTAACATCTAAAAATAATTTATAATAGTAAGGAGATTATATGAAGATTTTATGGGCGTTAGACATTTTTGAGAATCATCCGAAAGCAATAAGTGCAAGCGTAAGTTTTATTCAAGCTTTAAGTAAGAAAATTGAAATTAAAGTTGATGCAATTTCTGTCGTACATTATTCAGGTCTTGGTATTTCTACAGAAGAGGAAGCGAGAATAAAGAGTAAAAATACAAAAATTTTAGATTCAACTCTAGGATTTGCTAAAGAGGAGAAATGGTTTTGTGATGCAATCGTATTAGTTGAATCTCAAACACCTCAAAGAGTTGCTGTCTCAGATCTCACTGAATACGCTAAAGAAAACGACTACGATGCTATTTTACTAGTAAAGCATTCTTATAAAAGAAATCATTCATCTTTTTTTGGAAGTTTTTCAGAGAAAGCAGTATTTCAATCAAGCATTCCAGTTTTTCTTATAAATCCAGATGGGTTTATCCCTAAAGATATTGGGAAAATTATTGTGGCGATTGATGAAGGTTCAAAAAAAGAAAGAGAATTTAAAGAGTTTGTAGGATTTATTCCAGTGAAGGGTATAAGTGTTAAAATATTTCACAAGATTAAAATACCATTTCATTATTTTTTTAAAAATTCAATCAAGCAATATGTATCGGATCGGAAAAGAATTATTTTAGATAGTTTTCGAGCAATTATTCGCATCGGCGAGAACGTTGGAGGGACACTGGACATCGACATAAGAAGTGTTCCCAAAAAAGTGGACGAAGCAATATTACAAGAAGCAAAGAATGGAGATTTTGATCTAATCGCAACCATCCATAGACGAAATGAAGTTGAAGGATATTTACTTGGGCGTACAACAAAAAGAATATTTCAAAATGCAGATCGACCTGTTTTGCTTTTTAGGCCGTAATGAAAAAATCCCCATTAGTCTATTAAACATAATGGGGACGTCATCTTAGGAGTGCTTTATACGGAAGAAAAAGATGCTCTTAAATCTTTCCCGTGCGCATAACTTTTGAAATACATTTTTTTAAGGCTTTTTCTTTTACTCCTGCTCCAGAAGAAGAAAGGCAAAGCTCACGAGCATCTTCTCTTGACATTTTTACGGACTTTTTCTTAGTTTTTTTTGCGTGTGCAACATTTAATGTCAATAAGAGTGTGACCACTAGTAAAAGATGCTTTTTCATTAAAACTCCATTTTTTAATTTTCTAAAATATAGCATTCGGTTGTCCCAAAATAGGAGTTCTTTAAAATAAAATTTTTATTATCTTGAAAAATGAACACTCATTAAGTTATTAAATTCTTTGTAAATTTGACTAAAATAACACAGCCAGTTGATTCATTGTGAATTTCTAGATTCCATCCATATAACTTCGTGATTGTATTTATCCACGCTAATCCAAGGCCGGTACGTTTATGTTTTAAGTTTTGATTGTATGGACCGCAGTTAAAAGGTTGTCCAAGCCTATCAATAACTTCTTTTGGTATACCCTTACCTTCATCAGTAATTTTTAAAGTATTATCAAACAACTCAATGACAACTTTAGATTTTTCAGGAGAATAATTAAGAGCATTCGTGAGAAGGTTTAGCGTCAGTTGTTGAAGGTGTTGTGGATTTGAAATTACAATGTAATCCTCTATAGTATGTAGCTCTATTCTGCCAGGATATAGTCTGTCTAGGTTTTTAATCTGATCTTCAATTGAATTTGCCATTCGTATTGCAAATAAGTTTTCTTTTTGTTGAGTATTCTCAACGCTTGCCCATTCCAAAAATTGGGATACAGTTTTTGAGATTCTCTCAATTTGCTCGTTCATAGATATAGCAATAGATTTATCAACTAGATTTTCATCAGAAAGCGTTTCAACGTCAAAGCTAAGTATTGATAACGGCGTTTTTATTTCGTGAGCTAATTGATATGACCAAGGCTTAGTCATTTTGTAATTAATATTAATTCTTTCTAGAAGATTACCAATACTTTCAACCATTGTAGAGAATTCATCAGAATTTAACAGTGTTTTTTGAGTATATTTCAAAAGAGGTTTAGGAAGTATTGGAACAGGTTTTAAATTTTGTAGGTCGTTAGTGGCTATCTGTAAGTGCTTCGCAATTAATCTTAATGGGTTCAATAAATAATTAGTTAGTACGAAAGAAAAAATTAATATTGGTATAAGTATAATTATTAAATATGTTGAAAGTTTTTTTACGATAAAGTTCCAGTCAAACAAAGTTGGATCTATAAGTGCGCCGATTTGGAGTGTTCTGTCGGGTCTTTTTGGTAAATTCAAGTTTAGGATTCTGATAGTTTTATTTTTTGCCTTATATGTATAAGATTGAGGAGTGTTTGGCGGATTTACATCCATAAGAGATGCGCTTCCAGACTTAAATACAATCTCTCCCTTTTCATTTCGAATTATAAAAAATTTTCCTACTCTAGAACTTCCAAGTTCTTCTGAAATTAATTCTTCTGCTTCTTCAAAATTTATTTTCTTGATATCTGCAAGTTCTGAATTAACCAGAGTTACAGCACTCTCCCTTAGTTGAAGGTCAATTAAGTTAAGTCTTTCTAAGTTTAGAAAATAACTAAAGGATAGGGTTAAGGTTAAGCCTACGGCACTTAATGAAAGAAGAAGGATTAAGAAAAATCTAAATTTCAATCCAATATCCTATAAAACGAGTATTTTTAATTTTTATTGTTGACCCAGCAGATTCTAATTTTCTTCGCAAACTGTTTACCGTTGACTCAACTACATTCGTTTCGTTTTCGAGTGAGAATCCCCAGACTATTTCAATGAGTTGATTTTTAGCGTAAATTTTTCCAATGTTGGTTCCAAGCGTATTGAGAACCAAAAATTCTTTAACTGTTAAGTTTAGAGTTTTACTATTTACGGACACTATTCTTTGAATTAAATCAATTGAAGTATTGGAGATATTGTAATTAATGTTCTGAGAATTTGTACTTCTGGAGTTTCTTAACAAAGATTTTAGCCTAGCTTTAAATTCGACAGACTCAAATGGCTTTGCAAGATAATCATCTGAACCTGCATCTATTAGCTTTGCTTTTTCAATTGAAGAATCTATAGCAGAAAGTATAAATATTTTAATATTCGGATGCTGAGTACGTATCTCAGTAACATGATCAGCAGAGTCAATATTGCCCATCATTCGATCTAAAACAATGGCGTTGAAAAAATCTCTACTATTTTCAAGTTTTAATTGCAAATCACTCATCGTGTGTACAACGGTTGAAGCCCATTCAAGTTCTTCAATAAGTAGTTTTATTTTGTTTGCAATTATTGGCTCATCTTCTGCAATTAGAATATTAATTTGATTATACATTGGTACATAATATTCATTTTAAATGAATGCATCAAGCTTCTTAAGATAATAGTTTTTCGAAAATAAATTATTTTTTATTCTCAATTATTAAATTTATCAAATGTCTATTTTAATAATAATCCCTGTAATAGATACATGACTATTTCATTTTTTTTCACTTGGTGTAACATATCTCCACCGGCCCTTTACACACCAAGAAGCTGATGAATTAGTTACCCCAAGAATTAATTCATCAGTTTCTTTTGTTTTTTTAAGATAAAAAAAATTTTATCTTGAATCAAGACATCCCTGTTTATCTCAATTACTAGTTATGTATAATCAGTTTTAATACTTAAACTTGTAGAGGTTTCATATGGTTAACCGTTTTTTAATCTTAATATTAGTTTTTACTCTAGCTTCGTGTGCAGGAACAAAGAAGAAGACGAATGTTAATGAGAATGATATCGAAAGCGATTTTAAAGACGGTCTGTCTTTACAGCTAAATGGTGATTCCGATTCTGGACAGGCTGGAGGCTTGAAAACTATTTATTTTGATTATAATTCTGCACAAATAACGAGAGATTCTAAGTTTGAACTTGATAATAATGTTGTCATCTTAAATATGAACCCCTCTATAGCAATTCAAGTTGAAGGTCATACAGATGAGAGAGGAGGAGCACAGTTTAATCTTAGCTTGGGAGAGAAAAGAGCAAAGTCTGTCAGAGATTATTTGTCGGCCAAGGGAATCGCCTCTTCTCGATTAACAATCATATCTTTAGGAAAGGAGCGTCCCGTGTCATACGGTCACGACGATAGTTCATGGTCTAAAAATCGAAGAGCAAACTTTGTAATAACAACAAAATAATTTTTCATATTTAAAGTTTTTCTATTAAGTTGTGAATAAAATCCTAAAAAACAATTCAATAACTGCTTTCGATTTTAATTTTTATAATCGAGTGTAATTCTTTTTTCTAAGTTTTTAATAATATTATTTTGATTTTCAGTTGTCTGGGATGTGAAATAAGACACTTAGTGATGCTTTTGTAAATTGCTTAGTACTAGTGAGCTTAATCTAGTTTTAAGACTGTCCGAAATAGATTTCATCTTGGACTGACCAAAGGAGTCGACAAATGTATAAGTTTTTAATTTTTTATGTACTTTCTGTTCAGTTAGTTTTTGCTTCAGGAGCAACTAAGTTAGTAGATTTTATTGTGAGCAGTTCTGGTACAACAGAGATACTTTCTAAGTATGGGATTAAAGGAAGCGATGCGAGGTTAGTAGAAAACTATGTGGCCAATTCTTTTGCGGCATTGTCTTCAAAAAAGATATTAACAAAAAATGAGTTAATGAATTTAATTAATAGACTGCCAGTAACACCAGAGGACGCAGCAGTCAGAAAAGAACTACAAATTCTTTTGGATAAAAACGTTGATGAGTTTAAAAAAGATGATGTTGTTAAGGCAATAAATAACATCATTTATTTGGCCAACAGACATGGAAAATCCATATTAATTTCTTGTGCTGATTGTGTGAATGATAATTTAGCGAAGAATGGGTTCACGTTTTCAGTTGAAAATCTAAAAAATAGCTCAATCAAAAAATTATTAAATGATGTAATACCAAATTCACCTAAAGATTTACAAGTTTTTATTTCTTCAAAAATGAGACGGCAAAGACTTGGTGATTACTCAAAAGTGACACCTGAAATGATTTCTGCTTATGAAGAAAAGGCATTCGCTCTATTTCTTGCCCTTGCTGAAAGCGGAAATCAAGAGACAAAGGCATTAATTGCAACAATAAAAAAAGTATCAACAAAAGATGGAACAACCGGTTTTTTTGATCCTGTCTCGCGTAATAAGTTTTGGAAGGTTGCTGTAAAAGACATGTCATCTAAAGAAATAGAGCAATGGACAAAAGCTTTAGAGAAGGTAGGTGTTCGTGCCAATAAAGAAAAGATTCTTCCTGAGCAGGCATTCTACCGAATATTAAGAGAGAAATCAGAAGGAAGCGAATCCTTACTGGCTAAGTACAGGGCCATAAAATCTAAAAGATGTTTCTTCAAATAGTTATTTTTTATTCAGGGTTAAAATATGAAAAATTTAAATAAGATTATGTTTTCGTTGCTTTTTGTTGCCTTACTCTCTTGCCAAACATCACTTAACAGACAGGTTGCTTCTGATCACCACATATCGCCAAATGCGCATCAGTTGGTAACTTGGGAGACAAAGGCAAATGCAGTTTCAACAAGATCGAATCAGTTAATTCGACTTGAGCATTATGAAATACCAATGAGGCTATTACAACAAGATATTGAAGAGACACTTGATTCGCAAATGAAGGATTCATTAATCTTTGAAAAAAATGGTGAAAAATATGTGAGATGGGTGATTAATCCAGAAGACACAAAATGGTACTTAGAAGTAAAAAAGTTTCTTGAAAAAAATAACTTGGATAGTGAACCGAAGAAATTTTTTGATGCCTACTTAACTGCGTCGAGATCAATGATTTTGGTTAATCCAGAAAACGGAGCAAGTTTTTCACTCAAAGTATCTACAAATAAAACAGGTGGAAATTGGACCGATAAAAAGCAGACATGGGTTGATGCCCAGCAAGTCCGAAATATGGATAAATGGATAGGTGAAGTTACCTCTAGTATGAAAACTGAAAGCTTAGTCATTATGAATGAGCCCTTTGCGATGGGGATTAAAGAAATCGACCATGGGATGATCATGAGATCTCTTAATGATGTACCTAGTGATGAGCATTATTACATGCCAGGCTTTTCAGTTTTACATGAAGGCGAAGGGGCTCGAATTGCAAAGTTAAATGGTGCTACCAACGTCGCTCAATTTTGGGACAAGCATTATAATCAACCACTGGCTAAAGCGCTTGCTGAATTTTTTGCATATACTGGCGCATGGTATGATTCACCACACTCACAAAACTTCTTAGTTGAGCTTGATAAGAATATGAAGCCAACAGGAAGAGTCGTTTTGAGGGATTTAGGTGACACCTATTTATTAGAAGATTTTGCAAAAAATACTAAATATGCAAAATTAACGGCACTTTGGGAGGATGGAAATGTTCACAAAGGAAAGCTTAATTCAGCTGTAGGTCTTTTGCATGGTAACAGTGCTCCAAGTTGGCTGAACGAAAGTGAGTATGAAAAAATGGCAAAAAGTTTTTATTCGACATTTGAGAAGAAATTTTCAGAGATAAGCAACATTCCAGTATCTGAATTAAGCCAAACGCCTTTAGGTATTAATAAGTTTTCTTATGCAAGTAAGACCTACCCAACAACATCTGAAAATTGGAAAAATTATTTAAAGTACGCAAATTGCCTAAATGGAGAGCCAAAGACCTTGGCAGGAATTGATTGTCCTGAGTTTTTTCTAAAGAAGCAAAAAAAGATTGATTGCTTTGGAAATGTTGCTGATATTTTAATGGCACACTAAAAATGGATTTTATATGAATAAATTTATTTTTAGTTTTGTGATTTTTGTTTCTTTCGCTGGGAATGTGTTTGCGGGCCTAGATGAAATAGACTGGAGTATGGGGGTTGATAAAATTCAGAAAAGTTTTCCCGGAGGCTATTTGGGAAGTGAATCTTATGCGGTTGTAAATAAAATCATGAATTATAATAATACAATTATGATATTTTATTTTAATGAGCAGAGGGAGATTCGTGATATATCGTTTATATTTCCCAAGCGAAACACCTGGCCAATCGTTCAAACACTTAAGTATTCTTATATGAACAAACATGAGTGTCGAAAAATGATTAAAGATCTGTCGAGAAAATTAACAAAAAGTTATGGTGAGAAAAATCTTAATTCAAGTACTTTGAGTAGTTTCTCTGTTTGGTTTACAAAAGATAAGAACTTAATTCTTCTAGGGATGACTTCAGGTGGCAAAAATAAATGCACTCCTACAATTAATTTTCTTAATAATAGAAAAAAATAAACTATTTAATTTTTTGGTAGATAGAACTCTAGTTTCTATTAATTTGTGAGTATTCATAGTGAAAAAAGTTAAGGATATTTGCCTGCTAGCACAGTTTGGAGAATGTTTTAAAATGAAGATCGACCATTTTTGCTTTTTAGACCGTAAATTATTTTAAGTTGTAAATTAGAAAAAAAATTAAAACAATTATTGCAACGACAGCCTCGGAACTAGGCTCAATAAATCGAGAGCGTTCTTTCTTTCTGTACAGTTGTCCCATGACGGCCGTTCCTGTCGCTGCAATAATTCCAAAAGCTGTTACTGCATTTACACCTCTAACAGAACTAAAAAGATTGTTTGCATAAAAGAAATCCAATGGAACAAATAAAATCATATTAAAGGCATTACTTCCAAAAATATTTCCAAGTGCCAGATCAGGTGAGCCCATTCTAAAAGCAGCAATGGTAGCAACGAGTTCTGGCAATGAAGTTGATAGAGCTACTAGTGTCGTACCAACAAAGGTATGGCCTAATCCACTCATTTGAGCAATTTGATCGGCAGAATTCACAAGGAAGGGGGCGGTTAATATTATAATTACCGTAGAAGCAAGAAAGTACAAAAATGAAAAAATGAGTTTATTCTTTTTTGCTGAAGAAAATGTATTTTCTATTTTTTGAACTTCATTTTTAGCTCCATCCATGTAAGTAAGCCTAATGCCAAAGAAATAAATAATTACTATCGCCCACGAAAAAATACTCACTCCAAAGATGGAGGTTTCGAGTTTTGAAGTTATAGCAACGCCTACAATTGCCGTTAAAATGATTGTTAAAACTGCTGAAAGAGAGTGATGCAAAAAAGCGGGCGAAAATGCAGTTCGACGAAAAGCTGAAGGAAATGTGAAATCTAGAGTTGCGAGAATTAGCAGATTAAATAAACTACTTCCCAGCAGATCACCAACCGCAAGATCAGGTAGATTCATTTTTACCGCTTTGATATCAACCATCAGCTCAGGAAGAGAAGTTGCACCGGCCAGAAGTAGGCTACCAACAAACATTTTCCCCCAGCCTGTTAGATCAGCTATCTTATCTGCTGATCTTGTAAGGTAGTGACCAGCAATAATAATAATGATTGCTGAAATTAAAAATTGTAGGATGGGAATATTCACTGAGCGTTGTTTCTCCGTTAGTTATTTGAGCTAAACTGATTCTATCGTTTTCTTAATGCATATAAAAGTGAATAGCTGTGTTTTCATTGACGTATCATGCAAAAGTAAATTAACTTATACAGATAACACATTTAGGGTGGAAGCCATTTGGCTTACAGTGTCTTGAAAGTAGGGTCGCTTTCTTTTTGGAGGAATTATGTCGCCAGAAAGAGTATTTGAGCTTACGTCCACACTTTTATTTGCATTTGCAATAATCCACACCTTCCTAACAGGGTATTTAACTAAGCAAGGTCATCGCTTCAAAGAAGGCTCTGTCGCCGAAAACTTTCTGCATCTTTTTGGAGAGGTTGAAATTGTTTTTGGATTTTGGTCAGCAGTTCTCGTTGTCTTTGGTATCACTTTTATTGATTTCAATTTTGTTAATAATTATTTGAGTTCGAGAAATTTTACAGAGCCACTATTTGTCTTTGTAATTATGGCCGTCTGCTCTACACGTCCTATAGTTAAATTTGCAGAAAAGGTTCTGGTTGATTTAAGTGTAATGATGCCCATAGATCCGAAAATTAGTGTTTACTTCACTTTGCTTTGCATATCTCCACTTCTTGGAAGTTTTATTACTGAGCCTGCTGCTATGACTATTAGTGCATTTTTACTTTTGCCTCGATATTTTACAAAAGCTCATTCAACAAGTTTTAAATATGCTACTGTAGCATTACTTTTTTTAAACATTTCTATTGGTGGAACTTTAACTCCTTATGCGGCTCCACCTGTTTTAATGGTTGCTCAAAAATGGGGGTGGGATTTATCATTTATGATGACCCACTTTGCACCTAAAACATTAATCGCTACACTCCTAAACACTTGTTTTATTATTTTCCTTTTCAGGAAAGAAATTATGAAGGGCGAGTTAAGTCCAACTAAAAGTGATAATAGAAAGGTGCCACTTCTGGTTGTATTTGTTCATTTAATGTTCTTAATATTTATCGTTCTCACTGCTCATTACCCAATTTTGTTTATTGGTCTATTTCTTTTCTTTATAGGCTTTTTGAGGGCCACACATGAGTATCAGTCACATCTTTCTTTAAGAGAGCCACTTTTAGTTGGTTTTTTTCTTGCTGGATTAATTGTATTAGGTGGACAACAACAATGGTGGTTAGAGCCAGTCATAAGTTCTTTAAGCAAGTATCAATTATATTTTGGTTCAATCGGATTGACTGCTTTCACTGACAATGCAGCATTGACTTATTTAGGCTCGCTGGTGCCAACATTAGATTTTGATTCAAAGCTTGCACTGGTAAAGGGTAGTGTCGTGGGTGGAGGTCTAACTCTGATTGCAAACGCACCCAATCCGGCTGGATATGGTATTTTGAGAAATTCATTTGAGGAAGGTGCCTTTTCTCCTCTAAGGCTATTGTATTGGTCATTGCCAATAACAATTATGACGATGTTAGTATTTTTATTTTGATTTCATTTTTAATTGGGCCATTTAGAATAAATCTGAATGGCTTCGATTTGATATAAGAATTAGGGATAAGACGAAATACCATAGATTAAGAGCCCTATCCAAACGATCCAAAATATTTTATCCCACATATAACAACATCCAGTTTAGGGTTCAGATCGTTTATTTTACTTTTCCGAACTTTAAAACTTTTTCGATGCACTTTGAAAGATCGAAATCACTTATGGATGCACCGAGTGTGATTAAGCACAGCTCTTTTGCATCTTCTGGGTGAACCTTTTTTTCTGAATAGCTTTTTGGCTTAGGAATAGCGGACACTCTAGGCACCGTAAGTATTAGAATTAGTAAAAAAATAAAATATTTCATTTCATCCTCATCAAAAAAATAGGTGGATTAGACCTGGCATACTATTGGAGTGTCTACTGTTATGAAGAAATGACGTATTAAATGTAAGTTCTAAACTTATCCTCTAGAACATCCTCCATTGAATAGAATCCAGTATTTTTACTCATAAGCCATTTAGCACCTAAGATGGCACCTCTTCCAAATGCAGCTCGGTCAATACTTTCATGAATTAGTCGAATCGTTTGAGATGGAAGCCCAAAAATTACTTCGTGCTTTCCAACTACGCCACCAACTCTAATAGAATTTATGTGCTCGTTTACATCTAGGTCTAAGTGATTTGCTATTTTCATAGCAGTACCAGATACCCCTTTTTTTTGACGAAAATGCTCTTCTACAATTTCTATGTCTGCATTAGGCACAATCTTTTGAAGTATTTTTGAGGCAACGATAAGCCAGTTCACTCCGAGAGTAATGTTAGGTGAATATAAAATTGGATTTAGGCGACTAAGATTTTTTAAAAACAGTAATTGGCCAGAACTGTAGTGAGAAATTGCTGATACAATTTTCGTACCTGATTTTATTATGCTTTCATAATAAAAGTTAGCACTCTCTTCGTTTGAGAAGTCAATGACAAGGTCTACTTTGTTTGTTGAGAAAAAATCAGCATCAATTTCAGTTTGCGAATAAAATTTACCAGAATCAGTTTTATGACCTAGCTTTTTTGAAGCAAATAAATGTTCTGATTTATTTTTTCTTAAAACCCATGATAAGGATAGGTCTGGATCTTTAATGACTTCGTCACATACACTTGAGCCAGTTCGGCCAAAGCCGATAATACCAATAGAAATCATACGTCGCCCCTTTCCAATAAATGGAAAAGGAACAACGACCCTATTGTTCCGACACTGCCATAAAAATTATGGCACCCTAATGCATATTAAATTATTGTGCATGTAGAGAATAACTGCAAGCCCTATTGCATTATTAATTATAATTCTAGTTTTAATTTATAAGAAAAAAGCTCAAGTTAATTTTCAGCAGAGATGCGAAGAAGAGTTGCAAGAAAAAATAAACCAGTTGTAAAAAAAATTAATGTTGTAAACTTTTGAGTGAATAATTTTTCTAGAAATGTTTTTCTTTTGTTTGTGTAAAATAAAACATCTTTGTGAAGCTTGAGTTCAATGCTTTGGAAAGTCAAAACTTGACAAGAATTATCTGTATCAAGTTGATCCATTTCAGTTAAGGTAAATTCAAAAATCTCAATAGCTTCAAGATAATCGCAATCTAATATTTTTGCCAATGTTTTTAAAAAACCATGTACGAAAGTTCTATGGGGAAGTTTCGCTAAATTATTTTCTTCCAAGTTGATGAGGTGATAAGTTGGAATTTTGGTCATGTGTGATAGCGATCTTATAGATAGATTTTTCTCTTCTCTACGAAACTTCAAATATGAACCAATTAGTATTTTTAACTTTTTTCTTTCCATAATTTTAAAATAAAAAAAGATAGGGCCATATTACTGACCCTATCGCTTAGGAGATTCATGCTCAAAGATGAAAAAAATGAGCACGATCAAAACTAGTTTAACTTATATATTTAATAAAACGATTTCACTTAACTGAATATGATTAACAAGCAACGACCCTATTGCCAAAGAACTGTCTTGAACAAGACACCCATAAATGTATTTCTACCATAGAAAAATATGGGCTGGGTTTCAAGGAGCAGTGTGCCTATGGTTATTTCTTTGGCTCCATTGGCGCTTATTCCTAGTTCAATAACAAAGAAGTCTGTTTCTGATTTATGTTTAAAAAACTGTTGAAATTATTGTGCTATTTTCATTTTTATAAAAACAATTGACTTTGTACCATAGCACAGATGTTATATGTTTATTATGGAAAAAATGATATTTGGAAGATTAGCAGTAATGACAGGTGTTGGAGCTGAAAACCGTAAGATTTTATCAACGCAAAGAACTTCTGTAAAAAGTTAAGGTTGTTCTCATGTATTAAAAAACGATTTTATCTTATCCTCCAGAACCCTCACCACCAATTTTCATTCCTTTTGCCTGAACATTGAATTTGGCACCGAATGAACGGAAGAAGTGAACTTTTTTTACTTCTGATCCATCGATTATAATTCCAGAAGTTGTTTCAACAGATTCAATCGCTGAATCAGAATTATGAACATTGATAGCTTCGATTTCCGAAACATCAACGACCGTAGAATCATTTAATTCAATTGATTTGATAGCTAGAGATGCATTGGCATTTGATCCAATAATCGCTAATCCTAATAATGTTAAACGAAGTAGATTTTTCATTCCAATACTCCCGAATCCTTGTAAGCCAAAAAGGTACTTGAAACGGCCGTACTATAAACTTTTAGATTTCCTAAGTACATAGCATTATTAAAAATTAGTTCTTTTCGCTCATTAAACTGTTTTTGTTGCAAAGATTTCAATGCCTTAAGACCCGCCTCGTTAAGTGATTCGGTTTGATAGCTCATCCAATTATTGATTCCTCCGGCTTCTTCAAGACGGTAATGTTTTAAAGCAAATTCCACTCTCTTTTTAACGTCAGAGAATGGAAGTTTAAAATCTTTAATCTTTCCGACGATTCGGCCGCTTTCCATTCTTAGTACAATACCTTTATCTAAAAGCTCTTGGAGTTTAGATACTCCTCTTTCGCCAAGTTCAAAACGTACCTCTTCTTCAGTCGTTCCAGAGGTCGTATAAGCCAAGCTTAAAATCAAAAAGTTTGATTCCTCTAGGAAATACTGACGGTCTTCGTTTGTGACGTATTCATACTCTTGGTTATGGCTATTTTTTAAGGCCATTACTGTTGCGATTTCTGGATGGAAGTCTTTCATGTATAGAACGAGTTCATTATCAAAACCAAGCGCCAAAAACACTTTAATGACTGTTTCTGGTTGTGGATTTCCCTTAAGGTAGGTAATCCGGCGAAGAGTAGATATAGGGACGCCTGTCTTGTCCTCCACGTTCTGGAGAGACAATCTTGGATTGGCCTCTAAGAAGGAATCGATACAAGCTTTAATCCGCTCGCATTTACCTTGATTAATGTCTCCGTTGCCCTCAAGCACGGGTGAACTGATTTCTATGTTCACCTTTACCTCATGTCTTTTATTGTTTGGGGTATTCCCATAACACAATTTTGTTTTGGCAGATATCATGTATCTGACATTGTGAAATATTTATAGTGCCTTTTTGATACTAGTTGAAATATTTGTTCACGGTGGTTTTCAAATTTTTCATTTTTGAAACGCAGTCCAATGCTTTAGGAGATTTAAAAAAACCACGGTGGTTTTATCCTAATTTGTAACTTTAGAAATAAAATCTAAGCCGAGCTTTGTTCGATTTCCTAATGCATCAGAATCTTTAAGAAATTTCTGTTATTGCACATCATTCTAATGAGTGTTAGTATGATGGAATGAAAAGACAAGCTAAAGACACGGTTTATTTAAGCATTGCTACGATTACCAAAGCTCTCTCAAGTCCAAAGAGGATTGAAATTCTAGAACTTCTTTCTCAGGGAGAAAAAACTGTTGAGGCGATCTCAAAACAGGCGGAGCTTGGTCTCAAAAATGCAAGTGCGCAGTTAAAAGAGCTAAGGTCTTCACGCCTATTGGATTCGAGAAAAGATGGAAAGTATGTTTACTACTTCTTGGCAAATAAATCTGTTTCAAATTTTCTAATTCACCTACGAGAATTTTCAGAGGAAACATCCGTCGAGCTTCAAAAAATAACTAAAGAGGCATTTTCAAGTCCAAATGATTTGAATTCAATTGATAGAAAATCACTTTTGGCCCAAGCTAAAAAAGGTGAAATTCTTATTATTGATGTTCGCCCTGATGATGAATTTAAAGCAGGTCATATTCCATTTGCTCGATCTATCCCGTTGTCTCAGTTGAAAAACGCAATGAAGGGATTTTCTAAGAATGTTGAGATCGTGGCCTATTGTCGTGGCCCGTATTGTTTTCTCGCTAAAGATGCAGTTGAAGCTTTGAAAGCCAAAGGATTCAAGGCAAAAAGACTTGGAGACAGCGTTGCTGAATGGGAGCTTTGCGGTCTTCCCGTTGAGAAGTCAGCGTGAGGATATATGAGTAAAGAAATAAAACTGGGTCTAAAAGAAAACCTTTACCAATTCACTTTACTTGTTATTGTAAATGCTTTTGTTGGAGCAATGATTGGGCTAGAGCGAACATTGCTTCCCGAAATCGCAGAAAAAGATTTTCACATGGTCGCTAAAACGGCGATTCTTTCATTTATTATTGTTTTTGGTCTATCAAAGGCAGTTACGAATTACTTTGCTGGTAGGTTTTCAGATCGTTATGGAAGAAAAATTGTCCTCATCGTTGGGTGGCTCATAGCGATTCCTGTTCCATTTCTATTGATTCATGCTCCGAGTTGGAACTGGATTATTCTTGCAAATTTATTTTTGGGTGTAAGCCAAGGCCTAACCTGGTCGACAACCGTCATTATGAAAATCGACCTTGTTGGAAGCAAACAACGAGGCTTTGCTATGGGCCTCAATGAATTTGCAGGATACTTCGCTGTTGCATTATCTGCACTTTTCACTGGATACATTGCAAGTCTTTATAGTCATAGGCCAGAGCCATTTTATCTTGGTTTTGGTTATGTCATTATCGGAACACTTTTATCAATATTTCTTGTAAAAGAAACAAGCCATCATGTGGCACATGAAATTGCTAATCATGGATATAAGCACCACACGCTTGACCAGTTGACCATCTTTTTAAAAACTTCGTTTAAGGACAAAAACTTGTCTTCAGTCACACAAGCAGGATTTGTTAATAACTTAAATGATGGTATCGCCTGGGGCTTATTTCCTATGCTGTATGCTTCACTCGCGTTTGATTTGAAGACGATAGGAATGCTTGCTGCAATCTATCCTGCATCATGGGGATTGTTACAAATAATTACAGGTTACGCATCTGACAAACTCGGCAGAAAATGGCCAATCGCTTATGGAATGTGGATTCAGGCATTAGGAATAGTCTTTATCGCTGTATCTTCAAATCTTATTGCGTTTATAATTGGAAATCTATTGTTGGGATTAGGAACAGCTTTAGTTTACCCGACGTTATTGGCTGCTATTGGAGATGTGGCTCATCCATCATGGCGGGCATCTTCTGTTGGTGTATATCGTTTGTGGAGAGATTCAGGATATGCAGCCGGGGCTATTATCGCCGGGCTAACGGCAGATTTATTTGGACTGAGAATCGCAATTGGTCTCGTAGCTTTTTTGACATTTTTATCTGGAATCATTGTGGCTTTCAGAATGCGTGAAACTTTGCAAAAGAAAAAGGAAAGCATTGCTGTTGATGAATTGTCTAAAAAAATACAGACAAGCGAGAAAGTTTATATTTTTGATGTTCGATCAACAGATGAGTATGAGGCCGGACATATTGATGGGGCTATTAATGTCCCAAAAGAATTTTTGATAGAGATAGCCTCATCTCTTTCAAAGGACTCTTTGATCGTCACAAACTGCGGTAAAGGTGGAGGGCGCTCAATTGAGGCGATGACAATTTTAAGGAAAAATGGATGGAAGAATAGCTATTGGTTAGAGGGTGGCTATTTAGGTTACAAACAACAAGGAGACAAATAATGAAGTACCTTTTTATTTTAAATGAAGCACCTTATGGAACAGAAAGAAGCTACAATGCTCTAAGATTGGCCGGATCATTATCAAAAAAAGATGATATCGAAGTGAAAATGTTTTTAATGGGTGACGCTGCTTCTTGTGCAAAAAAAGGACAAAAGGTTCCACAGGGTTACTATAATGTTGAGGTTATGCTTAAGAATGTGATTCGTAATAATTCAGAGATTGGTGTTTGCGGTACTTGTATGGAAGCCCGAGGAATTACAGATCAAGAGTTAATTGAAGGAACCAGTCATAGTACACTTGATGCACTTTCTAATATGACAATTTGGGCTGATAAAGTTTTAGTTTTTTAAAAATGAAGAGAAACGAAAAAATTATCAAACTTTATGATAGCAGAGCGAGCGAGTATGATGATTGGTTTGAGAGACATGATGATGTTTTTCAAAAAGAGTTAGCTTTACTTCGTGAACATCTTTTCTCTAGTAAAAAATCCCTCGAAGTGGGGATCGGCTCTGGTCGATTTGCAAGTGCATTGAGACTTTCAAAAGGCATCGATCCCTCACAGGAAATGATAAAACTTTGCAAAGAAAAAAGAATTGATGCTGTTTTAGGTGTAGCCGAGAATCTTCCGTTTGAATCTGGTGAGTTTGAACAAGTCTTTTTCATCACGAGTCTTTGCTTTGTGGAAGATGCAGACATGGCCATCGCTGAAGCTAGTCGCGTACTCAAAAATGATGGTATTATCACAATTGCATTTATAGATAAAAACTCAGCAATGGGAACAATGTATCAGGAAAAGAGAGGCGAATATTTTGAAGACGCCGTCTTTTTAACTGCTGATGAATTGTTATTGAGAATGGAAAAATTTGAATTTAAGTATTTTAAAATGTCTGGCATTAATTTTAGTACCGCTATCAATGAACCTCCTTTTGATTTTTGTGTAATGAGCTTCAGAAAGATTATTCCTTAATTTCTAGCGTTGCCCCGTCAATCGTCATCTTTTTTAATTTGTCTCAAAGATCGTTTAAACTATTGTCCGGATTGTAAGCATTGAAATTAAGCAAGTTGAACGAATTTAAATGGGGCTTTCATCTAAAGTTTTTATCTTGCTTTGGCAAACAACGCCTCCAGCTGGGATAAATGAATTGTCGAATTTAGTGAATAGGCTCATTTTATTATTAAAGCAGATTTTTTAATCCTTAACCGTTCAAATAATTCATAAGTGAAAGAATATATCAGTTTATTTTTGACCATCATGATTTTCAAAGTCACCGTGGTTTTATTCATCTAATCGATTCCAGATGTTTAGTACGCTGTAGCCTTTCACAAAAACCACCATGGTGAACTAAAATCAATCACTCAATTATTTAAATTGTTTTTTTTTGATTCGTTCTTTAATTTCATTTTCACCAAAATAATTTAGGGGGAATGAATGAATTTGGAATTAGTAAAAAACAACAAGCGACTTGCAGGTAAAGCACAAACAGCGCTGGACTCGGATGAAGTAAAATTCAACTTTTTTAAGAATATGATTAAAAAAGATTTGGAAGTTGCTCTTTGGTGTAACAAGTTATGTGAAAGTTTTAGTGATGTGAAAATATATTCCGATTTTAGGTCTGAACTTAACTCATTTGAATATGTTGTCTCTTTCTTGACTGGTGTCAATATTGAATTTTCAGAAGATACTTTAGAGTATGAAATATCAGGTCGTTGTACTGAGAATTTTTTAAGTCTAATGATTTCTGATTTCGGTAGAAGCAATAAGCTTGATACAGACAAGTTAGCACATAAATTTACTCAATATATTCTTGAATCAATTGAGTTCCAAAAATATTCAATAATAGAAGCAAGAGAATCCCTTCAAAGGTTGGATAGGAAGTATTTCGGCGGTAACGATCCGACGATATTTAAATATATCAATCCAAAATATTTAAACTAATAAATTAGCTCTTCACACAGCTAACAGCAACCAACCGTACAAGAGTACGGAATGTATTTCTATACCCAAAGGAGGGGAGAATGGAAAATTTTTGTCTATTGAAAGAATTAAGAGAAGGTAAAAGACCAAAAATTCAGAAAGGAGATGAGTTAAAGATTGTAACTAAGTCAGGCCGAACATTTAGAGGAATTCTTTACGATATCAAAGAAGGATATCTGCATACAGTGGAAGCACTGGGAATTCTGATTATTTTTCCAATCAGCTCGCTGTCGAGCATTCAACTAACTTAATATTCCGGGAGGAAAGAGTGAAAAAGTTTATTTTTATGGCCATTTGTTTGGCTTCAGTTTCTTGTTCTTTTAAAGGTGATCAATCAGGTGGAGATACAGGCGGTGGTACGACGGCCTCTACATCAGAGTTAAAGATTGATCCTAATGGTGATAGTGACAATGATGGGGCCAAAGACGGAGAAGAATTAAGTCGTGGTTCTAATCCATTTGTCGCTGATCTTCCAGAGCTAAAGGTTAAGTTTTTGCAAAACTATAAGATTGAAGTCTTTTACCATCAAAAAGATTCTGATCCGATTCAGAATCAAAAGTCTTTCGTTATTAATACTGATGTCAAAGATACAAATCCAGACTTTAAGTTTCGTGTAGGCGACATCTTTGCCAGGAATCACGCTTTAAAAACTGCGGCGAGCTTTGCAAGGTTTCCAGCGCACTCAAAAGGTGTTTTTGAAGATCATGATCTTTCGTGGGTAAGTTATCCCGAACTTGATCCAAAGTTTTTTCATGAGCAGGCGATCCGTTATAGAGAAGTGTTTAATGACCAGAATGTTATAGATGACATTAAAATCACTCTTTCAAATCAAGTGAAATTGAATGAGTCACCATTTTTTAAGGAATTTAAAAAATTAAAACTTAATTTCTATTTCTTAAACAGGGAAACAGAAAATTATGAAATTTTATCTTCTGTCGTAGTTGATAGGCATTTTCAAAGAGGAATTTATGAAACCTTTGAAGTCGTTATTGAACATGCTCCCGTAGGTCTTTTGAAGGAAAGTTTCTTCAAAAGAGGTGAGTTCATTATTTCAGAAGTTGATGATTACGAAATCCCAGCGCTTTCGACTAACTATAAAACGCTTCTCGCGTCTGTTAAGTCGAAAACAATCCCAGTGCTTTTTGAGACTCCTTTGGAAGAAAAAACTCTATATGTAGCAACTGGAGATAAAGGTGGTGTCAGATTTCAAGACATTCTGAAAGCTGCTTTTGATAAAAACTATGAAGTCCAAGAAGACTCGCTTCTAAAGATTGGTCAGTTTCAAAATAATTTGCCTGAGTTTACTTATTTATCAGAGATAGCAGACAAAGATAAACTTGGAAGATGGTTTGTTATGACTAATGAGTTCAAGGATCACTACTTGGATCATTTGTATACGCCAAGTGACAGGATGGTGCTTGCGTACAATGTTGGTTCAGAGTTAGCAACGCAGAAAATGGAAAACTTCTATTCGTACGATAAATCTTTAACGAGCAATAAGAGCGAGATCATTTTACCTCTCGGAGTCGCTTCTGCTACGGCCAAGGTCGATATTCAAATAAAACCCATTAATCGTTTTGGAACTAGAATTGAAAATGAAAAAATTCATTGGGAAACACCTAGCTCTTGTGGGAAAAACTGTATTCCAAAGCCTATGACTTGTGATTGGGATGTTAATAAATTTTATTCATATAACGATCCATTTTCACTTTCGACTGATCTTCTTGGTGAAGGTGAGAAGCTCAGTCTTGTTATTGATGGAGATGAGTTTCAGTTATCAAATCTCTTAAAAGAGAAAAAGGCCATCCTTTATAAAGTCGATGGGAATGTTCATTTGGTCATTAAAGACTTGAAGAAGATTAAAGAGATCAAACCTTTTGAAGAGGCCAATATTTCTTTGAAGCTCAAGGCCTATGCAGGAAATGACTTTTTTGGGATTAAGTTAGTTGGTGTCGCAGGTGACTGGCGCGGGCTTGGTGGCTGTCCATTTAATACGCCTGCCGTTGCTGAGACTAGAGGAACGCACATTTCAAAAGATACGTTGGAGTTGGGAGAAATCTCATGGCTTGTGAATGATCTGGCCAATCGTGGTTATCCTTACAGATTTCAATTACTCGATTCAGGGCCGTACTACCAAGAAATTTCTCTTGGTGTGAGTTCGACCATTGAAAATTATTACAACTAGAAGGAAGGCAATATGGATAAAAAGAATTTCAAAGATCGGATGATGCTCCCTATGAAGTATTGGCCGACAATTATTCTCTACACGGTAATGAGTCACCCTGTTGTGGCCCGCGACCTAGAGTCTATTGCTAATAACTTAACAACGAAGACAAGTAAGATTGCCGGAATGTTAGTTCCAATAGGTTTTGCGATAGCCGCTGCCTTTATGGCCTTTGGAAGTCCAAGAGGTGCTCAGTATATGTCTTCAACGCTTTTAGCGGCCGTTGTGGTTCTTGGTGGTGGCTCAATCTTTAATTGGCTTAAAGGTATTGTGGGGTAGGGGAAATGGAAAATTTACGAGCGTATTATCCTAGTTTTTTAAAACAGAAACCGTTGATCTGGGGAATAAGCCTCCATGATCTATTAATTCTGAGTGCCGTTTTATTTGTTCTTTTAAATATAGGAGTTGGGCAAGTCCCAACTCTATTTTTAATTGTCATTCTTTATTTTGGGATGATTCTTGCCAGAAAGCTTTATCCGCGACGTCATTTTGAGTTTGTACTTATGACTAAAACAACAATTACTAGAAAGGATCTCAATGAAAAGCTTCGTTTATAAATTAATTCCGAAAGATTTGGAACACGTCTCAAGTGAACAAAATTTAAATTGGTATAACGAGATTAAAGTCTTTTTAAACCAATTGCCAATTAGTCCGAATTCAGACCGCTTTAATAAAGGCGGTCTAATAGGATTAATGACAGATACCAAAGTGACTAATGAGTTTTACTATAAATTTTATTCCTTACAAGAGCAGCTATTTCTGGAAACTAACTTTGAAGGTGAACTAAATTTTCCAGAGACAAAGCTTGTTAAAAGCGATCCACCACATGAGTTATTGATAGACCTAGGAAAGTCGTTTGGAGAAACAGTCCTGGAGTCAGACTTTCTAAAAATAAATGGAGTCTATTATCGCCTTATTAATCTTTATGAACTCTCTAAGGGAATAAATCCAAGTCAGCTAATGGATATTGGAGATTATTGTCTTTTTCTCAAAAAGGTTGATCCTGTCATTGCTAAAAGAAAGGTAGGGATGCAAAGGAAACTTCACCATTCCAATTTGTATTCTCACATGAGAAATATTGAGTCGGAATCGAGCTATGCAGAGGCCGAGAAAATTACAGAATCAATGATAGAGGGGAATGAATCTCTATTTATTGTTGAGGCGTGGATTATTGTACGGGCCGAATCAGAGCTTGAACTTCTTGAGCAGACAAAAGAAGTCATTAAAAATCTGAAGAGGCTTGAGATTGAGCCTCTGATTGAAACAGTGGGGCTTAAGAAATTGTTCTTATCTATCATGTTTGGAGTAAGTCCCACTTTTAAGCGTACTCATGAACCACCAACTTCATATGTGGCCAATTTGCTACCACTAAAGCGTGATGAGCTTCATAAGTCAGGCATGACGATAAGTTCACTTAGAGGCAACCCTGTTTATTTCAATCTTTTTGATGATTCGTCATTGAATTTCAATGTTCTTATCTCTGGGCAATCAGGATCAGGAAAATCGATGATTGCCCAAAAGATTCTAAAAGATGAAATAGAAAAAGAAACTTCGGCCATTGTTTTGGATCTTGGGAACTCATTTAAAAAGACTGTTAAGTTTTTAGGGGGAGAATCCTTAAGTCTTTCTTTTAATCCGATGCAGTTTAAATCTACTCACTATTTAAAGGAGCTTATAACAAGTGTCATTCCAGAGAATGAACTAAGTTCAAAAGTTGAAGGGAAGATATTTAATCTGATTCAAGAAAATATCGAGAAGACAAATTCATTTAAAGAACTGATAAAGATAATTTCAAGTGAAGTGCCTGATCTTGATTTGTACTTTAGTGAGATTTGGGAATTCTTTGATGATGAAGTTCGTACACTTTCAAAACTTACTTATGTCGATACATCTCTTTATCCAGATAAGATCAAAGCACCGCTTATAATTTATTTAATAGAATGCTTTAAGCATCTCGAAGGTAAGAGAGTCTTTATCTTTGACGAGGTTTGGAGCTTCTTAACAAAAAATGCTGACTATATTGCCGAGTGCTTTAGAACTTTTAGAAAGCATGGGGCAAGTGCGATAGCTATATCTCAAGGGATTGAAGATTTTATTCAAACCTCATTGGGTCTTGCTATCGCACAAAATAGTTATACCAAATTTTATTTTAGCCAAAACTCCGAATGCAAAACCTTCTTAGATGAGTTTGATCAGCAAAAAATAAAAGGCTTAATCACTAAAAAAGGAAATCATTCTGAATTTTACATTAAAACAGAATCTTTAAGGAAGATCGTTCAGTTTTTTCCAAGTTTCTTGGAGTACGAAATCTTTACCAGCAATTTTGAAGATAATTTAAGTTTTGAAGCTTTTAGGAAAGAAAACGAGCGCATCTTTAATTTTTATGAAGTCGTGAATAGATACATTCATTTTAAATATTTTTATGGGGGAATCAATGAGTAAGATTGTTTTTTTAGTTTATATGACAGTTGGGATTTCTGCACTGAACGTCGGGAAGTCTAGCGATGCTTCGACATTTTTTGCTCCCGACAGCGACACGGCACTACTTTTTGAACTAGTGACAAACACCGCAGGACAGTTAAATGAGCTTGAAAAGCTTTTAACTAATGCAGAAAAGTATACGGAGCTAATGGAGAAGTACAATCAGATCGCAAGAGATCAGTATTTTAGGGCCGAAAGAATTCATTATATAGCTCAAAATTATGTTGATCTTTCTAAGAGTAATCCAAAAGACTTGGAAAGTTTAAACTCGGCAATCAGGTCGCTTCGAAGTGAAACGGAGTCTTTGAAGGGCCTTATTAGTGAATACCGTTCAGACGAAGCTAGAAACGAGTTTCAAGAATCTATTTTGAGTGAAAGGGCCAGAAAGTCCAACAAGGAAATCCGGTTTGCGAACTCTCAGGTAATGAGATCAGGCGAGGTCAACTCTACCAATGAAGCTCAGAAGATGATCGCTCAAAATACTTCTCTGAGCTATAAGGCCCAAGTTGAAGAAAACCAAGTCACAAATGTCATTGCGGAAAAACTCACAGAGCAAAATAAGCTGATAAATCGTGAAATGAAAGATGAAGCGATTAAAAAAGACGAAAGAGATTCCTATTACAGAATAAGCAGAAAAGGTCTTGGCAGAAATAACAGAGAGTAATTCATGGTCGCAAGTTCGCTTTTAAAAGATTTACTATTTATTTCTAACCCTAAAGTTTTAGGTCTTAGCAATTACTTAAATCAAGTAGCATTGATGTTTGTTTTGCCAGCTTTTTATATTGGCATAATTTCGGAGTGCTTTAATAATTTTGACTTTAACGGAGTTTCAAAAAGGGCAGTGATTGCTTTCTTGGCGATTAAGCTTCTGACTCCTATTCACGTCGAGGCAGTAGATCAAAGTTTAAAGGTTGGCAGTGAACTTTTAAAACGCTATTCTCCGCAAAACAAGTTTTTGACGGCCTATCAGCAAGCAAAAAGTGAAAATGTTGAGGTCGGTAAAAAAGGAGTCTGGGGTAAACTCACAAGCATTGTAAAAATGCTCGTTGATGATCCAATAGTGATGATTATTTTCTTACTAAGCTATATTGCCTTCTTTTTGTTAACTCAGCTCTATAGCTTAACTTATCATTTGACGATTGCCATGATCGGGCTTTGTGCTGTTTTAAGTATTCTCCCTATTACTTCAGGAAGTTTAAAAGGAGCAGTGAAGTCGAGTCTGTGGTGTATTCTCATGCCCTTCGTAGTAGCGATCATTCTCTGCTTGATTGGTGACAGCGATGCTTTCTTTAAAACTTACTCAGGTGGAATTGTTCAAAATCTTGAGTCATTAATACAACTACTCATCATGACCATAATTTTGCTTTTAGCTCCAATGATCACGTCAAAGCTTATGAGTGATAGCGGAGTTTCCCAAATGGCCGAAAGCTTAGGGCAGATGGCCGCTATGAGCACTCTGATTGGCGGTGCTTCCATGGCCTCAAAGTATGTTGGGGCAAAGACTAGTTCGGTAGGCTCTGTCTTACACAATTCAACTTCGAAACCGTTGATGAACAAAGTGAAAGGAGCGGTCTCTAATAAGGCCCAAGCAATCGCTAAAGATAAGGGTCTTGGTGCTTCTATGAAAACTCTCACAAGTAAAAATCCAATTGAGAAGCTTAAGGGAGGTATGGGCGATCTGAGTGACAATTTTAAAAATACAAGCTTTAAAGAGAAAGTCATTATGGGAGCAGATTCAGTCATTAATAAAAAAGAAAATGGTCTGGCCCGCGAAGCACGACTTCGTGAGGTTAATAAGTCTATTCCTACGGCATCATCAAACGGAGTGAATAATGGAAATCTTCCAAATTCAGATCAGGCCTTTAAAAGGCCTGAATTTCAAGATTCAAAAAACTCACGAGATCAAAAAATTCCATTGGCTAACTTTAAAAGAGAAGCAAGCGATTACTTGAAAGCCAGAGATGAGCTGATTAATAGGCCTAAGCTAAGTAATCAATTTCTTCAAAATAGAAATGGTCGCTTTAAAAATCAAAAAACTGACGTGAATTCAAAAATGACTGGGAACCGATCGCGAATGAGAGGAGGAATGAAAAATGAAGGTGGTGGCAATGATTACAGACATGCTTAAGGAAAAGACGGCTGAAGAAAAATTATTAAATTACATACGACTAACTTTGCTTGTGTCAGCTTTATGTCTTTTAGCAAATGTATTTAACCGAACGAAACATTGGTATGTTTCGACAGATGAAGGGTTATCGGAAGACGCCTCTAAAAGAGATTTTTGTGCGATGGCATTAAATCAAATGATTCAGAAGAAGCTTTCAAAGAAAGTAATCACTGATGGGCTTTATGAATTAGTCGTCGCTGATAATTACAAGAATATGCTCTTTGATGAAGGAGATAAAGTAAGTTCCGTTTTTAGTGCAGATGAAGCTTGCAAGGTTCTAGTCAAAACTAAAGATGGGATTAGGTCTTTTGATCTTTCTTTGGAAGAAGGTGATGAAGCCGAGTTTCATTATCAGATACAAAAGATACGTGAAAATGAACTCTATGAAAAAGAAAACTAATAGCCGGAGGTAATTGATGGATTTCTATATTTTAACGAGAGGCCTGATCTATTTATTTTTAACTGTCTCACACCCAACGACTTTGGTTTTTGATGAACCAGTCGAGTATGTGAGTGCAGGCAAAGAAGGTGAGTTTGCACTTCATAGAGCAAATAATCAAAAAATATTAGTAGTTCAACCTCTAAAAGATTTTTCTGAGACGGATATGATCGTGATTACTAAAGATCATCATTATCAATTCAAGGTAAAAAAACCAGCAACTGATAGTGAAAAAACTCATTCGTTTGTTTATTTGCACAGCGGGGAGATTAACAGGTCTTATGTTTTAAAATTTGAAAATGATTTAGTTCGCATCCTTGAAGGAGAAACATCGTCACTAGTTCAAAATAAAACCAAAAAGAACATTTTGGTAAATGACAAAATTATTGACCGAGAAGGAAGCTTTTCAAAAGGGATTCCGTTTATCGTGAACAATCAGAGGATATTTAATTGAAATCAATTAAAAGATTACTACTTATATCCTTAGTCGTTTTTTCCTCTTTCCAGCTTTGGGGTCAAGAAGAGGATTTCAAAATATTAGGAGTTCGAAAAAAGATTGAAGTTAAAAAAGTAGTAAAGAGCGTAGCACGAAAAAGAGTTGCGGTGATTCCTGGCAACGATGTTTTAAAACTTATAGAGAGGCAAGGGGAAAGAACGAATCTTCTATTAGGTAAGTTCCAAGAAAAAAGTGGTGTTTGGGATTTCACAAATGAATTTGATTTCAAAACCGGAACAGTGATTAAGGGAATTTTACTAAATTCAGTTGTTTCGACCAATTTGGAGTCTCCACTTTTGGTCGAGGTTAATTCAAATGAAATCTTACCTACGAAGTCTTTATTTAGCTGTAAAGGAGTCACAAAGTTCAATCGAGTGATGGCCGCTTGTAACAAGCTAATTCTTTCATCTAAAGATGAAGAATACGAAGTGCAAGTAGGCCTTTTGAATCTTGATGGATCAAGTGGTCTTAGAGCTGATGAAGTTTATACAGGAAAGGAAGAATATGTAGCGGCGACAATTGCAACGGCATTCTCAAGAGGCTTAATAGAATTAAAGACTGAAAGGCTTACTGGCCCCTTGGGAGAGATTACGGCCAATACAGCGAGGAACAGATTAACCAATGGTTTATTGAATTCTCTTGATGAGACTAACGACATTATGAAAAACGAAATGCAGTCAAAGGAGCCAAAGGTCTTTATTAATGCAGGAAGACCAGTGCTCATTTATTTTTACGAGAGGTTTAAATTATGAAATCAAAATTAATTATTATTACAATGTCATGCCTTTTGATTTCTTCTTGCGGGACTTTAAGGAAGTCGATTTTTTATGGAGGATTATCAGGAGTGACTCTTGGAATTGTCGGGAGTTCGACTTTAAGTCCTAATAAGGAATCAATTGCACCCAATATGGCAGTATGGGGAAGTATTGGTGCTTTAATCGGAGCGGGGCTTGGTTACTTCTTCTTTATGGATGATCCAGAAAATAGGGATATGCCAAATATGATCATGCCAAAATCTCAAAAATACAACGAAGAGCTGAGTCCATTGTCAAAAATGGAAAATATCACTATCAAGCCAACAGATTCTAAAAAATACAAAGTCGAGTCAGGCCCGGTTCCAGAACATTTAAAAAATAAAGTGAAGGCCCCCTTTATTATCGAGCATGAAATTCCTGAACGGGTCGAACAATTAGAAAACGGAAAGACCATCACGGTTGAGCAACACAAAGCATGGGAGTATTCGTATGAATAAGGATTCAAAAAATAATGGTGGGTTAGAGAGTATTTTTGTTCCCATCATTGAAGAAGCTACAGGCCTTATTGCTAAAGGAGTCGAAGGAGGGACTAAAAATTTTATAGAGTTTATAAAAAACGGTTTCAAGTTTAAAGAAGTAGAAAATCCTTATCTGCGCCTTAATACAAAAATGCTTCATAATAAGAGACAAATGGATGATGAAGATCATTTAGGATGGTCAGTTAATTATGACAGGCCATTTCATTTAAATAAAATCGATCCAACGAAACACGTCTTTTTGATTGGTGCAAGTGGATGGGGGAAAACGAATCTTTTAAATATCCTGATGGCCAATGCTCTAAAGAAAAATCAGGGGATCATATTTATTGATCCCAAGGGTACAAAAGAGGCAATTAAGGATTTTAAAAAGCTTTGTCTTTATCATGGAAAACAATACTCCATCTTTTCTGAATTTGATCCAGAAGCACAAAGTTTTAATCCAATCGCCGACATGACTAATACTCAGCGAATTGCAATGATAATGAGAAGCTTTGATTGGGGAAATAACTCACATGAGTACTACTTAACGGCCTCTTCAATTGCTTTAGAAGAAGCATTGGCAACACTGACAAAGGATGATGAGAAAAAAGAGATAGACCTTTTTGATGTTTATAACGAACTAAAGTCAAAACATAATAAAGAGGAAACCTCTGGTTTATTAGCTCAGTTCCAGCGTTTATTAAATTCAGACTTTGGCAAATGTTTTAGGAAAGGGCTGAAAAACGGAAGACCAAGCATGACCATGAAGAAGGCATGGTCAGATAGAACTTGTATTTATATTGGTTGCTCAACTCAAGGTTACTCTCAGATCGCAAGAACTATCGGGAAAATGTTTGTTAGTGAGGCGATGAATTTATCTTATTGGATCGGAAGGACACATGATGATTCACATGAGGCCATGGCCAAGAGTATTGGCCTATTCATTGATGAGGCAGGATCAGTTTTATATCCAGACTTCATTGATCTAATCAACAAGTGTCGTGCAAGTGGAATCAATATCTATACAGCTGTTCAGTCTTACTCTGATATTGAAATGATCGGAGGTGGTGAAACTTTGATGAAACAGCTTTTTGAATCCTATTCAACTTGGCTTATTCAAAGACAAACCAATCCAGAAAACGCAGACAAGATCGCTTCTGCTTTTGGGACGTACCTTTCACAAAAGACGACAACCGCCACAGATCAAGGAAGTGATTCGGGGAGAGGATCAATGCGAGAGGCATATGAATATTATTGTCACCCTGATTTGTTAAAATCAATAAACGTAGGGCAAACAATTCTTTTAAGTCACTCGCCAAAAGAGCACGCCATTATCAATGTGCGAGATTTTAGAAAATCAAAAATAGCTCAGTATAAAATGCCAGCTCTTAATTTTGCAGAACAGGATAAAACACGAACCCAAGTTCACGGTGTATTAGGAGATCAGTAATGAATGAACTTATGCTTGAGAGAAATCCAGAATTATTTGAAATTATCTCAAAGTGGAGATGTGTCACAACGGTAGATTTAAAAAAACTAGTTGCCGAAAATGAATCTTACTCGGCCTTTAGACAAAGAGTAGTTCGTTTAGAAAAAGGTGGATTACTAAAATCGATTCTCTATAAGGGTTTTAATAAGATTGTTTACCCTTCGACTGACCTAGTTCAAAAGCTAGGATTAAACAGTTTCAACGCAGACAATGTTCGTCATGATGCCGTTGTTTCATCTATTTGCTCAGAACTTTTAAATCATAAAATCGTAAAAGAAGTAGAACTTCCACACGAATACAAAACGAAGTCCACTTGGCGATTTAAGTCAATCGAGCCAGATGCAATAGTAACGCTAGAGAAAAATGGGAATGTAAATTACATGGCCGTCGAAGTTGAACTTTGGAGAAAAGATAAAAAAAGGATTTTTGAAAAGTTCACAGACTATGCCAAAGCAAAGGAATACAGCTACGTTTTTTATTTTTTTCAAAGTCAGTCGGCGTTTAATTCTTACAAAAAGAGGCTTGAAGAATATTTAGCAGATTCAGATTTATTGCATCTTCACTTGGATTTAGAACAAAAAATTGTTTTGGTTTTCAATGCCACAATTTCGAAACGCTTAAGCAATTTATCTGAATCAGAAATTTTTTATAAAAAGCAGTTTAAAAAGTTCAAAGATTTACTGGGAGATAGAAGTGATTCCTAAGAAGATTCCTGGTGTAATCCCTAAGGCAAACGTTTGTGACTCCTGTGATTTTGAGAGGGATCTATCCCCGCTGAATCATTCACATAAATTCAGGTACCAAATTGACCACCCCCTCTCAACGTAGATATCGAGGAGGTGGTCAATTTGGGAATATATGATGAATGAAGGCGGGGATAGAAGAGATAGAGATGAGTAAAGTAATTAAAGTATAAGTAGAGGTGGGTATGGATAGAGAGATAGGTATAGGGAGAGAGGAGGAGGAAGGGGGAGAGAAAAAAAAGAGAGGTAGAGTAAAAAAAAGTGTAGAGGATAATAAAAATGTTTCGGAGACTTTTGAAAATGTTGAGAAGAGCAAGTTTTTTATTGATGTGAGTAAGGAAATAGAAACAAGAGACTTAATAGGAAAACTACTTCAGGAAGCCAATAATAAAAACTTTGGTCGTGAAATTGTTTTACGAGACCTCATTGTCGCTTCAATTCCTAAGCTTACGAGTAAAGATATTGAACGCATTCAAGAAAGTGCCCTGACTGACATGGAAAAAATAGAGAGGTTACTCATTGAGCATAATGAGAAGAATAAAACCTCGCTGTCCTTAGGTGAATTTTTAGTTAAGAAGCTTAATGTTTAAAAGGAGTGAGTGCATGATTCAAAATGAAAACTTTGAGCTAATTTCAGGAAGACTAGGAATTGATCCCTATCTTGCCTACACCAAAAGAGGTGAGCCTGTTTGTGAAATGTCTATTGGCATTAAGAATGAACAATCAAAAACCATTTGGAGAAAAATTGTTGTCTTTGGAAAACTTGCAGAACTTTGCTCTGTCCATTTAAGAAAAGGGAATGAGGTTTTTGTGCGAGGCCGTAAAGAGTTGAAACGATTCAAGGATCGTGAAGGAATTGAACGAGAGTACTTTGAAGTACTGGCAAATTCCATTGGGCAATCGTTACTTTAAATGTTCTTACAGGGAGAGCGTATGGGTAAAAAAACTATTACAGAAGCTAATAAATTAAGGTATGTTTCAAAGACAGAATCGAAAGATTCTAGTGAGATCTTTAACAACTTAATATGGATGACGACGGAAGATGCCGCAAGATATCTTCGAAAATCAGCAGATGCAATTAGACATTTAGTTTATCGGGGAGACTTGAGAGCTAGAAAGTTTAAAAGGCGTTTGTATTTTAGAAGAGATGAGCTTGATGAGATGCTTGATTTAGCTGTTTATTAAACAAACAGGAGAAATTATGGCAATCAAGACTTATGAAAAAAATGGAAAAACCATGTATCGAGTTTATGTTTCACTTCATAGCACTGTTCAAAAAGTGCGTGTGCAGAAACTTAAAAGAGATATTACTTCAATGGCAGAAGCGAGACGAGAAGAGGGAAAGCTAATTAAAGTTTGTTATGAAGAAATAAGTAGAATCGAAGGCAAAGGCTATTTTTGGAAAGAAATTATTAATCGTTGGGTGGTTCACATGAGGAATCGAAAATGGGTTAAGAAGTATTCGCCAGAGCACCTTCACGACGTTGAGAATACTTTGTTTCTACATACCGAAGTGTGGCTTTTAAAAAGGACGGCAGATATATCACGAGCAGATGGCAGAAGACTTATTGATACCATGTTTAACTCAGGGCTAAGTTTATCGAGAATTAAAACTGTGAAAGGTTTTATTAATCATGTTTATACTTGGGGGATGGAAGAAGGTTTGATTGCGGACGTAAAAAATAGTCCTGTTCATGGTATGGAGCTTCCTAAAGAAGCTAAAAAAATGAAACCAATACTCACCACTGATGAGATTAAGCAATTAATGTACGAAGCGTTTCAACGAGATCATACATGGAAGCACGTTTGGGCTGTTGCAATTCTTACAGGGATGAGATCGGGTGAACTCCATGCTTTGAAGTGGAGTGATATTGATTTCGACAACAATCTGATAAGGATAACTAAATCTTTTAGCCAACGATTAGGTGCAATTAAAGCGACTAAAAATTCAGATTGGAGAAATGGTCACATTTCATCTGATCTAAAAGACGTCTTGATTGAATTAAAAAATATCAGAGGTAACGAAGAATTTGTTCTTCCACGGTTGTCAGGATGGGATCACGGAATGGCTGGTGAAATTCTAAGAACCTTCTTAAGAAGTTTCGGAATTGAAAAATACGTCAACTTTCATACGCTACGAGCTTGTTTTGCAACTCATGTTTTGGCATCAGGAGCAGAGCCTACGCAGGTAATGAAGATGGGGGGCTGGGCCGATTTTAAGACCTTTCAGATCTATATCCGCATGGCGGGGGTAGATGTTAAAGGGGTTACGGATAACTTTAGGGTTATGCCTACGGTTGTTGGGTCTGAGAATGTGCTGAAAATACGTTAAAAAGATAGGTGGATAGGTTATTCTATCCACCTATTTTCTTCAAGTTTTCAGTATGTTATGATGGTTATGGTTATTTTTTCACGGTTTTTATTAATACGAGCTAGGAATGATATTATGTCAGTAGAGAGAAAAATTATGAGTACACAAACTATTCACATCACTGAAGAAGAGAAAAAGGCTGCTATGGCTATTTTTATGGCCACACCTGTTGTCTCAACTGAAGATACATTGCTAGAATATCGCAATACTCTTAATCAATATTGTGAAAAATTTGAAATCACCAGCTATAAAGAATTAGTCAAAAAAGCAGATGAGCTTGAATTTGGCTCAAATATTAGTCTAGAAATTCTAGAAAAATATTCATTCATCGAAAGAAATCAAGCGTAAGGTTTCCCAATGGGAACAAAACATGGCATTTGGTTTGATTTATCAACACACATTGCAATTCACAAAAAAGTAATTCAGGATTTTAATTGGCTGATTTCTTCTGGCCAACATGAGTACACAATAACTCGTTTTAAAGATAAAAAAGACTACGAAATTTTAAAGTTTTCAATAGAGTTCGAAACAACAAATGGTTTTGATGTAAAAATCACAAAAGAAACTCGTATTTCAAAAGATGATAGTTCTTTAGCAATGACTTCAGATTTTAGTTATAACTGCTTAAGTAAGAACGATAGTTCACATTTGAGATATCATAATCGCCATGATGAAGATTACTTAGTTGAAGTGCCTTGGCACAATAAACCACATAGACATTCGTTCGATGGAACGACGCAAAGGATTAGTGTTTATTCGCATGATCACAGACCTGAAAAACATAAGTTTAAAAAATATAAATGGAAAGGTTATCAGGTTGAATTAAAGTTTTTAGATCAAGAAGATTGGCCATTTGTAAAAGAATTCCTCGAAGAGGTTTCCCATTTATAGTTGAAAATGACTAGAAGTGACTCAAGTAAGCAAAAAGTTTTACATTAATAAATTAAGTGGTTAAAATTAAATGAGGTGGGACGAATCCACCATTTTCAAGTATCTATCTAATCATCTGTTCTATATTGAAAATCATCACATAGAGATATCCCGTCATCCTGGGATAGTTGGTACTTTTTATAGAGCTAAGAAAGTTAAGGAGAAACATTTTTGAGTCGTGATATAAGTAGTTTTTTAATCCAAGAGGTTATTATGAAGTTTATTTTTGTTTTTCTTATGATGGCCTTTACTTGTTCAGCCTTTGCCATTGATCAACAAGCGCTTTCAAAATTCATTTCGAGCAACTATCAGGAAATGATTGATGAGCAAGCATCAGGAAATTACAATTCTACAGTTAGTGTGACTTATATCGTTCAAATTGCTACAGGCTCAGAGACGTTACCTGTACTATTTCTTCCACAAATACAAATTGAAGTTCCATTCAAAATGCAAGATTGCTCAGAGAGTAGTGAAGGGCTGACATGCAATCTAGCAGCACAAATTATTAGATGGTATGAAATATACAGCCCTGTATATGGTCAATTCCAGATTAATCTTGAGTTGGGTACCTCGGAAAAAACAATATTTTTTAGCTTTTAAGGGCCACGGATAATCCTTTGGCCTTAGTTCATATGTATTACCCTCAATCCTTAGCCAGTTCAAACTCAAATCTACCACATTTGATAGTTGATCAATTTGATATTTAAAGTAAGCGATGAATAACCCGAATTGGTAAATATACTAATTCGAGGCTTGGGGAAATTTATGCGTAAATTTTTTTATTCTTTTTTATTTCTCGTTATAATGACTATTCCAATTTTTTATTACTATGAACCAATTGCTCTTTGGACATTGTTGTTAAGTTGCCCGATCCTTTACATCGGATTGAGAGATGTATTGCAAAATACACATGCCATTCGAAAAAATTTTCCAATCATTGGAAATTTTCGTTATCTTTTTGAAGAAATACGCCCGGAGATTAATCAGTATTTTGTTGAATCAAATACAGACGGAAGACCTTTCAGTCGTGAGCAAAGATCGATTGTTTATCAAAGAGCAAAAAAACAAATCGATTCAATCCCTTTTGGAACTCAACAAAATGTTTATGCAGATGGATATGAATATCTGACTCACTCAATTTATCCAACACACGTGAACGCTGACACTTTAAGAGTTACGTTTGGTAGTGATCTTTGCAAGCAACCTTATTCAGCATCCATTTTTAATATCTCAGCGATGAGTTACGGCTCACTTTCTAAAAGTGCTGTTCTTGCTTTGAATGGTGGAGCTAGAGATGGTGGTTTTGCACATAATACAGGTGAGGGAGGCTTATCTCCTTATCACCTTGAACCAGGTGGAGACATCATCTGGCAAATCGGTACAGGTTATTTCGGATGCCGTGCGAAGAATGGTGGATTTGATCCAGAGCTTTTCAAAGTGAACTCAGCTCTACCACAAGTGAAAATGATCGAATTAAAAATTTCCCAAGGAGCAAAACCGGGGCATGGTGGTATTTTACCTGCGGCCAAGGTTACAGAAGAAATTTCTAAAATTAGAAATGTTCCAATGGGCAAGGATGTTTTATCTCCGCCAGGACATAGTACATTTCATGATCCAGATTCGATGATGATCTTTATTCATAAATTACGCGAACTCTCGGGTGGAAAACCCGTTGGTATAAAATTATGTATTGGTTATCATCAGGAGTTTGAAGATTTAATTTCTAGCATGTTGAAATTAAAACTTTATCCGGATTTTATTGTTGTCGATGGTGCTGAAGGTGGAACTGGTGCAGCCCCGTTAGAATTTACAAATTATATGGGTACACCTGGTAAAGATGCATTAATTTTTGTTGTTAATAAATTAAAAGAAGCAGGATTAAAAGATCAGATTAAAGTTATCTCAACAGGAAAAATAACAACGGCATTCGATATCATCAGATTGCTATGCTTAGGTGCTGATGCAACTTATGCTGCGAGATCAATGCTTCTTTCATTAGGATGTATTCAGGCCCTTCGATGCAATACGAATCAATGCCCGACAGGAATTGCAACTCAGGACAAAGCACTTATGAAAGGACTGCACGTTACAAGTAAGCGTGTGCGAGTTAAGAATTTTCATAACGAAACTGTTAAGGTTGTGGCCGAAATGTTAGGAGCGATGGGGTTAAAGAGTCATACGGAATTAAATCGTTCGCATCTTATAAAACGTATTCATGATACCGATATAAAATCTTATGAAGACGTAAAGGCCTTATAAGGTTCTGTTTATAAACCTAAAGGACTCGTTTAAACTAAACTTTTGATTTTTTCATGGAGAACTTAATTATCTTGATGTTATCTTTGAGTCTTCTGGTGACAGATTTTATTTTTTCGTCACAGTCTCTTCTCTGAGAACTAATTTTGAAATGAAAAAAACAACAAAAGCGACAATAATGAAATCAACAAATGTACCTAATACTTTTCCGTAAAAAATACCGTTGTAACTTAGTTTTCTTACATCGTCGACATTGGCAGCTTGGAGCGCAGGTTGGAAAACAAGAGGCATAAGTAAATCATTAACAAGACTACTGATAAGGTCATTGAGTTTTCCTCCAATGACAACAGCAATGGCCAGACCGATTACACTATATGCTTTTAGAAAATTATAAAATTCTTTTACCATAATGAATCTCCTTAGAATAAATTGAATTTATTTCTAACATTGCTTTGGCAGTTAATCCAAAAAATAATTTAAAAATTATTCATTAAGATTCATTACCTATGTCGGCAATCGGAAGTTTCCAACCACGTCGTATGGCCATGAAACGAATAGCGAAGCATGTAAATGCACCAATGATGGACATCGTAGCTGGATGAAAGTTTAATTCGTATCCTGCCACAACGATAAATGAACCTGCGAGCGCTGCAACAGCGTAAAGTTCTGCCCGTAAGACAGTGGGGATTTCATTAATAAGCAAATCTCTCACGATTCCTCCTCCAATTCCAGTCAACATTCCAAGCAAGGCAGCTGCCAGTGGATTGAGCCCAAATGTAAGCGCTTTTTGGGTACCTGTTACTGCAAAAAGTGCAAGGCCAGCACCATCGAATATGAGAATAAAATTTTTATGGCGGTGAATAAATGAAGAGTAAAAAAATATGACTAGCCCAGCAAACATTGAGACTACGATATACATCCAGTTACTGATGGCCCCGGGAGGAACGGCACCAATCAAGATATCGCGGGTAATTCCGCCGGCATTTCCGGCTGCAAATGAAATCACCAGCACGCCAAAAAGGTCGAGGCGTTTTTTTATTCCAGCAATGGCCCCACTGAGAGCAAAGACAAATGTTCCAACAAGATCGAGAATAAGAAGAGTTGTCATACTGAAAGGCCATCCAAAAAAGTTTAAATATCCTGATTAGTATATTAGCAATCTAACCTAAAAGGAAAGTCGAGTAAAACTCATACGAATATTTAAAGAATCAATATTTGCTCAGCCTGAAATGCTAATGTAAGATAGAGCTTTTCTAAACTTAAGAGAAAATTAAATTCGGAGAGAATTGATGTCATTCAAATTGTGCTCGAACGGTCTTGTTATCGACGATAAATCTCTTACATTCAATTTACCAATTTTTATGGATTCAGTACTCCGAGGCATTGGCCAGGTCTTGTTACAAAACAACAGCTATTCTGGGCTCCTTTTTTTTATCGGAATATTTTATAACTCAACATTGTTTGGGGTGGCCGTTTTAGTGGGAACAGTAGTGAGCACTCTGACTGCTATTATTTTTGGAATGGATCCTTCTAAAGTCCGCTCAGGACTTTTTGGTTTCAATGGTGCGTTGGTTGCAATAGCACTTAGCTATTTTCTTCATTCTGATTCGCTGACTTGGGTATATGTTATTTTTGCCTCTTCTTTTTCAACTGTTTTGATGGCAGCAGCAATCAGATTATTAGATGTCTGGAAGATGCCGACACTTACTTCCCCCTTTGTTCTTACTGCGCTAGGATTTTTATTGGCCTGCGCGCGACTTGGTAGGCTTCAGTCGACAAACGTATTGCCAAATGCAGGTTTACCTATTGCTGCGACAGTAGAGGGAATTGTCACACTTTCTACAGTGGCAGAAGGATTGTTCAATGGGATTGGACAAGTCTTTTTTCAGGAAAATATTGTTACTGGTGTTATTTTTTCTTTGGCCCTTTTAATTAGTTCAAGACGTGCTTTTATCATGGGGCTTTTAGGATCATTGACAGGAATATTGATTGCATGGATTTTAGGGGCAGCAGAGCCAGCGATTCGCTCTGGCGCTTTTAGTTTTAATTCTGTGCTGACGGCCGTTGCAGTGGGAGGAATTTTTACAGCAATTAATATCGCTTCTATCATTTATATGTCTCTTGCCGTGATAGTGACCACTGTCGTATTTGCGGGAGTCTCGGCTGCGCTTGAGCCTTTAGGAATGCCGGCCATGACCTTGCCTTTTGTGTTGGTCGTTTGGGTATTTGTACTGGCCAGTCCTTTGTTTCCGAAATTGCAGGGGAAAGCTTAGTATAAGAGTTTGTAAAAGGTTTACATCTGTGGATACGCTCAAATCTTCAACTATATTATTGCCAATTATAATTAAAAGTAAAAATGAAACTAGGTTTTGCAACTTTCAGTTGAGACTCAAATCTTCCAAGGCCAGCAATGTAATTTGTGTGGCCATTTTTTTTCAAAGCAACCAGGTACTGGCCATTTTGATTCCCGTGATTTTTTTCTAGTTTTACATTTTGAATCAGCACACCCGTCATCCAAGAATCATTAATTTCAGTTCCAACGATCGCTTCAATTTGATTTGCAATTTCGTTGGTGGGATTAATTAATACATAAGTAGATGGGTCCACTAATGCTTGTGATTTATCATCTTTTGAATCGAAGAAAGCTTTGGTGTACTTAAGACTTCCCATGATAGGTCCAAATTTAAAGAGAAGTTTTGCAGTAGCATCAGTTGAGTTCATGCTCCCAACACAGTTGTAGTTTCTACATATGTCCTCATCAAAAGTGCTAAACCTTCTCATCAGTTTTCTCCCAACAGAGAGACTAAAAAACGTGACAGGAGCAAATTCAAGTTCGGCCTTGCCACTATATGTAGCAGGCGAGAGATCTGCTATTAGCTTAGGTTTCATTGCGCCTTGAAGTGGATCACCATCTGCACCCCAAAGAGCAAACTTATAAGCAACAGTGGGGACAACGGATAATCCTGCAGAGTACGACCTGGCAGAAGCATCGACAGTGTATTCAAATTCGTTTGCCATGCTATATGGTGTGTACACAACGAAGAGTGTGATTATAAGTTTTGGAATAGTTTTAAATTTTAAATTCATATAATCCTTTTATTTTACTAATTCATAGGGATCTTAGCGGGACTACTCTTAATCAGCAATACTGTTTGGTAGTACTAACTAAAAATATTTTATAAATAACAGTATCTATTTTTTGTGATTCACCTAATCTTGAGGCATAGGCATTTTTTAATTTTTAGGGGAATACGATGAAAAAGGGTATTTTGTTATTAGTACTTTTATCAACTGTAGCGGCAGTTGGATGTAAAAAAGATAAGGCAGCTGCTACGACTGCGGCCGCTGGAGGCGGTGGCGGAGCTTTAGCAACTGTGGCCGAATTGGCGGGAACTGCTTATTCGGAATGTAAGGCAGGTACAGGCAATGATTCTGGTAAGGGAGTTAGATATAGTTTCACAATTCAGACAAATGGAAATTATAACTTCACTATGAAGGTTGTTGATAGTGTGACGTGCGCTCCTGGTGCAGATGAGTTGATTGCATATACTCAGTTTGGAACTTTTTCAGTTGAAGGTGCTTCAACAACCCCAGCAGATTCAGCAAAAGTTAAATTTGTTGTAGGAAGCTCTGTAATGAGTTCTCCTAGTAACATCACTGCATATAAAAACTTTTTTAATAATACTACTAACTGTGGAACACCTTCTTTGAATCTTGTAGGTACTGCTAGCGCTACAGAAACACTTTCAGGCAGAACATGTAATACTTATGCACCATTCCCAACTCACACGACTTCTTATTATAACGTTGGAACTTTCACTGCTTCACCTAAAAAGGTAAGCATTAATATCAATAGTGCACAAGTTTGGTACTCAGGTGACCCGTCTACTTACCCAACATCAGTTAACACAACTTTCACATACCAATAGACCTTACAAGCTCACCCTGTTCCTGCAAAACAGGGTGACTTTTTAATCCATCGTCAGCTTCTTTTCTTCAATATCTTTCAACTCTGTCCCATCAGTACTTTTTATTTTATATTTCCATTCACGAGTCTTGGCATCTTTCACGGCACCAGTGACTTTGAACTTCTTTAAGGCCGCGCCAGAAACAGGAGCGTACAAAACTGAATCTCCATCGGTGAAAACTCTCTCAGACATAACAAATCTCCGTTTAAAATTTATACAATGGGCTTATCAAATCCATGCCTTGATGTCTTAATTATTTGCAAATTGACAAAAATAATAGAAATGCTATTTTGTAGGAAATCTAATACGGGAGATGGGCATGACTTCAACGAAAGAATCAAAAAATACAACTGAAGAAACTCAAACTGAAGACCATGGGCACGTTCATGGCCCGAACTGCAACCACGGTCATCACCACCATGAAGCACTAAAGCCTATCACTCGTGATGCACCAAAGGTCGGCCGCAATGATCCTTGCACTTGTGGTAGTCAGAAGAAATTCAAAAAGTGTTGTGGAATGTAGTCCCCAAAGGACGCTTCTTACAATAACGCCATGTCCAGTAACACCTGTTGATACTAGAGATGTGCATTTAAATTTTGACCAAAATAAAATCCTGCTACATACTTGATAGGCGAACTTCACATTCGCGTATGAAATCTAACGGGAGAGTTCACATGGCAACTAAAAAACCAGCAGCTAAGAAGAAAGCAGCGGCTAAAAAGCCAGCAGCTAAAAAAGCAGTGGCAAAGAAGCCAGCAGCTAAAAATGGTGCAAAAAAAGCTCCTGCTAAAAAAGCAGTGGCCAAAAAAGTAGTAGCAAAAAAACCAGCGGCTAAAAAAGCTGTTGCTAAAAAAGTTGCAGCAAAGAAAGTCGTCGCTAAAAAACCAGTGGCGAAAAAAGCCGTGGCCAAAAAAGTTGTGGCGAAGAAAGTCGTTTCTAAGAAGCCAGCAGCTAAGAAAGTTGTAGCTAAAAAGCCAGTTGCAAAAAAAGCAGTCGTTAAGGCAGCTCCGGCAGCAGCTCCAAAAACAGTAGCTAAGAAAGTAGCAGCTCCAGTGAAAGCAACTCCAGCTCCAAAGGCTGCGACTCCTGCTAAAAAACCAGCACCAGCTAAAGCGCCGGCAAAAACATCAACTCCAAAGTCTGATGTACCTACGCCGAAGCCAATTGAGCAAAATGATTTTTTAAGCTTAAAGATTGCTAAAGCTATGCATGAAAATCCACCTCTATATGATTACAAAGAAGGGGAAGAGGAAGTGGAGCATCCACCTCTAACTCCAATCGTAAGAGAGACGCCAAAGGTTGGTAGAAATGAACCATGTCCTTGTGGAAGCGGATTAAAATATAAAAAATGTCACGGTAACGTTTAATATTTATTTTTAGCAGTTGGGACGTCTCAACTGCTATAAATTTTCTATTACAAGCAGTATGTTTTGTTACTTGTTTGATACCCACAATTATTTTTTTCATCTTGATATCTATCACCAATACGCCTAAATTTTTATAATCAATCTTACGGGAGATTATAAAATGACAATTCAAAATATCGCTTCTAATTCAAAATTTATTCAGGCCAAAGGGATTGCAGCACTGGCCGCAAAAGCTCCACTCAAATCTTTCTCATTCGAGAGAAGAGCTCCTCGCGAACACGATGTTCTTATCGATATTAAGTACTGTGGTATTTGTCACTCCGATATCCATCAGGTGCGTGACGAATGGGGTGGGTCTGTTTTTCCAATGGTGCCAGGCCATGAAATTGCCGGTGTTGTAGCCCTTGTTGGAAGTAAAGTTACAAAATATAAAGTTGGTGATCATGTTGGTGTAGGTTGTTTTGTCGATTCTTGCAGACATTGTTCATCATGTCTTGAGGGCCTTGAACAGTATTGTGAAGAAGGTATGACTGGGACCTATAATTCAACTGAGCGTGGAACCGATATTCCCACACAAGGTGGCTACTCAAATAAAATTACTGTTGATGAAAACTATGTCTTAAAGATTCCGAAGAGTATGCCTTTAGATTCAGCTGCCCCATTGTTATGTGCCGGTATCACTCTTTACTCACCGCTTATGCATTGGAAAGCAGGGCCTGGAAAAAAAGTCGCTATTATTGGTCTCGGTGGACTTGGGCATATGGGAGTTAAAATCGCACATGCTTTAGGCGCTGAAGTGACAGTATTAAGCCATTCACTAAGTAAGTTGGAAGATGGCAAGCGCATGGGAGCAGACCATTTTTATGCCACTTCCGATGAGTCGACTTTTACAAAACTTGCAGGGCAATTTGATTTGATCATCAATACCGTTTCAGCAGTGATGGACTGGAATTTATTTCTTGGACTCTTAAAAAGAGATGGAACATTAGTTATTTGTGGAATTCCAGAAGAGGCCATTCCAGTAGGTGCTTTCTCTCTTGTTGGTGGACGTAGAAGTCTTTCAGGCTCTCTTATCGGTGGGATTAAAGAAACGCAAGAAATGCTGGATTTCTGTGATAAGCATAAAATCGCTTGTGAGATAGAAGTAATTTCTGCAGATCAAGTGAATGTTGCCTATGAGAGAGTTGTTAAGAGTGATGTTAGATATAGATTTGTTATTGATATGTCGACTTTGTAAAATGTGAATTAAGGGCCTTTGAAGGCCCTTAATTTATGATAATAAATTCTTAAGAGTCGCCGCCATAATCTCCAGAGTCTGCTGAGTATAAGTTAGGATTTCAGCAACCGTCGTTTGAGAAGAAGCAAATCTAATTTTTAAAGTGTTCGTAGAAATTTCAACTTTTGAAATTCCTTTAATGTTTTTTGGAAAAAATGAAAAAGAGTTATCTTTATGTTCAAATGTTCCCTGATTTTCATCTTCTAGATCGTACAAGGCATCTTCCAATGAATCTTGATCCAGAGATCCTTTAATAGGGAAGGTAATGGTATCAAACCCATCAGTGAAGATCTCATCAATCGGCATTGGGAAGCTACTCAAAGGAACTCTAAGCTCTAATTCTCTCTTGATGGTCACTTCTGTGCAGTCGTCAGCAGATTGCTCGGCACTGATATTGTATCTGAAAAATTCAGTGTGAAGTGATCCGCCTTCAGGGTCTTTTACAGTATTACTATTCTTTAACCTTAAGTTTTTTCTGGCCTTATCAAAAAGATTTTCAATTTCAACTTTTAAGTACTCATCTTGTGCTAGTTCTAAGGCCAGTTTTGAAGCAAAGCTACTATGGTCTTTTGGGATTTTGTGACGGGCCTTATTGAATCCTTCAAAGTTTTTAAAAGGAATGTTTTGTTCGCGAGACAAGGTGTATTGATTAAATTGAATCTCTACGTTCTTTGTATCTGATTCTTCATCACTTTCAAAAGCAATGATAGGAGCGACATGACTGGCGTCAATAACACTGTAAGGACTTTGCCTGTCATTAATGAACATTGTCTTTGTTATATACTGAGGAATTTTAACAGATAAGCATTTCCCAAGTGAGACATTGGTAATGGCATTGTTTTTATCAATGGCAGAGTCGTCTTTACCGTTCATCGCATTTACTAGATGAAGACACCAGATGCCGTGCTTGGCAGAGACAGAAATAAATGATTTTTCTCCAGGATAACAAGATAAGAAAATTGAGTTGCCTGGATTGGCACGAACGAGCTCGGAGTATTCTTTTTCAACTAAGTTACTGGCAGCACTTTTAACTTTATTTTTTGATTTCAATTCTTCAGCGGATGAGTCGATAAAAATAAAGTTCTTTTTGTTTTTAACGGCCTTTAGCGGTTGAAGAAAAACATCGTCAATTGAAAGAGAGCTCTCTTCAAGGTTGGAGTTATCAGTATTCCAGCATGTAAGGTAGTTCTTTGAATTGGTATTAAACCCATGACCGACGTAATAAAAATAGCACTCATCTTCCATCGTTATTCTGGCAAAGATATTTTTCAGGCGCTTTTCAATATTATTTTTATTGGCCTCTTCGTTGATTAAATAAACGAGTTCATCCTCTTCAATATAAAGCTGATCCATAAAAGCTTTTTTTACTGAGTTAGCATCATTTTCAGCAAATTCAATTTTAGATAATTCGGGCACAACCAGAGGAGAATAGTTCTCGATTGCTATAATAATTCCGTACTTTTTCATAGATTTTTACCTTGGCTTAGAGACAACAGGATTATAGCTAATTCTCTTGATTAATGTATAGATATTAGCAGTGAAGCACTCGGTTTTTTCATAAATGCTAATTAAAAAAGCCTGAATAATAGAGTCCAAGAAAATCCATTGAGAGTGCGATAGAGATATGGAGCACGACACCAAGCCAGATACTTCTGCTTTTCATTGCGAGATGACCAAGTATAAGTCCAGCAAACATACTTCCGACAGCTTCAGGAAAAGGTTTATGAATATGAATGAGTGCATAGGGCATCATCATAAGAAAAACTGCAATTTCTTTTTTTATTTTGGCCGCGATGGCCAGAGCAGGGCCTCTGAAGAAGAACTCAATGGCAAAAAATTGCGGAAGATACACGAGTTCGAACTTCAACCAGTCTATGGCGTTTTCAGGGCGATAAAGAGGGTAGAATTGATAAAACTGCGGGCGTGATGCAGCAATGATGAGCACAGGGAACATGATAAAGTACAACAGCAGGTACTGCGAATAGGACGTTTTTAGCGGACTTCTCAGCATCCAGTCCACATCTCTTAAAAAAGCTTTAAAAATAACCGAAGGAAAAATGACTAGGACGATGAAGAAGGAAAAGGTTGTCCAAACTTGAGCATAGAAGAATTTGTCATTTTGAGTTAAGGATCTATACCAATCGACACTTTGAAAATGAAAGTGAAAAACTCCTTGCCAACCAAAGTACTCAATAATCAGCATAGCAAGTGTGACTGTGAAAATAAGAATCATTTCAGGGGATTTTAATAAGGCCAAAGGAAAAAAGGTTTCAATTTTTTCACGAATATTCATACTTGGAGTCCCTAGGTGTTTTGCCAGCTTTAATTCTAATAGAATTACCTAGATATATCAGTAAATAAAAGTGAATTTTAAGCATTTTAGGGTTTATAATATTCTTACATGTGTAAAGGAATGTTTAAGAAAGCGATATTTACCCGTAAGTCGGAAATGATAAATTTATTGTTTCCCATGATATTTTTTATCCTCATGGTAATTGAGTATTTTTATAATATTAATTATCTTTATACATTCAGCAGACAGCAGAATGCATTTTTAACGAATATTATTTTTTTAAATATTACTCATAATGCATTTACCTTAATTCTTCTGACTTCAACTTTGCCTCTTTATAAATGGATTGATCATCATGGAGGTCAGGAAACATTCTGGAGAAAGCAAGTCCTGATTTTTAGTACGATGATTCTTTTTTTTGGATTATTAATATATTTTAGTCATCAGTACCGTTTTGTTTTTTTTGTTTTTGTTCTTATTAATTTTCTTTTTGCTGCTCACCATGCTTTGTCGCAAACTTTTGGCCTATCACTGTTATATACTATAGATCTTCCAAGAGATGCCTTATTTTATAAAGCCGAAAAGATAGAGCGATTTCTATTTTCAACTTTGATGTTTTCTGTCTTATTGAGTGGTTCGTTCTACATAATGGTGAGTTCCAGATTATTTGATTTCCCTCTCTCTATGGTTCAGAGTTTTGTTAAGTATTCTATCTGGATAAAATTTTTACTCGCATTAATGTTAGTTATTCATCCATTTTATTTTTTTAAAAAAGATTATCTGGGAAAAAGCTTTTTTAATCTTCGTTATTTAATCTGGCCTTTTACGATTATTTCTACGACTGCTATATTTGCGACAACTTCCATACATGGAATCGAGTATGGGCTGGTGACGAGGAAAATGATAAAGAACGATTCATTAAGAAGACCTATATTAGCATTTATGTTAATTGCTGCAGTTATTGTCTTCGCAGTCATTAGAATCGACAACTATGAAAAAATCCGAAGTGGGCAATATCTTGCTCCATGGTTAATACTAATTTCCAGCGTATCTGTGGCATTTTCTTTTCTTCATTATTATTTGGATAGAAGACTCTTCAAGATGCGTCATCAAATCAATAGAGAGACGGTAGGACTTCTTCTTTTTAATAATCCAGATGAACACAGGAATAGCGATGCAAAAAGCTGATATGACTGATCACCATTTCAAAGTCTATGAGGCCATCGTTTTTGGAATTGTTTTGGCGTTTGCTCTTCAGTGGAATAATCCAGCTGACGCTATTCCATTGTTTGATTTTTACCCCGAATTTATTTCAGGCAAGTTAGTGGCTTCTTTGATGACTTTAATTTGGTTGCTCGTCTTATTTCAAAAAAAGTATTTTAAATCAATGATTGGATTGATTATAGGCGCTTTCCTTTTAGTTACCATATTTAGATATTCAAGCAATTTTGCTTTCAGGTATTTCACACTCTATATTGTCGCCTTTATTTATGTGTTCAATCATCAGGACAAGAGAGCTCGCGCAGTGGGAAGCTCTCTGATCCTGGCCGCTTTATTTCTGTTTTCTGCTTTTCATAAATTGAATAACGATTATCTCTCTGGAATAGAATTTCAAAGAGGGGGATCGTTTATTGGCTTTCTTGATTTATGGTTTCCAGGTGCGTCTCCGGTAAAGCTAGGGCCGATGATGAAATATCTCCCACCTGTCTCTATTGCTATGGAGTTAGTCATTGCATTTGGCTTAATGTTAAAACCAAAATTGTTTGTTCATGTCGCTGGATTTTTCCTTCTGTCCTTATGTATTTTGAATCCTCCAGTTCTCAGTGTTTATTTTATGCTCTTGCCTTTATTTATCTCTGTTAGCAGTGGCTATGAAAATTTGCTGGAGAAAATGCCATTTTCTCATTTTCTTAAGACACCTTATTTTTGGGCCTTTTATATTTATATCTCGACGGCTAAGCTTAGTGATTTAAGTCTTATTGTTATTACCAACTATGTCCTTGTCCTGCTCTTTGCTTTGGCCCATGCAAAAATTCTTCTGAGTTATAAAAAGGAAAAGACAATTCTCTTAGAATATGGGAAGGCCGATTTTAAAAATACCAGGGTATGGATTGTTCCTGTGTTAATGAGTCTGACTTTTGTTGGATCTCTCAGTTTTCTTCCAGGTCCTTTTGGCTTTAAAATGTTTTCCGGTCGCAGGTTTGAAACAAGTTATTTAACCCTAATTGTTAATCAAAGGGCCGCTTGTGATTATTCTTCTAAACGTTGGCAGTATTCGCCTGTCGCAGATGTTAGCTGGATGAGAATAAACGGCGATTCTTGTCAGATTTTACTGCCTACAGAGGGAGCGGTTAACTATGTTGCAAGGCACATTTGTACAAAATACGACTTAAGCGAATTTTCACTGGCGGCCTCGTACAATTATAAAGCGATCGAGTTCAATTGCAGTAATTATAGTGAGAGAATTTCAAGCAATTCTCTCTAGCTAGCTTGGCATTGAAGGGGCCTTTGAGTACCATTAATGGATGCTTTTAGAAAAAAATAATTTACGGAGAATACTGCTTCTAATTCAGATTCTCTTTTTTTTCTTGATAGAGCTTACCTTGCCTCAGTCTTTGAAATATTTTTCTTCCTATGGGACTTCTGAAAGTCTGATCTTTTATCCTCTTTTTCTTATTCCATTAATACTTCTGATTGCGACATTCTTAATGGAGAAGTTTCAGGCGCTCTTTTTTTTCCTCATGGCCTTAGTGCTGGTTAATAATCTCTACGTAGGCGCTTTTATCACAGTCTTTTTTCTTTTCTTTTTTTGGGGAGTTTCAAAGAAGCGAGATAGTGGACCTTTAACTTTTTTCTGGATGGTCGTTTTAGCAGGACTTACATTCTCATCAATCTATTATTTGCAAATTGCCAACAGTTTAAGCTGGTTTTGGCTAATGATCCATGTGACCTGGGCCTTGAAGTTTATTGCATGGACTGTGAGTGTGAGATTGTATGACAAAACATATAGTATAAAAAACTATCTAGAGTTCTTTTTTAATCCAGTTTTCTTTTTCTTTACCAGCGATCTCAACGTCCTTACTCCTGAAAGATTTTTTAATTCGAGAATAGACAAAGATCAGATTACAGCATCAGATTTTAAATTATTTTTATATCAGACTTTTGCAGGAGTCTTTCTTCTGATTATTTATGGGATCGCTCAAAAATATTATTTTCTTAATCTGGAAAACATTGGATTTTTTGGAAAGGCCTATATCGGGGCATTTGTCAGCATTGGGGTCGCGATTTTATTTCATGCAGCCAATTCATGCATACAGGTCTCTATGCTCAATTCATTTCATTATAAGCTTCAAGTTGATATGAACAGGCCATGGCTTGCTATTTCTCCATCTGATTACTGGAAGCGTATGCATTTTTATGTCAGAGACTATATTTTTGAAATTATTACAAAGCCTGTGATGACTAATTTAATAAGGTGGAACTCCAAATTGGTGAATTTTAAAATCGTCATTATTGGGATTATTTATCTGATTTTTTCGTGCACGCAAGTAGGGTATCAACCTTACAGACAGGGAAGGACTCTTTTAATTGGATTTCTAGTGACTGGGGTTTTTGTGGCGATGATGTCTTTGCCTGAAATTCTTCTTACAAAAAGAGCTCATAATTTTTTTGAAAAACATCATTGGATGGGAAGAGCACTTACTTTCATTATTTTATATGTTGGTTACTATTTTATATTTTCTGTTAGAAAAGGTTTCTAAAAAGGATTGTCTTTATGTCATCTCACATTGAAAAACATTTTCTCAAAATCCCGCCATCAGGAGAATTTGCAAAAGTTTCTGCTCATGAATGGGCAGACTGGCACTGGCAAATAAAAGGTCGCGATTCCGAGAAGGGAACTCCTTATTATCAAAATACTGTCGGCAATCTAGACACTCAACTGGTGAGCGCTTGCAAGTTACTCAATAAAGAGAAAATACATCTCCTCGAATTAGATGATAGTGAATTTTTTAAAAAAATTGATGAAGACAATAAATCGAAACCAGTGATTAATTTTTCATTGTCAAAACTTACTCAATTACCACAAAGAATAACGACCGATTTAGCTCGTGGATTAGAATCAAGAAATCAGACAATCATTCATCTTTTTATCAATCATCCTACAGAGTGTAGTATGGAGTTATTTAAAGCATGTGAAGTGCTTGCGAATGCAGGTATCATTCTCAATAATCATATGACTTTTTTAAAAGGCCTTAATGATAGTCCTGAAGTTGTTAAAGATTTAAACTTAAAGCTGATTATGATGAGAGTAAGGCCTTATTCAATCTATTTAAAAGAATACTTGGCCCAAGAGCATGCTGTGCTCAATGTCTCGAAGGATCAAGGGATTGCTGTTCTTGAATCTCTGAGAGGATGGACTTCAGGTCTTGCGGTTCCTCACTTTCTAATAGAGTCCAAAGAAGGTGTTTATCAGGCCAAGCTTCCAAATTATATTAAAAAAAATGATGGAGAGCATTTCGTTTTTAGAAACTATAAAAATATGGATTTCGACTACATCAATAAATAAGTATGACTGAAAATCGTGAATCATTATTTAGTAAAACTCAACTTATCAAGATTTTATGTCTTGTCATCATCGCTGTCATTGGTTTTTTGGCAGAGGATAATTTTAGAAAAGTTTTCTTATATTCGCTGAACTTTGGTTATCGTTCAGGGATTTGGAACTCCTTATCTCTTTTGCCACTGCTGCTGATTTGCCACTTATTCATACAAAAGACATTACGAAAAAATATTTTAACGCCTCTTTATTTTTTAGGAATTTTTTTGTTATTGAGTCCAATGGTAAGCATTGCTTGTCTATATATCATTTTTTTTGTTGGTCTCTATTATCTAGAGAAGCTCTCAAGAACTAAAAAAATGATTGGCCCTCTATTAATGTCAATCGTTACACTTATGATCTTTGTTCCATTGTCTTTATACACTTTTAGAATAAGTATCACGCCGATGCAGACATATTTTCTCATTCTTTTTAAGTCGTGCTTTTTAATGAGAGTTTTAAGCTGGTATATCGACCGCAGAGTGTATGAGCGTGCAACTTTTGATAGTTTATCTGAATATATTGAGTTCATTTTTTGTCCAGTATTTTTCATCTTTCCCGGGCAGATTCAATTTTTTATGTATGATTACTTTCACAAAAGTAAAATCAGGGATTCTGAGAAAATGAATTTTACTCTCATCATCTGGCTTGGATTATGGGGATTTTCCTTAATGGTCATTTATTCTTTGATGGATCAGTATTTTTGGAGATATTTTAATCATATCCCGGTTTGGATGCAGCATTATGGATTCTGGAGTGTTCAGTTAACAATAGGACTTTATTGGTTGGTTGTTATCTATGTTCAACAAACGGCCGGGATGGCCTATCAAGTTTCATTGGCAAGAGTCATGGGATACAATTTGAAATATGATATGCACTGGCCTCTTTTGGCAAGATCTCCACTTGATTACTTAAGACGTCACAGTTCATATGTTAAGGATTACATTGTAGAGATGGGATTAAAACCGATTGCTTTGCTGTCGCTTAGAAAGGGGTATCGCGCAAGTCTGATTTTCCCTATTGCTTCAGTCATTAGTTATAGCTTTTTCATTTCCATTCAGACTGGATATCGTCCCGACTACAACAGGCAATGGGCCGTTACGGGGGTTATGATCGCATTCTTAGTTTTTGCTATTTTAATATCATACTTTCGCACTTTCATAATGAAAGTTTTTAAACAAAGTCCAATTGCTCCGGAGACTCTTCTCACAGAAGATAGTAGCAAAGCGCTGAAGCATTGGAATGTCAGTGATTACCTGATGTGGATTATTACTATTTTTGTTCTTAGTTTTTATAAAATGCTCTTGGGGATTGTAAAATAAATTGCAATTGCAGCGCTTAGATTCTAATCTATACACTCATATGACAACTTCAATAAAAAATACCATTCGAAATTTCCTGGAAGAAGATCCTTTTTATCAAGAAAGTATTACCAAAGGATTTTCTGATGATCTGCCTTTAGTTGACACCGGGGCCATTGATTCAATTGGCATTTTTAATTTAATTGTTTTTCTTGAAACACAGTTTCATATCACTATTGCCATTGAAGAGCTTTCTGATTCAAACTTTCTGACACTTAATCATATTGAAAAATTTATTCAAGAAAAAGTCAGACAGGCAAATGGAACCTAGTGCAATTTTTAAGACCTTAATTCAAAAGCACTCCTCAGAAATTGGAGATTGTTCAGCATTCGTAAGTTCGACTCAGAGTATTTCCTATAAAAAATTGGAAACATTTTCATCTGGTCTAGAATTATTTTTAAGAAAGAATAAAGTTTCTTCTCAATCACCAGTTCTTATTTTTTTGCCTCAGTCTGTTGAGTTGGCACTATTGGCGAGCGCTCTTATTTATTCAGGAGTTCCAGCTTTGATTACGCCTACAGGAATTAAAGCTCATGAGGTAGATCAGCTTTTAGCTGATTATCCTTTCAGTGCGCTTATAACTTCGGAGGAGTTTAAAGATAAGTTAAAAAAGTCTGCACGTTTTCAAGATAATGTAATGAATATCGAAATAGAGAGAACTAAGTTTTCTTTTTATAAGCTCACTGATGAAATAAAGACTAGCGTCGATTTTAGTTGGCTTTTAATGACGTCTGGATCAACTGGGAAGTCGAAGATCGTTATGATGTCAGCACTGAATCTTCAAGAGAGAACTCTAGGAGAAATTGATCTTTTTGAAATTAGGCCTCAAAGTAAGATTTTAAATGTTCTTCCATTTTCTCACGATATAGGTTTTAACCAGCTGTTGACTTCAATCTACACTGGCTCAACGCTGGAGATTTTTACAAAGAGACTTCCGGTTGAGTTTGCCAATCGCATGATTGAAGGAGGTTTTGATGGTGTGAGTTCAATGCCACAAATCTGGAATAACTTCATTCAAATTGCTAAAAAATTAAATTTTAAAATTGCTCATGCTTGCTATATTACCGTCTCTGGTGGCTCGTTGCCTGTTGAGAAACTGGTTGAATTACGTGAAATTTTTATCAATGCAAAAATTTTTAAAACCTATGGGCAAACGGAAACATTCAGAAGCCTCGCCGAAGTGGAGCAGGATTTTTTTGTTAAAAATAGTTGTGGTAAAATAATCGCAGGAGTTGACCTACTCTTAGTTAATGAAAATGATCAGGTTTGTCTTACTGGTGAATCTGGTCAGTTACTACATTTTGGTACGGGTACGATGTCTGGGTATTGGATGGACCAGGAGTTGACTGATATAAAGATGAAGCCGTTTGGAGAGATTAAAATACCTGTTGTCCGCACTGGTGATTACTTTATCAGAACTGAAGATGGGCGTTATCAATACGAAGGCAGAAAAGATGATATGATTAAGCATGCGGGAAGAAGATTCTTTCTAAGCGAGATCGAAACCTGTATTAGAAGTTCTAATCTCGTCAAGGATGTCTTCTTGATTCATGTCCCAGAGAGCAATATTAATTCTTTGGGAAAAGATAAGATACTGTCCTTTGTTATTGTGAAGGATGATGTGACAGATGCTCCATCTCTTTTGAAAATATATTGCACTTCTATGCTCGAGACCTTTAAAGTTCCCGATGAGTTTATTGTTTGCAGTGCTTTTCCAATGACCTCTAGTTTTAAAGTAGATGGTCCTGCACTTTTAAAATTAGGAAGATTAAGTGGAAATAAGTAATTTTTTGAAGCAAAAGATTTCATCACAGAACTGGAAAACGCCGTTTTATTATTATGATTTTAATATTGTTGAAAAGAATTTCCGTGACCTTGAAAATTCACTAAGCAATAGATTTAAAATATTCTATTCTATGAAGTCCAATCCTCATCATGGAATACTGACAAAATTAAAATCTCTTGGCTGCCTATTGGACATTTCCTCAATCGGAGAACTAGACAGGGCGCTGGCCGCTGGCTTTACAGGAAAAGAGATTAGTTTTGTAGGACCTGGAAAAAGCCAGGAAGAGCTTATTGCCTGCGTGACTAATAATATTGAGTACACGGTTATAGAGTCAATTCAAGAACTCGAGTCTTTCGCTGCTATTGCTAAAAATTACGATAAAATTAAAAAAGTCTGCCTTCGTATTAATCCGGCCACCTACTATCATCCGGGAGGTGCTGCCCGAAATATGTCCCCGGTACATTTTGGGATTGATGAAACAGAAGTCTTAAATGCAAAAGTTATCTTTGATAAAAATAAGCATATCGTTTTAGCTGGACTGCACTTTTATCTTCAATCTCAGTTTTTAGATGCAGCAGTTATTGTTGCAAACTTTAAATCATTTATTAGTTGCGCTGTGAAGTTGGAAGCAGGATTTAATACCAAGTTTGAAATGATCAATTTTGGTGGAGGATTTGGAATCCCTTATTTTCAAGGGCAGAATAAATTAGACCTAAGTCTTCTTAAAGATGAAATCCAAGCTTTGTTAAAAAGTGAGGAATCCTCATCTCTTAAAGACACATTATTTTTTGTAGAGTCTGGTCGTTTTTTGAGCGGCCCAGCGGGATTTTTTGTTACAAAGGTTCTTTATACGAAAAAATCATATGGAAAAAATTATGCCGTTTGTGATGGAGGGATTACTCAGCATCAAGCAGCTGTCGGTATCGGACAAATCCTTCGCAGAAATTTCCCAATCAGAGCAGTTAAAATGAAAGAAGATAGTAAAACAAATGAAGTTGTTACAATTGTTGGACCTTCTTGTTATTCAATAGATATCCTGGGCTCTGATGTTGAATTGCCACAATTAATGCCGGGAGACGCTGTGGTCATAGAGCAATCGGGAGCATATGGACCTACATTTAGCCCTGAAAACTTTCTAAGCCGTCCAAAGGCAAACGAATACACTAATGAATCAGAATAAAAAAAATGCATTTCTTAAAAATGTTGTAACCATTTTTATTTTATTGTTTCTCGTTCTTGCAGGCGTTGAAGCCGGTCTTCATTTTAGGGCCTTATTAAAGTCTCAGTTTGCTGTTAGAAATCATACCTCAAATACAAAAACAGTTCTAATGATAGGTGACTCGGTTCTAGGAGGAGCTGAAGTCGATGATTCCATTTATAGCGAGCTTAAGAATAATTTAGAAAGCAAAGAATCTTCTGCCTTTGATTTGATTGACGGAGTCAAACAAGGAAACTATTCAAGCCAGGTGAATTACACTATTGATGAAATGATTAAAAAACATCATCCACAAATGAGTATTATTCTTTTAGGAAATAGCGACTTTATAGTTTTAAGCGAAAAAAGCGAAGAGCGAACTTACTTACCAATAAATTATTTGAAAGACTTTGTTTATCGCTCATATCTATTCAAGCTTTATGTTTCTTTTTCTCATTATGTGAAAATGAACTTTCTTAAAAAAACTAAAATAGGAAGTTTTAAAAAATTGCAAGAAGCGCAAGAATTTCGGGAAGACCCAAAATCGGCTGAAACATTTCAAAAACAAGAATTGCTTTATAAAGCATTTCAAAATGGGACTCTTTCTTGTCCTGATATGGCCAAACTGGCAGAGTTAAGAATTAAATTCCTAGGAGAAGCAGGGATTGATGTGCTTCAGAAAACGGAAAAATGCGATATTAGTAAGCTCCCCCCTCGAGATCAATTCAAAGTCAATTACTCATTGGGAAGGGCCTATAAAGAATTGCGAATGCGTGAAAAGGTTGACTACTATTTTGGTAAGGCCTTTGAGATATCTCCAAGATCACTTGGTTTGTTAGGTCACTTGTATTGGCGTGCAGAAGGAGAGAAGAATTGCTCTGATATGTTTAAGTACTTTGAAGAGGTCTTGAGGCAAACTGAGCCGAGAGGACAGATGATTTGGTCGCTCAGACATTGTTTTACCAAAGATCATAAGATTGAAGAGGGAGTTAAGTTCTTTAATCAGCTATCGAAAAAACTAAAAGCAAATAGAAAACTTAGCTTGTTGATCGCTGAGAGTCTCTCTGGAAATGAAACTAGCCGTAAGTCAATTATTGAAAGTCTTTCGGCCAACCGTGATAACTATCTTTCAATGCTTAATTATTATAAATTGAAATCAATGTTTAAAGAGGCGAATGCGCTCTATTTGACGAAAGATTTATATGTAGAAACTAATGAAGTTAGAATTGATCTAAAAAATTTCAGAGCAACCATTCGTAAATTATTATTGGCCGGAGGGGATGTTATTGTTCTTCAATATCCTAATCAGTCAGATTGGCCGGTTCTTGAAGCGATTGCTCCATTCGGCCTCAATGTTACTTTTATCAGTCTATCTTCAATCTTAGAGAAAAATTTATCTCAATATAATATATTTCAGCTTCTAGAGGATGATTTTCTGCATGTCACACCATTAGGGGCAAAGATTATAGCTGACGAATTGAATTTAAAAATTAGAAAGATCTTAAAGTAGGATGGATATGAAATTATCTGAAGAGTTAATAGTAGTAGAGGATCAAAATAAAAATCTGTCTTCTATTGTTCATTATAAAAAAATGATGGAAGAAATCTTTTCAAATAGTCATGTCGATGAAAAATTTAAAAGAAATATACTTATAAGCTTTTCTGCCACAAAGGCAGACAATACGGTCTATGGAGGAATTACAGGCTGGGTTGGTTATGATTTTGCTCTTCTTGAGGCCATATGGGTAGAGAGGTCTTATCAAAAAATGGGACTTGGTAAAATGCTTTTGAATAAGCTGGAAAAAATTGCTCGTGATAATAATTGCTACCGTATACTAACTTCAACAAATAATGTGAGCGATTCTCTCGGCTTTTGGATAAAGAATGGCTTTGAACTTATGCATAAAGTAGAAACCAAAGAAACAGGGTTTACTATTTATTACTTTCAAAAAATTCTAAGTCCTGATGTAAAGTAGTGAATGAAGTTTAAACTCGCCAAGCGTTGCTATAAGAAAAAATAGCAGGATTATTTTAATTCTTCTGTATTTTAATAAATTATTCTTATCATAGCTCTCAAAAAAGACCATGAACAAGATGGCCGAAATAATAAAAAATAAATTTACCTGCATTGATTTCAAAGCATTATAAAAATGAAAAAAACTTTCTCCTGAGACGCTAAAGAGGCGTGAGAGTAAGCTGGAAAAACCAGAGTAAGGAATCATAAAGCTGAGTGTACTCAAACATGTAATGATAAAAGTCACAGCAATCTTAACTGATTTCCATTGGAAAAAAAAGGCCGACTTGCGAGTCATACTGATTTTCATATAGAACAAATAGAGAATGTAGAAAATGATCCAATACAAGCTCCAGTAGAAAAAATCTATAATCATGCCATGCCATGCACCCACTAAAAACATAACGATAACGGAAGAGAGCGCTATGTTTTTCGTTTTGAGAACCAAAGGAGTGAATACAAAATCCCTAAGCCAAAGCGTAAGTGACATATGCCATCTTTTCCATATATCACTTACACTCGTCGCAAAGTAGGGTTGATCAAAGTTTTTTGATATTTGAAATCCAAGAAATAGTGATAGGCCGGTGACAACATTAATAAATCCTGAAAATTCAGCATACAATTTCATGAAGGCCAAAAAACAATAAGTGATAAGTCCAAAACCATAAGTCTCTAGAGCAGGGTTTTTATTATGATTAATTATTGTCTCTAGTGGATTTGCAATAGCAGTTAATTTAAAAAGGCCCAAAGCGATAGGGTAGAGGCCATTTTTAAAGCTATCTAAAGTAATCACTCTTTGAGTTCTTAACTGAAGTGAAAATTTACTTAGCCTCTCTATAGGACCCATCATGATAATTGGGAAATAGGAAATAGAGATGAAATACTCTAAAGCATTAAGTCTGGTTGTTGTTCTTTTCCAAAGAACTTCGAGCAAGAAAGCAATAATAGTAAAAGTATAATAAGAAATTCCCAGAGGCAGATGAGGAAGAGATGATTTACAGTAGATTAAAAGCGTTATCTGAAGAGCAATAAAAGTATAAGTGAACTTCTTTTTTACTTTGTGATCAGTGCTTTCATCGATAATTTTCAGATAAACTAAATAACTTAAACCCATCGAAACGACTAAAGTGATTAAAGAATGACTTCCCCATGAAGCAATAAAAAAAACATTGGCCAGGGTCAGTAGAATATTTTGAAATTTGAACGATAGAAAATAGTAGAGGAATAAAAGAATCAGAAAAAAAGGCCAGAACTCAAATGTAAGTAAATTCATTATTTTTCTCTATTAGTTTTGAGGCGCCTTACCAATTGTATCAATGAAGTCATCTCTTTTTAAGAGGGCCTTAATTGAATTACTGACACCATTAGCAAGCGCTTCCAGGTCATATCCACCTTCCAGTGAAAAAACGATTTTACCAGCACTGTACTCGTCAGCAAGGGCAATTAGTTTTTGCGACATTAGGGCATGAGCATTCGTAGAGAGTCCAAGATTAGACATGAAGTCGCGCCAGTGACTATCATACCCTGCCGAAACGAGAATAAAATCTGGTTTAAAATTTTGAGCGACACGAGTTACTTCTATATTGAATAAATCCAAATGGAAATTTTCCGGCATCAAAAATTTGAGATTATAATTTTGAATATTTTCAAAACTCTTCTCTCCAGTATAAGGAAACATCCATTGTTGGTGAAAAGACATGTACATCACATCAGAGCGACCTTTGAGGATTTCTTCGATGCCATTACCATGGTGGGCATCCATGTCTACAATGAGAATCCTTGAAGCTAATTTTTTATTTAAAAGATTTAAGCTAGCAATAGAAATATTATTATAAATGCAGTAACCCATTCCTTTTTCAGAAGTGGCATGGTGTCCTGGGGGACGAATGATAGCGAATCCATTTTTATATTCATTTTTAGCCACTGCTTCAGTAAGCTGAATTAAACCACCGGCCGCAGTGCTTGCGCTAATCGCTGAATGAGGGCCGTTATAAGGGGACCATTTTTCAGCAGTCAGGTATTTATCTTTTTGCTCTTCTGCCCACTGTTTAACTCGGTTAATATAGGTTTTACTATGGGCCAGACTTAGTTCAGCATCAGTTGCTTCTCGGGCCTGAAGAACAGCAACCTTATTCCATAATTTTTGATGTTTTAACTCTTCAATGATGTACCTGACTCTATTGGCATTTTCAGGCTGCCCTTCCATCGTGTGTTGTTGAGAAATAGGGTTCCAGATAATTGCCGTAGAGTGCTTAGTATTTGAAGCTGAAAAGAAATAGAAGGCAGTGCTTATCAAGATAAAAACAATGAGTATTTTTAAAGAAATTTTATTCAAGTTTATTACCTGTTGATCAATAAATGTGACTTATTAATACTACCAGAGGCTTGAATAATGAACTAGATAAAAGTTGTTTTCAGCGCTATAATCATTGCATGGGCCAACATAAAAATTATCCTCATTTGATCTGGAGACCGGTCTTTGATATAGCCGTCTCTTATTTGGTTATCGGATTGGCAATTTTTTTAACTTTTCAATCGTATTATTTTTATCCTTTTGCACTACTTATAATTGCCAACAGAATTTTAACACTTTCATTGATTAGTCATGAAGCACTTCACGGGACATTGTTTAAGAATAAGTTTTTGAATAACTTTGTCGGTCGTTGGTTTTGTGCTTTTCCAACTTTTATCTCACTTACAAAATACAGAAAACTTCATCTTCTTCATCACAGGTCAATAGCACACGAGGTGGCAGATCCTGATTATCATTTATACTCAGGCTATCCATTACAGACTAAGATCAGTTTTATATTTAAGGGTTTCTGGAGGATACTGAGTTTGCAGACCAGTTGGAAATTTATCCAGTATTATACGGAAATTCCGAATTTTTTAAATGCCAAAGAAGGTTTTTGGAAGAAGTTAGAAAAAAACAAATTGAGTGGGGACTTTAGAGAGTTTCTGCTTTTTTACATCGTGCTTTTTTCATTACTTTTTTACTTCGGGATTTATCACTACTACATTTTATTTTTTACTATCCCATTGCTTTTTATTACTCAGCCTTATGTTTTACTGATGGGAGGGCTTCAACATGGGCCAATTCAAAATGCCAAGACGCCTGAGCTTTTGAGTAGAAGTATAAGAGGTCCGAAAATACTGATGGAACTTTTACTCCCTCTTAATATTAATTATCATGCTGAACACCATCTTGATTCTACAGTGCCTCATTATTGGCTTAAGACTTTTGCAAAGGATTTAGAGGGCAAGGGAAACTTCGTCTGGAAATCCAGTTATCGTGAAGCAGTGGAGCATCTCTTTAGTAAAAAATCTATTTAGTATTTTTTCTGATAACCAGCGATTGAATTTTTTCGAATGTATTAAAATTCTCTTCCGCAATTTCATCGAGAGTAAATCTGATTCCAAATGCTTTTTCTAGTTTTACAGCAAGTGTCACTAGAGTAAGAGAGGAAATTGTCAGCGACGAATCTACCGCAATCTCACATTCATTTAAGCATGTATTGATTCTACTTTTTATATCTTCATTATTCATTGATCAAAGATAACATCACTCGTGAAATTAAACAAATCCTGGATTAATCCATTGATTTTTATCCAAGCATTAGCTACCGTATTCTTATCAAAGGCCAATCAATGAATGCTTTTTATTCTAAAATTTCAGAGTTTCGTAAAAAGTGTATTGAGTCAGAATTGGCTTCATCGTTTTATTTCATTTCAAGTACTCTCTATATAAAACTAATGACAGCCTTATCCGAGCTAAACGCTCAGGATCAGGAACGTGTTTCTAAGTTTGAGCAACATGTTCCTGAGACGGAAGAAGAGCTTTTCCATTACTTATGGTTTTTAAATGCCAAGGCCCGCTATGAGTGCTTTGTTAAGCACGATCATTCAGAGGCCTTGATTCTTACAAATTCCATTGCAGGGCTTGTTCATAGACTTTTTGGCAAGGATTTTGAAGAAGATAACCTTGAGAAGAGAAGCCTAATTTTTATTCTGGCGCTCAATTATACGAGACTGTCATTTTATAAAAAAGACTATGTTCTCTGCTTTGAGCAGCTTAAAGAATTAAAAACTTTTTTTCTTAATTCTTCTGCTATTAGCTGGTCACATTTTCCAGAAGCATTACGTTTAATACTTAATCAGCATGGCCTTACTCTTCTGGTTCAGATGAACCAAGAGCAAAAGGATTATTTTTTATTGAAAATGAGTAAGATTGAAGAAAAATTAAAACAGCAGGTTTTACCTTGAAAAATTTACTAGAAAGCTTTTATTCGCATCTGGAGAAGACTCCTTCGAAGGCAGCTTTCATAGATTATGATCAATCTAAAAACTATAGTTGGGAGAGTTTAGAAAAACTCTCAAATCTTATTGCTGATCTCTCTAAAGATAATCTTAACTATGTTCTGATTTGTACTCAGCATAATATCATGTACCCTGCGGCCATTATTGGCGCTTGGAAATCTCACTCTGTTCCTGTGATGGTTCACGAAAATTATACAGAGCATGAGCTTAAGCAGATTCAAAGAATCATGGGAACTAATCGCATGCTGACTTTGGTAGATGAGAGCTTCGAATTAAAAATTATCGGAAAATATAAAAAGCTTTTTCCCAACATAATATTAATCAGCGAAGACTTGCTAGGCACACAAAATAGTACAGAAAATTCTGAAAAAGTAGAATTAGACAATAATGACTTTGGAATCGGGCTTTTTACATCCGGCTCTTCCGGGCCTCCTAAGTTATGCTTATTCACTCATCGTGATCTTTATGAAGGTGCTTTGATTGAAAAAAAGAATGATAAAAATTTGACCAACGCGATTATCGCTAATCTTCGTCCACATTTTACTTCGGCCGGATTAAATACATTATGGCCGGCCCTTTTAGATGGGCACACTAATATTCTTGCAGAGAAAATAAGAAAGACTCCCATCAACCGATTTTTTCAAACTTTTCTTGAGAGTACAGCACCTACTGTTTTAGTTTTATCTCCAACATTTATCATGTCGCTCTTTCAAGACCATGAAGATGGACCTGTATCAAAATATGATCTACCACTTTATTTTGGTGGCTCCTCATTGCCTTGGCAGATGCTGGAAAAATTGATGGACAATAAATTTATTCCAAGTATGAGGTATGGAATGACGGAGGTCTCTCATATCATTTCTAAAATGACTTATACTCCTGATCTGGCCAGCTATGATAAGGCAGACGTTGGGCCACTCTATAGTGGTTTTGAAATTGAGTGTGACAACTATACTTTAAATATCCAGAGTCCTGGAAATGCCACTCGTGTTGTGGGGATAAGAGACATCATGGATTTTGAAAAACCGATTTTTTTAGAAACTGCAGACAAAGCAAAAATTGTGGATGGGAACCGCTTGCTCTTGGCAGGAAGGGATAATAATTCACTGACGATGTATGGCTTCAGGTTTAACTCTCAGCAGGTTGAAGAAGTTATTATTGAGCATCCCTCGGTACTGGACTGTAGAGTCTTTAAAGTCAAAAAAGAAGATGATAGGGATGACAGGTTGGTTGCCTGCATTTTACTTCGCGATGATATCTGTATGAAAAAAGAAATTCAGGAACTTTGTCAGGAAATGCTTTCTCCATTTAAGTGGCCGCAGGACTATTTGTTTCTAAAAGCATGGCCTAAAAAGGCCAACGGCAAAATTGATTTTAATAAACTCATTGAGATGTCGCAGGAATTGCCTTAGATCAGTTCAACCTTTCCACCACCTGGAGTGTCTATCATATAGTGAGGGACATTGATTTCATGTGACCAATCAGTGTGCTTATGCAGCCCTCTGACGAGTTCAAGATCGTCGTGAATTTTTGTTCTGAAATGATGGGACCCATAAGTGAGGTCGCAGTGATAAAGGTAGTAAGGTTGAACGCCCATCATAATTAATTTTTCATTCAATGCTTCAATGTCGCCAGCAGAATCATTAATTCCTTTTAAAATAACAGTGTGGTTATTGACTACACAGCCAGCTTTTCTCAGCATCTGACATGCTTTAAAGGCCTCTAGTGTACACTCAGAAACATGATTAAAATGAGTATGAATATAAATAGGGTGATGTTGTTTTAAAACATTCACCAGGGACTCTGTTACACGACAAGGCATCGTGACAAGGTTTCTGGTGCCCAGTCTGATGATTTCAACATGAGGAATTTCGCGAAGGCCGGTGAGCATTTCATTGAGTTGTTTATCTGAAAAAGAGAAGATATCTCCTCCGCTTAAAATAACTTCTCTAATGACCGGATGATCTTTTACATACTCAATCGCTTTTAAAATCTGATTAGTTTGCAGAGTACTGGTTGGGTTTGATACTTTTCTTTTTCTCGTACAAAATCTGCAGTAAACGGCGCAGTGGTGAGTTGTATATAACATGGCACGGTCAGGGTATCTATGAGTCAGTCCTGGAACTGGCATCATTGTTTCTTCTTTGGGAAAATCAAGCAACTCATTATCAAGTTTTACATTTTCTTCACTTGAGGGAAGGGCCTGAAGTCCAATAGGGCAGCGGGGATCAGCAAGATTAATTAAAGAAAAATAATAAGGAGTAATACCAAAATTAAACTCGGTTTGAGTCTTGATAATGTCTTCAACATCAAGCTTAAAAGAAGGATCGTGCTTGGCAATTTCAATCAGCTGATCGAGAGTTGTAATCTTATGCTGAAGTTGCCATGCCCATGATGACCAGTCAGCATCGCTCACATTTGCCCAGAAGCTGTGTCTTTTTGAAGAAAATAAATCTATTGTTTTGATACTCAACTTCTATTCCTTTGGTAATCCTTATTCAAGCTCTACTTGATCAAAATAATCATAACCAAATGGATCTATTTTGAAGTTTTTTACTTTTTTATCCATGACTCTAAAAACTTTAGCGTGGGCAATTGTCACCCATGGAGCTTCATCTTTAAAAATTCTTTGTGCTTTTTTATAAAGATCAGTGCGCTTTTTCTGATCAGTAATACTTCTTGCTTGCACAACAAGATCATTAAAATCTTTGTTGCACCATCTTGCTGTGTTGTTACCTGATTCAACGCTTGCACAGCTTAAAAGATCATTTAAAAAAGTGTCAGGGTCATTGTTTCCAGTCCATCCAAACTGAATCATGTGTTGTTCTCCCGAGCGTGACTTTTTTAAGAAGGTAGGCCAGTCGTAAGAGACAAGCTTAACTTTAATTCCAACTTTTGCTAGATCGGCCTGCATTAGTTCACCCATTTTTTTTCCATCTGGATTGTATGGGCGAGTGACGGGAAGAGTGATCATTTCTGTTTCAAATCCATTTTCAAGTCCAGCTTTTTTCAATAGAGCACGGGCCTTATCAAGGTTGTAATCATAGTCTTTTAAGTTTTTATCGTATGACCATAGTGCTGGTGGGACTGGGTTAGAAGCAACAACTCCTGTGCCGTGATAAATAGCATCGAGATAAAGTTTTCTATTGAGTGCATGATTGACGGCCTGGCGAACTAGAACATTATCAAATGGTTTTTTAGTCACATTCATGGCGAGATAGCCGACATTTAATCCTTCCTGACTCATAACCAGAACTTTTTGGTTAGCTCGCATATCATCGAGGTCAGCGATAGAAGGCAAAGTTACAAAATGACATTCACCGGCCTTTAGCTTCTGGTAACGAACAGTTTGATCAGGAGTGATGGCAAAAATTAATTTATCAATTCTATTTTCTTTTTTACCTTTATAGTTTTTTGAATCCCAGTATTGCTCATGAGCAGCGTATCTGATGATGGTGTCTTTAGTGTAAGAAACAAAAGCAAATGGCCCTGTTCCAATAGGGAATTGATCAATGTCTTGTTTGCGATTTTCTTTTGCCAGCTTGTCAGCGTATTCAGCGGATAGAATACTCATATAGTTTCCGGCCATGTAAGCTAAAAATGGGGCCTGAACAGACTTAAGTGTGATTTGAACTTTATAAGGATCGAGGGCCACGACATCTACAATATTATCCTTAATATTGTTTTCGTATTGAGTGTAGATACCACCTGAAACATTGTGATACGGATGATCTTTTTGTCTTTGGCGATTGATTGAGAAGAGAACATCTTCAGCATTAAAATCTCTAGTTGGTTTAAAATAACTCGTCGTTTGAAACTTTACACCTTTTCTTAAAACGAAAGTGTAAACCAAGCTGTCTTTTGAAATAGAGTAAGATTCTGCCAATGAAGAAATCATCTTGGTTGTTCCAAGCTCAAACCTCACCAGGCGATTATAAAGTGTAATGGCCGATGCATTGTATGATGGTGCGTCAATAACCACTTGAGGGTTGAATGATGCGGGAGATGCTTCAGAGCAATTGACGAAAGTTTTGGCATTAACGGACTGAGCTGAAAGTAGGGTGAGTGCGATGAGAAATTTAAACATGAGACCCTCATAAATTTTAGTGATAATTTATTGTAGACTCAGCCGTTTTCCTTGTAAAAGAATAAGCTCGCTCAAGGGTAGAGTTAATTAGGTTACTCATAACGCTGCGAGCATCACGGAATTATGGTTCCATTATTGACTCAATACCTGCTAAAATCATCACAAAATATATGATATTCTAAATTACTGACCTCTTAAGATAATCTTGTGAGAAACTGGATGTATTCTAAGATTTCAATGTAAAGATAAGACCAATAGAGGATGAAAAATAGCTATGAACAAACCGCATGAAAACCTAATCGAAATTAAAAACCTCAATGTAACTTTTCATTCAGATGGAAAAGTTGTTAAGGCCGTTAAAAATTTAAATCTTAGTATTCCTTATGGAAAAACGATTGGGATTGTAGGTGAGTCTGGTTCAGGTAAATCTGTTACATCTCTTGCTATTATGAGACTGCTTCCTGAGCACAATGGAATTAAAATCACAGGTGAAATTCTTTATAAAGGGCAAAACCTTTTAGAGCTTAGTCAAAAAGATATGAGAAAAGTCAGAGGAAATAAAATTTCTATGATTTTTCAAGAGCCGATGACGAGTTTAAATCCAGTTTTCACTGTTGGTCAGCAGATTGATGAAACAATTCTTCTTCACCAAGATATGACTAAAGATCAGGCGAGAAAGAGAACTATAGAACTTTTAAATGAAGTTGGTATTCCAGATGCTGCTAACAAAGTAAATGCTTACCCACACGAAATGTCAGGTGGTCAAAAACAAAGAGTCATGATTGCCATGGCAATGGCATGTGAGCCTGAGCTTCTTATCTGTGATGAACCAACAACCGCTCTTGACGTTACTATTCAACAACAGGTTTTAAACCTGATGAGCGAGCTTCAGAAAAAACATAAAATGAGTATGCTATTTATCACTCACGATCTCTCTGTTGTTGCAGATATCGCTGATGAAGTGGCCGTTATGTTTAGAGGAGATAAGGTAGAGCAAAAAACCTGTAACGAGTTATTTGAAAATCCAGAACATCCCTACACAAAAGGACTCCTTGCTTGTCGTCCTAAGCTAGACAGGAATCCAAGAAGACTTCCTACGGTTGATGAAATATTAAAAGATGAAAAAGCATTCTACGCTGCACTTGTAGATTACAAAGTTGCTCGCGCTGTAGATGAAGTGAAAAATCCGGTCATTCTTGAGCTTCAAGACCTTGAAAAATACTATCCGATTAAAGGTGGAATTTTTGGAACAAAAGTTAAAGACTTTAAAGCAGTTGACGGCGTTTCAATTAAAATCAGAAAAGGTAGAACTTTTGGATTAGTAGGAGAGTCAGGATGTGGAAAGACAACTCTTGGAAGAACGATTCTAAGATTGATTGAGCCGACTGCTGGAAAAATTATTTATCATGGAGAAAACATCCTTGAAAAAGATGCTAATGAGATGCGTGCTCTAAGGCGTAAAATGCAGATCATTTTCCAAGACCCGTTCTCATCTCTTAATCCAAGAATGACTGTTGGAGATATCATCACTGAGCCTTTGGTTATTCATGATATCGGAACAAAAAAAGAAAGAATTGAAACAGCTGCAAGACTTCTTGAAAAAGTTGGTCTGTCTGCTGATGCCCTTTCAAGATACCCGCACGAGTTTTCAGGTGGGCAAAGACAAAGGATTTGTATCGCGAGAGCGTTAACTCTTAATCCCGAGTTCTTAATTTGTGATGAATCTGTTTCAGCACTGGACGTTTCGGTTCAGGCACAGGTTTTAAATTTATTACAAGATCTTCAGGATGAACTAGGTCTGACTTATATTTTTATTTCTCACGACCTTTCAGTAGTTAAGTACATGTCTGATGAAATTGCAGTAATGAACAGCGGGAAAATCGTTGAATTAGCTGATGCTGAATCAATTTATAACAACCCTCAAAATGTTTACACGCAGAAGTTAATCAGTGCGATTCCTAAAGGACACACTGGTCCGCTTTCATAAGTTGGTGAGGACAAGGAAGTTTTATGAAACGATTTGTCCTCTTTACGTGTGAGCACGCAAGCCATGCGATTCCAGAAAAATATAAGCATTTATTTACGAATAAAGAAAAAATTCTTTTAACTCACCGTGGTTTTGATCACGGTACAAAAGAGTTGGGGAAAGCGTTAGGTAAAAGTTTTAATGCTCCAGTTGTGTATGGAAAATTCTCCAGGTTATTAGTTGATCTCAATAGAAGTAAAAGTCATAAAACGGCCTTTTCGGAAATGACTAAAGTTTTATCCAGGTCACAAAGAAGAGAAGTGCTTGCTGAGTTTCATTATCCGCATTGGAATGAAATAACGATGCTTATTGATCAGAAAATTAAGGCAGGCTTCCAGGTGATTCATATTGGTATTCATTCTTTTACGCCAGTACTTGATGGTGTTGTGAGAAATGCTGACATTGGTATTCTTTATGATTCACGAAGAAAAAAAGAAGCTGCTCAGTCGATAAAATGGCAAAACGCATTCAGAGATCAGTGTAATTTAAGAGTCAGAAGAAATTATCCTTATGATGGAAAAATGGATGGGCTTAGTTCAGGAATGAGAAAGCTTTATTCACAGAAACAATACTTAGGGTGCGAGATTGAAGTTAATCACGCCATTTTGAAAACGCCAGCAGAGATTAAGGCAATGGAAAAACTTCTTGTCTCAACTCTAAAAAGTGTCTTAGATTTTTAACAGGATTTATAATGAAAGCTCTTATTATTCAGCATGAAGATTCTACGCCTCCAGGAAGCACATTAGAGTGGTTGGATAAAAATAACATTTCTTATAAGATTCATTTTTTTAAGACAGGCGATTTAGATAAAAACGAAAAGTTTGACTTGCTTGTGATCTGTGGTGGAAGTGCGAATGTAGATCAAGAAGCACTTCATCCATGGCTTGTGAATGAAAAACAATACATTCGCTCATCAATTGCTGATGGAGTTAAAATAGTCGGACTCTGTCTGGGAGGCCAGCTTCTCTCGGAAGCTCTGGGTGGAAATGTTTTTAAAGCACCAATATGGGAAGTGGGCTGGCAAAAAGTACGTCTTCTTGAAAACAATTCTGAGATGACTGTATTTCAATGGCACGGTTATCAATTCACCACGCCTCCTGGGTCACAAAAAATCGCTGAGAGCGCAGGATGTCCTCACCAGGCATTTACTCATGGGAAAAATATAATCGCATTTCAGTTTCACCCGGAATCAACAGTGAAGTGGGTCGAAGAGTGTGCGGCCGATCCGGATTTACCAGTTGTCGATACTTATGTTCAAACGAGCTCTGCCATGCTGGAAGGAATGACTCATCAGAAGGGCATGCAGAAGTGGTACTTTGAAAAACTAGATTTAATCTTTTTGGGATTTTAGAAAATCTAAACTCACGGCCAGAGCTGAGATAGAAATAATAGCAGCACCAATCCATTGGCCTGGACTTAATCGGTCTCCAAGCAGCCAGTAAGCAAACATTGCAGAGAATGCTGACTCCAGCAAAAAGAGAATACTAATCATTGATGGAGAAATTTTAAGCTGGGCCTTTATTTGTAAAAAATAAGCGAGCAAAGTTGAACCAAAGATTAATGAAAAGAGACCTAACACAGACTTAGTAGAGTAGTTCCCGCTAAAATCATGTTTAATAAAAAAGTAGAATGGAGCTGTGAAAATCGCTCCCCACATCAACTGAAAGGCATTCAGGTAAAATGTTTTTATTTTTGATTTATCAAGCCTATCAATTGAGATGATATGAGCACTGGCAAAAAAAGCAGCGGCCAGCATGGCGGCTTCACCTTTACCGATCGTGATTTCTTTACTTTTCATCATCAGCACAGAACCTACCAAACCAAGCACAATCCAAAGCATTTGTTTTTTAGGAAGGTGCTTTTTATAGAGAACATACTCCATGACAGGAATCATGATGATATAAAGAACGAAAAGAAATCCGCCTTCTGTGGCGGTTGTATACTGCAAACTAAAGATTTGAAAAATAATTTCCAAGCTTAAGAATATTGATGGAATAAAAGCGATGGAAAAATAAGATTTTAGAAGCTCTCTTTTCTCAAGTATCAGAAAAATAATAAGGCCAGATAATCCAGCAATTAAAAAGCGGTATAAAAAGATTTGAATCCAGGTAAGGGATTCAAGGGCCCAGATGCTGGCAACAAAGCCAAAACCCCAGATGAGATTGGCCAAAAGGATTTCTAAAACAGGTAAAATAGTCATTTCTCTTAAATATATGAGGAAGCCCTAATGGGCAATCATAAAATGAGTCAATTAAAGAGGATTATGACTTAAGAATACACTCGTAAGAGACTTGCTCAGAACCTGTATTGTATTTAACGATATCTCTAGAGCAAGTAATTATGCCGTTGTCGTGTCTTGTGACTGTATCTATTGAAAGCCCAGTGGTTCTGGCACCTGATGTATATTCATACTGGCCAGCAAGATCATTAAAAAGCCTCTGGGCCTCAACACCTGTAACTTTAACGTCTGCCATTGCAGTAAGTGATAGAGTCATAGCAATAAGTGCAAGTAGCTTTTTCATAAGGGCTCCAGGGATTGATCTTTTTTTTCATTATGCATGAATTTGGAACACTCAGATGAAAGTAAGTAATTTTTACAGAAGAGCACAAAAAAATTTAGGCAATGCTATCTTTGGATAACTATTTTAACAAAGGATACTACCATGAAAAAAGTTACTTTAAGCGTATGCCTACTGGCCTTATCAGTCTCAACTATTGCGAGTGCAGGCGTAAGACTTAATAAAGATACACCCGCATACGGAGAGATTACATTGATCGTAACAGGTGACGATGCTCGTATTATTTCAGAAATAGTAAGTGATAGGTCTTCTCTTGAAGCTAAGGCCGATGCAAAAGATTTAAGTAACATTCGTTCAGTATCTTGTGGGATGAATGACTGCACAGTTATTGTTGATGGTGATGCAAAAACAAATAAAGATACAGAAGAGTACTATTCTAGCAGTTTTAATAAGCAGCTTCTTGCTCTAAAGGATTCTGAAAGACTTGTGACTGCTCCGACAATGGGTAAAGGATATGATGGTGGAACGAATACTTATGATGCAAAAGTCTTAAGAGCTATTCTTGAGAACAACCAATCGTTAAACACAAAAATTACTCGTTATAGCACTTCTAAAATTGGTAAAGGTGGAGATAGTGGAGTTGTTCCATTATTTAAAATTGAGTGGAAACTGAGCTCGCTCAATATCACTTGTTACTCAACTCTTTATACGGATATGGGTGAAGTAAATAGAGTTCACGAATCATGTTCAGTTTCAGCTGTTGGATCTCTTTAATTATTAAAAAAATGAACAATTCTTGGCCTGCATGTAAATGCAGGCTTTTTTTTGCCTTTTTTTCATTTCTAGATAATTGATTTTTGGTGAAGATAAAATTTTTGAGTATGTAAAATTTTCTCAGGCCGTACCAAAATCATTCATAATCAAGCACTCTTATTTAAAATATTCTTTTTATTAAAGAGGCCATATGGGCAAACTATTATTCATTTCACTTTTGGTAACATCTTTTGGACTTCAAGCAGCTGAAACAGATCAGTATTATGCTTCTAAGGCCATTATTAGAGACTCTAGTAATGAGATGAATGGATTCTTTCATGAAAGGATTCAAGTGGCACTTGATAAGGTTAATGAAAAGAGACAAGCAATTTCATGCAGACTGGTTGCTAAAGAAGTTCTTACTCAGGTCTTGGGAGAGTTCAGTGTTGTTGATTATGCAAAAAGTAAATCATTCAGCAAGGTCAGTGTGTTTACCCAAAAATCTCCTCTGGTTGACAGGTATCCAGATGAATCTGTTTCAGAGAGCGACTATCGTGCAACTTCAGTTTATAGAAACCGTCCATTCCCATTAAATGTTGTTGGAGTTGCAAGAACCCTGAATATTAATGGAATTTATATTGGTACAGATAAAATGGGACACTTTTCAATCGTAGGAAAGGCCTATTATACAAACTTCCTGGAAGCTCTAGATAAAGGGATGACTGAGGATGAAGCTTTAAATGAGGCGATGAGAAAAGGGTATAATCAAGAGATTGCGATTTTAGGTTATACAATTGGTGGAACTCTTTCTTTTGCTGATCTGGAAGCAAACTATCAAGGCTATTTATTCGGAAGAAACATGTGTGATGGCGAGAATCCACACTTGGTGAAAAAGAATGATATGTGGATCCAAAACCCTGCGAATATTTTTGATATAAGAAAATATGTTAATCCAAAATACGATGAAGCTTATAATCCAAATTTCTGGAATGGCAGAGTATGGAAACATATGGAAGGTGAAATCGTAGTCGCTCATTGCCGAAATAGTATTGAGCCAGCTTACCTCGCTAGAGTTGCTTATTATAAGACGATTGAAAAGCAGTCTTATAATGATATTTATCTTGAAAAGTTTTTAGCGACTAAAGGAAAATACGATCGCAATAAGCAGTTATTGAGTAAAAACGTTAAATGTTCTGATTATTTATAAATGAATTGAGGTCTTGAGTGCGCAAGCATTCAGGGCCTTTTTAAATTCGTCCTGATTTCCTTTTAAGATTTCCATCCATAATTGATTTGAACAATCTGCTAAATTCGTTGATAAGGCCGTGTGTCCGCCTTTTAAGACTTTGATTAACATTTTTGAACCCGTTTGATTATCAAAGTGATACTGAGCTTGTGCTGGAGGAGTCACTGGGTCTTGTTGCCCGCTAAAATAATAAGTAGGTGCTTTGATCTGAAAGTGTTTTGAGTCAAAAGGTTTATCGAATACAGTATCAGAGCATAGCCTGTCGTTAGTCGCAATAAGGTCACCATTCACCCAATCGTAATCATATTTTACATCGCGCACATCAGGAACAAATTCCCTGCAGGCAATTTGTTTGTAAATACGTTTTTTCATTTCAGTTGGAGGTGCTGTCATCGGCTTGATTCTGTATGAGAGGCCTTCAAGTTCATTTGCGCGGGAGCTATCTGCAAATAGCATAAGCTCATCGACTGCGTAATCAACTCCAACCGGTAGCGTTCCATTAATCAAGATGGCACTGATCCATGCAGACCACTCTTTTGTCGTTAATCCAAAAGGTATTTTTTTCTTAAGGCTTTTTTGAAGAGATAGTGGTAGTTGTGCTTTTACTTCTTTCCATCTCTCCAAAGTTCCATTCACATATTCATCAGCTTCATAAGCTCGTCCAATCACTCCTTCAAGAATAACGGCTTCAGGCGCCTTGATGTTTTGTGCTTCGGCCATAGATGCAGTCATTGTCGCAACCAAAGTTCCGTAAGAGATCCCATGGATAAAATATTTTTTAGGTTTAAGAGTTTTAATAATGGCCAGAATATCTTTAGCAATAGCTTCAGATGTTAAGCTCTCCGTTGGTAAATGAGGATTCTCATTGCAGCCCATTCCTCGAGGATCAGTTCTTACAACTGAGAAATCGTAAGGGTAAGAAAGAGGCATCTCCATTGACGTCTGGCCTGGGCCTCCAGGAACAAAAATGAGTAATGGAGCATCGAGATCTTCACGTTCACTTACACTAAACCTGTAGGTGAATGTCGGAGTAGGTTGGTCGTGATAAACAGGAAGTTCAATTTTATGAACAGCTGCACTGTTGCATCTTGAAGGGAGCTTAACTTCTGCATAAGAAGTCGCCATAATGGATAGAGCAAGTGCTAAAGATTTGTAAATCATACGAGGAAGAATGCATTATAGAGGCCTATTATGAACTTTTTTAAATCAATTATTTAAGCCAACGGCAATGTCCATCTTTTTGACAGGTGTATGGATAATTGCAATTTCAGATCTCTCCAAGCTAAACTATCTTTAGTCATCATTATTTTGGAGTTATTTTATGAGTGAGTTCATCCAGCGAGGAGCAGTACTACAGAATCAATTTACAAGCGATGTCGCCCTAGTAAATTTGATTCAGAATATTATTCCTTCAAAGCATTTACCGGAAGTGACAGATGAGCTTACGAAATTAGGCGAGAGAGTTATTACAGATGTTTTAGCAATGGCAAAAAGTGCAGAAGCTCATCCGCCAGAATTAGTAAATTTTGATTCTTGGGGAAATAGAATTGATGAAGTCATTGTAAACCGTGGATGGACTGATCTTCATAAAGTAAGTGCCGAAGAAAAAATTGTCAGCACAGGATACGCTCGAAAATATGGAGCACATTCACGAATTGTTCAATTCGCAAAATTGTATTTGTTTCATCCTTCTAGCGCTTTTTATTCTTGTCCATTAGCGATGACTGATGGAGCAGCTAAACTCATTGAGACCTATGCACCTAAACAGCTCTCAGCTGCCTTTGATCACTTAACCAGCTCAGAGCCATCAAAGTTTTGGACATCGGGCCAGTGGATGACTGAAAGATCCGGCGGCTCTGATGTTTCACATACTGAAACGATTGCTAGAAAAATGAATGGTGAATGGAGACTCTTTGGAACGAAATGGTTCACCTCTGCCATCACTAGTGAAATGTCTATGGCCTTGGCGAGAATTGAAGGTGAAAAAGGAAATGTCGTTGAAGGCAGCAGGGGGCTCTCACTTTTTTATATTGAAATAAGAAACGGTGAGGGAAAATTAAATAACATTGAAGTTTTAAGACTAAAAGACAAATTAGGGACAAAAGCTCTTCCAACTGCAGAGCTAAAACTCAATGGCACTCGTGCAGAGTTAGTTGGGAATATCGGCGATGGAGTTAAGCAGATTTCTTCAATGTTTAATGTCACGAGATTATATAACTCAGTCACTTCAGTTGCGGCCTTCAGAAGAATTTTAGCACTGGCCAGTGATTACTCTTCAAAGAGAATGGCGTTTGGTAAATTGATAGCTGAGCACACTTTAAATGCGCAGGTATTAAAAGAGGCCAGTGCTCAGTTTAATGGCTGCTTTCATTTTACTTTTTTAATCGCTGAGATTTTTGGACAAGAAGAAGTTTTTACAGATCAAAATAATCTCTCTCTTGATAAGGAGGAGCTTAATAAAATTTTAAGAATGCTCACGCCGGTATTAAAACTCTACACTGCCAAAAAGACTGTCTTGTGGACGAGCGAGCTTTTGGAAGTTTTTGGTGGAGTCGGCTACATTGAAGATAGTGGCATTCCTGTTATGTATAGAGATAACCAGGTTTTTTCAATCTGGGAAGGAACGACTAATGTTTTAAGTCTAGATTTATTAAGAGCGCTTAAAAAAGATCAGTCGTGGAGTGTTTTAGTTAAATTCTTAAAACAAGAAATGGCAAAGATGAAAGATAGTCACTTAAAAGTGACAATTGAAAAGGCCTTAGAAAATCTTAATCAGGATATTATCGGCGTCTCGCAAAAAGGTGACGCGGCAATGGAAGCTGAGGCACGTCATCTGGCCTTTAAAATAGGCGATTTGATGTCAGCGTTCTCATGGCTCAGGTCAAATTCAGATGACACTGAGTTATTGGAATATTTTACTTTCAAAAAATTTCGATAAAATGTGCCATAGTTAAAATTTTCGTCTTATAATGGGCTTCAAAACAGGAGGGGCTTTAATATGACGACTCAAAATTTATACCAATACACAATGAAGACTATTACTGGTCAGGAAAAGAAACTTGAAGACTATAAAGGCAAGGTTCTTCTAGTCGTTAACGTTGCTTCAAAATGTGGACTTACTCCACAATACGATGGCCTAGAAAAAATTTACAAAGAATACAAAGACAAAGGTTTTGAGGTTCTAGGATTTCCAGCTAATGAGTTTGGTGCTCAAGAGCCAGGAACAAGCAATGAGATTCAAGAGTTCTGCCGCTCAAATTTTGGAATTGAATTTCCAATGTTTGAAAAAATTGTTGTTAAAGGTGCCAACCAACACCCACTTTATAAGTATCTGACAGAGACAAAAAGAGAAGCTCGTTTAAAAGAAGACAGCAAACTAATGCCACTTCTTAAAGAGAAGAATCTTCTTACTGGGGATTCTCACGATATTAAGTGGAACTTTGAAAAATTCTTAATTGGTAAAAATGGTGAAGTTCTGGAGAGATTTTCTCCAGATGTCGCTCCAGAAGATACAATGATTAAGACTAGTATCGAAAAAGCTCTTAGTTAATTTTCTCTCATATTATTGATAGGCGCTGAGTACTTACAGCGCCTATACTCTTAGCATATGTCTAAAATCTAGACAGCCCAAAATATGTATAAGCTTGAAATCAAAAGCATTCTTTAAAGGCCCTAGACTTGCATTTATCTAGGGATATTTAGACTTTTAAGAAAGGCAATGATGAAAAATCTTAATGCATTTTTTATTGTAATGATCACAATGATTCTTTCAACTTCAGTAATGGCCCAGTCCATTCATGAAGATGATGTGATTCTTGAAAAGGTGTTTTTACAATCTAACAGCCAGATTGTTATTCACAATAGAAAGAAATTAATAAACCTGACTGAATTTGTAAAAAAGAATGAACTTTTTGAAAATCTTAGAAAAAAGAGTGGCTCTTCAGCATTAACAAATGACGAAAGACAAATCATTAGAGAAGCATGGGCCGGACTTCTTTACCACCATTTACAACTTAACCACGTTATTAATAATGTTTCTAATAGAGAAGAAACATTGAAAGATGATGCTTTTAGAAGTGATGAATATTTCACAATCGAGTATGCCGCTTTTCTTGCTCAATACAGTAGTGCAATCGACTTTATTAGGGCCATGAGAAAAATTCCTTCCATCGATAAAGTTTTGAATGAACCAAATCTTGAAATTGGATTGGAGAAAAATACGTTCAAATCTTTCAAGTTTGATTATCTGAATATTGAGAAATATGCTGAGTTTTTTGCTCATCGTTTAGTTTTTATGAAAAAAGATATGGATGAACATATTTTGAATGAAGGTATTAAAAAAGATGTACATTTAGTTTCAAAGTTTAACCGCGGTAAAGCTGCCGTTTATACTCTTAAGAACGCAGGTGCTATAACGACAAATATTCTATTTAAAATTTATTTTCCACTCCAAAAGAATATCTCAGAGTGGATGGGCGATGAGCGTGTTGCCCGTGGTGATGAATTTTTAATTACTCCTGAACAAATTAAACAGGTCCATTCCGAGCTTCGCGCTGGGGATGTTCTTATTGAACGACGTAATTGGTACGTATCAAATATCGGGCTGCCAGGCTTTTGGCCTCACGCGGCCTTATATTTAGGTAGACCAGAAGAAAGAGCGTATCTTGAAGAAGATGAAGATGTAAAACAATGGGTAAGAGAAGAAGGACATTTAAGCGGAAGTTTTGAAGAGCTATTAAGAGCAAGATACCCGGATGTTTACGAAGAAAGCTTAGGAGTGGATAACCATGGTTATAAATACCGTGTACTCGAAGCAATGAGTGAAGGGGTCGTGTTTACAAGCTTAGAGCATTCGGCAGATGCAGACTCTCTGGCCGTTATCAGGCCTAAATTATCTACACTTGATATTGCAAAGGGACTTTTGGCGTCACTAAAGTATAAAGGCCGTCCTTATGACTTTAACTTTGACTTTAGAACAGACTCTGAAGTTGTATGCTCTGAGCTTATCTTCTATGCTTACCATCCAACAAAAGATAAAAATGGAATCGACTTTCCTATAACGACAACTCTTGGGCGACCAGTTGTTACACCGAATAATATTATTAAGGATCTTGCAGAGAATTTTGGGTCAGATAAACAACAATTTGATTTTATTTTATTTCTCGATGGTAACGATAAAAAAAGAGAAGCAACGTTTTCAACAATCGATGCTCTTAAGTCATCATGGAACCGTCCAAAATGGTTTATCTTTACTCAAAATAGATCGAAATAGTCGGGCAATACCCAGGCACATAAACCTTACTTAAAAGTGCCTGGGTAATCAACAATTCAAGATTTAAGATTCTATTCATTACTCAAGATTGAGAGTAAACTTGTATGGGCCTGTTGAAAAAAGGACATACATGAAATCTTTGTTTGAGCTAAAAACAACTATTCACCCGGACCTTGTTGGTGAATCCACCTACATTAAATCAGATGTTATTAATTTCTTGGAAAGAAGTCTCGATATTATTTATCCAGGTAATGTCAGGAAAGTTTTTAAATCTGAAATTGAGTTAACTCAATATCAGCATGAAACCTGCCAGATTTTAAAAGGGATTTTAAATCTTCTGGGTGTTAAAAAGGCCGAGACTGAAACGATAGCAAAACACTTCAGTGAATCCATCAGAGAGATAGCTCAATTGGTCTATGGCGATGCTACTTCGCTTATTAGCGGAGACCCTTCAGCAACAGGTTTAACAGAAGTGATTTTAACTTACCCGGGGCTAGAAGCTATTGCAGCTCACAGGATTGCCCATGTTTTTTATAAGCATAAAGTTCCAATATTGCCCAGAGCTCTAAGTGAAATTATTCATGGAAGAACAGGAATTGATATTCACCCAGGAGCGCAGATAGGGGAGTCTTTTTACATTGATCATGGAACAGGAGTTGTCATTGGAGAGACTGCCATCATTGGTAAAAATGTAAAAATTTATCAAGGGGTCACTATGGGCGCTTTGAGTGTTGAGAAAAATTTGGCCCAGAAAAAAAGGCATCCTACGGTTGAAGACAATTGCATTATTTATTCTCATGCCACGATCTTAGGTGGAGAAACAGTCATCGGCCAAAATAGTGTTATCGGTGGAAACGTCTGGATAACAAAATCTATTCCAAGCGACTCTGTCGTTTACCATAAAAGTGAAGTTAAACTAAATCGTGCCCATAATCAGGCCCAAAATTTTGAAGAGGAATTATCTTATGAAATATGAATCAATTTTAGACACTATTGGAAACACTCCAGTTGTAAAATTATCTCGTCTTTTTCCTGAAGCTCAGAAAAAAGGGATTAATGTTTGGATTAAATTAGAAAAAACTAATCCTGGTGGATCAATTAAAGATCGTATCGGAAAGGCGATGATTGAAGATGCAGAAAAAAAAGGTCTTCTTAAAAAAGGATCAGTGATCATTGAGCCGACTTCAGGAAACACAGGAGTTGGTCTGGCGTTAGTGGCTGCTTCAAAGGGCTATAGACTTATTCTAACAATGCCAGAGAGTATGAGTGTTGAGAGAAGAAAAATTATGGCGCTTTATGGAGCTGAACTCGTTCTAACTCCAAAAGAAAAAGGCATGAAAGGGGCGATTGAAAGAGCGCGTGAACTTCTAACTGAAACTCCAAACTCATGGATGCCAATGCAATTTGAAAATCTTGCCAACGTGGAAATTCACCGTGAGACAACAGCAAAAGAAATCCTGGCAGATTTCCCGACAGGCCTTGATTACTTAATCACTGGAGTTGGTACTGGCGGACATATTACAGGTGCTGGAGAAGTTCTTCGCGCTAAATTTCCAAATCTTAAAATTTTTGCCGTAGAGCCGACTGATTCACCTGTTCTTTCAGGTGGAGCTCCAGGGCCACATGCTATTCAAGGAATTGGAGCGGGTTTTATTCCTTCTATCATGAAAACAGAACTTTTATCTGGCATCGTTCAAATTGAAAAAGCAGAAGCTTTTGCTTTTGCCAAAGAAGTTGCAAAGATTGAAGGCATTCATGTCGGAATTTCTACTGGTGCAAGTTTAGCTGCTGTTGCAAAAAGCATTGCTGATATGCCAGCTAATAGCACTGTTTTAACTTTTGGTTACGATACAGGAGAGAGATACCTTTCTATTGAAGGATTATTCTAGTTTTCTTATGACAAATACTAAATTGCAAAAAGGCTTCATCATTCTCATGTCATTTGCCGTGGGAGTGATGGCCGCGAATCTTTATTATGCTCAACCCATTCTCTCTATGCTGGCCGCTTCTCTAGGCATGCGTCCTGATGCTGCTGGATTGGTGATGACCTTAACTCAGATTGGTTATGGTCTTGGTGTTCTCTTCATTGTTCCTTTAGGTGATTTAGTCGAAAATAAAAAACTTATTCTCACCATGATTGTTATGACCATTTTTGCTGAACTCGCTATGGGATATGCTCAGTCACTAGTTCCATTCTTTATAGCTTCTATTTTGGCAGGAATCGGTGCTTCGGCCGTTCAGATCATTGTGCCTTATACAACTCATCTTTTTGAGAAAAACCAAAGAGGGGCGATTATTGGAAGCCTGATGAGTGGCCTAATGTTGGGAATAATGTTGTCTCGACCGATGGCCAGTTTGATGACAGATATGGTTTCATTGCATTCAATTTTTTATCTTTCAGCTGCGATCATGACATTACTTTTATGGAGGCTTGCTGTTGTTTTACCTCAAAGGCAACCCGAGGGCACAACACTTAAATACTCTCAGTTAATCTGGTCTATGAAACATCTGATTATGAATACTCCAACTCTTAGAAGAAGAGGAATGTATCAGGCCTGTATGTTTGGTGCTTTTTGTTTGTTCTGGACAATTGTCCCACTTACTTTGGTAAATAATTTTGGCTTTTCTCAAAAAGGTGTCGCGCTCTTTGCGCTAGCTGGTCTTGCTGGAGCTGCTGTCGCACCTTACGCTGGAAAAATGGCCGACAGGGGTTTTGGCAGACGGGCAACTGTTCTGGCCTTTGTTTCAGCAATTATCTCTTTTGTGGCCGGGCACTTTATAGAATCTAATACAACACTTTCAATTATCGCTTTAATGCTTACAGCGAATCTTTTAGATGCAGGTGTTTCGGCCCATCTCGTTTTAGGCCAAAGAGCAGTGTTTATGATAGACCCAAAAAATCAAAGCAGACTCAATGGACTTTATCTGGCCATCATTTATGTTGGTGGAGCTATTGGTTCAGCGCTTGGTGTCTGGGCATTCATGTACGGCGGATGGGGATTTGCGACGATGATAGGAATGATTTTTCCTGTGGCCGCATTAATTCTTATTCTCACAGAAGCAAAGTTTGGTTATCAAGAGGCCTATTAGTTGCCTCGATCTTTTAAATTAGATAAAGTGATTCAAGATGAAACGCTCACCAATGCTTCCTATTTTTTTGATCGTCTTAGTTGATGTCCTGGGACTCACTATTATTCTGCCACTTCTTCCTTTTTATTCGGAGAGTCTCGGTGCTACACCATTTGTTGTAGGAATGATCGTTGCGGTCTACGGCCTTTGTCAGTTTATTGCCGGCCCCATCTTAGGACAAATGTCTGATAAGGTAGGAAGAAAAAAAATATTAGTCTTTAGCCAGATTGGAACGTGCATTGGATTTATTATTCTCGCTTTTTCAAACAGTCTCTTTTGGATTTTTCTTGCGAGAATTATTGATGGACTGACAGCGGGAAATATTTCAGTTGCCCAGGCCTACATTTCTGATGTGACTACGCCTGAAAATAGAACAAAAGCTTTTGGCATGCTGGGCTCTGCTTTTAGTTTGGGATTTATCATAGGTCCTGCTCTGTCAGGATTGCTCGCAAAATACGGGCCTCATTATCCCATCATGCTTGCGGCCTTTTTATCTTTTATAAGTATCATGGCCACTCTTACAATTTTGCCCAATACTGAGATTCTCGCTTCAAGTGAGCCGAGAAATAAATTTGCAGCTAAGAATATCCATAAATATTTAAATACCAAAGAAGTTGCACCTCTACTGTTGCAGTTTTTTGCTTTCATTTTTTCTTTTTCATTCTTTATGTCGGGCTTTGCCATGTTTTGTGGTGAGAAGTTTTTCTTTGAAGGAAAACATTTTGGGGCAGAGCAGGTGGGATGGATTTTTACCTTCATAGGATGTTTAAGTTTGATCGTGCAACTTGGATTACTCAAACGTTTGAGTGATTTCATGGGCGAGAAGAAACTTATTTTCTGTGGTTTTATTGCGATGAGTTTAGGATATTTCTTTGTGGGAGAAATCTCTACGTTACCTTTTCTACTTGCAGCATTAGTTCTTAATACATTCGGAAGCTCAGTTTTAAGACCATCGATCACCAGTCAAATTACTAAAAATGTCCCTCGTCACCAACAGGGTGCCATTCTTGGCGTTACTCAATCTCTTCAATCATTTTCTCAAATCGTGGCCCCTCTTATTGGTGGGTATTTAATTGGTACAGGACACTTAAGTGCATGGGCATGGACAGCTTCCTTCATTGCATTTTTAGGAATTGTTCTTATGTTCTTTCAAAATCGCACCGTCAAAAATCCAGCACTCACTCCTTAATTGGCCCTTTTTTCTTACTTAAAATCACATTTAGAAGAAATGCTTGTCAGAGCTTTCCTGACAATTAAGAATTTAGCTAACAAATCTAACACAAAACTAACAGTGAGATTCTTATGAAAATGATTTTCTTAATTTTGGCAACAGTGACAATGACGTCAGCAACTGCCGCAACTCTTAAAGTAACACCAAAAATCGTTGGTGGAATTGAAGTACTTCCAACAACTGATACATCTTTCGTAGTAAGCATTGGTGGTGGATGTGCTGGTAGCATCATCGACGCAAAATGGATTCTAACAGCAGCTCACTGTAAGTCGCTTTTCAAAAGTGCAGTAACAGGTGGAAGCATTGCTCTTAGAGGAAATGATAGAGTGAAATTGACTGTTCTTAGATCAATCGTTCACCCTAAGTATTCTGGAAGCTCAAACGACTTCGCACTTCTTGAACTTGCTACTCCAATCGATTTCGCAGCTAACCCAAAATTAGGTGCAATTTCAATTGCTGACTCTAACCTTGAAACTTCAGGTGGACTAGAAGACGGCACAATGACAACTGCATACGGATGGGGTGTAACTCGTGAAAACGGAAGCCAGCCATCAATCATGAGAGAAGTTGATCTTCCACTTGTTAGCCGTGAAAGAGCAAACGCTCCATCTGCTTACAATGGTAAAATTGACAACTCAATGATCGCTGCTGGATTTGATGAAGGCGGAAAAGATTCATGTCAAGGTGATAGCGGTGGACCACTTATTACAAAAGAAAACGGAGTTAAAACTCTTGTTGGTGTAGTGAGCTGGGGACAAGGTTGTGCTAGAGCTAAGAAATACGGTATCTATTCAAACGTAGCTTCTGCTCACGAGTGGATCAGAACTGAAATGTCTAAATAATTATTGCTAATATTGACTGCGCCCGACCTGTTTGGGCGCAGTTTTTTCCTACTTCCTCAATAGTTTGCATCCTAAACCATATTCCATTAAAATTAATTACTATCTAAACCCTGGGGCTTTCTCAATGAAAACACTCCTGCTTTTAAGCACAATATTTATACTTAACAATCAAGCTTCTGCAGCTCTTACAGGTGCTTATGATTTAGTTAAAGGTCCAAGTGAATGCCCATCAGGTGTCATCGATATCAAGACTGATGAAAAATCAAAAGAGAGAACACTGATTTTTGGAAGTAGGCACTCGTGGTTTTTGAATGACAAAAGTTTGTCACAAACCACTGAAGTGGTAGAGCAAGGCTGTTCATATACTCTTGATTATGAATTAACAGAAACAGCGTTCAAATCAAAAACAACCAGAGCGAAGTGTCCTAAAAAATCTGAAAATTCAGTTATCAAAGAATCTCTTGTGATGAAAGAAAATACTCTTACATATAGCTACAGTTCATTACCTGCAATTGGAAAGTCCTCAACTTTTAATTGCACATACAATAGATCAAAATAAATGAGTGAGTTGTTACTAATTATTTTTTCAAGTCTTAATCTTTGGGCAGCTGATCCTTCTGCTTGTCGTTCATCTTCGGCCAGTGGATTAAAATCTTGTATCCAGGAATTTAGTAGAACGACTAAAACGATTTCTAAGGTAGGAGTTCCCCCTCAATCATGTCAGGCGCACCTAAACTCAGCAGATGCTAATTGTCCACCGCTTGCAGAAGAGTTCAGCCAGAAAGCAGCTAACTGCGAAGGCTTTATTAGAAGTGATGGGGAGTATGGAAGCTGGGGAAAAGAAATCGTTTCATATTTTGATGAAAAAGGTGAATCAGCAATATTCTTTGATAAGGATCTTGCGGGAATGCAAAATGGAATCAGCGCTTGTCCTAACTGGAGCTCAATGAGCACTGATGAGAAAAAACATTTTTGGGTGTGGGTAATGGCCTCTATCGCTCATGTTGAATCTACTTGTAAGCCAGATGCCAGAAATTCATCCGCAACCAATGGCGTAGCAGTTGGACTTCTTCAATTGGATGAAAGATTGGCACAAAGAAAGTGGAGAGGTCCCAACTGTGCGGCCAAACAAGTGACTGGAGCAAAAGAAAATCTTCGTTGCGGACTCGATATTGTAGAAGAGTTACTAAAAGGTAAGGAAGGCGAGTATAAGTCCAATGGGCAGATCTGGGGAGCTAGGTCCAGCTCTTACTGGGAGCATTTGAGAAAGAAAGACGGTGGTGAAATATCTGACCTGATTGCTTTAAATCCCTTCTGTAAAAAATAATCTAATCATTTCACTACCATTATAAATTTAATCTATCGTATCGATAGAAAGAAAGTATTTTTTAATTATCAAAAAGAGGACGATACTGACTCCAGAGGCAATCTTAAACCTTTTAGAGGAAAAAAATATGAAAATGAAAATCTTGGCCCTAGCACTTATGTCCCTTGTTATCAGTTCGCAAGCATTTGCTCAAAGTGCACTTCGCGCAGATGAAGCAGCTAAACATCCTGAGCAGTACAGACTAGGAGACTCGAACGATTTACAGGATGATCAACTAAAAATTGATCAAGCTAAGATGTGTGAATTTCAGAGTGAATCGAGCTCTCAAAAACATCAGCAAAATATTCTTAAAAAACATTTGATTAAAAACTCAGATTATATTTAATGATTTTTTTATTATAGGCCTTGTGAATGCAAGGCCTATTTTTTTAACTTTCCGTTGGGATCATCTTTCCATCCCCAGTAAACTTTTTTGTCTATAAAATCTTTAGGGATATCTTGAGCATAAAGTCTCTGTCTTAAAGCAACAATTGATTGTTGTTTACCTGAAAGAATAATTTTTGTACTGCCGTCATTCACAAATGCTGTTTGAAGTGCTTTTGCCGCTGCATCCATTTGGTTGAGTTCAAAAAGTGTCGATTGTTCCAGTTCAAACTTTTTTAAAACGAGAAGAGATTCACTAAGGTCATTAGCTTCAAAAAAGAAATGAAACTCAATATCTGTTCTATTTTTTAAAAGAGCGTAGGCAAGGCCATAAGTCGTTTCATCACCAAAGAAGAGCACGCGCTTGACACCTTCATCGATCCTTAGAGAAGACTTAGGGCCTAGGACTGTAACTTTGTCTTGAGCTCGAACATCGCGCGCCCAGATCGCTCCAGGGCCTTTACCGTGCATATAAATAAGAGTCTGCATGACTCCCTCTGACTGATTCCACGATGAAGGCGTGTAACTTCTCATCTCATCGCCTTTAAGCTGGATTTGAATTTTTTGTCCGGGTACCCATTCTTTCTTTTTAATGGAGCTGCCCTTGATAGTTATAAATTGAAAATGCGGAGAGAGCCTCTCGTTTGAAACAATCTTGCTTTTAGAAAGAATGATAGGGCCTAAAACTTTGAGAAGGATTTTTTTTATTTGGCTCATTCGGCAACACTCGCACTTTTATTGGGAAGAATGAAATCAGATTTATTAAGAATTAATGAAGCGACGATTACAAGAGTCACAATCGAAATAAAACTAATAACAGTCATATTCGAGACAATATTTAATTTCATTGATATTGCTACCATTCCGGCTCCGAAAGCGTAACCAAGTGAATGGGCGATACTGGCGAATCCAATCTTTTTACCTGTTACATTGTCTGCCACTTTTGTATGACTGATCAGTGCTAAATAAACAGCAGGGATAAGGGCAAGGCCTGTTGCAATGAATGCTAATGAAACCCAGATAAAAGTCATGGTTGTAGCAAAAGAGAGCAGGAAAGATCCAAATACTAAAGAGCTTGCGCCGGTAATAAGTCTCATCTTCCATTCACGTTTAAAGATCCATTGACTGCTTTGTTGAACGACTAGAGAAAATAAACTGATGGCCAGAACAATTTTAGCAAAGAGAACTGTGGCTTCATCGCCTCTGATATTGAAAGTCACTTTCAAATGATGACCTAACGTAGAGTGAAGAACGCCAATGAAGCTTGTAAAAATGAGTGCTAGAAGAATGGGCAGAACTGACTCTCTTAAAAGTTTTTTCCACTGAAGCCACGCACTTCCTAAACTCTCAGTTGCAACAGCAGCTATTTTTACAGATGTCTTAGAGGTTAGAAGGCATCCGACAGATAAAACAAAAACCCATGCCGTTGCGGCATAAATGATGTGCTCAAAATTAACTTGTTTAAAAAGAATTAAAATCGGCCCTAAAATTCTTCCGACATTTAGGCACATCGAGTTTCTGGTTAAAACTTTCATCTTATCTTTAGTATCAATTAAATCTAGCTGCCAGGCCTGAGAGACTGGAACGACGGCAGAGGCCAGTAATCCATAGATAACTCGACTTCCATAAATCATGGAAACTTTCATCGTCATCGATAATTCTTGGTTAAATAAAAAAAGCGCGCTTAAAAGGAGAAATGAAAAACCCATTCCTAGCATTCCAAGGCTCAGCACTCTCTTTCTTCCCCAGGTATCACTCTTAGCGGCCCAGAAAGGTCCCATACCAGCGAAAATAAAAGAGCCTACACTAATGGAGCCAATAATGGTCGCCGTCTGCAGGAGAGTTGTATCTGCTATATAAGGAATAGTTGTGTAGAGAAGAATCTGAACACAGCTAAAGGTCATAGTATTAAGGTACGCAATCAAAAGTTGTTGATTGATGCTAGTAGTTTTCATTTAGGGCCCGTTAGACTGCAAGCGTCGATGCGCTGGTGAAATAAGAAAATAAATGAATTAGTTTGCCTTGTCAAACAATCTTATGAAAAGGTATACAAGAAGACAATTAACCGCTGTAAAGCTTAGAAATTGCGTAAAAAATGAAGATACGATCTCTTGCAGAAAAACATTCGGCCGCCTGCTTTTTGAACTCACTCTTTAGAGAGTGGAAAGACTATACATATGATCTTGAATCATCATCACTTGTTATCAAGTTGAATCACGATTCTCTTATTCTTCCTCTTGTATCTTTTTCTTTAACAGGAAAACATTCTTATACTGGAACTTACTTTTTTAATTCTGAAGAAATTAATTTTAATAAATTAAAAGAGCTTCTCTTAAATCATCTTGCAACAATTTATAAAACAACAACAGCTCAGCTTTCAATTTTTAATAATAGAATTGATGACAGTGTTGAGAATATTAAATCATCTCTGGATTTAAGAGGACAAGAGTTGTCTTCTCTGTATGAAAGTCCATCAATGGATTTTAATTCAGCGGAGCAAGCGTTAATCATTGGGCATACTTTTCACCCTCATCCAAAGAATAGAGATGAGATGAGTGGAAGTGATTATATAAAGTACGCTCCTGAAACTGGCGGAAAGTTTGATTTAGAATGGTTTTTTGTTAGTCCTGACATTCTTTATATTCATAATTCAAAAAACTTCGAAAATAAGAGTTGGAACGAAGAACTGTTTAAAGGAAGAGAAATTCTTAAAGGCTACAGCGTTTTGCCGGTTCATCCTTGGCAAAAAGACAAACTCTTAAATCATCCAGTGATTAAGAGCTATATTGTAGATAAAAAAATCATTCCAGTGGACTCATTTCAGGAAACTGAGAAATGGCATCCAACTTCTTCACTGCGATCTATCTACAACAAAAAAAGTCCTTATATGCTTAAGTTTTCTTTGAGTGTTCGTCTGACAAACTCAATTCGCCATCTTCTTCCTCATGAAGTGGTAAGAGGGCTTCAAGTGATGGATGTTTTTTCAACGGGAACAGGGAAAACGTTCTTAAGAAAATTTCCGGACTTCAATATTCTTTATGAACCAGGTTTCATGGCGATCAAAGACAATCATGATAAAATTATAAATGAATCAATCGTCTCTTTGAGAGTGAACCCATTTTTAGAAGATGCTGAAAATAAAATTGTTCTTGCGACGCTGACTCAGGATCATCCGGTAAAAGGAATGAGTCTTATCGGAAGTCAGATTCATCGACTGGCAGAAGAATCAAATTTAAAAACGGCCGCATTTCTTTGGTTAAAAAAATACTTAGACGTTGCTGTAAAGCCTCTTTTATTAGCTCAAGCTAATTACGGGGTTTTGCTCGGGGCCCATCAGCAAAACCTCATTCTTGAAATAAAAAATTCACTTCCTACTCAGGCCTATTTCAGAGACTGTCAGGGGACAGGTTATAGCAATATTGGTTTTGAATTATTTGCTGGTGAAGTAGATCTTATGACGGTTGAGAATGGAAATATTCTCGATTCAAAAATGGGAAATACACTATTTTCTTATTATCTTTTTATCAACTCAACTTTTAATGTCATCAGCACACTTGCTAAAGAAGCAGGTCTTCCAGAAGAGGAGTTCTTTAAAGTTTTAAGAAGTGAGATGACTTCATGGTTAAAAGAAGGTGTGCGCGACACAAGCTGTTTTGATTATTTATTAGAGTCAAAAACACTTCTTCAAAAAGGCAATTTCCTTTGTTCGATTATCAATATGAATGAAAATACGACTGAGAACCCATTGGGCATTTATAACGAAATGGCCAATCCAATCTATGAGAGCAAGTTATGTTAAGTAATATTATCGCTACCCAATACAAAACACTGGCAAGTGGACAGGTCTTTAAAGCAGAGTTCGTGGATGGGGTATGCAAAGTAAGAAACTCTTTCGAACAGGAATTAATTCTTAAGGCCTCTGAAGACAATAATGCGCTTTTAATCAATGTTTCAAAACTTGATGACAGGCGTGATGACGAATTTCTTTTCACTGCTGTTGAATATCTTCTAGGACACAATATCCATCTTACAACAGTCAAGATTTCAAACGCGATTAAAGAATACTCTTCTGATCTTCTTTTACAGAAATATTTTTTAGTCGATGGTGATCTTTTGAGCTTCACAAGAGGAGAGTTTTTTCAATTAGGTGGAAGCTGGTATAAAGAAAGAGACCAAAAATTATCCCCTGAAAAATATACTGAAACAAATGGGAGAGTTCACCCGGTTAGAGTCGATGTTCAAAGTGGAGTGCTCTACAGCAGATACGTTCCTCAAATTCAAAAAACACTAAGCTTTAGAATGATTGATATTCAAGCTGACCTGGGTATTTTCCATGAGTGGCATAATCAACCAAGAGTCGCAAACTTTTGGGAAATGGCACAGCCAAAAGCTGAGCTTCAGGCCTTTATTGAAAAAAATCTTAAAGACCCACATGCTCTTCCCATGATCGCCGAGTGCGACGGAGTACCTGTAGGGTATTTTGAATTGTACTGGACGAGAGAAGACCGCCTTGCTCCATATTACGAGAGTGAGTCATGGGATCGTGGCTTCCACTTTTTGATCGGAGCAACAGAGTTCTTAGGATTCAATAATACAGATGCAATGCTCAGATCTTTGACACATTTCTTATTTTTGGACGATAGAAGAACAAGAAAAATTATGGCAGAACCAAGATCTGATAATACCAAAGTTCTAAAATATGTAGAAACTTTTACTGCCTGGAGAAAACTTTACGAGTTTGATTTCCCTCATAAAAGATCTGCCCTTCTTGAATGCACTCGCGAGAGAATGTTCGGAGGTATTTACCTATGAAGAACTGGAATCAGGTCAATTTAAATTTAATTGCAAAATCTATCGGAGAACTTTGTTACGAGCAGATTTTAACGGCTAAAAAATTATCTGATAACCGTTATGAGCTCTCACTTCAAAGTGGAGCTGTTTATTATTTTTCTGCATGGATGGGAATCTGGGATCACCTGAGAGTTGAGGCCGCGACCATCAATAAAGAGGGGGCCGATAGTGTTTCTGCCGGCCAGTTTTTTATTGATGCCAAGAGCGAGCTAGCTATGACTGATATTGTTCTGGGAAATTTCCTGGAAGAGATGAATAATAGTCTTTATGCAGATATGCATTTACTTGAAAAACAAAAAGAGACCAAGGCCCGTGAGATGGTCTTGTGGGATGGAGAAAAAATCCAGTCTTACTTAAGTGGCCATCCAAAAATTCTTTTATCAAAAGGAAGAGTCGGTTGGGGAGCTCCTGAGCTTGAGAGGTTCGCTCCTGAGAGTGAAAACTCATTTGAGTTATTCTGGGTTGCTGTAAGAAAAGATTTCCTTATTTGCTCATTTGATGACCAGGTTAACGATTTATCTCTCTTGAAAGAAAGTCTTGATTCATTTGACCTTGAACAGTTTCATTTGAATCTGGATAAGAAAAATTTAAAATTTGATGATTTTCACTTTTTACCAGTTCATCCATGGCAGTGGAGCAGGTTTATTAAAATCCAGTTCCAGTCGGCCATCCACGAAGGAAAAATTGTGGAGCTTGGAAGCTTTGGAGATGAGTATCTACCTCAGATTTCTATCAGGACTTTAAGAAATAGCTCTCGTCCGGAGCGTTTAGATATTAAGCTTCCGCTGACTATTTTGAATACGTCAGCGATCAGAGGCATTCCTTCCAAGTACATTAATATTGGAACAAAACTCTCTCGTCATATTCTAAGTATCTGCAAAGAAGACTCGCTTTTAAATCACCTGAATACAGATGTCCTTTTAGAAAAAGCAGGAATGAGTGTACGCCATCCTGAGTTTTCTCAGGTTGAGCTGGCCCCTTATAGATACAATGAACTTCTTGGCGCTATCTGGAGAGAGAGTGCTTCTTCAAAGCTAAATGCTGATGAGACGGCCATCATGACAGGTTGTTTATTTTATCAAGATCCGGAAAATAATTCGTTGATCGGTGCCATCATTGAAAAGTCTAAGCTGTCAAAGGCCGAATGGCTGAAGAGCTATTTTGAATATGTATTCATACCTCTCTACCACTTACAACTCAAGTATGGCCTGGGTCTTGTGGCCCATGGACAAAATATCATTTTAAAAATGAAGAACTTTGTTCCTTGTGGAGTGATCCTGAAAGATTTTCAGGGAGACCTACGATTGTCTAGCAATTCAATCTTAAATGAGCGTGAAGACTTCAAAGAGATTGCGCAAAAACTTGATAAGCTTCCTGCTCATTATCTTATTCACGATTTAATGACAGGACATTTGGTGACAGTTCTTCGTTTTGTTTCTGAAGTTATGCACGAGAGTGATCATTTCTCAGAACTTGATTTTTATAAAATTCTGGCAGACGTGATTGAAAACTATAATAAAGATCACGTTGTGCCAGATGAACTTAATTTTTTAAATAAGTCTATTCCTCGAGTTTTAGTTAACAAAGTCCGTTTCAAGATCGGCTATGGTGATTCAAGCGAGAGACCAACTCCTATGGTTGGATCGGATCTAATCAGCCCATTATATTTGGGCAAAAAGCATGGTGAGGAACTAAATGGATAAGCATTATAACTTAATTGGCGTGGGCATCGGCCCTTTCAATCTTAGTCTTGCAGCTATTTTAGATAAGACGAAGGATGTGAATTACAAATTCTTTGAGCAAAAGAAGTCTTTTAACTGGCATGCAGAAATTATGTTTTCTGATTCAGACATGCAGACTTCATATTTGAAAGATCTAGTGACTCCGGTCGATCCAACAAGTGAATATAGTTTCCTAAACTATCTGGTTCAAACCGGTTTATTTCATATTTTTATGAATACTGGCAGAACAGTCGTGACTCGTCGTGAGTTTGAAATGTATTGCCAGTGGTGCACGGAAAAATTGGCCCACAGGCTAAGTTTTGACCGTCCGGTAAACTCAGTTGATTTTGATGGAAAAAAATTCATTGTCACCTCAGGATCAGACCAGTTTACAGCAGATAACATTTGCATCGGTACAGGACTCATTCCAAGAATCCCGGAATGTGCAGTGGATTTAATTTCACCAAACTTCTTTCATGCAAAATCACCTTACTTGTCTGAGCTAAAAGCGGAAGGAAAAAATATCGTCATTATTGGCGGTGGACAAACAGGTGTCGAGATTTTCAGAAACGCCTTTAATGGGAAATGGGGAAATCCAAAGAGTGTTAAGCTAGTGACAGGAAGAACGGCGCTGCAACCTCTGGATGAGTCACCATTTACTAATGAATTTTTCACTCCTAATTATGTTGATGATTTCTTTCCAATGAATCAGGACAAAAAAACGCCATTAGTTAAATCGCAAAAATTGGCAAGTGATGGGAACACTCCAAGCTATCTTGATGAGCTTTACAAAGAGCTTTATCAGATTAAGTTTGTTGAACAAAGATCACAGCAAATTGAAATTCTTCCAAGCAGAAGACTTAATAAAGTTCAAGAGTATGCAGGAAGATACATGATGGTATTTGAAAATCATTTTAATGATGGTTTTGATGAATTAGATGCAGACATTGTGATCTTGTGTACAGGGTTTTCAAATGCCATTCCATCTATTTTAGATCCGATTAAAAATAAAATCCAATTCGATAGCGAAGAGCGTTTTACATTTAACAAAAATTTCTCAGTAAAATGGGATGGCCCTGCTGAAAATAGGATCTTTGCTTTGAATTTTAGCAGACATTCTCATGGGATTTCTGAACCACAAACTAGTTTAATGGCATGGAGATCGGCCGTTATTGCTAATGAACTATCAAGTGAGAAGCTTTATTTAAAAACTAAACCAGTACCTAATTTTATGAATTTTAATCTTTAACTTTTTTTGGACGACTATGAAATTTTTACTTTCTCTTATCTTTTTATCAACCTCTTCGCTTTTTGCTGCAGAAACAATTGAGTTTGATTCAATTGTTATCAAAGGTGCTAAAGAGCAAAAGAAAACGAGCGAAACTACAGCAAGTGTCACTGTTATTAATGATGAATCATTTAAAGATGCCAGTCACGATACTTCACTGAATGCCATTAATGGTATTTCTAACGTGCAGGTTAACCGAGACAGTAAAGGCGATACTTTCAGTATCCGCGGTATTAAAAATACAGGTGTAACAGGTTACCAAAAAGATAACCTTGCCTCTATTATTATCGACGATGTTTTTCAAACTGACTTAGCAATAAGAGCGGGAAGTTTTGATTTATGGGACATGGATAGAATTGAAGTGCACCGTGGTGCTCAATCGACAACTCAGGGGATTAACTCTCTTGCTGGAACCATTATCCTAAACCACAATGAGCCGAGTTTCTTAAGAGAAGGACAACTGAAGTTTGGTTATGCTTCTTTTAATAAAAAGGAAGCAGGAGTTGTAACGAATAATGAAATTATTCCAGGTGTTTTAACTTCAAGAATTTCATACAATAAAGAAATGTCTGATGGGTCTATTAAAAATATCAAAACTGATAACGACAAGTGGGGCTACAAAAATCGTGACAACGCCAATCTTGGTCTTCAGTATCTTGTGACTCCAGATGATAAATTACTATTTGATCTAAAAGTTTTGCGCTCTAAAAATGGCGGGAACTATGTTCAGGGACCTGATGCTTTTAAAAGAGAAGTTAATGAGGATGTTGACCTGGGAGCAAGAACAGCTAATCAACAGGCGAGTATCAGATACATCAAAACGATCAGCCCAAATTTCAGCAATACATTAGTCACTGCTTTTTCTCAAAGTAAATTCAATGAGCTCTCTGATGGTGAAGGAACTCCTGTTTCACTGGCCGGTAAACGTTTTGAAGCCCATAGAGACCAGTTTATGAGTATTGAGAACCTGTTTCACTATAAAGGTGACAGAGTTTCAAACACACTTGGTCTGCACATCAACAATTTTAAATTAATTGAGCATTATGATTTTAGTATTCTTTATCCACTGACGGCGACAGTAACAACTCCTATTGCTGTTATTCAGGATTCAGAAAATACCAGAACTGTGTATTCACTTTTTGATTCATTAACAATTGATTTGAATGAGTCTCATTCAATCAATGTCGGCGGACGCCTTGAGGTTTCTAAAAATAAATTTGGGACTAATGTTCAGGCCAGAAGAACTCAAAATTTAGGAACAGTTGGAAATGGAATCGTCGATCCATTTCTTGCTAGGTCATCAGGTCTATACGGTGGAGAAGACGATAACGTAAAATTTCTTCCTAAAGTTGGTTATATTTTTCACCACGGCAATAACCATTATGGGGTTTCATATACTGAAGCTTATAGAAGTGGTGGTTTAAGTATCAATAGAAGTAGAGCTGTCGCTGTTAATTACAATCCAGAAACGACTAGAAATTACGAGCTTTCTCATAAGTATGAAGTTTCAAACTTCAGCGTTGCAACCAATGCTTTCTATATCAACTGGAAAGATCAGCAGGTTTCAGTCAGGCTCTCTAATGACTTTTATGACACTCAGATTGAAAACGCATCTAAGTCAGAAGTTTTTGGTGGTGAGACACAGGCCCAGTACTTCATTAATCAAATGAACACAGTTTCTCTTTCTGCTGGATATGTTCACACTCGCTTTGTTGATTTTAAAAAAGGCGGAGTAAGTTATTCAGGAAAAGAATTTCCTAATGCTCCAAGAGTGACGACGATGCTTAATTACAGACTTCTTATTGGAGACAGCTTCACGATTAGTCCTGTGGCACGCTACCTTGGTAAGGCCTTTTCTGATGCTGAGAATACTAGAAATACAAAAGAGCAGCTTTATTTTGATATAAACACTCAATATACATTCTCAGATTACTCACTTGAATTGTTTGTTCGTAACATTTTTGATAAAGATTATGTTACCTACGATGGATCTCCTAGTGCAGCACTGACGAATGCTTCAACTGTTTATAATGTGAAGTACTATCAAGTCAGCACTCCTAGAGAGTTAGGTGTAAGACTAAATTACTATTGGTAAAATTATGACGACTGGATCTCTGACTACTTTAAAATCGACGGCTGCCTCAATAGGTCTGCATGTTCTTTTTTTAGTAGTGGGGTCCGCTCTGGTGTATCAAAACTCACTTCATACCCTGGAGCTTACGGGAAATTCTGGTGGTGGAAATATGATTTCTCTATCGGGTTTTTCATCAGGCCACAAAAAGGCCAGTGCTCAAGTCGCTCAAACAAAAACGAGTGCTCCTTCTAAAATACAAAAGTCACATTCAATTTCAGATACAGTTTCGGCTTCTGCCGTAGCTACAACTGCAGTTAGTGGATCTGCTGAGTCTTCTGCTGGCACGGCCTCTGGAAATGCTTCTGGCGGTGGTAGCGGTAACGGAAATGGTGTAGGAACAGGTTCAGGAGCAGGGGATTTTGACCAAGGCGCTCTTTTTTCTCAGATCAAATCTTTTTTCGAAAACCGTCTGGGATCAACTTTAAAAATTAGAGAGACTCAATTGATTAAGATTAAAGTTCTCATTAGTTCTGATGGGGAAGTTCTGGATGCAAGTTTATTTCAGGGAAGTCTGGAAGGAAGTTTGTTAAGAAGAGTACTAAGCGTTGCTAAGAATATTCCTTTTAAAAATTACTGGAAATCGGGGAGCTTTCCAAAAGAGTTGATATTCCCAATTGTTTTAACTCCCCAATAATTTACTACTTTGTTTTTTTAGGTCTTTCGCGATCTTTGGGATCTGTTGAAGTTGATAATTTTTTTATCTGACCTCTATTTAATTGATCTCTTTCAACAATTCCCTTAGTTGTTGGCACCATGTGAGTAGAAAAAGGAGTCTTTTCTCCTAATACCTGCGCCTGAACAGTTAGAGAAATCCTAACAGTGTCACCAATTAAATAACCGCCATTGTCCATGGCCTTATTCCAGCTGATTCCATAAGTTTTTCTGTCTAGCTCGCCTGAGAGAGTAAAGAAAAAATTATCTTTTCCCCAAGGGTCTTTTAATTTTCCTTTATAAAATCCCTCGAGGATAAGAGGACGCTTCACACCTCTCATTGTCAGGTAACCACCAATCACCAGCTTTTTTCCTGGCTCAATTTTAATCGGGCCCGGGCTCTCAAAAATAATATTGGGATAAGTTGCAGATAAAAAGAACTCATGGCCTCTTAAGTGAAAGTCTCTTTTTCCATCGTTTGTATCCACACTTTCAGCAAGGGCCACAATTTTTATGTTAGTAAGATCATTCTCATTATTGTTGAGACTAAAAGTTCCAGTGAAGTTTTTAATCTGGCCTTCAACTTTAGTCATGAGCATGTAGTCGACATCAAAAGCAATTTTTGAATGTTCTTTAATAAGTTCATAGTCTTTTGAGTGTGCATTGATAGACAATAATGAGAACAGGACAAAAAGGCATAGTTTTATTTTCATGGATTTCCTCTTGTTAGCTTCATTATACGGAAGAAGTGAGGGGGATACTATGGACTGAACGTTCAAAAAATAGCACAAAAGGCGCTATTTTTATGTTAAAGTATCTTTATGAAAAAACATCATCACGACCATTTAAGTAAGCTTCATCCTATGGGATCTTTTGGCGTCGTTTCTGGCATCACTCAACAGGTGCGTGTGACGAGACTGGAAAACAGATTAAATCCCGCAGTGCCTTTTCCTCATAAGCATAGCTTTTATCACTTGCTGATCATCACTAATGGTAAAGGGTGGCACGAAATAGATTTTAAAAGGCACGAGGTTAAATCAGGAGCATTTTTTTTCATGAGGCCTTCTCAGGTTCATTCATGGTCGATGAGTAAGTCGACTACTGGAATTGTCATAGAATTTGAGAGTCTTTCTATGTATTCAGGTGAAGAGCTTTTAGTTCTCACTGAAGCGGTTAGACCTTCTCTTGATTATTGTCACTTTAAGGCAAAAGATAAGAGTGATTTTTTGGCATTGGCAGCGTCAATGCTTCATGAATATGAAGAACAAAAAAAAGAATTTGAAACAATCCTCAGGATGGATTTGGCAAAACTTATTTTGCTCTTTTCCAGAAATGTGAAAGAGACTCCGGTAAACTTGTCTAAAGTTTCAAAATTCAGGGAAGATTTTCACGAGCTCATTGAAAAAAATTTCAGGCATCACCATAACGTTGAGTTTTATGCGACTCAAGTGGGACTGAGTACGAAATCTTTAACGGCAAAAGTAAATCGAATCATTGGGAAAAACGTCAGAGAAATGATTCAAGATAGATGTATATTAGAAAGCAAAAGATTATTGGCATATTCAGATATGTCGGTGGGAGAAATTGCTCTTTTTTTAGGTTATGAAGATCCAAATTATTTTACCAGATTCTTTAAACTGAAAACAAAAACAAATCCTGGAAAATTTAGACAAAAGGTAAGATCTGTTTGTTAAAAAAAGATCCAAAAGCTATGCCATGGCCTTCTTTGGCAGTACCATTGCAGATACATTATCACAGGAGAGCTTATGGAAAATTTTTGGAGCGAGATCAGTGAGAAAATGAAGGATGCTTTTGATAAGGTCGAGGACAAAAGCAAAAAAGATATAAATCTTATCAAGAACATACCGGCCATGCTGAGCTTTTTAAGCGACCTGGAAGGTGATGAGTTACTTTTATGGCTTGATCAGGCCCGCAAAATTAAGAAAAGACGCGATCCCAAATTTCCCCCCATCAATGGGGATTTTTACGACACACGCTCTCATTTAAATCCTGAAGAGAAAACTATCCTCACTAATGTAAGAAAATTCATGCTGGAAGAAATCGAGCCTATCGCAACAGATTATTGGATGCGTGGAGAATTTCCGTTTCAGATTATTGAAAAAATGAAGGCCCTTAATATCATGGGGCTGACCTATGATAAAAAATACGGTGGGCAGGAAAGATCAAATCTTTTAGAGGGAATGATAGGAGAAGAGATTGCTAGAGTCGATGTTTCGACTTGTACTTTTTTTGGCGTTCATTCTGGCCTGGCCATGAACTCAATTTATTTTTGTGGTTCTGAAGAGCAGAAAATGGAGTTCATTCCACCTATGATTCGTATGGAAAAAATTGGGGCCTTTGGTTTAACTGAACCAGATGTTGGATCTGCTGCTTCAATGGGTTTAAAAAGTACTTGTAAACGCGATGGAGATACATGGACTATTAACGGCGAAAAAAAATGGATAGGGAACGCAACTTTTGCCGACTACATTATTATTTGGGCAAAAGATGTGGATGATCATCAGGTAAAAGGTTTTATTGTAGATAGATTAACTGAGGGGCTGGTGACAGAAAAAATCGAAGATAAGATGTCGCTTCGAATTGTTCAGAATGCACTGATTACCATGACCAATGTAAAAGTGAGCGAAGCAAGAAGACTACAAAATGCTAATTCATTTAAAGACACAGCAAGAGTGTTGAAAACGACTAGAGCAGGAGTGGCCTGGCAAGCCGTTGGATGTGCCAGAGGAGCATACGAGCATACCTTGGATTATACAATGAAGCGCAGGCAATTTGATCGTCCTATAGCAGGCTTTCAGATGACTCAGGATCTACTTGCACAGATGCTTTCACAACTAACGGCCATGCAATGTCTTGTCACAAGATTAAGTCAATTACAGGATCAGGGAGTTATCTCGGATGAACAGGCTTCACTTGCAAAAGTTTTTTGTACAGTAGGATGTAGAACAATTACCAGCATGTCTCGCGAACTCATGGGCGCTAATGGTATTTTGATATCAAATAAAGTTGCTAGATTTCTTGGCGATGCTGAAGCGATTTACTCTTATGAAGGAACAAAGCAAATTAATTCTCTGGTATTAGGAAGAGCTATTACTGGGCTTTCGGCGTTTGTATAAGATCTTTATTTTCTGATTTTTCATGCTTGAGAATCGTTAGGTATTTTTTTTCAAGGTCTTCAACGGTTCCCAAGCGGGCATACTCTTTATATTTTCTATTGAGATATGAGTTGAACTCTGGAAAATTCCAGATGCTTTTTTTCGATAAGGCGAGATACATTCCAGTCACGACAATTCTCTTTGGCAGATAGACGTAGCGGCCTTCCCAGTTAAGTTTTGCAATCGCCGCATTCCCCGAATTGATACCAGCGATAACATAGCGGGCCCTGTCTTTATCAACAAAACGAAAGCTTTGTTCTGTTGTTGGAAGTCGTCTGATATGTTTGGCCTTTTTTTCAAATTGATCAAACTCTTCACCAAAGCTGTCGTTGATGATGGCCACGCCTGGATACTGAAGGAGGTCTTCAAACTTATCAAATTTAAATTCTTTTCCTTTTTTTACAAAGACGACAGTTTCATCTCTCATAAAAGTGTCGGCCGGAAAATTAAAAATCTTTTGTCTCTCTTCGGTCTTATAAGGGGGGATGAGAATATCAATTTGCCCATTTTTGACTTGTTCTTGTGCTCTTGCCCAACTTTCTACATTAATAAATTGGGCCTTGATATCAACTTCACTGAGCATTTTCTCTAAGAGTTCAATAGCAACACCTTGAAATTTTCCCGTGTTCTTATTTACCCACATGACCGGCGGATAATCCGGGTGGCCAGTGATTGTCACTGTACGGTTATTAGGAAGTACCATCGTTTTCAAATCTGCCGCATTGGCAGATATAGAAAGCAAGGCGCTAACAATAATAATAGTAAGTATAAAATTTCTCATGGGTATTGATTATGGCTTGATAGCATCATTGAAACAATGATTTTCAAGAAGATTGAATTGAAATTTATGTAATCTTAAAGTTGGGCAAGAAAAGTAAAGATTGCTACCATAGTTTCACTTAATCTTAATAAGGATGTGATTATGATTGATTTACATTATTGGACTACACCTAACGGACATAAGATTACTATTTTCCTTGAAGAGGCGGGTCTTCCTTACAAGCTGCATCCCGTAAACATAATGAAAAATGAGCAGTTCAATCCTGATTTTTTGGCGATTGCTCCTAATAACCGTATTCCTGCGATTGTCGACCATGCTCCCGAAGATTTTGATTCTAAAGGACCATTAAGTCTTTTTGAATCGGGCGCTATTCTTTGGTACCTGGCAGAAAAGATTCACAAGTTTGTTCCCCAAACTTCCAGACAAAAAGCAGAAGTTTCTCAGTGGCTATTTTGGCAGATGTCAGGTCTAGGACCGATGGCGGGTCAAAATCATCACTTTAATACTTATGCTCCTGAGAAAATTCCCTATGCAATGGAGAGATATAAAAAAGAGACAGCAAGACTTTATGGCGTTTTAAATAAACAGCTTGAGGGTCGCGACTGGGTTGCGGCGGATATGTACACCATTGCCGATATTGCGATTTATCCTTGGATTGTTCCTCATGAAATGCAAGGTCAAAATCTAGAAGATTTTCCAGAGCTTAAAAAATGGTTTGAGAAAATGTCAAAAAGAGAAGCTGTCATCAGAGCGTATGAGATCGCAAAAAAGATTCAAGAGGTCTAATAATGTCTGAGAGCAACAGTAAGTATATAACCATGAACGATAAGATGCTCATTCCCACAGTGGGCTTTGGTACATGGCAGATCTCAGATGCAGAAGCTCCAAAGATTGTAGAAGAAGCATTGGAAATTGGGTATCGACTCATTGACACTGCGGCCATGTATAAAAATGAAGAGGGAATAGGAGCTGCACTTAAAAATACAAAACTTAAGCGAGAAGAGATTTTTCTGGCCACTAAAGTTTGGAATACTGATCAAGGCTATGATGCCACTTTAAGGGCCATGGATTCGAGTTTATCAAAACTAAAAACAGACTACCTTGATCTCTATATGATTCACTGGCCGGCACCTAAACAAGACAAGTATCTATCAAGCTGGAAAGCATTGATGAGGCTACGCAAAGAAGGAATTGCAAAAACAATTGGAGTTTGCAATTTCAATCAGGAACAAATTGAACGATTAATAAACGAGACAGGGATTATTCCTGCCGTTAATCAGATAGAGCTGCATCCACATTTTCAGCAAAAAGAATTGAGAGCTTTTCATGAAAAGCATAATATTGTCACAGAAGCATGGAGCCCGCTTGCCAGAGGAAAACTATTTTCTGATGAGCAGATTGTAGCGATTGCAAAAACACACAATAAAACTCCTGCTCAGATTGTCTTGCGATGGCATTTTGACAATGGGATTATTGCGATTCCAAAATCATCAACAGAGTCTAGAATCCTTGAGAATATCGATATTTTTAACTTTAGTCTTACTCCTTCTGAATTAACTATTCTAAGCACCATTGATAATATTAATGGCAGGACAGGACCTAGCCCAGACACGGCGGATTTTTAAATGAAAAACAGTGTTCAAATTGTGATTGAATCTAGAGGCAAAGACCTGGCAGGAATGCCAATTGAAAGAGTGCTACCATGGGCAAAAAAAAGAATGGTTGGCCCCTTTATTTTTCTCGATCACATGGGGCCGGCCCATTTTGATAACCATTTAAAAATGACCGTTAATGCTCATCCGCATATCGGTTTATCGACACTCACTTATCTTTTTGAAGGAAGGATTCACCATAGAGACAGTTTAGGCTCTTCTGTCGTTATTGTCCCGGGCGAAGTCAATTGGATGACTGCGGGAAGTGGAATCTCTCACTCTGAGAAAACTCCAACCGAAGATATTGGAAAAGCGATGACACTTCATGGATTACAATTCTGGGTGGCCTTGCCTGATCATTTAGAAGACTGTGAACCTAGTTTTTTAAATTTTAAGAGTCATGAAATACCAAAAATTCAAAGTGAGAAGTGTGAGATAGACGTTGTTGTAGGGGAGTATGCTGAACATAAATCTCCAGTGGTGCCTTACAGTCCGATGATCTTTTTAAATATAGCTGCCAAATCTGATTTTCAATTTCGTTACCAAACTAAAAAATTTGAATGTGCACTTTATCTGATTAATGGATCAATCAAAGTTGATAATGTGACTTACCAAAATCATGAAATGATTGTTTTTGAAAAAGGCGCAGATATTGAAGTCGACATTTTAGAAGGAACTTTATGTGTTTTGATCGGTGGGGAGACTTTTCCAAAAGATAAGCTGATCTGGTGGAATTTCGTTTCAAGCTCGAAAGAAAAGCTTCAAGCGGCCCGTGAGAATTGGAATGCTGGAAATTTTCCACAGGTTCCAGGTGACTCCGAAATCATCAGAGCGCCCGAGACGATGATCTAGTGAATCGTCTCTATCATTGATACCAGATAATTAAAATCAATGGGCTTTGTAATGTGATCAAAGAAGCCTGCATTTTTAGTTTTTAATCTATCTTCTGGCATTGCATGGGCGGTTAAGGCAATGACCGGAATTTTAGACTTAAGATTTTTTAATTCTTTGATTACTTGAAAACCATTCATCTCTGGCATTTCAATATCCATGAGAATGACATCATATTTTTTAGACTTAATTCTCATCAAGGCCTCTTTACCGTCGTTTACGCAGTCAGGCTCTCCACCATATGAGTTTAAAAATAATTTGATAATCTCCAGATTGTCGATGGAGTCATCAACGACTAGTATTGATTTCTCTTTTAAGCAGTTTTCATGGTTTTCATGAGGAAGCTCTACGGGTTTTATTTTTACAGAGCTACGTAAGGTTTTATAATCAGTAAATTTAATACTGAAAATACAACCTTCTCCGTGTTTTGTACTTACTAGTTCCACATCGCCTCCCAGCGCTTCAGCTATTCTTCTTGATAAGACCAGGCCCAATCCAGATCCTTTAGTCAATTTATTGTGATGACCTTTTATCTGGGCATAGGGACGAAAGATTTTTATAACTTCATCTTGGGTGAGGCCAACTCCGGAATCTTTGATAAAAATCTTGAAAATGTTTTTATCCAAATGCTCTTCAGCTAACTCTACTTTGATTTGTATAACACCTTCGTCGGTGAATTTAATTGCGTTGCCAATAAGGTTGATAAGGATCTGGCGCAATCTGCTAGCATCACTAATGATAGTATCAACAACGAGGTTATGAGGCTCAACAATGATTGCGATCTTTTTTGCATCACAGGCAGGTTGAAAAAGATCAACGACATCTTTAATGGTGTCGTTTAAATTGAACTGTCCCATTTCGATATCAATTCTTCCAGCTTCAATTTTTGATAAGTCTAAAACGTCGTTGATAACTCTGTTTAAGTTTTTGCCATTTTTTAAAATGACATCAAGATAGTGATTCATATTCTCAGTGAGGTTTTGTTCTTTTTGCAAATATTCTGCAAAACCTAGCATGGCCCCAAGAGGTGTTCTAATCTCGTGGCTGATGTCTGCAATAAATTGTGATTTAAGCTTAAGAGCTTTGGTGGCCGACATTTCAGAAGATCTTAGAGCATCTTCTTTATTTTTTCTTGAAGTCAGATCTTTTGTAATTTTTGAATAACCTATATGGCGGCCACTTCTATCATTTAAGCGGTTGATGATGATATCTGCCCAAAATTTTGAACCATCCTTTCTCACGCACCAGTTTTCAATTTCAAAGTGACCAAGTTTTTTAGCTTGCCTCAATTCATACTCAGGATATTTTTTTCCAATATCTTCCATCGTATAAAAGCGAGCGAAGTGAGTGCCGACCACTTCACTGGTTTGAAAGCCCGTAAGATTTTTTGCTCCACAGTTTGAAGAAAGAATAATTCCTCTCTTATCCAAAATATATACGGCGTAGTCCACCATTGAATCAATGGCGAGCTTCGACATTTCATAGGAATTTGATAATTCTCTAATCGCATGCATTTTAAACCTCGTTGAGTTTCGTAGCTTACACTATACGATTTCATGACCGCACCTCATTTAAAACTCAATATTGTATTAAGAAAGTTCCTTAGTGTATCAATACAAACTAAGTCGATTACTCTTTGATAATTCACTTAAGAATTCAAAATATAAGACTTTCTTAAGACCTATGTAAGCCAAATTATATTGATGGGAGTTGTTACCATTTTGTAACTACAAAAAATTCTTAAGATAAAATAGAGTTCACCCTTGCAACTTTTGTAGGTATTACCATCTTATGGACATGGAAATTAAAACATACATTAAAGAAAATTGGCTGACAAAGAATCCACTGAGTGACGGTCTCAACCCAACTCTTATTTTAATGTGTCTCTTGCTGTTTACCAGCTTCATTTATATCAACAATTATTTCAATGCCCCTCAGTGGATGTCGGTCACGGGTGAGTTAGTTTTTTCAAAGCATGAGTGGTGGAGAGCATGGACCACTCTTTTTGCTCATGGCGATTTATCACACATACTAAGTAATCTATTTTTATTTTTCCCTTTTTCCTATTATCTTATTGCTTACTACGGTTATATGTTTTTTCCGGTCTTCGGTTTTTTTGCAGGCGGCCTGGTCAATCTTGTCGTATTACAAACTATGCCTGAGCAAGTTGGACTCATTGGAGTCTCAGGTGTTGTGAACTGGATGGGAGGAGCATGGCTGGCACTATCGTGGCTTGTGGACCGCAGAGAGTCCCGCGGAAGAAGAGTTCTAAAAGTCGTGGCCGTAACGATTGTCCTTTTTATTCCAGATCAATTCAGACCCGATGTCAGCTACCTTAGCCATTTTCTTGGTTATTTTGCAGGTATGGCCAGCGGGATTCTTTATTATTTTATAAATAGAAAAAAATTTCTTCTCGCTGAAGTCATTGAAGAAATTCCTGATGAAGACAGTGTCTGGGGTGAAGACTTTGAGTTTGTAGACGAGCAAAACTACGCTACAGATCAGATGATTTCAGAGTCCCATTATCGTCAAAAGGAATTGTAAAAGGTCCGATCTCGGTTGATCCTTTCACTCTGTAAGGCATTCCCTGACTATCAAGAAGCATTAAGGCCGAGCTTATTATATCTTTATAAGAAATTCGAATAGGCAATGTAACGACAGTGGTTTCTTTTTTCTTCACCACAACTTTATCTTTCATTGTTCCAGAAGTAATGGTTTTTGAATTTATATCTAATTGGTATTTTAAATTCTTAACGTCAAAGTCAATGTTGTTTGGATTTGCCACCTTCAAGACGATTTCAAGATCAGCACTAAGGGCAGAGAGTTTGGCAATATTCACAGTTTCCAAAGTGACCTTAGGTGGTTCGATGGCCTTTTTTAAGCTCGAGCATCCTGCAAACATGAATGCAGCAAAAAGAGTAGTCAATGCTAATAAAATTTTTGTTTTCATAGGCATCCATTCTCCCTGACTCCTTGAGATTCTGCAAGTCTCAGGACATAATCAATTATGGAAAAAATTAAAATAATAAAGGCCTCAGTTAAAGATATTCCTCATATTCTGATGTTCATTAGAGAGCTGGCCATCTATGAAAAACTTGAGCATGAAGTGGTCGTAACGGCCGAGCTTTTAGAATCTAATCTTTTTGGAGACAAGTCCCATGCAGAGGTCATCTTTATAGAAAAAGACGGCGTTAAGGTCGGATTTGCCCTTTATTTCATCAATTTTTCAACCTTCCTTGGACGCCCTGGAATTTATCTTGAAGACTTATTTGTTCTACCAACTGAGCGCGGTCTGGGGCTGGGCAAAAAGCTACTTGCTCATATTGCAAAAATTGCAGTGGATAGAGGTTACGGAAGATTTGAGTGGTCGGTGCTGGATTGGAATACTCCGGCCATTGAGTTTTATCGCTCTATAGGAGCAACTCCCATGGCGGAGTGGACAGTACAAAGAATGACCGGTGAGAGTCTTGTAAAGCTAGCAGCTCTTGCTAAGAATTAGTTACCAATCAATTGGTTTATAATCTTTTAAGAATTGCCCACACCAATGTTTACCAGAATTAATCCCATCAATAAATGGATCACAAATTCTAGCGGCCCCATCGACGATATCAAGTGGTGGTTGGAAATCGTGCACGGCCTGTTTGTTTTTTGAAATCTCTGCCGGGTCTTCATCTGTTACCCAACCAGTATCGACAGCATTCATAAAAATTCCGTCTTTAGCAAAGTCAGAAGCAGAGGTATGGGTCATCATATTAAGCGCGGCCTTGGCCATGTTAGTATGAGGGTGACGGTCTTCTTTTTTGAAGCGATAAAATTTTCCTTCCATCGCAGTCACATTCACAATATGTTTTTTACCAGTGTAGTCTCTCCTCATCATGTGAACCAGACGGTTACATAAAACGAAAGGGGCCACGGCATTCACTAATTGAACTTCTAGCATTTCTGGCGTCTGGATTTCTCCAAGACGAAGTCTCCAGCTGTTTGTTTTACGAAGATCGACTTGTTGAAGATCAGCATCAAGCTGTCCTTCAGGGAAAACTTCGGCAGCTACCAGAGAGTTATCATAGCTATAAGGAATTTGAGAAAGCTCTGCAGACGCTCTGATACCAATTCCCGGGCCTTCTCCATGCCATGTTACTGGCAAAGCAGCTTCAGTTGAAATGTCACCATGAGTGATCTGATTGAGTTCTACTTTAAAGTCCTGGTGGTTCTTTAAAAGCAATTGAGCAGAGGGATCAATATCATGAAAATTAAGTAATTCGTTTTCCATCAAGTGCGTATAAAACCCAGGAGGACGTCTTACTGTTTGAGCAGCGTTGTTGATTAAAACATCAAGGCGATCAAATTTGTGTTCGATGTAGCTGGCAAAAATTTCAACTGATGGAGTGTGACGAAGATCCAGACCGTGAATATGAAGTCTATCTTTCCAGTCATTGAAGTCTGCTTCTTTGGCATATCTTTGAGCAGAGTCTACTGGGAATCTTGTGGTCGCAATCACAGTTGCACCTGATCTCAGCATCATTAAAACGGCATGGTATCCGATTTTTAAACGTGAACCAGTGATGAGTGCCACCTGGCCTGTCATGTCTGTGCGTTGAAAACGCTTATGGTAATTGAAGTCTCCACATTCCTTGCACATTGTATCGTAGAAGAAGTGCAGCTTTGTGAACTCAGCTTTACACACGTAACAGTTTCTTGCGCTATCGAGCTCTGGAGCTTCAGCGTATGCTTTATCACTATCAAGCAATAGTTGCTCAGGAGCAACGAAGACAGTGTTCTCGCGAGCACTTCTGATTCCAGTCATGGCGCGCTTTAATCTATTTTGTTCGATCTGTTGTTTTTGTTTAAAGATTTTTACGTCTTTATCACGCTTTTTTATTTCAGCTTTATCAGGACGTGAAATCGTTCCCGCTGCTTTAAAGAGCGCAACTCTTTGCTCATGAGTGAGTTCAGTTAGAAGTTCGCTGTTATTCACAACGTGTTCTAAAATTGAAATACTCTCAATGACATCTTTTAAAGAAATGGTTTTCATAGGCGCAATGACTACCATGAATGCACTGGATAATCAATGGAACTTCAGGAAATCTCGCCTATAAATTCAGCCACTTCTCCCAAGACTTTTGGATCTTTTAAGATGCGACGGTGACCTAGGCCTTGGGTTGTGAGAAGGCGGGCACCTGGCCAGGCCTTGACGATCGCTGTGGCCGATAAATAATTGACGGCATTGTCACCCTCATCGTGAACAACAAAAACTGGTAAATGCAGGCCTGCTCCAATTTTTCCAATATTTAAATCAGTGGGTTTTATTCCCGCAAAGTTTGTGATCATGACTTCAAAGGCCGCTTGTGATGCAGCTCCAAGTCCAAAGGACGATCCGAAAAACTGAACGACTCTGTCATAAAAAGCAGGACTCGCGACAAGAACTAAACTTTTTACTTTAAGCCCTCTTGAAGCAGCAAGAACGGCACATCCACCACCGAAGGAGTGAGCAATAACTGAGTGAGCACCACTTGGGTCGAGTTCTCTTTGAGCGTTGATAATGAAGTCTGCATAGTGAGCAGGATTAGTCATGCCACCTGGACTTGTTCCGTGGCCTGGGCCATCGAGAGCGACCACTCGAAAATTTTTATCGACAAGATTTTTAGCAAAGGCAGACAGCTGCGTTCCTCTACCATTCCATCCGTGAATAAGCATCACGAGTGGGTGAGAAGGATTTCCCCATTCAAAAGCAGCGATACCATTATTTAAAGTGAACTGTTTTGAGAGATGAAACATCTCCATCTCAGAATCAGGTCTCGCTATGCGAATAGGAGTAGCAAAAAATTTCAAAGCAATTCTGGCGGCGAGCTTCGGCGCCAGAATTGAGAAGTATTTCATAAATTTAGGTAAGTGCTTTTTCATTATGACTATGGTCTCTCTATAATAGCTGCTACACCCATACCACCTGCTGTACAGATTGAGATGAGTCCGCGGCCTGAGCCTTTTTCAGCAAGTGTTTTTGCAAGACTTGCAATAATTCTTCCACCTGTTGCAGCGAAAGGATGTCCAAGAGCTAAGCTTCCGCCTTTAACGTTTAGTTTATTTCTATCAATTGATCCCATCGCTTCTGATCTACCTAAGTTTTTCGTGCAGTACTCTTTTGACTCCCAAGCTTTAAGTGTGCATAAAACTTGTCCAGCAAACGCTTCGTGAATTTCGTAAAAATCAAAATCCTGTAGTGTTAAATTATTTCTTTGAAGTAGTCTTGAAACGGCGTAAGTCGGGGCCATTAATAATCCTTCGCCTTTTACAAAATCAACAGCAGAGTATTCAGCATCAACAAAGTAGGCAAGGATAGGAAGCTTATGTTTATCAGCGAAGTCTTCACTGCCTAGTAAAACGGCAGAAGCTCCATCTGTCAGCGCGGTTGAGTTTCCGGCCGTCAGTGTTCCAGAACCAGTCTTATCAAAAGCTGGTTTTAGTTTTGCGAGTTTTTCTATAGTTGTATCTGGGCGAAGAATAGAATCCTTTTTTAATCCTTTAAAATCAAAAATTAAATCCTGGTGAAAGCCAGCTTCATAAGCACGAGCGGCCTTTTGATGACTTTCAAAGGCCAGTTGATCTTGTTCGGCCTGAGAAACTTTCCATTCTTTAACCATGAGTTCAGTGTGCTGACCCATCGACATTCCGGTCTGAGGCTCTTGCACAACAGGGAATTGTGGTTTTAAGTATTGAGGTTTAATTGTTGAGAGAAGTTTTAATTTTTCAATTAACGTTGGAGCTTTTTGAAACTCCATCATGATCCACGAGAACTCGTGAGGAAGAACGCCTGCGATATCACTGTTAGTATCTGTTCCACCGGCGATTCCACTTTCAATTTGTCCGCTGGCAATTTTTAGTGCAATTTGAGCGGCAGTCTCTAGCCCTGTTCCACAAGCACGTTGAACATCGTATCCTGGAGTATGAGGATGAAGTCCTGATTTTAAAACCGCTTCTCTGGTCATGTTCCAGTCTTCAGCATTTTTCATGACGGCACCAGTAGCAACGTCACCAAGCTGAACATTATTTATTTTCGTTTTATTAACTAGGTCTCTTAAGACGGCCGTCATTAACTCTTTATTGGAAGTCTTATTGTAGTGTGAAAAGGATTTTGTAAAAGGTGTTCTCGATCCTGCGATAATGGCCACTGGGCGCATCGTTGTTGTTTTCATCTTATTAGCTTCCTTGGGTTATTTACCTTGATTGACATTCTACCTACTGGTAGGTAGAATACACCTAATGAGTATTAAAAGCAACTCCAACAATACTAAAATGCAGGCCCTCGATGTGGCCCGTGGCTATCTCCAGACAGTGGGATATGGCGGTTTTAGCTTTCAGACCATTGCGGATTCCTTGGGCATTAAAAAGGCCAGCCTCCATTATTATTTCGCTTCTAAAGAAGATATGGGGATCGCTCTTTTAAAAGAGTATGAAGACAATCATAAGGCCTGGGCGCAGAAAGTGGCGCTTCTTCCGAGTAGAGTAAAACTTGAAAAGATGGTTAAAGGTTTCAAGTCACTGTCGTCAAAGAACCATATGATCTGCCCTGTAGGCTCTTTTATAACTGAGTTTCAGGCGGCCACACCTAAGATGAAGAAAAAAATAAAGCAGTTTCATTTTATCGTGCGAGACTGGCTGGTTGAGACGATGGAGCAAGGGAAAAAAGAGGGGACAATCAAGAAGAGTCTTGATACACAAGTGGCAGCAGATTTGTTTCTTGCCACTCTTCAAGGGAGTGTGCAGGTCGCACGCATCCGCGGCGAAGAAGCAAGCTTGAATAAAATGCTGGAGCTTATGCTGGAAAATTTTTATGGCAAATAATACAAATCCACTTCATGGTAAAACTCTAGAGAGTATTCTTACCGAACTCGTTGAGTACTACGGTTTTCCTGAACTCTCACTTGTCATTGATATTAACTGTTTTAAGACTGACCCGAGTATCAAGTCGAGCTTAAAATTTTTAAGAGCAACTCCGTGGGCAAGAACAAAAGTTGAAAATCTCTATATCGCTTATTTGCGTGAAAAGAGTTCTGCAAACTCACCATAACCAGCACTCTTTAATTCTTCTTTCGGAATAAACTTCAGCGAGGCTGAGTTCATGCAGTAGCGTAGCCCCAAAGGCTTTGGCCCATCGTTAAAGACATGCCCTAAGTGAGAATCAGCGTGTTTGCTTCGAACCTCTGTACGTTCACCCATCCATAAACTTTTATCAACTTTTTCGACTGTGTTAGATTTTACTAAAGGTTTAGTAAAACTCGGCCAGCCTGTACCAGAGTCGTATTTATCAAGTGAGCTAAAAAGTGGCTCACCGGATACGATGTCGACATAAATCCCTTCTTTTTTACTATCGTGAAAAGGATTTCGAAAAGGAGGTTCAGTTCCTTCTTCTTGAGTGACCTGATAAGAAATGGGAGTGAGAGACTTTTTTAATTCTGCTTTAGTGGGTTTTTTAAAGCGTGAAGCTTCCCATGAATGAGCAGAAGTTATGAGTAGCGCGCATATTAGTAGTGTTTTCATTTTTCTATTATCGCCAATAGAGTGGTCATAATCAAGGCTGTCTAAGGGATGTCAGTGAGTGCTGTGCCATTCCGTGAAGCTCGTTGATTTTATTTCATCTACTGCCTTTTTAATGAGTTCATAATCAGCAAAGGTCTGGCCGATAAAAACACACTGGTGATATACGCCACCTGCCGCAAGTTTTTTATTGGTGAAGCTTCTGAAGTACTGCATACGATTTAGACTTGCATGGGTAAAGCCCTGTGCTGTTACTTCAAAGGCACAATAAGACGTCATCACAAAGGGTAATACAACACCAATGCCTGCAATCGCAAGCTCAGTTACCTTGCATGGGGAATGCAGGCTCATTCTGCTGTAGACAGAATGCTTATTGAAGTAGACACGGTTTTTAGTTTCAGCTTCCATGTTCCCAAAAACTTTAGCTTCCAGTTTATCAATCATGGATTCAAGAAGATCACTTTCTAGCACATTGGGCATGTGCATAGCATAGTCGATATTTTTTTTAAACTCTTCAATACTAGTGGTATCAGAGTTATCGTAAGTCACACAAAAGCACTTATGCGATTGCATGAATTTTTTTAGCACTTCGAATTTACTTTTACTTTCTTGAATCAATTGCCTGTCTATTAAGACGAGATGGGGCAGTTGGTAGTCTAGTTCTTCTGCAAAGGTTTCCAGGCCCGCAAAACCTCTCGCGCAATATTGTTTATCGAGCTTGATCATGCTTTTTATTTTTTCGCGATTCTCAGGATCTTTTTCGTAGTAGACAATTTTAACCGGCTTAAACTTAGAGATGTCCTGGTTGGACTCTATCCAGGCCTGCAGTTTTTTGCGGTCTCTTTCAGTATGTTTACTTTCCATCTTACAGAGATAGCCATTACTGTATTGATAATACCTTCCGGTTTTATTTTTTTCGAGCACAGTGATTTTCGTATCTTTAATGTCGAGTTCATCGAAGAGAGTATTATTTAAATGTATGGACTGGCCCGGGGCCAGGTCAAGATTGACTTCAATGTAACATTGGGAAGCTGACATCCATCCGATACGGCCAAAAGTAGAGAACTCCCCATCAAACGTAAATTCAGATGGCTTATATTCAATTAATTGAGGATCAGGATTTTTAAAATTTAAAAACCATTTTATCAGCGTTCTAAAAAACTTCGGTGATGGCGTTTGATTTTTTCCGCGATAAAGAACTTGTCCGGCACCCGCGATGATTAATTTTTTCTTGTACTCGGGAGAAGAGTCGGCGGTAATAACAATGAAGAGAGTATTTCTGGCAAAAACATGGTTTCTGATTTTTGCGATAAATTTTTCTGGGTCAATTGTGCTATCGTCACCAGTTAAGACAACAATTTTAGGGAGCTCTTGAAGAACGTATTTTTCACCGGCTGCAAGACTGTTTAAATGCTTGAGCGGAAGTTCATCCTGCAAAAGTGCGGAACTCACGAACCAGTAAATCTCAGCGCTTTGATCGATTACTGCAATGGTCATGACTCAATTTTAACAGTGAACCAAAATCGAGTCAAACCACTACCTAATCAAGGTCATTTTCGTCTTTAAGAAGGCTTAGTGTATTGGTCGCTAGTGCCAATTTTTTGCGCTTAATAGACTCTAGAACATAAGTAATTACAGCATCTCCCACACGGAATTTACGGCCATAATCATTGATTGAGTAAAAGACTTTCATTGAAACCCACGACTCTGTGACTTCCATTAAAAGCACTCTTGGTTCAGGGTCACTAAGAACTTCTGGAACAGATTTTAGGCCCTCTAAAATGGCCGCTTTGGCCTTCAATGTATCAACATCAAAGTTGAATCTAAACTGCTGAGAAAATCTTGCAGGCTTATGCTTATCAGAGAAAATCATCAGCTGACTTTGAGCAATTGTTTTATTTGGGATTACCATCAACTCATCTGAAAAGCCCAAAAGTGAAGTGGCCCTCCAGGTGATTTCTTGAATTTGTCCAACCCATTTATCATCAGCATTGTGAACTTCAACCCAGTCCCCAAGATTAAAGGGTCTCTCAATCTGCAAAGCGACTCCAGAAAATAAATTTCCTAAAGTATCTTGAAGAGCAAGACCGAGTACGATGGTGAAGATCGCTGACGTTGCAAGAACGGTGGCCAGGTTAAATCCAAAAACATCGGCAGCAATCCAGCTAACGATGAATGTTGAAAAAATGAGAGTGAAGAGGTTAGCAATTAAGCGAGGAACACCTTGGCTCATATTAGCTAAAAAGAGATAGAGATAAACATAGATCTGTGCCATGCGGATGGAGACTGTCACTAAAAATAAAAATGAAACTAATCCAACATAGTTAGCAATTTTTAAAGAAAAATAGTCAGTCCATGTCGCTTGCAGAACTCCCCAGTGAAAAAGTGCCAAGATACTAGAGAGGGCCAGATAAAAACCAGTTCTGATAAATCTGTGTCTAAGGGAAGCGTGTCTTTTTTCAGTAATTTTTCGCAGGAATAATTTATAAAAAATCCAGGCCAGTAAAAGGGCAACAACTAAAACAACAAACGACTCAAACTGAATGAAGTATTCTATTTTTTCGATTGGAAGCCTGGCCATATTCATGGATGTAATCCTTACTTAGAGAAAATATTCAGTTTATATTTTTGAACGAAGTCCAGTATGGCATGAACACCTCTGACGGAGTGTCCTTGCTGATCGATTAAAGGAGAAAAAGCAGCAATCCCTAATTTGCCGGGAACCACTGCAAGCAAAGCTCCGCTCACGCCACTCTTGGCCGGCAGTCCGACTGTGTAGGCCCATTCTCCGGCCGAGTCATACATTCCACATGTGAACATAAGACTTAGAACATCCGGAACAAATTCTTTTGAAAGAATTTGTTTTTGGGTTTTTGGCTGAACTCCGTTGTTAGCAAGAGTGGCCGCCATGAAAGCAAGGTCTGTTGTATTGGCCAAAATAGAGCATTGTTTGAAATAAAGATCTAGAGACTCTTCGATATCGTCTCCGATAATTTCAAAGTGACGAAGCAGGTGAGCGATAGACCTGTTTCTATGGGCCGTCTTTTTTTCTGAATCAAAAACATTCTCATCAATTGTTAAAGTTCTTCCTGCATAATCAGAAAAAAGATTGAGAACTCTCTCGAGTCTTTTTTCATTGCCTCTATCTTGAATAAAGCTAGAAATCGCAATGGCCCCAGAGTTAATCATAGGATTGTAGGGACGATGAGTGTGTTTTTCTAATTCAACAATGGAATTGAAAGCTTCACCACTTGGCTCAACTCCCACTCTTTGACGGACATATTCTCTGCCGTGCTCTTCTAACGCCATGGCGTAGACAAAAGGTTTTGAAGCTGACTGCAATGTGAACTCGTGATCCACATTACCTGCAGTAAAGACTTGTCCATCACAGGTAACAACTGCAATTGTAAAGAGTTTCGGGTCTACTTTCGCTAATTCGGGAATGTAAGACGCAGTCGCACCGGCATTCTCGTGAGCATATTTTTTTATGAGTTCTGATAGAAATTGGTTCATATTTTCCATTTGATAAATATATAATGCCGATAAACAATAGTCACCACAGTTATAGGAATTTAGGCATGGATGTACAGCATTTTTTTGACAAGGATACCTCTACACTGAGCTACATCGTTTACGATAAGGACACTCGCGATGCTGTGATTATCGATCCGGTCTTAAATTTTGATCTCTCAACTGGTGTGATTGAAGATCATAGTATGAAAGAGCTGGTCGCTTTCATAACAAAGCATAACTTGAATCCTCTCTATTCAATGGAGACTCATGCTCACGCAGATCATATGAGCAGTTCAAGAGAGTTAAAGAATATTTTTCCGAATATTAAGATCGCTATTAGTGAGAATATCAAAATTGTTCAGAAATCTTTTAAAGATGTTTTAGGGCTGGAAGACAGCTTTAAGATGGACGGCTCACAATTTGATAAGCTGATTAAAAATGATGAAACATTTAACGCTGGATCTATTTCCATTCATGCTATTCCCACTCCTGGGCACACACCTGCGTGCCTGAGTTATCATATTGAGAATATGGTTTTTTGTGGAGACGCGCTTTTTGTTCCAGATCTTGGAACGGGACGCTGCGATTTTCCAGAAGGCTGTGCAGATGCCCTATACACTTCAGTTCATGAGCGTCTTTATAAACTTCCCGATGATACAATTATTTTTACCGGACATGATTATTGTCCCAATGGTAGAGAGTTAAAGATTGAATCGACGATAGGTGTTTCGAAAAGACAAAATGGTCATCTTAAAGAAGAAACCAAAAGAGAAGATTATATTAAGTTTAGAGAGGCCAGAGACAAAACTCTGCCAGCACCAAAACTTTTATTCGCCAGTATTCAAGTCAATATTGATGGCGGCACCCTTCCAAAAGCTCTCAAGGTGCCGCTCACAAAAAAATTAAGTTCCTGAGTAACACTTGCTGCTAGTGATAGTGTAGTTCGTTTCATTCACCATGAATAAACAGCTTGAGAACTCAAGGTGCTGTTGAACGCGAACGTGAGGAATAACTTCACCGTCTCTATCAAACAGTCTATGTGGTTGAGCTTCAACATCCCAAACGTGAGAAAGAGTACAGAACTCTTCTAGTGAGTAATTTTGGTAAGTCGCCACCGTTTCGATTGCTTTCATGTAACGAGGGTATTTCTCATATTTTGAGCAAAGGTTAGAGGCTTCGGCCGTTGTTGATAGAAGTGCTACAGACAATAGTGCGAAAATTGATTTCATTGTTCATCCTTTGAATAAAAGTTTGGGCCATAAAACCGTATTCTACTTAATCTGTAAAGTTCTTAATTTTTTAGAGGGTTAAGACACTCAAAGATCACTTTATAGGCCTCTACTTTTTCGCGTTTTGTTAAATAAGGACCAACGGTTTTCCAGATATTCATCTTATCTTTCATCGGCAATTTACAAACTCCCACACCACTATTGATGTAGCACCCAGGGTGGTAGGCAAGAGTGAACTCTGTAATATGATCGCAAGATTTTTTTCTGTCGCCTTTGTCGCAATTGCCTCTGACTTCACATTCATCTACTAAACCTTTTTGCAGACAAACCATCACGGTATAAATCCATTCAACTCCAACCTTAGAAAATTTTTCATTCTGAATATTTTCGACGTAAGCATTGCATGTTGGGCGAGCTAGTTTTGTAAAATAATCTACACCAACAGTAGCGCACTGATATTTTTCTTCCATACAGTTGTAGAATCCACAAACCGTATAGGGAAAACATGACTCCTTCTCAGGGAGATTGACGACTTTATAGCCATCTTGATCAGATAGGCATGACTCAGGATCAGCTCCACATTTTCCCCAATGACTTTCCAGAGTTTGAAGATATTTGGTCTTGAGATCAAGTTCTAAAATGTTTTTAATTTCGATGCCGGGAATTTGCGCGTAGATAGAAGTCTGCAGAAAAATCTGCAGCAACAAGACAGAGAGAGTTTTCATCATGAAATTTACTCGTGTTTAATTTTAATATCTTTTTGCTTTTTATCAGCACTAACAGTCATCGTGACTGTATTTAATTTTTCTGTAGTGTTTAGCTTATAAATTCCACGGGCCAGTTTTTTGAAATCAACCTTAGCCCCTTTATCGCTTTTAAAGCCTATGACCTCAGTTTTTTGCAGGTCTTTATAAGGGCCATTGTGTTCAAGTTTTTCGTCGTAAATATAAAGAGTATTGGCGTCAAGCATCAAACAGACTTTATCTTCTTTTATGCTCGCTGGACAATGCGCGTAAAGTGAAGTTGAAAGGAACATAGAGGCCCAAAGACATATCAATGTAGGGCGTAGGAATTTATTTTTCATACTATAAGCATAAATTACAATCGCATGGCCGTCATATGAAAATTTCTATCATCATTATGGTTGGTCATATCGAAGAGTTTTGAGTAGACTCCGCACCATGAAAAGAGGTCACTTTTTCGTATTGTTATTCACAATGATGAGTCTTATGGGAACGGCGTTTTCGAACGTTATTCCTGACAATGATTTATCCATTCCGCCTCTTACCATAAAAGAAACTGATACCGTTACCGAACACGAGTTCAATACCGTCACAAAACTTCTTCATAAAATTTATGCTCCAACAGTCGAGCAACTTCACGGTGTAAAACTCATCATGAATGCTGACTGGAAAGATTCAACTGTAAACGCCTTTGCTACTCGCGAAGTTGAAACGTGGACCGTTCATGTCTCAGGCGGCATTGCCAGAGCAAAGGGGATGACTCAGGATTCTCTTGCATTAATCGTTTGTCATGAAATCGGTCACCACCTTGGTGGAGCTCCTCGCACCTTTTTGTATGAAGGATGGCCTTCAGCTGAAGGACAAGCTGATTATTGGGCCTCTTCAAAATGTATGAAAAAATACTATGAAGTCCTAAAGCATGAAGAAGTTGCTATCGATAGAAACGTTCCGGACAAAGTTCTTAAAGACTGTAACTATATTTATAAAAATCTTCCTGAGTTTAAGATTTGTGTTCGCACACTTTTGTCGGCCGTTGATTTCTCACATTTTTTAAACGCGCTTCCTGACATTAAAACTCCCACTTCTATAGAGCTTTCTGACAGTCGTCAGGTGAAGGGGACCAATACTAATGACTATCCTCGTCCGCAGTGCCGTCTTGATACAATCTATCAAGGAGCGCTTTGCACTATCAACGCTGATGTTGCAACTTCAGAGACTGATGCTACAATTGGTCACTGTAATGATGTAACAAAACCAGGCCATCGCCCGCGCTGCTGGTACAAACACTAATTCAGGAAAAATTTAATGGAATTTCTGCATTTGCTCGTCGACTTCATCCTCCATATTGAAGTTCATCTAGACTATTTGATCACGACTTATCACACTTGGACTTACCTTATTTTATTCATGATTATTTTCTGTGAAACGGGCGTTGTTGTTATGCCTTTTCTTCCAGGAGACTCTCTGCTTTTTGCTATCGGTGCTTTTGCGGCCAGAGGCTCATTTGATTTCTGGAGTATTTGTATTGCACTTTTTATTGCTGCAGTATTGGGAGACAGTCTCAATTATACGATTGGAAAATATGTCGGTCCTAAAGTCTTCTATAAAGATAATTCCAAATTCTTTAATAAAGGGCATCTCATTAAGGCCCAGGCCTTTTATGAGAAGTATGGAGCTAAAACGATCATCATCGCGCGCTTTATTCCAATCGTTAGAACATTCGCTCCTTTCGTCGCAGGAATTGGCGAGATGACTTACAAAAAGTTTATGACTTACAATGTGGTGGGAGCATTCTTATGGATTTTCTCATTCATTCCATTGGGATACTTTTTTGGAAATCTTCCATTCATTCAGAAGAATTTTAAGCTGGTCATGATTGCGATTATTATTATTTCTGTTATGCCACCAATCATTGAATACATTCGTGAAACAAAAAAAAAGCCCCTTTAAAAAAGGGGCTTGAGTCTGACTTTTTTTAAATGTAATTATTTTAAGTCACCATCGATAACACTAAAGTCAGTTTCAGGCTCTTCATCAAACAGATTGAAGTTCTTAACGTTCTCTTTGTTGTCATAAGCGTGGAAGCCTTCAATCTGGTAACCAAAAACTTTTGGTCCACCTAGTTCATCCATAATGTTTTTTACCATTTCATTTTGAACTTTCTTCGCACTTACAGCATCAGTTGTCTGGTTAAAGATTCCGAAAAAGCTGAACCCTGCTGCCGTACTCATTGCACCAGCAAGAGTTGATGTATGCATCAGTGTTCCCGTCTTAGCGACGAAAGTGTTCTTTAAATCACTTGAGTTAAGTCTGTTGGCAAATGTTCCTCTATCGTTACCAGGCACTGCTACAACATCTTCAATCTCTTTACCTTGAGTTTCAGTCACTCTTTTTAATTCAGCAATAAGCTCTGCCATAACTGCACAAGTGGCGTAGTTATCGTATCTCTTTCCTGATATTGAAGTTGGAAGACCGTTACCATTCCAAAGTTTGATTTTATCAGCTGTTAAGCTGAATTTATCTGCAACGTATTTTTCGAAAGCACTTACACCACCAAGATCTAAAAAGATTGTGTGTGATGAGTAGTTGTTCGACTTAACGTTAGTCTCTTTTAAGTATTTGTACATTTCAGGAGATGCTAGAGTTAAAACTTTAACGTCAGCTGGAACTGCATTTACATCGGCTACAAGTGGGTTTTTATCAGCGAACTCTACAACGTCAGCGCTGAACTCAACTGATTTTAAGAAACGATCTTTTTTCGCTAGACTTGCAAGACGGTCATATTCCGCTTTGAAAACTTTTGACCAAGTCGCTGTGTTGAAATACTGCTTAAGGTTTCTTCCATTGCTGTCTCTTGTAATAAGAGGGTATGGATCAGAGTGGGCCTGTGCTCCTGGAAAAATCTGGATAAGTTTATCGTAAGTGATTTTATCAAAGTGAGTGTATCCAAGAGTGTTTAGCTGAGAAACTAAGAAGAGCATTTTTTCATTGCTCATGAATGGATCAAATGATCCCTGGATATGAAGGTGATTGTCTTTAATATAAAGTTTTGTTTCGTATCTATAGTTAACACCCTTTTTCTCAACGGCCCAAAGAGTTGTTAAAAGTTTTGTCACTGATGCCAGTCTTACCTGAGTGTCTACATTCGTTCCCTGAAGTTTTCCTTTTTCATCAGTGTAACAATAAGACTGCTCGCTTTTTGGATTCACTTTATAAGTTGTTAAAAGTTTATCAAACGCCAGATCGGTTTTTTCAGATGCAAAAGCTGATGTCGTCATTACTGAAAGCATCGCTACGGACGTGAGTTTTTTTGTTAAAGTCATAAGGCCCTCTAAGGTGAGTGTGAATTCCCCAAATGGATTTCAAAAGTTAAGAGGGGTATAGCCCAGCGGGCCATCTGGATCAATGAGCTTGTAAAATCTATAGATTGCTTCTTTGTGGTGCCAAAATGTCCCCAAAAGGACCAAAATCATGTTTAATTTATTTAATTACTTACAAAGTTTCAGGGGTATTTCACAAACTGTAGGGCCCGAGCTATCTTAGAATTACAATTTCATTACAGGAGACTTTATGAAAACATTATTACCCTTAATTGCGGCAGCACTTTTACTTGCTGGTTGTGAGAAAATCGAAGGCCAGCTAAACATTACTACAGACACTAAACTGAAAAGTTCAAAAGGTGTTGTAAGAACTCTTAAAGTTGGAACTTATACAGCAGACATCAAAGCTAACACTAAGAAGAAAATTACTCTTAGACTTAACAACGACGGCGACGCTAAATATGAGTTCAACGTACCAGATGGATCAATTCCGTCTAACGGATCGTTCTCATATAAGTCATCTACTGTTGGTCAACCTGTTGACCTAACTGGAAATGTGACAACTGAAATCGTAAACGGTGAGAGAAGAACTGGATACGAATCATGTCAGTACCAAGAGCCAGTTCAAGTTTGTTACCCTGCTCCTCAAGGTGGCGTTCAGTGCTCAATTCAGTACCAAACGAGATTTGGACAAAGATGGATTGAATACTATAACCGCACAACTGATAAGGATGTAACACTTTCAATTTCTCCAGCTAACACTGGTGTTGAATCTGCTCAATTTATCGGAAACGCTAAATGGGTTGAAAGAATTGTTTTAAGCCAATCAGCTTGTAGATAATGATAAAAAATAGGCCGCTTAAAGCGGCCTTTTTTATTTCCAGGCAGGACCCGGGTCTATTGCATATTTTTTTCTGATGGCCACGATATCATCCAGAATATTTTCCTGATCTAAGTAGTGTCCTAATTCATCTAATAATTCATCAGAATCGGTCGTAAGAAGAATCCCGCTCAAGTAGTGAGTGTATTCAATTTCATTTTCCAAAGAAGTAATGATGATGTTGTAAGGCCCTAAGGCACCTTTTTTAATTTCAATCATCGTCTGATTGGGAAGTCGATTAAATTTATCACCCATAAGAAGAGAGACGTCGTCATAGACCTCTTTTTCAACAGAGATCTTAAACTGGATGTTTTTATATTCGGTTTCAAAATTCATGATAAAATAATGATATCACAAAAAAGTTTTGAGGATAAGGAGTCTTTTTAAGATGGATCAACCTTCATACTGGCGAAAATGCGGTAGTTGTAAAAAAGAGATAGGCTTTAATACTATCTATCAGGCATGTAACGTGAGTACTTGCCGAAAGCTGGTCTTTTGTTCTGTGGATTGCTGGAACTTACACAATCCTGTGATGAACCATAAAAGCTCATGGGCCGAAGAAAATCGCTCTCCCAAAAAAGAAAATTATGCTCCAGAAAGTGATAGTGCGGCCCCTCGAAGAATTATTGTGAACTCTAGAACACCTGAGTCTTCAGAAGACGACGTGAATGCTGAAGATATACTAATCGTTGCTTCAAAACTAAAACAATACGTAAAAGATAAACACGATCTAAGCACATCTGCTAATGTTATGGAGATGCTCTCTCACATTGTGAGACGTCACACCGATAGGGCAGCGGCAAAAGCAAAATCGGAAGGGCGAAAAACTCTTATGGATCGCGATTTCGAATAGGGGATGTCATGCAGCTTCTGTATCCGTTAGAGTTCAGAAATTCATTGGAAGTCAGGCTCGACAGTAGCAGGCTCGGCGGAGATCATCATGATGAGTGGTGTGATATTTATAAACTCGCAGACCTCTCACAACTTGATCAATTTAATCTTCTCATTTCATTGGGAGATTTTTTTAAATTTATGCCGGTTCATTCTTCAAAGCCTAAGGGCCATATCAAACCAGATATTCTAAAACATGATATTACTGACTCTGTGACTTTTTTTGGCGGATCTTTTTTTCCTTTTCACCCAGGACACATGGCCTGTCTGGAGTTATGTCCTGAAAAAAATATTGTGATTGTTCCTGACTGTAACCCTCATAAAGAACAGTCTGATAAAATGAATCCTTATGACGATTTTATGCACCTGTGTTTGACTCTGAAAGAGACACCATACAGTGTTTACCCAGGATTTTTCGGCCGTAATAGACCAAATCCAACAGCTCAATGGCTTCCGAAAGTGAATATCAGAGAGAAGAATTTCCTTATGGGGGACGACTCTTTTATGAATCTATTAAAGTGGAATGAGCCAGAGGTCTTGCTTAAGTCACTCACAAAACTTTATGTCGTTCCCAGAGATTTTGATGTGAGTGATTACGAGGAGCAAATTGAAAAAGTGAAAGCATTGAATCCTACACTAGAGATCATTATCCTTCCGGATCATCCGTATAAGAATTTATCTTCAACTAAGCTTCGTCAGAAATCTTAATATTTAAAAAAAAGACAAAAAAAAAGGCCTTCCGAAGAAGGCCTTTTTGTGTTTCGTGAAAATTATGGTTTAACTTTCCAGTAAAATTCCGTTACCAACTGACCAGCGTATTCGAATGGAATATCGCTTGGAAGAGGGTAATCAACAACTTTAGCAGTTTTAGCGTCTACAGTGTAGCAAGCTGGAACTGATGGAAGTCTTGGAGTTGCTTGAGCTTGTTGGAAGTTAAGAGAAGCATAACCTCTATCTGTAAGAGTGATTACATCACCTTTTTCGATAGTGTATCCAGCTACGTTGATCTTTTTTCCGTTAACAAGAACATGTCCGTGAGAAACCATTTGGTTTGCTGCAAGCATTGACGGTGCCCAGTTAAGTCTGAAGATTACGTTAGCAAGTCTTCTTTCAAGTGTGATTAGAAGTGAATCCATCCAAGCTTGAGTTTTATCTTTTTTAGCTTTCTTAACGTAGTTAACAAGCTGTCCTTCTCTGATACCGTAGTGGTATCTAAGTTTTTGTTTTTCTTTTTGACGAACAGCAAAGTCAGAGATTTTCTTTCTCTTGTTACCGTGTTGTCCTGGACCATATGGTCTTCTTTCTAGTGCGCCTGCTTTTCCTAGACCTGGAAGTTCAATTCCTAATGATCTTTGGATTTTAAAACGGCTTCTACCTGTAGTACTTCTTGCCATGGAACTGCCCCTAAATGATTAACTTTTAACAACTTCAACTATTCGTAGTTGTGACTTTAATAAAAATACGTGACGTTAGTAATACCGACAACAAATAAGAGTGTCAACAGGAGATCAGCACGATTACCGCACAAAATCTAAATAGCGTTTGAGGAGATCGAGGGTATGAGGCCCTGGTTTCCCGGTTTTTATGTGCTTTCCTTCAATCCTTGTGACCGGAACGATATTTCGCGTCGTGCTAGTGATGAAGCATTCATCGGCCATCAAAAAATCGTTTTTTGTAAGACTTGTCTCGATTAAAGGCATACCCAGAAGCTTCTTTGATGCCATCTCTAATAGCGTTTTTCGGGTCAGGCCCTCGAGAACCCCATCAGTTAGTGGTGGAGTAAAAATTGTTTGATTTTTTATGATCCAGGCGTTGCTGGTTGTGCCTTCGGTGACGAAGCCTTCAGTATTTATCATGAATGCGTCGAAGGCCGCTTTTTCGTGGGCATCTTTATGAGCGAGAATGTTTTCCTGATAGTTTCCGGTTTTTGGAAGTGAGCCGTGGGCCTCGATTTTTTTCTGGAAAAAAACCATGCTCACACCCTCAGTCAACCACTCTTTAGGATTAGGTTTTATTTCTTTGGCATAAATCACCAGGTTGTTTGGTCCTGATAAGGCCGGATCTAATCCGAGGTCAGAGTTTTCGCCTCTCGTGAGGACGATTCTTATTGAGAGATCACTTGAAGAAGAGGCTTCAATAAGTCTATGAACTTCATGCTCGATTTGCTCTTTGGAATAAGTAGGGATGAGTGAAATTTTTTCGGCAGACATAAAAAGTCTATCTATGTGTTGATGAAGTCTGAATGGTTTTTTTAAAAATGTACGCGTTCCCTCATAGACAGAATCGCCGTAGAGAAAGCCTCGGTCAAAGACTGAAATTCGCGCTTCAGCACCTTTTACAATTTTCCCGTTAATGTTGACCAGATAATCATTCATAATGAGAAACCTATAGAATTTATCGGAAGAAATCAATCCTTAATAGATTGACGATAGGCAAGGATTAAAGAGATAATTTTAGGATGAAAAATCTAGTTTTTTTATCTGCTATTCTCCTATGGTCATCTGCTGTTTTTGCTGCGGATACAATTAAGCTTAAACCCGATACAGATCTAGTTGTCTACGGGCGTACAGATACCAGCTATGTTTTAAGATCTGTTGAATCGACTAATCCTAGTGATATTGGAAACCCGGTTCGCGTCTATGTTCCGGTGGAGAGTTCTTATCCTGATCAAAGAGATTATTTTTTATTCACTTCCGGGTCTCCCTATAATTTTTTATTCAATATCAATACATCTTCAGATGTAGTTTTAATTCCACTTTATCTAAATTCTGTTGGCGGACCAAAATACATAAAAATGGCCGTTAAAGATGGAACAGTGTGGAAAGTTTTTAATGATAGTCAGCTACCTTTTAACAATGTTGTAAATTCTGAAATTCAATATAGTATTTCACCGGCCGATATGTGTCTGCAGATGACGGGAAATGAATGTGTAAATTTACTTCCTTCAATCAGCACAACCGGAACAACACGTACTTTAATGACCTATGTTTTTTTCAGCAGAGAAAATGAAACATCACTGGGAATTGGTGCAACTATTGATCTCGCAACTTATCCTAACGGTATGTACGTTGAGGTTAATTTAAGTAACCAGATCAATCCGAATATTTTAACGACAATCACTAATGTTCGACAGGGCGATAAACGTGCTTTTTTAGAGTACACTTCTAACCAGGCCTTCACAGGCGGTAAGTTTGTCAGAGTGATCGAAAGACCAGCATCCACCACTGCAGACACAATAGGATCTACATCAGGAACATTAAACGGCAGAGAGCAGTCATATCTGCAAAACAGTGAGTTCGCAGTTACAGATCTGGTGAATGGGCAGGCCTATAATTTTTCAGTTTTATTTATTGATAACTATAACTTCACTACAAAACTTTCTCCGACAGCATCTGCCACTCCTCAACTCATCGAAGAGCTCCTGAAAAAAGAAGCGTGTTTTTTACTGACAGCAGGTTTTGGTGAAGAGCATTTCATCATCGATTACTTCAGAAACTTTAGAGATACGATTCTGGCCAAGACTTATCTTGGTCGTGCCTTTATCAATGTCTATTATGAACTTGCTCCGAAGTATGCCTTAATAATTTATCAGCACGAAGGTCTGCGTGCGATGATCAGAGGAACAGCTTATGTGGTTTATTTCATAATGACGAACTTCGTAATAATCCTGTTGACCGTAGCCCTTGGCGTCACTGGTATTTATTTATACAAAAACAAAGAAAAAATTAAGGTGTAACCCCAATCTTTCGACTATAATAGTTTACATGATTGATCGTAATAACTTAATGGTGCTTATCGTTGACGATGAGCCAGATATTCTAGAGCTAATGGAAGAGGAGTTCCGCTATTGTGGCTACAAGACTCTTACAGCTGTTTGCGGAAATGACGCCATTAAACTTCTTGATTCACAACACATCGACATTGTCGTCTCGGATTATAAAATGCCAAACGGAAATGGAATGGCTGTGCTCTCTCATGTTAATAATATGAAAAAGAAGCCGATTTTCTTTTTTGTTTCAGGGCAAGCAGATGTGAGTACTGAGGATGCGATTCGTGCCGGAGCCAGAAAGTTTTTTTCAAAGCCATTTGATCTTGATGAACTCATTAAAGAAATTGAACTAGATATTGCATAAAAAAAGGCCCGCTTGATAAGCGGGCCTTTTTTATTATTATACTTTTAAAACGTCTTCTAATTCGCCATTTTGCATAAGCTCCATAACGATATCATTTCCACCGACAAGTTGACCTTTAACGTAAAGTTGTGGGTAAGTTGGCCAGTTAGAGTATTGCTTTACACCATCTCTAATATCCATGTCTGAGAGGATATTGAAAGTTTTATAGCTTACGCCGTGGTGATTTAAAATCTTGATAACGTTTGCTGAAAATCCGCACTGAGGCATGTCTGGAGTTCCTTTCATGAAAAGGAAAATCGGGCTTGCGTGAATGAGTTTTTCAATACGTGTATTAAGATCAAGGTTTTTGTTTTCTTCTTCAATGGCCGTGCGTTGTACGACTTCAAATGGGTTATTCATAATATTTTCTCCTAAGGTTTTTAGCCTAATTTTATTCCGCGTTTCTCTGCAGTAGCAAAGTCCATAGTTTTTAATTGAACAGCGTGAATTTCAGCTTTCAGGCTCTCTTTTAAAAGATCCATAACCATCTGGTGCTGTTGTCTCAACATTTTACCTGTAAATTCATTGCTCACAATCATAATATCCAGGTGATCCATAGTTCCCGTCATATCGTTTACTTCAACATGTGCGTCAGGAAGACCAGATTTAATTAAATTTTTTACGTTTTCGAATGCCATTTTTACAATTCCTATTGAGGGACTACAGCAAAAAAGCTGGTGATTAAAGTAAGGGATCTCAAGGTAAATGCCGTCCAGCCAAATACACGGTGACGAGGTCTTGCCTGTGCATTTCCTTTTAAGAGTGCTCTTCCAGTAAATACTAGTAGAACATAGAAGACGACAGACAGAACAGCAAAAGTTACATGGATATTGAGAAGCATAGGGTTGATGACAGCTTTAGATGCTTTTTCTACTGCGCCTCTTCCGAGCTCAATTTGCAGAATTAAAATAACATCCCAGATCAGTACAGCGCTCATAACAGGAACGTGAACTTTTCTATTTTTTCTCTTAGTGATTCCAAAAATCATTAGAGAGTAAATAAGGATTGATTGAATTTGAAAAACAACTGCACTGCTCATGAAATATCCCGATAATCTTTTTACGTTCCACACCATAATGGATTTGACTTAATTATTCAATCTTTACGCAAGGTCTAAATCATTTGCTTTTTCATAGCGATGAAAACATATTAAAGTTTGACTTCACCCACCCAGGAAATTTATGGATCACCGTCAGTCATTTGCCAATACCAAATGGGCAGTAATAGATGTGGAAACATCAGGAGCAGACCCTAGTTACGATCAGGTAATTGATCTGGGGTTCATATTATTTGAAGGGACAAAACTCGTTCAAAAATACTCCAGCCTGGTTCAGTATCCGGGGGATCTTTCTTCTTTTATTCAAAAATTAACAGGCATTACTCCCAAGATGCTTTCAAAAGCTCCGACGTGGAGAGAAGTCGAAGGTGAACTCCAAGAGCTTTATGGAGTTAAGCTCATTGCCCACAACGCTGATTTTGAGCAAGGCTTTCTAAAGCGCTCATTTGATAAAATCGATGATGGAAGTGCGCGTGAAGAGTACTGCGATACACTTTTATTTTTAGGTTTATTATTTCCGGAATACTCTTCGCTAAAGCTTGAACATTTCATACAAGACTGGAAAATTGCGGAGACGGAAACGCACAGAGGTTATGAAGACTCACTTGATTTGTTAAAAATGGTCTTGATTGCAACAAAACTCACCCGCATCGATAAAGCACTCTATCAGTTTATGAAAATGCAGATGCTGGAGAAGAAAATTTTAAATGATGAGTTCTGGCTGATGAAGTTTCTGACCTTATCAGACGATGAGCTTTATGAAATCGCTTCGCAAGTCGATTTTGACCTGGATGCTCACGTCGCGATTGCCCGCGATCAAATCTGGGAAAAGAGATTTCCTGAAATTGCTAAACCCAAAGTTGTGAAGAAAAATTTTCCATTGGAGTTCTCAGGCGCCAATATCAAAGGAATTTTTAGCGACGAAGAAAAAATTAAAACAATGTTTCCGCTTTATAAAAAACGTCAGGCCCAAATTGACCTGGCCGTAAAAGCAGGGCAGTCCTTAAAAAATAATATTCACAGTCTCATCCAGGCACCTACCGGAACCGGGAAGACATTCGGCTACCTGATTCCATCAGTGCTTTTTGCGATGGAAGAAAAAAAGCCTGTGCTCATTGCTACAGGAACAAAAACTCTTCAGCATCAGGCCTTCAATAAAGACGTCCCTCAAGTAAAAGAGTTTTTAGGTCTATCTGATGATGAAGTAAAAATTAAGCTTCTGGTTGGATCAAATAATCACTTGTGTGAAGCTTTATTCAGACAAGAAGAAAGTGAAAATAGTTTACTGGGATACTCGCAGGATTTTAATGCTGCTTTCTCGTCACTGTATTTTGATACTATCTTTTTTCACAACTCTCGCATGAGAGTGAGTGATAAACTTCTTCGCGATGATCTGCCATATGTTTTAAAACGTAAAAATGATGAACTCTCTAAAAGAGAAAAAGAAATTGCGGTGGATTTCAGGTCTTGTTCGGGAAACAATTGTCCGTTTAAAAATAACTGTAGCTATATCGGAGGACTTCGTGAGGCCCGTGAAGCTCACATTATTATCGGAAATCACTCGCTGATGTTCTCGTGGCCGAAAGGGATGCCAAGGCCTCTACACATTGTCGTAGATGAGGCACATAAAATTGAAGAAGAAGCGACTAAAGCTTTCTCGTTGGAAATAGATCAAAAAAGTTTTGAAATTTTTGTTAACAATCTTCAACACCTTCAAGGCGTGGGGTCACTTTTTTATCTACTGGCCCAGACTGAAGTTGAGCCGGGAGAGTCGAGTGAAGTGATTAAAGGTCTTAGGGAAGAAACACTTAAGACTTATCAGATGTTGATGGATCATTTGAGTCCACTTGGTGAGAAAGTGTCGCTGTATTTTAAGCGCATGCCTAAATACACAGAGCTTTTTTGGAATGAACTTCCAATGATTAATAGAGAGACTCATAAGGAGTCTATTGCTCAGGCGATTTTAAATTCGCTGGAGAGTGTGCATTTTATTCTTCAGACTTACTTGAATCATTTTCTGCCTTTTAGCGGAAGATTTGATGTTAAGAATTTAAAAAATGAAAATGAAATTATTGCCTACACCAGATTTGAGACGTTCTTTTCTCAATTATCGGATTACGTTTTAACGTTTGATCACTTGTTAAACCCGGGTGAGAACTACTGCCGTTCGATGAAGTTTTTAGAAAACGAAGGCTACTTATTTTCTTCTTCACCGATTGATGTTGGAAGAATTGTCAGCGATCAACTGTTAAAGACTTCGGCCTCTGTTATTTTTACTTCAGCAACACTTGCCAATGGGACAGGTGATACGGGAGCAAAAGGAATTGAATGGGCCACAGGGTATTCTTATTTGGAACCGGAAAAGAGATTTAAGACGGGAACCTACCTGCCTTTTACTTTTGATTACAAAAAAAATACCAAAGTGTTTTTATGTGATGACGGTCCGTCTTTATATCAGTCAAATTTCGTTGAACACAATCTAAAAACCATTAAGCCTCTTATCCAGGCCCTTGGTGGACGGACACTCCTTTTATTTTCTGCCAAGGCACGCTTTGAGACGGCCAGAGAAATCCTCTTAAAAGAGTTTGAAGGGCAAATTCCGCTGTTTATTCAGGGAATGGGAACTAGTGTTGTTGAGGACTTTAAACGTTCTGGATCGGGAATACTCTTAGGAATGGAGTCTTTCGGGGAAGGGATTGATATTCCGGGGGATGCATTGCAATTTATTTTTGTCGATAAAGTTCCCGATCTAAGAATGGATCTGGTGATTAATGAAAGACGAGATTTTTACGAGTCTCATTTAGGTAATGAGTTTACGGATTATTATCTTGCTCATAGAACGAGATCACTTCATCAAAAACTTGGAAGACTGCTGCGTACGGAAAAAGATTACGGTGGAATTATTATCGTCGACAACCGCGTGAAGAGCTGGAAAGGCAAGACGATGGAGAAGATGGTGAAGTTAATGGAGCCGTATTCTCTGGAGAGGGCGCCACTAAAAGAAGCGTGCGAGGAGATTGAGAAATTTATTCTTTCTCAGTCAAATCATTCAGATACTTTATCTGAACCTTAGTCCCGTCTTCAGTTCTGATAAGATAAGGAATCCCGCCGTGCTGACTTAAAAAAATCTTCACGTGTTGTGGTTCCTTGATATTTTTAAAATCTGTTCCTTCATCATACATTTTATACTGAGTGGCCTGAACATTTTGTCCATCGATGTTCATTTTTTCAGTCGTAAGATTAGCGCGCTCTAAAATAACGTTTTTGAACACAGGAGTTTCTTTATAATCCCACTGATTAAAGCCCACTAGAATATTGAATGAATTTTTTCCAGAAGCATCGAACTTTTTTGATCTCATAAAAAGCATTGAGCTTGCGGCCGTCGGAGTGGCAATGTGGTACTTAGGAGCTGTGGCAATTTCAGCTGTAAAGTCGTCTGTTTTATCATTAGAGAATTTATAAGCGAGGTGGTTTCTACGGGAATTGAACTCAAAAGTTTCACGAGATGTTTCTTTTCCCATCACTTTTTCAATTAAAACATAAGTGGGAATATAGTCTTTGTTGACGATGTATTCGACATGCAGATTCAGGATTTCTCCGGTTGTGACTTTGACAACGGCTTCTGAAACATAGTGATAACTTTGATCTTTTTTATCTCTGTAAACATCAAATGATTCTTCTGCATAAATATTTTCGTTGCGGTAATAATTGAAAGCGCCACGATAAATTTTATCATCTTTTCGGTAAGTTTTTGATGTCCATGTCTGCATACATTTATTGTAGCTATGAATTTGATTATCTCAAAGGCAAAAGATATACTGTGCAAATACACTCAAGAATTATTTCAAGGAGACTTCAACATGATCAGTTACGAAGCTTATAAGATTCTACATATCTTCAGTCTATTTATGGTTATTTCTGCAATGGGAGGCATTATTGCCGAAGGCCGTTGGATTCCAAATAGAACGTTTAAAATTGTTGTTGGCGTTGTCAGTTTCCTCATCTTCGTTGGTGGTATGGGCCTGATCGCCAGACTTGGATTTCGTCACGGAGAAGCGTTTCCTGCTTGGGTTATCGTAAAGATTGCATGTTGGATCTTGTTTAACGTTTCACTTTTTACACTTTTCAGGGCCACAGATAAAACGGTTAAGATCTCATGTGCACTACTGAGTTTTGTGACTGTTTTCGTTGCGGTTTTTGCTGCTATTACAAAGCTTCAGTAAATGAAGAAAGTAACTAAAGTAGCTGATGATAAAAAGTTGGGAGCAGGCGGCTTCTCGAAAGAGTACTGGGATATTAATTATGCCGACCCTGAAGAGATGGATAATATCGTCAACGCAAAAGAGCACGCTGATTACATGAAAGCGATCTTTGCTTTGGAATATGTTGATGTAAGTTCCGTCATCGACCTGGGCTTTGGAATGGGGATTTTATTTAAAGAAGTCTTGAAGACATTTAATCCTTACATGGCCCATGGAATTGAGCCTTCAAAACATATTTTTGATGTCACATCAAAAAAGAAGTTGGCCCCGGTAGAAAGTACAAAGCTGGTTTTGGAAAATATTGACCTCGTGAGTTGGGCGAAAAAAACACCAAAAAAAGAAAAAACTTTTGACCTCGGTCTTTGTACTTCAGTGTTTCAATACCTTTCAGATGAAGAGATTTCATTGGTATTGCCGGCCATGGCAAAAAGAATCCGCTATCTTTATTTTTCAGTTCCCACTAATCTAGAGCTCAAAAGACAAGTGAGTGACCTGGAGTTTAAGGACGAGTATGCGATTCATCGCACTCGCGAAAAGTATTTAAAGCTCATTAGTCCGCATTTTACTTTTATTTCCAGCAGGCTTCTGGAGAGTAAAGTTCACTTTGATGATGAGAGCACTAATTTTACTGATTTATTATTTAGGTTTTAAAGGAGATATTTATGAAAGCATGTCCATGTGGATCGTCGAAGAATTTCAGTGATTGTTGTGAACCATTCCTTAAGGGATCAAAAAAAGCTCCTACAGCAGAAGCGTTAATGAGATCGCGCTATACAGCATTCGCAGAAGGCGAACTAGATTACGTTGAGCGCACACATTTACCGTCAACAAGAAAAGATCTTGATATGGAAGGTGTGAGGTCGTGGGCCACGAACTCTGAGTGGCTAGGTTTAGAGATTCGCGAAACAGACAAAGGTGGAGAGAAAGACACTACTGGTAAAGTTGAGTTTAAATGTAGATTTATCTTCAATGGTGCTGAGCAAACTCACCATGAATTAAGCACTTTTGAAAAAGTGGATGGCGAGTGGTTTTTTGTCGATGGCGTAATGAGAAACAATACAGTCAGAAGATCAGAACCTAAAGTTGGGCGCAATGATCCATGTTCGTGTGGCTCAGGAAAAAAAGCTAAGAAATGCTGCTTCCAATAGGTACAAAAAAGTAGTGTAGACAATTCTTCCTTATGCGAAATAATGCTTAAAATTTTGGTATCTTAGAGCTATATTAAAGGTACCAAAATTTTAACCGAGCAAAACACTTCGTGTTTTATAGTTTCAAGGTTGTTTATGTCTAAAATTTTCGATTTTTCACACTTATCTAGTTCCGACATTACTTTCATCGATTCACTCTACGATAATTTTAGAACTGATCCAGCATCAGTCGATGAATCGTGGCAGAGATTTTTTCAGGGCTTCGAGTTCTCAAGCGGAAGCTTTGGAACATCGGGATCATCTGGAGAAGGGATCACAGATGCAAAACTCAGAGCAGAGTTTAATGTCTTCAGATTAATTCAATCATTCAGAACGAGAGGACATCTTCTCGCTGATACAAATCCAATTCGTCCAAGAAGAGACAGGAAAGCCCGAATCTCTCTTGAAGAGTATGGGCTAAGCGATGCCGACAGAAAAACAGTTTTCCAATGTGGAGAGTTTGTTGGAATCGGTCCTGCGACTCTTGATCAGATCTTAGATCACATGAAAGAAATCTACTGTGCAAAAATTGGTTTCCAATACATGCACTCAAATAATACTGACGTTCGTCGTTTTATGAGAGAAAAAATTGAATCAACTGCAAAGAAGATTGAAATCTCTCTTGATAAGAAAAAAAGAATCCTTCAAAAATTAAATGAAGCCAATGTTTTTGAAAATTTCCTTCAGACAAAATACGTGGGACAAAAAAGATTCTCACTTGAAGGTGGGGAAGCAACTATTCCAGCCCTAGACGCTATCATCAACAAAGGTAGTGAGCTTGGAGCAAAAGAATTTGTTATCGGTATGGCACACAGAGGACGCTTAAATGTTCTTGCTAATACAGTTGGAAAAACTTACGAGTACATCTTCACTGAATTTGAAGGTGGATCTCAAGAAGAGCTTTCAGGACACACGGGAGACGTGAAATACCACATGGGATTCACTTCTGTTTTAAAGACAACTGGAGACAAAGAAGTTTTTGTAAAACTACTTCCGAATCCATCGCATCTTGAAACTGTAGCACCTGTTGCTATCGGATATTGTCGTGCTCTTGAAGACACTCACTACAACAGTGACCAATCAAAAGTTATTCCTATTATTATCCATGGTGATGCAGCTGTTGCCGGCCAGGGTATTGTTTACGAAACACTACAAATGAGTAAACTGAAAGGTTACACTGTTGGTGGATCAATTCATTTTGTTATCAATAACCAGATTGGATTCACAACTGATATTGAAGATGCTCGTTCATCTCAATACTGCGTGTCTGTTGCTAAAGCGATTGAAGTGCCTATCATTCAGGTTAACGGAGATGATCCGGAAGCTGTCGTGTACGCTGTTGAGCTTGCAGTAGAGTTCAGACAAAAATTTAAAGAAGACATTTTCATCGATATGGTTTGTTACAGAAAATACGGCCACAACGAAGGGGATGAACCAAGATACACTCAACCACACCTTTACGGTTTAATTACAAAACATAAAAATCCAAGAGAGCTTTATCTTGATCAGCTACTAGCTTCAGGAAAAATTGAAACTCAACTTGCGACAGAAATGAATGAAGCTTACAAACAGCTTCTATCGGATAGATTCAATAATGTTCGTCAGAACAATGTTGCTGCTAAAGGAAAAGGGCCACACAAAGATTGGGAAGGAATGGTATTTGCCGATTCTGCTGCTTTTGATGAGTCTCCTTCTACTGGCGTAAAAAAAGAAATTCTTGAAAAAACAGCGAAGGCCATCAACACAATCCCTCAGGGAATGGAGTTGATGAAAAAAGCTCAAAAAGTTATGGATGATAGACAAGCTGCTTACGACAACGACAAGCTTGACTGGGCACTTGGAGAACTTCTAGCTTATGGGTCTCTTCTTCAAGAAGGTCACCCTTTAAGATTCACAGGCCAGGATGTTATCCGCGGAACTTTCTCACACCGACAAGCAAAAATGTTTGATGAGAGAACAAACGAAGCCTACTGTGGTCTTGAAAATATTTCTCCAGATCAGGCGCGTGTTAGTTTATATAACTCACTTTTATCTGAGTACGCTGTTTTAGGTTTTGAGTTCGGTTACGGCTGGGCCAATCCAAAAGCACTAACAATCTGGGAAGCACAATTTGGAGATTTCTCTAACGGTGCTCAGATCATGATCGACCAGTACATCACTTCAAGTGAAGTAAAGTGGCAGAGAATGAATGGTCTTGTGATGCTTCTGCCTCACGGACACGAAGGAGCAGGGCCTGAGCATTCATCTGCTCGTCCTGAAAGATACCTACAGATGGCAGCAGATAATAATATTGTCGTTGCAAATTGCACGACTCCAGCAAACATGTTCCACCTTTTAAGACGTCAGATGAAATGGAATTTCAGAAAACCAGCAATGGTGATGACTCCAAAGTCACTTCTAAGAGATGCTCGTTGTACATCAACTAAAGATGAGCTTATCAACGGAAAATTCCAGGAACTTATCGACGATCCAAATACAGGTAAAAAAGTTTCAAGAGTGATTTTATGTACTGGTAAGATTTATTACGATCTATACGAAAAGAAGATCGCTGATAAGCGTGATGATGTTGCTATTGTTAGAATTGAGCAGCTTTATCCACTACCAGAAAAACAAATTGTAAAAATTCTTGAAAAATACAAAGGTGCAGAGACTGTTTGGGTACAAGAAGAACCAAAAAACCAGGGATACTGGACGTTCCTTCTTAGATACGACCTTTTCAGAAACTTTACCTTAATCAGTAGAAAATCTTCAGCAAGTCCTGCGACAGGATTTTCTAACGTCCATAAAAAAGAGCAAGCAGATATTATAACGAAAGCGTTTTCAAAATAAGGATAACTCATGAGTGTTGAATTAAAAATTCCAGTAATCGGTGAGTCTGTAACAGAAGTTACACTTTCATCGTGGCTAAAAAAAGATGGTGACTATGTTGCTGAAGGTGAAGCGGTTTGTGAAATTGAATCTGATAAAGCTTCAATGGAGCTTCCAGCACCAAGTGCCGGTGTTTTAAAAATTATGGCAGAGGCCGGAAGTGAATTAAAAATCGGTGCAAAGATCGGTGAGCTTGATACGTCAGCTGCAAAACCTGCGGCCGCAGCTCCAAAGGCAGAAGCTAAATCTGATGCTCCTAAAGCTGAAGCAGCAGCTCCTGCTGCCACTCAAGCAAGCACAAAAGAAATTAATCACCCAAGCCCAGCGGCTAGAAAAATCCTTGATGAAAAAGGTGTTCCAGCTAGTGATGTTAAGGGCTCAGGCAAAGATGGAAGAATAACGAAAGAGGATGCAGTCAATGCTTCTGCTCCAGCTGCAAAACCTGCGGCCGCTCCTGTAGCTACAGCAACTCGCGCTCCAAGTGCTCCTGGTTCAAGAAATGTTCGTCCTGAAAAAATGACAAGACTTAGAAAAACAATCGCTTCAAAACTTGTTGAAGCAAAAAATACGACAGCCATGCTCACAACTTTTAACGAAGTTGATATGTATGAATTAATGAACCTTAGAAAGAAATACAAAGATGCTTTCACGAAAAAGCACGGTGTAGGTCTAGGATTCATGTCACTGTTTACAAAAGCAGTTACAGTGGCCCTTAAAGACTGGCCGGCAGTTAATGCTCAGTTAAATGGTGAAGAAATTATTTACCACGACTATGCTGATATCGGGATTGCCGTTTCTACTCCAAAAGGACTTGTTGTTCCAGTGGTGAGAAATGCAGAGAGTTTATCTCTAGCTGAAATTGAAAAAGAAATCCTGGCGCTTGCGACTAAAGCTCGTGACGGAAAAATTACGATTGAAGAAATGCAAGGCGGAACATTCTCTATCACAAATGGTGGGGTGTTTGGTTCAATGCTTTCAACTCCAATCTTGAACATTCCTCAGTCTGCGATTTTAGGAATGCATAATATTATCGAGAGACCAGTAGCGATTAACGGTCAAGTTGTTATCCGTCCAATGATGTACCTGGCACTTTCGTATGACCATAGAATCATCGATGGCCGCGAGTCGGTGAGTTTCTTGAAGCAAGTAAAAGAGCTTCTTGAAGATCCTTCTAGACTTATTCTTGATGTATAAAAATTAAGGCCTGGGAAACCAGGCTTTTTCATGTGGAGAGCTTATGACTAAAGATAAAGGTGACTTTCCTTACTTGCATGGTTTTTCTCCTGTTGAGCAGGCGAGACTGAGGTCTCAGGCGCGTTTTGCTGAACACACAATTTATAAAAATGTTAATTTTTCTTCTACGAAAAAAGTCCTGGAAGTTGGCTGTGGGGTTGGGGCCCAATCGGAAATTCTTTTAAGAAGATTTCCTGATATCAAACTTACTGGAATTGATTTAAGTGATAAGCAGCTTGCTGCTGCAAAAGAGTCACTTTCAAAATTATCATACGCAGACAACCGTTTTGATCTTCGCCAGATGAACGCAGAAAACCTGACGTTCACCACGGAGAACTTCGACGGGGCCTTTCTGTGTTTTGTTTTAGAGCACGTTCCTGACCCAAGAAGAGTTTTGTCTGAAGTCAGACGTGTATTAGCTCCAGGTGGAATTGTTTATATTACAGAAGTTTTAAACTCTTCATTTTTTCTGGATCCTTATTCTCCTAATACACTTAAATACTGGATGGCCTTCAATGACTATCAGTACGACCAGAAAGGTGACCCATTTATGGGAGCAAAGCTAGGGAACCTTTTAATGCAGGTAGGGTTTAGAGAAATAGAAACTGAAGTGAAGACATGGCATCTCGATAATCGTCTTCCGCAAAAAAGAAAAGAGATGATCGATTTCTGGAGCGAGCTTCTAATGAGCGCGAGTGACCAGTTAATCGAAGCAAAATATGTAGACCAGGAAACAGTTGATGGAATGAAAAAGGAGATGAGTGTCGTGGCCAATGACCCGAATGCTGTATTCTTTTTTTCTTTTATCCAGGCAAAAGCAAAAAATATCTAAAAGGAGATACTGCTAAATGAAAGAGTTTGATGTTGTAGTTATTGGTTCAGGGCCCGGCGGTTATATTTGTGCGATTAGATGCGCTCAATTAGGCATGAAGGTGGCGATTGTTGAGAAATATAAAACTCTTGGCGGAACTTGTTTAAACGTTGGATGTATTCCATCAAAAGCATGGCTAGATTCATCAGAAAAATATCATGAACTGGTTCATTCGTTTAAAGATCACGGGATTGAAGCTGGCGGAGTTAAGCTTGATTTCGGAGTTATGAGAGATAGAGTTAAAAAAGTTGTAACTGATGTTACTGGTGGAATTAACTTTCTAATGAAAAAAAATAAAATCGAAGTCTTTACAGGGCATGGATCTTTTAAAGACGCCAATACTGTCTCTGTTAAAGGCGAGAAAGAAACTGTTGAAATTTACGGAAAGAAAATTGTTATCGCAACAGGATCAAAACCTTCAACTCTTCCAGGTGTGACGGTTGACAAAGAAAGAATTATCACGAGTACAGAAGCCCTTGTGCTTAAAGAGCTTCCTAAAAAAATGATCGTTATTGGTGGTGGAGTTATCGGCCTTGAGCTTTCTTCTGTCTACAGAAGATTAGGTACAGAAGTCACTGTTGTAGAGTTCGCTGATTCAATCATCGCTACAATGGATGCAGGTCTTGGAAAAGAGCTTCATAAAACATTAAAGCGCGACGGAGTTGAATTTCTTCTAGGCCACGGAGTGACTGAAGTTAAATCAACTGGAAAAAAAGTAACAGTAAAAGCAAAAGATAAAGCATCAGATAAGATTGTCACGTTAGAAGGTGACTACTGTTTAATGGCGGTAGGAAGAAGACCTTATACGGAAGCTCTGGCATTGGATAAGGCCGGTGTAAAAATGGATGACCGTGGAAGAGTGGATGTGAACTCTCATCTTCAGACAAATGTTCCTCATATCTTTGCTATTGGTGACGTTGTTAAAGGAGCTATGCTTGCTCACAAAGCTGAAGAAGAGGGGGTTTTAGTTGCCGAGTATATGGCAGGACAAAAACCGCATATTGATTACAATTTAATTCCTGGTGTTGTTTACACATGGCCGGAAGTGGCCGCTGTTGGAAAAACAGAAGAGCAACTAAAAGCAGAAGGAAGAGAGTACAAATCAGGAAGTTTCAAAACGACAGCAAGTGGTCGCGCACGTGCTTCAAATGAATCTGATGGATTTGTAAAAGTTTTAGCAGACAAAAAGACAGACGAGATTTTAGGTGTTCATATGATAGGTCCTCGTTGTGCTGATATGATTGGCGAAGCCGTTTTAGCGATGGAGTTTAGAGCTTCAGCTGAAGATGTTGGTAGAACTTGTCATGCTCACCCGACTTACTCAGAGTCATTTAAAGAGGCTTGTCTGGCAGCAACTGATAAACGTTCATTGAACTCATAATAAAAATACTCAGGAGACAATATGATTAAGGCATTATTAATATCACTGCTTATGATTGGAGCAGTAGAGGCAAAAGTGAAAACAGAGAGAATTGAATACAAAATAGGAGAGCAGACTTTTGAAGGCTTCCTGGCATACGACACTCTTTCTCAAGGAAAAAAGCCGGGAGTAATGATTGTTCATAACTGGATGGGATTAACAAAAGAGACTGAAGATAAGGCGACTGATGTTGCAAAGCTTGGTTATGTTGCTTTCGCTGCTGATATTTACGGAAAAGGTGTGAGACCAAAAGATGCAAAAGAAGCCGGCGCACTTGCTGGCAAATATAAGAGCGATCTTAAACTTCTTCGCTCGCATGCAAATGCTGCGATTGAAACGCTAAAAAAACAATCCAAAGTTGATACAGCTAAAATTTTCGTAACAGGTTACTGCTTTGGTGGAACGACTGCGATTGAAGTAGCGCGCTCTGGTGCTGACGTGAAAGGAGTTGTCTCTTTCCACGGAGGACTAACTGGATCTAGCGAAGACAAAAACATCAAGGCCCAGGTTTTAGTTCTTCACGGAGCAGTGGACCCATTCGTTCCACAAAAAGACATTGATGCTTTCCTTAAAGGAATGAACGATAACAAAGTTAACTACCAGATGAACTCATACTCAAATGCTGTTCATAGCTTTACAGAAAAAGCAGCAGGCAGTGATAATTCGAAAGGGGCAGCTTATAATGAGCAGGCCGATAAACGTTCATGGATTGCCATGAAAGAATTTTTAGCTGAGCTTTCAAAGTAATTTCAAAAAGCGTTCAAATGCCTGAGCAGGATAAAATGTTTTGCTCAGGTACTTTTTTCCTCTTTTTAACACAATCCTGAAAAATCTCACCAATAGATTATCCTTAACGATAAGTCATCCATCAGGAGAATCTTATGTTAAAGGTAACTTTTTTAGTCCTTGCTATGCTTATTTCTATTCCTATGAAGGCCATGGCAGAAGACCCATTAGATTTGGATGGATTTGCATTCCCACAACCAGCAGCGAGTGATTTAGGAAAGGCCTACAAGTTATGGGCAACCTATTACTATCTTCCAGAGATCCAGGAAGATTCAGGCACCATTGCACTTCGTGATATGAAAGGGCAGGAGCTTGGCCCTCGTCTTACACTAAAGCACTGGTGTGATACAGCGATGGAAGGCTCAGTAAAAATCAATTATAAAAATGGCGATATTAAGACTTTTAATTATCAGGGTGTCACTAACGATTATTTTGTTGATTGTAAGTCAATTTTTCCAAGACACACTGGTATTGGTAAAACAAAATTTCGTGAAGCCAATGGCGTTTACGGAGATGGACTAGATGACTATATCTTGTCACCTTACAGAACGCTTGCGACAGATGTGACTTACATTACTCCCGGGACAGCTCTTTATATTCCTAAAGCAAGAGGAGCTAAAATCACTCTTCCAAATGGCAGAGTTATTATTCACGACGGATACTTTTTTGCTGCTGATAAAGGCGGGGCCATTAAAGGATCTCACGTAGATGTTTATATCGGTGTTTCTAAGAGTGCTCCTTTCTTTTCATGGATTGGTAGCAACGAATCTAAAACTTTTGAAGCTTACGTTGTAAAAGATCAAAAGATTATTCAAGATTTATTGGAACTTCACTCAATAAAATAATATGAAAATAATTTTTATCATTCTGTTTTGCTCTTCCAGTGCAATGGCACTGGATTGTGGCGAATATGATATGTACGGAAGTGCTGACATTGTTGGTAAATCTGCCGTTTTCATTGTTAATCAAGGAAGCTTGTCTGAATTGAAATTTCGCTTAAATGACTTGCAGGAAATTAAGCTGACTCCTTACATGAAACGAAGTTCAAAAATAAGAGCAGTCATCAATAGAAAGATGAATGGATACCTTGGTGAGTTTTCAGAAATAAAAAGTGTAGAGTACGTGGTGCCAGATAAGGCCAAAACAACAAAACGACATGGGGCCACTTTAATTACGAGTGGTGACTGTTTATGAAAAAACTATGCCTGCTATTGTTAATTTTCTCATCGCAGACAATTTTTTCTCAGGAAAATCATCTTATTTTTTTGGGCGGTGGTGGTGAGCCTGAAGGAGCTCAGACGACTCAGTTTGATGGAAGTGTTGAGGCATTAGGAACTTTTTTTCAGGACAATAAAAAAAATTATAAAACACTGGTTAATTTTAATGGCGGTCATATTAAGACTGAAGCGATGATTGCCAATAATTTTAAGGACGCTGAGATCGTCAATGACTTCACTCGAAGCAATTATAAATTAGTCGTTAGTGACACTCTTGCAAGAATCGAATCTATGCCGGCCGGTGCAAAAATGATTGTCTTCATCAATAGTCATGGCACAGAAAAAGTAGGAAAAACACACTCTATTTCAACTAGCGGAAGTGCTGTAAGAAGCATGAACTCTGCAGGTGGAGAAGTGGTGAGTCTCGACAATCTTGCAGAAGTAACGAAGCTTGCCAAAGAAAAAAATATCAAACTGGCCATCATCGACGGAAGTTGTCATGCTGGAAACACTCTCAACGTGGCCAATTCTAATACATGCGTGATTGCAGCTTCAGGGCCCGATCATTATGCTTATTCAAATTTTGCGGATACCTTCTCGCAGAAAATGAAAGCTGGAAAAAATCTGGAAGAAATTTTTTTTGAAACAAGAGCTGCTACTAAAGGAATGGGATTTCCGATGATCTCAACTCCGGAAGGAATGTATGCGCAGGATGAAATTTACCCGTTGTTAACTCCCTATATGTTTTTTCATGATGAGTATCGTGGGATTCCTATGGATAAGATTGATATCTATCTAAAAAATAATGCTACTAGAAGTTTGGTATGTGAAAAAAATAAGGAATTTGAAAAGTTAGAAAATATTCTTATGCTGATTAAAGATGTAGACAAAATAAATCAAAGTAATAAAAATTTAAAAAGGCTAATGACAAAGCTTCGCGAATATAAAAAAACACAGGATCAATACCTGGATAGATTGATTGAACTTAATTTACCCGATCTTGATACAAGAGAGCCGGTTGTCACGGTAGATTATCCCTCTGGAAATAGTTACTCACACCGAGAACTATTAAGCACTGACTACAACTATCACATCATAGAGAAACAAAAAATTCTTGAAAATAAGTTTCTTCTAAAAAGCGAATTAATAAAGGCCGAGAAGCTTAAGAATTTTTTCATTGAAGCACAAAATGTTAAAGAGAGCTTATTTCTTAAATACCCACAATATGTTCAGATGGAGCGTATAGTTGATGAGCTTAGAAAAGACGAGAAGGTTAACATAGCAATTGCCACGGATATTTCTAACGAGGCACAAGATGCTTACTTAAAGCTATACTCGATCAAAAAAGAGCAACTTAAGAAATCCTCGGATATTACTCCAAACCCTTGTAAAGATTTCATTTTATAGCAATATGCAAAACGATTTTTTCTTATTAGATTCCTGTAGATAGTGATTTATTCTCAATTTTAGGTTAATATTTTACTAGTATCGGGGTAGTGGGAAACCACAGGTTTTCTGCGAGATACTTTTAATCTTAGGAAGGAGAGTATTTTGATTAATAAAAAGATCTTATTAGTTGAAGATGACCAGGACATTCGTGAAACACTCATAGAACTTCTTGAAGGAGAAGGTTATGAAGTGGTGTTCGCTGAAAACGGACAAGTTGGTCTTGATAAATTATCTCAAGCAGCTCTTTTACCCAATCTTATTTTATTAGACCTTATGATGCCAATCAAAGATGGATTCCAATTTTGTGCCGAAAAAGATGCTGATCCAAAAATTGCACATTTGCCAGTCGTTGTTATGTCTGCCGACGGACATATCAGAGAAAATCAACAAAGAGTAAATGCCCGCGCTTATTTAAAGAAGCCATTGGATATTTACGAAATCATCGACATTGTCGAAAAGTATTGTGTCTAAAAGATGGCCGGAAATACTTAACGATTGCGGTATCAATGGCCGCAGAGTCGTCGCTAGAGATTGGTCTCTCACAAGTTTAGGTCCCATAAATCACTGGCCGGTTGTTCTTCAAACTTCTCTCATGACATGTTTAAGTTCTCGCTTTCCTATGAGTGTTATGTGGGGAGAAGAGCATTTTCATTTTTATAATGATGCTGCCAAAACAATTATTGGCGGGAGAGATGATGACAATGCTTTTGGCGCACCTATTAGAGTTCATTATGAAGAAGTGTGGGAACTAATTAGTCCAATGTTTACTTCAGTTTTAAACTCTGGGCTCGCAACATGGGTTGAAGATCAATATGTTTTAATCAGTAGAAACGGATTTCCAGAAGAAGCTTATATGACCTGGTCCTATTCACCTATTAGAGATGCATCTGGTGAGATTTGCGGAATCAATTGCGTGATTATTGAAACGACTTCAAAAGTCATTGGTGAGAGAAGGCTGTTAATGCTTCAGGAGCTCTCTAAGAAGGCCAATGGAAAGCTCAGCATACAAAGTGCATGTTATGAGTGCATCGAGATATTAAAACTCAATGACAGCGACATTCCTTTTGCAGCGATAAGAATTTTAGACAAACAAAAGACCAGTGCAAAAGTTATGGGAATATTCGGTATCAAAGTTCCCGATCGGGGGCTGAGAGAATCTAGTGAAAATTTTCATCCAGCTTTAATTGAATGTATGAACTCAAAAAGGCCTGTGTTTGTAAATAAGCTTCCAGAAGATGTGGAAGCAGATGGAAAAAATGTAGAAAAAATTCAATCAGTGTATGTCTTACCTTTGATAGATGTTAACAATAAAAAATCTGTGATTGGATTTCTATCAGTCGGATTAAATCCCAAAAGGCCTTTTGATAAAGAATATGAAAAATTCTTAGACTTGCTTGCTGATCATATTGCTATTTCGATCATCAGCGCCAGCGCCCATGAAGATGCACTTGAAAATGCAGCAGCTCAAGGAAGAGGAGAGATTCATAAATTAAGCCAGCTGCTAGATGCTTCTCCTGATCACGTTTTTATTTTTGATAAAGAAGGCAGGTATCGTTATCACAATAAGGCCACGGCCGGTGCATTGCAGGCCAATTTAGAAGCTCAGGGGCGAGGGCATGAGCCTACTTTGAATCGCAATGGTGCCGAGATGAATTTTGAAGAGAGCTTTTTAAAGCGTTTTATGAAAGCTAAAGATGAGGCCTTTGAAGGTCGCATTTCGATGATTCCAGTGGCGTTTCCTTCTCCTATAGGAGTGCGAGACTTTGAATGTATCTTAAGTCCCATGCACGATGATAACGGGCAAGTTGTCGCTGTTGCCGGCGTGACAAGAGATGTGACTGACTTAAAGCAGTCCATTAAAGTCCGTGACGAGTTTTTATCAATTGCTTCCCATGAATTAAAAACTCCCTTGACTACACTGATGCTCACGGCGCAAATGAGATCCAGAAGACTTAAGAAGGGAATCAAAGATTATTTTAGTGAAGAAAAACTTGAGAAGATGTTTAAGGATGATGACAATCAGTTTAAAAGACTTAATCGCCTGATAGATGACATGCTTGATACCTCTAGAATTAATGCCGGAAGGATTGATTTGGAAATTGAAGAAGTAGATATCTCGCAAATGATCACAGAAATCCTCGATAGAATGAGTCTGCATCTTGATACTATTGGAATTGATGTGATCTTAAATGTCTCGTCGATTAAAGGGATGTGGGATCGTTATAGAATAGAGCAGGTCATCACCAATTTAATTACTAATGCCATCAAGTATGGAAATAAAAAACCAATAACTATTGGGACTCATATCGAAGGTGAGAATATGATTCTCTCGGTTGCTGATCAGGGAATTGGAATAAAAAAAGAAGACCATAAAAGAATTTTTCAACAGTTTGAGCGGGCGATTAGTTCATCAACTGTTTCAGGTCTGGGGCTAGGGCTTTTTATTGTTGATAAAATTTTGAAAATTCATGGTGGATCTATACACGTTGAAAGTGCTGACAAAAAAGGCTCGAAGTTTATCGTGACCCTTCCTTTAAAAACAAAGCTCATCAATTCTTAAAAGTTCATAATTTCTATGACCATAATTTTTTCCATGCCATAAGGTCATTGAATCAGTAAGAGCTTTGATCTCTTGAGAATCTTTTAAATGATAAAACCTTTTTACATTCTCACATCTATTCTTAACTGCTTTAATGACGACGAGTCTTTGCAATTTTTCATAGTGAGAAGGATTAATCGCCTCATTAAGATGCTGAGAAATAAATGGAGCAAGAAAAGTTGCTTCTTCTATTGGGTTTTGGGTGTTGAACTCTACAGTTGAGTCTTCTTTAATTGTCAAAATAGGAGAGTAGGTCTTATCTCCAATTGTCACGGGATTTAGAAGGTTTTCATAGAAGTGAAATCCTGAAAAGTTAGCAGCAAGATCACCGTTAGAGTAAACTCCATCAACGAGTGTTCCATATGTGCCGCGCTCAGTGCTTTCCCCCCACTCAATAACTTTATCAAGCGAGAGACCTTGATGATGCTTAACATAGTATTCATAACCTTGATTAAACATATGGCCTAATTTATCAACGCCAAAATAGACGCCAAACATTTTTAAGCTTGAGCAAAATACAAAATAAGAAGGTGAGATTAATCTGTGAAACCCAGCAAAGGCATAAATAGTATGTCTTCTCTTAGGGACAAAAGTTATTTGCTGGCCATCTTTGATATTTTTTTCATAAGGAATGATAGAAAGTGGCAGTCCGAAAACACCATCTCTTTGATCTTCCCATGTAAAGGTTCCGCCAAGCTCGTCATAGACTGCGGCCACAACACCATTTTTTGTTTTGATAGACTTAAGCCTTGCAGTATCGGCTGCAAGATTTTTTTTCAACTCTCTCATAAGCATTGGTTTCTCCAGTGCTTCATCAGATTGTATTCTTTTTTGAGTTTGTTCGATTTTTAATGGAAGACTTTCAAGGTCACGATTAATTTTTTCGACGGCCAGTGCTGTTTGTTTATAAATAAAGGCAGAAATATCAACGCCCACATCAGCAAGTTCAAAATCGGGAACAGTGTGCTGATCCGATTCATAAGCTTGAAGTGACATAACCATTGTCATGGCAATAATGAGTATGAGAGTTTTCATATAGAGCTACCAAGCAAGTTATGGGCCTTGCTTTATGGGCCCATAAATTAAGGCTTTAGGCTATTTTGTAGAGGGAATGATTGAACAGGTGCCTAGAGTTTAGACACCTGAAAGTCTCTTTATCATTTTTGTGTAAGT
>DIUR01000034.1 GCA_002428265.1 Bacteriovoracaceae bacterium UBA6153
GTCTAGTGAATTGGGGGCCAAAGCAAAATAAAAACAAGGCCCGCGATGCTGTTTACAATGTTCCGCTGCAGTTAGAAAAATGATTGAAATGTTAAAGTAACGCTAATTTCAAATATAGTGGTTTTATATTTCATAGGTGCCGAAGATAAATTGGGCACATATGAATGTCTATTTTTAGAAATAAGATTTGCCAGCGTCTGAATTTGTAAACAATAAGTTAAAGATATTTATATCCTATGAAGAAAACTCTTTTAGTACAATAAAGAAAATTTATAATGGAACATATGGTGAATTCATTAAGATCAACTTTTTTTAGTCACAAAACTCTTTCAAATAGTGTATACATCGATAGTCGGTATCTAGATGTTTGCGCATGAATTTTTAGCTTAGGAAAGTGATTATGGATGTACTAATTTTATGTAAAGATTGTGGTGAACAGTTTGGTACTGATCGATCAAATAAGAAGATCAATACAATTTTAGAGCTAGCGAATTCATCTAAAAATATTTCAATGCAGTTTTCTGAATGTATGGGAGTGTGCCCTGCTGGAAAAATTTGTACCATCAGATTATTCGGTAATCAAATCAACTCTATGGAAAAAATGTCGCTTCATCCAGATGAAATCTGCAAAATCCTTAGTAACAGATAGCACTTCCGTGTACTACCTATTTTAAAATGAAAGAAAGATTGTGAGGTATCATTATGAGTTGTTGTGATTCTAATACTCAAAAAGAAAGGATTGAGTTTGTTTGCCCAAAATGTTCTCAGATGGGAAGTTCAGTCGAGATTATAACCTTGCGCTCTCTTTTACATGATAAAGTACAGATGAACATTATTGAGAATGCCCATTATAAATATTGCAAAACCAGTGACTGCGATGTTTCCTATTATTTTAAAAATAGTTATTTTAAAATAAAAGATTTAAAAGTTAAAGCAACGCACAAGAACCAAGATCTTAATGTCTTTGTTTGTTATTGCTTTAAATATACGAGAGAGTCCATTTTGAATGATATCAAAACGAATGGTGGAACTAATGCATTAAAAGACATTAAAAAAAAGATGAAAAATCCTGGATGTTTTTGTGAAAAAAGTAACCCACAAGGGAATTGTTGTCTTGGGAATGTGACAGCTTGGATAAATCAGGTGAAGGCAAATTAATTTTAGCTTAATACAATTCTCGTAACATTCAGTATCATCAAACACTCTAATCAACCTTTACACTCACAACTGTCACAATTAATCTACAGGCGGCGTATTCAAGTAGAACTGGCTTGGTGTAAATTATATGTATAAACTATCTTATTCATTCTATTTTCTATCGGACTCAGTTCTCTGTCCTACGCAGAGCAAGAATTGAATTTTGAAGAGTTTTTGGCAACAAGTCCCCCCACGATCAAAGAAAAAAACCAAAACCAGAGGAGGTTTAAATGAAATACTTATTTATTACTTTAGCAATTACTTTTCAACTTTTGAATGTGGCAATTGCTTCGACCAATAAACAAACAATCAATATTGCAGTAACTGAAAAAGGTTTTGAACCAGCGACTCTAAAGGTTGCGCCAAACCAAGAGATCAGCCTTGCCTTTACAAGAAAAACAGACTCAACATGTGCAACCGAAATTATTTTTCCAGCACAAAAAATTAAAAAGGAACTTCCTTTGAATAAAGCCGTGACAATAAATCTTGGTATACTTAAAAAGGGTGAAGTTAGTTTTAGTTGTGGAATGAATATGGTTAATGGAGTTATTAACGTTCAATAAGTAAAAGGCTGAAGCATTTTTATTTTTCTTTAGCCTTTTTTATTATTCAAGATGTTTAGCAATCATATAAAATGGATTCTTTGATCTTCAGTCGGTTTCACGGAGTGTCTCTTAAGCAGCACAACGGTTTTGTTCAGCATACTCTTTTGGACTCATATATCCACTATAGGTGATATAATTATTGATACACACATAACCTTGGGTATAATAAGGAAGAAGATTTAAAGAAGAGGGAAAATGGCAAAGAAGAAAACTAACTTGAAAAAAAGGGTGATAGAACCACATACTCATCATAATCATCCAGACCACACACGTCACCTAAAGCAATTGGCGCGTGTTAGAGGGCAAATTGATGGTATAGAGAAAATGATCCTAGAAGAACGGTACTGCATAGATATCATTAACCAGCTTAAATCGATAAGTGCAGGCGTAAAAGTAATTGAGTCAGCCATTTTTGAAGCACATCTAAAAAGTTGTGTCCTAGATGCTTTTACTTCAAGTAATAAAGATGAGATTCAGGAAAAAATTATTGAAATTAATAAACTTGTCTATGGTTCTAAATCGAAAGGAAAATAATCCTTTCTGTATATAAAACTCTCATTCAGAATCAATTGCAGGTAAAAACACAATCAAGCAACGGCCAAAGCCACTGATTGAAAAAACAACATAGCTTTTTTATCTTTCTCTTGAACAATATCGTCGTTAATTTTTAGCACGATTGCCTTTACAACTTCAGTTTCATTTTTGAAGTTTGAATAAATTCTAATATCTTTTAATTCATTAAGAATTTTTTCATCGATCTTCACAGACAATCTGTTGGTAGACTTTACGTTATCCATAAGGGCAGAGTTTTCGTAAACTTTTAATAATTTATTTATCGCCTTCGGATCATTGTGGTGACTATGAATATAATATTTAATTAAAAAATTCACGAGCGAACTAGTGTACTCTCCACCAATTTTAATAGAGGCATTCGCTAAAATATCATTCAAATGCTGAGGTATTCTGACCTCAAGAGGCTTTTTCTCTTTATGTAATGCCTCTTTAACATAAGGAGCTGATTGCTGAGGAACTGAAACAACCTTCTCACATATTGAGCACACACCTGCTAAGATATTCTTTGCAATCGCTGATGAGCCCTTTATCGGAACGTCTCTGGTAATAAACGTAGTTTCAACCATTCCACAATCTGGGCAGATGGCCTTTGATTTATCGCCTTCTTTATAAATTTTCATAAATTACCTACTCGCTTATGTAGTTAAATTTTCCTCGGCCAACTGTACGATACTTTTCGTACAGATGACCGATTTCTTTAAATAATTCAACTAAACTACCTTATTTTTAAGATATCTATGATTTTGATGACTTAGATATCTCCTACTTACATATTTTTGAATATTTCGAATATTGCTAATATTTCGAATAAATGTTACGATAAGAATAAGTAGTTTCCTTGGAGGAATTTATGTCTTCAACAGCATTGGCCTATTCAAATAATCTTTCTGAAAAAGAACGCAAAAATGCTCGTCGTGGAGTAGTGGCCATAGAGTCTCTTAAATTAGATTTTTCAACAAAAAAAGAGCAAGAAAGTACAATTGAACTCACCTTTGAAAATCAGGAGATAGAACTTCCAAAAAAAGCCCTGCCAATTCTTCAAGAAATATTGAGTATGATGGCCCAAGGTAAAATTATAAGTTTTGAGGAACCCTCGGAGGAAATGACAACACAGGAAGCCGCAGACTTTCTCAATGTTTCACGTCCTTATTTTATTAAATTACTTGAACAGAAAAAAATATCATTTCACAAAGTCGGAAATCGTAGAAAAGTTCTTACGGCTGACGTTGTCGCTTATAAAGAAAAAATTAAAGTTAATAGAGAGAAAGGATTAACAAAACTAGCGGCTCTCTCTCAAGAGATGGAAGGAGAAGACTATTAAACCAGTCGTTATTGCCGTAATTGATGCTAATATCCTTTATCAGGCAGCTATTCGTGATTTATTAATGAATCTCATTACCTTTGATGCCTTTCAAGGAAAATGGTCAGATGATATCCATCGCGAATGGACAACTCACCTTGTTGCCAATGGTAAAGATAAAAAGAAAGTCCTTCGAACCAAAAAATTAATGGATAAGCATTTTCCTGATGCAAAAGTTTCCTATTATAAAAAACTAATTAAAACCTTAACTCTTCCTGATCCTGACGATCGCCATGTTCTTGCCGTCGCTATCAAGAGTCATGCGAGTTTTATCATTACAGATAATTTAAAGGATTTTCCAAAAAAACATCTACCTGTGAATATTCAAGCTATTTCCATTGATAATTTTCTTCTAGAAATTTCTCAAAAATCACCGTTAAAAGTCATTGAAGCAATCAAGTATCATAGAAACACACTCAAGAATCCCCCGTATAGCGTTGATGAATATATTGAGGCCAGAAAAAATGAAAACCTAAAAGGCTTGTGGTCTTTCTTAAAGAGCACAAAAAAGCCATCTAGCGTCACGAGTATTCTCAAGCTCAATAGAAACTGGCACTTCTCGCGGTTCTAATACGGTTCTAAAATTCCTAAAAATGGGTAAAAATCGAACATTGTGGATAACAAAGGTGAATCTAAAACTTGATGTTAAGGCTTCGATTTGATTGCCTTTTTTTGATAAATACTGTTACATGGTGTGATTGGTAGAAAGTGGATTTTTCGATCTCGTCTCGGGCACCATTTTTTCTCTTCTTCTATTATCCATAGTTATTTACTTTTATCAAAACTATTCATATTACTTTTTTAATTGTGTTAACTGAACATAAAATGAAACCCAAATCCTTCACTAACTTTTTCAAACTCAATCTTTTGACGTTTCTGTCACAAAAATCCAAACCAATGTCCTTCGCATCGGCTTATCGTTGATCGTTATTTCTTTTACCCTCGCTTTTTGCCACCTATTTTTCTCTCTGACAGGCAATTCTTCAGAGTCAGAGCTTTGCGTGTACAAAGCTCTCCGATACATCTCTAAATAGTGTGCCTTGTAGTTTCGAACGGTAGTGCTGATTTAGTTTTAACTATATTTGAATGTTAAAGAACTATGTCTTGAAACCAGGAAATTTTCCTCGCCTCAAGCGACTTGCATCTACTGTTACAAAATTCATTTTTCTCCTGACCGCTTCCACCTCCTTTAAAACGTATTCCATCATACGAATCTCAATCGAACGGGCGTGTGTTATTACTTCGCCCGCTATCGTCACTAATTTCTTTCTTGTCGTCTTAACAAAACAACCTGTTTCATTGATTGAAAACGAAGCATATCTCATAAGATTGTATGCAATGATTCCTGCGACTCCCCAGACATTGTTTGCCTTCAAACTCATGCAAGGGAAGTGGTGAAAATCCATTCCATTTTTAAGGTCTTTGATGTTGTTTTCGACCTGAGATCTCTTGCGATAAAATTTCAAAATATGTTCGTTACTCATTTCGCTTTCACTCATGTCCGTTACAACGGCATAATAGTGGTAAGGATACTTATCTTCCTTCGTTGGATTCAACCTAAGGTTCCGAATAAAAACAACTCGAAGAAATCCTCTTCCTCCTGCAAGTCCTTTTAGTGGATATAAACACGATCCAATCTCACACTTATCTGAATCAAAAAACTGCAACCTCGTCTTCTGCCATCTGATATGCCGACGATTCTTCGTCAGCACCGACGACCAAACATTTTCTTTAAGACAGATTACAAAATTGCAATTTTGATTAAGGCAAACATAGTAGATTTCAGAAGAAGAGTAAGCTGAATCTGCTCTAAAATACTTTTTAACATCAGATGGAAAAACTTTGAGTGCTTGATAAAGCATTTCAGGAGCGTCAGCTGCTGAATGCGTGTTTCCTTTGCGGAGTTTAAACCCATAACAAATTCCCTTATCATCAAAAAGGTTTTGAGAATTTAAACATGGAAATTTTTGATAACCACAATCCACTCCTTCTGACTTTACTCCATACTGGCGATGATCACTTGAATCCATAGTCAAAATAACTTTGTAAGTACTCGGTTCAAGTATTTTACGCATGGCCCACCCGAGAGCAGGAAAAAGTTCTTGAAGAAGTTCGACCTTCCGAGGTTTAAAACTTCTAAGAAAATTTCCAAGAGTAATTGATGAAGGGGAACTTGTGAGTTTTGAGAACAAAGGATCTTCGCCAAACCAATCGAAATCATCGAGACAATCAAACCCAGCAACAAATCCCAAGATTAGTGCGTAGAATTTATTCCAGCTTGAAAAGCCACGATCACGTTTTTTTATTGGTAGGTGCATGCTTACTAAGTTCTTGATTTCCATTTTATGAATCAGATCGTCAAAAATTTTTAATCCAGAAAATGAAGTCAGGGTCTTGGCATTTTGGGTAAAATTGATAGATAGTTTATTCATAAGAAGGCTTTGTTTTTGTAAAAATTGTTTCGTGGTAGAAAAAATTTAAACTAACTCAGGCCTTTTTCATCTTGCATGGCCGTAGACACAGGGCCGGATAATCAGGACATTTGGTGAGAAGGAAAATTGGAGGGTTCTCCAATGAAGAAACTTTTTTCTAATTAAGTTACTGAAGGATTAACTTTAAAGAAAAGATCCCCACCGGAAAAAATATCCGGTAGGGCTCAATTCTGAATGCTTTAAAAAAGTTATCCATATAGTCTTTTAAGTTAGCTCTCTAATTTAGCTTCGTCTTCACCCTCTGGGATAATCGCTGAATTACTAAATGAAAAGAGACCAACTTTGTCAATCATGGCCGCAGCAAATAATAATCCTCCGCCAGCAAAAACAACGTCTCCAACAACTCTCAACCATCGTAGGTTTTGAATCAATGGTGTTTGCATGACTTCAGAGCTTCTAGCGTACCACAGGCCAGTGTTAATCGACGCTGACACTTGAATAAGACCGATTGGAAGCATACTTAAAAAAATCATCAATCCCAGGCCGATATTTAAGGCCCAGAAACTTCCACTTATAAGCTTAGGATTCCACTCTCTTTGTCTGTAAGTAGACTGAATGATCAACAGGATTAAACCTAAAGACAACATCCCATATACCCCAAAAGTGGCCCCGTGAGCGTGTACCGCTGTCGTATTCAGTCCTTGCATATAATAAAGAGCAATTGGTGGATTGATTAAAAAACCAAATAACCCAGCACCAACTAAGTTCCAAAATGCTACGCCAACAAAAAACATAATTGGCCATTTATAATTTTTAGTCCACGAAGTGACTTTTTGCATACGATAAGTATGAAAGGCCTCAAATCCAATTAAAACTAACGGCACAACTTCTAAGGCAGAAAAACAGGCACCGATCGCACTTACTGACAATGGAGTTCCGCTGAAATATAAATGGTGAAAAGTTCCTGGAACTCCACCAATTAAAAAGATTGATGTCGATAACAATGAAGCTTTAGTTGCTGACTTTGGCTTAATTAATCCAAGAGTCACGAAAATAAAGGCCAGGGCAACTGTTGCAAATACTTCAAAAAAGCCTTCAACCCATAAATGCACTACCCACCAACGCCAAAATTCCATAATACTAATGTGAGTTCTTGCCCCGTAAAACAATCCTCCACCATAAAAAAGTCCAATAGCAACTGTAGAAGCAGCAAATAAAAATAGAAGTTGTCTTGAATCGCTAGCAATCTTTAATGCCGGAGCAATGCATCTCAACATTAAAAATAACCAAATCCCAAGACCCGCCAGAAGAAGAATTTGCCAAAATCTACCCAAATCTACGTACTCATAACCTTGGTGCCCGAACCAAAAACTCCAATCTAGATTTAATTTTTGATGAATCGCTAACAACTCTCCAGTTAATGATCCAAAAACTACAATCAAAAGTGCTCCAAATAATATATTGACTCCGAGACTTTGGTACTTAGGATCTTTTCCGCCATTAACAATCGGGGCCAAGAATAACCCTGCTGCAAGAAAAGATGTGGCAATCCAAAAAAGAGCAATCTGCATGTGCCAAGTTCTGGCCACACTATAAGGAACATATTCTGAAATATTAAAACCGTAAAAATGTTGTCCTTCAACAGCGTAATGGGCAAGTAAACCACCCAGGCCAATTTGAATAACAAACAAGAGAACAACGACTGCACAATATTTCCATAAAGCCTTCATTGAAGGAGTTAAAACAAAAGATCTTAGAGGATCTGTTGCTGGAGGGTTAGCATTTATTTCATCTTCATCTTTTTTGAAAGCATAATACCAAACAAGTAAACCTAGTGCTGCAAGCAAAATAAAAATTGAAATGATTGACCAAAGAATATTGTCTCCAGTTGGGACATTGTCGATCAACGGTTCGTGAGGCCAGTTATTTGTGTAAGTGTATTCAAGCCCCGGACGATTTGCAGCTGCGGCCCAAGTTGACCAATGAAAGAAAGTCACCATCTTCTCACGACGTTCTAGTGATGGAAGAACATTCTCATGAATTGCATAGGCCACTCGTGAACTTCTTAATTCATCAGTGTTACTAAATAGACTAAGATAATAATCACGAGTTTTAAAATAAGCGGCCGTTCTTATTTCTGAAAGTACAACTTTCTTATCAACCATCTTAGAATCACGATAATCTCTAAGCATTGATTCTTTGACTAACATTTTCTCAGCTGAGCTTGTGTCTTTATATGACTTATTCCAATTTTTTTGAGCGTAAAATTCTTGGTAAAAAACTAATTCTCGATGTAACCAGTCTGCTGTCCAGTCTGGTGCCTGATAAGCTCCATGCCCCCAAATTGATCCCACCTGTTGGCCACCAATTGATTGCCAGATAACTTGGCCATCTAAAATATCTTTTTCAGTGTAAATCAAGTTACCATCATTATCAGTAAGTTCTGAATAAATAGGAGGTGCTTGTCTATAAATCTCATTTCCAAAAAAACCTAAAATCGTAAAAGTTCCCGCAAGAACTAATACAAGCGCTATCCAATACTTCCTCATAACTCCTCTCTTTTAGTTATATATATTCCATCGCAATTGATATATATTAGATATATCAATTGTAACATAAGAATACAATCTAATATTTACTCAGGAGAATCTTTTATGAGGTTGACCGTAAAAACTGATTACTGTCTACGCGTACTTATTTATTTACAAAGAAATAAAGGGAAAGTGAAAATTCAAGAAATCGCTGATAAGTATGAAATATCTAAAAATCATTTAAGCGTGGCCGTTAATGCTTTATCTGAATTAGGCTACATCACCTCTACTACTGGGCCAAAGGGTGGAATTGAATTTAATCCTGCCTTTGCTGGAAAAACAGTGGCAGAGCTTATTGTCAAAATCGAAGATATGGCCATCGTTGATTGCTTTAATACAGAGACACAAACTTGCACCATCAGCCCACATTGCAGGCTAAAAGGAATGTTGAAAAAAGCGACTAATGCATTTGTTAATGAATTGAAAAATTATAAAATTAGCGATCTGGCCTAAACTTGGAATGCTTTTTTTATTAAAATCTTATTTAGATAAAAAAAGCATTGGCTACAAAATATAAAATTACTTATTATAAAATACTAAACCAAATATTAGTATAAAACATGCAAAGCTCGCCCCTACTATAAGTACCTTATTTTAATAACAATTTGACAGTATATACTTTTTAGTATATACTTAAAACAACAGGAGGCTTCTATGAAAAAGGCAAAAATTTTTATGAACGGGCAGAGCCAAGCAGTCCGCCTTCCAAAAGAATTTCGATTTAACGAAGATGAAGTGAGTGTTCAAAAATATGGTGAAGGTATTTTAATCCTACCAATTGCTAAATCGCTTTTCGCATTCAGAAGTAGCATTAAAAACTTTTCTGACGATTTTATGAATGAGAGAAATCAGCCCGAAATGCAAAAGAGGGACGATTTTTAATGAATTACTTACTCGACACAAATATCTGCATTTATATTATTAAAAAATCTCCAGAGAAGGTCATAAAAAAGCTAGAGGCCATTATAAAGGCTGAAGGAAAAAATGAGATCTACCTCTCTTCCATTACTGTCTCAGAACTATACTACGGGGTGGAAAAGAGTACTCAGGTAGATAAAAATCTAGAGGCTTTAAAAGGCTTTCTAACACCTTTTCAGGTTGTTGACTTTGATCTTAGAAGCGCAGAAATATTCGGACAAGTAAGATCAAAGCTAGAGAAAATGGGAAATGTTATCGGCCCATACGATTTACAGATAGCTTCAGTGGCCTTAGCGCATGATTTTATTTTAGTTTCAAATAATACAAAAGAATTTGAAAGAGTTGAAAGTCTTCAGTTGGAGAATTGGGTTTAGTATTTTTGAGGTCTAAAATAGGGATAAACCCCTTCAAAAAGCTTAACAATTGAACACATTGGACAACAACAAGTCTTGAGAGCTTTTTGACTAATTCATTAATATTATTACATTTTATTGTGCTGGATTGATAAGGACTGATAAGCTAAATGGTGCCCGAGAAATTCTCGTCTCGGGCACCATTTTTTATAAAAACTATTCTGATCTAGTCTTAGTCTGCTCTATTTGTTAGAAAATATTCATGTGCAGGGAATAACAGAGGTAAATATGATTGAAGAACGTTTAATGGCCCTTGAAATTAAATTCTCTCACCAAGATTTTCTAGTAAATGAGCTGAATAAAATGGTTTCCGATCAGCAGCAGCTCATCGATAAATTAATCAAAGAGATTCAAAACTTGAAAATATCTAGCGATGGTAATGCACAGTCTACTAGAACATTGGAGGATGATGTTCCTCCTCATTATTAAAGTTCACAAATCATCTTTATTCTGAATTAACTCTAGAAAAGCGTGCAAAAAATTTAAATAAAATGATTATTTTTTTGCAAAATCATTCAGATCAATTGTCTTACCATCAGTTAAAACAATTTTCTTATCGCCAATTATGATTACGACACTTCCTGGCCCAGTAACTTTTCCAACACCATCTTCTACGATAAAGCCTGTTGGCTCATCTACACCAACTCCAATAGTTCCAGGGTTGGCCTTAACTAATAACCTAAGTCGTAATTCTCTATCTCTTACTACAAAATGTTGATCGACAATAACATGGGGAGGTAAAAAGCATAAACCTGCTCCAGTGACTAATTCAGGCTTACCATCTGGTCCTTCATTTTCAGCAATGATTGCAATCCCAGACATAATTGCTGTCCCTGCACTTGTCCCAACGAATGGTGTGCCTGATCTAAACTTAGTAGAAAGAGCACTTCGAATTTCTTTATCTTCAATTGTTTTTAATATTCTTTCCTGGTCTCCACCAGTCAAATAAACTCCTGTTGCATTTTTTAATTGCACTAAGAATTTAGATTTCATCTCTTTATTCATAGGAAATGCTGGGGCTATAGTAAAAGAATTTTTTCCGGCGAAAGGTTCTAATTGCTTTTGTATAACTTGAGCATATTCAAGGCCTGTCGTTGCCCAAGGGATGATTAAGATTTTTGACTCTTTACCATTGGCCCAATTCATAAACTGAGTAATGGCGCCATCAGGAATTTCATCACTGCCACCAAGAACAATGACTCTTTCTTTGGCAAATGATTGATTTGTAAGTAATACTACAATTAATAACGTGGCGATTTTTGATATAATTTTCATTATAAAATGATCAAAAATCCTCTAGGTTATGTCAATACATTGGTAGACAATAAGCATACAAGTGCGTCTAAGACTGAAGCGCATTCGTAAATTTATTTCATCAAAACTATTTTCTAGCCTATAATATTTACGACTATGACAACATCTACCCCATCTTTTGAAGCATTAGAATTAATCTCAAAACGTTTCTCCAAAAGTAACATTTTACATGCTCTAGGCGGTAGCGGACTACTCTTAGCCTTAGGAATTATCAAAGAAGTTAGAGATTGGGATATTACGACAGAAGCTTCTCTAGAAAATGTTATGGAAGCTTTAGAAGGCATCGAATCTAAACTCATTCCAAATAACGAGTTATTCAAATCTCACTATTTAATAAAAGTTACCCATAACAATACTGAAATAGATATTATCGGACACTTCTCTATCAAAAAAAGTGATGGAGATCATCACGCTGTTCCTGTTAAAGTCTTTGGATATTGGAACAACATCCCTTTGGCCGATCCAAAGGAATGGTTGTTGGCGTATAAACTTATGGGACGATATGAGAAAGCTGGAAAGCTAGAGAGTTATTTGCAAAGTCTCCCTAAATAGTGCTTCACAAATTTCATGTAACGATTGTCTTATTCCTTTGTAATTTTAACATCCGTTGAAATCACTGATTTATCATCAAAGATTAAATTAACCTTATGACTCTGTCCTTCTACTAAGGGATTCTTAATATTAAAAACCATAATGTGAAGACCACCGGATTTTAATTCAGTTGTCTCATGTTGCTTGATAGAAATAGACTCCACTCTCCTCATTACCATTTTTTCCCCTGACATCTCCATTGTATGAAGCTCAAACTGGCCTGCAAAGTCTCCTTTGACCTCTACTAACTTTAGATCTTTTTTTGAATGATTTGAAATTTTCATAAAGATGGCACTCGTTTTAGAGCCCGGTGGAGTTAAGCGCATTCTTGGATTTTCAACTTTAATCTCACTAGCCGCAAAGAGATTAAGTGATAGGCCCATTAGTATAGTCGTTAATACAGATTTCATTAGATCTTCCTTGTTATTAAGTTTTAGTTTTCATCGAACATTTTATTAATTTGAGCAGCGATGGCCCTTCGAGGTAAATTATGATGGATCGACTCTAATCGTTTCCCCTCAGAATTGAGAACAATGATATCTGTCGAGTGGTCTATCGTGTACCCCATTTCAGAATCTAGCGGGACTTTCATGTAAACGACTCCAAAATGCCTTGTGAATAAATCTAATTCTTTTGGCGGTATGGAAGCTGGAATAATTTTAGGATCAAAGAACGATGTATAATTTTTTAAGTCTTCTACTTTATCTCTTTCAGGATCAACATCAACAAAGACAAAGGCGATTTGGTCTAACTTCTCCTTTGGCATTTCTTTAAAAATACTGGCGATATTTCCTAGCGTTGTCGGGCAGACGTCGGGACAACTTAGGAATCCAAAATATAAAAAAGTTAATTTATGTGCCCCTTTTAACTCCTGGATCGTAACCACTTCAGTCCCAGTGTTAAGTTTTTGCAAAAAAGGATTATAATCTCTATCCTTATTTAACAAATAAACTGATATTAAAGTGGCCATCAAGGCCAATGCGAATAAGCTATTTTTTATTAGTTCTTTTATAATCATTTTTATCCTACTGATTAGAAATCTAGCATTTTTTTTGACCATACTGAATGCATCATTATGTGGCAGCGAAATCATTCACAAAATGAATGATTGGAATTAATTAAATTCATTATATTTATTCTCATGACGGCTATATTGTGCATCCAGTCCAGAACACCTGGTCCACAACCAATAGGAGTCTCTTATGAAATTATTATCTGCTATCTTCTTTTCTGCGCTACTAACGATCTCATCAGCAAGTGCTTCAGAATCAACCGTTCTAAATTGTGGAAAAAGTAACGGCAAAAATATAATCGTGACTTCTAGTGATCACCTCGGCAGATTCGAAGCAAGCTTTCGTCATAATTTTTATACGTCTGAAAAAATGGTTTGTTCTGGTTGGGATATTGAAAAGCTTAAATGCGTTGGCTACCTGGATGGTACAAAAAACCTTATCGAAATTGAAACTTCTCTAGATGACCGAGGAGACGTTACAGCAAGCTTCAAACAACTTCGCGGTGGAGCTTTAGAAGGCAAACTTCAATGCCTTGAGCTTTAGTCTTTGAATTAAGTTGGTAGAGAAACCTACTAGGCCTGTTGAGACTAGTAGGTACCGTTTAGAGCTATTAACTAAAACATCGTATTCGTGTTCCCTAAGTCTTTCGTTGGCACTTCCTGAATAACATCCCAATGCTCAACAATTTTATTATTTTCAACTCTAAAAATATCTACAATCGCGCTTCCTGGTTCTTTGTCATTTAATTTAGAATTAAGGTGTAAAAAGACCAGGTCTCCGTCCGCAGCTGATCTTTTGAAAACAGCTCTTGATTGTGGATTCTTCTTAAAGTGTCCTTCGAAATAAGTATAAAAAGCTTCAGCTCCATTTGGAACACGTGGATTGTGCTGAATGTACTTATCTCCAATGTATTTTTTTGCAGCTTCTGTTGGTTTATGTTTATTAAAAGCTAAGTCATAAAATTCCAAAACCATCTTTTTGTTCTTTTCTTGCTGAGTTTCGGCCATGACATTAAAAGATAATAATAGGGCCAGAGCGAGTGTTACAAATTTCATAATAATCCCCTTTTTTGTTATTTTACGACTTATGTTGTGTCGTTTTTTAATTAATGCTAATCTAACATCAATACTTACTTTAAGTAAGTACCAACCAAAAGGTTAGTATGAAAAAAAATAATAAAAGTAAAACAATTCAACCAGATGTCTTAGCTGCCAACTGTCCATCAAGGGCCATTGTTAACAACATGACTAGTAAATGGAGCGTTTTAGTTTTTGTGGCATTGGGTGATGGGAAGATTAAACGATTTAGTGAACTAAGAAGAGAAATTCAAGGTGTGAGTGAAAAAATGCTAACTCAAACGTTAAGAAGTCTTGAAGAAAATAATTTCATTATGAGGAAATCATATAATGTTGTCCCACCAGTTGTGGAATATTCTCTCTCTAAATTAGGCATGGAGGCCGCTTCAAAAATAAAAAGTTTAACCTCGTGGATTGAAAAAAACCTTTCTGAAATCTCAAAATGATTTAGCTTTTTTTCAATTGAATAATAAAGCCAGTGTTTGCTGATTTAGTGTCTAAAAAATGTCCCCATTGTGACTTTCAACAATCGCCTTGGAAACGCTAAGACCAAGCCCCACTCCCTTACCGACTTCCTTGGTGGTATAAAAAGGTTCCATCATTCGCTCTTTCGTTTCAGAAGAAGTAATAACTCCACTGTCATAGATAGCGATACAGATACTATCGTGCTCATCTCGAAAACTTATCCTGATCCATTTATCTTCAACATCAGTTACGGCATCAACAGCATTTTCAAGAAGATTTAAAATGATCTGTTGAATTTGAACTTTTTTACAATTGATATTTACATTGGGAATATCATCCACAATTAAAGAGATATTCAACTTTTTATAATCTTCTCCAAAAGAAGTAAGGGTGCCTTCAATGATTTGTCTAATAGACACTGACACCAAAGGGTAGTCGTCTAGAGGGCCAGAAAGGGCCTTTAGTCCTGTCACAATTTTTGCTATTCGATATGAAGTATTGATAGTTTTCTGAATAATTTCTGTCACCTGAGATTTATCAAAAGAATCCGAATTAACTTTTTTAAGAAGGCCCTGCAGCCTGGCTATAATAATTCCCAGCGGGTTATTAATTTCATGAGCAACTCCTCCAGCAATTGTAAACATAGAAGCAATTCTTGCATTGATTGCCATCTGCACATGTGACTCTTTTAACTGGGCCAAAACATTAAATCGTTCAATCTGAAGAGTTAAAAGAAAATGCCCAATGGTGATAATTCCTAAAGTATAAAGCCATGGATTTAAACTTTGCCACTTCACTAAAAGTGAAAAACTAAGTGCAACAATCATCTGCACATAAGTGTAGATTTGTGCAGATCTTTTTGAAGGTGAGGTTAAGATCATATAGGGAAACTGAATAAGATTACTGATCAGATAAAAGGCCACATCGGCATTCATCCAATAAAGAAATAATAAGTGAAAAGTATAAAGCCAGCAGACCCCGAAGTAATAATCGTATTTACTCTGATCAACTTTTTTAAGATAGGTTGTACCATATAAGAGAGCAACCAAGGCCGACATTGCCAGGCGCTGCCACATAGGATCGTATGCCCCGGGAGCAACCCACTTTGCGAGAAGTCCCCATAGTGGATAACTAATCATCCCTGAAAAAAGCATGACTCTCAATTTCTTGAGCTGTTCACGCTTTTCTATTTCTTCTGAGTTTTTTCGCATTTCATCTATTAACGCCATAAGAGTAGAACTCTATCATAAAAAAATCCTGCGACTAAATAAAAACTCTGGCGTGAGCTTTGCAATGTTTTCTTGTGAATCGCAAGCAACATTAACATTGGAGTAACAAATGTCAGAAACTAAAACGATCTCACCATCAGTAGAACCTATCCACTCTCACGACTCTCACCTTCTTTGTTGGAAATCTATTTTCGCAGGTCTGCTAATCGCATTTATGGGGCACATGATCCTATCGACTCTAGGAATGGCAGTCTTCGGAGTTGCTGCACAAAGTGCAATTGAAAATGAATCAGGAGCAGGCGCTCTAGCTAGTGGACTAGGACTTTGGATGGCCTTTTCTGCAATCATTTCTCTTTTCTTAGGTAGCTACTTTGCAGTTAGAATTTCTAAATCAATTACCAACAGAGTTGGCGCTGCACACGGTTTCGTTGTGTCATCTGCTTTCTTTATTATCGTTACCATTATGGCCTCAAGTGCCATCGGTTCCCTTACAATGGGCCTAGGGAATTTAGTCTCAGGCATGGGCCAAGGTGCCGCAGCAGTGAGCTCTAACTCACGCGTACAAGATACAATTAATCAGGCATTAGGAACAAGCACTTTAAAATCTGATCCTAAGATTGTCTCAGAAGGTCTTGCTGTAAGACTACTTCGTGGAGATGTTCAATCTGCGAAATCTTATTACGCTTACCAATCAGGATTGAGTGAAGCTGAAGTTTCTGCAAGAATCGATACACTCAATGCTAACTTTGTCCGCATCGCAAAAGAAGTTGGCGATAAAGCAGCACAGGCCACTACAGCAACAGGAATCGGTCTGTTTTTATTATTTGTTATCGGTGTAGTCTCTGCAATGTTTGGTGGAAGATTTGGAGCTCACGCAAATATCGATAGACCACTTGAAGCAAAAGATCTTTATACAACTCACAATAGCAGCGCTATGTTCGCAAGTGCTCGTTCATAACATTTTATCAAATAGAGGCCTGGAGTTATCCAGGCCTCTACTTAAATAAATTATTTCAAAAGATTTCTTAAACGACTTAGCTCCATCTTTTCTTCAGGTGGAAAATCTCTTCCTCCTGAGCCAGTAAATCCGAACTCCAGATTTTCTTCATATAGAGCGTAGCATTTTTTAGCATAAGGCGACTTACTATAAAGCTTTATACAATTCTTTAAATACAGATCACTTAAAGTAAAAAAGAAGGTATTGCTTAAGCGTCTTTCTGCAACTGATAGCCAATAGAGTATCTGAGGGGCATTTTCTGTTTTTGGATTATCATTAAGATATTTCGAGAGTATTCCTGAAGCAATAAGCAAGGTGATATCATTATCCCCTAGCCCTTTTACTTCTTTTAATTCTTCAAGTGGAGAAAGATATTTTTTGATAAAACTGTCAATCGACGTGACTTTCGCTGGATTAAAGTCTTTCCAACTCTCAAGAGATTTTCTCCATGCTGCGACTGTCTCTTTTGCTAGTAGAGGCATCCTCTTATCACTTTCATACTTAACAACAAACGCATTGGCCTTTGAATAGTTAAACGAAATTTTAGTATGAATTGAGATGATTCTTCTGAGTGAAGAGTAAAGCTCATGGGAACGGGACTCTGCAAGTGCCTTTTCAAGCGCTAAGTTCAAATATTTTTCCGATTCATCAAATTGTCTAATGAGATAGAGATAATTTCCATATCCAAAATCTGAGTCAAACTCATCTCTTTTGGTTTTATTCAAAGCTTCGCCAAATGCATTTTGGGCCCCCATTGAAGATAATTGAGAGTGACATGAAATACATAACGAAGTCATCGAACCCAAACGTTTTTGAGCAAAAATGAAGTTATTACTTTGAACTGAATTAATAGTATCTGATAAGTGAGAGTTCATGGACTCAAGACTCGGCCTGAATCCCGGCCTATCTAAGTATTCAACGTGTCTGGCACTTTTAAAAAAATCCGAAAGATCAGTAAGGTTTTTTAAAAGTGCCTCTTTTTTTGCCTTATCTTTTTTTAAAACTTCAATCGAGTTTTCGTCAGAGTATAGATAGGGAATGACTTGTAGGAAAGAGTTATAGATTCCTCCCATAACCGCCTTTGCTTGATCTTTAGAAACTTCTTCTTTGACCATCTCGCTTTTTGAGAAACACACACTTGAAAAACTTAAGGCCATCAAAATCAAAAATTTCATTCTCACTTCCTACCTATTGTTAAATTTTATGAAAGTCTGGTATGTAAAAGTTCACTCATTGCTTTGAGTGCATCAACCCAGGTAAAAATCCCTACTAATTTTTTATTATCTTGAACTAAAACACTTCCAATCTTGTGAGTGGCCATATGGTTACAGACTTCATCAAGATGTGAATCAGCATTTACGATATACGGCTCAACAGTCATAGCATTAGAAATCGTTTCTACCTTAAGGTCTACGCCTTGAAAGCTTTGAATGAAATCAATATCTTTTTCAGAAATAATCCCTACAATACTTCCTTTTTCCAGAACTGGAAGGTGACGGATTTTATGCTCCATCATGAAATTCTTTGCATGAATAAGTGTTAAATCTCCATTGATTGTAAATGGATTAGTGCTCATAAAACGCTGAACTTGAGGAATGGCCTTAGACATAAAGATCTCCCTGTTAATTATTTGGCATGATTAGATGCTAAGATATTTTACTTACGAATTTACTAATATAAATCTCTTAATAGCGTGACTTTTATCAGTATTTTATCTGGACTCGTGCAGTTTTCCTAGTTGAGTTTTAAAGCTCTCAGATAACTTTGCAGCCGTTTTCCCATAAGCTTCCTTGTCACTCCATGCATTGATTGGAGAGAGAATAGAACTATCTATAGACTCAATGAAAGTCGGTACATTTAAATCAAAATACTCATCTTTAATAAACTGAGCGCTCTCTAATTGTCCTGCTTGTATTTTTCTAATAATTGATCTTGTGACACTCAAAGGAAAACGCTTTCCGACTCCGTAACTTCCTCCGTACCAGCCTGTATTAATCAACCAAACCTTGATTTCATACTTTGACATTAAATCTTGTAATAAGTTTGAATATACTTCTGGACGGCGAAGCATGAAAGGTGCTCCAAAACAGGCCGAGAAAGTCGCCTCAGGGGTTTTTATCCCGACTTCTGTACCAGCAAGCTTGGCACTATATCCTAACTCGAAAAAAGACATCACTTGTTGTGGAGTTAATAAACTCACAGGAGGTAAAACCCCAAAGGCATCAGCAGAAAGATAAAATATATTACGTGGGATTTTTCCTTGCCCACTTTCAATTCTATTTTTTATGAACTCTAAAGGATAACTAGAGCGCCCATTCTCAGTGAGAGAATCATCAGAAAAGTCGATAGTGCTTCTATCTTCCGACAATTTCACATTTTCTAAGTAAGAAGAAAACTGTGTGGATGCATGGTAAATATCTGGTTCAGTTGATGAAGCAAGTTTAAATGTTTTGGCGTAACAGCCACCTTCAAAATTAAAGACTCCATTTTTTGACAAACCATGCTCATCATCACCTATTAAAAATAGCCCTTCATCGGTTGAAAGAGTTGTTTTACCAGTACCTGACAAACCAAAAAAGACCGAACTTTCTCCTTTTGAACTTTGATTTGCTCCAGAATGCATTGGCAAAATATTAACATCAGGAAGCAAGTAGTTCATTGTAGAAAACATCGCTTTTTTAATTTCTCCTGCATATAAAGTTCCAATAACAAGAGTTGTCTTTTTCTTAAAGCAAGTTACGATCACTGTATCGGACCTTAAATTATATTTTTTAGCATCTATTTTTAAATGAGGTGCATGAAAAACGTTATAGACATCATTATGCTTGCCCTCACCTGCGTAAGGTTTAAACATATATAAAGTAAAAAAAGCTGCTGCCGCCTCAGTAGAAACAAAGTTAATTCCTAACGAATACTGAGACACCGCGCCAATTGATCTCTCAGTACTAAATATCTCATCTGCATTATTAAAAGAATTTATAACCTCATTTTCTAAAGCTTCAAAAACTTCTTCATCCATTTTTTTTACATTATTTTCCCACCAAACATTCTCTTTAGTGAGTTCATTGAAAACTACATACTTATCATTTGCAGCTCTTCCTGTATGATCACCTGTCGTAATAACAAATTCACCATTAGGTCCGAGACTTCCCTCATTTCTTTTTATGGCCTTTTCCATTAAAAAAACTTTTGAAGAATTTTTGAAAAGTTTACGAGGGGAAAAATTTATTTTTGTCATATAGTGCTCCTGATTATAATTTCTATTATGCTTATGATTTTTTACATTAAACATGACTAAAATCATAGTTTGATAGGCATTCACAATGCACAATGGACTCATTTAGTTTTCTAGATCATCAATTTCAACTTTCTTCATATTTTTTTGTATATAATGTATGTAGTCTTGAATAAAAATTCTCACCTTAAGGAAATCTATAGTTGAAAAAGTATAATCAAATTAAAAAATCGACTGGTGCTTTCGAAGCCTTTTCTCAAAAGAAGCTCCAGCGCTCAATTGTAAGAACGGGTTTAAATCCTAATTTCTCTAAAACTATAAGTAAGGAAGTCGCAAAAAAAATTCATCCTGGCTCAACGACAAAAGAAATATATAAACACACGATAAATTTAATAAAGAAAAAATCTACAATAGCGGCAACTCACTATTCCCTAAAAAAATCACTTCTCGAATTAGGACCTACTGGTTATGAATTTGAAAAGTTAATTGCGAAATATTTTGAAGCGATTGGGTATAAAACCAGGACAGGCATTGTTATTGAAGGAAAATTTGTTACACATGAAGTAGATGTTGTTGCTACAAAAGATGGAAGTAGTTTGTATACTGAATGCAAATTTCATAATAATGGCGGCAGAAAAAACGACATAAAAGTTGCTCTTTATGTAAAGGCCCGCTGGGATGACTTGAGCGCTGGCCCAACCGGGAGCAACCTCAAAGGGTATTATCTAGCAAGCAACACAACCTTCACAACAGATGCCATAAAATACTCAAGCGGAGTAGGTCTCAATTTAATTGGTATTAACGCCCCTGCAGATGAAAGCCTTTTAGATAAGATAAAAATTTATAAACTTTATCCAATAACTTCTTTAATCAGATTAAAAAAGTATTACATTGCCATTCTTTTAAGAAAAAAAATTATTCTTTGTAGCGAATTACTCAAAGAGAAGGCCCTTTTGCATAAATTAGGAATGCCAACAGAAGAAATTCAGAATATTTTTTTAGACATCGAGCACTTGCTTAATAGCGAAACTTCTAACAACCAAAGAGCTAATAATGAAAATTAATTTTATAGGTGCTACTCAAGATGTAACTGGTTCAATGACATTTTTAGAAACCACCACTGGACGTTTTTTGATTGATTCTGGTTTATATCAAGGGATTTCCAGCGTCACTCAAAAAAACATTTTGCCAATTCCCTTTAATCCTAAAGACATCAATGCTATTTTTCTGACACATGCTCATCTTGATCATTCAGGTTTTATTCCACGCTTAATTAAGCTTGGTTTTAGAGGAAAAATTTTCTGCACAAAACCGACTATGAAGCTGGCCACAGTTATTATAAATGATAGTGCGCAAATTCTAGAAAACTCAGAGAATCATCCGCTTAAAAATTTTTATACAGTTGAAGATGCTTCAATTGTGACTTCTCTTTTTAAAGCAGTTGATTTCGACAAACCATTTTCTTATATGGGATTAACTGTCACTTTTTCCCACGCTGGTCATATTTTAGGGGCGTCCTCTATTCATATTAGTGAGGGGGATAAATCTATCGTTTTTTCTGGAGACTTAGGCCGGCAAGATGATGTGCTTTTACCTCCCCCGAAATCATGTCCTCCTGCTAACGTGGTTGTCATGGAGTCTACCTATGGTGATAAAGTTAGACATGTTGATCTTGAAAAAGAAATGAAATCTTTTTTAAACAAAGTAAAAAGTGAATCAAGAGTTGCCATAGTCGCAAGCTTCGCTGTTGCAAGAGCACAAATGCTAATCACTATGATACATAAATATTTCCAAGAAAATCCAAGTGAAGCCATCCCTCTTTTCATTGATGGGCCAATGATGGTTAAGGCCAATAAAATTTATCGCGAATATGCTTCTCAAACGAAATCTCCTGATGAGCTTTCTTTTGCTTTGGAAGAAGTCGACATCATCGAACATACAAGACAATGGGAAAGCCTCAGAAAAAAGAAAGGCCCATTGCTCATAATCACATCAAGCGGAATGGTTACTGGTGGCAGAATCTGGAGATATTTAGAAAATTGGCAAGACGACTCAAATGCCCTCTTGTTCTTACCTGGCTATCAGGGAGTTGGCACTCCAGGAAAGGCCTTATCAGAAGGCAAGCACAACATTCAAAACGAAGAAGGCAAGATCATTCATTGGTCAGGAGAAGTTTTAACCTCACAGTCTTTTTCTTCTCATGCAGATCAAAGTGAGCTCGTAGAGTGGCTTAAAGATGTCTCTAAAGATACCAAAATATTTTTAAACCATGGTGAAGCTCAATCAAAAGAAAAATTAAAAAAACTTCTGCTACAAATGGGTTTTACAAACTGCTTTATAGCTGAAAGTTCTTTCATTGAAATCTGAAAGATTCAGCTCCTAAGAGTTCACCTTAAGCAGCCTTAAGGCATTTAAGACGACTATTAAAGTGGCCCCGGTATCAGCAATGATTGCCATCCATAGATTCGAGATTCCAACAAAAGTTAAAACGAGAAATATCACTTTTGTGAGTATCGCAAATCCAATGTTGAATTTAATAACATGTAAGGTTCTCTTACCTGCCTTAATCGCCACAGGAATCTGTTTTAAGTCATCCGTCATAAGAGTCACATCGGCCGTTTCAATGGCCGTGCTTGAACCGATTCCACCCATTGCGATACCTAAGGACGCCTTTGCCATGGCAGGAGCGTCATTGACTCCATCACCGATCATCGCTACATATTTATGCTTCTTAATCAGCGACTCGATTTCTCTTAATTTATCTTCTGGGAGTAAGTCTCCAAAGGCATTATCAGCGCTCACTAACGTTGAAACTGCTTGCGTAATTTTATGGTTATCACCACTTAAGATAACAACTTCATCAATTCCCGCTTTTTTAATATCGGAGATAGCATTTTTTGCATCCTTTCTAATCTGATCACCAAGCGTAACCCATCCGAGAACCAGAGAGTCTTTAACTCCAACGACGATAATTGATGACGGGGTATCGCTCCCACCTATTTTTTTCTTAATCTCTTCACTTAAAAGATTCTGGGCCTCTACGTGTTTCAAGTTCCCTGCAAAATAATGTTTCCCTTTAAGAGTTGCTTCAATTCCAAAACCAGGAATATTTTTAAAATTAGTTACATCTTCGGGGGCCACTGACTTATCACTGGCGTATTTTAAAATGGCATGAGCAAACGGATGTGTAGAATGACTCTCCAGAGAACTTATAATTTTTAGAAACTCCACTTCATTGCCATTTTCTAAAATCTCGACTCCTAAAACATGAGGTTTCCCTTCTGTAATGGTGCCGGTTTTGTCCAAAGCAATTGCATTAATTTTACCAAGCATTTCTAAATGTATTCCACCTTTGATAAGCACTCCATTTCTTGCAAGTGAAGTGAGTGAAGACACGATGGAGATAGGAGTAGAGATAACCAGGGCGCACGGACAAGCGATAACTAAGAGTACAAGTGATTTATAAAACCACTCATAAGAGTCTCCTCCTAAAATATAAACAGGGACAAGATAAGTAAGAATCGCTAGCGCAAAGATCAGTGGAGTATAAATTTTAGCAAACTGATCAACGAATTGCTGGGCCGGTGCACGTTCACTCTGAGACTCAGCAACCATCTTGATTACATGGGAAAGTTTTGTATCAACCGAGATCTTTGTGACTTCAACATCAATGCTTCCATCTTGAGAAATAGTTCCAGCAAAAACTTCGTCGCCTTTTGCTTTAAAAACTGGGACAGACTCTCCTGTCAAAGAGGCCTGATTAATATTTGAGTGACCTGAAATGATATTACCATCAAGTGGGATAATCTCTCCTGCCTTAACTCTGATAATTTCTTTTACTCTGACCTGCTCTACTGCAATTTCTTTCACCGTATTTCCATTTACAATAAAAGTTGAGGCAGGAGTGAGTTTAAAGAGTTCCTGGATAGCATTGCGCGCTCTTTGAACACTCAAGCTCTCAAGAAGCTCAGAAAGGGCAAAAAGAAAGACAACAGTAGCTCCTTCTGAATATTGCTTAATGATAATGGCCCCAATCGCGGCAAAAGTCATAAGCACGTTCATGTCCAGACTCAATCGCTTTAGTGCATTAAAGGCCTTAGGGAAAATGAGTGTCCCACCAACAAGAATAGAAATGGCAAACGATACTAGAGTTACAAAATGGTTTTCGAAGGCGTGCTCTGCCAACAAACCAATGACAAGTGCCACTCCTGAAATACAAACTTTAATAATTCTAGAAGTATTAGGATTTTTAGGTGAATCATTTTCAACAACTTTTACAACTGTCGAATTAATTCGACTTTTTAATAGTTCTTCAGAAATATTTTTTAAGTGAGTAACCTCGACAGTTGAGGCCATAAGATTGGCCTTGACCTCTAACACTCCTTCCATTTTTAGTGCATCGTTAATGGCCTTAATTTCATCAGGACAATCCATATTCAAAACTTTAAATGTTGTCTTGGGTGTTCCCGCTTCAATATGAGAAGAAGTGATGGCATTCGTAATTATTTTTTCGGTATCACTGCCGCAACAAGCGTCTTCTTTATGTGAATGAGCATGATGTGTATGTATATCTGTATGCTTGTGAACATGAGAATGAGCAACAGGGGCACAGCAATTATCTTTATTATTTTTATCCATATAAAATTCCTTTTTCCTTAGATTAAGTCTATTATAAACCCTGTAGTAGATACAGGGTCAAATATTGACTAAGAAAGTGAGAAAAATATGTTAAGAAATGAAATCTCAGCGCTTTTAGAAATTGATTCAGAGACTATGCGTTACTATGAATCCCGCAACTTAATCACAAGGCCTTTAAGGCTAAGCAATGGTTACAGAACCTATACCGATAAACACCTTGAAGAGATTAAATTTATCCAGCACTGCCGCTCTCTGGGAATTAGCCTGGAGGAAATTAAGATGCTTAAAGAGCTAACCGTCACTCCAAGTGACTGCTCAAGCGCCAATGCTATTATTGAAAAAAATCTATCGCTCATCGAAGTAAAAATTAAAGAGTTAAAGAATTTACAATTCCAGTTGAAAGGATTATCAAAATCTTGCCAGGCCAGCGGGTCTAGTGACGATTGTGGAATCGTGAAGAGCCTGGTGAAAAACTCTTTAACCTACAAAAAAAATAAATAGAAGGAATAAATATGAACAAAAAAACTGATCTCTACAAAGACGAATTTGGCCAGTATCACGAAGTTGAAGAAGAAGTAGAAACTCCACTGGATGGTTTTGAAGATGATGCTGACGACCTCTCAGAAGACGCTGATGATTTAGATGATCCTTTTGATTCATATGAAGACGATAGTGACTTTGATGAAGACGAAGCTTACGCTAATGAGCGCCGTCATGAATATGATTCAGAAGAAGATTAATTACTTATAATTTTATCAATAAAACTATCTAAAACAATCCCCGCCCCATACCTTTGAGTCTGGCGGTTGTATTCAATGAGAGAGTGTCCATAACCTGATTGAAAACTTAAGTACCATCTCAAATTATCTTTCCAAGGATAAGAGTACTTAAAATCGGCACTGAAATGTCGAGCGACTAATGGTGCTTTGAGTGTGAGGGTATGCTTGCCTAAGTTCTTAGCAATTTCTAATTCACCATATCCCATGTAATCATGGATATCTCTATTTTCATCTTCACTTCTTTTTTCTGGAAGGCGATACCATCCTGTTGCGATAAATTTAAATCCTAGGCTTTGTAAAAACAATCTGCCGTAAACTCTATTCCAGCTTCTTGAAATGATTTGAATTTGTCCATTGGACTGATGAACAAAACCAATGTCTGCGGCCATAAGGTCAATGCCTGCAAACTCACTGGTAGAAGGATCTATGTAACGAGCAAATATCTCAGGCATATAATTTGTTTCTCTAAATGGTCTAGAGTATGCCTTATTATAGAGCTGCCACCAAGCATGATGAGTGTAAGCAATATTCAAATCAAAATTTGAACCAAAGATTTTATTTTGAACAGGAATCATAAAGCTGATTTGAAATTCAGCTTCTTCTTTTTTATAAAAAGTTGAGTTTGGATTATTTGATGTGTTTTTAATACTAGTATAAAGATCTTCGTGCGGTTTTTTATTGTACACTATCGGTAAAAAATAAGTCCCTTTGTGTGGCATAAGAACATATTTGGTTGCAAGAAGCTTGTAATACCCTTCTTTTTCTTTAGCCAGGGAGTCTGGGAGCTCTTGAGAAAAAACAGCACTACTTACTAACAAGATTGCAATTAAATACTTAGACATTAGGGCTCCCACCACTTTATTAATTTAAAATTTTTGCTTTCATATAAGAGAAATTCATCTTAGCAATAGATGAAAGACTTATATGCTCGGGGCATTCAATTTCACATGCACCGGTAAACGAACAATGCCCAAAGCCCTCTGCTTCCATCTGGGCCACTAAATTGATAGTCCTAGAATATTCTTCCGGCTGACCTTGAGGCAATGAATTTAAATGATTAATTTTTGCCGACGTAAATAGTGCTGCTGAAGCGTTCTTACAAGTGGCCACACAGGCACCACATCCAATACAAGCGGCCATGCTCATGCTATAATCAGCATCTTTTTTACCGATAAGAATCGAATTGGCCTCTACGGCCGTTCCTGTATTGGCAGAAACGAATCCACCTTTTTGAATGATTCTATCAAAGCTTGAGCGATCTACGATTAAATCTTTTACAATTGGAAAAGAGCTGGCCCTGAATGGTTCAAGTAAGACAGTATCATTATCTTTAAAGCTTCTTAAATGCACCTGACAAGTTGTCTGATTGTTTCCTGCTCCATGAGCACGCCCATTAATAAAAAATCCACATTGCCCGCAAATTCCTTCTCTACAGTCATGATCAAAAGCGACGGCCTTTTCATCCTTCTTAACTAAATCTTCATTTAGATAATCCAAGGCCTCCAGTAACGACATGTCTTCATTTAATCCCGAGACTTCATAATTTTTGAAATCTCCAACAACTTGAGAGTTATCCTGGCGCCATATCTTAAAATTTAATTTCATATAAACCTATTTATAACTTCTAACTGTTGGTTTGATGTATTCGAAGTTCAGTACTTCTTTATGAAGGGAGAAATCACTCTCACCTCTAAATTCCCATGCTGAAACATATGAGAAATTATCATCGTCTCTCAAAGCTTCACCGTCTGGGGTTTGAAACTCTTCTCTAAAGTGCGCTCCACAAGATTCGTTACGCTCCAATGCATCGACACACATGAGTTCTGCGATTTCCAGAAAGTCGATCAGGCGAGAGCCCTTATCTAATTCTTGATTGTACTCATTAACTAATCCTGTGATCTTAACTTTGTTATAAAACTCCGTGCGAAGTGATTTAATTTCAAGAATCGCCTTTTTTAAGCCGGCTTCATTCCTGCTCATAGCACACTCTTTCCACATAATTTTGCCTAGACGACGATGAATTGAATCGACTGTCTCTGTTCCATTATTGTTAATGAGCTTTTCAAACTTCGTTTTAACATTTACTAAGGCTTCTTTAAAAGCAGGATGATCAGTAGAGATTTTTCCAGTTTTTAATTCATCAGTAAGATAGTTTCCAATCGTTAATGGCAAAATAAAATATCCATCAATACTTGCTTGAAGTAGTGAATTGGCACCTAGACGATTGGCCCCGTGATCAGCAAAGTTACACTCTCCAATAGCAAACAACCCCGGAATGGTGGTCATCAATTCATAATCTACCCAGAGGCCACCCATTGAAAAATGCGGCGCTGGAGAAATCTTCATTGGTTCTTTATAAGCATCGATTCCCGTAATCTTTTTATACATATCAAAAAGATTACCGTAACGACTCTTGATTACGTTGATTCCAAGTCTAGCTATCGAGTCTTTAAAATCCAGATAAACGGCATTTTTTAATTCACCAACGCCAAGACCTTGATCAATACTTTCTTTTGCGGCCCTTGAAGAGATGTCTCTAGGAGCAAGGTTTCCGAAGGCCGGATATTTTCTCTCGAGATAATAATCTCTCTCTTCTTCAGGAATCGCTGCAGGAGCGCGTTTTTCATTCTTATCTTTTGGAACCCAAATCCTTCCATCATTTCTTAGTGACTCACTCATTAAAGTTAGCTTGGATTGTGTTTCACTATTTTGCGGTAATGCTGTCGGATGAATTTGAGTAAAACTTGGTGAAGCAAAGTATGCTCCTTTCTTGTGGGCCTTCCAAATGGCAGAAGCATTGCATCCCATAGCGAGTGTCGAGAGGAAAAAAACTTTTGAATAACCGCCAGTCGCAAGAACGACAGCGTGAGCACTGTGATTCGTTAATTCTCCCGTTATCATGTCTCGGACAACGACACCTCGTGCTTTACCTTCAATCACCACGATTTCTTGAATTTCATGGCGAGAAAACATTTGAACTTTTTTGGCCTCTATCTGACGAGAAAGCTGAGAGTAGCTTGCAAGCAGAAGCTGCTGCCCAGTTTGTCCTCTAGCATAGAAAGTCCTTTGAACTTGAACTCCCCCAAAACTTCTATTGGCAAGAACTCCGCCATACTCTCTGGCAAATGGAACTCCTTGCATCGTGAAATGATCGATTAGTGGGCCTGAGAGTTCTGCGAGTCTATAAACATTCGCTTCTCTAGAGCGAAAGTCTCCACCTTTTAATGTATCGTGAAACATTCTCCAGGTATTATCACCATCGTTTTGATAATTTTTTGCAGCGTTCACTCCCCCTTGAGCGGCAATTGAGTGCGCTCTTCTAGGAGTGTCTTGAAAGCAAAAGCATTTTACATTATATCCACCTTCAGCAAGTGTGGCCGCCGCAGAAGCTCCGGCCAGACCCGAGCCAACTACAATGACATCAAGCTTTCTCTTGTTTGCCGGATTAACTAAACGACATGTTGATTGATAATTTTTCCACTTATCTTTTAAATCACCGTCGGGAATTTTTGCATCTAATTTCATAAGCACCTATCTAAAATAAACAACGAGAGGAATAATCGCAAAACCGACACCTGTAATCCATGCATACACGACTGAAATTTTGGCAATCCATTTCATGTACTTGAGATGATATAAACCTAGAGTCTTAAAGGCCGACTGAACTCCATGAGATAAATGCAGACCTATAGGTATGGCCGCAGTGACATAAATCAGAACGTACAAAGGCTCATGAAATAAATCAAAAACCATCTGATACAGGTCTTCTTCAATATGAAGAATTTTTACTTTGTACCAAAAGTTGGCCATATGAATAACGATAAATCCTAAAATAAGAAATCCTAACAAAAGCATGTTTTGAGAAGTCCATGAAGAATTTTCATTCGCCTTATTTATCTCGTAGCTACTCTTTCTAGCACTTCTATTTTTCATCGTAATTAAAAGGGCATAAAGAACATGAAAGACAATACAAGCATAATTAATATATGCAATGACGGTAATGAAAACGTTCGAGCGCAATGCTAGTGAATAAGCATTGTAATAAGTTCTTGCCGTTTCATGAGGCAACAATAATAAAAAGTTTGCTCCAAGATGAGCAACTAGAAAAACACAGATAAAAAGTCCCGTTAAGGCCAGTATCGTTTTTTTAAAAATAATCAAAATGACCTCTTCTCAACTTATCAGTTACCAGTAACCTAAAATTTTCCACCAAACCGCACAGCCTAATCCCCAAATCACAAGATTTAAAAAACTGATGAGAAGTCCCCACTTCCACCACTCGCCCATGGTTACATAACCAGAGCCGAATAAGACAGGAGCTGAACCAGTTCCATAGTGAGTGATTGAAGCACAAAGAGATGATGCAAATCCTAAAAATAATCCGAACATTAAGGGAGGCGCACCAAGAGCAACCCCTACTCCAAAAAATGAAGCAAAGAGAGCTGAGATATGGGCCGTGTTACTTGCAAAGAAGTAGTGAATATAAACGTAGATTAAAATAAGAATGATAGCGGCCTGAATCCAGCCAAGTCCCCAATGCTGGATTGAAGTTTGAACCAATCCAGAAAACCATTTGATAATTCCGAGCTTATTTAAAAACGTGGCCATCATCACAAGTGACGAAAACCATGTCACTGTATCCCATGCCCCTTTTTCTTTTAATAAATCGTCCCAAGTCAGAACACCTGAAAAGAGAAGAACTCCAAGGCCAACAAAGGCGCCTGCAGTGGCATCGACTTTAAATAATGGTGAATCAGAAAATAATGCCGGCCCACCTGCCCATATAAACAGAAGTAAAAAGAAGACACCAACCATGATCCACTCTTCAAGCTTAACCGGGCCAAGCTCAAGAAGTTTTTGTCTTGCTAATGCTGGTGCATCAGGCGTCTTTTTTATTTGCGGTGGAAAAATCACATAAAGCACAAGTGGAATTAAAAGCATTGCGACCACGCCAGGAACAAACGCAGCTAATGCCCATTGAGACCAGCTTACATCAATACCTGCGATCTCTTTAATCCCTGCTGTGACTAAAGGATTTGGTGCCGTTGCCGTAATAAACATCGCTGAGGTAATAATGTTAATTTGATAGGCCACGAGAGTTAAAAAGGCACCGATTTTTAATCGAGAGTCATCTGTTGAATAGGATCCCATTGATTCTGAAATTGAACGATTGATTGGGTACATGACCCCACCACCTCTTGCCGTATTACTCGGCATAACTGGAGATAAAACAAGCTCAGCAAAAGAGAGTCCGTAACTGATTCCAAGTGTGCTTTTTCCAAACATTCTCACGAAATAATAAGCGATACGTGAACCAAGTCCGGTTTTAATAAATCCGCGCGAAATAAAAAAGGCAATTCCAATTAGCCAGATCAATGAATTTGAAAATCCACTAAGAGCATCTGCCATCGCTTTTCCAGGTTCTCCAGGATTTGTCACTTGAGTGATAGCGACTAATAAAATACCAATCATCGCCGCACCACCAATAGGTAGGGCCTTTCCAATGATCGCGACAATTGTACCAACAAAAATCCCTAACAATCGCCAGGCATTTATATCAACTCCCTCAGGTGGAGCTATGATAAACCAAAAAAGGCAGGTCACAATAAAGGCAACAACAGCTGGTAGTATTTTCACATGAGATAATTTCATTTTAATCCTTATAGCTTAAAATTTTTTCGATATTCTATGATTGATAATTTTTGTTGAGGAGTCATGTTTTTATTTGAAAAAAGTGCTTTGACTCGACGCATGTGTAATTAATTTGAAACTTACAGATGTTTCAACTCAAAGAAGGTGATTTTTAACAGTTTTTGAAGCTTGACATAAAGGCAACCTATAGCGCCATTTCAAACTCACGAATGAGTTTTTTTACAAACTGGTCGCTGTCTTTATCATCCAAAGCAATAATGTAAATCCAATGGCTCCACAACCCTGTGGCAGGTCTTAACATTTTCAATGTTTTATTTTGCAGCTCTTTTTTTATATAAGGCGAAGGAATCATGCAAAAGCCAATTCCATCCACGCTGGCCCGGATGACAGATGCAAGAATATCACTTTCAAAACTGGTGCTATACTTAATTTTATTCTTAAAAAGATAATAGTTCGTTTCAGTTCTAAGCCTAAGCTGATCAGAAGGAAGAACTAAATATTGTGATGCTTTCTTCATCACCAAGTCTACTTTTTTAAGACTGCTCAATTTTAACTTTCTGATCAACTCACCTGTTCCTGCCATTACGACTGGCATCTGAAAATTTCGAATGATCTTAAGCCCATTTTCCTGTGAAGCAAAATTTGTAATGATGAAATCTAGTTTTTTCATTTTCAGTTTTTCATTGAGATCACTGATGCTTCCAGTTTCCAATTTTAATGTTGGACGTTCTGCAAGTTTATATTTTTTTAAAACGGCACTGATAATATTAGTCATAAAAGGGCGCGACAGCTCTCCGCTGACACCAACTCTTATATCTTTTTTTCCAGATTTTTCTGGTTTTAAAAAGACCTCGAGTTCGTCATAGATTTCAAACATTTTTGAAGAAATTTCAAAAACTTTTTGCCCATCAGTAGTAAGCTCAAGATACTTACCTTTTTTTATAAAAAGAGACTTATTTAAATTATGTTCAAGAGTTTTAATCTGTGTGCTTAAAGATGGCTGACTTGTTTTTAAAAAAGCGGCAGCAGAAGTCACATTTTTCATGCGTGCAACAACATAAAAATAATATAAATGATTAAAATTGATCATAAAAAATACTAGAAGATAAATGGCAGATAAGCCAATAAAAAACCAGGTCATCCATATCTTTTTTGAATGGATGAAATGAGATTATGTATTATTCAATATTTCGTTTTTTGTTAGAATTATAAAAAATGAATTACTGGCAGTGCACAAACTGTTTTTCTCTGCTATTTATTTATTCTCCTAAGTTTAGAAGGATTAGGTAAAACTAATCCTTCTTTTTTCAAAATAAAAGGAAACTATGGAGCCACTTCTTCAACTATCTTCAGGCCAGATGTATACGCAATTAGGTGAGCTACTAACTCGAGCGCGAATTGAAAAAAACATAACTGTAGAAGAATTGTCTTCAATCACTAAAATACATAAGTCTCTGATTCTATCTCTTGAAAATAACCAACTTGAAAATCTTCCAAATAGAATTTACGTATTAGGATTTTTAAAATCACTTTCCATTGCTTTGGAGTTTGACCTTGCACTCTCAATCAGGCTTTATGAGCTCCATCTTAGAAAATCTGAGCGACTCTCGGTTGTAGAGTCTGCCGAAGAGATTAAACCCATTCATAAAAAGAGAAATAATCACTTATGGGCACTAGGAGTAGGACTTCTCGCCTTTCTTGTTTTGCTACTTTCTCCTCTTTTTTTTAATAATCAAAAAAATGAAAACTTAACAAATAACCCCCTTCCTCCACTTTCTAAAGAAAATGATCAAATAAAAAAAAAGCAAGAAATGAAACCATCAGAAGATAAAAAACCTCCATTAAAAATTCTCTCTCCACAACAAGTCTTAAAGATTAAAGCAACTTCAGGATCATCATTTTTAGCATTTAAGATTGATAACAATCCAATCCGAAGATTTACCTTAAAAAAAGGCTCTACCATCATCTTAAGAGGCCAGACAATCAGGCTCATGATTGGAAAAATAAATAATCTGACTATAAAAAATAATAATCTGACCGTTGGAGTAAAAGAGAATTCTCAAAGTTATGTCAACTTAGTATTTCCCAAAGACCTTGAAAAACCATTCAACACTTCTTATTTTGTTTTCACTGACGACTTAAGCAATAAGAAGCAACAGGTAGTAAGATGAACTCTAAACTCATTCCTTTTTTTATTCTGACATTAATAAGCGGCTGTAGCGGTATTAAGATTACAAACAAGGCCATTTCTGCTCCTACAGCGTCTGAAATCGTACCGAATACACAAAAACTCACAATTGATGAAGACAGCACTTACATTCCTATCATAGACACTGAAAGCGAAAATAAAGATAAGCAACTCTTAGCAGACAATATGGAAATGCTTACTCCAGATCTTTTTATAGATGGTGTGGCCCACCCAGACAATCAAGTAAGTTCTAATAAAAAAATCTATTTTCTGGAAGGCGCTGAGGAGCTCAATCTTGAAAATAATTATTTTGACATACCTGTCGTCTATAACAAACAGGTCAAAAAGTGGATTACCTACTTTACAACAAGAGGACGAAAGTATTTTTCATCTTATGTAGAAAGGGCCGGCAGATATGCTCCCATGATAGGAAATCTTCTAGAAAAAAATGACTTACCCAGAGACCTCATCTTTTTAGCAATGGCAGAAAGCGGTTTTAATAATCAGGCAAAATCTATTGCATCAGCAGTGGGGCCATGGCAATTCATGCCAGCAACAGGTAAGAGCTATAGTTTAAATCAAAACTGGTATGTTGATGAAAGAAAAGACCCTATCAAGGCCACGATAGCGGCAGCTCAGTATCTCGGTAAACTCTATAAAGACTTTGGCCAATGGGAAGTCGCGACGGCCGCTTATAATGCTGGAGAAGGAAAGATAGGCAGGGCCATAAAAAAGTATAAGACTGATGATTTTTGGGAACTCTCTAATGGAAAATACTTGAAGAGCGAAACAAAAAATTATGTCCCTAAAATAATGGCACTCGCAATCATTGGAAAAAATCTCAAGAGATTTGGTTTTACGGATTTAGAATTTAGGGCACCGCTGGATTATGAAGAAATAAGTGTTCCGGCCATGACCGATCTCTCAAAACTTGCTGACAAATTGGAACTGGATTATGCTGAAGTAAAAAAACTTAATCCTGAAGTGCTTAGATGGTTCACACCTCCGAATGTTAGTGAATACAAATTAAGGCTCCCTGTTGCTAGTGCCTATAAATATGCTTCATGTTGCCTCAAAGAAGATTTTAGGGCGACAGGCTTTCAGCAGTATAAAGTCAAAAAAAATACCACTTTACCCAAGCTTTCAAAGTTACTTAGATTTAAGAACTCATATGCTCTAGCACATTTGAACTCTCTTTCTCCCAAGGCGCGTCTTAAAAAAGGCACAACATTAGATCTCCCCTTTAAAAAAGGAGATAAGCTGGCCTTAAGAAATATCTATTCTGCTGATCAGTCTGCAAAAAATTCCAATCGAAAAAAAGTGAGCTATAAGCTTCATAGAGTAAAAAAAGGAGAATCTCTTTATAGCATTGCTAAAAAGCACAAGACCTCTGTCAGAAGAATCATCGCTTATAATAGCTCTATCCCCAACTCTAAAAAGTTATTTCCCGGGGAAAAACTGATTATCCGCTAATTTGATTAATTAAAAAACGACTTCATTAATTTCCCGCAAAGCGCAGGATTCGCCCTTGCCTGCTTATTTTTAATCGCCATATCGACAAACTTCTTTAGAATTTTATCACCCGTTTCATTAAACATTAATTCCGGGTGAAACTGCAACGTGACTCCAAGTCCATTTCTAAACTCGAGGCCTTCTACAATAGGATTTTTATCCAAACTAGTTGCAATAATTTTGTAAACTGAGTCCCCCTCAGGAACAATGACAGACTGATGGTGTAGTGAATTAACCAGGATTTTATCTTTATCAAAAATACTAAAAATCTCGCTGCTTCTGTCTGCATCGATAAGATGATCACCATTGAGATGCACCTCAGATGCGCCTTCTACAATTTGAATGTCTTGAATGAGCTTTTTATGATTAGCGACCGCACACATTTGATGGCCTCTACAGATTCCAAAGTTCATCCCTTTTTTGGATTCGATAAACTGGCGAACAAATTTAAGCTCACTTACATCTCTGCGTCTGATAACAGACTTTGCATAAGTTGTTTTTTCGCCATAAAGATATGGGTCTATATCGTTACCACCCATAATAAGTTGAGCATCAAAAAGATTGACTAACTTGTCTCTAAATTCCTTAGACTCTTTGGCATTTAAAGTCAGGTCATGCACCACTGGAAGAACTAAAACTTCTGCGCCTACGGCCTCCAGTCTCTTAATAATCCTGGCAACCTTTACCCCATGTGGTGGAGCATATAGTTCACGAAGTTCATTAGTCACAACAATAAAGCGAGGTTTTTGATTGGAGCTTGAACTCAGTTCTTGAAAAGTCCCTTTCTTAAAGGCCAGATTATCTCTAACTTTCAAGTTTTGGATATCATCTCTATTTAATAAATCCGCAAGCGAAGGAGTCTCATTGACCTTCTGGAAATACTCTTTTAGAGCTTCTTCATAAGTTTGATTATCCTTTCTTGGTAAAATAACAGGCGCAGAATCAGGCGTCTGCTTCCAGATAAAAGGTTCTGCCGCATAAAGGGCAAATTGCCAGCATACAAGTATCAATAAAATAATATTCTTCATTCTAGACTACATAGCAAACCTATGGCCAAAAACTCGAGGGTATAGATGCCAAAAATTAGAGATTTATAAGAGGGCCTTTGCGGACTTTTTGAGGATATGACTAAACTTTAGACAGTTTATTACTTTAACTCTTTTCGAAAAAGCATCAGATAAAACATTTTGAAATCTCCTATGAGACTTGAATGCTCGCTCAAATAAAAGGCCAAAACTCTTTAAACGTTTTCAAGTGGACCTAGATTGGGAGTGGTGTCTTTGGGACTATTTCTAAGCACTGTAAATCCTGGCGACATGATTTCGATACCGTATTCGGCAAAGACCTGCTGCAAGTTCTGGTGAAGTTCTGAATAGGCCGCAGGAATGCTCTTCGCGTGCCCTGTATAAACATTCAATTGGTATGAAATATGGAAATCATTTAAAGCTGTCTGTAAAATAAAGGGCTTCTTTTCTTTATTTACCATTGAGCATTTATTAGCAGCTTCAATCATAACTTTGTGAACAAGCGTCCAAGGTGTATCATAGCCAATTGTGATCGTAGTATAGAGAATGAGTTCTTCCGTCTTGGCCTGTGAAGAATAATTTGTAACATGAGAACTTAGCACTTGAGTATTAGGAATTGTCACTTCTTCATTTTTATAAGTCATAATTTTAGTAACAATTAATCCCTTCTCTATAATTCTTCCTGTCGACTCCCCAATTTTAACGTAATCACCTTCCTTGAAGGCCCGCATGTAACTAATCATGACCCCTGCAATCATATTAGCAATGGCAGAAGAAGATCCAAGAGAGATAAGAAGTCCTAGAAAAACAGACATTCCTTCTAAAGCTTTTGTCCCGGCCCCTGGAAGATATGGATAGATAATGACGAGAGCAAACATGCATACAAAAAAACGCAACAATTGAAATGTCGTATTACTCCACTCTGGGTAAAACCCCATAACAACAATATCTTCTTTGGAGATTTTTAAGAAAATAAACTTCATGAAACGAAGTAGCGAGCGAGTGATTAAAATAGTCACAATAATAAAAAAGATATTTGGAATAAATCCAAGTAATGAATGTCCTATTTTTCTCAAATCTGCTTCAATTGAGGCCATTAATGAAACTGCATAGTCATGGGTGAAAGGAAGTTCTTGAAGAACAAAGGGAATCATTAAATAGACGACAGATAAAATAAGAAGCCACTTAATAGCTTTAAGAATATTGGAAATGCTTGAGACAAGCATTCCTGTAGAAATAATTTCATTATCTTTGAAAGTGATTGGTTTAAACCAATGCCTTTCTTTTTTTAGAAAAAAACTTATAAGAAAATGAAACACATAAAAGATAGCAATAACTAATGCTAATCCAATGCTAAAATTAATTATTGCTTTAAAATGAATAGTGTAATTATTAAACATGTCACATTTTAATAAGAAGACCTAAAAGCAGTCAAATTAAATTCACCCTTTAAAGGCTTCTATCAATTGACACGCGTTAATGATTATGTTGAAATTTACTCTATTTTATAGGTTTCATTTTACTTACAAGATGAAAGTTTTCTTTGGCCGGGTCGCCATTGTGCAATCTCATTAAGGTGATTATCATGAATGCGAGTAATCTCGAAATTTGCGCTACTGTTATATTCTTCCTGGCCATTATCCACACTTTTTTAGTAAGTAAATTCGCAAAAATTGCTCACAGTTATCCTGATGGCTCAATTGGTGAAAATTTTTTCCATTATTTAGCCGAAATAGAAGCCGTATTCGGAATCTGGTCATTGTTATTTTTAGTCATTATGATTTTTCAAATTGGCTACCCTGAATCCATTCATTATGTAGAGAGTTTAAACTTTACTGAACCTGCTTTTGTTTTTGTTATCATGGCCATGGCCGCGACTAAACCAGTGGTAAATTTAGCAGAAAATTTAATTATCAAAGCTTCAAAACTAATCCCTCTCCCTGGAAAAATGGCCTTCTTTTTAACTGTTATGGTCTTAGGCCCACTAGTTGGCTCATTTATCACTGAACCTGCTGCTATGACAGTGACCGCTCTTATATTGCTAAAATATTTTTTCTCAAAAAACATGTCTTCCAAATTTAAATATGCCGCCATTGGATTATTATTCGTCAATGTTTCAATTGGAGGAACGCTCTCTCACTTTGCAGCCCCACCTGTGCTGATGGTTGCTGGAAAATGGGGATGGGGCTTTGGGCATATGTTTACGCATTTTGGTTATAAAGGCGCCCTAGCATGTATTACGAGTGCTCTATTGATAACATTCTATTTTAGAAAAGAGCTGACTGGCCCTCTTAAAATTGAAGCAAAAGATCCCAAAGTTATGAATGTTCCTATCTGGGCAACAGTTATACATTTAGTATTTCTAGCACTAGTTGTTATCACTGCTCATCACATGGTCATTTTTATCGGTCTCTTTTTATTTTTCTTAGGATTTACTTCTGTCACAAAAGAGTTTCAAGAAAGTATCAAAATAAAAGAATCCTTAATGGTAGGTTTTTTTCTGGCAGGACTAATTATTTTAGGGACACCACAAAAATGGTGGCTGCAGCCACTAATCGCTAATCTCTCTGATACTGTTCTCTTTTTTGGAACCACTGGTCTGACAGCATTAACTGACAATGCGGCCCTAACATATCTAGGCTCTTTAGTGGAGCTAACCGATTCTGCAAAATACTATCTATTGGCAGGGGCCGTTACAGGTGGTGGCCTAACAGTCATTGCTAATGCTCCCAATCCTGCTGGCTATGGAATTTTGAAAGCTTCTTTTGAAGAAGGGAGTATTTCGCCTTTAGGTATTTTAAAAGGAGCACTGATTCCAACTATTGTTGCGATTCTTTGTTTTGGATTATTACCTACTCTTTAATGCATTAGTGACTTGATCAGTACTTAAAAACTGTATTACCATTACAGCTTATGAAAATTTTCCTGATCAAGTTAGCGGCATTCTACTTTTCATGCCTACTTTGTTACACCCTACAAACGTCATTTGGGTTTTCGCCGATTTTATCTTCGGCGCTCATCGGCTTTGCTGGTAGCTTTTTATGGTTCTCAAATAAAATAGAAAAATCCGGGATTCACGCAGTCATATACGCTGGATCGTTTGCTGGCATGGCCTCTCCTGAATATTTATCAGGGACAGGTCACATTTTTATTATTTCACTAGTCGGCACAAGTCTTTATCTCTGGAGCAAACCGCACCTAAGTGGCTTTGGAGGAAAACTGGGAACAGTTGCTTTTATTTCTACAATGCTTTTGATAATTCTATTGAGGAATCTATCATGACATTGATCCTTATTCTGATTGTCTCTCAGGTGGCCGCTCAACTGACCCATCAGCTCGCACTCACAAAACACTTTGGAAGTGTGAGGGCCTCATCGTTTCTCACATTAGTTTTTATAGGACTTACTTCTTTTTTTACATATCCTATTATTAGTACTCTTCACGCTGTCTTCCTTGGATCTTCTTTTGTTGGAATGACCGATCCGACAAGACTATCCAAATTACAAATATGTTTATCAAGCATTATCTTCAGCTTCATGTTCAACTTTCTCATTGGCTACTTAAAAGGAGCTGGAGGAGTCCTAGGCTTTTCTGCTTTTATCTCATGCCTCATCGTGCATTTCATCTGGTGGTTTGGAACAAAACAAAAGTTAAAATTCAGAAGACCCATTAAGGAGTAGTCTCTCATGGATAAAATAAAAAACCTCGTTCATCTTCACAATTTACTCTCTCATCCTGAAGGAGGATTTTATAGAGAAACCTATCGCTCAGAGTTCTCAACAGGAATCTTTTATCTTTTGACGAAAGGTCAGAAATCCAGTTTTCACAGAATTAAATCAGATGAAATGTGGCACTTTTATAATGGTGATTCGATATCTATCGTTGAGATTACGGATAAAGGAGCAATCAAAGAAACTCTTTTAAATGAAGACAACGTTCAGTATGTAGTTCCTGCGCATGTCTGGTTTGGAGCTTATCTTCCAGATGGGTCAGAGTACGCTTTTACTGGATGTACGGTCGCACCGGCCTTTCATTTCAGTGACTTTGAAATCGCTGATAAGGCCAGTTTGCTTAAAGAATTTCCCAATGCTAAGGATATGATTGAAAAGCTACTAAAATAGTTATCAGGAGTATTTATGACGAAAAACACAAAAGATTTCAACCCTATTAATACTAATAATAAGATTTTAAAATACGCAGCTGAGTATGTGGTTCTTAAAATAATGATTGCTATTAACAGTATTAAGTTAAGTTTAAAGAAATAATTTTCCCCCTTTGGGACTAAGTATATTTTTTAACAAACTCTGCGATTGCTTCATAAGCTTTCAATTCATTTTCTGTTTTTAAAAATCCGTGACCTTCGTCTTCAAAGACTAAATACTCTACCGTTTTTTTCATAGAGCGTAGTTTTTCTACAACCTGATCTGATTCTGATTGTACAACTCGTGGATCACGACCTCCTTGCACAACAATAAGTGGGCAATCTATTTTATCTAAAGCAAAGATCGGTGACTGCTCAGTTAATTTCTCATGATCTCTTTGTGCATTTCCAACCATTTCATCCATGAAAGGTTTCCAATCGGGTGGAACACTATCAATGAATGTAAAAAGGTTTGCTGGGCCAAAAATGTCGACTGCTACTTTAAATGTATTAGGAATTTTTGTAATACACCTCAGGGTCATATATCCACCGTAAGATCCACCCATGATAGAAATATTTTTAGGATCAATCCAACCTGATTTTTTTAGCCAATCAATCCCGTTGAGCATATCCGGAAAGTCGGCAGTTCCCCATTGCCCTTCAATCGATTTTACAAAGTCAGTTCCAAAACCTGTCGATCCGCTATGATTAGGCGCCCAGATCGCAAATCCTTTAGAAACAAAATACTGAAAGATTGGTCTAAATTGTGCTTTCTCCTGTGCTTGGGGTCCACCATGGGGCCAAATAATGACTGGCGTTTTTTTATTTTGCTTGGTTTCTTTTGGCAAAAATAACCAACTATAAATTGTTTTACCTTCTGAAGAGAATTTTATTTCTTTAGGTTGGCAAAGTTCTTTTTCCGGGATGACAGAAGTCCACGTATCAGTGAGCCTTTCTATTTTTTTAGTTTTTACAGAATAACGATAATAATTCTTAGGCTCAGTCGGAGACATAAAACCAAGAACAATCGAATCTGATTTCCCATGACTATGAATATTGGTAATGATTCCTGTAGTTTTAAATTTTGCAGGTACTTTTTTAAGACCAGGATAAGTATAAATCTCAAGAACGCTTTTTCCTGCAACATTCTTTGAAAAATAAAGTGTTTTTTTATCGCTGGAGATATCGAAGCTTTCAAGATCCCATTGATCCTTTTGAACATATTTAATTTCTTTTGTTTTTAAGTCTAAAACTCCTAAAGAGATAAATTGCCTTCTATAATTTGTCATAACCAAAAGTTTATCTTTGGGCATAACCTCTAGAGGATAAATAAGTGTATTAGGCTCAACAAAAACATCAGTAACTTTCTTCGTTTTTAAATGAATCATTTTTAATACAGATGCTGTATTTGATCTCGTTTGGGCAACAATCAAATTTCCTTTGTATTCATTAGGGTTTCCCCACATGCTTGAAATACCCTTTTCTCTATAGTAGAAATTGATTTTTTTAGTTTTTAAATCATATGAATAAAGACCAAGAGATGAGTTATCGTCTCTTGAAGAATTAAAGTAGAGCGTCTTTTTATCCTTACTCATAAATCCAAGGCTATCTTTACCATCCCCTCTTGGAACACCTTCCACATCTCCAGTTTTTAAATGATGAATTTCAATAAATGTCTGCTCATCACCATGAGTGTCTTTAATAACAATTAATCTCTCTTCATCAATAAACTGAAGTGAATCTGAAAAAACATTTGGCGCTTTATTTTTATCTGTCGTTAATGGTTTTGGAAAAAGCATTTTCGGAACTTTTGAAGAAAGCTCACCAACCCAAACTTGAGGAGCACCTGTGACATTCGAAATATACGCCAGTCTTGATCCGTCTTTGCTTAAAGATGATGGCTGAAACAAAGTGATGCGGTTCATGAAGTCTTCAATTTTGTACTCTTTCATTGCTGGTTCCTAAAGATAAAGTTTCTTTAAAAACATTTTATATAAATTTTAGAATATTGGTTAAATTTATTTAGTATTTTTAGTAATGAAACCAGAGTAAAATCCTTCCCCATGGATACACGCACAGACTTCACCAAAAAAGGCTACTGGAACTTGAAGGGATCGAGTTCACAAGTTCGGGCAAGGTTGATTTGAAAAAGTACCTCTGGAGCAAGCAGCCTCCAATTAGTGAAAATCGCTACACTAAAAAGCGCTGATTTAACTTTCTTGTCTACATATTAGACACACCCAAACTCCCTTCATTGTATTTTTTTCTAATGCCTCTCGGGAATCCCTATTCTCCTTTAATATCTACAAAACTTCTTTATTCAAGGATTTCTATGAAAGTCTCAGCATTCATGTTTGCAGCTTGTTCTATGCTACTTACGGGTAGTTTATCTGCTGATGATAATCTTCCTAAAAGTTTGAAAGATGCCATTTCAATTGCTGTAAAAAATAATCCTAAAACGGTTTCGACTAATGAGCTTCTTGAAGCGATACGATTTCAAACTCTCGCCTCTAAAGCTGATATGTATCCAAGTGCCTCGCTCAATTGTTCAGGAAGTTTATCTTCTGGCCAGTCCACTTATAATAGTTCAACTGATCCCTATAGAGGTAGAAGTGGCGACTGCGGGGTTTCAGTCAATGTAACTTTATACGATGGAAAGTCTTCTTATTATAATTACAAGGCCGCCGAGGCCAATGAAGCTGCTACCAAAGCTGCTTACAACACAACCGATTCTATGATTCCTAATACCCGAGGTGGTCTAGCTAATCAGGCCTTAGGAAATTACATTAATGTTGCAGACTCTATTGGAAGTATTAAAAATACAAGTACGACGCTTTCATTCTTATATGCTTTTGAAAAGGTCAGTGATGATTACAACTTAAAAAGTAAAATTACTGAAACTGAGCAATCTCTTGAACAAGCCAATGCTTCACTTCAATTACAAAAAGAATCTTTTGAATACACGGTAACCCTTCCCCCTTCTGATAATCTTGATGACTTCGATATCACAATCGGCTCTCTTCTTATCCCAGCTTCCGCCGACGATGCTATCGAGCTTGCTCTTTCTAATGGCCCTGAAGTTGTCCGTAGAAACCTGAACGTGCAAATGGCAGAGTTTAGTTTAAAGGCCATTAAAGGAAGTCTTGGCCCATCTATTACTCTTTCTGCCTCGGCCGGAAGAAATATTAATCAAGACAGAATGAGTAGTATTAATAACTCAAGCTCAATTAATAAGAATGTAGGCATTGTTGTCTCAATTCCATTGGGCGTAAGTGGACACTATAGAGTGAAATCATCAGAAGCAAGTCTCGCTTCAGCGAAATCAGAGCGCGAAGCTGCAATAGCGGATGCAAAGTACTCAATCTCGGCCCAATACAAAAAACTTGTTAACCTCAGAAATAAATACTTAACTTACAGTAAAAATTATAACGATCAATTAAACTATCTGAAGTCTCTCATTAAAAACATTGAGCTCAATAGATCTTCAAGCGTTGATGCGACACAATTTCTTACGGCCATCGAAACATTTGAGAGAAGACATTCACAGCTTCAATATACCCAAATTGAAATCCTTTATAATTTATTTGGAATTCAACAAGTCACAGGACAATTATTTTCGGAAGTTGGCTTAATTTAATTATAAAAATGAATGATTTATGTTAATTCCTAAGTCATGAAAAAATACTTATTTCCTGCCCTATGCATTGTTTTAATCACTGTCGCTTTTATCGCAATATTTTTTATCTATAAAAATGATAAAGCTCAAGAGCGCGCTTTGATTAGCACTCAACCTTTCCAGGTTGCAGCACTAAAAGAGAGCATTATCGGCCAGAATATTAGAATTGATGATGCTTGCAAAAACCCACAAGCATTGAATCAAAGTGTCCTACAGACCAGCACTATCAGTTTTGATGAAAGGCTAAAATATCTTTGCGAGGATCAAATTCTCTCTAAAGAACTTGAATCTCATTTTGGAAATAATACTGATTACACTTTCTTCCTAAACTGTGCAAAAACTTATGCATCTGAAATGCAACAGATTATGAAAGACTTAAAAGAGCATTATCCAGAAGATTATAAAAATCTCAATTTCAACCAAAGTGATATTTTACTAAAATACTTAAAGCATCCCGCAACTTCTATTCTAAAGGCCCAGTGTGAAGCAAAATCAGAAGCACTCTACTGGAAATCACTTTCACAGTCGAATAAGGTAGAAGATTTAAAATTCTGTATTCAAATAACGAGTGAGTGTATTAACGGGACAACTAAACCAGAAGAATGCCCCGCTAATTTTAAAACTCATCACGATGATTGCACAAAAAAACTGAGCAATATGAAATCCGCACACTAAAAGACTGTTATCCAAGTGGCACCGATTCCATTTTTACGAATAAGCCTGTTAAAGATAAATCCGTAATCAGGATGAAGTCTTATACAACCGCTTGAAACGGGAGTTCCAAGTAGAGGCCAGTTGGACTCAGTTGTTCCATGAATGGCGTAACCACCTCTAATAAAAACAGCATAAGGCATATTGCCTAATCCGTTATAATCCCCGCCTGGATAAATGGTTGAAGAGTATTTATCATAAATTCTTCCATTGGGATTTTGATCAAAGGATGGTGTCTCTTTTCCTCTTTTGCCAGTTGAAACCTGCCAAGTATAAGTAAGGACCCCATTAACATACAAATCCATTTTTTGCTCAGCAATGCTTACATTTGCCCAAACAGCACATCCCGATCGATGACATGCTCCTTTCTCGGGCCCATCTTTAATAATGGCAGACTGCCCCGTCGCTTTAAAATACTCATTGTCGTAATACTCAAGAATTTTTTCAATGCGAGGGTCTGTCGGATCTAATTCATCCAGGATGTTAAGCCTTATTGACTGCTCTGCTAACGCAGAAGTATTAATTAAAAATATTCCGGATAAAAGTAATGTGATTAATTTTGTTGATAACTTTTTCATATAACGACTCCTACTCTTCATTGAGTAAAAAAAATTGTTTTCAAAAAAGTTATTGCAAGTTGAAGACCTTTAAATTTTTGACAAAATGTCCCGTTGAAACAACGGGACCGTCAAAGAACCTTAGTATTTTAATGCATCTTCAATAGAGATATTTTCTTCAGCTTTTTTACCAAATGGTGAAGAAGGAAGTTCTTTTAATGAGTAATCCATCTTAACTGCATAATCGCGATCGATTAAGTTACGTAGACCCTGCTCAGCATTGTACCAATCCATATTCTCTTTAGAAGAATTACATGACTTCAAGCTTTCAGCATCAAGCATTCCCCAACGAAGCTCAACACAGTGGTAAGGATCAAATGACAATTTAAAGATACTCTTTAGAACTCTATCCAGATTCAAACTCTGAACTTCACCATTCGTTTTCTTAACATCAATGACACACTTATTTGTTGCAGTCTTATAAGCTGCCTTTAGGTCACTTACTAAATCCACTCCTGAATACTCAATGGCAGGATTATTGTTTCTTTTTTCTTCAATCATCTTAATCATAAGAGCTCTTCCTTCTCTGATAGAGGCCTTAAGTCTTGCGTCTCTTGAAGGTGTTGAGTAACTCTCCCAATCCCCATCTGTTCCATAAATATTGCTTGGAAGTTTATCTGGATGAGATTGCTTATTAATTCCTGCAGTGATGGCAGCAGTCACAGACATGGCACGCTCTTGAACATCATGGCATAATTCATCCATTAACTCAGTTAATTCAACAACCGGGTTATATTTCAATGTTCCCAATGACATTTTATTTCTCACGTATTCATGGAAATCCATTTTTACGCCATTAATTTCATAACCCTTCTTTTTATTAAATTGCTCAAGAGAGTAATCTGGAAGTTGATTATTTGCAGTTGCCTGAACACCATTTTCAACACTGAAAGGTCTCCAGTTTGAAAAACCACCACCAATTTCAACAGTGGTTTGAGAGAATTTCTCTCCATAAGTGATTGCTGTAAGACTGTTATCAGGGTGAGCATCAATTAAGTGAATCTTTCCATTTGCCGTCACTTCATACACAACAGCAATATGTCCATTCGGATCATAAAGAACTGTTCCAGGCTTAATAGAAGCTCTTGAAACAGAAACTGGATAAGTGTCTCTAAAAAGTGAGTTCGTTGCATTGTTAGAAGCATCTGTTCTGAAAGTCGCAGTTGAAATGGAATCAACAACCTGATCTATAACAGTGTTAATGTTATCGCCATTTTTAATATACTTTTTTCCACCGATGACATTTCCGAAACGGTTATAGCGGATATCAGTGTCTTTATCTCCGTAAAGTTGCTTTCTGATATCTTTGATTTGTTTTTTAAGAGCAGCTTTTTTAAAAAAGCCAGCATTATTATACTCTCTGTTTAACTGCTCCAGCTGTGCCAGTAGAGCTTCTGTCTCAGGCCCCTTAAGAGGAGCTGGCGTTAAATTAATTGGGTAAGCAAAAGGTAGATCATTCATCCAACTAAAATAGGCCCTAAGAACATAAGGAAGATCAGCACAATCTGAATAAACGTTAACTAAATTCTCTGGGTTCAAATTATAGAACTGTGGATTGGCAATCGGGCTTTTAATACAATCACTTGTTGTATGGCAAACACCTGCTTTTTTAGCTTTTCCCATTGTTGCCACAAACTCTTCGTAAGATTTATCAAACGACTTTGTCCATGTTGTGTTCTTAATCTGCCAGTTAAGCGATTTTTTAGTATTCGCGGAAATGCTCATTGGTATTGCGGCCGCTATTAATGCTAGAAAGACATACTGCTTCGTTGTCATAAATCCTCAGTGGGAAAATAAATTTTAGGTACCAGGGAAATAACACAGTCCTTTTAAAATGAACCTGCTAGCGCTCAAAATTGTAATTTTTACATGTGCAGATAGAAAAATCATGGATATACTGCGGTGAAATGATGAAGCTTCTAACAATTTTATTCATGTCCGTACTCTCTTTTTCACTAGTTTCGGTTGAAGCTACCGAAGCCCCCCAACAAGAAAAGATCCCAGAAGATAAACTCGTCACTGTCGAGTCTCCCACTGAGTTCATGAGCGAGTTCATCTTCAAACCAGGGACTTTGTTAAATCTTGGCCTTCCTTACATTAATAAAGATTACTACTTACTCGAGTTCGGGTTTGTGACTGCGAAAAAATATAAAAAATTTAACTTTGATTACAATGCTTATGTAACAGCTTCGTTATTTGAAGACTGGGTTGATAGAGATGACAATCTTCGCGCCGGGGCCCTTGGCTTTAAGGCCGGAATCATGGTTCCCAGCCAGCCATGGATTCCTCTGCTGATTTCAGCTTCATTAGGTTATGCAAAAACTGTTCTTCACAAGAATCCTATTTTAGGGAGAGACTCTACTGCGTCTGGAAAAAAGGATATGCTGCTCATGGAAGCAGGCCTTCTGTATAAATACGATAAGTACTTCGCTCGCTTTGCTTACCAGCAAGGCAATGTAAAATATTTTAAAAGGCATACTCTGATCACACTTGGAGTTGTTTATTAAACTACTAATCTGCTTATTATCTCTTGCTTCATTCAAGGCCTATTCATTTGATATCAATGTAACTGATAAAGATATCGATGCTACAAACCAGTACATTGCGACGAAATGGGATCAGATTAATCGTAGTGTTGATATGTTCTTCACAGAGCAAAATACAAAGACAGCAGAAAATAAGAGCAGCGTTTTTGTCTACGGAAGTTTTTATAAAAAAGAAGGGCAGAAGATTGATAATAAATTCGATTTTCAGTTAAAATTTGATTTCCCAAATACCACCAAAAAATTAAAAATCGTTATTGAAAAAGAACAAGATGATATCAGTAATGCGATCAGTGATACTTCCGTTTCAACTAATAAAGAGCTCACAAAAGATGGCCGTGTTGTAAATAAAAGTGACAACAATTACACTGCCGGAGCGGATTACTTTTTAACTCAGACTGAGTATTTCGTCAGCTTTATCCATTTTGGTATCCGACTGGACATGCCACTGAACCCCAACCTGAAATTAGATTTAGTAAAAGACTATAAAACTAATTTTATGAATATCGGTCTGTCTCAAAAATTTATCTATTACCGCCAGGAAGGATTTCAAAACATCTCTCATTTATCTTTAAATAAAAAATTAACTGAAAAGCTTCAAACTGATTTTGTTAACTCAATTGTATGGTCAGATGAGACCGATGAGTTTGTCTTCAGACATAACCTGCTTCTTTATCAAAACCTTGGAAAAGAAAAAACCCTTTCATACTCTATCGGTGCCAACGCTAAATTCTCACCGACCTACTACTATGATAGCTATGATGCTTCTATCAGTTATAGACAGCTCCTTTATCATGACTGGCTTTATGCTACATTCACATACGGTGCAGACTTTCCCAAGGTAAGTCATTATAGACAAGAGCAATTTTTGCAGTTCAGAGTAGATATTTTCTTTAAAGAAAAATAGCGCTATGGCCCTTTGGCCGCCTTCTCACGCGCCTTATCTTTTTTACTTTTTCTCTTTCCTTTAATAGGCGCTGCTCCACGAACTTTTCCAATGCCCTCACCAGTTAATTCAAAACCAGGAATACTCTCTCGCTCCAGACTAATCTGGGCACGCTTTTCAATTAACTTAAAATGCTCTTGATCCTCGTGTCCGATAAACGTCACAGCATGCCCAATCTCGCCAGCTCTGCCAGTTCTTCCAATTCTATGAATATAGTCCGCAGGAGACCTTGGTAAATCAAAATTCACCACAAGTGAGAGCTTGCTGATATCGATTCCTCTGGCCGCAACATCAGTGGCGATCAGAAAATCAATTTTCTTTTCCTTAAAGTCTGACAAGGCCTTATTTCTTTCTGGCTGAGACAGGTCTCCATGAATAGCACCTGCTTTAATTCCTAATTTTTTTAATTTTTCAGAAAGGTTACCGGCCGCTGTTTTACTAGAAACAAACACCAGAACGTTTTTCCATTTTTCCTGAATAATTAAGTGCCTTAAGAGCATTCCTCTATTTTCATGGTTAACTTCTATAACTCTTTGATGGATATTTTCAACAGTTGGCGTGACGTTCTCAATCTGGACATGTTCCGGATTCTTTGAAATCCTCTTAACAATCTCAAGTACTTTTTCCGGATAAGTAGCAGAGAAAAAAAGATTTTGTCTCTCTGGGGAAATTTCTTTTAAAACAAGATCCAACTCTGCCGCAAATCCCAAGTCTAAGATTTTATCTGCTTCATCGAGCACTAAAAACTGAATCTCATTTAATGTTAAAACTTTTTGTCCTATTAAATCCAGAAGTCTTCCCGGAGTGGCGACAACGATATCAACTCCCTCTGAAAGAACGCGCGTTTGTTGCTCAATACTTTCGCCACCAATAACAGTAAGAGTAGAAACTTTATTAGTAAGAAATTCTCCAAAACGATAAATGGCCCCTGAAACTTGCAGAGCAAGCTCTCTGGTTGGGGTTAATATAAGTGCTTTGATTGAATTGTCTGTTGAAATCTTCTCATGGCTAATCTTCTGAAGAATGGGCCATGCGAAACAAGCAGTCTTACCTGATCCTGTCTGGGCCTGTATGAGCAGATCAATGCCGGACATAATCAAAGGAATTGTTTTTATCTGAATATCTGTTGGAGTTAGAAAATCTGATTCATCTATCGCTTGAAGAATTTCTTCTGAAAGACCCAGGTTTTCAAATTCAATAAGATCACTTTTAATTTTTTTCATGGGGCTATCCTATCATTAAAATCCGATATTTACACAGTACCCGAGTAAATTCTTTTGAATTAAAAGATTTCCTCCAATTGTCCGATAGATAAGTATGAAAATCTCACTTTGCATATTGCTAATCACTCTTTCAACCACCACTTTTGCCACGGTTTTAAAAACTGAGCAGAAAGGATCTTCTAAAATAATCTATCACGATTACAACGATGATAAAAAAGTTGATCTCATTGAAACTTTTGAGAAAAATACTTTGGTTAAAAAAGTTCAGGATGTAAATTTTGATGGTGAGATGGATGAAACGACTGATTACTTCTATCACACCAAGGAAGACTCACCTTTTGAAATCGTAACAAAAAAAGATAGAAGAAAAAAATCATATCGTCATGAAAAATTAAAAAAGATTATCTCCACTACTGAGATAGATACAGACGGTGACGGAAAATACGACAAAACAATCACGGACAATTACCCATTGGTTCAAGAGGCAGATCCTTGTTATGATCAGCAAAAAAAAGAATGGACTCAGGCCGAAGATTTAAGCAAGGCCGTCTCAAGGGCAACCCGTCAGATTAATGGTGGATTCGTACAAAATGAAATGGGATATAAAATCCATCAGTCATGTATGGAAAACTATGGCAGCAAAGATTTCTCCAAGCTTGTCACAACGACTATGAGCAAAGGACTAGCATGCTTAAATGATCTTGCTAAGAAAAATACAAAACAAAATCCAACTGCTCCCAATGGGGCCTTGCTCAATTTCAAAAACCTTACCCGCTTGCTCGAAAAAGAAAAAGTCACAATCGTGTGTCATCAAACAGATTACAAATGGGATGGTGTGGCCGCTCATGCCTCTACCGGCCCTAGTGATAATATAGAGTCTCTCAAGGTCAATCACCCGTATATTTCCATGGCTCCTAAATATCCTGTCGTCAAAGGTCGCCCAACGGAGAAAGAGATCACGAATGCATCCCAAACTTTATTTCATGAACAGCTTCACAACTTAGGAATCGTCCATGGTGAAGGAGTTGAGTATCCTTACAGTTGTGAAAAATGTTGTCTAGGCTCAAAGGATGAATATGAAGGCGTGGTTGATGCCGCTTGCAAAGTTTGCGGTGGCCAGTACGATATGAGTAAAGGTGTAAGTCAACAATACCTATTAGACACCTTAACCTGGGGAGAAAGAAGCTTTGATAAATCAAAAGCAGAAAGGGCCGTTGCTAAATATCAAAAAGAGAACTCAAAAAATCAGTGGGCAACAATACTTTTTGCCAGGGCCAATTCCGGAGCATTTTCAGCAATGGGAATCGAGATGGCAAAAATCTTAGATAAGAAATTTCCGAATTTAAATTCTGCGGACAAATCCAATATGCAAGAAGCTCTCACCTATAAAGATCAACCTCAGATTAAGGCCGTTGCAGCTAAAGCAAAAGTAATCGCTGAGTCTCATCTGAAATATTTTTATGAGAACGATCCTGTCGCTTCTTTAAAGTATCTGGAAGCTAATAAAGCAGTGATCAAGTCGATTGTTGCTGAAGCTAAAAAATCTGGATTAAAAGAAGAGCAAGAGTACACAAACAAAAAACTTTTTGAAGATACCAAAAATCTTATAGAAGAAATTTGGTTTGAAAATTACCCGAATAATAAATTACCTCAGAATGATAGGGCCTTCAGCCTTCTTCTGGAAACAGGTTTAATAGACTAGTACTTAAAGGTGGCTTCCACAAAACTTACAGTAAGTAGCATTCTCTTCATGCCCTTCCCTACTGCAATTTGGACATGCAATATTTGTGACTTTATTATTCCTCGATAATTCCGCTGTCACGATTCCAGTAGGAACAGCAATGATGGCATAACCACTGATCATAAGTAGCGATGCTAACGTTTTCCCCAACGGAGTTGCCGGAGCGATGTCTCCGTAGCCGACAGTCGTCATTGTAACAATCGCCCAGTAAATGCTGGTTGGTATATCAGTGAATCCACTTTCAGGACTCTCCACCATATACATCATTGCACCCGATACTGTGACCAAAATAATAATCGAAAAAAAGAAAACCATGATTTTATAGCGACTCATGCGCAAAGCTTGAATAATGAGAGACCCTTCTTCAAAATAAGTTCCTAACTTAAAAATCCTAAAGACTCTTATGAGTCGGACAGAACGAAGAATTAAAAGTGATTGAGCTCCGGGCAGAACAAAAAGTAAAAAAGTCGGTATCACTGAGAAAAAATCGATAAGCCCAAAAAAGCTAAAAGCATAGCTCATTGGCTGCCTTACTGAATAAAGCCTTAGGAAATACTCAATAGTAAAAATGGCCGTAAAAAAGAGTTCAAGATAAAGGAAAGTATAACCGTATTGCTCGCGAATAACCGGAATGCTTTCGATAATGACTGCAATAACACTGATAAGAATTAAAACAATAAGAGCAACGTCAAAAATCTTTCCAGCTCTCGTCTCGCTCTCAAAAATAATTGTATGAAGTTTTTGTTTCAGTGTCGGACTTTTCATATCATTAATCCGTGTTTGCTCGCCTTAGCAGCTCTCATGGCCAGGATAAAGGCCAGTGTAGATGTCACCAGTCCAGAAATTAAAACAGCATGCCATCCGAAATTTTGCTGAAGCTTAACTGAAATAAAAGAGCCCACTGCAAAAAAGGTAAACATTCCCGTCATAAAGATAGCATTGATGCTTGACCTAGCTTTTGCTTCAAGAGAGAAGATGATGGTCTGGTGAGACACAAGTGCGATCTGCATTCCTAAGTCAAATACAACTGCTCCAAGAGCTAGCACAACTAAAGATGTCTGAATCGCCAGCATCGCTCCAAAAGAGACGAATACTAAAATAGCACCTAAGATAATTCCCTTGTAAGGACTTTGATTGTCTGCCATTTTTCCAGCATAAGGTGCCACTAAAACGCCGGCCGCTCCAGCTATTCCAAAAAGACCGATATGGGTGGGGCTAAGATTAAAGGCAGGGCCTCCAAGATAAAAAGATAAATTTGTCCAAAAGGCGCTAAAAGCAAAACCTAAAAGTCCTTGAGTAAAGAGTGAAGATCTCAGTTTTTTCTTTGTACTAAAATGATGAATGAGGGACTTCAGCAAAGTGCCGTATGAGGATTTACCACTGGCCTCAACACTTGGAACTTTTCTAACAATGACGAGAGTAAAGATTGTCGATAAAATAGCGAAGATAATAAAAACTGATCGCCATCCGCCAAATCCGGCAATTAATCCAGACAATGTCCTAGAGCAAAGAATCCCCATGAAAAGTCCACTCATGACTAGACCTAGAACTTTTCCCCTACTCTTTACTTCTGCCAGGTCTGCACTAAATGCGACAAAGTCCTGGGCCACAGTGGCCAGAAGTCCAATGAACATACTGGCAAATAAAATCGCTATCCAGTGAGTTGAAACTGCTGCAAGAACCAACGAAATAATTAAAAAAATCTGCTTGATAATAATGAGCTTTTTCTTAGAAACAATATCGCCAAGTGGGATTAAAAAAAATAATCCTAATGCATAACCAATTTGAGTAAAACTGGCGATTAAACCAATATTTCCAGTCGTCGTGTTTAAATCTCTGCCTAAAGTTTGAAGAAGTGGTTGGTTGAGATAGATACATGAGACGGCCACACCTGTTGCAATGGCCATGAAAGTAAAGAGAGTGTCACCTGAAAAAGCACGAGAGTTGTCCATAAAAGGCCCTGAGGTTAATTATCGTGATTTTACAAAATAATAGATCTCAGGGCCATTTTTTAATCTAGTAAACTTCCAGAATCTTTAATCTTTTGACTTTACCGTCAGGGAACATCCAATTGATTTCCTGATCGACTTGTAGCCCTATCAGTGCTGAGCCCAATGGGGCCAAAACAGATACTTTCCCCGCAGTAAAATCTGCATCTTCAGGATAAACAATAGTAATCACCATTGTTTTGTCTTCATTTATAACTTTGAACTTAAATTTTGAGTTCATTTGCACTAGTCCTTTAGGGATAGCGTTATCATCAATAATTTTTGCTCTATCAAGTTCGACTTCTAAATTTTCAAATTCTGAAGAGTTTTGAAAACTAAGAATATGTCTAAGTCTTAAGTAATCACGCTCTGTCATTAAAATTACATCTTCGTTCATAAACACTCCTTTAATTTGTAGCAGTGATTTCTGCATATGATTTAATACTAGAATCATGAACTCTTTTAAATAAATGAGCTCTATTCAATTCTTTATGAGATTTAAGTCCCATCGCTCCTAAAATTTCTGAAACAACTTTTACTGTTTCGTTATGATAATTTTTAACTCTTAAACTTTTAGTTGGAACATGCACACCTGCACTCAATGATGGGTCTTGAGTGGCAATTCCTGTCGGGCATGAGTTCGTGTTACATCTCAATGCCTGAATGCATCCTAGTGCCATCAGCATTGACCTAGCAGAGTAAACGACATCGGCGCCAAGACTAATTAAACGAATCACATCAAAGGCGCTGGCGATCTTTCCACTAGCGATAATGGTGATTTGTTTTCTTAATCCAACAGCAGAGAGTTTATCGGCAACATAGATAAGTGCATCTTTTCCTGGGGTTCCTATATTATTAGAAAACTCTAGAGGAGCGGCCCCGGTTCCACCTTCAGCGCAGTCGACAGCAATGAAGTCAGGGTAAAGCTGAAGCTTCACCATACTTTTTAAAAGATCATCAAACTCTTCTGCATGTCCTAAGCACAATTTTATTCCAACTGGTTTTCCCCCGCATAAACATCTAAGTCTATGGAGGAAAATCATCATCGAGTCAGCATCATGAAAAGCGCTGTGCCCCGGAGGAGAATTGACATCTTTATTAAGCGGCACATTTCTAATCAGAGAGACTTCTTTGGTAACTTTTGAAGCTGGTAGCATTCCGCCGTGACCAGGCTTTGCACCTTGAGAGAGCTTTAGCTCAATCATTTTAACTTCAGGGCGAAGTGCATTGAGCTTAAAATAATCAGCATCGAAATTTCCATCAGCATCACGGCAACCAAAATAACCAGTCCCTATCTGCCAGATGAGATCTCCACCGTTTTTTAAATGATGAGGAGAGATTCCCCCTTCTCCAGTATTGTGAGCAAAGCCTCCAAGCTTCGCACCACTATTGAGAGAGAGAATCGCATTTTTAGAAAGCGCTCCATAACTCATGGCCGAGATATTTAATATCGATGCTGAATAAGGTTGAAAGCAAAGATTGCTTCCAATTTTTATGCGAAGATCTTCAGGTTTAATCACCGTCGGATACATTGAGTGCTTAACAAACTCGTAACCTTCTTCATAAAAATTTTGTTGAGTTCCAAATGGAATTGTATCAACCTGTTTTTTTGCACGCTGATAAACGATAGACCTTTGCTCACGGCTAAAAGGTTTTCCATCTGTATTTGATTCAACAAAATATTGATTAATTTCAGGCCTGATCTCTTCAAAGAGATATCGCAAATTTCCAACGATAGGATAATTTTTTCTTATCGCATGGGAATTTTGCAAAACATCTCTCAACCCAATTGCTGATAGAGGCAATGCGAGAACCAAAAATATAAGGCCTAGTGGCATATAAACTGCGAAGCCTATAGACACTGCACATACCAATATTAGGTATGCGTAGAAGATTTTTTTCATAATCATTCCTGAAAATAAATTTAAGATATTAAAATAGAGATAAGTGCGCGTGACTGGTCTATAACCCAGCCCTAACTAGACTGTGATAGATTTTCTTGAAGAGATTTGGAATAAAACTGTATGGTTAAAGCTCATGATCGGATCTTATCATAAAAAAAGAATGTTTCAATTCTAAACTGCATGTGACCGATAACACAGCTCTGGTACTTTAAATAAATTCATTTAGGACTTAGGTTCTCACTATTTTAAGGTTATGATTTTATGAGAATTTTATCAAGGAAACGCCATGAAATATTTAATGCTCCTCTCTTTCATTACTCTTTGTTCATGCTCACATCAAAAAGGCCTTGAAGAAGTAGCGGTTGTTAAAAAAGAAGATATTATTCCCGTCAATTATCCTACCCCAAAGACCATTGAAGAAGCTATTAACTCCCCCTTTAGAACTCCTTCGTTTAAAGAACGAGACATTTATAGACACCCATTTGATACATTAACTTTTTTCGGGGTGAAGTCTTCGATGAAAGTTTTAGAAATTACTCCGGGAACTGGATGGTACACAGAAATCCTCGCTCCCTTTTTAAGTGAAAAAGGACAGTACGTGATGGCAGGGAATGCAGCGAACTCCCCAGCTCCAAGATCCTCACATATTGCAGAGTGGTCGATTAGGCATCCAGAAGTTGCAGGCAAGATGTTGTCATCTACTTTCAACCCAAAAGATGATCCCGCTGCCCTAGGCGCACCATCATCAATGGATATGGTACTTACTTTTAGAAATGTTCACAACTGGATGGCCGGAGGAACACAAGACGCTGCCTTTAAAGCTTTTTTCTCAGTCCTTAAAAAAGGAGGGATCCTAGGCGTTGTTGAACACCGTGCCCCCGAGTCGTGGAGTGATGATCCTAAAGCGCAAAAAGGTTATGTAAAAGAAAGTGAGGTTATTAATATGGCCAAAAAAGCAGGATTTAAATATTTGGGAAAATCAGCTGTGAACTCTAATCCATTAGACACGAAAGATTATTCTAACGGCGTCTGGACTCTACCGCCAACGTACACTTTAAAAGATAAAGACCGTGAAAAATACCAAGCAATTGGAGAGAGTGATAGAATGACTTTAAAATTTTCTAAACCTTAAGTTTTTTCTATTTAGAGGGACTGTTTTTCGCAGCGCCATACTTAACTAATGTTAAGAATTTATTAGATCTATTAAAGACCTTTTTATCTTCTTGCTTAAGTCATTCTCCCCCCATATAAAACCCCTCTCAAGGGGAATCAAAATGCGTTGTTTATTAGCTCTTTCATTTGTTCTAACTCTCGCCTCATGTGCTCCGAAATCTTCAGGTTCAAAAATCCATCTACTCGATGGAACTATTATCAATGGCTCTCTTGTAAAAGCCAATGATCCTCTCGCTGCCAGTACTGTAGGAATTTTTAATACAGATCTCAACTACATCTGCACTGGAACTCTTATTGCTCCTAATATCGTCATGACAGCTGCTCACTGTGTTCCTGAAAAGGCCGCACATACAAAAATCATTTTCTCCCTTGATGTCGACAATACAATGAACTCTCGCGAGCCGGATGTTTTAGCTGAATATGTTCTTCCAGTGACAGACTTTAAAGTCTCACCTGTCTGGGACCCGAAAAATGAAACACTAGAGATCAACACTGGAGATATCGCTTTATTAAAATTCAAAGGTGCCATTCCGTCAGGATATAAACCGGCAACATTTTTAAAAGATCCTTCTGTTATTAAAATCGGAACAGTGGTGACATTAGCTGGTTTTGGTGTTGATAATGTGGATATCTCAAAAAAGATTGATCCAAAAAAATACCCTAATATGGAAGAGGCCCTGGAATACGGTGAAGTTGTTTGTGATGAAGAAAATAATGGAAAGTATAAAAACTGCTATAAAGTCGAAATGACTGGAGACGGTGTTCTTCGCACAACTGAAGCTCCTATTAACTTTGTTCACGAAACAGAAGTAAGTCTCAATGAACGCAAGTCAGGCACATGTAGTGGAGACTCTGGCGGCCCGGCATTTATTAAAACAGCTGAAGGCCTTTTCGTCTTTGGAGTTACAAGCAGAGGAAGTCTACTTTGCAGCGAAGTGGGTATGTATACAAACGCTCTTGCCTACAAAAAATGGATTGAAGAGACTATAAAGTCTCTTCAATAAAAATTTATTATTTCAACTTCTCATAATTTCTAAAGTAGGCCTTAGTCAGTTTAGTGAAAATAGAATCGTTTTCATCAGGCTCGGTTAAGGCCCTATCTCTTTCTTGCTGGGCCCTAATGGCATCGTTTATACGTTGTTGATCATCGTTTCTTGCCAAGGCCCTCTGATCTACAGCAGACGCCTTATCCGATGACGAATCAGATGATCCACCTCTAAAAGATCCTGCTGAAGAGCCTCTAAAGCCACCTGCGCCACTATATCCTGATCCTGATGATGAAGCATATCCTCCCGAAGAAGAAGCTGCTGTTGAGCTCCCCGCTTTATTTGCTGAACTTCCATCTCCTGAAGAGCTTGAATTAGTAGACGCGCCCGAAGAGGCCCCTGATGCAAACAATGACCCGGCGGCCATTGCAGATTTTGGACTCACTTTGGCGGCCATCTTTTTTGAAAAAGAGTCGAAGCTTTTTTGGTCACTAGCAAGCTGATCTTTACTCTTACCTTTATTAAGAGCAGCTATCTTCTGATTTGATTTTTGAATTTTATCATTCGCATTTTTAGAATACTTTACAGCTGAGGCCGCTCCATTTAGATTATTTCCGGAGATCGCCCCTCCTTTTAAATAAGAGATAAGCCCATTTGATGCAACTGATAGAGCGCCAGCAGAGTTCGCACCTGCTCCCTGTGAAAGGGCAAGTTTATTAAGTGATGGTATAGCAGACTCCGCACCAGCATTTTGAAGATTTCTTGCGTTTGAATCTAGCGTATCAGTACCTAAAGTCTGAGTATTTCCATTATTTTTAGCGACAACTGTTGAACTATTAATCCTAGTTCCTTTTCCTAATCCTTTCATGAGTTTTTCATAATTTTCTATAAGAGCTTGTCTTCTCAATAATAGAGTTGCCAGTTTACTTGAATCAGATGCAATAAGCGGCTTAATCAACTCTGCAATGTATTTGAAGTAATGTTGACGGTGATGAGTCTGTCCTATAACGAGATCAGAATTATTCCACTTATCGCTTAAGTAAACTCCCATCTCGTCACCAAGAGAGTCTTTAATACCAACAGCGTCTAAAAACTTTTTCGCACTTTCTGTGACTCGGGCATATTCTGGAATAACTATTTTTGGAGCTTGGACTGGCAACAGCGGTGTTCTACAAATGTCATCATTACACGTCCACTCAGTCTCATTGTTGATCTTCATAACATGTTCGGCGTATGCGATAGCGGCCTTCTCGTCGATACCGTGATTAGTTGGTCTGTTCGCAATAAAGTTTTGTGAATATGGAGAAGTTGTTACATAAATGGCCCAAAATTTATTAAGGGCGATATTCTCCAACTCCTTAGCTGATTTTCCTTTATTAGCAGGATCTTCTGTTACTGCTTTCAGTTGCGTATTATAAAATGCCTTACTATCAAGATAAGTAGGTGTACCCGACGGATTGATCTCACCGACCATTATGCGTGCAGACTCTTTAAAAAAATCATCGGAACGCCCAAGGTGATCAAAAGTAGATTGCACATAATCTTTACCGTCTTTCGCGTCCGATGGACACATAACACCATAGTCAGTAATTAATTTTTTTACAGGTATCGTGCATTCCTCAAGAGGAGTCAGCCAATCGTATGATGAATCAGGTGAAGTTGGAAAAAAGATATTAATCTCCTGATCCATAATATTAATAATTCTTATTAATCTCTCATTCATCTCTTTTGATGGAACAGGTGCCATTGTATAAAGTGCTTTCAAGTCTTCAACAGGCACTCTTTCAAAGAGTGGAAGGTTGGTTGTAATCATCATACAAGAAGCCGTTTTTAATTCACATGAGCCTGGCACTGGATCGGGAACGTCTTCACAAGAAGAAGAGTCTTCATTGCAGACTCTTTTTGTTCTCGCACAATCTTTAGTCGATTTAGTACAGGCATTATTTGAAATGCTTCGGCTGGTGTCGATGCCTGACAAACACTGTCCGTAAGCGGCCATTAATTTCTTATCTTCAGCAATGGTGTCTTCTTGGGCTTTTAAAACAGCTGCAAGCAGCTCTTCTCTTGAGCCAATTCTCGAGATAGATTCAGATGATTTTTCACCCTGACTCAAGCTTGAACCCGACATACTATCGATAATAATATTTAGTACCTCAATTTGCATTTGAAGGGCACCGGTCTGAACATCGTATTCATTTGTATTGTTTAATTCAGTGATTTTTGCTTTGATTTCTTGCTGCTTTTTAAGAGAAATTGTATTTCTTGTTTTCTCTGCTGCAACGTACTTTTCTACGGCAGTCCACCAGTTCTTATAAGTGACGGGTGGAACTCCACCGACTGGTTTACATAGCTTGCTACTAATTTCAGAATCGGCCCAGATAAATGCAGTAAGGTCTAAATTTTTTTGATTATAGTCCGCCTCACTTAATGGATCATCGGCCGGAGCTTCTGCAGAGAGACCATTATATTCAGCAAATACATCAGTGGCCTTTGAAAAACTATTGGCCAGTTGAACATCGTCTGCGGCCTTGGCGTATTGCCCGGGCCATGTCTGCATGATGATTGAGAGAACTATTATTGCTATTTTCATGGTCGTGATCCTTGCTACTAAATCATTAATTATTAAGATTTTAGCATAATCAGTGTTTATCACGACCTTTAAATAACAGTTTATCTACTTACTTACTGAAGATCTGAGTTTACGGCAATATCTGGCCGTGCAGGCGACATTTCTCACTGCCCAGATTAATAGGCATGGTCAATATTAGGCTTCACCCACTTTGAATTTGCGGCCTTTTATTTTTCCATCAAGCAGACTACGAATGGCCGCTGAAAAAACATCTCGTTTAAGGGCCACGTAACTTTGACTTTCAAGAATGGTAATCTGACCAACTTGCTCTCCTGCAAGGCCCGCTACATTAACCAAGGCCCCAAGTAGATCACCCGCTCTGATTTTGTCTCTTTTACCGCCATTGATATACATCGTTTTCATCGGTGCAGTTAAATCATAACGAGCTGTGGATGAAAGCTCCGAGAGTTTTAGATACTCGTTTCTATTTCCCTGATAATTTTCAATGTCGTGAATTTTTTCTTTTTCTGATCTGACGAAAAATGAAAATGCCAATCCTTCTTTTCCAGCTCTGGCCGTTCTTCCAATTCGATGAGTATAAACTTCAGCATCTGTCGGCAAATCAAAATTCACAACAGCTTCAAGATCTTTTATATCCAATCCTCTCGCCGCGACATCAGTAGCAACTAGAATAAGGCAACTTTGATTTGAGAATTTTGTCAGCACGACAGTTCGCTCGTTTTGATCCAAGTCTCCATGAAAAGAAAGTGCTGGCATTCCTTCTCTGGCAAGTGCTTTTGAAACATCTGCACACAATTGTTTGGTTTTACAAAAAATAATAACGGATTGGGGTTTATAGTGTCCTAGTAACTTGATCAAAGCATCCAGTTTCTCTCTATGCTCGTTAAGTTCAATAAAGACCTGTCGTATAATATTCTTTTCGTGCTTTGAATCCACAGTTAAATGTTTCGGATTTCTTTGAATAGAGTGACTCAGTTCTAAAATCTCTTGAGGAAAAGTAGCAGAAAATAAAAGAGTCTGAATATTTTTTGGAGCAAATTTAAAAATAGCCTCCATTTCAATCTGGAATCCCATATCAAGCATGCGATCAGCTTCATCGAGAACTAAAAAATTAATTGTCTTTAAATCAATCGCACCCTTATTTAAGAATTTTAAAACTCGGCCAGGGGTTCCCACAATAATGTGAGCTCCATGCTCCAGTGAGGCAAGTTGCTTGTACTCTGATGAGCCACCGCAAATGACGAGCACTTTACAGTTTTTAGTAAATCTAGCGAGTCTTCTAATTTCTTCTGCAACCTGAAGAGCGAGTTCATGAGTCGGACACAAAATCAGTGACTGAAGGGTATTGTTTTCTATTTCTAATTTATTGAGAATACCTAAACCGAATGCGGCCGTTTTTCCACTTCCAGTTTTTGCCTGAGCAATCAGGTCTTGTCCTTCAAGAATTAAGGGAAGTGCTTGCTCCTGAATAGGAGTCATACTGTCGAAGTTAAGAGTCACAAGATTGTCTAGTATCTCTTGAGATAAAGGCAGTGTTTTAAAAAGATTTTTCATAACTATGCTTTATCATTGTTCACTCGCTGAAGCAATTTTCTATTATAACACCAAGGTAAGCAGACATTATTTAACCTGACAATTTCACTCTCGACTTGCATGTGCTTATAGTCATTCACTATAATGAACAATTACCTCAATCCATTCTCGGAGACCAACATGCTTTTACAAAAAGAAGTCGCTCACGATGTCATCGCCTATGCTATTAGTCTTGGCGCTGATTTTTGCGAATTATTTATCGAAAAAACAAGTGTTCAAAACATTACTTACAACTCAAAAAAAATTAAAGACATCTCTTCAGGAATTGATTCTGGCATTGGTGTAAGACTCATTTACGGAGAGATGGCACTCTACGCTTACTCCAACTCAAGCAAAAAAGAAGATCTGCTTGATATGGTAAAAAAACTTGCTGCTCAATTTAGCTCAAAACATACAGGAGTCATGAAGACTTTTAACTTCACTCCACTTTCATATAAAGAAATTAAGTACCTTCCAAAAAAAGATGTGCTTCTTCCTCAAAAGATTGAAACTTTTAAAAAGCTCGATAGTCTCGTGAGAGAAAAAAGTCCGCTGATTTCTCAAGTCTCTTTATTTCTCATTCAAAAAGAGCAGAATATTGAAATCTATAATTCTGAAGGTCTATACGCAGCGGAAAACAGACCCTATATCAGATTATTTGCAGATGTCGTGGCAGCTGATGGAAATGAGCAGGCCTCTGCTTACACAGGGCCTGGCCGCAGAGGTGGATTCAGCTTCATTGAGTCTCTTGATCTTAATCAAATTGCAGAGCAGACAACTAAGCAGGCCCTTGTCACTTTAAAAGCTAGGCCTTGTCCTGCCGGAGAAATGCCGGTCATTATCGAAAATGGTTTTGGCGGAGTTATTTTCCACGAAGCTTGTGGACACTTGTTAGAGACAACGTCCGTAGAAAAAAAATCTTCTGTCTTCTGGGATAAAAAAGGTGAAATGATCGCTCACCCATCAGTAAGCGCGGTTGATGACGGAACCAATGACAACCTTTGGGGAAGTTTATCAATTGATGATGAAGGTATGCCAACTCAAAAAACTCAATTGATTAAAGATGGAAGACTTGAAAATTTTATCTGCGATAAATTAGGCAATATTAAAACAGGCCACATGAGAACAGGATCAGGAAGAAGACAAAGTTACAGATTTGCTCCTGCTTCACGTATGAGAAATACTTATATTGACCAGGGTAAATCAACTCTGGATGATATGCTTCAGTCTGTTGGCAATGGCCTCTATTGCGCTTCTATGGGTGGAGGATCAGTTAATCCAGGAACGGGAGAATTTAATTTTTCTGTCAATGAAGGATACATGGTTAAAAATGGAAAAATTGATCACGCCATAAAGGGTGCGACTTTAATTGGTAAAGGAGCTGAGATCCTTACAAAAATAAGCATGGTCGGAAATAATTTAGAATGGACTGCCGGTATGTGTGGTTCAGTTAGTGGAAGTATTCCCACGACAGTAGGGCAACCTGCAATCAAACTCGACAGTATTCTTGTAGGAGGTCAGGCGTGAAAAATATCATTAAAAAAACAATCGATCATGCTATGAACTCAGGAGCTGACTCTTGTGACATTATCGTGAGCTCCGGCGAGGCCATGAGCCTTTCTGCTCAAGATGGACGCCTTGACCAGTATAAACTTTCTAAAACAGCAATCCTTGGTCTCAGAGTTATCAAAAACAAAAGAATTGGTCTTTCTTATTCAGAAAGCTTTGATGAAGATGCTTTGAAATTTGCCACTAAAGCGGCCATTGAAAATGCAGAGTTTTCAGACATAAACGAAAATGAATCTATCTCTATTAAAAATTCGAGTGACTCTATTTTTAATGACTCCGCTCTAAAAGATACAAGTTCAAATGAAGAAAAAATTGAATTTGCTCTAAAACTAGAAAGTGAAATTAAAAAAAGAGACTCGCGTGTCACTGCGACTCCTTACAATGGTCTTTCAATCTCAAACAATAGAAGTTTCTACATGAACTCATTAGGCACTTACGCTGAACAAGGTCATGGCTCGCTTTCTGCCTACACCTCTGCTCTATTAAAAGACGGTGATAAGACTTCAATGCACTATGCTTCTCTTCTTGGAAGAGACTTAAAGCACCTGGATATTAATCAATGTATTGAAGAAACGCTTGAGCACTCAATCAACTGGCTTCAGGCAAAACCTGTTCCCAGCGGAAAGTATGAAGTCATTTTTAACACAGACACACTCTCTGATCTTCTAGGCGTATTCTCAAATTATTTTTCAGCAAAAGATGCAATTGAAAAAACGAATCCTTGGGAAACTAAAATGGGCCAGAGTGTTGCCATTGAAAATTTCACAATGATCGACTCCCCTTTTTACAAAGATGCTTTCACTCACGATTATATCGACAGTGAAGGAGTTCTGAGAAAGGACTTAACCTTAATAGACAATGGCGTTCTAAAATCTTTTTACCACAACACTGCAACAGCAAAACATTTTGGAGTGACAACAACAGGACACGCTCACAGAGGCGCAAAATCTTCACTTAATGTTTCTTCAACTAACTGGTTGATCAAACCCGGCAAGCATACAGACAGCGAAGTAAAAGATGGAACTTACCTCGAGGTTATCGATGTTATGGGACTTCACTCTGGCGGGGATAATATTTCAGGAGAATTTTCATTTGGGGCCAGTGGATACCTTTGTAAAGATGGAAAAAGAATCCAGCCGGTAAAAGAGATTACGATTGCCGGAAATTTCAATAAATTGCTTTTTGGAATTACCAGAATGGGTGCTGACTTAAAACACAATAACAGCATGGGAACTTTTAGCCCGCTAATCAGATTCAGCGACCTTTATGTTGCTGGCAAATAGGATAAATATGAAATCAATATTATTGCTAGTAACTTCTTTATTTCTATTTTCTTGTGCTACAAACTCTAATTCCTCTCGCGCCGTCAAAGACGCTGAAGAGTTAATGAGTAAAGGGCAAACTGTTGAGGCCAATACGGTACTGAATAATGCCTGTTACCAACAAGATCTTGGTGCCTGCGTTTATATGGCCCGCGTCTCTGAAGTTATTAAAGATGAAGAGAGTGCAAAAAAATATTATGAATTAGCTTGTAATGCAAACTCAGGCCATAGCTGTCACAGACGTGGCTCATTTGATTTATCGGCCGGAAAAAATGATATTGAACACGCTAAATTCTTTTTTATAAAAGGCTGTAACCTAAATGATTCTCTAAGCTGTTACCTGTTAGGAGACCTGGCCTACGAATTTAAAAATTCCCTAGATGCTAAACTTTATTTTAAGAAATCATGTGACCTGGGGATTAAACTAGGATGCGAAAAGCTCCCGGAAGTAGAGAACTACCGAGTAAGGACTCCAGAGCAAAAGATAAGTGACAACCTACTTGCTATGTGCCAGTCGGGTAAGGACGATGCTTGTAAAACTGCACAGATCAAAAGAGCAAACTAGAAAATAATTTAAAAACAATCTCACCTGCCCTTTTCCGGGCAGGTTTAAATTTCTTTAAGCTTACTGCAAGAAACGACTCCAACATGAGAAGTCTTGTTTTTCCCGGCATTCATCCACATTACTGGAGTGATGCCTTTAAAGTCATAAACTTTTCTAATTTCACTGTCGATGAGATAAGTCTTATAAGTTATTTTCTTTTTTCTCACTAATCTTCTCAGCTTTTCATCTGATAATTTAGAAAGATTATCTAAAAGTACTATCACCTCTTCTTCTTTTACACACTCTTTCATTACTTCTAACTGCTTCATACAATGGACGCAGTTATCAGCAATAATCAGTTCATATTTGTGAGTAAAAGGAATGAACTCTTCAACTAGGTCTTTATCTACTCTGACTGCCTCTATCGCCATCGTTTGATTAATAGTGATAAGACCCGTGATAAAAAAAGCAATTAACTGATGAAAGATCATTTGGTGATTTGGAAGATAATCGTTTTTTCTACAAAATAGTAGGCCACTGACTCTCTCTTAACAAAGACCCAGCGCTTGATGGCCTCCATGGCAGAGTGATCAAGAATATCGAATCCCGAACTTTTAAGTAGAGTCGTCTCTTCTGGAATGCCCTGAGAATTGATTTTAATTCTAACTCGTAATGAACCTTCTAATCCGCGTCTCAAGGCCATTCGAGGATAAATAGGTTCAGAGTAATTAAGAACTGATGAATTGAAGTCCTGAGCGCCACCAGAACCAGCGCCTACTCCAGATCCTGTACCGAGACCATTGCCATTAGAGGCAGCAGTTCCCGTAATCCCAACTGGGGCTTCCTGAGACACTGTTGTTGCTGATACTGAATTTGATAGAGATACTCTTTTTTCTGATTCAATTGTTTTTTTAGTAGCATGAGCTGAGGCTTCACTTTTTTTAGCAGGACTTCCAGAAGGAGTACTTCCAAATGACCCTAGACTCATTGTAATGAATCTCTTTGATTCAATCATTTCAATATTTTCTTTTTTGCTGATAAAAAGAGAAATCACGACGACAATCATTGCATGAAAGACAAGTGAGAGATTAAATGATTTAAAACCTGAAGACATATTTTATAACTCGACTTTTACACCAGCGTACAAGACTCTTCCCGTATTTGGCCCCCACACATGACGATTATCAAGGTGTGTATGGTTCCTGTGAGTTCTCCAAGACAGTGGAGATTCTCCTTTTTTGGTCTGAGTGTAATCAAAAAGATTATTCACTCCGGCCAGTAGGGCAAATCTATTAAAATTTCTCTGAAAAAACAGGTCCATTGTAAAAAATGCAGGTGCTCTTTGGCGTTTTTGATTGGCCGGGATTTTATCAAAAGAAAATGGATCCGGATCATCAAGCAAAGTGTTGTAATTTTTATAATAACCATATTTTGAAAGGTTGCGAGGCCCCACGATATTGGCCATGGCCACGAACTCATTATCGCCAAAATGGTAATCAGAAGTCAGGCGTGCTCTTGTTTCCTGAGCGGCCGTAGGCAATTTTGCTTTATAAGAATCAGGCAAAATGAACCAGTCTACACTTCCTTCCAGCGTCCAGTCGGGAGTGATTTTTTGAACATGCAACAGACCCACTGTTTGAATGCTCATAACATCTTCAGCATTTTTAAAAATCACCGGGGATGTTTCTTCATCTGCAAAGGCCATATTGGAAAGTCTAGTCCATGCATACGACAGTGCTGTGCTTGAATTAGTCCCTTCACGATTGAAGGTGTAAGTAACATTGTGAGCGATTTCAAGTTTTGTGATATCCATCTCAAAACCTTCTTCGTTTGTTCCATGCTGAGACTCAAACATTGATAGAGGTGCTCTATAACCTACTCCATAAGCAATTCTTGATGAGTATGTCTCGTTGTGAACTCGCTTGTAATGGATTCTTGGAGCAATCGCCGTCTTATCAAGTTTATTATGAATAAGAGTTTTATCATCCCAATCCACCTTCATTTTATCTACACGAAGAATTAAATTTAATTCATCTTTGTCACTTATGATCCATTCATCCTGGACATAGGCACCTATGGTATCAAAAGCAAATGAATCTCTTTTATAGCCACTGAAATTGTAAAGATATTCAGATGAAGATCTCATATCTTCATTTTTATGATCGATACCAACGGTTAAAAAGTGTGAATCGTTAACAACATGATTAACTTTCAAATCAAAAAATCTAAACATGTCAGAGTTATCGTAGTCATACCCGTGAGAGTAAATTGATCTTTGTTTTTGTTTTGCCAGAGAAAATGATCCTTTAATGTTTGTATCATCATTCAGATGATAAGAAAGGCTTCCGCCTCCATCAACACGATTAAGCCTGATGCGATCTGCGATTTTACTTAAATCACCTGTGTACTTATTTCTAATATCGCGGTCCCCACCAAAATCTTCAAGAGTGTCGATGTTGGCTGGATAGGATGTTAGTCTTGTGGCCTCTGTCGTTCCACCAAGAAGTTCTAGTTCTTGATAACCACCCCTCAGAGATACTTTTAACTTATCTCCAATGCGATTTTCTTTTTTTATAAAAACTGATTGCTGAGATTGTCTTGAAGACTCAGTGACATTGTTATGGTCTTCGTCAAAAGATCCCATAAGATTTTTTTGGGCCCCAATAAGTGTGCCGCCATTATTATCACCGTAAGAGCCAAGAATCTCCTGATTCAGGTATTGATTAGACCCACCTCTTAATTGGTAAATAAACTTATTTTCATTTGGAGTAACTGTGACAAGATTGATCGCCCCACCGATAGATTCGGGAGCCGTTAAAGAAGCGCCTGCACCTCTCATAATTTCCAGATGGCTGATTCCAACCATAGGAATAGCTTCCATTCCATAAAATGATGAAACAGATGAGAAGGCGGGAATACCGTCAATTAAGACCGTGGTGTTTTCACCGCGCAGACCATTCAAAGTAATTCTTTGTGATCCACAATTTGCACAAGTCAGTGTGGTCTGAACACCAGGCTCCAGGTCTACTGCTTTTGCTAAACTTGTCGCATTCTTGTGCGTGATTTGCGACTTTGAAAGGACTTCTTTTTTTACAACAGACGCTCTATTAATTTTGGATAACGGAACGTCTGAATCAAGAGAGCCTGTGACCACTATCGTTTCTGCATCTTCAGTGTGAGCACTAACCGATGTGATTTGGGAAACGATTAAAACAGTTAAAAAGAAAAAATTATTCATGTGCAGCTAGTTTTAAGTTAAGGCATTGAGCTGTGTGGTAATGATTTCCATGAATCCATTTCATTGAAAAAGCTGTTGGAGCAGAAAGTCCCGCTGTTCCTGGAGCAACTAAAATATTGATAAGATCAGTTTTGTTGGCCGCTACACCAGAAAACATGTTTGGTTTTCCAGATGGTGAAATTGTGAAATCGAAATGATCGTCGTGATTGCCTTCGCCGTGTCCATGGTCATCACCATCAACAAGACTTACTGCAATTTCTGCTCTGAAGTTAGCAGGAGTTTCTATATTGTTTTCAAAATATGTTTGTTCAATTTCAAGCGAGCATGGCACACCCGTTCCTTTAACTGTACCTATAAAAGTTGTATGCGCGAAAGCGTTTGCAGAAAGCACTAGAGAAGCTAGAGCGATTGATAGAGTTTTCATATTAAGACCTCCAAGGTTTAGTCATTAATATGATAAATGCGATTGACTTGCAAGTATTTTTTGCAATCCAATCGCATTTAATTTGCTTTGTAATGCTATGAAATTAAATACTTAATGAGAAGTAGGTGTCGTTGTTTCTGGATTATTGGGAGCACCTGGGTTTTCACTTCCTAAAGAACTACTGCTTCCTTCCCCGGCCATTTCACCACTTTTTTCAGCAGATGTGTTAGGGGCCGCCGGATAATCTGAGATTGAATCACGCTTAGCACATGAGATGGATAAGAGTGCTGTGAATGCTAAAATTAAAATCATTTTCATAAGTACCTCCGGGATTTATTATGCAATCGTGCTGCCGCCATAAATATAGGTCGCATTTATCAAGAAATTTGCACCACGCATTCCTCTATCATCTTGAATTTTCAATACACTCACAACTGAGAGTATACTCCGTACATGATAAATTCTATTAGGAAGCTCTCTCTTTTTAAGGAGCATCCAAGCGACAAAATTCCCTCTTATAAAGATCCTTTTAGAAAGATTCATAATCGCAATCAGGAGATTATTAAAAAAAATAAAAAAATGGAGAAAGTGATCACTCAAAAACATGCTGAAGAAAAAAATCTTCAGGAGATTCATCAAGAAAAAAAAGATATGGCCCTGGCCAATACAAAATATCGTTTGCTCAATATAATTTAGCGCTCTAAACTTTGATCCATGAGTAATTCAGAAATTAATGATGTCACTGACACTGCGATATGGGTTGCCGCCTATCGTGCGCAGGAACACGATCGCAAAGATGCGATCGTAAAAGACCCTTATGCTTCGCTACTTATAGGTGAAGACGGGATCAAGCTTGCCAACCGCACTCAAGGCTCACGATACACCGCCTGGTCAGTAGTCATCAGGACATTTATCATTGATCAGTTTATTATGGGACTTCTTGAAAAAGGAATTGATACTGTACTGGATTTGGGGGCAGGCCTTGATACGAGACCCTATAGACTAAATCTGCCTTCAACTCTTAAATGGATTGAAGTTGATTTTCCCAAGATCATTGATCACAAAGAAGAAAAATTAAAAGACGTAAAACCCAAATGTATTCTTGAAAGAGTTCGTCTTGATTTATCTATTGAGAAAACTAGAGATGATTTTCTAAAAAAAGTTTCAGATGACTCTAAAAATGTTTTGATACTCACAGAAGGTGTTGTTCCCTATCTAACAAATGCAGATGCAAAATCTCTGGCCGATGCTCTTAAGTCTTTTGATAATTTTAATTACTGGATTACTGAGTACTACTCTCCTGAGATATTAGAATTTCTTAGAACACCAAAACGTCTGAATCAAATGAAAAATGCACCTTTTTTGTTTTATCCAGAAAATTGGTTTAATTTTTTCCAATCATCTGGATGGAATGAAGTTGATACAAAATACTTTGGTGTAGAATCAGAAAAACTTGGAAGAACTCCTCCTATACCTGGCTGGGCAAAAGGAGATCTTAAGAAGGAAAATTCTACTAAATACTTTTTAGGATATTCGCTCTATTCAAGTAAAAAACTTTAGTTCATAAAACATGATTCTTATCATTTTCCATTTATATATCTAAGGTAATCAAAACCAGCGACGAATAGTTAATTAGGTTCACTCACTAAGGATAAACTATGAATTACCCATTAATTGCTGCTCTCATTTTAACAGTACCATTGCTTACTATTACGGTTCGCTATTTTAAAGAGCGCAAAATTTTTACTAAAAATCTAAAAGCTATCTCTGATATAAGTGCTGACTTAACCGGATCAGCAGAACAAGTTGGTATCGTGAGTAAGGACCTTCTCAATGCTTCTCAGGAGCAGATGGACTCACTGTCGTCTACCATTTCGGCCAGTCATGAAATCAATTCGATGATTATGAGAACGCGCGACAATGCTAAGGATCTTGTATCAAATACAGGTAATTTGCAGGTCATGACGAATGAAGGAAAAAATATTGTCAGCGCAATGGTCTCTTCAAGCCAAAGTATTAAAGACGGCAGTGAAGTCTTTAAAGAGCAGATGAATGAAAGCTTGAGTGAATTATCAAAAACACTTTTAGTGATTCAGGAAATTGCGAACAAGACAAAACTTATCAACGAAATTGTTTTTCAAACCAAACTCCTCTCTTTTAATGCTTCTGTAGAAGCGGCCAGAGCTGGGGAACACGGAAAAGGTTTTGCCGTTGTTGCGGAAGAAATTGGAAAACTGGCAAAAGTAAGTGGAAGCTCTTCTGAAGAGATTGCAAAAATAGTTGAAAGAAGTATTGAATCAGTTACTCACTCTCTTGAAACAACCAAGAAAAAAGTAGAAGAGCTCACGTCGAGCACGACTGAAAAAAGTGAAGAAGGTTTTCAACAGGCAAAACACTGTGAAACTATTTTTCTTTCAATAAGTGATAAAATTCTTGAAATCAATTCTATGGTTCAAGAAATTTCTTCTGCGACAGAAGAGCAGTCTCTTGGCGTCAATCACCTGGATGCGGCCATCATCAGCCTACAAGAAGTCGCAGATAGAAACCGACTTGTAGCAAGTCAGTCTACTGAGCACGCTCACTCATTTCATGATCAGACAAGAGAGCTAATCAAGTTCAGTGATATCATGGCCTCAATTCTTCCAAAGAAAAAAAATCAGCAGATCACTCTTCAAAAATTTATCTGGAATGACAATCTATCTTTAGGTGTTGGAGAAATGGATGATGAGCATAAAGTTCTTATTGGAAAAATTAATTATCTCGTAACAACAATGGAAGAGCAGTATGTAGCAAAAAACAAGTCAAAGCTTCTAAACTCTTTTAGAGACCTGGCTGCCTATACGACAGAACACTTTGCTCACGAAGAAGATTTCATGCAGTCGATAGGTTATGCTCAATACCATTCGCATAAAAAGATTCATGAGAAGCTGCTCAATCAGGTTCGCAGCTATGAAGCTCAGATCGTAAACGAAACACTTGATGATAAAAAACTTATCTCTTTTTTACGCAACTGGCTTATCAGTCATATTATGGGTGTAGATATGCAGTACGCAAATCATCACAAAGGCCATGATCGTAAAGCGGCCTAAATAAAGTCCATAGCATTAATGAGTAAATCTGATTTGTAATCTGGTGACGGGTGGTCTCCTTGAGTATCGCCCTCACCAATCAAAATGGTCGTGCATCCTGCTGAGTGCCCTGCTTTAATATCTCCATAACGATCCCCGATCATAAAAGATTTCTTGAGATCGATGCCCCATTCCTGGGCAGCTTCTATAAGCATCCCCGGCAGCGGCTTTCGGCATAGGCACTGAGCGCTGTTGTCATGAAAGCAGCACTTGATATCATCAACAGCTAAAAGCTCTAAAATTTTGTTATTAACGAGCTCTACGCTCTCCATGGAAACCCAGCCTCTGGAGACATCGGGCTGATTTGTCACAACGATAGCAAGATAACCCTTTTCTTTGATGAGCTTCAAGGCCTCAATCACTCCAGGATAGAGTTCGAACTCTTGAAGCTCGTATGGGGCCTGAAGTTTTCCATTTCTTAAAATCAATTTATTGAGCACGCCATCTCTATCTAAAAAAATAGCTTTTTTCATTTTTATGATCTCGAAAATATTTTTGAATTAGTCTTTTAAGATAGTAATTAGATTATCTTTCTTTTTAAATGGCAACTTAAAGGCCTCAGTCGTCTCTAAAAATAAATAATGATATAAGTAGCGCACATCACTTCTTTTACTTAAAAAGTGCCTGTGTCCCGTTTTATTGACTTTTGTAAGATCAATATAAGTTGCATTGGCCGCCGAATGTCTGCTGAAGACCCCATCTCTATCCAATCCAAAACCAAGCCCTAGCCTGTCATCACGAAAGTTCAGGTCAGGAAAATCAAGCATGGTTGAAGCTTTTAAAATAATGTCGTTATGATTAACAACCACAGATAATTTTGATGTGAACTCAACTCGGGTAAGCCACTTATCATGCTCTCTGAAAGGAACATCTGCCCCACTTAAAACCATACTATCAAATAAATTTCTTTCCAGATTGCTGCTGTCGAAATTTTCAATATAATTTTTAAGCGTAATATTTCCCATTGAGTGGCTTAAAAATAATAATTTTCTATTGGCAAAAAGCTCAGGGCGATTCATTTTTAGATTATTTAATTCTTCCAGAGAATCACTTAAGAGCTGACTCGCCTTCTTCGCGTTATTTACCGGTCTCTGAATGGGAGATAACCATGAGTTCCAACGAAGCATGATAACTTTTACGTTGTACTCTTTTTCCATCTCCATAGATGACTCATATTCGGAATCAAAAGTTTTACTTCTACCATGAACATAAAAAAGAATATTTTTATCGGGATAATTTTTTGTAAAGTTTTCTAGAGCACTTTTAATATCAGAAGCTGTTTTGGGCTTAAGTGTATCAGTTGTATAAAGGGCAGTTTCAGCAAAAATCGCACTACTAAATAATAAGCACAGTAAGATTAAAAAATTTTTCATTCATGACCCGACAGTTCAAGGTTTGTTTACCTATACCTGTCGGACCTGATCAAATATGACTTTAGAAAAAATGATAAAAACAACAATAGCCCGACAATAACTGTCGGCTTTTTTAATTATGCCTTCAATGAATAAGTCGCGCACCACCCACAACCGGAAACATATCTCATCCCCATCATCGTACAAGGAGCATAACCACCTTCAAGCTTGGCCTTATTATAAAATTTGCAATTCGCGCAGTCAGAGCCTGCTTTATACTTTGCATGTTTTGATGTTTTTGCATCTTCTACGTAATGAAGTGATTTTGCCATTCCCTCTCCAACTTTTGCCACCATTTTGCCAGCAGGAGGAGTTGCCGGGCATTTTGCCTGTGCAAAAAGCTCAGCGCTCGACATAAGCATAGGAGTTGCAATCGCAGCTGTCAGTGTGTATTGAAAAAAAGAGCGCCTGCTAAGTGTTTTAGCTTCCGACATTATAGACCTCCATAGAATTTTGAATGCCTCGATCATACCTATGAAGAAATGCTTTAAGAATGCATTGAATTGTTGCAGGCTAAGGTTTTTTTCTGAGTTTTCGCTGTAAGCTTTGACGGTGAAGCCCAAGCTCTCTTGCTGTTTTTGAGACATTCCCGCTATTTTGGGCCAGGACAAAACTGATGTACTCGTGCTCATTTTGTGACAGTGAAATTCTCTTAGAGGCATCTAGCACTTCACTCTTATCTTCAATGGCCGAAGGACTCGCTTCAAACGCCTCTTCTATCTGGTCGCTGTTAGCAGGCTTAGTAAGATAATTAATCGCCCCCAGCTTCATGGCCTCAACCGCAGTTGAAATGCTCCCAAAGCCGGTCAGGATCACAATGCGGCAAGCGGGATTGTTCTTCTTTAAAATTTCAATCGCATTCAACCCACTCTCACCATTGAGTCTTAAGTCTAAAATAGCAAAATCATAATTTAGGTTATTGAGCTCTCTGATATGTTCCGCGTGAACGACTTGGTAGCCTTTATCCTCAAAGTCCGCCACAAGCGCTTCACGAAGGCCTTGATCATCTTCAAGAATTAAAAGCGATTTATGATTCATCAGCTCATCACTGGAGAAGTAAACTTCACCAATGCTCCCTTAGGATTTAAGTTTTCTATTGTCACACTTCCACCAATAGATTGAGCGAATAAATGAAAAGAATAAAGCCCCAATCCTGTCCCGTCTTTTTTAGTGGTTACAAATGGCTCTCCAAAGCGCTCTATCACGTCCGTTGGAAATCCGGCCCCTGTGTCTGAGATAAGGATATTTAAACGATTGTCTACAATTTCTAATTTTACAACAATGACATTCTTAGAATCAGACTCATAAGCATTATCCAGAATATTTAATAGCCCTTGTGAGAGATTAATCAATGGTATTTTCAGTAAGGTCGGTATTTTTGTACTGTAATTAATAGTGACATTGGCATCTGTATGGTCCTGCATCCAGCTATTGATAATTTCATGAATAGCTGTATTCAAATTAACAGACTGAAAAATAATATCTCGCTTATCCATTTGCGAGCTATTCATATGCCTGATAATTTTCTCGCAACTTTCCACTGCACTTAAGGCAGAATCAATATCTTCAGTGCTCCCGGTATTTTTTCTCGCCATTCTATTGATACGAAGTTTGATTGTATTAAGTGGACTTGCAAATTCGTGAGAAAAACCTGCGGTCAATGCTCCTACGGCCCTTAGCCTGTCCATTTTTTCAGCATAAATTTTCATCTGAGAAAGTTGCTCTCTTTGAGAAAATACGTATTTGCTGACAGTGCTGGTAATTCTCCAGACAGCAAAAAGGATAATCTGGTTAAAAATAAACTGGTTTTGAGGAAAATAATTATACTGAAACATTTGGATAAAAAATAAACATGCTGCAATCAAAGTATAAAAAATGACACTCTTTCTTCCTGTCAAAAGAATCGCCCCTAAAATGGCGTGAATAAAATAAATATTTTCAACGTGAAACTGCCCTACTTTTATTAGAAACCAAAAGAGAAAAGTGAACCAGATAAGATCAATGCTCAAATAACAGAAAGTAAAAAAACTTGAATAGGTTTTCTCATTTTGACGAAAGGACATCATCAAAAATGTATTGAACAATGCCAAAAGTACGCACAACCCGGTGTAGAAATAAAGCTGATTAAATTTTGCAACATTGATGATTAAAAAAGGAATGACTAAGAAAAACTGAATAAAAAGAAAGATCCATCGAAGCCTGATCAGCCACAATATTTTTCCTTTTTCAGTATCAGCAACATCAATTGGCAAAACTAAAAAGGAGTAAAAATTTGACACAATTCTCATGCTGACTTTTATAATGCAAAATTACATAAAAAGCATCTGCAACGTGAAGTTGCACTAGATTTTTAGCTTCGCATCCTCAATCCAACCGTAGAAGTAGTTAGGATTAGATAGTGCCGATACCATATGACACTCATTTCTTCTTTTGGTCTTTTCATCCATACTCACGTGACTCGCAATTCCAACTAATACTGGTTTATTGTTTACGACTGTAAAAGTAGGTCCACCCGAATCGCCATAACAAATCCCACTTCCTTGCCTTTGATCCAGATAAATTTTTTGACCCAAAACGTGATAAGTCATCAAAGGAATTGCCGTCATTCTTAACGTTCCTCTACCTGTACCATTTGTAAAAAAACCCGTTTTTGTGACTCCAAAACCAAGCGAAGTAACTAAATCATCTTTTTTAAGAGTGAGTTGCCTGCTGTCTTCTAAATCCAGAATGGAATGAGTTGAAGGTATTTCTTTTTTTAATCTTATGAGTGCAATATCATCATCAACAGTTTCACTAGCCGTTTTATAGCCATCGTGAACAATTATTTTATGGGCCCTTTTAATATGTGTAGAACCCTTTAAAGGATCGGCAGAAATCATCTCTAATCGTTTTCTCCAACTCCCTATCCTCTTTGCATGGCTTTCTGTCTTCATCAACTTTCCCCATTTTCTTATTTCTTATAAGTTTGGATACACGCGAGGATTTCCTTTCATCTTCAAGCATTGGTTCGCGCTTATTTTTATACCTGTTTTTTTGCTCCTCTTTTATGTGACGGGATATTTTTACTTTGCAAGAGATATCAGTGAGCATTTTATTATCATTGCTCTCAATAACGTTATTTTAATGACCGGACTCACTTACCAAATAGGTCATTCTCTCAATCTTGGAACTGAAATATTGAGTCTATCTGTGAGAATAATGTATGTGACTGTTGGATGGCATTACTCTAAGCAGGTCTTCGGATGCATGATGGTTTATGGCCATTTTACTAAATACCGCTTTAACTCCCTTCAAAAACTAATATTGAAAGTGAGCCTTTTTAGCGTTGCTTTTTTTAATTTCTTCAATCTTTCTGTCTCTAGATCAGTTGCCGAATCCACTAATTATTTTTTCAATATTCCTATAACAGAAATCGGATTTTCTTCACTATTCGTAAGTTTTTTTCAGATGCTGACTCTTCTTATGTTTCTTCTGACCATCTACTTTGTCTTTTATAAAAACTATCAAGAGACAAAAAAACTTCCTTCATTAAATATTATTGTTCCCTATCTCGCCTTCCATGTCTGGTGGATTCCTCCCATCAGACAACATGAATTTTACTTTTTAATTGTCCCCTTTTTTCATTCGCTCCAATACTTACCCTTTGCTTACAGGCTCGAGGTTAAGCGTGGAGAAAAAAATGAAATGGATCATTTATTACTCTCACTTAAAATTATTATTTTATTAATTGCTGGAATCATGGCCTTTGAAATTCTCCCTACGTTTCTAGATAGGTCTCTCGACTCATATGCAAATTTTAATACCTGGTACTTTATGATCAGTTTTGCCGTTTTCATCAATATCCATCACTTTTTTATAGACAGTGCTATCTGGAAGTTTGACGACCCCCATGTCAGAGAGAAACTTTTGACTTAATCATTTTTAAAAACTTTCTTAAAAATATCACACAAAAAACAAGCACCTTGCTCAATCGGCCAAACCGCCAGCATAACGGATCGCATTCAAATTATTAATAATTTAATTGAAAGCCTTCAGGGCCAGTACAAAGTTATAACAAACCCTGAAGAAATCAAAAAGATTGCTATTGCCATACGAAAACTTGAAAAACTAAAGAGCTCTAAATTGGTCTTAGAAGGCAAAAGAAATGAAATGACGATTGAACTGGTAGATTATAATTCTTTTTTAAAGAAATAACTCGTTGCGCACATTAGGTAATATGCCTAAATACTTTTAAGAACCTTCTCAAAATGTTAAAAAAAGTACATGAAATATTCCATCGATCAAAACCAATTTAAAAAATTTACTACTCGAACAGTTATTATCCCAGTCTTAGGATCTTTTATTCTAAGTGGGGTTTTTATCTGGATTATCTTTCACCTGCTCTCTATAAGCGAATGGGTTAATCATACCAATCGGGTGATTGGTAACTCTCACGAGATTTTACAACTCAATGTCGATAGCGTAGCGGGCCTTAGAGGATATCTTATTACCGGACAGGATGATTACCTAGACCAATACAATAATGCTATCAACTCTTCAGAAGATAAATACATGGCCCTTGAAGAGCTGACAAAAGATAATCCAACCCAATCTATTCTTATTAAAGAAATTCATAATCGCTATAGAGTTTGGGATCAGTCTTATGGTTCAAAAGTTATAGAGGCCAAAAAAGAAAATAGAGACTATGAAAAACTCTTTCCTTCCATTGAAGGAAAAAGGCAGATGGACACGATTAGAATCCTCTTTGCGAGAGTTATCGAAACGGAGAGAACATTACTTGTTTCCCGTGAGGAAAGTGCTAAAGAAACAGTCTCTCTTACCTTATCAATTGTTCTCGGCGGTGGGATTCTAGCAGGAGTCTTTCTTGCTCTGTTCACTAGAAAACAATTAACGGCCCTTTCTGAAAGTTATAGTGGCGTGATCCAGCGACAAGTAGAACAAAACCAAATCCTGGAAGCACAGGAATGGATTCAATCCGGCAAATCTGGACTGATGGATCAAATCCGTGGAGACCATTCACTTGAAGAGCTCTCACTCAGAGCTGTCAATTACATCTGCCAAAGACTGGATGCCAAAGTTGCCGCCATCTACAATGCCGAATATAAAAAAGAAGAATTGATTTTGAGAAGAACGGCTGCCTATGCTTTTTCCGACGAAGCATTAAGGCAAACTGAAATCATTAAATTGGGCCAGGGACTTGTCGGCCAAGCCGCTTTAGAAAATAAAGTTTTCTCGCTTAAAGATATTCCAGATCATTACCTGACAGTAAACTCTTCAACAGGCTCGGCGAAACCTCGCCACCTTATCATTCTTCCACTAACCAATGACAATCAATTGAAAGGTGCTTTAGAGATAGGATTTTTTACAGACATTCAAGACGGCGTTCTTGAGTTCCTAGAACTATGTGCGGAAAGCATCGCTATTTCTTTAAAGTCTGCTGAATACAGAACAACTCTAAGAGATCTTCTTGAAGAATCTCAAAGACAAACTGAAGAACTACAAACTCAACAAGAAGAACTTCAAGCAAATAACGAAGAACTTGAAGAGCAGACGAATGCTCTTAAAGAGTCTCAAGTGGCCCTTGAAACTCAGCAGTCAGAACTTGAACAAACGAATAGACAGCTTGCTAAGCAAAGCATGGACCTGGAAGTTCAGGCCGATGCAGTTAACCTGAAAAACGAAGAGCTTAAAAAAGCACAATACAGCCTTGAACAAAAGGCCCACGAGCTTGAATTGGCAAGTCAGTACAAAAGTCAGTTCCTGGCGAATATGTCTCATGAACTTCGCACTCCACTCAACAGCACACTGATTCTTTCTCAGTTACTGCTTGAAGATAAAAAGAAAATTTTGGGCGCTGAAGAAAAAGAATTTGTTCAAACGATTCTCTCTTCAAGTAATGACCTCTTAACTTTAATTAACGACATCCTTGATCTCTCAAAAGTTGAGGCAGGAAAAATTGATCTTGAACCAGAAAACGTTTTCTTAGCGGACTTCACTCAAAGTATGGAGCGACTATTTAAGCCTATTGCTACCAATAAAAAAGTTGAGTTCAAGACAGAGATTGATCCTGACCTAGCTCCTTCAATCTTTATCGACAGACAACGCCTTGATCAGATTATGAAAAACTTATTATCGAATGCTATTAAGTTTACAGACAAAGGTGACGTATCCATCAAAATTTCAAAAGTTGTGGGCTCTCCTGATAGAATTGACTTCTCTGTCACTGACTCAGGAATTGGAATCGCACCTGAGCAACAAAAAATTATCTTTGATGCTTTCAAGCAAGCAGATGGAACAACTAGCCGCAAGTATGGCGGAACAGGTTTGGGCCTAACTATTTCTAAAGACCTCGCAAGACTCTTAGGTGGAGATATCTCAGTCGAAAGTGTGGAAGGAAAAGGAAGTACTTTCAAGTTAAACCTTCCCATCAAGCACGATGAAAATATGATCAAAGCTGATAATCATACGAATGTGCAAAGACATGAACCAAACATGATTAAATCTCCGGTGACTATTGAGGCCAATAAGCCTGCTCCGGTTCATTATGAATCAAAACCTCTACCATTTGAAGATGACAGACATAAGCTTTCTGATTCAGTCAGAATATTGCTCGTGATTGAAGACGATACAAATTTTGCAAAAATCTTAATGGGTCTTTCTCATGAAATGAAATTTAACTGCATCATTGCTCAGTCAGCTGAGGAAGGTATCAAGGCAGCGGAAGAGTATCTTCCTCAGGCCATTATTCTCGATATGAATCTTCCTGATAGAAGTGGGCTAACAGTTATTGATGACCTGAAGATGAATCCAAAGACAAGACACATTCCTATTCATATTGTTTCGGCCCAAGACCAGGCCAACATTGCTCTGCAAATGGGTGCGATTGGATACTTAAGAAAGCCTGTCTCTCTTGTCGATATGAAAAGTGCAATCAATAAGCTGGAAGAAAAACTAGTTCATGGATTAAAACGCGTTTTAGTTGTCGAAGACAATAAGGTGCAAAGAGAAAGTATTAAAGAACTTATTCAAGACCAGATGGTCGAAGTGGTCATGGCCGAAAATGCAGCAATGACACTAGAACTTCTAAGTAAAATGTCTTTTGACTGTATGATTCTAGACCTGCACTTACCTGGGATGACTGGTTATGAACTACTGGAAAAAATGACGACGCTTGAAAACATCTCTCACCCTCCGGTGATTGTATACACAGGAAAAGACCTCTCTCGCGCAGAAGAGCAAAAACTACAAAAATACTCTCAGTCTATCATTATCAAAGGTGCTCATTCACCGGAGAGACTTTTAAGTGAAGTGACATTGTTTCTTCACCAGGTAGAAACTCAGTTATCAAAAGATAGACAAACGATGCTTCAAAAGCTTCGCGACCGTGAAGATATTTTTGAGCATAAAAAAATTCTTCTGGTTGATGATGACGTCAGAAATATTTTTGCCTTAAGTGCAGCTCTTGAAAGTAAAGGGGCCCTGATTGAAACGGCCCGAAATGGTAAAGAAGCTGTTGAAAAAGTAAAAACAAATCCAGATATAGATTTAGTTTTGATGGATATCATGATGCCAGAAATGGATGGTTATGAAGCCACTAGAGAAATTAGAAAAGATCCACGCTTTAAGAGGCTTCCAATCATCGCTGTTACGGCCAAGGCCATGAGTGATGATCAGGAAAAATGTCGTGAAGCCGGAGCTAACGATTATCTGGCCAAACCAGTTGATCTCAACAAGCTACTCTCGCTTCTTAGAGTATGGATGCCTCACAATGGAAGACTGTAAAAAATGACTGAAAAAACCGCCATTTTTGATATTGAAGTGAAGCTGTTTATTCAAGCAGTCTTCATGCGCTATAATTATGACTTTAGGGATTATAGCTTAGCTTCAGTTAAAAGAAGGCTTTCAAGCGTAATGATGGTTCATAAAGTGAAAACCATTACCGCCCTTCAGGAAAAGGTTTTACATGAACCGGAATTTTTTACTGCAGTTCTTCAATACATGACCATTTCAACAACTGAAATGTTTAGAGACCCTGATTACTTTAAAGCATTTCGTGAAAAAGTTATTCCCTATCTTCGCTCTTATCCATCGATTAAAATTTGGATCGCTGGTTGTAGCAGTGGAGAAGAGGCCTATTCTTTTGCCATTATTTTTAAAGAAGAAGGTCTTCTTAATCGAGTTATGATTTATGCAACAGATATCAATCCACTTATCTTAGAAAAGGCCAAGGCCGGTATTTATCGCCTTGAAGACATAAAGAAATACTCTATCAATTATCAAGAGGCCGGTGGAAAAGCATCGCTTTCTGATTATTATGCCGCCAACTATAATGCTGTCGCTATTGATCCGGAGTTAAAGAAAAATATTATTTTTGCAGATCACAGCCTGGCCACTGATTCAGTTTTTTCTGAAATGCAGTTTGTTTCTTGTCGAAATGTTCTCATCTATTTTGACAAAAAATTGCAAGACCGTGCCATCACTCTTTTCCATGACTCTTTATCAATGCAGGGTTTTTTGGGAATTGGCTCCAAAGAGAGTTTAAAGTTCTCCAAGATGAGTCCTCGTTTTGAACATTGGTCGACGAATGAGCGCATATACAGGAAACTGAAATGATCAAACCTACAGATAGATTAATCGAAGCTATTTTTATCGGCACCTCTGCCGGTGGAGTGCAGACGTTAAATACTCTCTTTGATCTGTTAGCTCCTAACTTTAAAATACCAATTGTTACTGTCATTCATTTAGGTGAAAAACCTTTTATCCCAAGTGCTTTTAGAGCGCCACGAGGTCTCAAGATAATAGAAGCTGAGGAAAAGGATATGATCCAACCTGGCCTTATTTATTTTGCTCCGGCCAATTATCACTTGCTTATAGAAAGCGATAAAACATTTAGTCTGAGCAATGAAGAAAAAATCCAATTCGCTCGTCCTGCTCTGGATGTAACAATGGATTCAATGGCAGAAGTTTATAATAAAAAATTACTTGGAATTGTTCTGACTGGTGCCAACGAAGATGGTGCTGCCGGGCTTCTTGCCATAAAAGAAAATGGCGGGATGACAGTTGTCCAGAATCCAGCAAATGCATTGTATCCAACCATGCCTGAAGCAGCGATAAAAAAGAGCGCTCCTGACTATATTTTAACACTAGAACAGATCGGATCGTTAATGTGCAATTTAAAAGGTGCTTATGAATAAAGAAAATAAAATCAATATCCTTATTGTCGACGATAGACCTGAAAACCTTATCTCGCTAGATAATCTCTTAAAAGAAGAAGGCGTGCAGATCTTCAAAGCACAATCAGGAATCGAAGCACTTGAGCTTTTACTCCAACACAATTTTGCATTGGCGCTCCTTGATGTACAGATGCCTGAAATGAACGGCTTTGAGCTTGCCGAACTCATGAGAGGAAAAGAAAAAACAAAATCAATTCCCATTATTTTTGTCACAGCGGGGGCCATTGATGCTCAACACACCTTTATGGGTTATGATGCTGGGGCCGTCGATTTTCTCTATAAGCCTCTTGATGTAAGGATTGTAAAAAGCAAAGTTAAAGTTTTTAAAGAATTAGAACAACAAAAGATGGTTATTCAAGATCATCTCGATCAGCTCTCACAGGCCCTAAAGTGGCGTGATGACTTTTTATCAATCGCTTCTCATGAATTAAAAACGCCTATCACATCAATGAGACTTCAAACTCAAATTGCGATGAGAATGATTGAAAAGAGCGAAGATAAAACATTACCTTATGAAAAACTAACTAAGTTTTTTTCTACGAATAATAAACAACTCGATAAACTGACAAGGCTTATAGAAGATCTTTTGGATACAACCCGTATTCGTGCAGGAAAACTTACAGTAGAGCCGGTTGAAGTCAATTTATCTAATCTTGTTAATGATATTCTTGAAAGATTTTCTGATCAGCTTCAGGAAGCTGGTTGCACACTCACTGCTAATATTGAAAAATCTGTCATGGTTTATTGTGATCCATTTAGATCAGAACAAGTCTTTGTGAATCTTCTTTCTAATGTTATGAAATACGCTCCAGGTAAGCCTGTTAGTATAAGCCTCTACCAAGAATCAGATGCTGCTTATTTAAAAGTTTCAGACAATGGCCCGGGAATCCCTGTTGAGAAATTGAAAACAATTTTTGAGCGCTTTAAGCGTGGAAATAAACATGAAGGGATCAGTGGTCTAGGTCTTGGCCTCTATATCGCCAAACAAGTCATGGACGCTCACCAGGGCTCTATTAATGTCGAAAGTCAGCTAGGGTCTGGTAGTACATTTACGATTGGTTTTGTACGAAGTTAAATTCAATGACAAAAATCGTCGAAAAACATTCACTCATCAAACGTTGCACCCATTGGATGAATGTCGCTCTTCTTTGTCTCATGATTTGGAGTGGTATCCTTATCTACTGGGCCAATGATATCTATATCGTCATTCCTAACGAGTTTGCCCGCGCCCTCAACATTAATCAAAGACTAGCAGAAGGAATGGCCTGGCATTTTTTTATTATGTGGGGTTTTGTTTTAAATGGTCTCGTCTATCTTGCTTATCTCGTCTGTAGTGGTGATTGGAGATTTTCCAACTACAATAAAATACAAAAAATTGCCTATACCGCAGTCATTATCATGGCCATCTGGGCAGTGCTCTCAGGTCTAGCTATTTATAAACCTGTTACATTAGGGTGGTTAACCAAAATTCTTGGTGGTTATGAAGCAGCAAGGTTTCAGCACTTTTTAATGATGTGTGGATTCGTTATTTTTATTCCCATTCATGTCATTCAGGTTTTAAGAGCTGGATGGAATAACTTCAGGTCCATGGTTGCGGGGTATGAAATTGAAAAATAGACTGATTATCTCACTGGCCTGCTTTACCCTTTTTTTTACTTTAGTCATTGTTGCCGTCAACTTGATTAAAAGTGGAGAGAAAATTGAGCGCTCGCCTGTGATTCTCAGAAAAACGTTAATGTTTAATGAAAGACTTTGGTCTAAGCTTTTTCCTCCTAAGAATCTCTCACTGGAGAGACCATCGCCTCCCAAAGGAAAATTGCCAAGAGTTAACGGACGCATTGGATTGGAGACAGCTCCAGATGTGGCCAATTATAAAATTATAGTTGAGAGTCCTGATAAAAAAATCACTCTTCCTTTATCTGCCATTTATGCCACCGCCAAAATTGGATACTCTACAGAATTTCGCTGCATCGAAGGCTGGAGCGAAGATATGCAGTTTGCAGGAGCACGGTTCTCTGATTTTTTAGATTTTTATAAGCTCGGAAGAAAATCTGACGGGACTTATTATAATTATGTAGGTCTTGAGACTCCTGATAGAAAATACTACGTCTCGATTGATATGGCCTCAATGCTTCACCCACAAACTCTCCTGGCCTATGAAATGAATCATAGTGAACTTCGCGCTCTTAATGGAGCTCCACTGAGACTCGCGATTCCTATTAAGTATGGGTATAAAAGCTTAAAGCGAGTTGGAAAAATTATTTTCTCGGATACTAGACCTCCTGACTACTGGGTCGAATACGGTTATGACTGGTATGCTGGTCTTTAATTTTTCCCCTTTAAGAAATCCTCCATATCCTTATTTCCAAAACTAAATCGCTTTCTTGAAGCAGACTGTTTCTCTATACACCACTCTTCAAAATTTGGAATCTGAACGGCGTCTTTTGGCAGTCGAGATTTTACATAATTGGAAGGTGCATATTGAGTTGTGCAAAACTCTGCTGGCTCCATTGATTTCCAGTCAGATCTATTGCTTCTTAAGTTTTGTGCGGCCATTTGGAAGTGATAATTTAAAACCTGTTTTTTGTCGTTTAATGTGACTTTCATTGCCTCATCTAACAACCCTGTGCTTTTCATTTGTTTTATGAACTCGGCATCCCTTCTTTCTTCAATATCTTTTTTTGCCTCTTCTGTTATATCGGCCGGAAGATTTAATTTAGGAAATGCTCTACCGGCACCGAAGGCCCTCCACTTCTTATCATCTGCAACTATCGTTTTTGCTGCACACTCTTTCATACTCTCTACAACACCATTCCAAATTTCCTGAGCACACAAACGATCAAAATCATAATGCATTTTCACCTGATCTGGCATGCTGGCCTTGATAATTTTATCAATATCTGAATCAACTTTATTTTTTATATCTTCAAGATGCGGAGCAATCTTCTCTGCGAGTTCGGCATTCCCCACCGCTTTTTCTGCATATGAAGTCAGTAGCATTTCAAGATTATGATCGCTCTTTTTAATTCCGGCCTTCAACAAGGCCGCTGTTAGCTTATCTGTATTCGTGTTAGTGATGCTATCTTTTAAAATTTTAGAGTAACAATTATCAATAGTACTTTGATTTAACTTCACTTCTAAAAGATTAGGACAGCTCTTTTGTATTGAAGCGGCCTCTAGTCTTGTTTCCATTAAATTTTTTAAAGAATCCTCTATCTCTGTGAAAAATAATTCCTGATTCTTTTTAGGGATGGGAATACAAGAGTCCAAGGATGTATATTCAACTCCTTTGAATACTTCACTCTTTAAAAAATCATATTTTTTAGGACAACTTTTTTTAAAATCTTCTGATCCATACCTGTATGCTGAGATGGATTCTGCAAAATCTTCGGCCGGATTTGTCAGTCCATACTTAGAGATAAAACAGGCATCTTTCCCACTTTCCCATTCATCTCCTTTTTTCGTCCATCCTGACATTTTCAACCATTTTGGACTATTGTCCATATCAGAATAAAAATCAGAGATATTATGTGAGAACTCATGAAAAGTAGCATACTGTCTTTTTAAGGGAGCTGATTTGCTCCAGCCTCCAAAAAACATAACGACTGCATTAGCAAGAACGTTACTATCTTTACCGTAAGCAGCTAAGGTGTAACCTCTTTCAAATAAAGTGAGACGCTGATTTGGTTTTCCTAAAGGAATCAAATGCTGAGGTAGATCTTCAAGTGCCAGGACAACATCATCCATTTCCTTTTCTTCGAATCTTGAACTTGAATCAAATGCATATTCGGAAGTGTTATAATTGTGTTTTAATTTCACCAAAAGCATTTTTTCAGCTAAGCTTTTTCCCCAGATTTTTTCCATCGCACACATGACTTTCCGGCATTCAGGATTGATATTAAATTCTTTTTGAAAATTTTTCTGACTTGCAGGCTTAAGCCCCCAACCAAATGAATCTTTTGCTGTTGTAAAGTCTTTAAATGCTCTTATTAGTATAGGAGACTCACCTTTAAAGTCGACTCCATTAACCACTGCATTTTGAACTTGATCTGGTTTTATTTTACTCTTTATAAATTCTTCTATCTCTGAACTTGATGGAACGCTCTTTGCTTTACAAGGAGAATTAGCAACCTGAAGATTGCTGGCACCAAACCACTCTAATCTTTGATTAAGTTTTTCAATGTCGGGAAAACTCATATCCAGAACTTTTCCCGTACATGGAGTTGCGACGATTTCATGATCATCATGGCAAAAAGAATCAAATGAATAAAAAAAGATAAAAAGAATTAAATATTTCATTTCTATTTAATCCTTACTGAGTAAAGTGTTTTTCCTACCGGGTCTAAAACCAATTCCCCATCAGCATCTGAATACTTTTGATATTTTCCTGCGGCCCCACCACTTACGGGAAATGGAGTGAGTTTATCTACACTAATATTTAATTCTGTTGGATTAACTGGTGGCCTTGGAGTTAGAAAGGTATAGTGAAACTCTTTGACTACTGTTTTCTCAAAGGTAATCTCAAGAGAGTATTTAAAACCTCCCTGAGCATAATAATATTTAGCTCCTTCAATGAGGGCAGGTTTCCCCAGGATTTTTTCCACCTCAGCTTTAGTTGTTACTTTTATTTTCAATTGCTCTAATGGCGCAGGAAGAAGTCGCAGGACTGGGATCTTCCATCCACTACTTTTTTCGGCATAAAGACTTTGAGAAATAACCAAAGTCATTAAAAGCAAAAGCGTCTTAAACATTTTATTCACCATTTTTTTATTACTTTGCTCTGGCCTTACTTTCTACATTTTTAAGAAGAGAGTCCATATCATCAAACTGAGGCTTATCCATTCTCTTTGAATCATTGACGACTTTTGAATCAGAAGTTGCCGGTGCCCGTCCTATAACCGCCGGTGCAGTAACCTTAACCAGGTCTTCTTTTAATGGTGTAAGCAAATCAGAAAGATCCAAACCAGGACATTTTTTTGAAAGAAACTTATGAAGAGCAAGATTCGTTTTATGAACCAATTCGACTTTATCTTTCGTAATAGAATTTAAATCTGAGTTCAGCATCGAACACTTTTTATTATTTTTATCAGTGATCACAACAGGCGTGTTTTTATTAGTAAGCGGAGTCGCCCCCATTCTATAGCCTAAATCAACGACCAGACCTTTTGAAAAACTCTCAATCTCAATACCACTTTTATTTTTAGAATCGATTACACTTGAGACTTTCATCTTAATGTCGCTAGAGCTTACTTTTCCATTTTTATCAAAATCAAAAACAACACCACTTGGGTGAGTTAGATTCAGGCCTTCAGAGCTTGCTTTCATTTTCTTTTCAGTCTTCATTGGAAATAAATAAAAGACTCTCGCCCCTGTGGAATTTGAATTGGTTGTTCCTGGAAAATTGCTAAAAACTTGAATCATCCCATCATCATTAATCGTGATATTTCTATAATGATCAGGACTGGTTTTATCTGCATTCACCAAAATTCTGCAAAACATATCCTGATACTGAATATTGTTTCCGTACTTTCCAGTATTAACCGGACATTCTTTTGAAAATGCATCAAATGAAAATAGGGTCATAGCTAGAAATGCAAAATTAAGTGTTTTCATAGATAACTTATCGCCAGAACAAGCGCTTTACATGAGTAAAAAGGTTAACAATTCGGTCCTCTCGAAGTAGCATAAGCCATGGAATTATCATCTTCAGGAGAAAATAATGAACGTTTTTATAACTGGTGCAACGGCAGGCTTCGGGGCCGCAATGGTGAGAAGATTCATTAAGTCCGGCCATACTGTTATCGCAACAGGAAGGCGAATTGAAAGGCTTGAGTCCATGAAGGCCGAGTTCGGAAATAAAATTCATACACTTTGTCTTGATGTAACTGACAAAGTACAAGTTGAAAAAGCGATCGACTCTCTTCCTGAAGACTGGTCAAAAATAGATGTCCTGATCAACAACGCTGGTCTTGCTCTTGGAACGGACCCCGTTCAAAATGCCTCCCTTAATGATTGGGAAACGATGATTGATACAAATATCAATGGTCTTCTCTACTGCACTCATAAAATTCTTCCAGGCATGGTTAAAAGAAACTCAGGACATATTATTAATCTAGGCTCCGTCGCTGGAGAATTTCCCTATGCTGGTGGAAATATCTATGGGGCCACCAAGGCCTTTGTTCACCAATTAAGTCTCAACATGAGATCTGATTTACTAGGGACAAAAGTTCGAGTGACAAACATAGAGCCTGGTATGTGCCACACTGAATTTTCTGAAGTGCGCTTCAAAGGTGATAAATCAAAAGCAGACTCAGTCTATGCAGGCGTGAATGCTTTATCGGCAGATGATATTGCCGAGACTATTGAATGGGTCATGACAAGGCCCTCTCACGTCAATATCAATGTGATTTCACTGATGCCAACCCAGCAGGCATTTGCAGGATTTTCTATAGATAGAACCTGAGTATTCTAGTCGCGGTACATATCTTCCTAGCTAAGATTGACAGGCCTCTCCTTGATACAATCAAGGAATGCAAAAAGCCGTACTTTCAATTATTACGTTTTCAATTATTTCTCTTACTGCAACACCTGTTTTTGCATTAACTGTATCAGTGAGTGCAAAACAGGAATTAATTCTCACTTCAAAAAAATGTGAAGAGCTTATTCATGAGCGAAATCAATTGTGTGAATGGAAGAAATCTCTTCAACCAGAATTTGTTATTCCAAAATATATCAACAACACATGTCTTCCTGCTGGAAAGGGCAGTGTGAAGCTTCATATCTCTGAATGCCTTCCCGATTTCACTAAAACTTATCAAAATATTAAACTCGTTCATGATGGCCCTAACTGCTGGGGAACAGCGATGAGTTTTAAAAAGCTTTCCATAACACCAAGGTTCATGTGGCCGGAAGAAATTCAGTACTGGATGGAAAGTCCACTGTGCAGAAAATTATCTCCCAATGAAAAATTACTTCCAGGAGACATCATCAATGTTTACGCTCCTGAAAAGCTTGATGAGTCAGAATTAAATGCCCGAGATGCCGGATCACTCTTTTGGGATACGCTTTATCCTGAAAGATATATGAAACCAGAAGTCGCAGGATACACAGGCTATCATCGGCTTCTTCACTCTGTAACTTTCATCACTCCTAATATTGCCTTTGGAAAAGACTCGCCTTCTAATCTGGATAAATTTTACTTTCATGAAATGGAGCAAGTTTACGGGCGCCCAAGAAATGAAGAACGTGAATGCCAGGAAAACCAGGTGATGACTCCCCACATTCGCGAGTACCATAAAACTCCTCAAAAAATTCGCGGGTCAAAATGCAGTTATTTTTCGCAGGCCTTTAGGTGTGAAAATTTTAATGAGTATTTTGCCAAAGATATTGCAACTGAAAATGCCAAAGAAATCTTCAAGCGCGTACAGGCCCTTCAAGAAATTCAAAAAACACTATTCCCTCAGCTTGTCTCTGTAAAAAAACTTTTTACTCAAACTGAAATCAACTCCATGATCAGCACGGCCGATAAAAGTTTGGACAAGGCCACTTCCGGGCTTAAAGAAAATAAACTTGATAAAACAAGGGAGAGACTTTTTGTTATGGAGTATTTCTCGGCCGCAGGAATAAGACAAACCCTGGAACAATTCAACTTTGTAAAACCCATCAAATAAAAAAAGGCCCCATTAAGGGGCCTTTTTTACTTTAAAAATATTTTTAAATTTTATTCAGCAATTGTTTTCATGATCCAAGCGTGAGCAGAAGCTACGTTAGCATAGATTCCGTAATACTTAGCTCTTGCACAACCTTGACCAAAACTAACAACACCAGCAAGGATGTCTGTTCCATCAGTTCCAACAACAGTAAGTGGCCCACCGCTGTCACCCTGACAAGAATCTTTTTTACCTTCATCGTATCCAGCAGCAATCATCGTTGAATCGATTGCGCCATTGTATGCAGCGTTTGCTCTTTTGTTGCTTACAACAGGAACATCAACTTTTCTTAAAAGTGAAGAAGTGCTTCCGCTCTCGCTTGTAGCTCCCCATCCTAATACAGTTGCAATAACACCTTCATCAATTCCACCAGCAGCAGCGAATGCTGGATCAACTAGAGTAATTGCACCAAGACCTGTTGCTGCGAAATCAATTGGAGTCTTAAGCTCAAGAAGAGCAAAGTCATTTACAAATTTGCTAGCAATATTGTCTGGGTGAATGATTGATCTTTTAATTTCAAGCTTTACTCTTCCAGCTCCACGAAGATCAACTCCTCCACCTGTAATAGCGCGAGAGAAAATTGACTTACAGTGAGCAGCCGTAAGAATCCATTTTGGTGAAATAATGCTTCCAGCACACCCACCACCGATGCTTACGATATATTTTGTGTTCGTTGCAGCTGGATCAACCAGGATCCCACCAACGATTTTATCATTTGCAATTGATTGACTAGAATTAGCAAGCGCCATAACAGAAAGCGCAGTTACATAAAAAAACTTTTTCATAATTACCATCCTTGATTGAAATAGTTTTCAACTTCTCATGCAGTATTACAAACTATTTTCGTCAGGTGTAATATTTTGTAAGCTGTATCGTTTTTGTCGGCCATTTTTACAGGCCCTATTGTCCTCGTATGCCCTCATTGTTAGACTAAGCTCCTATCTAATCCCTGAGGTAAAAAATGAGACTCATTCTCGCTATCATAATATCTTTAAGCACACTTCTTAATATGGGCATGGCCTCTGAATCGGCCGGATACCACATCCTAAAAGGCAAACTCCATTCAGGTGGGGTAGCAAAAGTAGAGATCCTCCAGGAGTCTGCGCAGGTATTTTCAGTAAAAATGGATTATGAGATCTACAAAAAAATCCTGGTCCCTATTCCTGATCATGCTTTAAAAGGCGATACGGTGGTTGATCTTCCTCCTCAATTTGCAACTGAAGTTGGCTATCTTGAATTAGAAACTAAGGGATCTATGGAAATTGAACGTGCCACTTTAAAGTTTATGGGAAGAACAAAATGGAAGCAGCACAATGATGCTTACAAAATTTTAATCATGCCAAAAAATGGTAAATCAAAAATAGAAGTCACTTATCACCCAAGTATTATTGCCGCTGGATGGGGTCGTATTCTCATTACTTTTATTAATCCTCTTCCTGTCCTTAACGGCTATCAGGCCCAAATTGAGATTAATTAATGAAACCATCAGCATCTAGTAACGACTCTTCTAATAATGAATCTCACACTAGAATTGCTCACCACATTCTTCCGACAGCATCAAATCTTCTGGCGATATGTTTTGTCATTTTAAGTTTTGTAAAAATGGGTGATAAATCCGACAATACTTTTTTAGATGAGATGATCATTTTTCCTATCATCCTCTTTTTTACAGCGAGTGTTTTTTCTTATTCTGCTATGCGGGCCCATTCGGGAAGACCAAAAATTGAAAAAATTGCAGACATGGTCTTTATGATCGGGCTGTTATCTCTTTCAATAATTGCCATAAGTTTGGTTATTGAATTCTACTAAGAGGCTTTTTAGTGTATACTCTCACTAATGCTAAAGGTTAAAAAGCCAATCAATATTATTGTCCTCTTAAAAATTGCTCTCTTTTGCGCTTTTCTTTCTATTCCTAAAATCTCAACTTCAATTGAGTTTAATGAAGACTTTTACAGCTCTCATAAAAAATCTGAAATACAGTCGGCCATCTTAAAACTTGGTGGATACCAAGAACAACAAACGATTAAAAAAGGCCTGAAAAAAATCGTTTCTAGCTCAGCTCCAGACGCTATACTTCAGAGTTCTGTTTTAACGCTTTTCTCTCTTGCCAAAAAACCAGACTCATTTGATTTTTCAAGTCTTCAATACTGCCAATCTCCAAAATCAACTTCCGCCAGAGGCCCTCCTCTTTATTCATAATTCAGTTCACTGCTAACTACTAATTAATTGCATGACCTTTATGGTTGTGAATTTTCTTGTGAGGAATTTATGAATAACGAAACTAAAACAACAATTGTACCTGAACCAACTAAGATGAGTACTGAAGAACAAAAAAGCACAAATGCCAGAGCACTTATTATCTCAGGATTTTTTTTAGTGATGTTAATTGGTCTTGTGATGTACGAAATTTATTCAAAAAAATAGTTATACGTTCATGGTGCAGATTTTATCTGCACCATTTTTTTGTCCTAAATTGTCTCACTCTATTTTACGAAGCATCGCAAATGCCTTGATAATTTTACTCATTATTATGGCACTTCAATTGCTCCATAAAGCTTAGTCACATTGGCAATGATGCCTGACTATTTTAAGGAGTTAATAATGGCAATCCAACCTAAAGCACCATCGCAACAACAACCAAAACAAGGCCAGCAATCTTCTCAGCAAACGCCTCACCAAGGACAAAGCTGGAAGCAAGACCAGGGTCAACAACAAAGTAATCTTGGACAGCAAAAAGGACAAGCGCCTTTAAAATCTGGACAAGCACAAAAAGGACAAGTGAATCAAAACGATATGGAAAATCAAGCAGACATCTAGTCTCATTCATTTGTGGAACCTGGGCGTAAGCCCGGGTTTCCATTTCTATTTTTTGAACCAGCATGATGGTTTTTTGGAATTATCCCTGAAATTTTCATAACGACACTGAAGCGTCGGATAATTATTGACGAGCGTTTCATTCACAACAGTTTCATCTTTTTTAAATCTTTCGATATCACCTTTTTCAATAGTCATGAATGCCGTTATCATTTCAAAGCCGGCCTGCTCTACTCTTTTTGAAATTTCATCATCTCTTACACCTAATTTTTTAAAATAACGTGGAAGACATACACTTGCTGCAAAAAAATCGGCCTGCCCTTCTGACGATGACCACTCAGCAGCGTAAATAGTTTGAAATGGCGCTCCCCCGATGATGTGTCCTAATTCATGACAAACGATGGCCGCATAAGCATCAGGAGTCATTCCTTTAATTCTGGTTGTTCCTCCCAAAATCATAAGACGAAATCTATTTTCATAAAATGAAACCCCCGCTCCAAAATAAGGACTCTCCCATTTGGCATCCAGTTCTAATGAAACTTTAAACTCTGAGATAAGGGTAACGGGAATTGTATAAAAAAGAGTTTGAGTAATAAGTGAATCAGGGGCCATTTCCGGTGAGATACAAAAATAATCACTTCTATCCGTAGGACAGCTCTGGGCATAACTGGCCTGGCAGAAGGTGGAGTAAATGGCAGCTAAGATAATGATTTTCAATAATCTTTTCATAGCGCCTATATATCAATGTTTTAAAAATGTGCACGATCATTGTAAATTTTCCATGCTTTCTCCTTCCGGGGACACTATAGGGTTATGATTATACCTATAAAATTAATGTCCGGGAGTTCTCTATGAAATACCTAAATGTTGCGATCACTGTTTTAGCTATAAGTGCTCAAACTGCAATGGCAGCAGGAAGTGTTGAGAGGAAGCTTTTTACATTAGAAAAGAGCTTAAATTCTGAAAATATTTTAAATATTCACGCCTTTACTGATAGCGATTGTAAATTTGTTTCCGGGCCAAATGGCTTTGTCGATTTTTACTGGTTAATGGATAAACAAAATAAGAAAGAAGTGCATCCGATGATCAGAAGTAAAGTTCAGGAAAGAGTAAAATTTTTGGGATTAAACGGTCCGAAAGATTCATTTAAAGTTCGCTTGAATGACTTAAGTGAAATTAAGCACGATCTTGAAGATAATAATATTGAAGTCAAAGCTGAAATCATCGCTGGTGTTTGTACTGTAAAATCTGTGATCAAATTAGGCGCCAGTGCTAAGTATAAAAAAATGAATCTTGAAAGAACATACTGTGATGTGGACAAAAACTTTTTAGGTGTTCCAAGTGGATGCACCTACCTTGAACTTCAAGGTAAACAAGTCGATACAAATGAAGCATTAAAAGCAAGATTTAAAGGTAAATAATGATTCAATTTTTTCTGGCCTTTATCATGATATTCTCAGCGAACTCGCACGCCTCTGCCAATGCTTGGCAAACTCAGATTATCGAGGACGCTCAAAAAGTTTATAAAAATATTGCTTTAAAAGAGTTCCAAAAACCAATTGAGTTTACAGTCATTGATAACTTCAGCGCTGCAGCCAGTGCAAAACACGAGTATGACAAATTAATAGTTGAGATCAATACGGGGCTTTTAAAAAGCACAAGGCTCACGCCGGATTCATTAAGAATGATTATCTGTCATGAGATCGGCCATCTCTTTGGTGGAGCTCCAAGAAAATCAGCGCCGCCAGAATGGGAAGGGCCTACTGATGAAAATGGGAAAAGCATGATGAGTGCTGAAGGGCAAGCGGATTATTATGCAAGTAGCGCTTGCTTTAAAAAGCTTCTGGACCTGGAAGTAAAAGTCATTCCTTTTTCATACGACACTTCAAGAGTGGGTCCTGTCTTAAGAAATAAATGTATCAATAGCGCAGGTCTAAAAGGTAGTGCCCTTGAAGCATGCTTTAGGAGTGCCCTTGCAGGACTAGATTTTCTAAACCTGGTTAAAAATTTTGATATCTCATGTGAACTTCATGATGATGAAGTGGTAGAGTCTACCATGAATGATACTTATCCATCGAGACAGTGCAGATTAGATACAATGATAAACGGAACATTGTGCAAAGAAAGACTTCCACTGGCCATGCATGAATATGATGCTTCTAAAAATACTTGTTTATCCCATTATGCTCAAAGGCCGGCATGTTGGTATAAAAATTAGTCTTTTTTATTTTGCCTGAGCGTCGGCAACAAATCAAAGTAGTAACACCCCATACTCATAATCAATAACATACATGAAGCAATGGTTGAAATAAAATACTCTTTCATCACAAAAAATAAAATAATCAGCAAAATATAGGGAATAAAAAAATTGATAACTAATGACTTGTAAAAAGTTATTTTGGTTTTTATAAGATCTTCCAAAACAGTATCATCTTCAATCGAACTCCAGCTCTTTAAAGCAAAAAATCCATGAATGATATTTCCAACAATAAGAAGAAATAAAACGGCAGCAATCCATTTAAAATTTAAAATTTTCAGATAGAGATCGTTTTGCATTAACTTATAAAAAAGTAGCAAGGCCCCAACAGCACTACAGCTGGCAGCAATGAGGTAAGATCTCCTCTCACGTACGATAATTTTTCTGGTTCGTTTTTTTTCCATTAGATATATAACTATCGGTAACTCCGCCATTGTCTTGAATTATAATTCCCGACTCAAACGTTTCAATAACAGTAAAATCATAAACATTTTTTTAATAAGTTCGATAAAGAAGGAAATCATTCACTGGGACGTATTATTTGAAAACGACACTAGTTATCGCCTTCGGACTACTATCAAGCGCACATGCCGCTAATACTGCTCCTGAGGTACCTCCTGCTCAGTCTGTGTCGACTTCATACAATACCTCAATCGCCATTACACTAAATGCCGGAAGTGATACTGAAAAGAGCACTCTAAAATATATTAAGGTTTCTAATCCATCAAATGGCTCTGTCGTTTGTAATGGTGGGGCCTCTAGAGAATGCACGTTCACTCCTAGTAGCGGATTTAGTGGTACAAGCACATTTACCTATAAAGTTAATGATGGAGACCTAGATTCAAATATTGCGACAGTTTCAGTTTATGTCAGCTCTGCCAGGTCAACCAATCAACTTCCTGCTTCGACTCAGGAAATTACTTTAGGTAACGTAGAAATAAAAGAAGAGCTTCCTAAAATTTCTCCCCCCAAAGAAATAAAAAAATGGAAGACAAAAGGATTAGAGTCAAGCTCGGTCTACAAAATGAAATTTCATCCGACCAACTCTGCCCTGCTTTATAGTGCAACGGCCGAGATCGGAGCGATGGTTTCTGAGGACCATGGTGCAAGTTTTAGAATTCCTAAAACTCAATTTAATAGTTTTTATGATTTTGCCTTCGATGCTCAAAACGATATGCTGGCCTATGCTGCAGCTGGATCAATTCAAGATTTTCCCAACTTAAAAAAGGCCAGTGTTGTCAAAGGTGCTGGTGGAATTTTTAAATCGGCCGACAGAGGAAGAAGCTGGAGTCGCCTTACTCCAGATGATAATAGTTTTAATCGCCAGTATTTGTCTGTGGCCTATGACTCAAGAAATAGTGTGATTTATGCTGGCTCTCAAGAAGCAGGTATTATCATTTCAAAAGATGATGGAGCAAACTGGACCTACGCCAATGATGGTCTTCCTCCTGGAAATAAAATCATTCCACAGATCGAAGTCGACCCTACTAATGGAAACGTCTACGCACTTTTAACAGGAGATGCTCCAACTTTTTCTAATCAGGCACAAACTGGGATTTATTTTTTGGATGTTGCCAACGATGCGACTAGCTGGAAACTTTTAAGAGGAGTGATCAATACACCCAAAGATCTCTCTATCAACTCAAAATTTTGGTTCTTCCCTACCGCTTTTGCTGTGGATTTTAACAACCCTGGTACTTTGTGGTTGGTTGACTATGAAAACCATGGCAACAGACTTATGACAGGTGTTTGGAAAAGTATTAATAATGGTGCAAGCTGGAACCGAATGAAGCAAGTGACTCAGGCAACTGATATTAAAATTGATCCGAAAAATCCTAACACTATTCACGTGGCCTCGTATTTCGACCAAGCGCCGGGTTGGGGGAATGGCGGAATGCTTTATTCCAAAGACGCAGGCCTTAGCTGGAGTAAAAATACCGAACCACACCTTCAACAAAATGCACGTAGTTTAACGATAGACCCAGTGGACCCAGCAATGATTTTTTATTCTTATTCAGGAGAAGGAATTCTCTATGGAGAAAATCCCGCTAAATAACCCCAAACCATGGGGAAAGCTGGAACACACTACACCTAACTTCCTGGGAATAAACCGGATTTTATTGGTCGCACTTTTGCAATCCTAATCATTGGGTATTGAACTCAATGACAAGGAGTTATTATGAGTGTTTCAGTTTGGTTTGATGGGTCTCATATGCCTACGCGCATCCCATTAAATGAAGATTTCAAAACAGATATATGTATCGTTGGAGGAGGAATCGCTGGTCTCACCACGGCCTACCTACTCATGAAAGAAGGAAAAAAAGTTTGCCTTATAGAATCCGCAGAACTCGGAAGTGGTCAAAGTGGTAGAACAACTGCTCACTTTTCAAACGCTCTAGATGATAGATTATATAAAATAGAAAGCTACCACGGCGAAGAAGGACTCAGACTCGCGATCCAAAGTCACAGTGAGGCCATAAGAAAAGTTAAGCACATTGTAAGAGATGAAAAGATCAGCTGTGAGTTAAAAGAAGTGAGTGGCTATCTTTTTGCTCTTGATGACGAGAACGAAAGTGTCTTAGAGGATGAACTAGAGGCCGCTCACAAAGCAGGTCTAGTCAGTGTCGAAAAACTAGCATTTTCTCCCTTTACTAATTTTAAATCTGGCCCTTGCTTGCATTTTCCCAAACAGATGCAACTGCATCCTGTAAAATACATGGCGGCCCTTGCAGACAAAATTATTAAAGGTGGCTCTCAAATCTATACCAACTCTCACGTTGTAGAAATGAAAGGCGGAGAGAACTCATTCGTCAAAACAAAAAATGGCCGAATTGTTTATTGCGATTCAATTGTTGTGGCCACCAATACTCCCATCAATGACTTGTTTGCGATTCATACCAAACAAGCGGCCTACAGAACTTATGTTCTCGGTTTTAAAATTCAAAAAGGTTTTTTTCCTAATGTATTATTATGGGACACACTTGATCCCTACCATTACATCAGAGTTGAAGAGCAAGCAGACCACGATATTTTAATCGTTGGTGGACAAGATCATAAAACAGGCCAGAGTGATGATCCACAAGAGTGTTATAAAATATTGGAAGCGTGGACGAGAAAACATTTTAGTTTTGTCAGAGAGCTTCTTTATCAATGGTCAGGACAAGTAATGGAGCCGGTAGATGGACTCGCCTACCTTGGAAGAAATCCAATGGATGAAAAAAATGTCTACGTTATTACCGGCGACTCTGGAAATGGTATGACTCATGGGACGATAGGCGCCATGCTCATCACAGATCAAATCATGGGAAGAGAAAACCCATGGGAAAAGCTTTATGCGCCTAATAGAATTTCACTTAAGGCCGCTAAAAATTACATAAGAGAAAATGCCAACGTTGCTGCTCAGTATGCTGACTGGATGATTCCTGGAAGCAAAAATCAATTGAATATGCTCCCTACTAATGAAGGTGCCATTATTAGAAATGGAACTAAAATGGTTGCGGCCTATAAAGCTCATAATGGAGAAGTTCAATACATGAGTGCTGTCTGCCCTCACCTGGCCGGAATTGTAAAATGGAATAATGCTGAGAAGTCATGGGATTGTCCATGTCATGGCTCACGTTTTGACTGTCACGGCAACGTCATTGAAGGCCCAGCGATTAGTGGACTTAAGAAGCTCAATTCAGAGTTCACTGAAGTTCAAGAAAATGAAAATAACCATGCAGTCGAACCAAAAAAACTTAAACTCCCCTATGATCAACGCCCTGAAGACAGGCACCTGTAACAGTATTTCAGGTGGATTCTTTATCAAAAAAGTTGG
>DIUR01000007.1 GCA_002428265.1 Bacteriovoracaceae bacterium UBA6153
TCTATTACTATCGAGCGCGATATTATGATGCTCATATTGGTAGGTTTTTGCAGGAGGATCCGCATCCTGGGAAAGGTACTGATGTTAGAACGGTATTTCAGAAATACACGTATGCAAATAATAATCCAATTTCTTATATTGATCCAAATGGTGAGTTTATCTTCTTAGCAATTTTTGCATTTGCTGCTGGTGGAACTGCTTATTTTTCTGTTGGGGCTGTTGCGACAGCTGCCATTTTAGGTTTCACCGGAACTCTTGCTGCATTTGAAGCAAAAAACAATTTTAATACAAGACAAACATGGGAAAAAGATGGTTGGACTGCTTTAGGTGTTGCGACAGCAGTTGCCGCCGCAGCAGCAGGAGGTGCTTGGCTTGGAATGAAAATGGGGCAAAGCGTGGCAACTATGCTGAAGCTTAAGGGAGGTTGGGCGGCAGCGCTAGAGGGAGCTTTGGCCTCAGGTATTGCATCTGGATTAGCTTCTTCAACTAATGATATGCTTACAGGTAATCATAAAACTGCAGGCGAATCTGGGTTAACAGCTCTTGGGATTGGAGTTGCAACAGGTGGACTTACTGGGTGGGCTTCATTTATATTTAAAAAGCCGGTTTATGTCCCTTTAGTTTTAGCAAGTGAGGGAGCGGTCTTTGTTAAGTTTAATCTTCCTGAAGATGAGGTTAACAAGTGAAATTTATCTTTTTAGGTCTTTGGGTTACAGTTTGGACAATTTCATTTTCACTGTCTTCAGATGTTATAATTAAGGCAGGTTCTGTCGGCATGATTATGCCCGGAGTGCTTTGCTTAATTGGACATACTATTAACAAATATTGGAAGATCACAAATCCTGTGAAAGGTCTTTTTAGTGGAATTGCCTTGTCGTTAATAGGCTGGGGAGGAATGAAATTCTCGGGACACCCTGTTTTTATTAATGTTGGAGCTAAGATAATTTTTTTTCCAATATTTTTTTTAACCCTAATATTGGGAGGATTGATCTTTTGTGAATCGGTTTGTTCTATACTAATGAAAAATAATCGTAGTATCGGATAAAATTAAATAACTTCTTCTTTAAAGATGGTCTTTGTTCAATTATTGATATTGCCAACTCTTAGCTGCTGAACCGCAGCGATATGAGTGCAGGTTGTAGTATGGTAATTTCTGAAGAGGAAGTAAAAAAGAACGTTATATTTTTAAGGAATCGAGTACTTAAAAATCAAACACTTTATCTTCGTGATATGGTAATCGAGACGACTCTTTTGGCAGTTACTTCTCCAATTGGAGTAGAGATCGTGTTCGTTTTCTTGAACCTGTTTAAAGGTATTCCTATAGAATTCCGGCCAGTCCGATTTCTTGGAATCCTTGGATTTAGCCTTGTTGCTCATCCCGTGCGACTCATCTTTTTAAAAAGGAAATGGCGAAAATTAAATCCTGTAGATTTGAATTAAATTTTTTGTAGCCAAAATATTATTCAGCACTATGTGTACTCAAGTTTTGGTAAGATTTTAAAGATAGTGAATGGATCGGTGGACAATAATGAGAGGAGATTCCTCAAAATGAATAATAAAGCAGTCACCATGAATAATAAAGTCGTTACCTTTGCATTCAGGCCATGGAAAAAACATTTTTTAGGAATAATTTTGTCAGCGTTGGTTGCAGTATTGATTCTGTTTGGCATTGGCGGTTATGGTGCTATTGTACCAATTACCGTTATTCTTGTCATATCTACAATTTCTCCTTTTATAGGAATTCTGACCAATAGAAAATATAGAATTCTGATTAATAAAGATATAGTGGAAGGGTATGATTTTAATGAGCGAAAAAGAGTCAGTTTTAAAATAAATGAAATTGAATTGTTTGGAATCATAAAGGGAAGTTCTAATCGAGTTCGTATAGTCCCCTTTAGCTCTTATGATCATTCATATATTAAATGTAAAAAGTATTTAATTCAATCACTCCTTCATCCATCTGACCTTGAATTTTTTATTAAAACAATTGAGAATAAAACAAACAAGAAGTCTCTTTTGGTGCCGAGTGATTTTAAATTTTGATGCTATCTTTTACAGAGGGAGTCTGACTTCATTTATTTTAATGATAAGTATAGCAAACAAGATCGGTTGCAGACAGTGACCAATTCCAAAAACGAAAGTTTTGGATTTGCTTATGATTTTGCGAGTCGAATTACTTCTATGTCGAGACCAAATCTGGTTTCGACTCAATTTGTGTTTGATGCGAACTCATTTTTAACACAAATCAATCACCGCAAATCCGGAAATACGATTAGCTACTCCCACTACACGAGAGATCCCATCAGCAACAGGACTCAAATGGTGACCTCTCATGGGACCCACCAGTATCAGTATGATAATGAAGGGCAGTTGATCAGTGCCTCTCACCCCGAGGCGGATGCCTTACATAATCTTGAGACCTTTAATTATGACAGTCTTGGAAACAGGACTTCAGACAATCAGGGGAGCTATACTTATGATAATAAGAAGCATCGCCTTGAAGAGGACTGGAGGCATATTTATGTTTACGACCTCAATGGAAACTTGATCTCTCGTCAAGAAAAGCAGTTTGCAGGAAAAGTTCAAAACTTTGTTTACTCCTCAGAGAATCAGCTTGTCTCGATTGAGTGGTTTGAGAATAATTCCTCTGTCAAAAAGGTGGAGTACTCCTACGATGCTCTTGGCAGGAGAGTGGTTAAGAAGGTGAGAAATGGAACGGGTAATCTTATCCTTGCCCGCAAATACGTCTACGACGGACAAGAAGTGATTGCTGAGCTTGATGAAGATGATAATACACTGGTGAGATACACTCACTCAGGAATGAGAACAGATGATGTGCTTTCAATGGATGTGACTAGTCACGGTGTCTCTAGGGGGATTGCTCAGGCAGCGGGCTCATATTTTTTCCATAAGGATGGTCTGGGGTCAATTATTGAGATTACCAACTCCAGTGGAAACATCATCCAGCACTATGTGTACTCAAGTTTTGGGAAGATTTTAAAAATAGTGAATGGGTCAGTGGATAATACACAGAACCCATTGATTAAAACTAACTTTGCTTATACGAACCGAGAATATGATTCGGAGAGTGGACTCTACTATTACAGGGCAAGATA
>DIUR01000006.1 GCA_002428265.1 Bacteriovoracaceae bacterium UBA6153
GTCTATGGTGGGTAAATCAAAAAACAAAAAAGAAGTTTTGTGCAGGAAGAGCATTTTATCTTGAAAAATCTGGTGAATTTGTACTCTATGTAAATTTATTAGAAGCCAGTGCCACAGATGGCAGGCGTGATGAAATCTATCTGCGCCCAGTGAAAGTAAGTGAGGAATCAATCTATTACAAAGTAGATAAAGTGATTTATCGCGATGATAAAACTCTTCGGTTCACTATTGGAGAGGCATACCAAAACAAATACACCAATGGAGATATTCACATCCTCATTGAGCCACTGACTAATTTTTTTAAGAAACTGGTAATTGACCTAACTGAAAATAGAAAAGAATCAAGTGAGGTGCAGTGTGCTTAAAAAATACTCAATGCCAAGTTTAATACTGTTACTAATGGGCTTTATAGCTTTTCATCCTGAGCTGGCCTTTGCTCAGGCAGGAAGTTTTGATTCTAAGGTCAATAGTATTACAAATCTTATTGTGGGCAAAATCCTTCCTGCCGTTGCAGTGTTTGGACTTGTATATGCCGCAATTTTAGCAGCAACAGGTGATGAAAGTAGTAAACGCCGAATGGTTCTTGTCATCGTGGCATCAATTGTCGGAATTCTTGCGAAGTTCATTATCCCGATGTTTCAAAGTGCGGTGTAGATGCAAGAGCTTGATAGCTCGGTTGTCCATCGTAACCTAGATACTAAACTCAAGATCGTGGGCCTTGAGGCCCTCGATCTTCTTCTGGTACTCGTTATCTCTGCCATTATGGGACTTTTCTTTGATGGTGGGAAATTAGGATTTATTTTTATCTTCCTAGTTCCTGTCACGCTATTGGTGTCTTTATTTTTCATCAAGAGAAATAAACCAGACGGCTACATCAAAGACATACTTAAGTTCTATCTTACCAGAGGGCATTATTCAGCATCAGAAGAACCAAAGAACAAGAATAAAATTAATTTTAAAATTATAAAAAAGGAAAATTGAAAAATGGATAAGGATTATTTAATTGAAGAAGTTATAGGGAGTCTTGATGAGCTTAAACCATTCTCAGATGCATTTGTGATTCAATCTGTTAATGACGATGACTATGGGATGATTAAACTTCTAAAAGAAGCTGAAATGATTGTGGAGCATCTAGCAAGCTGTATTGTAGCTCTCAAAAAGGCGATCTAATGAGCACTGTTAAAAAGTTTACAAACCTTGGAGATTTATTGCCAATCTGGCATTTTGATGAAAATTTCATGGTCTATAATGATGGCTCCCTCGGTGGTGGTCTAAAAATAAGTGGACTTGATATTAGTACGGCCACCCATGAAGTTGTTAATCAATTTTGCCAACAAATAACCAACCTTCTTAATTCAGTGGAAGAAGGTTTAAGGTTGCAATTATTTTACAGGCTCTCATCAAATGTAAGTGATCTGATTGATGGCCATGCTAAAGAAATGCTTGAAACGGATGAGGCCTATCGTCCATTGGTTGATGCTCGAATAAATTTTCTTAAAAAGAATGAAGAAGCCGGAAACTTTTATTCACCAGAGATTGTTCTTTTTTTAAGAGGACGGCCTCAGAAGATAAAGCGCGATAGCTTATTTAAACCTAATGAATATTATTCACAAATGATTGAAGATGAGTATAGGGAGCATCGCGATCAATTTCTTAGGGCATTTGAACAAGTGAAAGATCATTTGGATGGATTGAGTCTAATGCCAAAGCTACTGCAAAAAGAAGAATGGCACGGCCTAATATTTGAGTATTTTAATCTTGAGCGCATGGAAAAAATTGGTCTTCCACTCCTTAGAGACGAGAACGAGGATTTTGCACCTAGCTTGTTAGAACAGAGTTTGCTTTCAGATGTGATTATTCATCCTGAGAGTCTTCAAATAGGAAGCTACTTTTTTCGGTTTATTAATCTAGGTCTTTTGCCAGATAGAACAGTGGCCTCTATGGCCGATGCACTAACTAAAATGCCATTTCACTACTGGATAAGTCAGTCAGTTGAAATTAAACCACAGGCCCAAGAAAAGGATAAGCTGCAATTACAAAGACGCTTGGCCTATTCAATGGTAGCAGGCTCAAAAAATGTAAGCGATCTTGAAAGTGAATCAAAACTGTCTAACCTTGAAGGACTTTTGCAAGAGTTAATTGGAGGTAATGAGAAAATTTTAACCATGGGGATGACGATCATTCTTTGGGACAAAGAGAAGAAAAATCTTCAAAGAAAAGTTGATCAAGTTTTAAGAGAGCTTAAAACTCTCAATCAAGCTGAAGGGATATGTGAAACAATCACTTCATTTGAGACTTTTATTCACTCATGGCCTGGTTCATGTGAAGCATTTCGAGCTAAAAAAATAAAAAGCTCGAATGCAAGTCACTTAATGCCTTTGTTCTCTTACTGGCGAGGAAACAATAGGCCGGTATGTATATTTCCTAATCGGGATTTTGTACCATTTGCCATTGATCCCTTTGCCCCAGAGCTTCCAAACTGGAATGGTCTGGTCATTGGTGGTTCAGGTGCAGGAAAATCTTTTACCTTGTGCCAATTGATGCTTCAATTCTTCACCCAAAAACCGACTCCCAAAATTGTTTTTGTGGATAACGGGAAGTCGAGTGAAAATTTTGTGGCCTCATGTGGCGGTGAATTTATTGATGTGTCCATTGATTCAAATGTTTGTTTAAATCCCTTTGATCTAGGCGTTAAAGAAACTAAGCCAAGTACGCTCAAGGTTAAATCAATCTTAGCATCCTTAGAACTGATGTTTAGAGATGAGGGACAAGAATCTTTGCCTAAAAGAGAAAAGGCCCTGCTAGAAGCCTGTATCTATGAGCTGTACAACAAAACAAAAGGAAAGACACCGACATTAAGTGATCTCAGGCAACAGCTTTTAAGTCATCAAGTCGATACACTTAAACAGTATGGAGAAATTCTTTTTAGTTGGACGGGTGAAACGGCCTATGGAAAATTACTAGATGGGCAAAGTAATATTAAGCTCAATAAAAATATCACGGCCATTGAGGTTAAAGGCCTAGATGATTTTCCTGATCTTAAAGATGTTTTCATGCTTCTAATTACTAACTTTGTGCAAAGAGAAGCAGAAAAGGATTTAGCTTGCCCCTATATCCTGATTTGTGATGAGGCCCATCGACTTTTCAAGACCGCATCAACTAGAGACTATATTCTCTACTGCTACCGCGTCTTTAGGAAATATAATTGCTCGATATTTTGTATCACTCAAAATCACAAAGATTTTTTAAGTATTCCAGAAGTGGCAGATGCAATTTTCCCGAATACCACGCATGTCTTTATTTTAAGGCAAAGAAAAATTGACTGGTCTGATTTTCAAAAAACTTTTGACTTTAATGAGACAGAATTAAATGCCATTAAAAGCTTGAGAATTGTTAAACGTGAGTTTTCAGAAATCTTCTACATGCAAGATGAGAAAAGAGCGATTTTAAAGATCATTCCAGATGAGTTGAGCTATTGGATTTGTACCAGTGACGGCACTGACAAAGCAAAAATTCAGGCAATGGAGACAAAATATCCAGACTTAGGGAAATTGGCTATTTTACTAAAGATCGCCTTTGGTGAGGATGAGTTGATTGAATCTAAGTAGTAAATTAAAAGTATTAACTTTAATGATCTCACTGACAATAAATCAAAATGCTTATTCATGGGGTGACGGTGGAGCTGGTTGGGCCAACTATGCTTATCTCATAAAAATTTACCATGAAAATTTAAAAAGATTTATTCAGCTTAAAGAGATGATGCAACAAGCTCGCAACCACGAAAACTTGGTGAGGGCCATAAATGCTGGACTTGATAATGCTATTGGCATCGCTCAGGTTCTACCACTTAAAGATGATCAGGTTTTATCACAGCTCCAAAGATTTCAAGATGCACTAAGAAAAGTGGAAGAAATCTATGGCATGACTCCAAAGAGTTCAGATGAGGCCTTACATAGACTACATGACCATACGATTGCTGAAAGTATTAAATTAGCAAATGTTCTTCAAGAGTATTCCCACGCTCAGGAACGAAATGCAAATGCAGTATTTATTCAGAGTTCCCAGGCCTCTCCTAAAGGGGCCGAAAGAATGAACGCTCAAATGAGTGCCCAAATTCTTCACTCTGTTAATCAGCTCATCAAAGTAAATGGTCAAATGCTTAAAATGCAAAGTGAGTCCCTGGCCTTCGCCAATAAGCAAGACAAGGATTCAGCCGCAGGATTTAACAAAACAACAAACGATTTCAAAGGGAGTGTTATGAAATTTAAACCAAACTACTCGTTACCGAGGTTCTGATGAGGAAATACTTATAAAAAAGACTGCACTTTATTGTAGAGTTTCAACGGGCAACCAATCCACAGGACTTGAGGCCCAGGTTCGAGCACTAAGAGATTACTGCACAAGAAATAATGTTACTGATTATGTGATCTATGAGGATGAAAATCAATCAGGCGTAAAACAATCTCGTCCTGCACTTGACCGAATGATGAATGACGTTAGGGCTGGATTGATTGGAAAAGTCATTGTATATTCTTTTTCACGTTACGCCCGATCTGTGACTCACTTACTAAGGGCACTTGAGGAATTTAAGAAATTAAATATTGGGTTTGTTTCAATCACCGAGAGCATTGATACAAATACACCCTTAGGGTCGGCCGTATTCACGATACTTGGCGCAGTCGCGCAGCTTGAACGCGATCTTATAGCCGAGAGAGTTCGCAATGGTCTTGCTAATGCCAAGGCTAAAGGAATAAGAATTGGACGGCTTAAAATGCGCGACAGTGATCTTATCCGCAAGCTCAAAGAAAGTGGAATGACCTACAGGCAGATTGCAAAAATTGCTAGATGCTCCGCTGGTGCCGTTGGTGCAGAGATGAGGGCCTGGAAGAAAGAAAAAGCTCTTGAGCAACAGAAGCAAAAAGAAGAGGACGAGGCCACAGCAAAAATCACTCTTGATTATTCCCCAAGCCCAGAGAGTCATCAGGGCAATGGATATGAAGGCATGAATTTTGATTTTTCAGAAGATATTGGAAAAGTTGATTTTGAATTGGAAAGATAGCTAAAAAAGTTAGGGCCAAGCTTTTAAACTTGGCCCTGATTTTATAATTGTGTCTATCGTTTTGAAAAATGAATCAGAAACTAGTGCTTTAATTTCAACAACTCTAGTAAAGCAATCTGTGCTAACTCAGACTCAATCTCTGATGAGAAAACCTTGATTGCTTCATCCACTGCTTCTTTATTTGTACTACATTTAGTATCAAAAACTGCTAATGTGAAATTGTTATCTGCACTATCAAGAAGAGACCTATGGAGTTTTCTTATTTTAGCATTCAAATCTTTGCTGAGATGGTCATATTCTTTATATCTAAACTCGCCAACTGCTTGTGCTGTTTTTAATTCTTGATTAGCAAGTTCATTACACTGAATTCCTGCAGCTGCAGAAAATGAACTTAGAGCAACTAATCCGATAATCATTTTTTTCATAAAATCTCCTGTGTTTTTAAGTAATGGTTTTAACCATCATGTTGTTAATATTCTTTATACCTTGCGACCCAGCCTTTTCATTTTGGTGATAAGCCGAATCTAAACCTTCGTTTTTGTGAGAATAGCATTTTCCTGACTCGCATGGTCAAAAAAGTTGAAAAGCGTGTATTTTATTCATGATTCGCTAGAAAAGCGGACAACCGGCTACTTGGGAGGGTAAGGCCCGCCCCTCCACTTGAGGCCCTCTAAAGACCTATTTCAGCCCAAATTTAACCCCGCCATGAGGTTCATGGCCCACAGAATCCCTAAAAGGAGGGAAACCTATTTAATGGAATGGCTACCAGAAGTTTGTACTCAGTTACATGGGGAGATGGTCAAAATCTATTGGCTAATAATTCTTCCCATGATCGTGCTCCTAATCGTGCTTGAAATGTTCAAGACTCAAGACAAAAGTCCAGATGCCGGAAAAATTTTAACCCGTGCAGTTGCTTCAGTGCTGATGCTCATCTCATTTAAAGAAACTATCAACTTGATAGGCTTTATTGGTGATGGGATAGCCGATAAAATTGATGGACTCGCTAAAATGCCTCAGATACTCGAAGCATTTTCCCTAAATTTTAGTCGTGATGCTCCTGCACTTTATAAAGTAAGAGAGCTATTTATTTTTCTGCTAAATTTCTTGTCTTATTTTATTGCGTACTTTGGAATTTTTGTCACAGATGCTCTTATCCACTTTAGTTGGTCGATTCTCTACGTCTGTGCTCCGCTCATGATTCTTTGTTATATCCCAGAGAATACGGCGCAAATTTGCAAGAACCTTTATAAGGGACTCTTTACCGTGATCTCATGGAAAATCATGTGGTCAATTTTAGGAGTTCTACTTTTAAAACTTGCAGTGGCACCTACTACAGATAATAGTGAAAATATTATCACGACTTCTATTATTAACCTATGCATTGCACTTTCAATTCTCTTAGTTCCGATTTTCACAAAGTCACTTATTGGAGATGGAATTAGCTCTTTTGCTTCAGGTATTGCTACCGTTCCAGGCCTCGCGGCCATGGGAGTTGGGAAAACAGTTCTAAGTGCTCCCGTTCAAAAAGGTGCTCAGTGGACAGGTGGAAAAATAAGAGACAGTTGGAAGAAAATTAAAGGAGGTGAAAAAAATAGTGATTTTATGAAATCAAATGCAGTTCAAAAAAATGACAACAAGAAAAATTCAAACTTTATTAAAAAGTAAAAGGAGAACATTATTTGGATATTGAACAAAATGAAGTAAAACCCGAAAAAACGCAAAAGCCTTTTGTTAAAAGTGTCTTGGAGTTTCAAAGCAGACTAAAACTCTATGAAAAAATCATCCTATCACTCACTCTCGCCAATATTCTTTTTGGTGTGATGGTAGTTGGAACAATCTTTAGTAATCCTCTAGTCATTTTAGAAAGTGACGGAGAGAAACTAAGTTTTAAGTCTAGTCACAAAGAAGTAACCATCACAGAAAACGAAATTAAAAAACTTGTCGAAAAATTTATCCGAAGGCGTTACGAGTGGGACAAGTTTTCAATTGATGCAATGATGGCCAATCTTTCACCAATTATGTCCAGTGGTCTTAAATCAAAGATTGCAGATGATTTGGCTAAAGAGGAGAAAGCTTCAAAGTATTCAGCTTTTTCACAGTATGTTGGAAAAATCAATATAACCATTGATGAGCAAAATAATATCGTGGGAACCTTTGATAAGATTTTACGAATCCACAACAAACTGAGCGGTGACTTAGGGATAGAAAAAATCCCTCTGCTATCTGAAGCACAAGTAATGGTTAAAGTTATTACTGGAATGGTCACATATGAAAATCCACTAGGGCTTTATATCAATGCGGTTGTTAACTATGAGCCTCGTTAAGTTTATCTTTGGTGTAGCGATTATCATTTTTTCCCCAGAAATATTCGCCCAAAGAAAAGAGATCAGAGAAGTTGATACTAATGATCGCTTGATGAAAGTTGTTAATCTTACCATGGGACGCTCAACCGTTATAAGCTTTGAGCACAAACCACTAAAAATTGTTTCAGGAAACTCTAACTATTTTAATGTTGAGTTTGTTGGCAATGACTTAACCATCCAACCCCTTGCCCCTGTGGAAACAAATCTTTTTGTTTATACGGAGAAAGGAGCAAAGTTTGGTTTTATTCTTAAAGTTGGGCCTCTCTCTTTGTATGACGACATTCTTTACATCAAGTGGAAAACCCAAAATGAAATTTTGATGAAAAGCTTGAAGCCGCAAAAGGTGCTACAGC
>DIUR01000003.1 GCA_002428265.1 Bacteriovoracaceae bacterium UBA6153
TAGTTCAATTGGGGGTTAAGAACAAAAGTGTATTCCTAAACAACATCACTAAAGCAACCATTCCATATGCCCAGCGTGATGTTGGTTTAAAAAATAAGAAAAAATAAGAAAAAAGCATGTGAATTTTTAACAAGATCTGCACATATTCTTGGTTAATCATCATGATTGATATTCCAGGAACATAAGGAATTGAAAAAATTTGTAATTTGAAAACTTGCAGTGGCCCTAAAACTCCATAAAGCGCACCGTTTTTTGTTTCAACAACTAAAGAAGACAAGAGAAGGTTCAGTGCCGTAAAACGCATGAACATCACAAAGTTTGCGTATTGATTTTTTTTCATTAAGAAGTAATTATATACAAGTTAAATATCAGATTCATCAATTAGTAATACAATTTTTGAATGTATGGAAGATAATATTTTGAGAAAGATCTATAAAATGGCGCAATCGGCAGGAGTCGAACCTGCGACCACTTGATTCGTAGTCAAGTACTCTATCCAGCTGAGCTACGACTGCGCATTTATGAGAAACCTTTATAACTGCTCAGTTTTAAGCAGTCAATTGGATGGACAAATTATTTAGCGCCGCAAGGCATTTTAAACGCACTTTCAGCTACTAAAATCTACAATCAATGACCCTAACTGGAGGATAAAACGTTCTGCCCCCAGTGAGAACGCGTCAGAACGAGAGATCTATCTCTATCAAATCTGTTTTGTTTTTAAGAGGCATTCACAGTGACGGTAAACCATTGCTCGCTTAAGAAGCTTTAACACCATAAACTTCTTGCTCAAGCTCTAGGATAATTTCACTTAAATTATCGGCCTCATGGAAAAGCTTTTGAGACTGAGAAGCTGTCTGGTGCACTGTTTTCGTATTTTCTTGGGTCGTTTTATCCAGCATATTCATAGCATCTGAAATATTTTGCACACCTTTAGATTGCTCTTCTGCTGCTGACGTTACATCGATCATTGAACTTTTAACTGAAGAAACATTGGTTACGATCTGGTTTAAGAGATCTTCACACTTTTCAGCAATTCTAACTCCGTCTGAAATTTTTCCCTGCCCATCTGACACAAGACTATTAACACGCTCTTTTGTATTGCGAATTGTATTTTCAACACTAGAAATTGAGTTCTCAAGCAATTCATTAATCTCTCGAGAGGAATTTCCACTCATCGCTGCAAGATTTCCAACCTCTTCTGCAACAACGGCAAAACCTTTTCCATGCTCACCCGCACGGGCCGCTTCAACCGAAGCATTAAAAGATAATAATTTTGTTTGAAAAACAATATCGTTAATTACTTTTGTTTTATCCGAGATGTTTTGAATAACAGTGATAATCCCACCAATTTCATTATTGCTATTTTCTATTTGAGACATAATGTTTGAGTTCACAGTACGAATTTCTTCCATTGAGTTTCTCATCTGCTCAACAGTCTTTTTACCAGATTCAGCAATAGCAAAACTACTCTCGGCCTGCTCTGATGAGCTTTTTGCATTATCAACACTCTTTAAAACCATTGCACTGATTTCATCCAGGGTCGTGGCCGTTTCCTGAATGGCTGCAGCTTGTTCTTGAGTTGCACTTGAAACCTGAAATGAAGCATCCTTTACCGTATTACTTCCATCTCTTGTCACTTCTGCTGACTGCTTAAGACGATCGGCCAGTGAAATAATTCTTCCCGTAATTCTTTTTATTAATAAATAACCAAATAGAAGTGCCACAATTGTCGCCACAAACCCAATCAGACCCTGCATGAAAATCTGCTTATAAATTGGACCTGTAATAAAAGTTTTTGGAATAAGAACTTCAACAAACCATTCTTCATCAAGCATCTTAATTTTCGATATCACACTTAAATTATGTTCGCCCAATACTGCTTCTTGGTTCTTCGTGCTCAAACGATCTTTTGAGTAGGCATCATAGTTAGAAACTTTTTCCTGAAAAATATTCTTCATCAACATGTCTTGCTTGTTTGTAAAGCCAACGATAGTTCCGTTTTTATCATAAATGATAATACGAGATCCCTCTGGCAATGATTCTGCATGTGTCAGCTCTTCAAAAAATCCCAGATCTAAATCTGTTCCGACAACTCCTTGATAAACACCATCAACCACCACTGGTGTTGCAAGTGAAATAATGAGTATGATTTTTCCATCAACAGGGTACTTGTAAGGAGGAATAACGACACTTTTTAACAATTTTTTTGGCAACTGATAAAAATCTCCCACTCCTTCTTTATCGTAATCTAGTAGTGGTTCATAATTTATTGAGCCATCATTTTTTCTCGTTAAGTAGGGAACAAATCTTCCAGAGGCATCCGAAGGATTTTGTCCTTTGAATTGCTCATCTTTTCCGTCAAACGCATTGGGCTCCCAACCTGTCCAAAAGCCAAACATAGTAGGGTTTGCTTTAAATCTTTCTTCCATAATTCTCATCGCATCTTCACGAGAAAATACAATTGGATGATTTTTATTTTTTACATGTGCCAGAGTATTTCCAATAGTATCTGTTACATCAAAGGCATGTGAAATTTTGCTAGAAGTTTTAAAAGCAACTTCTTCTGCGAATATTTTTGAATCTAGGGTTACTTTTTCCAGCAGCTCATTTTTTAAAACGTACGAGCTGTAGGCAGTGATAAAACAAGCAACAACAAAAATACTTAAAGCAGCCCAAAGAAGAAGACGAAAATTTAGAGATTTTTTCATTATAAATAACCCACAATTGTAAATACGATTCATTGGTATCGGATTACTTGTGAAGTAGTTGAGATAATTCTGTCTAAAGATTGAAAATATAAAGAGAAAGTAGTGATGCTTGATCAATCTACTAGGGAATTTAAATAAAGGATTTTTCGATAAAATGGCGGAGACGGTGAGATTCGAACTCACGGTACCTCTTGCGAGGTACGACGCCTTAGCAAGGCGCTGGATTAGACCACTCTCCCACGTCTCCATCAAAACTAAGATAAAATTTCTGGGGGATTCGTTCTAAATGCTAATGGCGGAGGACACAGGATTCGAACCTGCGGAACCTTTCGGTTCAACGGTTTTCAAAACCGCCGCGATCGACCACTCCGCCAATCCTCCGCTTAATTAGAACGCTATAGTAAGCGTTTTCTTAAAAAAAGACAAGCAAGTTTTATTTCAAGTTTCTGATTAATGATTCAATTAGCTCTTTATCAGGTGCAGTAGGATAAATTTTTAAATAATCTTCGTATTTTTCTTTCGCCAACGCTCTTTGTCCTGCTGCGCGATAAGCATCACCAAGGAGTTTGTGCACCATGGGATTAGTTAAATCTTCCTTCAAGGCACGGTTCAAAAGCTCCAGGGCTTCATTCGAGTAGTTCTGAGCAAGCTTAATTGAGGCCATGGCCACAAGAGCGTCCACTGATTTGGTATTTAAGCTGATGGCCTTCTCATACTTTAAAATGGCTTCACGGTACTCTTTATTAAGCCTATGGACTTCACCCATAATAAAATGAGCAGCATCTAAATTTGGATTGAGGTCTAATTCTTTCTGGGCCATTTCACGGGCCTTCACAAGATCATTTTTAGCAAGATAAACGCGGGCCAGTTGATAATGAACTCTAGGGTAAGACTCGAGCCTGTCTTTTATTTCCGTGAACTCAAGAATGGCTTCATCATATTTTTTTTCATCATAAAGAAGCTCACCAAGCTCCATGCGCACTTTCAAATTTCCAGAATTAAGCTTTAGCAGGTCACGGCTGTGTTTAATGTATTCATCTTTTCTGCCTTCTAATAAAGCAGCTGCAATTAGTACTTCATAAAAACTTTCATCTTTCTTTGGAAGATTCTGAACTTTTTTATAATAAGACTGAAATTCCTTTAACTGTCCTGACTTAAAGTAAGCCGTTGCGATTGCTGAAATCAATGTCGGATCATCACCAATCTCGGCAAGAGTGTCTCTTAGGTATCCGATTGCAGTGTCTGTTCCATCTTGCTCATATAAAATTTCAGCATAAAGAGCGTGATAAGAAACATTTTTTGGATCTAAAAGAAGCGCTTTTGATAACTTCGCTCTAGCTGCGGGATACTGTCTGTTTCTTACTAAAATCTTAGATGACTTAAACATAACGGCATCATTAAGAGGATCTTTTGAAAGAGCACGGTCATACCATCTTAGAGCAAGAATCGGATTTCTTTTGGCCTCTGAAAACTGTCCCATTAGAGCAGCATAATCCGGAGTTGCTCCAAATTTCGTCTGACCCATTTCTCCAAGAAGTCTTTCTGCGTCTTCAAATTTATATGCTTTGATATAAGTTTCTGCCAGCATTTTTTTAAGTTGGAAATTCTGATTATGAAGTCCAATAATTTTTTGAAGAGCAACGATTGCTGATTCAAAAAATCCTCTATCTGCATTTAATTGCGCCAAAAACATAACACCCGGAATGTAATCCGGATTAGCATCTACTGCTTCAATGGCAAACTGAAAGGCCGAATCGAAATTTTTACTTTTGTATTCGGCTTTCGCTTTTTTAAGAAGACCTATTACCTTACTTTCAAGAATTAATCTTTGTGATAGTTGATCACCACCGATCTCTAGTTTTGATAAAGTAGATCTCAACTCATCTGATTCTTTAAACTGAAGAGACTTCTTAAAAAACTGACTAGCCTCTTCATTTTTATTTTTATAGGCGCTCAGATAACCCATTTGACGATAGTATGAGGCAAGAAAAGCAGGAGAACCTTCGGCTTCCAGCACTTTAACTTTCTCAAGTGTTTCTTCAAATTTCTTAATGGCCTGTTCTTGTAAAAGTAAGTCGCCATATTGAAGAAGCAGAAGAACACTTCCTGGATAATACTTTAAACCTTCTTCAAGAACAGTTTTAGCTTCGGCCGGTTTATCATCAGCAATACTAAATTGGGCCAAAGAATAATAAGATTCGAAAGGCTTTTTAGGAATTTTAAGCAGGGCCTCATAAGCAGATCTTGCATCGACAAATTCGCCAGCGCCAACAAGCAGCTCAAGATAATAGCTCAGCATTTTTGGCGTGGGCTTGTTTCCAGCTCTCAGGTAATTCTTTACGATATAAATCCCAGTTTGATACTTAGCAATTTTTCCGTAAAAGTTTGCAGTTCCTGTAGCCGTTGAAGCATCACTTAACAATTTAGATTCTGAGAGCTGAATATATTTGTAAAGGGTATTAGCTGCCTGATTTTTATCGCGAGTGTTTTCTAAAATTTCAGAATAGGTAAGAATAATCTCACCCATAGACTCATTGCCGGCAAATTTATTTTGAAGAGAGTTTAAATAAAAACCTGATGCCATAGCTCTTTTTCTATAAGTTCCCTGAGAATAAAGATTACGAGCTTCTGCGAGTGCAGTATTGGCCGCCACTTCATTGTCATAGGCTGCAGTTATAGGAAACTTTACATCAACATAAACAATTCCCAATGATTTGGGTTTTTCTTCTGGCTGTAGGAAAAAATAAAAAATACCTAAAAAAGCTAGAATAGCGATGATCGACATTCCCTTCTTTTTCTTTTTAATAACTACTTTTTGTTCAAACTCTTTACTCTTTTTAGAATACTCTTCAACGACTTCAACATCTTCTTCTTCTTCACCATCTTCAATGGCCTGTTCACGAAGCATGATTTCCTGAAGCTCACGTAGGCGTTTCTTTTCTTGATTTTCTTCAATCCTGGCCTGCTTCTCCAGCTCAACTTCCGAGACACTCAATTGAGCATTAATATTTGCCAGGTCTTTTGATAAATTAATGAACTGAGTTTTTTCATTAATTAATTCTTGATAACTAAGCGGAGGTGGCTCGTACTTAATTTCTTTTTTCGGATTAACTTCTTCAATATCGTCTTCTTCTTCTTCGACAACTTCCTTTACAGGTTGTTGCCTAACGACTGTGGTTTTATCCAGATCAACTTTTTTTGCTTGAACTCTTCTCAGAATTACTGTTTTTTCAATTCCTTCTTCGTAATTACCGCCCGGATTTTCTTCTTGATACTTTTTTTCAAGCTCAGCATAGTTAACATCAATCTTTACATTTTTACCGAATTTGAACTCTGTAAAACTCTTAAGACCTGTATCTTCTTTTAAAACAGTAACGGCGGTAGGAGTAACTTTTTGTACCTTCGTTACAGTTTTTGGAGTAACGACAGCCTCTTCAGTAACAACTGATTTATCTTCTTTTTTTGTAATGGAATTTTTTAATTCAGCGAAAGTTGTTATTAATTTCCAATCGCCAATAGGAAACTGCTGGCACATTTCTGTGCCATTGATATGACCTTTAAGAAATAATTCACCGATTTCTTCAGTTGAAAAAGGTCCAATAACCCGCCCTTCATGTAGGCGGATTCTGTACTTTAGATTCATTACATCCTGTCTACTTCAGCCCTAAAAAGAGTGATGGAGCAATTCCAAACGTGAAGATAGACACTAAAATGATAACATGAACTAGCGATTCGCTAAATCTGGTTTTTATTGCAGGGAGGGCCATCTTAGATTCGTCCTCAGTAAATAAATCACTAACGAAACGGATGTAGTAGGCAAACCCGATAATTGTACTAATGAAGATCGAAACTGCTTCAATCGTGAAGCCTTCTCGGAAATAATTCGTAAACAACATATATTTCATAGCGAATCCCGAAGTAAGCGGGATACCAGCAAGACTTAGAACAAAGATAACCAACATAACTGCTAGGCCTTTATTTCTATAAAAACCAGCGCGAAGAATTTCTTTGCCGTCTTTCTTGTTATTTAACTCAGCAAATTGGTTCAGTATTAATACAATTCCAGTAGCTGTTAGTGAGTAAACAACAAGATAAGCGATTAGTTGTTTTTCATATCCTTCATCTGGATTCAAACAAATCATCATCAACATGTAACCTGTATGGGCCACAGATGAATATGCGATAATTCTTTTGAACTGGCCTTGTACCAACGCCATGATGTTTCCGTAGAAAGCAGACATAACCGCGATCACTTGAACAATACGAATCAAGATATCTTGAAAGTGAGGATCGCATTCTAATAATAGAAGTTGAAGAAGTGTAATAAACTTAAAACCAATAATGATTTTTGAAATGAAAAAGTTTGTTGCAAGGTTACCATTTGTTACGTTTGAGTAAACATCAGCAATCCAAGCGTGGAATGGGAAAGCACCAAGCTTAAAGCAAGCAGTAAGAATAAAGATCCCTAGTGCGATTGCGTAGAACTCTTGATTCACAACAGTTGCACCAACAAGGCTTAATCCGTTTGTTGCTCCCAAATAGAAAGCGACACCTAGTAAAAAGATCCCAGAGATAACCGCACCTTGAATAAGATACTTTACCGCTGCTTCTCGAGAGTTTTCTAAGTCAGACGTTGCAACTAATGCGTATCCAACTAAAGCAATCGTTTCAAGAGCAACGTAGAAAGTCATCAGGTCGTTAGCACCAAGTAAGAAAACCCCGCCCATGAACATATAACTCATAAGAATTGAGTTCTTAACTTTTTCAAGTGAGTGGTAACCGTTGATAAGGATCATAAAAACATTCAGGATTGAAACAATCTTTAAAAGAAGAATCTTATTTCCTTCCAAAGAAAAGAGTTCACTCAATGTGAAGATGTTTTGTGAAAACAGCATCGCAAAAAATGTGATCGCAGCAATTAGTGTTGCTCCAAACGAAATATATTTTCCATGGTTTTTCACATTTAGACTTAGAAGGCCAACGGCATTCAATCCTAAAAATATTAAAACGTTTTGAACGAAATTTAAGTTTTCCATCTTTTAACCTTTATTCACGAAGAAATTAATTGTCCCATCAAACAAGGCCATAACAGCTTTTGGGTATAATCCAAAAACAATTGTCAGGACCGAAAGCACGATCATTGGAGTTGCTTCAAGAAGAGATAAGTCTTTAAGCGATTTATTCTCTTCATGTTTTAGCTCTCCAAGAGCAGTTAAGTGATACATCTTTAGTAAGTAAATTGGAGAAAGGATGATCCCTGTCGCTGCTAAGATTGCTGCTACTTTATTTACTTCATAAGTTCCCATGATGATCATGAACTCGCCTACGAATCCACAAGTCATTGGAACGGCCATCGATCCTGCCGTGATAATGAAAAACAGAATCGCGAATCTTGGCATAACGGCAGCGATACCACCGAACTGATCAAGTTTCTTAGTGTGTCTTCTTGTGTAAAGGTAGTGAACACCAATGAAGAGACCAGGAGTTGAAATACCGTGAGCGATCATTTGGAAAATGGCACCTTTCATCGCAAATGGATTTTGAGAGAAAACTCCCATAATAATGTAACCCATGTGAGAGATAGACGAGAACGCTACGAGTTTTTTAATATCTTTTTGTACCCAGGCCGTCAGTGCTCCGTAGATAACTCCGGTTGCACCAAGGAACAATACAAAGTCTCGGTTAGCTTCAACAGCTTCCGGGAAAAGTGGAATAACGAATCTTAAAAAACCGTAAACCCCAAGCTTAAGTAAAATACCGGCAAGAATAATTGATCCGGCAGTAGGTGCCTCAACGTGAGCATCTGGTAACCAAGAGTGAAATGGAAATACCGGAACTTTTAAGAAGAAGGCAATTGTGAAAGACCAGAACACCAGTGATTGTGGTGACATTAGTCCGTCGTATCTCAGGTTAAGAGCTCTAACAACTTCGTAGTTAAGATCATATGATCCGTTCATTTTGAAAGCTATCGCACTCATGTAACAAAGAGACGCTAGCATCAGGATTGATCCTGCTGCTGTCATCATGAAGAACTTGAAGCTTGCGTAACGACGATTTTCTCCACCAAAAACTCCCACTAAAATAAATAGTGGAATAAGCATAACTTCCCAGAAAACGTAGAAGCCATATAGTGAAGTTGAAAGAAGTGATCCACTAACTGCCCAAGTAAGTGTAAAAATCAGGAAATAATAAAGACGAAGTTTATCTGTCTTAATTTCCCAAGTTGCGACAACCACTACTAGCATTAAGAATGCGTTTAGAAGTAAAAGAAGTCCGCTTAGACCATCCATTGCAAATGTGTATGAGATGTTGAAAAACAGCGGCATATCAAACTTGAACAATGTCGTCAGAACGCTTGTGTCTGGCAGATCAATAAACATTTTTATTGAATAAGCTAGAGTTACAATAGAACCGATAAGAGCGTATAGCTTTATAGATTTTTCATTTCTTTCTGGGGTGAACATGAAACCGATCGCCCAAAAAAGAGGTATTAAAAACTTAACTAGAAATAATTGATCCATCTTTTATCCAACTGTTATCTAAAAATAAATGCATTAAAAACTGCAGTAATTAAAACCGTTAAACCGATGACGATGTATAAAATCCCCATCTCAAGTTTTTCTGGTTTATTTTCATCAAGAAAATTACCGCCTTCAGTACTAACCTTAGTGACAAGTTTTACAACACCGTTAACGATGTGAGTTTCAACGATATCTACTAAGAAATTCCCGAACTCATAAAGTGGCTTGATGATCGCAAACTCGTAAAGTTCATCAACTTTGAATTTGTTATTGCTGAAAGACCAAAGACTCTGGAATTTGTTCTTTAGTGAATCGCGCATCTTAACGTGATCATTTTTTACGTAGATATAGTAAGCAAGTCCCATTGATCCAAGGATTAATAGAGTCGTTACCGCCATCATAATAACTTCTGTCTGAACACTTAGGTGAGTGTGACCTGTTGTTTTAGCAGCAAATCTTTCAACAAAGTTCTGGAACAGTCTTGAGTGATCGTGACTTAACAAGTGTGGCATACCGATGTATCCCGCAGCGAATGAACAGATTGCTAAGATGATTAGCGGAACTGTCATGACACTAGGGGACTCATGGATCTCGTGGTGACCGTGGTCTCCATGATCGTCGTGCTTATGATCTTTTTTATGGTGGTCATCATGGGCATCGTGCTTTGCCGGCTCCACGATGAAAACTAAAACCAACATTCTCATCATGTAGAACGCTGTTAAAAGAGCAGTGATAAGTGCGATTGAATATAACCAAACGCCGTTACCTGGATTTGTTAAGGCCATAACAAGGATTTCATCTTTTGAGAAAAACCCTGAAAAGCCCGGGATACCTGCGATAGCTAAGAATCCAACAGTGAACGTCCAGAAAGTGATTGGCATTTTTTTCTTAAGGCCACCCATTTTGAAAATATCTTGTTCGTGGTGACATCCGTAAATAACAGAAGCAGCACAAAGGAAAAGAAGAGCTTTAAAAAATGCGTGAGTGAAAACGTGGAACATACCAGTTGAGAATGCGCCAACTCCACAAGCAAGAACCATGTATCCAAGCTGAGAAACAGTTGAGTAGGCCAGGATCTTTTTAATATCTCTTTGAGTAAGTGCAATGAGTGCAGCAAGAAGGGCTGTTAGCGCTCCCATCCATGCAATCACATCAAGAACAACAGAGAAGTGAGTGATAACGTTTGAAACTCTACATAGTAAGAAGATACCTGCTGTAACCATCGTTGCAGCGTGCATTAAAGCAGACACTGGAGTTGGACCCATCATCGCATCCGGAAGCCAGATGAATAGTGGAATTTGAGCCGACTTACCAGCAGCACCTAAAACAAGAAGTAAGCTTGAAGCGATAAGAAGTTCTTTGTTCGCTAACAAAATCGCCATGTCTGGATTTTTTAAATCAGTAAAAGAGATTGTGTTAAATACAAGAGCAAAACCAATCATCCCAAGAACTAAACCAAAGTCACCCACGCGGTTAGCAAGGAATGCTTTTTTAGCAGCGTTGCCGTTTTTAGTGTGTTCGTACCAGAATCCGATTAGCAAGTATGAACTTAAACCAACGCCTTCCCATCCCATGAAAAGAACCAGGAAGTTCTCACCGTGAACAAGCAGAAGCATTGAGAAAGCAAACAGTGCGAAAAACGCAAAGAACTTTCCAACTTTTTCTTCGTGATCCATGTATCCGATAGAAAAGAAAGCAATAGCACTACCGATACCGGTAACCATTAAGCTTAAGATAACTGATAGTTCATCCATAATGAAATGGATGTCGAATTTAATGTTTCCATAAGTCATCCACTCCCAAAGGCGAATACTTACAGGTCCATTTTTTAAAACATGTAGAGAAGTCATTACGACTAAAATAAATGAGATAAATAGAGACATGAATGTAATCAGTCCGGCCTGAACATTATTCAACTTCTTTTTAATTAAGATTGAATTAAGTAAGAAGGCCAGTAGAGGGAAAAATGGAATCAGCGCCAGGTAGTTTTCGTACATAATAACTCTTACTCTGTTATGATTTTGATATCGTCAGTATAAATGGTTTGTTTCTTTCTATAGAGAGCAATGATTAAGCTCAATCCGATAGCAACTTCACATGCAGACACGATCAGCATGAAAAAGACTAAAAGTTGAGATTCAAGAACTCCAGTTGAACGTGAGAACAGGACAGTAAGTAAACTTACTCCACCCATCATAAGTTCAAGACATAGAAGAATTGAAATAAGGTCTTTCTTAAAGATTGTTCCTAAAAGACCAGTGCAGAATAAAAATCCAGCAAGGTAATAATAAATACTACTCATGTTTGTCTCCTTCTAATTCAACCTTCGCATTCTTTTCATGGCCAGTGATGACAACACAAGCTACTAGAGCTGCCAGAAGAAGGACTGTGGCCATCTCAAATGGTAGATAATAAACATGGAAAAGTTTATCGAACATAAGCAGCATTGAATTGTCTGCAATATTGTTAACTGCAAGAACTTCAATGTTGTTATTGATAATTAAAGCAAATACTCCAAGAATAATCAGGATTGTAATCGCTGAAATAACCAGCTTCACTTTTCCTTTTTCACGATTGTTTTGGAATTGCTCAAGATTGATTAACATCATTACGAAAATGAAAAGGACGGCAATCGCTCCAGCATTTATCAACACCTGGATAGCTGCAAGAAAGACAGTACCAAGTTGGAAGTAAATCATCGCAATTGATAACATGGTCATTAAAAGAGCAAATGCCGAAACAACTGTCTTTTTAGAAAAAACCACCATAAGTGCAAACACCATCGTAATGATGGTTAAAAAAATATCACTAATCATAATTATTGATTCCTAAAATATACAAAAAGAACTGTAACGATAAGGTTCACTAGTCCTAGTGGAAGAAGACGTTTCCATCCTAAATCCATTAGTTGATCGTAACGAAATCTTGGAAGTGTCCAACGAACCCAGACGAAAACCCATACCATGATCGCGATCTTAGTAATGAATGAAACGGCCTGAAGAAGTGGAAGAATAAATGCGTTGTCAGTTGGAATCAGGTCAAGACCTGGTAGTAAGCTGTATCCACCAAAGAAGAAAATGATAAACAATGCTGAAAGGGCCAGCATGTGGATATATTCTGCCATGAAGAAAATCGCGAACTTCATTGAAGAGTACTCTAAGTGGTATCCAGCAACGATTTCAGATTCACCTTCAGCTAAATCGAATGGAAGTCTGTTTGATTCAGCGAAGATCCCTACAAGAAAAAGCATTCCAGCTACAGGCTGAACAAAGATTCCCCATTTCGGTAAGAATCCAAACCAATATCCTGTTTGAGCTCCGACAATTCCGTGAATATCATTTGTTCCAAAAACAAAGATCATTGCAACGATTGCTGTAGATAAGGATAGTTCGTATGAAACCATTTGAGCACAGGCGCGAAGTGCACCAAGCATCGTATACTTATTGTTTGAAGCCCATCCCGCCAGTAAAATCCCGTAAGACCCTAATGCAGAAACAGCAAATGCATAAAAAATACCCATGTCGCTTCTAAAAACTTCTGGATAGATAGTTCTTCCGTCAAACTCGAATGTTCCAAAAAGAGGAATACAAGCAAGAGGAAGTAAAGCAACGACTAGAGCGATTAATGGAGCTGCTGTATAAAAAAATGGACGTACGTGAGTTGGATGAACTTCTTCTTTGAACATAAATTTAGCAACGTCAGCTAATGGCTGAAGTAAACCAAATGGACCAACTCTATTTGGACCAAGTCTTCTTTGAATAAATCCAGCACCTCTTCTTTCAACATGAATAATGATTGGAAGAGCACCTAAAGGGATACCTAATACAACAACGATCTTAATTAATATTTCAAGAATTCCTTCTAACATTTTACTCTTCCCACTGTAGTGCTTTTGAATTGATAACGAAAATATACCCAACTAGTAAGACAGTAATAAAGAATGCAAATCCTGCGATAAGAAATCCTTTATCAATAGCATTGTTATACGCTAGGGCCCAAGGCAGAAGGAAAACAATTTCAACGTCAAAAAGAAGGAACATAATTGCTGTTACATAAAACTTGATATCGTACTGTCTTGTAGCACTTCCAACAGGATTTACCCCTGACTCATACACATCGTTTTTTCTAACGATTTTAACTTTTTGTCCAAGTATGTTTGAAATAAACATCAACACAAGTCCCAGGACTGTGGCGATAGTTAGAAAAATAATAAAAGATAAAAATTCCATTAAGTCGTCCTGCTTTTACATTAATTAATGAATAACTTAGAAACGTTGGCAAAACTCATAATCGTTTCCCAGAAAATTCCTAATACAAAAATCGGTAGAGTCATTACAACGATAATCATTTGGTTTAAGAAACCAAATCCTTCGATTGCTTCTTCTGACTCTGGCTGTTTTAAAACCATTAGACGTACAATTTTTAAATAGTAGTAAGCCGACACAACTGAGTTTAATCCAAGGATTACTGCTAGAGTGTAAAACTTTGAATTAATCAGTGAGCTTAAAATGTTGTACTTGGCTACGAATCCTGCCAATGGCGGAATACCTGTAAGTGAGAACATTACGACAGTCATCATAACGGCCATCCATGGGTATCTGTAGATTAATCCCGAGAAACGATCGAAGTGATCATTGCCGTATTTGTCCTGAACGATACTTGTGATGTAGAAAGCAACTAGAGTCATGAATAAGTAAGTGATGGCATAAAATAAAACAGCTCTGATTCCAACGTCACCGATCATAACAAGCGAAGCCATCATAATCCCTGCGTGAGAGATAGATGAGTAAGCTAGCATTCTCTTAACTGATTTTTGTCCGATTGCTGTTACGTTACCAACTGTCATTGTTAGTGCAGAAACAACAAGCATTAATCCAATCCATCCAACTTTCATCGGACTTTCTACAGTAAAGAACACAGAAGTAACTCTGATTAAAACTGCAATACCTGCAATCTTTGGAACGATTGCAAAGAATGTTGTTACAGGAGTAGGAGATCCTTCATAAACATCCGGTGACCACATGTGAAATGGAACTGCCGCGATTTTATATCCGATACCTGCAAAGAAAAGAACAAATGACGGCATTAAGATGGCCATTTGAACTGTTGTTAAGTTTGGAATCATAGCTGCAACACCAGTAAACTGGATTGTACCAAGAACACCGAAAATATGGCTCAGACCAAAAAGCATGATACCTGCAGAGACACCACCATAAAGGGCATACTTTAAACCAGCTTCACTTGAGCGCTCATCATTCTTTTTAAGAGAGGCCATAACGTAAGATAAAATTGAAAGTGTTTCAATCCCTAGATAAAGCGTCAGCATGTTGTTTGCTGAAGCTAGAAGGAATCCACCGATCAAAATACCAACGGCCATAATGACGAACTCTGTTTTCAGAGTTTCGTAAATGTCTTTTGAGAATCTGCTTAAGTAAACGACAGCAATTGTTCCTAAAACCATAATAAGTTTTAGAAGTGAGCTGAAGTCATCAATCACAATTGAGTTAGTGAAGATGGCCTGTGGTTTTCCACCCATGTTAAACAAGATAGCTACAAACGTTGCAACTAATCCAATGATAGCTGTAATGAAGATGTATCTTCTGTCTTTTTCATCTTCTTTATAAGTAGCCTCAATAAGAATTAGTCCCACCATTAAAATCACCAGAAGGATTTCCGGGATGTAGCGACCAATATTTGCTAAATAATTTAAATGCATCTCTATGTCCTAATTTCCTAATTCAATTCTTAGAAAGTTGCCATTAACGATACTAATTGTCCTACAGAAGCTTTCATAATGTTCAGAATTGGTGATGGCCAAACTCCGAATACGATAACTGCAATACAAAGTGGAATCATGTATGCAACTTCAAGTTTCGTCATATCGTTGTACTCTTTAACTTCTGGATTAACATCACCGAAGAACATTCTCTTGAACATCCAAAGAAGGTAAGCTGCACCGATAAGAAGACCAAAAAGAGCAAGAACAGTAATTGTTGTAAATTTCTGGTAGATACCAAGGAAAATTAGAGCTTCAGAAATAAATCCTGAAAGTCCTGGAAGTCCCATTGAAGCAAACATACCAATGATAAAGATAATCGAGTAAACCGGAAGTTGTGTATAAAGACCGCCGTATCCACGTGATCCATCTGGCTTAACAATCCATCTATGGTGAGAGCGCTCATATAGAATACCAATCATGAAGAACATCATAGCTGTTGAAGTTCCGTGGTTGAACATCTGAAGAACTGCACCGTTAACACCTTCAACAGTCATAGCCGCAAGACCAAGCATTACGAATCCCATGTGAGAAACAGATGAGTAAGCGATAAGTTTTTTAACGTCGGTCTGTGCCATTGCACAAAGAGCTCCGTAAATTACGTTGATTAATCCCAACCAAGCAATTGCTGTTGAGAAATATTTTGCTGAATCAGGGAAGATTGGGAATGCGATTCGTAAGAATCCGTATGTACCCATCTTAAGTAGAACACCTGCTAGAATTACTGAAATTGCAGTTGGGGCCTGAACGTGAGCGTGTGGTAACCAAGTGTGGAATGGGAAAACCGGAACTTTAATAGCAAATCCGATAAACATAAACACAAAGAATAACTTAGAGAAAGAAACAGCCTGGCCAAAGATGGTTACGTTTAACTGAGTAAACTTTCCGCCTGAAAGAGCAAGGATATTGAAAGAATCAACTGATTGGTTAGTTGCAAAGTAAAGAGCAACGATACCAACAAGCATTAGGATCGATCCAAAGAATGTATAAAGGAAGAATTTAACAGCAGCGTATTCTCTGTTTTCTCCACCCCATACACCGATAAGGAAGAACATAGGAATTAGCATTACTTCCCAGTAAACGTAGAATAAGAAAAAATCTAGTGCGAAAAATACACCGAATACACACGACTGAAGAAGAAGGAGTAATGCAAAGTATGCTTTGATAGATTTTTTAATCTGCGTCCATGAACTTAGGATACAAAGCATGAATAACAATCCAGTAAGGATAGTCATCGGCATTGAAATCCCGTCAACTCCAAGACGGTAGAATATGTTAAATTGTGCAATCCATGGAATCGCAACATTAAACGCACTCTGCATTCCTGCTTGAGTTTGATCGAACTTACAGTATAAAACCAAAGTTAGAGCAAAAGTAATAACAGTGTTAATGAGTGCCCAACTCTTAATCCAAGTAGTCTTGTCCTTTGGCATAAGCAATACACCAAGAACTCCCAACATAGGCATCCATAGAATCCAACTTAATAAATTTGAACCGGCCACCGGTTATCTCCCTGAGAAAAGTTACTATGTAAAAAACTAAAATCTTAACGTTAAAACATAACTAGCAAGTACAACGACCAGAACAATGATGTACAACTGTACTTTTCCTGACTGGATTGTTCTTAAAACAACGTTCATCAGACGCACACTTGCTCCTGTTCCATCAACCATTCCACTGTCGACAACATTGTTATCAAACCAGCGAGAAATGTTATAGGCCCAACGATTTAATACGGCTGTTCCGTCGACTACATATCTGTCGTAAATTCCAGAGTCAAACTTAGCGAGTAAGTTGTTAAATGGAAGTAGACCTTTTTGAATAATTTTTCCGATATAAAGATCATCGAAATAATATTTGTTTTGTAGAGCTTTTCTCCATCCAGAGAAAGTTGTTGCCCACCAGTTCGGGTCTAACTTTTTCGTGATGTACATCGAGTAAGCAAGAAAGATCCCTGCAAAAGCGATGAAGATTGAAAGAATCGCACCGATCTTGTGAACAAAGTGAACATGGTGAGCAGCTTCTTCGCTTAATCCATGATTAGCGTCGTATGCAGCTTTTGGAAGTTCAACTTTATCTCTTGTATCAGTTGTCCCGAAATCTTCTTTTTCATAATGAGCAAAGTGCTCAAGATGAGAAGCTTCCGGCTTGTGAATTAAAGTTTGGAACCATTCGTATTTTGAACCAAAAAGATTTACTTCGCCCTGCCCAGTGAATGATCCAGAGTAGAATAAACCAAGTGTGAACACTGAAAGAATTAATAGAGGAATGTTTGAGTTCCATCCAATGTGTTCTTCGTGAGCGTGATCGTAAATATGGTGATCGCGTGGCTCGCCAAAGAAAGTTAGGAAAAGCATTCTGAACATATAGAAAGCTGTTAGAAGTGCACCACCAAAACCTAATAAAGCTACTGGAATGAAAGCTTTGTTTTCCATTGCCATAAGGAGAGCGTCACCAAGGATTCTATCTTTAGAAACAAATCCTGAGAAGAACGGAACACCAGCGATAGCGAAACAACAAAGTAGCATTGCAAAGAATGTGTATGGAAGTTTCTTGCGAAGACCACCCATTTGCGGCATTTCCTGGCAGTGAATCGAGTGAATAACAGATCCAGCTGAAAGGAATAAACAAGCTTTGAAAACGGCGTGAGTTATAAGGTGCATGAAAGAAGCGTTGTATGAACCAACACCGATACCAATAACCATGTAACCAAGCTGCGATATAGTCGAGTAGGCAAGAACCGCTTTAATATCTGTTTGAATCAGAGCGATTGTAGCAGCTCCAAAAGCAGTAATAGCACCGATATAAGCGATGAAAGTTAAAATATGTCCTGCTTCCATTAATGGATACATTCTAAGTGAGAGATAAACTCCGGCAGCAACCATCGTTGCAGCGTGGATTAATGCAGAACATGGAGTTGGACCAAACATCGCATCCGGAAGCCAAACGTGAATCGGGAATTGTGCTGACTTACCCATTGTTCCAGCGAAGATACAAAGAGCTGCAATTGTTGCAATTGGAAGACCGATACCAAAAGATGTGAAAACTCCGCCAAATTTACCTGCACCAATAGCAGCGTAAATATCAACGAAAGTTGTGTTTCCAACGATGATCCAGATAATAAGGATACCCATTAAGAAGAAAACGTCCCCAACTCTTGTTGTCATGAAAGCTTTCATAGATGCATTTCCTGCACCTTCTTTTTCGTAGTAGAAACCGATTAGTGAGTATGAACAAAATCCCATTAACTCCCAGAAGATAAATACTGAAAGAAGGTTATCTGAAAGAACAAGTCCAAGCATTGCAGAAGTGAAAAGTGACATATAAACGAAGAAGCGAGCAAAGCGCTCATCATCGTGCATGTACCAAGTAGAGAAGACGTGAATTAAAGTTGCAACGGCCGTAACCATAAGAAGCATAGTTGCCGTCATGTTATCTATATAGATACCCATGTTTACTTTAAATAGGTGTTCACCAGCGCTTAAGTCAAACCATGTGAAGACTTTATGAATGTGGTAACCAACTGCGTACACATTTTGGAAATCTAAGAAGATTCTTAATGCGTAAATAAATGAACCGAAAATCGCTAGTGTACTTAATGCTACTGCTGCAATCGGAACGCGTTTTGCTAAAAAAACGTTGATCACGAATGCGAAGAACGGCAGAAGTACAATTGGTGCAACGGTTGTAATTGTATAATCCATGGTCTCTATATCCTTACCTAATTATTAGTTCTGTAGTGTTGAAGCATCATCTATATGGATACTTTCTCTTAACTGGAAGAATCTGATGACGATTCCCAGACCAACTGCTGATTCTGCTGCTGCAATAATGATAATAAACAAGCTCATAATGTGCCCATCTAAGTTACCGTTACTGAATTTTGTATAAGCTGCAAAGTTAAGTGCTGCTGCATTTAAAATAAGTTCAACACCCAATAAAAGAGCGATGATATTTTTTCTTGCGATCATTACCATGATTCCGCAAATAAAAAGGATGAATGAAATGCCTAAGTAGGCCCATAGATTAATCATGGATTTCTTTCCTTGGTCTTGAAATAACTGCGGCACCAACAAGGGCACCAAGCAGAAGAACCGATGAAATTTCAAAAGCTAAAATGTGATCTGTAGCGAGAATTGTTCCAAGTCTTTCTACAGTTGGCTCATTAGTTAAATTTGCCACTGCAGGATTTCCGCTCATTGCCGACATTGTGATCTTTACTAAAATAAGTGCTGAAACAATGGCCGTAAAACCAGCTGTAAAATAAGTCTTCTTATTTCCCATTGCCGGAATTTTTTCAAGACCGTATCTGTTTACTTTATTTCCTGTACCACCAGTAAGCATGATCGCAAAAAGCATCAGAATGATAACTCCACCTGCATACACAACAAGCTGTGTAGCTGCAAGAAAGTCAGCACCTAAACATGCGTACAATCCTGCGATTCCGAAGAACGAAGCAAGAAGGTAGATACATGCATGCATCAGGTTTTTTGTGTAAACAACCATTAGTGCACCTGCGACGGTAAGCACTGCTGATAATAAAAATAGTGTATTTGAAAACACAGTATTCTCCCTATGCTCTAATTAATGTCCGCCGTGGCCAGAAGCCGCTGCAGAAAAGATTAGAGTAAAAATTGATTTTCCATTAAATGCGTACATCCAAACTGCACATCCAATTAAATTGAATAGAGCGATTGGAGTTAAATATTTCCAACAAAGAGTCATTAACTGATCTACTCTTAAACGAGGTAGAGTCCAACGAACCCAGATAACAACGTAGTAAAGAACAAGTGTTTTAGAAACGAAAGCACCTAGCTCTAGAAGCTGGCCAATGTTCTGAGAAAGCATTGAATCAAGTCCAAGTTTTTCAACAAGCATTGCTCCAGATCCAAGATCGAAAGGAACTTTGTATCCACCAAGAAATAGTGCAACGGCCACACCACATACAACGAAGATTTCGATGTATTCAGCAAGTGCGAATAAACCGAATTTCATACCAGAGTATTCTGTATGGTAACCAGAAACTAGTTCTGATTCAGCTTCAGGTAAATCGAATGGTGCGCGGTTTGTTTCAGCAAGACCTGCGATGAAATAAACGAAAAATGCCATGAAAGCAAACGGGTTGTGGAAAAGGAACCACTCGTGCGGTAGTCCACCTTGAGCACCAACCAGAGTTTTCATCGATAATCCACCCGCTAAAAGTACGATTGCAATAATCGAAATTGTAGCTGGAATTTCGTAAGAGATAATTTGAGATGCCCCTCTCATACCACCAAGCATTGACCATTTTGAGTTTGAAGCATATCCACCAAGGAAAACTCCAACACCAACTAGAGAGGCCATACCAACAAGGTAAAAAATCCCAACGTTAAGATCGGCAAGGATAAATCCACTTGAATAAGGCACAACTGCAAGAGTTGCAAAAACACCAACCATACAAAGCACTGGTGCTAAATTGAATGTAAACTTATCAGCGTTTGTTGTAATGATGTCTTCTTTCATGATCATCTTTACACCGTCAGCTAAAAACTGAAGTAATCCGAATGGACCAACGCGGTTTGGACCCATACGCGCTTGAAGATCGGCAGAAATTTTTCTTTCAGCATACGTTCCAAGACCACCGATTGTTGCCATTGCACCAACGATGATTAATGCGATAACTGCAAAGATAACGAAGGCCATAAGCGAAGTAGCATCGAAGCCAAGTGCTTTAGAAAGCCATGCGTGTACGTGAATAAATTCGTTTGATTGTGAAAAATATGAAACGACAGTTGAGTTGTTCATCCCTAATCCTTTTTGCCGTAAGTAGGTGTAGTTGAAGTTGATTGCGTATAACTTTTAACCCAATCAAGATCGCCTTTTTTCCAGCAGTATACAATTCCAGCCAAAAGAACAGATACGAATGTCAGAATAGACATAAGTAGTGTTCCACCAAGACCGATTTCATTAAACTTTTTAAAGACTGCTGCCACTGGAAACATCAATGCACTTTCAACATCAAAAATGATGAAGATAAGAGCAATAACATAGAAACGAATATTGAAATTCGTCCAAGCAGTACCTACAGGCTCTTCACCACACTCATATGCAGTTTCTTTAAGCTTGTTAGGATTATGAGGGCGAATTAAACTCCCCAAAAATAGTGAACCACCTGCCACAAGTAGCGCGAGCGCAATCAAAATTACGACCGGCATGTAGACGTCTAGATGTAATGTCGACATCTTAATCTCCGAGATAAAAAATCCAATTTTTTAGTTTCCTTAGATTACACGAAAATATAATATCTTGGAAATAGTTTATTAGCTGAAATGATTGTTATATGAGTCACTTTAATTCCCTGCTTCAAAAAATTTTAGATTGGGATGAACACAGTTCATCTCCGTTAAATTTATACGGTGCAACCACCGAGCAGTGGTCATTCATTTTTAATTCTTTTTTACGAGAAAATACGAAATTATTTTTAAACAAATCTCAGGTGATCATCACAACAAATAACGATGAGGCCGAAGATTTTTACAACTCACTGCAGTTAAACGAAGAAAACAAAGACATTGAATTGCTGTTTTATCCTGGACTTGAAGCGTCGCTATATTCCGGAGTCATTTCATCCGAAAAAAGCTTTTACGATAGATTTGAAGTTTTAAGCAAACTCAATCGACGTGGTGATTCAACAACAAAATTTATTCTCATCACAAGCTTTGAGGCCATATCGCTTCGAACTCCACCGCGATCTTTTTTCAAAGAATTCAGTTTCAATATTCAAACAGAAGACATCATTGCACCGCTAGAGCTCGCAAAAAAATTAGTTGAGATGGGATATTCCTCTGCAACATCTGTTGAAGAGCCAGGAACTTTTATTCAAAAAGGTCAGATCTTCGATATTTTTCCTGTTGGATCAGATCCTGTTCGACTTTCATACTTCGACGATTTAATAGAAACTATTTACCCGATAGATCTTGATACACAAAAAACTGTTCGTGAAAAACCCCTGACTAGTGTTTGTATTACACCTGCAGCTGGAATTTTAGCTCATCACGATTTCTCAGTAATATTGAGAGAGAATCTTCCTCAACCAGGTCCAGCGTTTAAAAATAAATTCGAATTTCGAAAAGCACTTTTTAACAGACTAAGTGATGGACTTTTATTTGAAAACTATCCGGTTTACCTACCGCTATTTTTTAAAGAACCAGAGAGTCTTACTGACTATTTTGATGTGAACTCAACAAGAGTGACAGTCTTAAATGCCAATGAAGTTGAAAGGGCCTATCTAGAACTTGCTGAAGGTCTTCGTTTTGAATATGAGCAGGCCGAAGAAAATATCAACAGCGAAAACATTCTTCCAGCTTACAATAAAATTTACGACTTCAATTTCATCAGCGATATGAGAGATAAAAAAATGGTGCTGGTTGACCAGATCAATCTCAACATGATTTTTGGAGATATCGCTAACTCAGTTGATCTTCGCCTGATTAAAACTAAAACTTTTTTGAATGAAAATATTAATCCAACTCTGCCTAAGCCAGAATATATAACGGCGGCACTTGATTTCATTAAAAAACATTTTCTCTTTAAGGGAATAATTTATTTTTCTTCTTATAGTGAGTCTTCCAGAAAAGAAATTCAGCATCTGATTGATCTTCAAGATTTCCCAAGTGATCTTCGCACAAGAATTAAATTCTTACCATTTAGGGTCAGCGAAGGATTTTACTACGAGGCTGAAAAATTTCTTATCATCAGTGATGGTGACTTATTCGCAGTAAAAAAGAATAAACCTCAAAAATATAAGAAAGTTGACCTGGATCTATTTGCTGAGCAGCTCGCCACACTTAAATCGGGTGATTATGTTATTCACAGTGAATATGGAGTAGGTGAGTATCTTGGACTTGAAGCCCTTGATATCGGGGGAGATAAAAGTGATTTCCTCGTTTTAAAATATGCTGATAACGACAAGATTTACGTACCTGTTTATAAGTTAAATCTTATTCAAAAACACGCTGATGCAACAGCTGGTCTTAAGTCCGACAGTCTTCGCACTAATAAGTTTATTTTACTCAAGGCCCGCGCCAAAAATTCAGCAAAGGTTTTGGCATTCGATCTATTAAAACTTCAGGCCGAAAGACAATCATCAGTGGCCTATGCTTTTTCTGCTCCTGATCATCTCTACAAAGAATTTGAATTAGCGTTCCCATTTGAAGAAACTCCCGATCAGGCCCGCGCGATTGAAGAAGTTTTAGAATGTATGCAAAAGCCAACTCCAATGGATTTTCTTGTCTGTGGTGATGTTGGTTTTGGAAAAACAGAAGTTGCTATGAGAGCTGCCTTTAAAGCAGTCGAAGATAAAAAGCAGGTTGCAGTCTTAGTTCCAACAACTATTCTCGCTCTTCAACATTACAATTCATTCACTAAAAGATTTAAAGAATTTCCGGTAAGAATTGAGTTTATCTCAAGGTTTAAATCGGCGAAAGAAACAAAAGAAATTTTAGAAAAAGTTGAAAAGGGCCAGGTCGATATTCTTATTGGGACTCACAAACTTTTATCAGATAAATTAAAATTTAGTGATCTTGGCTTAGTTATTGTCGATGAAGAGCAGCGCTTTGGTGTAGGCCATAAAGAAAAATTGAAATTGATGAAAGCATCTGTCGATTTTCTCACATTAACGGCGACTCCTATTCCGCGTACACTTCAGATGGCCTTCCTTGGTCTTCGCGACTTATGCTTAATCAAAACGGCTCCACCAAGAAGACAATCAATTAAGTCTTACGTCATTAAAGAAGATGAATTAACAATTCAAACAGCTATTCAAAAAGAGCTTCAACGTGGTGGACAGGTCTTTCTTGTTCACAACAAAGTTCATGATATGGAACAGTATGCTGCTTCAATTAAAGAATTAGTTCCGGAAGCTAAAATTACTTTTGCTCACGGGCAAATGGGTGAGCGTGAACTTGAAGATAGAATTAACTCTTTTTACAATGGTAACTATCAGGTTCTCATTGCTACAACTATTATTGAATCAGGAATTGATATTCCAAATGCAAACACCATGATTATTGACCGAGCTGATACCTATGGGCTCGCTCAGCTTCATCAGCTTCGCGGACGCATCGGACGCTCTGATAAAAAAGCCTATGCTTATTTTGTTGTTCCAAGAATGCGCGAGATTTCTACCATTGCTCAAAAAAGGCTTCACGCACTTCAGACTTATGCTGATATGGGTGCTGGATTTAATATCGCTTCCGTGGATTTAGAAATCAGAGGAGCAGGGGATATTTTAGGGGCCACTCAATCTGGCCACGTTGAAGCCGTTGGTCTCGAGCTTTATATGGAGCTTCTAAAAGATGCGATTAATGAAATTCGCGGAGAAAAGAAGCTTCTTAAAAAGGATATTGAGATTGTTACACCATTTCCGGCATTTATTCCTAATCATTATATCAGTGATGCAAGCGAGAGACTTAAGCAGTATAAGCGCCTTTCAAATTGTGAATCACACGGATTATTAGAAAACATCAGAGATGAGTTCCAGGATGTTTATGGTATTTTTAGTGAAGAGCTCTCAAACCTTTTCACCGTTCTTGAAACCAGAATCTATCTTCAAACACTGGGTCTTAAATCTGTTTCAGTCGGGGGCTCTGCCATCACTTTAAGATTTGATAAGCAATTCTTAGAATCCAATACTGAACTTCGCGATAAAGTTGTTAACTTTTTTATCTCTAGACCAAAGATCTATCAATTTACTCCGGATTATAGAGTTATCTATAATCAAAAAACCGGCGTAACTCAAAACGATTTACTCAAGTTCTCTAAGACAATTAGTGAGAATTTAATTCCATCTTAGCGAATTAATTCTCCTTTTTTTAAATTCTGCTATCATTAAAAGAGCACATATTTTTATATAACGACTTAAGAATTAACTTTTCTGAGGATAATAGTGATGAAAACATCAAAAATCTTTGCAATTCTTTCCCTGGCAATTTCTGCTAATGCTTTTTCACAAGATAAAGAGCCTACAGTAAATCCAAGAAACACAAATCCAGAAGCTGTTGTTGCAACAGTTAACGGAGTTGAGATCAAGAAAGCTCAACTTGATCAAGCGTTTGAACAAAACCTTATGTACGTTTCTGATAAAATCGTAACAAAAGAGAAAGTTCTTAACGATATTATCAACCGTGAAATCGGGGTGAAGAAAGCTAAAGATGCTGGTTACCAAAACGATCCAATCGTTAAGTCAAAAATGGAAGATGTTCTCTACCACGCTCAAATCTCTAAAGATCTTGAGAAAAAACTTCAGGCCATTACGGTAAGCGATAAAGAAGCACAAGAATACTACAGCAGAGCTAAAGAATACCGCACAGCTCATATTCTTTTCAGAGTGAGAGTTGCTCCTGATAAAGCTGAAACTGAAGAAGCAATGAAAAAGGCCCTTGAAGTTTACAGACAAGTTGTTGCAAAGCCACAACAATGGCCGGAACTTGCTAACAAGTACTCACAAAGCTCAACTGCACCAACTGCTGGTGACTTAGGCTACCTTCCAGCAATAAAATATGCTCCAGAATACTTCAAAGCTATCAATGGAAAACCAAACGGTTTCATTACACCTCCTGTTAGAACACAATTCGGTTACCACGTTGTAAAAGTTATTGGTGTGAGAGAGTGGAAAGAAGTTGATCCAGCTCTTTATAAGAAGATTGTTTACGATCAAAAGCGTGACAAAATCCTTGAAGAGTACTTTGCTGATGCACGTAAAACTGCAAAAATTACGATTAATAAAGAATGGTTAAAATAGATCTTTAGTTAGCTGTTGCGACTTGCGTAGAAGAATCATATAACTTACTCTAAATAGCCAATAAAGCTATCAAATTGAGTAGGTTAAAATGAAACTCGCAAGTCGCTTTTTTTTTGTTGTTGCCCTAATTGCCAGTGTTAATGCTGAAGCAAAACTTCTCGATAAAATTTCTGCTATCGTCGACGACAACATCATCACATTATCTCAAATTACTCGCACACAAAATAATCTAGCGATCAAAAAGAACGTAGCTCCGATGATCTATGACAAGAGCTCATACACTGTTGAAGAAATGGTGACAATTTCTATCAATAAGTATCTTATCAGATCTAAACTTTCTGATATCGGTTACACGATTACAGATGATCAAGTTGAAGCTCAAATTAAAACTAACCAGGATAGGCTAGGTGTTGATAGAAGAGCACTAATGGGATTCTTAAAGCAACAAGGAACATCTTTTGATGAGTACTTTGAAGCATTAAGAGAAGCTATCGAGTACAGCTACTTTGTAAATAGAGTTATCAGCCCGATGATTTCAATCTCTGAGCAAGATGTAAAAAACACTTACTATAAAAATAACAAAAATGATTCTCGTATGAACTTCAAATACGCTTTAATTGATTACGCTGTATCAAAAGATGCTGTCGCTAAACCAGCTAAAGGCCAAATGGAAGAAGTTGTTAAGCAATACCGTATTAACGGAATCCTTCCAGACGATTATTCAACAATGACTGTCGCTAACCTTGAAGATATTGTTGAAGAAGGACTTACTAGCGAACTAAAAGGACTTCTAAAAGAAACTGATGAAGGATCTCTTACATCGCCAATTCTGATTAGTGGACAACACCACGTGTTTTTCCTGGTAAAAAAAGACTTAGCTGAAACTGAAGCTTTTGCTACTCAGAAAGAAAAAATCAGAGACACGCTTTTTGAAGCAGCAGTTAAATCTGAAACTGTTATCTGGTTTGAAAGAGAAAAGAATAAGCACTACATTAAAATCTCTCTCTAATGGAAACTAGAAATGATTTACGTAACTCAAGGCCATGAAAAAGGTATTGGTTTAGAAATCTTTCTAAAGTCCTATCTCTTACTCTCTAAACTCGAAAAAGCTCAGGTCACTTTGATTGCAAACCAAAATGACCTGAAAACAAATCTTACTGATTTAAAACTTTCACAAGCTAATTTTAAAGATTTAAAAGTCATTCATCCTGATGCTGATAAAAAACTACCTTCTTCAACTACAACACTCCTGAAGGCCCTGGAAATTATCACTCCTGAAGATATTTTAGTAACTCTTCCAACTTCAAAAGATCAGCTGATTTATAACAATAAAAACATGGCCGGTTACACTGAGTTTTTTAGAAGTTATTACACTAATGTAAATGTTTCGATGACTTTTAAAGGTGTATCACAAAATGTTCTTTTAATTACAGACCATGTGGCCCTCAAAGATGTGACAAAAACTATTACTAAAAAGTTAATTGTTGATAAGACGTCTACGACTTTAGAGTTTTATAAAAAGTACTTTTCCACAATTGAGGAAGTTGTCTTTTCAGGAATCAATCCTCATGTTGGTGAAAATGGAATCTTAGGTAATGAAGATATTATTATCAATGACGCCATTGACGAGTTAAAAACAAACCACATCTTAAAGTTTAGCGGACCTTTTTCGGGTGATACACTTCATATGCATTTGAATCCCTCAGTTAATCAGTTGTTCGTTTATATGTTTCACGATCAAGGCCTGGCACAATTTAAAGCACACCATGGACTCATTGGGCTTAACGTTTCTATGGGACTTCCATTTTTACGTCTAAGCGTTGATCACGGCACGGCATTCGAATTGTATGGTAAAAATAAGGCCATAACTTCTGGAATGATTTTTTTATTTAAACAAGTTTTTGAGGTCACTAAATATGTCGATAAACGAAATTAACGTTGTAAAAGCAGCGGTACATAATTTAAAAGATGTCTCGATTAGTATTCCTAAAAATACGCTGACGGTTATCACTGGACCTTCTGGTTCAGGAAAGTCGTCACTTGCCTTTGATACAATTTATGTTGAAGGACAAAGGCGCTACATCGAATCTCTTTCAAGTTACGCCAGACAATTCTTAGGTCAATATCAACCACCTGAAGTTGAATCGATTACTGGATTGAGTCCGGCCATTGCTATTGACCAAAAAACTTCAAGTAAAAATCCAAGATCTACTGTTGGAACAACGACAGAAATTTATGACTATCTTCGCGTCCTTTATGCCCGTATCGGAACTCTTTATGATCCTGATACTGGAGTAGAAGTCAGAAGATACACTCCAAGCCAAATCACCAGAGAAGTTTTAAAAGTAGGAGATAAGGCCAAGCTTCAAATCCTGGCACCTATTGCTTACAACGATAAAATTAAGTTTAAAGAGCTCTCGAGCAAGTTTCAAACAATGGGCTTTACCCGTGCGAGACTTGACGGTGACATGATTCAACTCGATGACAGTATCAAAGCACCGAAAGGAAAATATCAACTAGATATTATTGTCGATCGTATCGTCATGAAAGACGATATTGAAAAACGCTTAGCTGATTCTATTGAATACGCATTAAAGCTTGCTGGCGGAAATGTTCAAATCTTAGTTGATGATAAAAAAGTTTTAAACTTCTCTGAGCACAATAAATCTACAAATGGTGACAAGGTCTACCCTGAACTTGAACCAAGACTTTTTTCATTCAACTCACCAATAGGGGCCTGTGAGATTTGTAATGGATTAGGCGAAACTAAAATCTTCGATCTGGACCTGATGATCTTTGATGAAAGCCTCCCATTGTTTGAAGGAGCTGTTACACCTCTTTCTAAGAGAAATTCATTTTTATATAAAATGGTTGAATCTATTGCCGACGAAGAAGGTGTAGACGCGAGTGTGCCTTTTAAAAAACTTCCTAAAAAGTTCAAAGATATTCTTTTTAATGGGTCCGATAAAGTTTACAGGTATTCTTTTACTTCTGAAAACTCACACTTTGAGTTCTCTAAAGCTTTCCAGGGACTTTCTCCATGGCTTGAAAAAAAGTACCTTGAATCAGGCTCTGACAAGGTTCGTATTGAACTTGAAAAATATATGAACATTAAAACTTGTCCAAGTTGTAAAGGATTGCGCTTAAACCGCGTCGCTCTTTCAACTAAAATTGGTGACAAGAACATCATGGATCTATGTACTCTTTCAATTGCTGATTGTTTTTCTTATCTAGGAGCCATCAAACTTGATGGCGAAAAGAAAATCATTGCAGATAAACTTCTAAAAGAAATTATCTCACGCCTTCGTTTTTTAGTTGATGTAGGTTTAAACTACTTAACTCTTAATCGCGGTGCCATGACTCTTTCTGGTGGTGAATCACAAAGAATCAGACTGGCCACTCAAATTGGTTCAGCTCTCTCTGGTGTTCTTTATGTTTTAGATGAGCCAAGTATTGGTCTTCACCAAAGAGACAATGACCGCCTGATTAAAACTTTAAAAATTCTTAGAGACTTAGGTAACACTGTTCTCGTTGTCGAGCATGATGAAGATACAATGAATGCCAGCGATTATATTATCGACATGGGCCCTGGAGCCGGGATTCACGGGGGAACTATTGTTGCTCACGGAACTCTTGAAAAGCTTCTTGGCGACAAAAAATCTTTAACGGCCAGATTCTTATCTGGTGTTGATCGAATTGGCGTTCCTTCTACGAGAAAGAAATGGACGAAGTCGCTAAAGCTTACTGGTGCTACTGAACATAATATAAAAAAGCTCGATGTGACCATTCCTCTTGGTGGTCTTGTTTGTGTGACGGGAGTTTCAGGATCGGGTAAATCGACACTGATTCATAAAATCTTAGTTCCAGCAGTTAAAACATATTTAACTAACACTCACAAAACTCTTTACTCAAAAGCAAATTACAATGCCTTAACTGGCGTTGATGAAATTAAGACAATTATTGAGTTAGATCAATCTCCCATTGGTAGAACTCCTCATTCAAACCCTGCGACATACACGGGGCTTTTTGATGACATCAGAGAAATCTTTGCTTCTACCAATGAATCTCAAATCAGAGGTTATAAAATTGGCCGCTTTAGCTTTAACGTTAAAGGTGGTCGCTGTGAAGAATGTGAAGGAAACGGCGTAAAGAAAATTGAAATGCACTTTCTTCCTGACGTTTATATCACTTGTACTGAATGTAATGGAACTCGCTATAATCCAGAAACACTTTCTGTTTTATACAAAGGTAAAAATATTTCTGAAGTTCTGCAAATGTCGATTGAAGAAGGCTGTGAGTTTTTTAAAAATCACACAAAGATTTCCAGAGTTCTTGAGACTCTAAGATCAGTCGGTTTGGGTTATATGAAACTTGGTCAGCCAGCAACAACTCTGTCTGGTGGTGAAGCTCAAAGATTAAAACTCTCACGCGAACTTTCAAAAAGAACGAAAGGGCATTGTTTATATGTCCTTGATGAACCTACAACAGGACTTCATTTTCAAGATATTAAAATTCTTCTGTCTGCACTTCAACAGTTAGTAGACCAAGGCCACACTCTTTTAGTCATTGAGCACAACCTCGATGTTATTAAAACTGCAGATCATGTTATTGATTTAGGCCCTGAAGGTGGAAGTGGCGGTGGAGAAATTGTAGCGACAGGAACACCTGAAGAAGTTGCAAAGAATCCAAAATCAATTACTGGTAAATATTTAAAGAAAGTACTTAAAGCATGATCACTATACTAGATTTTAATGATCCCAGGATCGCAGAGTTTATCACGGTCCGGGATCATGTTCTGAACTCAAATAATTTCATTATCGCTGAATCCGAAAAACTTTTTTTGCAACTTAAAGCAAGTGGTAGACCCATTCATAAAGTCCTTGCCACACATGCCTTCATAGAAAGACATAATCTTACAGGCGATAATATTTTTGCCGCTGAGAAAGCAGTCCTAGAAAAAGTTGCTGGATTTAAAATTCACTTTGAAGTGCTATGCCTAGCTGAAAAACCAAAAGATACTCCTTTAAATGAAATGGATAATAGAATCATCCTTCTAAATGGATTGAGTTCTCCTGAAAATGTCGGTGCGATCGTAAGATCAAGTGCTGCTTTTAGAATTAATTCTATTATTGTCGATGAAGCAACCTGCTCACCATTTCTAAGAAGATGCATCCGTGTTTCGATGGGTAATATCTTTGCAATGAAAACTCATCATGCCATCAATGTCAGACAAGACTTAAGAAGATTAAAAGATTTAGGTTACACCATTCTTTCAACTGCCAACATTCCAGGCTCAATTGACCTGGCCGAATACCAGTTCCCAGAAAAATGTGTCGTAATTATTGGAAGCGAAGGCCACGGTGTAAGTCAGGATATCTTAAACGCTTCTGATAAGATTTTAAGAATTAATATTGATCCTCAAGTAGCTCATTTGAATGCCTCAAATGCTGCTGCCATTTTTTTATCTCATATGAGTACTATTTAAGGAGTGTTATGGAAGCCGACGTAAAATGGAATTCGAAATTAAGCTTTACTGGATTCGTTAGGGGACATGAAACTCCCATGGACACGACTTTAGCTAACGGCAGCCTGAATAGAGGACCGAATCCTAAAGAAATGCTTTTAAACTCTGTCAGCGCTTGCGCTGGAATGGATGTCGCATCTATCCTTGAAAAGCATGGTGAAAAGCTTCTAACATTAGATATAAATGCAAAGGCCGAGATGACTAAAACCACTCCAGCTTACTTTGCATCAGTTAAGTTGATTTTCAAATTAAGCGGAGAGCTTAAAAAAGAATCAGCAATAAAGGCCTGCGAAGCTTCGATGACAAAATACTGTGGTGTAAGCTACATGCTAAGCAAAGCTTGTCCCATTACTTATGATGTTTTCCTAAATGGCGAATTAGTTTTTTCAGGTGAATCAAAGTTCACTATTTAATATTTGGAGTTTTTTATGAAATGGATTTTTCTACTTGCTCTAGGGTTTTCTTCTACTGTTTTTTCAGTAGAAAAAAATAATGTATGTTATCCACAGCCAACTACTTCATGTACGAAAGTAGTATGCTCTAAACTTCCAGCCTACTTATGTGATTCAGCAGAAGAAATTAAAGTCGTAACTGATATGTGCAGAGGCAATATCGGAGGCGAGTGTGTTGAGAGCGTAACTTCAAAACTTCCATCGTTTCAGTACGATGAGCTTATTGAAATGAATGAAATTGCAAGGGCCTGCTCTGGTGTTCAAGGAAGTGCGTGCTTAAATTTCTTCGCCAAGAGAATTCCAAAATTCCAAATGGATGAAAGAATTGAAGTCACAACTATACTAACTCAATGTAAAGTTTCACTTGAAGTTATCGACTGTGCGGAATTTACTTGTTCAAAACTTTCATCATTTCAATGTGATGACAAAGAAGAGTTGTTCAAAGTCTTGAATAACTGCAGATAAAAAATCATCAAAAATATTCTTAAAAAATTAAAAGCTACTTCGGTAGCTTTTTTTTCCTGTTGACAAAAATTTAAACAGCCATTATTCTGAAAAAAGTTATTACTCAAACTTACTAGGGAGGTACATTTATGATTCTAATTAACAAAATGATTTGTACTGGTTCTCTAGTTGTCTCTACACTCGTCGATCTTTAGAACAAAACCAATTCAGTACATTCATTACTTAATTTCAATCAACTAACACGTGATTTTTTTAGTTTTGTTATTTTAATTTATTAGTTTTCTCTATTTTTGGAGTTTTTTATGGAACAGATGTTTCAATGGAATCGTTTTGCTTTTTTTCTAGAATTAAAGCAGTTCACTTATCATTTCGCCAGGACAAGTACGAGTTTTGGAAGAATGCTATGGGAACTTGCTCGCCTTAGTGTTTTTGTTTTAAGGTCGCTTGGCCATCTCTTATTCGCCGGACCTTCTTTGTACAAATGGCATTCGCCAACTCACAAAGAGATGGTTTCGAGAAATGCACCTGTGCATTTTCCAAGGACCTATTAAGATGAAAACACTTTTAGGCAAAAAAGAAGGGAGCCCGAAAGCTCCCTTCTTTATAGTTCTAAATTTTTTCGGAATTGCCGAACTCTTATAAAGGAGTTTTGCGTTTCCTGTTTCTAGAAGCAGTAAAAATGCTTGCGCATTTTTTCGGCAATTAGATAAGGAATGTAGAGATAAGAGCGAAAATTACAAGTGATTCCATAAGTGCAAGACCAAGAATCATTGGAGTTTGGATCTTATCAGCAGCAGCTGGGTTACGAGCGATACCTTCTAGAGCAACTGAAGCAGCTTTTGATTGTGCTTGAGTTCCACCGAAAACAGCGATCCCTAGTGCGAAGAAGTAAGAGATGTACTTAATAGCTACGTCTGTAAGAGGAGCTGCACCAGTAGCGTTACCTTGAGCGAAAGCTTGAGATGCTACTAGAGAGAAGAAAAGTACGAAAGCTAGAATTACTGGAAGTTTCTTTGACATGATAATCTCCTGGTCAAAAAGTTTTATAATAAGGTTTGGTTAGTGGTGCGCGTGATCCCCATGATCGTGGTGAGCAGTAGCTAAACTAACATAAACCATAGACAACATTACGAATACATAAGCTTGAATGAAAGAAACTAATGTTCCTAAAAGCATGAATACAATTGGAACTAAAAGTGGAGCTAGTGAAGAGAATGTTCCAAGTACCATGTGGTCACCATACATGTTTCCGTATAAACGAAGACCAAGTGATAGTGGACGAATACAAGTTGAAATAATTTCGATAGGGAAGATTAAAATTGCCATGTACCAAAGTGGACCAGCAAAGTGCTTTAGGTAGTTAACTGTTCCAAGTTCTTTACATCCTTTGATGTTGAAATAAAGGAATGAGAAAACACCAAGAGCAAGAGTTGTGTTGATTGATTCTGTTGGAGGAAGAAATCCTGGAATAAAACCGATCATGTTTGCAATGAAAATTACGATGAACATCGTAGCAACAAATCTGTAATACTTTGGAGCATCTTTTTCTCCAAGTACTGCGCGGGTTTGTGTGTAGATGAATGAACCGTAAAGCTCGATAACGTTTCTGAAAGTAATCCCTTTATCTGGAACTACAGCAGCATCGATGTTTTTAGTTTTAGCTCTGTAAAAAAATCCAGTAAACACTAGGCCTAACAATACTATTAGTAGAGCTGGCATGTGTTCGTAGTGGTGAATCCCTGCATGGTGAAGAGTTTCTTCTAAACCAGTTGCTTTCCCTACTTGAGTTAACCAAGTAAATCCACCAGCTGCATGAGCGTTCGATGTTAATAGTGCAAGAAGTGAAACGATAGAAAATTTTCTCATTTATTAGACCCTTGTTCCGCCCCAGATTTCTTCATACTGAGGTAGAGGACAACTATTTGTAATACATAAATTAGCACTGGAATTATTATCCTTTTACCCATAATTTGTACACCTAAAACTAGAGCAACGAGGAGCACAATTACTTTTCCTATAAATAGGATGAGAAGGCCAAGCTTATCGCTCTCTTCCTTGCCAGCGGCAGCGTTAGTAATTTTCTGAACACCGATGACTAGCATCCATTGGTTTAGGCACGCTGCTAAAAACACTAACAACATAACTTTCAATTCAGACATGTCACGAGCTAAAAAATAAACTGCACCTAGAAGAAGTGTAGATAAGAGCGCGTATTTTCGAAGACTAATTTTTTCGCTTATATGCATAATAAACCATGAGGAATAAAAGGTTACCGACAACGGCCAGTAAAATTAAAAGTGCTACAAGCTTGCTTATTAGCCCGATTTCCGCCAAGTGGAAAGCCCCCCATGCAACAACAAAGATAGTAGAGGGAAGACTCAGGGCAAGGCCCATGATTTGAAGCCATTTTTTTTTGTTATTCATTATCTGCGCCTCGAAACTCTTCTTTCATAAAGGGACTTCAGTCTATTTTGTATAACATCCGGATTTGGATAATCGTTAGCAATTGAATAATAGATATCGTAGGCCATTTTCAAATTTTCTGTAGACTCATAAGCATTTGCCACCATAAACTTCGCCTGAACGATATGTTCCTTCTTAGTTTCGCGTTTTAAATACTCCTGCCATACGAACAGTGCTTTATTAAATTCTTTTTGTTCGAAGTAAATTAATCCTACGTAATAAAAGGAACGAATAAAGTACTCATGATTGGGATCGGATTGAATCTTTGTCATTTGAGTTAAGGCCGCATTGGTGTCGTTCAAATAAAAATAAGACAATCCAATCTGTAGCTGGAAAAAATCGAAGTTCTTTAATTTTGGAGTAAATTGCGAAAGGCGAGTGTAGTTCTTAATCGCATCTTTATAATTTTTTAAATAATTGAAGTTCACATCAGCAAGTTTTTCTTCAGTCTTAATTAACCATAACGGATCTTCGGTTAAATCTTTTACTTCTGTATAGTAATAAACAGCTTTTTTATACTGCCCCAGATAGATAGAGTAGAGCTCTCCTAACTGGTAACAAATTTTTAAGCGTAAATCTTCTGAAGGATTACTTTTTAAAATATCCTCATAGAGATAAGCCGCTTTCGCATACTTTTGTTCTGTTATGTAATTTTGAGCATCGATGATTTTTCGATTAATGGGCGGAGTGAAATCACACGAAACAAAAAAGAAAGCAGCGGTAATAACCGCTGCTCCAATGAGTTTCTTAATTTTGAAATTATTCAGTTTTTGGCGCATCAGTATTTTCTGCACCTTCTGGTAATGCTTCGATTTCCTCATCTGGATCGATGATTTTCTCTACAGCAACAACCGCTTCACCTTCTTTAAGCTTAATAAGACGAACACCTTGAGTTGTTCTTCCCATTAAAGAGATACCAGAAATTTTCGTTCTGATTACCTGTCCTTTATCTGAGATGATCATTAGATCGTCTTTATCTGTAACTGGTTTAATGTCGATGATGTCACCGTTTTTCTCAGTTAATCTCATCGCAAGAATCCCTTTACCACCACGAGTTTGTCTGCGGTACTCAGAAACACTTGTACGTTTTCCGTATCCATTTGCTGTAACTGATAAAATCTCTACTGAGTCATCGATAATTTCCATACCGATAATTTTTTCATCGTCACTTAACTCAATCCCTTTTACACCTTGAGAAACACGTCCTAGTGGACGAGCATCTGTTTCAGCGAAACGGATGATTTTTCCTGATGAAGAGCACAGTAGAACATCTTTTGTTCCGTCAGTGATTCTTACAGATAGAAGATTGTCACCTTCGATAATCTTAATCGCAGTTAATCCTGATTGACGGATGTTTTTGTATTCAGAAAGTTCAGACTTCTTAACGATCCCTTTTTCAGTCGCAATCATCAGGAATTTTCCTTCGATGTTGTCTGGAAGAATCATAATTTTCTTAACTGATTCGCCCGCTGGGATCTGAATCAAGTTAACAATATTTCGTCCTTTAGTCGTACGATTTCCTTCTGGGATATTATAAACCTTAATCGAGAATACTTGCCCTTTGTTCGTAAAGCAGAACAGAGTCGAGTGCGTATTAGCTGTAAAGATAGATGTGTAGAAGTCGTCGTCCGCTCCATCAGCACCCTTAACACCAGTACCACCACGTTTTTGCGTGCGGTATGTGTCCATCGCCATACGTTTTACGTATCCTTTGTGAGTGATGGTAACGATAACGTCTTCTTGTTTTACCAAGTCTTCCATGTTGATTTCGTCAGCTTTAGCAACGATTTCCGTTCTTCTCTTATCACCGAAGTTTTCAAGAACTTCCTGGCATTCAGCTTTAATGATGCCCGTGATTTCTTCATCACTTCCAAGGATCATCTCTAAACGAGCGATCTCTTTCATGATGTCGTTATAATCTTTGATGATCTTATCGCGCTCAAGACCAGTTAAGCGCTGTAGTCTCATATCTAAAATAGCTTGCGCCTGGATTTCAGACAGAGAGTAGTTACTCATTAACTTAGTTTTAGCTTGAAGAGGTCCTTCAGATTTTTTAACAAGTTCAACAATTTCGTCGATGTTATCAACGGCAACTTTTAAACCTTCTAAAATATGAGCACGCTCTTTTGCTTTCTTTAATTCGTAAACAGTTCTTCTGATTACAACTTCTCTTCTGTGATCTAAGAAGAATAGAAGTTGTTCTTTAATGTTCAGAACTCTTGGCTGGCCGTTAACAATTGATAAGAAAATAATACCAAATGAAGTTTGCAGCGGAGTCGACTTATAAAGTTTATTGATGATAACTGTCGCGATTTCACCTTTTTTAAGATCGATAACAACACGAATCCCTTCTCTTGAAGATTCATCGCGAAGATCTGAAATCCCAGTAATTTCTTTTTCGTTAACAAGTTCAGCAATTCTTTCGATAAGCTTAGCTTTGTTAACCTGGTAAGGAAGTTCAGTGATAACAATTGAATCACGGTCTTTCTTAGCATTGTGTTCAACATCCATTTTCGCACGGATTTGAAGTACACCTTTACCAGTGTGGTATGCAGAACGAATCCCTTCTGTACCGTGGATTGCTCCAGCAGTAGGGAAGTCAGGTCCTGGAATGATTCTCATTAATTCGTCAATTGTCGTTGCAGAGTTTTCAATCAACGCCAATAAACCATTCATGATTTCAGAAAGGTTATGTGGAGGAATGTTTGTCGCCATACCAACGGCAATACCAGACGATCCATTGATTAAAAGGTTCGGGATTTTAGTTGGAAGAACTTTTGGCTCAACTAACGAGTCATCGTAGTTGGGTTGCCAGTCGACAGTTTCTTTATCTAAATCGGCCATCATTTCTTCTGATAGCTTCTTCATTCTGATCTCTGTATACCTCATCGCCGCGGCGTTATCACCGTCGATCGATCCGAAGTTCCCTTGACCATCTACCAGAGGGTATCTCATTGAGAAATCCTGAGCTAGACGAACGATTGCTCCGTAAACTGCAGAGTCACCGTGTGGGTGATACTTACCGATAATATCACCAACAACTCTCGCTGATTTCAGGAAAGGTTTATTGTGATAGTTGTTAAGTGAGTCCATTGCATAAAGCACGCGTCTGTGAACTGGTTTCATCCCGTCGCGAACATCTGGAAGAGCACGTCCAACGATTACCGACATTGCATAGTCTAGGTAACAGCTTTTCATCTCATCTTGAATAACTACAGGAGTGATATTCCCGTGATTGATTGGTGTGTTGTTGTTTTCATCAGCCATTATTTTGATTCCTTAAAACTTTTAAAAATTAAACGTCTAGATTTCTTGCATTCAACGCGTTTTCTTCAACGAACTTTCTACGTGGTTCAACCTGGTCTCCCATTAGTACGGTAAACACTTGGTCGGCCTCAAGAGTATCTTCAATTTTTACCTGAAGAAGCGTTCTGTTTTGCGGGTTCATAGTTGTTTCCCAAAGTTGCTCTGGGTTCATTTCTCCTAGTCCCTTATAACGTTGAATGTAAGCACCTTGCTTACCATCAGCAATGACGAACTCAGAAAATTCTGTAAGTGATGTGAACTCTCTCGTATCTTTTTCGCGTTCAATCTTGAAAGCAGCTCTTGCGTATTTTTTGATACCTTCAAAACTGTTAACAAGGTCAGCGTACTCAGGAGAACGCAGGAAGTTCGCACTAATTTTGAATTTTTTAATTCTTGAAGCTGTTTTAATATGCAGGCGAAGAGAGTGAACTTTTGTATCCACATCTTCTTCAACAGTAATCTCATATTGCTTTAATGTTTGAGTTTCAAGAGGCTTAAAATAGTTTATCAATGATTTAGCTGCAGCTTCAGTTTTAGCTTTATCCATTAAATCGTCAGCTTTAAGACCAGTGTCTTCAACTAACTTCTTTAATAAATCTGTGTCATAGTGAGTGTCGTAGTATGAAAGAGTTTTTCTATACATACTTTCTTTGTTGATTAGAAGCTTTGCTTCATCACCAGTGATCGCTACGCCATCAATTGTAATTTTTGAATCTTGAGTAGCATTGTTAACCAGGTATTCTTCAAGACGTTTATCATCTTTCAGATATGTCTCCATCTTACCTTTTTTATATTTATAAAGAGGTGGCTGAGCGATGTAGATATACCCTTGTTCAATCAATTGCGGGAATTGACGATAAAGTAGGGTAAGGATCAGCGTTCTAATGTGCGATCCATCGACATCGGCATCGGTCATGATAACGATTTTGTGGTAACGAAGTTTAGCAATATTGAATGTATCTTTACCAACACCAGTACCGAAGGCCTGAATTAAGTTTTTGATCTCTTCAGAAGCTAACATTTTTTCATAACGAGCTTTTTCAACGTTAAGAATCTTACCTTTAAGTGGAAGAACAGCTTGTACTCTACGATCGCGACCTTGTTTTGCAGATCCGCCCGCAGAGTCCCCTTCTACGATATATAGTTCACACTGAGCAGGATCTGATTCCTGACAGTCTGCCATTTTCCCTGGAAGACCAGAGAACTCTAAAACGTTTTTACGACGAGTAAGTTCACGTGCACGGCGAGCAGCTTCCCTTGCAGCAGCAGCATCAACCGATTTTTTAATAACCATTTTTCCGATTTCTGGATTTTCTTCCAGAAATGTTTTAAATGATTCACCAACAAGAGAGTTAACAATACCTTCAACTTCAGAGTTACCAAGTTTAGATTTTGTCTGACCTTCGAATTGTGGCTCTTTTAGTTTTACAGAAACAACAGCCGTTAAACCTTCTCTCATATCATCACCCGTTAGAGCGATCTTGATATTTTTAAGTAGGTTATTGTCTTTTGCGTAGTTGTTAAGAACACGCGTAAGGGCCGTCTTAAATCCAGAAACGTGAGTTCCACCTTCTGGAGTAGAGATGTTGTTAGCGTATGAAGTGATAACTTCATTGTATGAATCAGTCCATTGCATTGCAATTTCTGCTTCGTAATCATCTTTAGTCTGAACGAAGTAAATAACTTTTTTATGGATCGCTGACTTCGCACGATTTAAATAAGTAACGAACTCTGAAATCCCACCTTCGAAGAAAAATAAATCAGATTTTTCTGATCTTTCATCTTTTAATGAAATTTTTAATCCGCGGTTAAGGAACGCCATCTCACGAAATCTGTTTGCTAGAGTGTCGTAGTTGAACTCGAAAATTTCAAAAATTTCATTATCTGGTTTGAAAGTTACTTTCGTTCCAGTTTCTTTTGGATTTTCAAGAATACCAATTTCTTTAATCACTGCAGTTGCCTTACCGTGATCGAAATTTAATTCATGAAGTTTTCCGTATTTTTTAATTTCTAGTTTTACCCATTTCGAAAGAGCATTAACTACAGCGGCACCTACACCGTGAAGACCACCGGAAACTTTATAAGCTCCACCGTCTTCGTTAAACTTTCCACCAGCGTGAAGTTTTGTGTAAGCAAGCTCTGCTCCTGAAATTCCTTCTGTCGGGTGAATATCTGTTGGGATACCACGGCCGTTATCAACAACTGTAACAGAGTTATCAATGTGAATAACTATGTTGATATCTGTACAATAACCTGCAAGGGCCTCATCAACAGAGTTATCAACAATTTCATAAACACAGTGGTGAAGACCACGTACACCAGTATCACCGATATACATACCTGGTCTTTTTCTAACCGCATCCAGTCCTTCAAGAACTTTGATTTGATTTGATCCATACTCTGTATTTACTTTTGAAATTGATTCGTGGGCTTGATCTTTGTGATCACTATTAGCTTTGTTTTCTTCCAAGACGGTACTCCTCTAAGATTACAGATTCTTTTTGTAGCGTGTGAGAAGTTTTAGTGGATTAGGGAACCATTCTTGATGTGAATGTTATTGGCCCCGCTAATTCGGTCTAATTCTTCCTTAAATTTTTCGTTGGCCGTAGTTATCAAAACTTGAAATTCACGTTTTTCTAAATACTCAACAAGCCTTCTCCATCGATGCTGATCTAGCTCGCCAGAAACGTCGTCAATTAGCACGATTGGATAGGACATATATTTATACCGAAAAAGCTCTATATAGGCAAATAACAGGCTTAAATAACTCATCTTTTGCTGGCCTAAAGAACAGAAATCGAAAGAGTTTAAACCGTCAAAAAGGAGCACGTAGTCATCTTTGTGAGGACCGTACGATGTATGGCCGCGATCACTATCTGTTTCTATGTTGTTAGCGAGAAGTTTTTGCACATTTTCTACACTCATTCCAATAATGCGAGAATCTAAGTTGATTTTTAAATTATGCTTTTCTGAAAAGAGGGCTTGAAATGTTTCACCGAGAAGAGGTTCTAGTGCTTCTAGGAACTCAACGCGCTTTTTTGTAATATTATAAGAAAGGTGGGCTAATTCCACGTCACCGGCCAAAACCTGCTCTTTAAAACGGCTTGGTTTCTTATTTAAGAGAGTATTTCTGAATCTTAAGGCCAAAGTATATCTGGAAAGGTCTTTCTTATAAACGGCGTCTAATTGGCTTAAAAAATAATCTATCCATTCACGGCGGTCTGAAGCGTTGTTGTGAAACCCGTATGAATCGAAGGGATTGATGAAGACAACTTTTATATCAAGTTTCTTTTTTACAGGTGCCCCATCTAAAAACCAAAGAACACTTTCATTGGTCATTTTAGAAGTGTAGCTCATGACATCGTGTTCTTGGTTTTCCACAACAGATGAAAATATTATTTCAGGTTTTCCACCATCAACACTCAAAAATTGTGGAAAACTCGTATTTTTACGGAATGATTTTTTAGTAGCAAGAACGTTGATAGCTTCCAGAATATTTGTCTTACCATTTCCATTTTCACCAATGATGCAATTTATACCATTAGAGAAAGTGATAATATCTGGATTCAAATTTCTAAAGTTAGTAACTTGAAGTTTAGAAATTTTATAACTAGTCATGCAGTCTTATAACTTAAGTGGCATTACCACACATAGATAGTTTTGATTTTTTGTTGATCTGATAACAGCAGGAGATAACTCATTGTTAAATTCCATTCTGATATCTTCATCACCAATAATTGAAAGAACATCCATTAAAAATTTAGCATTGAATCCGATTTCAAATTCTTTACCTGAATAGTTAATTGGAAATTTTTCAAAAGCATCCCCAAGAGAAGGATGATTTGCAGCGACCGTCATTTCGCCTTCTTTTAAAATAAGCTTCACGCCATTTGATCTCTCAGAGGCCATGATTTTTATTCTTCTAACAGCATTAAGGAATGATCCTTTATCAATGTCAGCGTGGTGATTTGTTTTTTTAGGAATGATTGCCTGATATTTAATATATTCTTTAGCAATTAATCTAATAGCTAATAAATAAGTATTATTAGCGTTCAAATAAATGAATGATTCATCAACTGAAATACCAATTTGTTGATCAGGATAGCTTTCAGCAATTTTCTTTAATTCAGCTACACCTTTTTTAGGAATGATAATTCCATTTATAAGGGCTTCAATTTTATTGTTAGATAATTCTGTTTCAACAATTGAAAGTCTGAAGCCATCAGTTGCTACAGCTCTTAGTTTGCCATCTAACTCTTGAAGGTAGATACCACTTAGAAATAATCTTGTTTCATCATTTGAAATAGCGTGAGTTGTTTTGTTGATCATTTCTAATATTTGAAATGTATTTAACTTAAACTCGTTAGCATTCGTTCCAAATTGAAGGTGAGGGAACTCTTCGCTTGTATAAATTAAAAGAGTGAAATTAATTGTTCCACAAGTAAGCTTTAAATTATTTGATCCTTCTGGAAGTTCCATTGTTAATTCTTTTTCTGGAAGTTCTTTTACGATATCAAATATATTTTTAGCATTTACACAAAATGTACCTGGCTTTTCCACAATAGCGTTGGCAGTTACTTTTGCTGATACTTCTAGATCAGTAGCAGTCATTTCAATTTTATTACCTACAGCTTGTATCTGAATAAAATTTAGTATTAAACGCGTATTTTTCTTATCCACTACGGATAGAATTTTATTAAGTGTTTCTTTTAATTCATGAACTGAAATGACAATTTTCATAAGGTCTTATCCTAAATTTTATATATTAAGTTTTTAGCAATAAGAAAGCATTGAATCAAGCTTCATTGGGCCATCTAAAAGCTTCAAAGAAATTAAGTTTGATGAAATATAAAATATGAAATCAAAATTGATCGAACTTCAGACTTCATGGTCTTATATATATTTATATTATTAATACTTTTATTATTACACTGTGGATAAGTGGAGAAGATATAAAAGATCTTTGATTTCATGCCTTTAATCAAAAGTGCTACCTTGATTATTTCTAATAACTTTTCCACATTTCCAAAATCCTAACGGATATTCTTTTTTCTGGGGCCAATATATTGTGTTTATCCACAAGTTCTTCACATACTTCTAACATTACTTCATAGATTGCTTTTTAAACGATTTTCATTGGCCTTTTCTTAAAAGTTTTCCACAGACTTATTAACAATGTTGATAATTATTTGTGGATAAATGCTTATGCGAACTTGTCACTTTAACACTGGGCCAAAAAGTGTAGTTTTTTGCATGGCCCTGCACAAAATCTCGGCCGTTATGTGAATAAGGCCGTGGATAGGCCGTGGATATCATGTGGATAACTAAATTAAATTGAGGCCCAATTATGCGCAGCTATCCACAAATTGTTAACAGCGTGTGGATAGATGAAATTAATAAATTTTGAAAATATTTTTGATTAAAGGTTAGATTCGATCGCGTTGATGTCTTTTGAAAGACTAGAATCAGTTTTTACTTTATCAGAAATGGCATTTACAGCATGAATAACAGACGAGTGATCACGTCCTCCGAAGAAGGCACCAATCTCTTGTTGTTTTGCATTTACTACTTTACGAGCAAGATACATTGCCACGTGACGAGCTTTCGTGATGTCCTGGTTTCTTCCTTTTGACTTTAAATCAGCTAGTGGAAGTCTAAAGTACTGAGCAGTCGCTTTCGCTACTGATTCAATAGAAATCTCTTTTTCATTTTCGCTGTTAGGAAGCATTAATTGCTCTTTTACCAGGTCAACTTCAATTTCTACGTTCATTAGTTCACTTACAGCTTTAAGACGAACGAGTGAGCCCTCAAGCTCTCTTATGTTAGTTTTAATTCTAGAAGCAATTAATGTTAAAACATCTTCGTTAATATAGATGTCCAGGGCTTCCATTTTGCGACGAAGAATAGCAATTCTCGTTTCAAGATCAGGTGGTTGAATATCAACAACCAGACCCCACTGAAGACGAGTTTTAATACGCTCAGAGATACCATCAATTTCTTTTGGCCTTTTATCTGAAGTAAAAATCAGCTGCTTTCCTTTATTATGCATTTCATTGAATACATGGAAAAACTGATCCTGCGTTCCTTCTTTGTTTTTTAGCTCATGAATATCGTCGATCATAAGAACATCGACTCTTTCCGTATATTTCTTAACGAACTCGTTAATACGGTTAGTTTTCATGAGTGTGATCATCTCGTCCATGAAGTCACGGGCCGTGATCAGGCAGATTGTGTAGCTTGGATGCTTATCTGCAATTTCGTTTGCTACGGCGTGCAGAAGGTGGGTTTTACCCAATCCAGAGTTACTATGGATATAAAGTGAAGGGTATTTTCCTTCTTTTCCTGGAGTCAGTGAGACAGCTTTAGCAGCGGCCTGGGCGATATTGTTAGTAGGCCCAACAATAAAGTTATCGAAAGTTTTTGAGCGATCAACACGAATGCCATTTTTGTTAGGATTCATGTGTTCAATATACTCAGCATCCACGCGAGACTTTAAATCATCGCGAGTAGGGGTCAGATCCAGAGTGAACTTTGCAGCCCCCATAGATTTTGGTCTAGAGTTCTCTTTAATTTTCATGCTGTCGAAGTCTAAGCTGTTTTGATCATTAGATTGATCTTTGGCGTTAATGATAACTTCGTATTGAGTCCCCAAAACATTGTATAAGGACTTCGCAATCTCCTCTTTATAGAGCTCTGCTGATTTCTTAATAAAATTTGTTCTTACTTCAAAGACTGCACTTTGATCAGCGATAGACTTAAGCTCTAGTGAGTTCTCAAAATAGGTTTTGTACTTTAATTCTGGAACAATAGTTTGAAGGTGATTTAAAATCTCATGATTAATAACAGTTAGCTCCTCATCATGCTCTGATGAGTGGTCTGTGTTAGTTGCTTTATTTGTCGATACAAGTGGATTAAGGTCGTTCGAAAACTGACCAAAAAAGTGATCGTTAACTGGAGTTTGGTTACCAATCGAGAAAAAATGTTTAATCAAATGCGACGGAATGTCTTGCGCCATTATTTACCCCGAAATATCTTCTGCCTGAAATGCGAGAGCAATTTGTAGCATGGCCCAAAAGTCGTGAGCAATAAAACATAATTTTACATTTTCTTACATGTAACGCGCGAAGTTTAACGTTGACCTTTTGGAAAAGAAAATATAACTGTATCACTCTAATTATTTATTGATCGAAAGGATAGCTGTATGAGCAAAAGAACTTGGCAACCAAAGAAGTTAAAAAGATTAAGAGTACACGGATTTCTTAAAAGAATGGCTAGTCCAGGCGGAAAGAACGTTATTAGAGCACGCAGAGCTAAAGGCCGCGCGCAATTAACGGTATCTTCAAGCACTAAGTAATTTTTGTGGCCGATTGTGGGTTTGAAAAAAAATTTCGACTGCTATCGGCCCGAGATTTCGAAGAATTAAAAGTCGGGTCTTCTTCCTACAAAAAAGCAGCACTGATTATCTACTATAAGAAAAATTCTTTTAATCAATCAAGAATAGGGCTTTCTGTTCCCAAAAAGATAGGGAAGTCTCACGATCGAAATAGACTCAAGCGTCTTATGCGAGAGTTCTATCGCACATCTCCTTATAAATTTTTAGGCTACGATATTTTGTTGGTTGTTTCATGGTCGAGAAATCTTCTTCCTGAATCAAGTGACTATAAAGAAGCAATGCTTAGAAAAAATCTCAACGAATTTTTTAACTATCTTCAGGATGAAACTCTGAGGAAAGCCTAATGAAGCATATTTTCATTGGGATAATTAGATTTTATCGTTATTTTATTTCACCACTTTTAGGCCCTAAGTGCCGCTTCTATCCAAGCTGCTCACAATATTCAAAAGAATGTTTCGAGAGGTTTCCCATTAAGCGCGCCCTATGGTATTCATGTCGACGTATAAGTAAATGTCATCCCTTCTGCGATGGCGGGCATGATCCCGTCCCGGAAGAGTAAGTTTTTTTGGAGTTATTTTCATGTTTAATACAGATCAAAAACGCGCTTTCGTAGCAGTTCTTTTATCAGGTCTTGTTCTCTTCGGATGGCAGTATTATTTTGCACCGAAAACACCAGTAGCAACAACAGCTCCTGTGACAACGACTTCTACTGCGACTGATATAGCAGCTCAACCGACGACTACTTCTGGTGATACAGCTACAATGGCAGCTGGAACAAAAACTGCAGAAACAGCACCAACAACATTAACTTCATTCACATTAAAAAATGGTCAATACGAGTTCACGATTCAAAATGACCTGACTGTAACTGATATGAAAAACCCTAATTCGGTTTTTGATTTCAAGTCACTTTCAGACTCAAAAAGCCCACTGAAACTTCAAGTTGTAACAGACTACGGGCCAATGGATTTATTCTTCCAGCTTGAGCAACAAGGGCCGAATAAGGTTGTTGGATCTAACCAAAACTACGGTGTAAATTTTGAAGCTTACATTAAAGACAATGGCCGTGTTCACTTCGCAATGAACTCAGCTAAAGCTTATAAGTATCGTTTAATTTTCGATGCAAAAGCTAAGAAATTAGACAACGGTCAAATCCGTCACTTCACAGTCTTTACAAAAGATATCAAAACAATCGAAGTCTCTGATGACAAAGAAGTTGATGGTAACGTTAACTGGATTGGAACTGATTTCAACTACCACTTATTTGCACTAGTATTCAGCAAAGAAACTCCAGCTCGTTATAAGACAACTGAAGCAGGACAAATGTATGTAGAAATTCCAAATGCATCTAAAGAATTTGCAGGGGATTTAGTATTCACAAAGAAAAACTATGATGAACTAATCGCTCTTGGCGACAACCTTCATTTATCAGTAGATTTCGGATTTTTTGCTATCTTAGCTGTGCCAACTCTAAGAGCACTTCAATTCGTTTATAAGTTTATTCCTAACTACGGAATTGCGATTATTCTTGTTACAATTCTTATTCGTTTAATCACTTTCCCTCTTCAGTATAAATCATTTAAGAGTATGAAGAAGATGCAGGTTATCCAGCCGGAATTAACAAAAATTAAAGAAAAATATAAAGATGAACCGCAAAAAATGCAGAAAGAAACTATGGATCTATTCAAGAAAGCTGGAGCTAATCCGCTGTCCGGATGTCTTCCATTACTTCTTCAAATGCCATTTTTCTTTGCGATTTATAAAGTTCTTTATAGCTCAGTAGAACTTGTTGGTGCTCCATTCTACGGATGGATTCACGACCTTTCTATTCACGATCCATTCTACATTTTACCAGTTTTAATGGCAGCAGCGATGTTTGCTCAACAGAAGATGACTCCGACAACAACAATGGATCCAACTCAAGCGAAGATCATGATGTTTATGCCAATCATTTTCGCTTTCATTATGAAGAGCTTACCAGCAGGGCTTGTTCTTTATATTTTAGTATCGACTGTTGTTGGTGTTCTTCAGCAGATGATCGTTTACAAAATGGCTGACTAAAAAAAATATGCCTTATGAATTTTTATACAGATGAATTACCTATCGTTGCTTGCAGTACTGGAACTACTTCCAATACTGCAATTGCAGTGATCAGACTCTCTGGATTTAAAAAATTATCTGATCTTCAAAAATTCTTTTCTTTTAATCTCGATAAAACAGAAAATCGCAAATCACATCTCACAAATATCATTTTTAACGATCAAGTTTTCGATAATGGCCTGATGGTTTTTTTTCCTGAAGGACAAAGTTATACAGGGGAGAATGTTTTAGAGCTTTCTGTTCATGGAAATCAGCTCAATATTCAAAGAATCCTCAATCTTTTTATTAAAGAAGGCGGACTTCGTTCAGCTCATCCTGGTGAGTTCACTTATAGAGCTCTAAAAAATAAAAAACTTAGCCTTTCACAAGTTGAAGGCCTAGATATGCTCTTAAATGCAAATTCAAGTTTGATGCTATCTCAAGGTTTAGATATTTTGCAGGGTGATCTACACGCGCAATATTTAGCTTTATACGATTCTTATTTAAAACTTAAGGCCGCTGTTGAGATTTCCATCGATTTCTCTGAAGATGTAGGCGTTGAAGAAACTCAAAAACTTTTCCAGACTTCATTTGATAAGTTTTTTAAGTTGATCAGCGCACTCAAGACTAGGACCGAAGGAAATGTTTCGGCCCTTCTGTCGCCTGAGATTGTTTTAGTAGGGCAGACCAACGCTGGAAAAAGCTCACTTTTTAATATTTTGCTAAAACACGACCGTTCTATTGTTTCAAATATTGCTGGGACCACTCGCGACTATGTCAGCGAGGTCATTCATCTTGATGGGACCAACTTTAAGCTGGTCGATACGGCAGGAATTCGTGAATCAAATGACGTGATTGAAAATATCGGAATCGATAGGGCCATGGGAATTTTATCTCGTGCTTTTTATAAAATTCTCATCGTAAATCCATTTGAGACAAATGCAGAATATTTGAAAAAATTTGAAGATATTGAGTTTGATTTTTTAGTGATTTCTCACTCTGATAATGATGACTTTTCTGCGCGTGTTTCATTGGTAAATTTCAGTAAAATTAAAACAAAAATGTTAGCGAAAGCTAGCTTCAAGAATAGTGATAGTGGTTCTATAGAACCACTAGAATTATCTGGTCCTATGGGACCACTTTTGATGAATTTTGGTCCTATGGAAGGTCCGCCAGGACCGCATCCCAACTTCGAACAAAATGCCCCTATAGAACCACTTTTAGAAAATCTTGGTCCTATAGAACCACTTTCGAAAAATCTTGGTCCTATAGAACCACTTTTGGAAAAACTTGGTCCTATAGAACCACTTTTGGAAAAACTTGGTCCTATAGGACCAAATTCACAAAACACTGGTTCTATAGAACCATTAAAAACTAGTGGTCCTATAGAACCAGTTTTAAAGACCCAAATCACTGAAAAATTCAATAAATTGACTGCTAACAACCCAATATTGTTAGAAAGACATAGAGATGTTATAAATAAAATACACCTAGAGTCTATCAATTTCTCTAATAATATCAAAGGTATAGATGACGTAGCCATACTGTCTTCTGAACTCAATATCCTTGGGCATAGCCTGACTGAATTGATCGGGATTGTATCTCCAGATGATGTACTTAATTCAATATTTTCCAACTTTTGCATTGGAAAGTAGTAATTTCTCTTCAAATAGATTATTAAAAAGCACACAGAAATGTTCTACGTGGAACAAAAAATTATGAACAAAAGTTTCGACATTCTTATTATTGGTGGCGGTCACGCTGGAAGTGAAGCCGCATGGATTTCATCCCAGTTCGATTTACGAGTCGGACTTGTTTCTGGTCCAGGCGCAAGTCTTGCGTCGACTCCATGTAATCCGGCAATCGGTGGAGTAGGGAAAGGACAAGTGGTTCGAGAGATCGATGCACTTGGCGGACTCATGGGAATCGTTGCCGACAAAGCAGGGATTCAGTACAGAACATTAAATGAGTCAAAAGGTTTCGCTGTTCAATCCACAAGAGTTCAAGTCGACAAAGAACTTTATACAAAATATGCAGAAGAGCTTTTAAACACAAGAGACAATCTAGAAATTGTTCGCGCGATGGTTAAGGCCGTTGTTCGCACCGATGGAAAATTCATTGTTACGACTGAAGACGGAATTGTCCTTGAAGCTTCAAAAGTTATCATCACCACAGGAACTTTCCTTGGAGGAAAACTTCATACGGGCGAAGAACAAACTGCGGGCGGAAGAGTAGAGTGTAAAGAGTCTGTTGGATTGAATGATTTATTCTCAGAGATTAAAACTCTTCCAAATAGATTCAAAACGGGAACTCCACCTAGAATTGATAGAAAAACTATTAATTATTCCGTGATGGACCCTCAAGAAAGTGATTCGGGCACAAGAAACTTCCATACTTTGAATGAATCCTTCGATAGAAATTCAAAACAAGTTGCTTGCTACTTAACAAGAACAAATTCTGAAACTCTATCGATAATTAGAGCGAACAAAGAGAGATCTCCCATTTTCAACGGACAAATTAAAGGTGTTGGACCAAGATATTGTCCTTCCATTGAAGATAAAGCCTTCAGATATACAGATAAAGATGTCCATCATGTCTTCGTTGAGCCAGAAGGATTAGACCTAGAGACTATTTATCCTAACGGAGTTTCAACTTCTCTTCCAAAAGATGTGCAAGAAAGCTTTATTCAGACAATTTCAGGAATGGAAAACGCAAAAATACTCGTTCATGGATACGCAGTTGAGTACGATGTTGTCGACACATCTCAATTATCTCGAGTTATGGAATACAAAGAAATCCCAGGATTGTTCTTTGCGGGACAAGTTTGCGGTACATCTGGGTATGAAGAAGCAGCAGGGCAGGGAATTATCGCTGGAATTAATGCTTCTTTAGCATTTTTAGGAAAAGAATCGCTCATTTTAGATAGAAATGACTCTTATATTGGAGTTATGATCGAAGATTTAGTCTCAAACAAAAGAGATGAGCCTTATAGACTCTTTACTGCGAGATCGGAAAACCGTCTTTACGTAAGAGAAGATAATACAATTCAAAGAATGAATAAGTATAGAAAGCACCTTAGATTATCTAAAAAGCTAGATTTTTTCCAAGAAAGTATCTTAGATGAGATAGAAATCCTGGAAAAACTCATTGATTCGACCATGTACTACTCAAATATCGATAATAAAGAATATTTTCTTTCAAAAGAATACGGAACACTTGAGAGCAACATAAGCTTAAAAGAGCTTCTTCGTCGTCCGAATCTAAATCCAGTAAAAGTTCTCGAAGCAGAATCTTTAAGAATGGGAGCGAGTTTTCACTCTGACGTTATTAGAACTGTGGCCGTTGCTGCAAAATACGAAGGCTATATCGATAGAGCGGTGATCGAAAGTGAAAAGATAAATAGAATGAGCAAGAAGAAGATTGACTGGTCAGTATTGGCCGATTCAAAAAATATTTCTTTTGAATGTAAACTCAGAATTAAGACCATTAGACCGGAAACTTTCGGTCAATTACAAAGAATTGAAGGAATCAGACCCGCTACCCTAGCATACGTGGCCGGAAACCTGGTTTAAGGAAAAAAATGAAAGAATTTGCTAAAAAGTACCTCGATTTGCTAACTGGTGAATTTGCCGGCATCAATTTAACAAGAATCACTTCTCCCGAAGAGTTTTATCAAAAACAAATCCTCGACTCAGTAATGCCCGAGACAGAGAGCAAGGTTTTTAAAAATTGTCTGGAAAAAACAAAGCTGATGGTAGATGTCGGCTTCGGCGGTGGATTTCCCATCCTGCCCTTGGCCTTCACGAATCCTGATAAAAAATTTATTGGATTTGAGGCCCGTGCAAAAAAAGCCCAGGTCGTTCAAAAGATAGCAGCAGCCCTTGGTCTAGCAAACGCAAAGCTAATGCATCAAAGATTAGAGACTGTGGATTTTGATGTCGACACTATAATTACCTTTAAAGGGGTAGGAAAAGTCGGGGATTATCTTCCAATGATCCGCACAAATAAAACGGTCTACGTCTTCTTCTATAAAGGACCAAACTTTTATGAGCTTGAAGATATCGAAGATATGATCGAGACGAATTGGGAATTGATTGAAGAAAAATCATACGATGTTCCAGGAACAGAAGGACGCGTCTTGTTAGGATTTAAGAATAGAAAAGTTCTACGTGGAACAATGGTCACGGAAAAAATTATTAAATTTTCTTCGCTACTTTAGATTGTACATCAAATGTAAAAAAAGATATTATTTGCTCTCATAATAGTCAAAAAGGGGATACTTAAATGGCTAAAATTATTGCGATGATGAACCAGAAAGGGGGAGTTGGAAAAACCACTTCTTCAGTTAATCTTGCAGCGTGTCTAGCAGTAGCCGAGAAAAGAACTCTACTAATTGATCTCGATCCACAAGGAAACGGAAGCCTTAGTATTGGTCTAGCTAAAGATACATTTGCAGCGAAAAATATTTACCACGCTCTTATCGGTCAAATTGATTTGAAAGAAGCGATCTACGAAAGTGAATTACCATTTTTTCACATCTGCCCGAGTGATAACAATCTTTCAGGTGCAGAAATTGAACTAGTGAGTTTGTTTGCTCGCGAATCAAAATTAAAAAATGCATTCAAGTCTGTTGATGCTGACTACGATTATATTATTATCGATTGTCCTCCATCGTTAGGTCTATTAACAGTGAACGCACTAAACGCTGCTCACTCTTATATCGTTCCAATGCAAACAGAATATTTAGCAATGGAAGGTCTGGCCCAACTTTTAAATACAGTTCGTCTTATCAGAACATCACTCAATCCTTCATTGGAGCTAGATGGAATTCTTCTGACTATGTACGATTCAAGATCAGGTCTACATAAGCAAGTTGCTACTGAGATCAAAACGCATTTTGGAGATACTGTATTCAATACAATTATTCCAAGAAACGTAAAACTTGCTGAGTGTCCATCATTCGGAAAACCAATTATTCTTTACGATATCGAATCAAAAGGCAGTGAAGCCTATTTAGCATTGGCGAAGGAAATTATTCTTAAAGAGCGTTTCAAAGGAAATGCGCCTGTAAAAGAAAGTGCCAAAGACGTAGTAGTGGAAGATGAATTGATGAGTGCCATTCCAGACTTATCAAAAATCAATCCAGAAGAACCACCAGTTTTTGAGCGCTAGGCTCTAAGGAATTTGTTATGGCTAAAAAAATTGCACTAGGAAAAGGAATCGCATCTCTTCTTCACGACGCTACACCAGCAGCTGTTGTGAATCAGACATATAATAATCACTACGGACAAGAGGACCAGGTTCCCGCTGCTCCAGTAGAAAAAGAAATTGAAATCCGTTACGAGAACACTCCGCTTCTAGTAAACGTTGGTTCAATTAAAACAAATCCAAATCAGCCGAGAAAAATTTTCAAAGAAAAAGATCTTGATGAATTGGCAGAGTCAATCAGAGAAAACGGAATCATTCAGCCGCTAACTGTCGCTGAATTAGAAAATGGCCAGTATGAACTAATCGCTGGAGAGAGAAGACTTCGCGCTTCGAAAAAAATTGGATTAGAACAAGTTCCTGTTGTCGTTAAAAGAGCGACTGATCGTGAAAAAATGATCATGTCTATTATCGAGAACGTTCAACGTGCAGATTTAAACTGTGTTGAAGAGGCCCTAGCTTACCATCAGTTGATGAATGAATATAAATTAACTCAAGAAGATGTTGCAAAAAAACTTGGTAAAGAAAGATCGAGTGTTGCAAATTATCTGAGAGTACTTAACCTTCCTCGTCCAGTAATTGATCTTCTTCAAAAAGAAGTTTTATCGTTCGGACACGCGAAAATTCTAGCTGCTGTTAAAGAGCGTGAGGATGCCACTAGGCTTGCTAACGAAGCTGCTGCTAAGTCTTGGTCGGTTAGAGAATTAGAACAGGCCATAAAGGCTAAAAAGCCTGCTAAAGAGAAAGCGGGAAGAACAAACCCATTTTTCGAAGAAAAACTTGATCAATTTAGAAAGACTCTTGAGCAGAAAACAGGTTACCACTTCAATTTATCGAGTGGAAAAAATGGATCTGGCTCTATAGCGCTTAAATTTAGCAATGAGGCAGAATTTAACGATATATATGAATTCCTTCTTTCGAAATAGAATGGATTAAGAGAACATAAATTAATATGCAAAAAAGGTGGTCCTATGGGACCACTTTTTGTTTCAAGGATAGAAGTTATGGAAAGACGCCGCGGAGAAGTTTCAGCGATTATTGAAGAGGGTTGTAAGTTTGAAGGAAATCTTTCTTTCAATGGCACCGCAAGAATTGCAGGAATTGTTAATGGCTCAGTTTTTTCTAACGACACAGTGGTCATATCTGAAGGCGCCATCATTAACGCAGACATCAACGCCAACATCATCATCATCGCAGGCTCAGTAAAGGGAAATATTAAAGCGAGCTCTCGAGTTGAAATCCTAAAGCCAGCACGTTTCGAAGGAATTATTACAACGCCGAGTTTAATTGTAGAGGAAGGCGTTATATTCCACGGGACAACTAAAATGCGCGACAAGAAAAATACACAAACGTAGTTTAGAACATTACGCACAAAATTTAATTTACCTTGACGAAAACCCCTTAAAACCTTATGAATTAGTGGAAAAAAAAGTTCACAAAAAGTTCAATAATTTTTTATTGCAAAAGATAACGGGGTTACTAGTCCATGGGTACTATATACACGATTCTCCAGTCTCTTAAAATTGATCAAACTTTCTATGTTCAATTCATCATGTTTGTTGTGTTCTTCAATATCATCGCGCCTCTTCTTTTCAAAAAACTTCAAGAAGTTTTAGACCTAAGAGACAGCAAGACAACAAAGTTAGAATCACACGCACACCATGTATACAAACAAGCAGATGATTTAGCTGTTCAATACAAAGGCTCTATCGAAAAAACTCACACTGAATCTCAAGCTATCGCTACAAAAAAGAAAAATGAAATTCTTGAAAAAGAAAAACAAATTTTTGTTTCAGCTGAAGAAAAACTAAGCAGCGAGTACGAAGCCAAGAGAGCAACTCTTTTAAAAGAAATTGCTGAAAAGAAAACTGCAGTTATGGCAGAAGCTACAATCTTATCAAACACACTAGTAGAAAAATTAACTAAATAAGGGATTAAATGAAAGCACAGGCTAAATATTCATTTATGTTCATCGCTCTTGCGACACTATCTACTACAACTGCGATGGCAGCTGTAGGTGCTCATCATGAACCATCAATTAAAGATCTTATGTACCCAGCAATTAACCTTGCTGTGCTTTTAGGATTTGTTATTTGGAAATTCACAACACCATTGAGCGAGATGTTTACTAAAAAAGCTTCAGACATCCAAAGCCTGATGAACTCAGCAGCTGAAAAAAATAAAGATGCAGAAGAGAAATTAAAAACTCTGAAAGATAAAATGGCCAACCTTGGTTCAGAGCTTAATAAAATTCAAAAAGACTACGAATCAGACGTAGCAACTTTCACACAAACTCAAGCCTCAGAAACTCAATCGACAATCGAAAGAACGAAGAGAGATTTCAATAGCAAGCTTGATGGTGAAAAAAATGAACTAGTTGAAAAACTAAATGAAGAATTAATCAACAGTGTAATTGCAAAAACTCAGCAAACAATTAGTGGAAATGTCGATATGAAAAATCGCGCAACTTCAAAAATTGTTTCGGAATTAAGATAGGCAAATATGAAAGAACAAATTATTGCAAAAGCATACGCGCAGTCGATTGTTGAACTTGGAGTTGAGTTAAAATTAGATCTTGTAAAAGAACTAACGACTCTTACTGAAACAATCAATAAAAGCCACGACCTTGAAACTCTACTTTTCTTAGATGTTTTTACAGCTGAAGAAAAACTAGGTGTTCTAAATGAGATCATGAAAAAGTTAAACCTTTCTCAGGTGACAACAAACTTCATGCAATTCTTAGTTCAAGAAGGAAGAATTGGTTTAATGCCAATGATCTTTAAGAACGTAATCGTAATCGATGATCACAACAAAGGTTTCTTAAGAGGAACAATTGAAGGATCAGAAGAAACAATTCCAGCTGACGTTAAAGAAAAGCTAAAAAGCTACCTTCAGTCTAAGCTTGGAGTAGAGCCGATTCTTGAATACAAAAAAAATGGAAATGTATCTGCGGGATATAGAGTGACTGTTGAAGATCTTCAACTAGATGCATCTCTAGAAAACCAATTAGAAAAATTTAAAGATAGTGTTTTAAATTCATAATAGCCCAATAAAAAGGACTAAGAGGTAAAAAATGGCAATGAATCCAGAAGAGATTACAAGTATTATCAAAGAAAGAATCTCAAACTTTCAAACTAGACTTCAAGTAGATGAAGTTGGAACAGTTCTTACTGTTGGAGATGGTATCGCGAGAGCGTTCGGTCTTAAAAACGTAATGAACGGTGAACTTGTTGAGTTCGAATCGGGCACAACAGGAATGGTTCTAAACTTAGAAGCAAATAACGTAGGTATCGCTATTCTTGGTGAAGACACAAGAATTAAAGAAGGTTCTTCTGTAAAGAGAACTGAAAGAATTGTAGCTGTTCCAGTTGGTGACGCTCTTTTAGGAAGAGTTGTAAACGCAATCGGAGAGCCAATCGATGGTATGGGCGAAATTAAATCAGAACACTCACGTGTTGTTGAAATTAAAGCTCCAGGAATCATCGCTCGTAAATCAGTTCACGAGCCTCTTCAAACTGGATTAAAAGCAATCGATTCTATGATTCCAATTGGACGTGGACAAAGAGAGCTAATCATTGGTGACCGTAAGACTGGTAAAACAGCAATCGCTATCGATACTATCATCAACCAAAAAGGTAAAAACGTAGTTTGTGTTTACGTAGCTATTGGACAAAAACAATCTACAGTAAGACAAGTTCAACAAAAACTTAAAGACAATGGTGCTCTAGATTACACAATCATCGTTTCTGCTACAGCATCTGCTTCTGCTCCTATGCAGTTCCTTGCACCATATACTGGTTGTACAATGGCAGAATACTACAGAGACAGTGGTCGCCACGCTCTAATCGTATATGATGATTTAACTAAGCAAGCACAAGCTTACCGTCAAATGTCACTTCTTCTTCGTCGTCCACCAGGACGTGAAGCATTCCCAGGGGACGTTTTCTTCCTTCACTCAAGACTTCTTGAGCGTGGATGTAAGCTTAACGACGAACTAGGAAATGGATCTCTTACTGCACTTCCGATCATCGAAACTCAAGAAGGTGACGTTTCTGCATACATTCCTACAAACGTAATTTCGATCACTGATGGCCAGATCTTCCTAGAGTCTGATTTATTCAACTCTGGTATCCGTCCAGCTGTTAACGTTGGTCTTTCAGTTTCACGCGTTGGTGGATCTGCTCAAATTAAAGCAATGAAAAAAGTTGCTGGTACACTTCGTCTGGATCTTGCTCAGTACAGAGAGCTTGCTGCTTTCTCTGCTTTCGGATCTGACCTTGATGATGCTACTAAGAGACAGCTAAACAGAGGTGAGAGACTTGTTGAACTTCTAAAACAAGATAACTACGCTCCAGTTGATGTTATTGACCAGGCCGTAGCAATTCTTGTAGCAACTAAAGGATTACTAGACGTTGTTCCAACTCCAAAAGTTAGAGTAGCTGAAAAAGATATCCTTGAATTTTTACACTCAAGACACGGTGACGTTATGAAAGACATTTCTTCTGCAAAAGAAATTAAAGCTGATAACGAAACTAAAATTCTTGAAGCTGTTAAGGGTTTCTTAGCGACAAAAAAATACTAAGAAAGTTGAATTAGGAATAAATAACAATGGCGAATATTAAAGAGCTCAAAAAGAAAATTAAAAGTACCAAAAGTACTTCTAAAATTACTCAAGCGATGAAGCTCGTTTCGGCCGCAAAATTAGCGAAAGCTCAAAACAATATCCTGAACTCACGTCCATATGCTCGTGAGCTTGAAGATACAATTAAGACTGTATCTGCATTAGTTCAGGATTATGATCATGAGTTTTTGAATGAGAAGAAAGATAACAACAAAGCTGTGCTTTTAGTTATCTCTTCTGACAAAGGTCTTTGCGGATCGTACAACTCTCAGCTTGCTAAAAAAGTGAGAAAGTTTCTTGAAGAAACTAATCTCGACGTAAAGTTAATTTTCATCGGTAAAAAAGTAAGAGATCTACTAGCTTCAGAATTTAACAAAGGTAAAACATACTCATTTGTTAAAAATGAACCAACATTCATGGAAATGGAGCAAGTTGGAGTAGAGCTTTCAGAGCTTTTCAAGACTGGAGAAGTAGGACACGTTTTCGTTGCCTATAACATCTTCCAATCAGCGATAGCTTTTAATCCAACAGTAAAACAACTGTTGCCTCTAACTTTAGACGTCGCTGAAAAAGAACAGTTAAAAGAAAAGTTTCCATTCGATTTCAAGTACGACCCAAGTGCTACTGAAATCTTGAATACACTTATTCCTCAAACGTACATCAGTACATTGTATACAGCTCTTCTAGACGCTGTTGCAGCTGAGCACGGATCGAGAATGAGTGCGATGGATTCAGCTTCTTCGAACTGTAAAAAAGCAATTAGAACTCTATCAATAAAAATGAATAAACTGAGACAAGCAGCGATTACGACAGAGTTATCTGAAGTAGTGTCTGGTGCTGAGTCACTGAACGGTTAAGGGGAATCACCAATGTCTGAAAATTTCGGTGTAGTAAAACAAGTAATGGGGCCCGTTCTAGACGTAGAATTTTCTAATGGAAAAATTCCTGCGATCTTCAACGCTCTAAAAATTACAAACAAAACAATTTCGAAAGATGAGTGGAATTTAACTGTTGAGGTTTCTCAACACTTAGGTGACAACATGGTTCGTTGTATCGCTATGGACTCAACTGAAGGTCTATCAAGAGGATTAAAAGTTCTTGATACTGGAAAGATGATTCAAGCTCCAGTTGGAAAAGAATGTTTAGGAAGAATTGTTAACGTAATTGGTGAACCGGTTGATGAAGCTGGTCCAATCGCGGCTAAGAAAACTTACGACATCCACAGAGCAGCTCCAGGATTCGATAAACAATCAACTAAACTAGAGCAGTTCTATACAGGGATCAAAGTTATTGACCTTCTTGCTCCATACGTTCGCGGTGGAAAGATTGGTCTATTCGGTGGTGCCGGTGTAGGTAAGACGGTTCTTATTCAAGAGTTAATTAACAACATCGCTACTGAGCACGGTGGATACTCTGTATTCGCAGGTGTTGGTGAGCGTACTCGTGAAGGGAACGATCTTTTCCACGAAATGACAGAGTCTGGAGTTATTGCAAAAACTGCACTGGTATTCGGACAAATGAATGAGCCACCTGGAGCTCGTGCAAGAGTTGCTCTTACAGGTCTTTCAATGGCGGAATATTTCCGTGATGAAGAAAACCAAGACGTACTTTTCTTCGTAGATAACATTTTCAGATTTACTCAAGCTGGTTCAGAAGTTTCTGCCCTTCTTGGTCGTATTCCTTCAGCGGTTGGTTACCAACCAACTCTAGGAACTGAAATGGGAGCTATGCAAGAGCGTATTACTTCAACTCTTAATGGTTCAATTACATCTATCCAGGCCGTATACGTTCCAGCGGATGACTATACCGATCCAGCTCCAGCGACTACGTTTGCCCACTTAGATGCAACGACAGAACTTTCAAGACAGATTGCTGAGCTTGGAATTTACCCAGCGGTAGATCCACTTTCATCTTCATCTTCAATTCTTACTCCAGCTATCGTTGGTGAAGAACACTATAACGTTGCTCGCGGAGTTCAGAAGATTCTTCAAAAGTATAAAGAACTTCAAGATATTATCGCGATCCTTGGTATGGATGAACTTTCTGAAGAAGATAAGTTAATTGTTGGACGTGCTAGAAAGGTTCAAAAATTCCTTTCTCAACCGTTCTTCGTAGCTGAGCAGTTTACTGGTCTAAAAGGTAAATTCGTTAAGATGGAAGATACAATTAAGGCATTCAAGGCCATCCTTAACGGTGAAGTTGATGATTTACCAGAGCAAGCTTTCTACCTTGTTGGTGGAATTGATATGGTTTATGAAAAAGCTGCACAAATTAAGGCCGGAAAATAATTTAATTAGGTACTAATGATGAAATACTACACAGTTGATATTTTAACGCCTTCTAAGATTATTGCTAAAGGCATTCCCGCAGAATCGTTGCTAATCCCAACGGTTCGCGGGCAGATCAACGTTCTTGAAAACCACACGCACATCGTGACGAAGCTCTCGACTGGTGTACTTACTGTTTTCGGTGGACCTGATTATGCAGACAGAAACTTCATCGTTTCATCTGGTGTTTGTAAAATTTTAGAAAACAAAATTACTGTCCTTGCTAATACTGCAGAAGAAAGCACGGATGTTAATGTTGAGAGAGCTAAGCTTTCTCTTCAAAACGCAGAAGAAAAACTAAAAAATACGGAAGGCCTATCTATTGAAGAGGTAGACGAGTACGTACAGAAAGCTGAAAGAGCAAGACTTCGCATTCAGTTGGCTGAGTTCAACAGACGTTAATTCAAATTTTTGAGTACTCAGGGCCGAAAAAGACCTTGAGTACTCAATTTCTACTAGGCAAATCTCTCACACTTCTTGCAACCAATTCAAACCCAATTAGAATTTAACAATAGATATGATAAAAAAATCTGTTTTTGTTAAAACGTTCGCCGGGGTTATTGCCACTAGTTTAGTGGTCGGCGCAATCACGTACAAAACAGTGCGAATGGAAGAGCCACAATCAATCGATTTTTCGGCCTTTAAAAATGCAGCAGCAAACATATCGTATCTCTCTCAAAAACCTGCTACAAGGGCGCCTGAAGCTCAGCCAGACCTCAATGGTACTGTGGTAAGAGTGATTGAAAAAGAAGTAAGAGCTAAAATTCTAAAGTCTCGTTATGCGATGACTCCAAAAAAGCCTAAAATTGAAGCTGTAAAAGTGATCGCGAAAAACTGGAACGATATTAAACCAGAGTTCGCTTCAGTTGATATGAATGTTGATTCAAAACTCATTTCTGCAATCTCATCTAATGAGGTGGCTTCAGAGTTCGAAATCAATAATAAAGAACTTATTAAGCTCTATGGATATGAAGTGGATTCACTTCAGTATGAGACATTCTCTAATACGACATTAGCAGAATTAACTGAACCAGCTCAAGCTCCATTAGTAGATGAAGTTAAAGTTGCTCAGGCCTCAACAACTTCACATGTTGTAGAAGATATCATTCCAGACTCAGAAAAAATTAATCCGGTTAACGATGACCTGGTTATGTTTGACTACTCAGACTCGGCGGACGAAGTTGCAGTAGCTCCTAAGCATAAAAAAATCTTTGATTCTCCAATCTCTGATTCAGTAAAAAATGCAATTGAAAGAGCAGTTCATAAGTCTCCAAGAACGGCGATGAATACTCAGCCTTCTAAGAAAATGGTTGCTGCTCCAGTTCTTAATTCAGTTTCTGGAAATGAAGGTTTTGACTTAGAAAAAGTCATGGCCGATGAAGACACAGTTGTTTATGACTACGCAAACCGCACAACTGCTGCGACAGCAAAGTCAGCTGCTGAGGAAACGAAAAGTGCAATCTCTGCTTTTGCAGCAGGACCAACTATAGATAATTCTCAGCAAGCAGAATTTACAATCGCGGCTTCAGAAGTAAATCTGGCCACTCAAAAAATTAATAAAGCTTACGGATTCGAGTTCACACCAGACTATGATAGATCTGAGCGAAGTGATGACCAGACTTCTGGTGAAATCAAACTTGGATACTCACTTGCTGGTGATGTGGGGACGATATCGGGTGTTATTTCTGCTCACGGAATGATTCCAACAAGAGTTGAATTAAATCTTCTGAATCGCGGAATGAATATCCCAATGTTAAATGAAGAGGGTATTCAAAGATTCCTAAAAAAGAAGCAGGCCGATGTTGTGGGCAACCTTTTAATGGTTGCAGTTGATCCAAGTGTAAATGATGTTGAAATTGATTCTGAGTATTCATACAAGTTGTTTTTCTCATCTAAGTTCAAAATGCTAGAATCAATCGACAAAGCTTCATACGTATTATTTCTTGGTGTAAAGACTGGAAACATTCTTATGAGATACCTTTTAGACAATAAAGAAAGTGCTCAAAAGATCGTCTATGTTGGTGACGGAGAAATGTACTACGAAGACCCGGACTTTAAAGCATCGGAACGTGAACTTTATACGTTCACGACAAGAAGTCTTCTGGGTAAAAAAGTAAAAGAATTAAACGTAGATGGCGCAGATATTAGCTTCTTTGGAACAAAAACAGTTTCTAAGAAAAAGGCATTGAACGCATATGAAATTAAAGTTCCTGAGCTTGTGGATAACTCGAGAAAATATTTAGAGTTTAAACACATGGGAACAAGCCTTTTCGTGGGTACTCAAAATACTAAAGAAATCGAAATTCCAGGCAAAGATTTTATTTCAAGAGTTTTACAGGCCAATGAATTAAGTGAGCTTGGAAACCGTTGTATGGTTCAAATTAACCTGGCAAAAGACATTAGAGATTTCAAAGTAAGTGGCAAAAATATGTCTGGGGAAATGTTCGCTGAAATGAGCTTCCTGGACAATGATGGTAACTTCTCAAGAGATAACTCTGAACTAGCTGAAAAGGTATTTATTACTGGGGACCTTGAAGGGATCTTCAGCGTACGCCTGGATTATACTGATGGATCGACTGATTTCCTAAAGACTTTCTGCTCTGAAGGGTCTTATCTGATTGAGCAGTTATAAGCTGTTCTGTTCACATTATTCTAGTTTTTTAAACACTTCTAAGGTCTTCTTATAACCCGCAGTCATGATATATTTTGATTTTTGCGGATCAAGTGAAAATGAGTTCGTAAAAAATAATTTATAATGCGAATGATCTGGATAGATATCGATGAATTTTACGTTTGGGTTATAGCCTAACTTTCGTTCTAGAATTGATGTTATTTTAGTGCGGTCTTTAGTGCTGAAGTTTTGTGAAGCCATATAATCATTAACAGTGTCGATAATATCTTTGGATAAAATGTTCTGGCTTCTTGAAGCAACAATCTTCTTTTGAATCATAAGATAAATGGCCTGCATACAAATCGCAGGAATTCCAAAATTAATCAATGAGCCGATTTCATCATGATAGTGATATGGCGTATGTGTCCAAGAACTAATGACGAAATCACATTTGTTATCAACAGCTACGTGAGTAGAAAGAGTCTCGCGAATTTCACCGTCAATATAATAATCTACTTGAGCTGTACGAGGATTTTTTACCGGAAAGGGGGCATAGAAAGGGGGAACGCTCATGCTTGCTGAAACGGCCTGTGAAACATCTACACCTGTATAGTATTCTGCTGTCGAGTCATGAATAGGACTTGGGTAATTGTATTTTCCGAAAATAACTTTTCTAGAATGATCGAGTTGAGTAGCAACAACAAACATATCTGCCGCATATTCATCAAATGATTGCGAAATAATGACATTTTTTTGCATGTATTGATTTAGACCCTCTGTCGAAAAAAGCCCTGAAACAGAAAGAAGTGGCTTCGACATCTGTTTAAGTAGAGAGGGAAAGCCTTCAAAAGGATTATAAAAATCAAAATTAAAAGAATTTTTCATCGGCATCTTTCGAGAAAGCATGTCCGAGTATGTAATGGGCTTTAGCGAAGTTTGAGCATTTTTGCGATTAAGAGTTGCATCGATAACATCAATCGGGCGAAAGCCAGAGGCGAAATAAAGATTAATTAATGAGCCGGCGCTCGAGCCGACATAAGTGGAAATTTCATGGTCAGCGTCGTGAGCGGATTTATTATGTTTTAAAACAAATCCTAATTCTTCGAGTGCTAAGGCCACTCCAAGATGCCATGAAGCTGCTTTAACAACTCCACCTGACAGAACTAGTGCGGTTTTTTTATTCTTGAATTGGCTTAAATCTACATCGTGATACATGACTGATAGAATAACACTCCTTTTTTAATTTTGAAAAATTAATAAATACCAGAGCAGGACGCACGGTTTTAAAAATATTCTTTCAAGAGCATTCTTAAGTTAGAATATGAGTATTCAAATAGGGAGACTATGAAATGAATCAAGAAGGAATTTGGTTATCAATACTCGACTACGCTAATGTTAAGAAGACATCCATCTCTACCATTCGTCGCTCAATTAAATCCGGCCATGTTAAGTACAAAGAAGAAAATGGAAAGTACTTCATCTGGACTAAAGAAATTGTAGTAGAAAAAGTTGAACTCTCTCAAAAGCTAGAGTTAGAGTTTTTGAAAAGAAGAAATCGTGAACTTGAAGAAGAAGTGAACGATTTAAAAATGCTTCTTAATGTTTATGAATCAGGCATCCAAAAAAATAGCCTTCCGCCACTTCCAGAGATTGAACAATGAAAAAACTGTTACTAAGTCTATTATTACTATTATCAACTCAAGTCATGGCATCGGAATCAATGAGACATTGTATGCTTCTTCCGGTGACAGACGGAGCAGATAATCAAATTGGGTTTAAAGTCTTTGAAGACATCGAAAGCTATATCAAAGATGGCGACTGGTGTACTTACAAATCAAACTCTGAGCTTATCAATATTCTTGGCCAGTATTCAAAAAATCTCGATAGCCATTTAAATAACAAAGACGTTTTAAAAGTTGTCGCAGATAAAACAAAAGCCGGGACACTTATTAGAATTACACTGGCCCTTGGCTCAGGCACAACTGATGTCAGAGTCGAAGTGATTGGTGAAAATGGTGAAGACAAGTATTTCAAAGAGCAGACTCAACTAAAATCAGTAGATCCGACAGTTATTGCTCAGACAGTAAGAAACTGGCTTGATGTATATGAAAAGACAATTCCTTATAATGGAAGAATTAAAGGTGTTTTAGGAGATCAGTTTACAATTGATATCGGAAAAAAGTCTTCTATTTATAATGGTTCTGAAATTACGATTGAAAGACCTACGGGGAAAAGACAACATCCACTTTTAAAAGAAATTATTGATTATCAAACTGAGAAAATAGCGGAAGCAAGAGTTTTTGATGTAAGCGACACTCAGGCGCAGGCCAAGGTTATTAGTTACGAAGGAAATAAAAAATTAAAAATTGAAGACTGGGTAAAGGTTCGTTCAACTGAAACGAGAAAAGTCGTCGAGCAAGTGGCCTACGGTGACAAGGCAGATAATGAATTTGGAAAATTAGGCTCTATTGGAATTTTTCTAACAGTTGGAAGTGGATCAGTTAGCCAGACTGGATCTACTGAGAGAAAAATGGATGGCATGATGATAGGCGGAGATATCGAAGCTGAGTTATGGGCAACTAGAAACTGGTGGGCCGGCCTGGATTTTGGAAAAAAGTTTGGAAGTTATAAAAAAGATACAGGTAACTTCAGCAGTGATAGCAATTCAACAGACAATACGGCGATCAGAGTTAAGGCCGGATATAAATATTTACCATTGGGTTTTTTCTACGGTCCACAGATTGATATTTATGGTGGATTTGCCAGATATACGTATGGAATGAGTACAAATGCGACAGATAGGTTTACCGAGTTCACTTTTAGTGGATTATTACTGGGTGCAAGAGGAAGCCTTCCAATCGTTGAACAAATCAGAGCTTACTTGTTAATTGATTTTCTTGTGACATCTTCGTACAAAGAAAAAGTTAAAATCTTTGGTGAAGATGACTCAAGTTCAAATTATCGCCTGGAAATCGGCGGTCAGTATGCGTGGGCCACAAACATTACACTTAGCGGAGGGATTCAAATTCTCTCTAATAAGGCAAGTTTTAATGGTGTGACAAAAGAGGAGCAATTTAAAGATACATCTGCTAAATTAGGGGCGATATTCACTTTCTAATCCAACGGATTTTTAAATGAGCCGCATACAAAAATTAGAATCAGAAATCATCAAACATAAGGCGCTCTATTACCAAGGGCGCCCTGAAATATCAGACAGCGAATACGACAAATTAGAAGCTGATCTGAAAAAATTAGATCCAAATAATCCCACGCTCAAAATTGTAGGAACAACGACATCTGCAAGTGACAAGATTAAGCATGATAAAAAAATGCTTTCTCTTGAAAAGACTTATGTCCTGGATGATCTTCTAAGCTGGAAAGGTGATGAGGATATCCTCTCAACTATGAAGCTTGATGGAATCAGCTGCTCCATTATTTATCAAGACGGTGAATTGCATTTAGCAAAAACCAGAGGTGACGGAACTTTCGGTGAGAACATCACGAAGAAAGTTATGTGGATAAGTAATGTTCCAAAGTTTATAAAAGAAAAAAATAAAGTAGAAATTAGAGGCGAGCTTTTTTGTGATGAAAAAAGCTTCTTTGAACTTTCAAAAGAAATGACAGATATGGGTCTTGAGAAACCTACGAGCCAGCGAAATATTGTTGCAGGCCTCATGGGAAGAAAAGATAACCTTGAGTTTTGTCGCTACATAAAGTTTATGGCCTTTGATTACATTGTCGATGAAAGATTAAAAACAGAAAGCTCGAAATTTGATCATCTTATTCAACATGGATTTTTAATTCCTAATGTAGAAGTTCATAAATCTAAAGAGACGATTGAAGAGACTATTGAGAAGGCACGTGAGTTTATGAGTGAAGGTGACTACCAGATTGATGGAGTTGTTTTTACTTTTAATAAAATGGCGCTTCATGAGGAATTAGGGGAAACATCTCATCACCCTCGCTATAAAATGGCCTTTAAATTTGCCGGTGAATCAAAAACAACAACTCTTAAAGAAATTATCTGGTCAGTATCAAGAAATGGTATCCTGACCCCTGTAGGCGATGTAGCGCCAGTGGAATTGTCGGGAGCGATGATTTCACGTGTAACTTTGCATAACTACGGAATGGTCGCAGCTAACAATTTAAAGTCAGGTGACGTGATTGAGATTATCCGTTCGGGAGAAGTTATCCCTAAGTTTTTATCGGTGGTAGAGCGCTCAAATAGCGAGTTCATTATCCCTGATCGTTGCCCAAGCTGCGATTCAAAAGTTGAAGTCGTAGATATAAGACTTTTTTGTAGAAATGAGTTTTGCCCAGGTAAAAACAAAGAGATCATTTTAAATTTCATTCAGAAGATTGGCATAGAAGACTTGAGTGGAAAGAGACTGGAAGAATTAATCAACGCAAAGATGGTTAAAACAATTCCTGATTTATACAGGCTTGAAGCTGCAGATCTGATGAAGATCGATAAAGTTAAAGATAAGCTTAGTCAAAAACTGATTGAGTCTATTCAAAAAACTAAGAATGTCGATCTGATCACTTTTTTAGCTTCTCTGGGAATTACCGGTGGAGCCTTTAGTAAGTGTGAAAAAGTTGTCAGAGCTGGCTTTGATAATATGACAAAGATTATGAATCTTTCTATTGAGCAGTTAATGAGCATCGAGGGGTTCGCTGAGAAATCGGCCATGGATTTTTTAAGCTCTCTTAAAGAAAAGAAAGAAATGATTCAGGAGTTAATTGATCTTGGTTTTACATTCTCAGTAGAAGAGACAAGAGAGACTAAGGTTACTGGACTAAAAATTTGTATAACAGGTGCTTTGACAGAAAAGAGACCAGTGATTGAAGATAAGATTAGAGAAGGTGGTGGAATCGTTGTTGGATCAGTATCAAAGAATACAGATCTGCTTGTGACTAACGAAACAGACCCGGCTTCAAGCAAGTATAAAAAGGCGCTTGATTTGAAAATTAAAATCATCACTGAAGCTGCTCTACTTAAATTGTTAGAATAGGAATAGAAGATATGGCCAAGAAAACCAGTACATTTATTTGTCAAAGCTGCTCGTACCAGACTTCTAAATGGATGGGAAAATGTCCAGAGTGTGGATCGTGGAACTCTTTTGTTGAAGAGACGACTCTTTCAGCTAAAGACATGAACCGCGCTCATAAAAGAACGGCGACAGGAACTGAAGTTCCAAAACGAATCGATGAGATCGTTCTTGAAAAGCAGTTTAGAGTTGTAACTGGAATTGGTGAATTTGATAGAGTCGTTGGTGGCGGTGTTGTGCCGGGATCCCTAATCCTTATTGGTGGTGAGCCAGGAATTGGTAAATCAACACTTTTAACAAGTGTTATGGGAAAACTTTCAAACTCACATGCAGGACAAACAGTATTGTATGTCAGTGGTGAAGAGTCTGTGAATCAAGTAGCAGAGCGCTCAAAAAGAATGGGTGTGAACTCTCAAAACTTTTATATTTACAATGAAACGAATTGGCAGAAAATTTTAGAACAGATCAATAAGCTTCAACCAAGATTCTTAGTTATCGATTCCATTCAGACGACTTCATCATCTGAGATTGACTCAGCTCCTGGAAGTGTCTCTCAGATTAGGGAAGTGACTTATGAGCTAATGAGCCATGTAAAGTCTAATGGCATCACATGTTTTGTTATTGGTCACATTACGAAAGAAGGGTCCATTGCTGGCCCTAAAATTCTTGAGCACATGGTTGATACTGTTATTTATTTTGAAGGTGATCAGTTTGGACACTATAGAATTTTAAGAGCGATGAAAAATCGTTTTGGTAATACTAACGAAGTTGGTATTTTTGAAATGAAAGATAGTGGATTAAGTGAAGTCACAAATCCCTCTCAGTACTTCTTAGATGACCAATTAAAAGACTCTTTCGGAAGGTCTCTTACTTGTATTATCGAAGGCTCTCGTTCTCTATTTATCGAAGTTCAGGCCTTGGTTGTCGATAATAAATTTGGAAACGGTAGAAGAACCACTCATGGTCTTGATAATAACAGGCTTTCTATGATGGTGGCCGTTATTGAAAAATATTTTGGAATCCCCATGGGATTTAATGATATTTACCTAAACGTTGTCGGTGGAATGAAGCTCACGACGAGAGAGTCAGATTTATCAATTATAGCTTCACTATTAAGTTCATACAGATCTAAGCCTATTGACTCCAGCACTATCTTTGTTGGAGAAGTTGGTTTGACTGGTGAAGTTCGCTCAATTCCTCAAATGGAAATGAGAGTTAAAGAGATGGCCCAGCTGAATTATAAGCGAGTTGTGACTTCTGAAAAAACGGCTAAAGAATTAAGAGGAAAGTTTGATATTGAGATTATTGGTTTAAGGCAGGCAAAAGATCTCGATCAATTTATTGGAAACTAAAAATGAATAAAATAGATAAAAGATGGATTTTGGCAGCCCTTGTGTTTGCAATCGTCGCCGTCATCCTTAGAGACTTCTGGGATATCTATCATTGTACAAACTCCGGGCCGAATGCGGTCTGGAACCCGTCTACGAAAATTTGCGAAACGATACTTAAACCTTCAGGTAAGTAAAAATGAAAAAAAATGTCAAAAGATGCGCTTGGGTTAATCTCGAGAGGGATTACTATGTCAATTATCACGATAAAGAATGGGGAAGACCTGTTAAAGATGACAATGTTCATTTTGAGTTCAATGTTCTTGAAGCAGCTCAGGCCGGATTAAGCTGGGATACTATTTTATCAAGAAGGGCTGCTTACAGGAAGGCATACGCTGGCTTTGACCCTAAAAAGGTTGCGAAGTTCACACATAAAAAAATTGAGGCTCTTATGAACGATAAGGGGATTATTAGAAATAGGTTGAAGATTACTTCAGCTGTGAATAATGCATAGTTATTTTTAGAGATTCAAAAAGAGTTCGGAAGCTTTAATAAGTACATCTGGAGTTTTGTTGGTAATAAGCCAATCATAAGGAAAGTAAAATCACGCAAGGACTATAGATCAGAATCGAAAGAGAGTATTGCTTTGTCGAAAGATCTCAAGGCCCGGGGTTTTAAATTTGTAGGGAGTACGATTATGTATTCTCATATGCAGGCCTGTGGACTGATAATGGATCATGAGATTGGGTATTTTTGTTATGAAAAATTAGCAAAATTGTCTTGAGGTTAGATTTAGTTGATTAATGCACAGGTAGTGTCAAAATATAAGTAGAGGAAGACTTAATTTTTTCGAAAAATTATAATTAAGAGATATAAAAAGGGATTTTAATGGACTTGAAATTAAGAGTTTTATTGTTGCTACCAGTTTTTGTGTTAAATATTATCTGGTTTGCATATGATCAACATTTGCCAATATATACAAAGATTATTTTTACATTGTCCTCGATCATAATCCTAAATATCATTTTTCTATTTATTGAGAAGTTTTTGAATAAAATTTTAAAAAGTATTCTAAAGGAAAGCTTATTAAATAATCCTAAAATCTCTTCACTAAATGCGATAGCATCAGTTTACACAATCGCCTTTTTAATATTTATTAATCTTATATTCATGTTCAGTTTTTCTAGAACAGATGTTGGGAAATGGGAAACAGGGGTTTCTGAAGTAGAAAATTTTCTTGAAGACATTGGTCAGGAAAAAATAGTGAAATTAAATAAGGGTATTGATAAATCAATGCAGCTTGCTTCAAAAAATGTAGTTGATGAGGACAGATTAAAGCTTACAATGAAGTATAAGAACAAACTTAATAATACAGTTTCATGTGTGTCAAAGTGCAATAGTGGCGATTCGGTAAAATGAAAAACTCTAGCTATTTATTGATTGGTTTAGTTTTAATCGTGGCTAGTTTGTTTACGATGCTAAAAGCTTGGAAAGATTTTAAAAAAGAAATGGCTTCGGCTAAAAGTCATGCTGATGTTTTTGCTAAATTACTTTATATCTTTAATACTGATAAAACACGCTATGCTTTCTTAGGATTGATTATACTTTTTATCGGTTTATCTTTTGTAATGCTTTATCTGGGGTACATGTAGAAAAGCATCTCACCGAGCACAGGCCCGGTGAGATGCTTTTAAAAATTATTCGATACTACATTCTAAATCTAAACTAGAACCATCTTCTAAACTACTTGATCCAAACGATACAGAGGTTTGATTCTTAAGTTTACTAACTCCAGATCCATTGTGGGTTACTTCGTTCTCGGCACCAGCGTAAATGATATATCCATTTTCTGCCCAAGCGCTAAAGTTGTAAGAAATCCCGTATTTGTCATAGGCTTCAATGATAATTCCAGAGATAGAAGCATCGCCATTTTCATCAAGCTTCGCTGATCTTACTTCAACAGCAACAGGAGTTGATAAGAACTCTTTTGGAAAAAGAGAGTCATCTGTTACTTTGTTTGCTTCCATCCATTCCAAGGCCTGAGCAAATTTTTCGTTATCTAGTTTTGATGATGATAAACTCGCTGTACAGTTAAGTGACTTTGCAGACGCGGCTGCTGAAATTGTTAAAGCAAGTAGTGCAATTGTGAACTTCATATTATCTCCCTGACTTATAGTTATTAACTTAAGCCTAAAGGATTTTAGGATAATATGGGTGAAATTGAAAAAATTACACTATTTACTGAAATTTATAATAGTTGAAACTATTCCGATTGAGGCAGCCATCATGATTCCTAGCTTAATGGTGAGACGGGACTCTAGCTTGTCGAATTTGTGATCGATATCAGTAAAGCGTTTATCAATTTCAGTAAAGTGCTTATCAACTTGAGCAAAACGTTTATCAATTTCAGTAAAGCGTTTATCAATTTCAGTAAAGCGTTTATCAATTTCAGTAAAGCGTTTATCAATTTCATCAAAACGATTTAAAAAAGTAATCGTCCAAGAATTTATCTCTTTACGTAAGATGGTATTCTCATCTTTAAGCATATTGCTGAGTTCAATCATGTCAGTTTTAGTCATGAAATAATGTTCTTTAAAATCAGCTTTAGTAGCAAAATTTTGATCCATAAGTTCCATCCAAACTTGAACAGACTTCTTGGCCTGTTCGGTGGTAAATCCCACCTTTTCTAGTTCCTCAGTATACCTTAAAGCATGAATCATTGCATCTCTCCCTATAAGTACTAATATTTATAAGGGAGAGATGCACATCATATTAATGGAAGGATCTTTTAAGTTGCTAGAATTTAGAGTGAAGCCTGAAATCGAATATCAAAGATTGATTAAACTGCAAAAACCTTCTTAATAGTCTCTGCCCATAACTTTCTCTTATCGCTGATATACTCAACTAGCCCTTGTTCCACTGGAAACTCTTTATCCTTTTTCCAGGTACTTTCGAGTTTATCAAAGTCAGCTAATCCCGCCCCAATAGCAGCGGCCAGAGCAGCTCCAAAAGCAGTTGTCTCGATAACCTTAGGTCTAATAATCGTCGTCTCTGAAATCGTCGCTTGAAGCTCCATAAGAAGTACATTGGCAGCGGCTCCACCGTCGACTTTAAGAGATTTTATTTCTAATCCCGTATCTTGTTTCATGGCCATTAATAAGTCGTTAATCGCCATTGCAATGCCTTCAAGGCATGCATAAGCAATATGACATCTATTAGAATCGCGAGTTAATCCCATGATAGCTGCTTTAGCTTCAGCGTTCCAGTGAGGAGACCCGATTCCAGCGAAGTAGGGAAAGAATTGAATGTGCTTCATCTCTTCCATATTTTTTACTTCTCGAGCAAGAGATTCGATCTCTGAACTCTTTGAAACAATTTTTAAATTATCTCTTAACCATTGAACGGCAGCTCCTGCTATATAACTTGAGCCTTCAAGGGCATAGACTGGTTTACCTTTATGTTTATATTCAACAGTTGTAAGGAGTCCTGATTTTGAATAAACCAGGTCAGTTCCAGTATTTAATAATACGAATGCACCAGTTCCATAAGTGCATTTCATTTCACCTTTGTGAAATCCAGCTTGTCCAAAAAGAGCTGACTGTTGGTCTCCTAAAATTCCAGTGATGGGAATCCCATCAGGAAGACTACTCAATCCTTTTGTCACGCCAAACTTTCCGAATGAATCTTCAATGCTTGGGAGACATTCGCGTGAGACGCCAAAAATTTCGAGAAGCTCGTTATCCCAATCACAGCTTTTTAGATCCATAAGCATCGTTCTGGATGCATTTGATGCATCAGTCTTATGAGAAGCTCCACCTGTTAATTTATAAAGTAGAAAAGTATCGATTGTACCAAATAACAAATCCTGCTTTTTGGCGGCATCACTGACAGCTGAATTATTATTCAACAACCAGTGCATTTTTGTAGCAGAAAAATAGGGATCAATAGGAAGACCGGTTTTTTCTTTTATCTTTTCAGATAACTTTTTATCTCTTAACTGCTGACAAAATTCACTTGTCCTTCTGTCTTGCCAGACAATCGCATTCGCTAGCGGAGTACCTGCTTTACTAAAAGCACATGTTGTTTCCCTTTGGTTTGTAATACCAATGGCCTTAATCGCACTCGGCTGAACATTCTGGCTTTTTAAAACTTCCTTGATCGTCACTTCAACTGTCGACCAAATATCATTTAAGTTATGTTCTACCCAGCTAGGTTTTGGATAAATTTGAGGGTAGTCGCGACTGACTTGTCCAACAATAGTAAATGTTGATAAATCAATTAAGCACGATCTTGTGCCTGTCGTTCCTTGATCGATGGAAAGTATATAATTCATAAATCCTCTTTTTATTATTTAATTAGGGAGAACAACTTCTGTGGAATTAGGCTTAGCTATAATTTTAAGCATAAGTTCCCATCGTGTACCTATAAGATAACTAAAACCTTTCATAAATCCAAATGAGATTGTTACAAGAATCATTAGGATAAAAATGAATTCCAGAAAAGTTTGACCTTTTTGGTTTTTTAAACACGAGGGTTTAGGTTTCAGTCTTGATATATTCATAGTACAATTTTCGATTATAAGAGGAGCTTCTACAATGAAGAAATTTTTACCATTAATCATTTTTGTCGTCGTCTTTGGTGGTGTTTTAGCAGGCCAGATCGGCTATAAAATGTTCAATAAGGCGCCTTCCGAAGATGTGGCCGTTAATAATCCAGAATATGCATCATATGAAAGCTTATTTTTGCATGCTAATTACAAAACGAATGATGGCAGTGATCTTGAGATGACAAAAATTCATTCACCTGTTGTCATCTACAACTTCTGGGCTTCGTGGTGTCAGCCATGTTTAGCAGAAATGCCGTCAATGATTGCGTTGAAAAAAAGATTTAAGCCAGACGAAGTTTCAATTGTTGCGATCAATACAGATGAAGAAGATCAAAAAATTAATATCCAAAAAACATTATCGAAACTTGGAATAACAAATGAGTTCATCATTGTTCCAGATCAAAATTCAAAGTTAGTGACTGATTTTAAAGTCTCTGCGATTCCTGTCACCATTATTTACCATAGAGGTAAGGTGGTGCATTTCTCCAATGGGCCAATGGATTTTAATTCCGAAGAAATCTTCGAGAAGATGAAAGGGTGGACCTCTAATTAACGCTAAAATTATTTTGCGTTACAAGATTTAAATTTTATAATTGATTTGAAGTAACCGTTTCTGATTGCCGCTTGAGCATTACATTCAGACAAGGAAGTATAGCTATCATCCATACAAACAAGTTCTTGAGTACATGGATAACGACCTTGAACGATACTAGATAGACCGTGGCAGTTTGCAATACAAATATTATCGTAAGTTACAGTAGCACCGTAAGAATTGATTCCAGAAACAGGCATGTAAGTAGAATCGCAAGAACATTCTTTTCCAACTAATGACTCTGAAGTGCTGCTGTTGCCGGCCTTTTTCACTGTAGAATTATCTTTTCCACATGATGAAACAATCAAGATTGTTATTAGGACGACGAAGTTTAAAAAGTATTTTGTTCTTTCCATACAGTCCTCATCGGACATTCTGTAAAATAACTTTAAATAGCTAGATTTTTTCCCCAGTTATACGTAATCCGATCAATTGAGTCGGTGTTAAATACGCTAAATCTGGGCTTTAGGCCGGGAACAAGGGCCCCTTGATGGCGAAGTCCAAGCGAGTGGGCAGCGTTTAGGGTAATGGCTGACCAAAGCTCGGCCATGTTCATTTTATAGATAGGAGCGGCGAGAGAGGCCACCATTATAAGGTTGTCGCAGTGGCATGATCCAGGGTTGAAGTCAGATGCGATTGCCACCTTTACCCCAGCATCTAGGAAGGCGCGAGCATTGGCCTGGCTCTTTCCAAGAAATAGACCAGTGCCAGGAAGTAGTGTCGCTACAGTGTTGGAATTTTTTAAGGCCTCTATTCCATCAGCTCCAGTTGCCAGAAGATGATCAGCTGAAAGGGCATTATGTTTAGCTGCGAGGATAGCACCTTTGTTGTCATTAAATTCGTCAGCGTGAATTTTAACCGGGATATTCCATCGTTGAGCGCGCTCAAATAATGAGACAACATCATCATCGCTGAAATAGTTTTGTTCGTGGAAGATATCAACACAATCTAGTATTTGTTCTTCGCCAAGTTTGTCTAATAAAGGAAGAACGACTTCTTTCATATATTCGTATGAGCTTGAATAATCTTTTGGAACAGCGTGAGCGGCCATGAATGTATTGATGATTTGTACATCAGGTCTCACGACATTTTTTAAATCGTGAATGATTCTTGAGATCTCATATTCTTTTTCAAAGTTTAATCCATAACCAGATTTCACTTCAATGGTACCAACACCGTATGATTTAATTGTCTTCACTCGCTGCTGAGCAAGTTTTAAAAGTTCACTGCGAGAAAGTGCATTGGTTCCTTTCATCGAGTTAAGTATTCCACCACCAGCGGCAGCAATCTCTTCGTAAGTGGCCCCATTGAGTCTCATTGAATACTCGTGAGCTCGGTCTCCACCAAAAACAACATGAGTGTGTGAGTCTACAATTTCCGGCACACAAGTTTTACCGGACATATCGATAAAATTTTGTGTCGTGTAGTCTTCATGCAATTCAGAATCTTTCCCGACCCAGACGATTTCATCTTGATTAATAATCATAGATGCATCTTTGATGATTCCTAAATCAGCAGGTACTAAGTTTCTGCCATCTTTTTCATAAGCAGGTTTCAGTGTTGCGATCTCAGAAAAATTACGGAAAATTTTTATTGTCATAAATCCTTATGAGTTAATTTTTAAAGAAGGAAGTTTTAATGAACTCTCTTTTGCAGTTGTTCTTGCTAGCTCGTAACCAGCATCAGCATGTCTTGCAACACCCATACCTGGGTCTGAGTTTAGAACTCGCTTTAATCTCTCGTCCATATCTTTTGTCCCATCACAGCAGATAACCATACCAGAGTGTTGAGAATATCCGATACCAACTCCACCGCCGTGGTGAAAAGAAGTCCATGAAGCACCATTCATTGTGTTGATCATTAGATTTAATAACGACCAGTCAGATACTGCATCTGTTCCGTCCATCATTCCTTCTGTTTCTCTATTTGGTGAAGTGACTGAACCACAGTCAAGGTGATCACGCCCAATAACGATTGGAGCTTTTACTTTTCCATCTCTTACGAGTTGATTGAACATAAGGCCCGCTTTCTCACGCTCACCGTAATTTAACCAACAGATACGAGCAGGAAGACCTTGGAAGGCGACCATTTCTTGGGCCTTGTTAAGCCAGTTGTGTAGCTTCTTATTTTCAGGAAATAATTTTTTAATCGCTTCATCTGTTACGCGAATATCTTCCGGGTCTCCCGATAGGGCAACCCATCTGAATGGGCCAGATCCTTTACAGAATAATGGTCTGATATAAGCAGGAACAAATCCAGGAAAGTCGTAAGCGTTTGTGACACCAACTTTTTTAGCACCTTCTCTTAAGTTGTTTCCGTAATCAAAAACGTGTGAGCCTTTCTTTTGGAACGCCAGCATAACAAGAACGTGATCACCCATCGTTTTGTTAGATAGGTCAGTGTACTTTTGTGGATCAGATTTTCTTAGAGCAAGGGCTGCTTCAACTGTCATCTTGTTTGGGAGATATCCATTAAGTGGATCGTGAGCAGACGTTTGATCTGTTACAAGATCTGGAACAATACCTTTGTCGTAAACGTATTTAAAGAAGTCAGCGGCATTTCCAACAACACCGATTGAAATAGCTTTTTTCTCTGCTTTAGATTTTAGAGCAAGGTCGATTGCTTCATCAAAAGTTTCACAAAGAACGTCGAGATATTTTGTCTTTAATCTTTTTTCAATTCTCCATTTCTCTACATCACAAGCTAAACACACACCATTTGCCATTTTTACAGCAAGAGGTTGAGCTCCACCCATTCCACCGATACCAGCAGTTAAAACAAGTCTTCCGGTTAAATCTGCTCCATCGCCGTAGTGCTTTTCAGCAGCGGCCATGAATGTTTCATAAGTTCCTTGAAGAATCCCTTGAGTTCCGATGTAGATCCATGATCCGGCAGTCATCTGTCCGTACATCATCAGACCTTCGTCTTTTAATTTGTTAAAGTGATCCCATGTTGCCCAGTGAGGAACCAGGTTAGAGTTTGCAATGAGAACTCTTGGGCCATGTTCGTGACTTGGAAGAATCGCAACAGGTTTTCCTGATTGAATCATCAGTGTTTCATTATTTTCTAAATTCTTTAGTGCATGAATAATATCTTGAAGCGCTTGATGGCTTCTAGCTGCCTGACCATTTCCACCGTAGACAATTAGATTGTCTCTATCTTCAGCAACATCAGGGTGAAGGTTGTTAAGTAGACAGCGAAGTGCTGCTTCTTGATGCCATCCTTTCGTTGTTAGAGTTGATCCTGTTGGTGGAAGTGGAATATGTGGTGTGCTCATTAGTTCAATGCTCCAGTATGAGTTTCAGCGGCCAAGATGATCTCATTGGTGTTGATAACTTTAATAATGTTGTTGATATCTTTATAAAATATTCTGTCTACATCAATCGTCGGGACATGTTTTCTGATTAGAGTGTGAACTTCTTCAAGCGCCGGTGATGTTGTCAGCGGTCTTTGGAAATCCATTGCCTGTGTATTACATAAAAGCTCAATAGCTAAAACTGACTTTGCGTTATCGATAACTTCGTGAAGTTTTCTTCCAGCTGTCACTCCCATTGAAACGTGATCTTCTTTATCTGTTGAAGTTGGAACAGAGTCCACACTTGCTGGATGACAAAGGTATTTATTTTCACTTACAAGAGCTGCCGCCGTTACATGGGCAATCATAAGTCCTGAGTTTAGTCCTGAGTTTTTTGTCAGGAAGGCAGGAAGCTCTGAGAAAACTGGATTCATCATTTTTTCAATTCGGCGCTCAGAGATGTTACAGATTTCTGCCACACCCATTGCAAGATAGTCCATTACGAGGGCAAGGGCTTCACCGTGGAAGTTTCCACCTGAAATAACTTCACCAGTATCAACGAAGATAAGCGGGTTATCGGTAACTGCATTTAGCTCTAGAGAGATAACTTCTTCAGCGTGAATTAAAGTTTGTCTGCATGATCCGTGAACTTGAGGAACACAACGAAGAGAATAAGGATCTTGAACTTTATGACAATCAGGATGAGAGTCTTTTAGAATCGATCCCTTCAGTAGTGTATTTAAATTTTCCATACACTTAATTTGGCCAGGATGAGGCTTAAGCATAGTGATTTTTGGATTGTATGCTTTATCTGTTCCGCGCACACCATCCATTGTCAGAGTGGCACAAATATCAGCAAGCTTCATAATGCGTCTTGCTTCAAATACAGCAAGTGCACCAAGAGCAGCCATACAAGCCGTTCCATTAATCAGTGCAAGACCATCTTTAGGGCCAAGAACAGCTGGAGTTTTTCCAATCTGATCAATGGCAAAATTTGAATTAATAATTTTTCCTTTGTACTCAACTTCGCCTTCGCCGATTAAAGCAAGTGCAATGTGAGAGAGAGGAGCGAGGTCACCACTGGCACCAACAGATCCTTTTTCCGGAACAACAGGAGTGATATCATTATTTAAAAATTCTAGAAGAAGCTCAACTGTGTACGGCTCTACGCCAGAGAATCCAGAAGTCAGGCAATTCGCACGTAAAAGCATAATCGCTCTCGTGACTTCTCTTGAAAAAGGTTTGCCGACACCAGTGCAGTGAGAGCGAATAAGGTTTACTTGAAGTTGGGCCAGGTCTTTTTCAGCAATATGCATGCTTGAAAGAGCACCGAAGCCGGTGTTAATCCCATAAACAGGAGCTCCCTTTTTAACGATATCAAAAACGAAAGCGCGTGAGGCCTTCATTTTTTTCATCGCTTCAGCATCAATTGAAAGTTTTACACTTCCATTTTTTGCGTGAGCGACTTGGTAAACTTGATCAATAGTTAAAGACTGGCCATTTAGACTGATATTCATATGTTCTCTCGTAAGGTTTTTAGCCTCACGATCCTACAATGAAACACTCGATTTTGTAATGGTGTTTTGCTTCAAGATTAGGCCGCAGCAAGAGTCTTTTGTTTGGGGTATTTTTTGGTCATTTGGATCACGACCATCAGGGCCTTTGTGTTGTTATAGGCCTTGCACCAGCACAGTAGAGTCTTTTTCTTATACATTCCATACAATAAGACGGGATTAGACTCGATGGCCTCTGTGAGCGACTGGAGATGATTCATCTGGATAAATAAAACCAATTGCTCAAGCTCTCTGGGGTAGGACTCGAACTCTTCTTTTTTAACTCTCCTATGGGTTTTTAAAAGAATATAGATAGGGATGAGGATAATAAGTTTGGGAACGAAGAGTCCTACGCACATTATAAGAAGCATGCTCCAATAATCTTGTGCGATCAACGAAACCTCTAGAGGAAATACCACTGAGAAGCTGTAATCAAACCAATATTTTTTCAAATTGCGTAAACTCATTAAAAGCAGTTTACGGCTTATAAGTGTCTAATCCAAAAACAGACACAAGTTGTGGAAATGTTCACAATAGTGAATAAACATTAATCAGAAAATTGCCTGAGATTTTTGGCGCTAGAATGATCTCAATGACTCAATCTTGGCCTTGTAATGGTCTTTACCATTTTTAAAGACGTATGACCCGGCCACTAGATTGTCTGCACCAGCAGCTATCAGTTCCTTGGCATTTTTATCAGTAACACCGCCATCAACCTGAATTTGAAAATGTGCTTTAAGACTTTCTCTTCTAGATTTTAGCTCTTGTATTTTATCGAAGGCAGAAGGCATAAATGATTGTCCACCAAAACCAGGTTCGACTGACATGACGAGAACAAGATCAATCGCTTTTAAAACTTCATCTGAGAGTTTGTGAACAGGAGTGTTGGGTTTTATGGAAATTCCGACACTCGGATAATTTTGTTTTAAATCCATAATGAGAGACAGGGGATCCATCACTGCTTCAACATGAAAAGTGAAATTGTACAGACCGGCGTTTTTTAGTGTCTCGCCGTGAAATTCAGGATTCGTTACCATGAAGTGAGCATCACATTTATGAGGAGCTTTTTTTGCTATAAGCTCAATGATGGGATGACCGAAAGTTAAATTCGGCACAAAGTGTCCATCCATAATATCGAGGTGAAACCACATATCTTTTACGCTATCAAAAGAATTAAGCTCAGATTCAATATTTAGAAAATCAGAAGCAAGAAGACTTGGCGAAATAATTGTCATAAAAATTTACGGATTGAGGATGATCTCTCCGCCCTTATTTTTCAGTCCATTTAATAACTCAGTATCTGTGCAAACTTTTTTTCCTTCAAGTTGAATAGAAGAAAGTCTTATACTCGCATCACTTAATCCTACTGACAGGTGACCATGTTCTATAGAAGTCTCACCAGGTCTTAGTGTTCTTTGAAGCTTTTCAATGGAAAAAACCTTAAGTCTTTGTCCGTTTAGAAAGCAGTATGTCCCAGGCCATGGGTCAAGCGCTCTAATTTGATTATAGATTTTTTTGTAATCAGAATTTTTAAAATCGAGTAGTCCATCTTCTTTCTTAAGAGTCGGAGCAAAACTTACTCCAGCTGGATCTTGAGGAGTGTAGACGAGTTTATCGTTTTGGATTTTTTCAATCAAGGCCTTCGTGCTGATGGCCGCTTGGTTTTTTAATCTATTATAGAGACTTTCGCCATTTTCATCTGGAGCGATATTGATTTCATCAAAGTGAACCAGGTCACCGGCGTCCATTTCCTTAACCATCTTTTGAATTGAAACACCAGTTGATGTATCTCCATTTAAAAGAGCGTACTGAATAGGAGCTGCTCCTCTATATTTTGGAAGAATAGAAGTATGGATATTAAAACAGCCAAGTCTTGGCATGTTTAAAATTCTAGAGCCTAAAAATTGAGCGAAAGCTAAAACAAGAATGAAATCAATTTTCATTCCTTCCAGCTCTTCTAAGATGGCCGGTTCGCGGTTGATGTTTTCAACCTGAAAAAGTTTTATGTTGTTGGCCTTTGCAAAGTCAGCGACTGGAGGAGATTTTAATTCTTGTCCACGTCCTGCTGGTCTGTCCGGCATAGTAATAACACCAACGAGATTGATGGCCGGGTTATTGAATAATTCCATTAGTGTGGGAACTGAAAAGTCAGGAGTTCCACAATAAACGACATTAAGTTTTTGAGTCATTATTTTTTCTTTTGTTTTTTAAGGAATTTTTTTTCAATTAGCTGCTTTTTTAAAAAGCTAAGTCTTTCGATGAAGACAATTCCGTCAAGGTGATCATTTTCGTGCTGAAGACAAACTGAAAGAAGTTCATCTGCTTCAAGAGTGTGTTGAACTCCAAACATATCTTGATAATCAACTGTCACGAACTCAGCTCGTTTAACATCTTCATAAACACCAGGCACACTTAAGCAGCCTTCTTCATGAATAATTTCCCCGCTTTTATTTTTAAAAACAGGATTGATGAAAACCATAGGTTGAAAATCAAAAAATCTGAACTCAGTTGATCCATCTGGTAGTGTTACTTTTTCTCTTTCAAACCAGATGTCTAAAACAAAAAGTCTGATACTGTGGCCGACCTGAGGAGCAGCTAAACCAATTCCTGGAGCATGGTACATAGTAAAAAACATATCTTTGATTAAAGCACGAAGATCGTCGTTAAATTCAGTAACAGGAGCAGCAACCTTTTTAAGAACAGGTGCTGGGTATGTGGAAATTGGAAGCTTATTTCCAACTAGTTCATAGTTTTCTAAAAAGTTTTCTTTCATACTCAATTCATATCACAAATTAGCGCAATTTGCGATGGTAAATAAAGTAGCCTGCGAGGTAGGCTACGAAGATGGATGGCACCCCAAAAGTGGCGGCAATCGCTGGAATTTTACTGGTTTGCCCTAGGGTCATGAAATATGAGTAAACAAACCAATAGATGAATGTGAAGCTAAGCACGAAAGCAATATTGGCCCCGAATGAACTGTTTCTGCGGTTGGGATTAAAGAGTGCAACTGACGCTAAAATCGCCAAAACCAGGCAGGTAAATCCTGAAGAGAATTTGTCGAGAAATGTGACGTAATATTCACTATCGTTAATACCATTGGTTCTTAGTACGCTGATATAGTCGTAGAGTCTCCAGATATTTAAAGTGGAGATGTCAGCATTGATCTTTTTAAAATCCGAAATCGTTTCTTTTAATGTAAAAATTTTTTCGTGAAAGTAACTTGGTTCTGGAAAAGTTTTATTCTCTAAGTTTGTAACATGCAAGCCCTTGTCGAGCATCCAGTTATTGCCTTCAATAAATCTGGCCGAAGCAGCCGTCACTTGTTCAGAGAATTTAAAATTGCTGTCGTAATAATAAAGATTCAAATCATAAATGGTATTTTTGATTGAATCAAAAGAGCTGTATGAGAAGAAATAATCAGGGCCTTTAAACCAGATCTTTCCGGATTTTAGAGCATTGATTGAAACAGTGCTTGTCTTAGCTTTGTTAGCAATTGCCGGATTATCAGAGTAGGTAGACTGTTTGTGTTTTGTATAAGGAACAAGGTAGCCATTAATAAAAAATAAGGCCACTCCAACCATGAGGCCAATAAATCCAATACAGATAACAAATTGTCTTCTTGAAAATCCACTGGCGAAAATAGCAGTCAGTTCATTTCTGCTTTTAAGTTTATTGATTGAAAACAATGAAGCAACTAAGCATGAAACTGGAAAAATTTTAATGAGAAACGTAGGTAACTCAAGAAGAAGATCGATCATGATGGCCTTAAGGTCGTTCGTTCCCTTTAAAAGACCAGTCAAAATATGTCCAAGAGAAAGTACCATTATCAAAATGAATACGGCCCCTAAAAAAAATGTCAGCCATTCTTTAAGAATGAGCTTTCTGATTGTGAACATATGGCCTTATAAAAAAAATAAAAGTTGATAATAGCGGGCGAGCAATAAAAGTATTAAATAGGTTTTTGGCCGCAGGTCTGGCCTCTAGGTAATTAACTAAAGCGGGTGAGTATGCATAGTAGAAGTCGATGAAGTCTAATCCTAGATTATATTTCGCAATTTTTAATTTAAAGTGCCTAAGCGTTTCAGTTTTTTCATGTTCAAAACCAAAACACATCGTGGCCACATAACAGCGTTTTGCACTGATTTGAATTTTTTGATAAGCAGCTTCAAAAGCCTTTAGGTTATGAGCTTGTTTTTTATTGTTAAACTTTCTTATGATCTGAGCGTTGACGTGTTGGTACTTAAAACCGATAGAGAATTTAGTGAATTGTTCTAAACATCTGAAACAATCACGTTGTAGGTTGGGACTTCTGTCATAGGCCTTGGCAAGATCCCAGTAAGCATGGCTGATTAATAAAAGTTCAGTCATATCTTTTTCAGCATCAAAAAAAGTTGGTGAGAGTCTGTCTTCAGTTGTATCGAAATAAAGAGCAAGAATCCCCAGGTATTTATTATAAGAATCTACTCCCTGGGCCATTCGGTCTTCTTTAACAAAGGCCTGAGCACGTTTTAGGTGAGCAAGTCGCGTACGATAAAGCTCTACAACCTGTTCGCGCTTTCTATCGTCTTTTAATTCTTTGGATTCTTTTTTCTTTGCCAAATTTTCTTCCTGATTAAATTAGAATCTTAATGAAACAGAAAATGAGGCCTCTTTTATTTTAGATTCTGCGCGAGCGAGAACCGGGTTCGGATCTTGTTTGGTGTTTTTAAGAGCGAACTCAAAAGCTAATTTTGGTTGAATCCATGCTAGTCCCATCCCGTTACCTTTTTCTTCGCGCTCTTTATCCTTGAAAGCTCCGAAACGAAGATAAAAGTCGTTTAATACTCTTACTTGAACAGCGCCACGGTAGAGTAGAGAGTCAGAGATTTCTTCTGCTTTCCAGTTTGCACCAAGGTCAAATGAAAGAGTCACATAATCTACAAAGGCACGTTGAAATCCAACGTAAGCTTTTGTAGCGTCACCTTTTGAATCAAATGCATCATAAGCAACAATACCAAGAGATGTTTGCGCATCAATAGCGTGAGTAACACCGAACACTGTTTGGTAATAATCGATTTTGTCACCAGAGATAGTGTTCTCATCTTTTGTTTTTCTGATACTCGCACCAAAGGCAGATTGTTTACTCAGCGGACTTGAAGTCGAAAGACCCCAGCGAGAACGCTTCATAACACCTTCTTCCTGGTGAACATAACTTAGTGATCCGCTAAGACTTGGATTTCCATCAGCAAGAACAACACCCGTGTTTTTTGGTTTTTGAACCACATTGCCAGCAGCATCTTTATATTCAGGCATGTCTCTTTGAAAATATGCACTTCCCTGATTAAAAAATGCCAAGCTTGCCGGATTTAAAAAGGCCGACTCTTCCATGAAGATTCCAGCAACGCCAGTGCTACCAGCAGACTTTAAATGAGTTGTTTCAAATTCATGCATCTTTGCATGGGCCGATGTGGTCATGAAAGAAGTCATAAAAAGTGACGTTATGAAAAAAGATTTTTTGATTTGATTGCGAATGTTGCTAATTCCTTTTAAAATTAATATTAGCTTTAAAAGGAAATTATAATGAAAATCAGACGCGCCGTCATCCCTGTTGCTGGAAAAGGAACAAGATTTTTACCTGCAACGAAACAAGTCCCTAAAGAAATGATTCCAATCATCAATCTTCCAATGATTCACTACGTGGTTGAGGAAGCAATTTTGTCAGGTATTGAGCAAGTTATTTTTATAACTTCATCTGGAAAAAATGCGATTGAAGATTATTTTGATAGAAACATTGATCTTGAAGATTTCCTTTATAAAAATGGAAAACTCAAAGAGCTTGAGCTTGTTCAACAAATTGGAAAAATGGTTGAAGTAACTTCAATCCGCCAAAAAGAACAATTGGGTTTAGGACATGCCGTCTTATGCGCAAAAGATGTTGTCGGAAACGAGCCATTTGCTGTTATTCTGGGAGATGAAATCGTCCGCGGTCCAAATCCTGTGACTAAGCAGTTAATAGAAGTCTCGCAAAAAAATAATAATGCTAACGTCATTGGTGTTATGGAAATTGATCCTCAGGAAACTTATAAATACGGTGTCGTAAAAGGTAAGTATAACGAAGGATCAAAAACAACGATGAGAATGGATACAATGGTTGAAAAACCAAAGCCAGAAGATGCTCCGTCAAATTTGGCGACACCTGGTAGATACATTTTCCGTCCAGAAATTTTTGATGCACTAAAAGTTATTCCTAAGGGAGTTGGTGGTGAGTATCAATTAACAGATGCAATCAACCTTCTTGCTCGTGAAAGTGAAGTGTATGCACATCTTTTTGAAGGAAGCAGATTTGATACAGGAAATATCGAAGGGTATTTAAATGCTACAATTGAATTTGCATTGATGAACAAAGATTCTGAAGCGATGATGAGAAAACTCATTAAAGAAAAAATGCTTAAGTACAATATTAAATAGGGTCATCTTTATGAAGAAGTTACTTTTCAAAGCTCTCCTGGTCTTCACTGTTTCTATGCCAGTCTATTCTTCGGTTCCAACAGAAGAAGGATTACTGAGAAATTTAAACAATGCAGATCTTCCAGGTCAGTTCATTACTGTTAAAATGATGGTTCAGTCGTTAACAGAAGCTGATAAGAGTGAGTATTTAAAGCTACAAATTGCTTTAGATGGAAATAACGTAGGACTTCTTCAAACTGTTTATTCAAACGGCCAGATGATGAACTCACAAATTAAGAGTGTTAAATATTTTCCAGATCTTCTTAGTGCCATCAGACGAGAAAAATCTCCAGAAAAAAGTATGTTTTACGGCATCTTAATGATGCTTACGACAAACAAGTCTCAAGGGGTAGAAGCTTTTCTTGAAAAAAACGGTGTGAATGTTGTTAAGAATAAAACAATACTCAATGAAGAGAAATTAAAACTCTTGCGTGCTTACAGGTCTCACCTTGTTAATAACAAAGGTAAGGGAGACGCGGGTTCACCATTGAATCCGGATGATCCCAAAGCTAAAGAGCGTGTTTTAGATTTATTCAGATCAAACACTTTTAAGCGTGCTAAAAATATTGAGCTTGTAAAAAAAGATAATGAGTTCATGTGGAAAGTCGACTGGAAGTCTGCGCTGGGATTTTTCTCAAACGAAGAAAGACACTTCAGGGCCCTGGATTATGCAACTCCGGATGCACAGGTAAAAATCGAAGCTAATAATTACCTTCTATTTAATGGAACAAATGAACTTCCTAAATTCCTGAACGTTAAAGATACAGCAGGACAGCTTTATAAAGTGCAGACATTGGGTCTGGACATCAAGCGAGCAGACAAACGATTAGTAGAAAGCTATGAAGAGCTTAAGAAAGCTCCAGTTCCGGCAGCTGAGCAGACTGATATTTATTCGTTTCTCTTTTAATTAAGAATGGAAAAAACTCTCTTTCTCGTAGCGGTGAATACACCCTTTAATTCTTCTATGCTCACTTATAGTGCGGACGCTGAACTTGCGTCCAAAATAGAAAAAGGGTCGCTCGTTAAGGTTCCTCTTGGAAAGAGATCAGTTGATGGATGTGTTTGGCAGAAGTCTACTGAGCAAAACATTGATCTAAAAAAAATCAAAGATATTCAATCAGTAAGTGATGAGCTTTCTTTATCCAAAGAAGAGTGTGAACTCTTTCAATGGATGGCCAGTTATTATCATTACCCGTTAGGACAGCTTATTTTTGATGTGCTCCCTGGTTTTTTAAAAAGACCGAGAAAGTTAAATTTTGACCAAGGTAAAGACACACCTAATCCATTTACTTTGAATCCAGATCAACAAAACGTAGTCGATAAAATCACAGCCGCTGGATTTGATAAATTTACCAAGTCTTTAGTTCACGGTGTGACAGGAGCAGGAAAAACTCTTATTTATCTGGATCTCATTCAAAAGATTATTGCAGAAAAAAAATCAGTCCTTTTTTTGCTTCCAGAAATTAACTTAACACCACAGTTTTTAAAAACTTTTGAAACCTATTTGAATGTCCCCATCTATTCATACAATAGCTCTATCAGTAACTCTGATAAGTTTGGATTATGGAAACTTTTACAAGAAGACTCGAGCCCTAAGCTTATTCTTGGTGTAAGAAGCAGTATATTTCTTCCGATTAAAAACTTGGGTCTCGTGATTGTCGATGAGGAGCATGATCAGTCTTTTAAACAAGATGATAGATGCACTTACAATGCTAGAGACATTGCGATTAAAAGGGCCTCGTTACTAAAAATTCCTGTTGTTTTAGGATCTGCTACACCGATGGTAGAGACTTATAAAGCATTTGTAGGAACTCCTAATTATTATCCGCTGGAAAAAAGAGCTCAAGAAGCAAAACTTCCAGACATTGAATTAGTTGATATGCGCGGAAGAGGCAGAGTTGAATCTGAAAAAGAACTCTGGCCTTATAGTAGTGAAAGTGTTTTTAAAATAAAAAAGGCACTCGAGCGAGATGAGCAGGTCTTGGTTTTTATCAACAGGCTTGGGTATGCAAGCTATCTTCAGTGTAATTCTTGTGGACACCAGTTCTCATGTCCAAATTGCAGTACGAATTTAAAATATTTCAAAAGAAGAAGTGAGCTTGTCTGTCAGACTTGTGAGTTTAAAATGCCTGAGCCGGAAATGTGCCCAGAATGCATGAACATTCAATTAACGCCTAAAGGTTTTGGAACAGAAAAAGCTCACGATGCACTTAAAAACTTATTTCCAGACAAGGTTATTGAGCGATTTGATAGAGATGAAATTAAAACCTTCATTAAGCTTGAAGAAACACTCAATCTTTTTCACGACAAAAAAATTGATATTTTAGTAGGCACTCAAATGCTCTCTAAGGGACACAATTTTGAAAACGTAAACCTGGTTATTATCCTGGGAATTGATTCGCAATTAAATTTTCCTGATTTCAGATCCAATGAGCGCGTCTATCAAACATTAACTCAGGTAAGTGGGAGAGCGGGGCGTTTCGGAAAAAAAGCAGAAGTTCTTGTCCATACTTTAGCCCCTGAAAATAAAATTTTCTCATATCTTCAAAATCACTCTTTTGATGACTTCTATAAAGATGAGATCCCTTTAAGGGTTATGTGCTCATCACCACCGGTTAAAAAAATCATCCTTATATACTTCAATGGAAAAAGTCAGGCAGAAGTTATTAAGGAGAGCTCTGAGCAAAGTGAAAAACTAAGAGATATGGCCTACAACCACTTTAAAGGTGTTGATATTCTGGGGCCTAGGCCCTCGATGATTGAAAAAAAGGTGAACAAGTTTACTTGGTCTTTAATGATTAGAAGTGATGATTTAAACCAACTTCATAACCTGATAAACTCTTTTAGCAAAAACTACCGCCCACCTCATTCTATCTCTCTGAAAATAGATGTAGATCCGTATTATTTTGATTAAGTATTAAAGAAAATCCAAAAATATTCCGTTAATACGATGAGTACTAGAAAAATCACCCTTGTCCTCAAAGGAATGACTATGAAATTGAATAAAAAAATTGTGGCCCTTAACGTGTTAGCTACATTTCTCATGGCCGAATCAGCTATGGCGAGATTTGAGACTATCAGACCACAAGCGGCACAAGGCTCATCCTCTTCGAGTGGCAGAAGTGGCGCAACAAGCCCAGGTAGAGCAACTCAAATTGTGAAACAAGAAGGACAAAAAATTAATGCAGCGGCAACAGTAAGCTGTATTCCAGACCAGGATAAAGCAAAGTATTTCCCACAGGAAATGTTTCAGTCATTCACACGTGATGAAGGTGCAGGCTTTAAAATTACTTTGAAGAAAAATAATAAAGTAGAAATGCATATTCCTCCAATGCTTAGAGCATGTGGAGATTTCGTTCCTGAGTTAAATCAGAATACGGAAACAAAGAGTGCGACAATTTTAATGAAGCTTATTGGAAAAAAGCCAACAGTAGCGATCTCAAAAGGTGCTGACGGTAAAGATGTTAAGTCTGTTACATACAGTGAAAAACCAGAAGAGCTGACTTATGCTGATTTTATTAATTGTATTGAAGAGAAAAAAATCTTAGTAGATGGCAAAGTTGATTTAACCAACGTTAAAGGCTCTGAATACGCAGAAACAGTATACGAAATGGATTATGACTTTGATAAAAAAGCAGATATTAAAAAAACAGCAACAATCAGCTTTGGTTTACCAAAAGCTTATAGTGACCCAAGAACTGGATTCAAACCACTTTATGGTTATGATGAAAAGGCGGGAGCATTAGGTGTTGATTGTATCGAAGCTGAAAAGATCTCAGATGAAGTTGTTTATATCAACAAAGGTAGAGATGTTCTGATTGAAGAAATTAACATCGCTTGTGCTAATCAAGATGTTGCGAGAATTGCGGAACTTAGAAGATCATTAGGAAATGCTGATGCATTAAGTGATATCGCAGAAAAGCTAAGAGCTGAAATGGATGTTGGGTATTTGAACGCTGCTTTTAACAAAGATGTAAAAGAGATAGAAGCAAAACTTACTGAAATCGAAGCGGACATTAATAAAAATGTAGATAAAATGTCTGAACAAAAAGCAAAAGAAAGACTTGAAGAGTATGCAACTTTGTTAAAGAAGTTGGATGAAGTTTATATCAACCCAGCTATTGCAAGACTTGATAAGGTGGTTACTTCAAGATCAAAAATGAAAGATGGCTCTCCAGCTGCAAAAGCTGCTGATGAAGAAATTAAGAAGCTTAACGAAGGAATTGGCCGTGTGAGTGCCAGATCTCCGTCTTCTCTTGGAAATCTTTATTTTGTTGCTCGTAAATATGCAGTGACTGATTCGCACAGAACAATTGAAGATATACGATTAAAGTCGCAATTATTTTCGAAAGTTAATGATGATGAAAAAACTAAAGATCGCCTAAGTTTTGAGGAAGCTAACAAGCAACAAGAAACAGGAATGGCAAAATTTGAAAAGGTATTAACTGATGCAACGGATACTTACCTGGTTGGAAAGGGTAATATGGCCCCAATTCAAAAAACGGAAAAAGAACGTCAGATTGTTATCGACCGTATGAATACACGAATGGCAAACTTCCAAAAGAAAGAGCTGGCTGATTACAACTCTTATTGTGCTACAGGTATGATGGGAAGTGTGAAGAACCCGGTTAAGTGTAAAGAGTTTATGTCTGGAATGAGTTCTCGTCAGAACGCAGAATTAAAGAGACGTGAAAAAGACCTTTACTATATCAAGGGTAGAAATGAGAAGTTAACAAAAATGGGTGAGAGTTATAACACTCACATGAGAAAAGTTGCAGCAGAAGAGCAATCTAAAGCTGACTCATATGATCCTTCTTTTTCTGGATCAACATTTTCTCCTTACGATGATACATTCTCTGAAAGATTCCCAATGTACAATGGACCAATGTCTTCAACTGCGTATGATCCATCAATTTACAATATGGGTGGAAATAGTGCAGCTATGGGGATGATGGGGCAACAGCAAATGTACATGCCACAACAACAAATGCAACAAGGTCAGTACCAGATGCCACAAATGGGTCAGATGGGCGGACAGATGATGGGTGCATGGCCTTCAATGTAATTTAGAATTTTTAAATTTTAGATAAAAAAAAGGCCTGCATTTTTGCAGGCCTTTTTGTTTTAGAAAGTAATTGATGTGTTAACTTGAAGGAAGAGAGAGTTTTCAGCTTCGTTCTTATTAGTAGCGTCGTTCGTGTAGCTGAAATAATCTCCAGTGATCAGGTAACCAAGACCAGCACCGATAGAAACTTCATTGTTCCACTTATAAGTCGCGTTCATGTCGATTTCTGTTCCCAGGTCATCCGACTGAGTCGTTGCAGCTGTAAACATTTTATTTTTTGTATGGTTGTAAGCAGACTTTCCAGCTTCAGCAACTTCAAGCGCCTTCGCATAAATAACAGCAGTATCAAATGTCCATTTCTCTGTGCTGTAGCTTGATCTAAGTTTTACGTACATTGCGTTTGTAATGTATGAGTCGTAGATGCTTTGAGTTTTATCAGCAAATCCGTTCAGGTTGTAACGGAAAAGAATGTTAGCAATCTGGTAGTTCGGGTTTAAGTAAACTGCACTGAATTTTGAAGTACTTCCATCGTGGCCACTTACGCGTCCACCATCAACACCAAATTTCCAAGAGTCGTTCATTCTATAGTTTGATTCAAGTAAAAAAGCTTTTGCTGAAAGACTTGTGACTTCAGCTGTTGCAGTAGTTTTTCCAACATTACCGCTCATTAATGGAACTTCGACAGCGAGATCAAATTTTTCCCAAGTTTTTTTCAAGTAGATATCTGTGACTTTAACTTGTGATTCACCGACAGCTTGTTTTGCTGTTTGAATTGAAGATGTCGTAACAGTGTTTTCAGGATTTCCTGATTTGATTCCGTAAAGAAGACCAAATGCGATGTCTCTTTCAGCATTGTCATAAAGAAGGCCGATACCGTAATCCTTAACATCTGTTGATGTTGTGAATCCAGTGTTGGCAGTTTTTGACCAGTATGGGTGAACGTGGAAGTTGCCGATTTTTAATTTCATCGTGATACCGTCACGAGATGAAGCATGTCTGTCCCAAGTGTCAGCACCTTCGTTATAAATCCCACCAAGACCCCATTGATAAGTGTGGCGACCGATAACGTATGTAGCAGTGTCAGAATATAATTCGACGTATGCTTTTCTAAGGTTGATACCTTTTCCCTCTGCGCTGTTGTGGTAATAAAGCGGAGTTCTGTTGTCATTATTCACGTCTGATTGAGAAGCGTCACCAAGGAATCCACCATTAGCATAGCCAGTCGTTAACTCTGCTTTAAAAGTAGCAGCGTCATTGATGATCATCGTTGGGCTTAGTTTGAAAATATAAGAAAGGAAGTTAGCTGAGTCTTTGTTTCCAGCATCTAGACCAACTTCTTGTGAGCCGTCATTTGTATTTGTTACAGGTGTCGTTGATTTAACACGGCGAAATCCACTAAGGAGTGTTGAGTCAACACCAAAGGCACCATGCCAATCGATAGGAAGTGCGAATGAAGTTGCCGGCACAACCGCCAAAAGTGCAACAGCTAAAAATCTGTTCAGAGACTTAGTCATGAAATACTCCAAAAAAGAGGCCAATTAACATTGGAAAGTTTTATCAAAATACTATATGAAATGGTAGTAGTTAAGTCAAAACGTGAAACGTGAGCTTTTTGAGAAGAAATTGATGATGAAGCAATGGGCAATTCGTATATTTATAGCACTAACAGTATTGTTTGTTCTTACAGCTGGAGCACTATTCATTTTTGTCAAAACAACATTGAATGAAACATCTATCGCACTTCTCGAAGAGAAAATTTCAAAAAGCTACGATCCTTACATCACAACATTCAACGATATCATTCTTGAAGAAGGCTCGTTAGTAAAACGCGAAGAGCTTCAGCGTTTTTATTTATTTACTGCAGAAAAAAATAGCTCTGAAGATTTTTTAAGAACAGCTCGCGAGAACAACGCCCTAAGTGACTTCAAAGAAATTCCAGGTCTATTGCAAATCAATCAAAATATTAAGTTTAAAAATTTAATGAACAACGATTGTGTGGAAGTCTACTGCTACCAGCACTATCTTCCGTTTGAATATATTCCTTCAATTTTCTGGAAGGGATTGATTGGGGTTGAAGATCAAAGATACCTGGATCATTTTGGTGTCGATTTAAAATCACTTTTTAGAGCACTCGTCACAAATTTAAAGACGATGAGATACACTCAAGGTGGATCTACAATCTCTCAACAGTTAGTTAAAAATTTATTTTTTACTAACGAGAAAACATTCACGAGAAAGCTAAAGGAGATGATCGTTTCAATTTATATTGAAAGCCAATTTCCTAAAGAAAAAATTCTAGAAGCTTACTTGAACGAGGTTCACTGGGGTGCTCTTCAAGGAATTAAGATTAAGGGTGTTCTTTCGGCATCACTATTTTACTTTGGTAAAAAGCCAGCTGATATTACTCCATATGAAGGGGCCATTCTTATTGGTCTCTTAAAAGGCCCAGGCTATTTTCACCCACTGAAAAAAATTGAAAGACTTCAAGAAAGAGCCGAGGTGGTTTACAACAAACTGATCCAGGAAAATTTTGTTTCTAACGACCCATCAGTCATCTGGCAGAAAAAAGACTGGGATGTTTGGACGGCAAGACTTAAAAAACTTGAGACGGCCCGTTTCCACCAATCGATCTGGAGAACGCTTAACGATCAAGAGCCAACACTTTCTCAGTATGAGAAATTTGTTCTGATTCAAAAAGTTTCAGATGTTAAAAATAAAATCTCTGAGCGCTTTAATGAAAAATTTAATACGGTTGATATCTCTGTAAAAGTTATGCTGGGACCTTTGAACTCTGATTCGTGGTATAGCTATTATTCACGTATTGAGAGAAACAAAGAAAAGGCGCTTCACCAAGAAAAGCACCAGGTCGGTAGTACGATCAAGCCAATCATTTACAGTATCTTTGAAGATCTTGGCAGACGCATGGATGATTATGTTTCAACTGATGCCATAACTCTTAATTTGAAATCAGGCCCGTGGACTCCTAGGGAGTCACATAAAGTGGTTGAGCCTCAAATCACTATGACAGATGCTCTTTTGAAATCCTATAACAGGCCAGTGATCCGCGTGGCCCAAGAGTTAGGCTTTCCAATCGTTGAAGAGCGTTTGAAAAACTACTTTCCTGATTTAAAGACTCCGCTGGACCAATACCCTTCAGAGCTTCTGGGAAGTATGGAGCTCAGCATGAGTGAGCTTCGTGATGTTTACTCGAACTTCATTAGAACAGAGTGCGGCAAAATAAAAAACAGTGAACGATTCATGGATCAAAGTGTTCTTCAGATCCTGAGCGATCCGAATCAGACAACTGTTGAACGTGCCGTCGATGTCATCATGCAAAAGCTTAGGTTTTTCGGCAAAACGGGAACCACAAACAATGGTTATGACAACTGGTACGTGGCCTTCGATGGAAAGAATGTAACGCTTATTTGGGTCGGATATGAAGGGGAGCGCAAAACAAAGTCCCTTGGATTATACGGTGCAAGTACGGCTTTTGATGTTTTCCAGAATTACTACCGCGACAGAGGCAGACGTTTTCAACAATTTAGTTGCGACCTCGTTATCTAACTGTTGCAAAAAAGCGTGCTTGCGTTTATATTAAATCCACAAATGTATAGGGGTGTCGACAAGTGGTAAGTCTGCAGATTTTGATTCTGCCATGCCAAGGTTCGAATCCTTGCACCCCTACCATTTTTACTTCTAGCCACATTTATTTTATAGAGAGGATCTTGTGAAACGAATTGTACTAGTTTCTGGTTCTTCAAATCCATCACTCGCAAACCAAATATCAGATTTTTTAGATGTGCCGCTCGTTAATCCCCAATTAGTTAGATTCGCCAATGGTGAAATTTTTTGTGAAATCGAAAAGCATGTTCGTGGTGCTGATGTGTTTGTTGTTCAATCAACAAGTGCTCCGGTTAACGACAATTTGATGGAACTTCTGATTATGATTGATGCTCTAAAGAGAGCTTCAGCTTCATCAATCACGGCCGTTATTCCATTCTACGGATACGCAAGACAAGATAGAAAAGCTTCACCAAGGACACCGATCTCAGCAAAACTTGTTGCTGATATCGTAACAGTTGCGGGAGCGACAAGAGTTGTGACTATGGACCTGCACGCGGGCCAGATTCAGGGCTTCTTCAATATTCCTTTTGATAACATTTACGCCTCACCGGTTATTCTTAGTTATATCAAGAAAGAAATCTTCACAGAGAACTCTGTGTTCGTTTCTCCAGACGCAGGTGGTGTTGAGCGCGTTCGTTTTTATGCAAAAAAACTAAATGCAGAAATCGCCATGATTGATAAACGTCGTACAGGTAAAAACATTGCGGAAGCCATGAACGTTATCGGTAACGTTGACGGAAAAGAATGTATTATTATCGATGACATGATTGATACGGCCGGAACTTTAGTTGAGGCCTGTAAAGCACTTAAGAAAAATGGCGCGACAAAAGTTTATGCCTGTGCGACTCACCCAGTTTTTTCTGATCCAGCGATCAAGAGAATTTCTGAGTGTGCTGAACTTGATCGTGTGATCGTAACAGACACGATTCAATTAACTGAAGCTGCTAAAAAATGCGATAAGATCAAAGTTTTATCAACGGCAGAATTATTGGCAAAAGCTATTCACAGAACATTTAATAACGATTCTGTCAGCTCGCTATTTATTTAGGAGCTAACAAGATGGACCGTTTAATTGTCGGTCTGGGAAATCCCGGATCAAAATACCAATACACTCGTCACAACATTGGCTGGGATGTTTTTGAAGAACTAACTTTCGCCAGAGATCTTAGGTGGAATGATAAGTTCAAAGGTCAGTTTGCCATCTATCAAAATGGCGACGAAAAAATCTATTTTCTAAAACCAGAAACATTCATGAATTTATCAGGCGAGAGTGTTCAGCCTTTGATGAACTTCTATAAAATCCCAGTGGAAAATATCCTTGTGGTGCACGATGAACTCGATTTGCCATTTGGAACACTCGCTTTTAAAAAAGGCGGAGGTCTTGCCGGCCACAATGGGCTGAAATCTATAACGGCACACCTGGGAACACAGGAATTTAAGAGAGTCAGATTGGGAATCGGTCGCCCGGTTCATGGCGATGTTTCCAATTGGGTTCTCTCGGGGTATACCGGAGAGGATAAAGATTTTTTCAGGCCCTTTTTAAAAGGGGCGGCCGTCGCTCTTGAAGAGTATATCAAAATAGGTTTTGATAAAGCGGCAATGACATATAGTAAAAAGAAAATTGTTTAAATATTTATAGAGGGTTTTTATGGCATTAAATTGTGGAATTGTTGGTCTTCCGAACGTTGGTAAATCAACAATCTTTTCAGCTATCACTTCAGCTCCGGCAGAAGCAGCAAACTATCCATTTTGTACAATCGAGCCAAACGTTGGAATCGTAGCAATGCACGACCCACGTATGAAGCAAATCGGGGACATCATTGGACCTGAGAAGATGATTTATACAACAGTTGAGTTCGTGGATATTGCGGGCCTTGTTAAAGGAGCTTCAAAAGGTGAAGGTTTAGGAAATCAATTCCTAGGTCACATCAGAGCTGTTAACGGAATCGTTCATGTTGTTAGATGTTTCGAAGATGGAGATATCATTCACGTTCATGGAAAAGTTAATCCAAAAGACGATATTGAAACAATCAATCTTGAACTAGCTTTTGCTGACCTTGAAGTTGTTGAGAAAAAACTTCAAAACATCCCAAAGCTTTTAAAGTCACAAAATAAAGATGTTCTAACATCAGCAAAAATCCAGCTTCCACTTCTAGAAAAACTAAAAGTAGAACTTGAAAGTGGAATCGCTGCAAGAAATTCATCTTTATCTGATGAAGATAAGCTAGCAGTAGATGATCTTAATCTTATTACTATGAAGAAAGTTATTTACCTTTGTAACGTTGATGAAGAAGGTCTTGCAAAAGATAACGATCACGTTAAAGCAGTAAAAGAATACGCAAAAGCTGAAAACTCAGAAGTTATGCTTCTTTGTGGGAAGCTTGAATCAGAAATCGCAGCTCTTGAAACATTAGAAGAGAAAAAAGAGTTTCTTGATGCAGCTGGAATTACAGAGTCTGGTTTAGATAAATTAACTCGCGCTGCTTACCATATGCTTGGATTAAAAACATACTTCACAGCTGGTGTTAAAGAAGTTCGTGCATGGACTTTCCATGATGGATTTAAAGCTCCTCAATGTGCTGGTGTTATTCACACTGATTTCGAACGCGGATTTATTAAAGCTGAAGTTTTTCACTTTGATGACCTGATCAAATATGGCTCTGAAGCGAAAGTTAAAGAAGCAGGAAAGTTCAGAGTTGAAGGAAAAGAATACATCGTTAAAGACGGTGATATTATGCACTTCAGATTTAATGTGTAATCGCTTTTTATTTTTTTGTATCTTAATATTTTCTGCGGTCGCTTGTTCTTCAGGCGGCCCGGAATTAAAATCTCAGACTCAAACCCTCGATCCCAAAATGCCAAAAAAAATTCTACTCTTTATCCCAGGTTATTACGGCTCTAATTTAAAAGAAGAATCAACTGGTGAAATCCGTTGGGCAAAAACTTCAAACTTTTTATTAAGCCAGACAGGTCTGTCCCAAAATATTGAAGGCACAGAAATCGGCTCAAAAGATAAACTGATTGTTGATGGTATATTGACAAATGTTTCAATTATTCCAAAAGTTTGGGATGTAGATTCATATGGCAAAACAATTAAGCAGCTGGATCAGTTTGCACTCGTTAATAATATGAGAGTTGAAACACTGGCCTATGACTGGCGTGCAGATTTTGTAGATATTTTAAAAGTTATTGATGCAAAAATAAAAAGCTTCGATTTAAAAGCTGAAGATGAGCTTCACGTAGTTAGTCATAGTATGGGTGCACTTCTAATGGCCTATTATGTTCGTTACGGTGCTCAAGATGTAGATCACGCCGTTGAAAACTGGGAAGGCTTAAAGCACATAACAAAAATAGCTCTAATAGCTCCACCACTTCATGGACTGATGATTCTCTTTAGAGATATTGAAGATGGTACAAGTGTGGGTTTAAATCGCAGACTTTTATCTGATGTGGATTATTCGACGTTCAGGTCTTCTTATTTTTTTCTTCCACCCAAAGGAGAAGATATTGGAATTGGCCTAGATGGTGAAAAGAAATCTCTTGGAATTCACAACATAGATTTGTGGGAAAAAAATAAGTGGGGACCTTTCAAGTTTGCGAAACCAGAAGAGGTTAAAGCAGTTAGATTTTTTGTTGAAACCAATATGCAAAGGTCTGAAAAATTTCATGAGCTCTTAAGGGCCAAAGTAGTGACACCTCCAGCTTCTTTAATTCCAATGCTACATATGCGAGGTCTTGGCCATAAGACCCTAGAGTTTGCTCGTCTGAAAGTTGATGGTGAACGAATCGGCTATGATTTTAAAAAACAAGATGCGACAGATGGAGATGGTACAGTCACAGATAAATCCGGAGCACCTTTGGCCTTTTTTAGAAATTTCAAGTTCAAGACAATCGACACTCAGCTTGGGCACTTAGATGTACTGGCCAAGCCTGAGTCTCAATCAACAATTCAAAATTTTTTAAAGGATTAATTATTTCACTTCACTCGAGAATGTAACTTTGAAAGTTTCATCAAGTGGAGTGGTAAGAACAGATCTATTTGATAGAAGTGAGTAGAAAAATTTATTTCTATAAATTAATTTTACATAGTTTCTCGTTTCTTCAAATGGAATCGATTCAATTGTCGCTAGTGGGTCTTCATTTCTAAAGATTTCTTTTTTCCAACGATCGATTCTGTTTTCACCGGCATTGTATGAGGCAAGTGTATAAATCAAGTTGCCATCAAAACGTGTGAATAACTGTCTTAAATATTTCGCACCTAAAGTAACGTTGGTTTTAGGGTCGCCCAATTGTGAGATTTTAATTTTTTTATTAAAACGCTTCGCAGTTGCAGGCATTAGTTGCATTAATCCTTTTGCGCCAACTCTAGAAGTTGCCTGTGGATTAAAAGCAGATTCTTGTCTGATGAGTGAGATAACGATTAAAGGGTCCAGGTCGTTTGAGTTTTTCTCAATAACACTTAAATAACTAAGCGGGAAAATATACTTAATTAAGCGATAGTTTAGGCTTAGCGAATTTTCTCCAAGTGAGTCTTGGAAAATTTTAAATGAGGCGATGTATTTGTCCTGAGAGTGAAGTAGGCGAACAAGGTTTAAAACAATGAACTCTTTATATTCATTATTCGTCACTGTTTTAGCGTATTCTTTATCTTTAAGGCCTACTGATTTATCCATTAATTGAAGATGGCGAAGTTCAAGAACCGCAAAGCGCTCTTGCCCTAATGCATTCCAGACAGCGAGTCGCTTTAGAGCATCTTTTAAGTCATTACTTGCAACATCAAGTTTGAACTCGGCAGGAGAATTTTTAGAAATAAGTTTTGCCAGAATTTCTTGTTCTGTCATGCCCTTGTTTTGAGCAGCAATCTCTTTAAGTGAGATGATTGAGTAGAAAGAGTAGGGAGAAGAGTTGATGATCTTATTAAAATAAGTCGTCGCCTTTTTACTGTCGCCTGTTTTTAGTAGGGCATAGGCAATCCAGTATTGAACTTTAGAGTCAAAAGTTTCAAATTTCTTTTCAAGGTCTTGTTTATCAATAACAGCTTTCATCGCCTTGTAATCTTTGTTGATTAAGTGTGGCCATAAAAGATAAAACGTTGCTTCTGAAGTCTCCTCTTTAGGAGCAATGGCGCGCGCTAAAGTAAAAATCTCAATAGCATCACTGTCTTTTCCTTTATAGAAAAAACTCTTAGCGGCCAGAGTTGTTCCAACCCAAGCTCTCTTTTCATCAATAAATTTTTTGTTCTTACTGTAGAATGTCAGTGCAGAAATAACCTGGCGCTTGGCCTGAGCGAAATCACCTTTTTCAACCAGGTCTTGTGGTTCTTTAATTAAGCGCTGGAACTCTTCCTGGAAAAACGATGAAGAGTTGTTATCAAGGTGAAGGTTGTTAGCAAGGAACTTGTTTAAAAGTGTGCTTACATGAAGATTTGCTAAAATGGCCGAAGTGGGTTTTGTCTTAAGCTCAACATATTTGGCAATTAAGAGATCAGAAATCTTCTCATGCTCAATTTTATTATTCTTGAAGTGCTTTAAAAGTGCAGAAACTTCTGTTTGGCTTTCACCCATAACATAAAAAGAAGAAGCTTCTCTAAGGAAGTTTAAATCTCTCGTTGAGAGGTTAATGTTTGAAGAAAACTTTCTTAAGTTTTTAAGAAATAGAAAACGGCAGTATTTATCGATCGTGATGTCCATTCTGTGAGCAAGACTTTCTGTGAACTCATTTACAGGACGAGGGATAATCGTACAGTTATTGTAAAAAGAATCCTGATCTTTGATTTTTGAAACAAGCTCAAGCCTGTCGATCATTTCATTCAGATGGCCAAATGAGTGGGATTTATTTTTATAAGAAATGAATTTAGCTACAACTGATGGCCTAATTTCGTTTTTAGAAAAATCATTATAAAGATTAACAAGATCTTTTCCAATTTCGTGATCAATTGGTGAGTAGTTCAATTTAAAGGGAACATCTTCTGCCATTGCAATCGAAGCAAAATTTAGATTTGGGTTTGCTAGTGCCACGGAGATGTAACAAGTAGTGATAGTAGCTATCGTAATTAGCCTTAAAATAAAGACCTCCATGTCGTGAACTTGATCCTAGCTCTTGTTCGTAAATCTCTCTTGAATTTCAGAGAGACGCGAAGAGATTTCATTTAAAACAACCCGCTTATCATCCGGAACCACGAGGCTTAAATTATTTATGTATGAATTTACTTCGCTTAAATAGACGAGGTCATTTTTATAACCATCTTCTATGTGCTCTATCGTATCATTTAAATCGTCAGCGACATCCTGGAAATAATCTCCTTTTCTGAAGAATAATTTCCCTGGACTAAACCCTTCTCGGATAGATCTCAAATGTTTCTGCAACTTATAGAGTGGACCCGCGATTTTATGCGAAAAAAAGATGCAGCCAAAAAAAGTTAAAATAGCGAAACCAAAATGAAGACCCGTTAAAAGAAGAATCAATAAATCGCGTTTGTCGCTGTAGTACAATGCAATTTCAGGGTTTTTTAGCGCAAAGTTTGCGCTGATAGCACTAAGTAACACGTAGATAGTAAATGGATAAATTAAGCCCGTTAAGAATACGAGAATTGAAGCATAAAAGCTCAATCTGTACTGAAATTTAGGATTAATAAGATATATTTTTCTACTGTAAGACACGAGATCCCCTGAAACACAAAATATGTACTTTTATTTTAGTGTAAATACCCATTTGATCATAGGAAAATATGAAACGGCAGGACAATTGTTGACGAATGTCATCACCTAATTTGACTCTACGCTATTGGCTTTAATAATTAGTGTGTTTCAGGTATAAATACCGAGGTAAATCAACATTCACAGGACCCATATATGAGCAATGAAAACATCCTCGCCCAACTTAAAGTTATTGTTAATCCAAATACTGGAAGAACGCTTAATGAAGAAGGAAGAATTGTAGAAATAAAAGCAGACCAAAATGAACTGTTATTCAAATATAAAAGAGATGGAATTACTCCTGAGCAAAAAAAAGCGATTGAAACAATCGTTTTAGGAATTGCGACTCCAACTTATTCATCAGAAAAAGTAACTGTGCTTACGATCTCTGAGAACTCAGCAGATGTTTTTGCTGGAAAAACTTTTACTAAGCCAGAAGCAAAACCAGCACCGGCCGCAGCAGCTCAAATTAAATCAGGGCATGGACCTGTAGGGGCAAACAAGAAGCGCGTTCTTGGTGCAAAAAAAGTTATCGCAGTCTCATCATGTAAAGGTGGTGTAGGTAAATCGACTGTGTCTGTTAACTTAGCTTTCGCCCTAAAAAATCTTGGACTAAAAGTCGGTCTTCTTGATGCTGATATTTACGGGCCATCAATGCCAATGCTTCTAAATCAAAGAGGCGCAAAACCTGGAGCGACTCCAGAGAAAAAAATTCTTCCAATTGATGCTTATGGGATTCCATTCATCAGCTTTGGTTTATTTATCAATGAAAAAGATCCAGTTATCTGGAGAGGGCCAATGCTTGGAGGAGTTTTAAATCAATTCCTTTTTGATGTTGCTTGGGAAGGATTAGATTATTTAATTATCGATCTTCCTCCTGGAACAGGTGATATGCAGCTGTCTATGATCCAGGCGACAGATATTGATGGGGCCATTGTTGTATCAACTCCACAAGATGTTGCAGTTCTTGATTCAATGAAAGGATTGAACATGTTCAACCAGGTTAAAGTTCCTATTTTAGGAATGGTTGAAAACATGAGTTACTTTGTTCCAGAAGATAACCAGTCTAAAAAATATTATATCTTCGGTGAAGGTGGAGTGAAAAAGGCCGCTCAAGAGCTGAATGTAAATCTTCTGGCAGAAATTCCATTAGAGATCGCTCTTCGTGAAGGATCTGATAAAGGAACTCCTTACATGAATGAAAAGAAGTATGAAGGACGTCCGGTTTGGAATGCTTATATGAGTCTGGCAAAGAATATTGATCAATGTTTCAATACTCCATCAGAAGAAGGGCAGCCAAAAGGATTTTTTAAAAGACTTTTTTCATAATCTCATCATAAGATAAGACTATGACGAACTTGATTGAAGTATTAAAAGAGCAGGCCTCATTCGGATTTACCGGAAAGATAAATGTTCTCTCACGTGACAACGGTCAGTTTCTTGGTGTTATCTATCAACAAGAGGGCATTATTGTCGGAGCTCAGATTAAGGAGCTCCGTGGTCGTAAGGCCCTCTTGAAAATGATTTTCGATGACGTCGAATCAAATGAAAATTTTAAATTCATCGTTGAACCTGAAGTGCTCTCAAGCGAGATCATGACGGTGAAGATTACTTTCGAAGAAATTAAGCTTGAGGCCCAAAGCCACTTTCAGGAATACCTGGCCGCTAAGAAGCTTAGACCTCAGCCACACCTAAAACTGGTGATAGATCCCGAGGTTATCGTCTCAAAAGTTGAGCTAACCGCGCAAGAGTTCGACGTCTTAGCCGTCATCACCGAGTGGTGTAATGTTAGTGATATCTATAAATACAGTAAGTTGATGGATTTCGAAGTCACCCACGCTTTAGTGTCTCTACGTAAAAAAAGAGCAATAAAGGTGTTCCAAAATTAAGAAAAACTCAATACTATTTCATAGTTTTATAAGTGTTACATTGGAGAAACTATGAAGAGTCAGGTACACAATCAAGGCGAACTTAAAGAATTAAACGTTAAAGTAGAGAAAGATGTTGTTGAATCATTCGAGAGAATGATGAAAAACTCAGGACTTTCTATGGCAGACCTAGTGGTTATTGCTATGAAAAGATACCGTTCTTCTCACTCAGACTGGGATGTTAAGTCCTTGAAAGCAGAATAATCACATTTCCATCTGCCCTGGCTAAAGTATGTAAATATTATAGTCAGGGCGACTAAAAACTGTTCAATTTCTATTCATATACCCAAAATCACGTAAATTCACCCCTATAAATTCAAAGCCTTAGCTCTAGAAATACCCGACTTTTGCATTTCGCATTGTGGCATGACCCTTGCTCTTTAAAGCTTAAACAAAGCAGGGGAAACGGTATGAAAGTTTTAACATCAAAAAAGGCCATCATCGCACTACTAAGCTTAGGCTCAGTTGTTCTTGCTGGAACGATTAAAGATATTAACTCACGCACCGTTAATAGAGTACAGGCTGCTGAGCTTGCACCTATTGAGCGTAGCCTAGCATCTGATGGTGAAGCGGTTACTCAAAGAATCGCTATCATGAGAGTAGATATGGCCCAAGCTTTTAAGGTTAATGGAAATTGGGAAATCACAAGAATCGTTGGTTCTGATGAAGTTGTTACTTTTGATAAAAACAACAACCCAGAAGACGCTAAAAAATCAATCGTGATCCCGATGAAACTTATTGGTACTTCAAAAGTAATGGTTAATAACGATTCAGAGCTTGTATATAACATCACTCTTCTTTCTGACTTTGGAACAATCGCTATCTTTAAAAAGATGGGTAACGGTTTCGAAATTCTTGAAGCAAAGATGGTGAAGACAGTTAAAGAAGAAACTCTTGCTGTATCTGAAGAAGTTGAACTAGTTCTTGAGAGAGCTCTTAACCAAGCAAAGTCTTCAAAGATTTTAACTGGTGCAGACGCAACTGGTGAGATGGTTCTTTCAAAGAACTCAATCGAAGGTCTTAGTATCTCTTTAACTAACACTAACGGTGAAGTTCAGAACATCGATATCTCAAGCGCACAACTTATGGATGGCGGAGCTTTTAAAGCAGACGTAGATAGCGAAGAAGTTTCAGGTGTAATCTTCAACAACGGTAAAGATGGTTACAGACTAAGTTTCGTAACTGGTCCACTTGCAGGAGCTATGCTTAACTTCGTAACAAAAGAAGAGCTTTCTAAAATGGAAGAAAAAGCTGCAGACGCAAACGATTCATACTTTGAAGCAGAACAAGCAGAAGAAGTAGTAGCTCAACAACAAGCTATCCAAGAAAGAACTGAAATGGCCGCTAATGTTGAATCATATGAGCCAGTAAGAATTTTATCAGCTGACGAAATTAGAGAGACGGCTGAGACTCAAGGGTTTTCTTTTTAATTAGAAAAATTTTTAGAAGAAATAATAAGAAGGAGCCTCGCGAATGCGGGGCTTTTTTGCGTTTTAACTCAAGACATAGTTAGCTTACCCGAGCCTTAAGGTCAGCTTTCCTCATAATAGTGTTCGCTTAATTATTGTAAACAATAAAATTGAGTTAACTTTTTAAATATAAATACGATAGTGCTTATATGTAAAAATGTTCGTAGAGGATTGTACATATTGAAAGTTCAATATTTCATTTTTTTGAGCCTTGTAACTTTCTCAAGTTATGCCAATGAAATGGGAATCAAAGAAGCTAAAAATATTGAGAAATTGCAAGAAGCCTTTGTTAAATGTGAGGTAAAGGAATTTCTTGCTTTAAAGCCAGCAGAGTATTTTGAGTATTCTAAAGAAAGTATTTTAGATGCTAGGTTTGATAGTTTTCTTTTAAACATGTTAAATGAAAGTGAGGATGTAAAACCAAGCTGTAAAAACATTCTTAAGCTACTCGCACAAAATGGCTTCAAGTTTTATCATCCAAATACGATATTAAAAATTCTATCTCTACATAGTACTATGGCCATTAATGAATTTATTGAAAACAAACTTATATCTGATTTAGTTATAGAGGGGAGTATTGAGAAGTTTTCTTACATATTAGGAAAGTTCAAAAATGCAGAACTAATTACTTTTTATGAGTTTCAAATCTACAAAGAGTATTTTGAGCATTTCATGAAAAAATTTCCAGAGAAAAAACGCGTAGATTTCAAACCTTACCACGTTGGCGAAATATACTATCTTTGTGGATTCAATCAAAACGCAAGAATTTACAAAAGAGATAAAACCGAAGTTGCAGATAGTTTCATTCGTAAGTGTGCTTTGCCATATACAAGTGTGTCAGCTCCTTTTGCTAAAGATAATGAGTTTGAATATGAAAATTATGGAGATGGTTTTTATGGAAAAATAATTTCCATAAATGATGATTGGATTCAAATCCAGGAATACGGAAACACTAGTAGCGAGCGACACTATTCAGAAGATCTTCCAAAGGATACTGTGTGGGTTAAAGATTCAACAGTCGTAAGTTTTTATTTTTTAACAGATGGTGAACAGGTCATGCCACTTCCTAATTATCAATCTTTTGAGCTTTATTTAAATGATTCAGTAATGCTTTGTAAAAATGAATATGCTTTTAGTAGTGATGACCAGAGAGAGGTGTTTTCACCAGTGTTTGAAGTTATTTCCCCTCCAGCCACACTTTCTCCAGGGGATTTAAGCATTAAAAAACTTGTATTACCAAAAACCTTTAAAGCTCAAAAAGCGAAATTGATTAATAATGTTAATTTTTATTTTACCAATGGAAATGATGGATGCTAAGAGCAATTAATTTATTTTTCATAATAATGATTTATTCAAGCAATGCATTTTCTAATTGTGAGCTCTACTCAAGAGGATATCATACCATTGCAACCTATAAAGAAGATGAGAAAGCTTTCTTAATAAATAAATTAAAAGTAAATTATAAAATTAGAGAAGATGAAATAATTATAAATCTAGCACCAGAGAGTTCTCCTCTAGGAAGAGTTGTTGCAGCTATAGAGTCACTTAAGTCAATTCAGTTTGGAGATATTAATTGCCCAATCATTGGAAAGCCTAAGCTATCAATGAGCATGTTATCTAATGAAATATCAGTTTCGGTTCCAAAATGTGACGTTCCTGAAAAGAAGATGACTCCACTTAAATCAGGCTCAGCGTTTATAGACAACAGCATGAATAAATTAATATTGCCAAAAGATGTGGAGGTTATTCCAGTCAATGAGTCGCATAAGACAGATTTATTAAAAGTTGAAAACAATATTACAGAATTTCTAAAAAACAAATTCTTTCGTGGCGGACCACAAATGGTTCTATCACCTAATGAATTTAAGGTTAAGAGTTTTAAGCATTCCTATTTCAAAGATACCAAATTATTTATTACGGATGTGACAGCAGCTTCAACTCAAGTTAACAAAAAAATAAGTTTAAGTTTTAGTATAGTTTTTCTTAGTCTTAATGGCGTCTCCTGGTATATTGCAGATTCATCTTACATTGATCCATGCTATCCGGATTACAATCAAGATGAGCAATACGCAAGACCTGATGAGAAAGAGAGGCATCACGGTTGGATACCAAAACTTAAATCAGGATATGTGTATGACAATCCTGATTATCCTTCTGTGATTAAGTTTGAAACTCCTCATATCCTTTATTATCTGGATTTTAATAAAAAATTTATTGTATTAGAAAAAGATTTTGGAAATCTTGATAGGATGACTGAAGAACCTAATTATGGAATTTTGGATTTCCGTCCAGAATTACCTGAGAGGCAAAAGAATGCTGAAATAGAATAGTAAAGGTTTCAGGCTGTCTACTTTCCGGTTGCATAGCATATTTTATTAAATTTCCTTTGTATAAAATGAAAGAGGCACCATTACTGAAGGAGCATGACTTGAGGATAAAGTATCTTGCTATAGGTTTGTTACTCATAACTATTGGAGTAATTTTCATAAGAGTCGCTTTTTTTAAAAAGAATTTTTCCTCTGGTAAAGAAAACAATTTTTGGATTTCGTTAATGGAGATTTTCTTTTACATGATAGCAGTTGGAGTTTTGTATATTTTATCAGGCTTTAAGATCATCTAAGAAGCAAGCTCTAACAAATACTCAGGATCAATATCATATCCCGTCGGCCAGGTAACAATGCCATCAACAATTGTAACATTCTTAAAAGCATCATACGTTTTTAGTGGATCAATAACTGGCCCTGACTCTTCAAAGATAAAATTCATATCAATAATGCAGACTCTATTGTCTTCAAAAGTGACAGTTATTTTAAAATCTAAATGGGGAATGACTTTTTTAGCTTTAATCATGGTCAGCTCCAGTTATTTTTTTAACTGGCTCCTTTCTCATAATTCTATCCCAGTTATCCATTAATTCCAAATGATGGTTAAGTCCCCATTCTTGAATTAGAGTAGCCGCTTTCTTTGGGAGATACCCGCTTAGGAGTTCTAAATTACGAATCGAGAATGAAGCATCGTATCCCTGATATTTTGCATGAAAATAAGGTTCTTTATGTTTGCCATGAGCATAATACATATAAATTGTAATACCAAAAAAAGTTGAAACTTGAGGCATGCCGTTTTCCTTTAGAGTTTTTACTTCTAAAGACAAGTTAGTAGGTGAATGAGTTGGAGCAGATATCTGAAAATAAAAGGATTTTTAAATAACTTTCTCAATAGTTGATAAAAAATCTAATAAAAGTAATGATTGAGATATAATGTTGTAAATAGGTAAATACTTACTTAATTCTTATGTAACTTGACTTGTGGAGCTTGAAGAAAGATGCCATTTACCCTTGCTCATCCAGTTATTTTTTTACCTTTTAAAAGGCACGTCTCTTTTATTGTGTTGGTATCTCTGGTCATAGGAGCAATTGTACCAGACTTTAGCTACTGTTTTCCGCAATATCCCGGATTGAGTGCTCATACGGCAAAGGGACTTATTGTATATTGTCTTCCATGGGGCATTTCGATATTGGGCTTATTTGTATATCTTTATGAAACTTTAGTTTTTTCACTTCCCAACCCAGTAGGAATTGTTTTTTCAAAATATATAAATGAAGTCAATGGCCTGACTGTGAGGAAAGATTTATTAAGATTAGTTTTATGCTTAATTTTAGGATCAGCTTCACATATAGTTTGGGATTCTTTTACCCATGCGGGAGGTTGGTTTGTTCAAAAAATACCACTCTTGCAAACTTATCTAGGAAATTTTTTAGGAAAAAAATATTTTTTATATAATTTGCTTCAACATTTATCATCATTAATTTTTTTCATTGTTCTGTATCTAAGTTGTAAGCTCTATCTAAGTGTTAAGGCGAGGGAGAAGCTTACATCAGTGAGAATATGGTATTGGTCAGCAATATTATTCTTATCTTTAGCATTGGGTACTGCCTGTGCGATTGTAAGAGCTGATAGTTTTTCAAAAATTTTATTTTATACAATGATAAATTACATTTATATTTTCATAGGGTTTTCATTCGTGTCTCTTGCTCTTTTTCAAGCTGTCAGGAAAAAGTATAAGTTCTTATCAAAAGATATTATAAAATATTCTTTTGCATGTTTTGTGTCTTGCTTCTTTTTTATGGGCCCTCTTCATATGGGCCCTCTTCATATGGCCTTACAAAAGGATAAAAGTAAAATTGACTTAGGTCTAACAATAGAAAAATTGTTAGAGTCTTTTTGAAATTGTTTAGGAATCGAAGTTAAAAGAAGATAGTCGAATGGCGGTTGAAGTGAGGAGCTTATATTAAGATATTTAAAGCGATTGTAATATTTTTACTTTTGGTGCTTCCATTAGTTTTTATAATAATAACTTATTATTTAAATGATTCGAGAAATTTATTAACCTCTGGCCTAATAAGAACTTTTTTATTGGAAGGTCTTGTGATTTATCTCTATTTTTATCCAGGAAGAGTAAATTTCTTTGGATCGATATTCAATCAGAGTGCTAGTCATGAGATATCAAACCTGATGTTCAGTAAGTTTTTTTCTTGGGGAGCTCTCATTTTAAATTTTTTAATAGCATTCGTACTTTTTTATGAGGTTTTGCAAAAGTGATTACTAGCTTCTTCTGTGGCAAAAGAGAATATTTATGTGGTGACAGTATTCCAAAAAAAGTTCCAATACACTTTTCTTGCTGCAAGCACTGGCGACACGAACGGTGTGTTGGAACCTTGAGGTTTATTGAAGTTATTTATAGGGGAATCGATGTATAATGTTAAGTTAGCTTTAATTGCGTGCTGTGTATTGGTGTATGTGGCTAACTATTGGCTTAGAAAAGAAATAAATAAAATTGTAGCTAATGATGCTTACTATAAAGACGTATATAGAAATGGAGTAAAAGATTATAAAAAATTATACGATCTTATTAGAAAAAATCAATCAATAAGAAACTTAATTATTTGTTTTGGATACATGAGATTAATTTCTATTTAATGATTATTTTATTTATTGCTGGAGTTACGGTGCTTGTAAAGACTTATTCCAAATAGTTATTACAAAAAGGTTTCTACAGTAACTAGAAAACTAAAGGTTCCAACACACCGATCTGATTGCTAAGCGTTTTTCAAAATTAAATTAGAAATCGCTTTGTGTTAAGAAATTAAAATTAATTGAATGTTTTCTTGGCATAGACTCCTTAAATGGAAACCTATACCAAGAAAACCAATTCAAAGATCAAACGATAATTACTATCACTATTAGTGCTGCCCTCGAGTTCAAAAAAACTACATCGCCCCCAACTTCTCACCATGAATTTCTTTTCCATAAGAACAGTTTTCATCATGAAGATCTTTTTTAGCCTCATCTATACTGCCTTTTTGTCTCGGGTCTTTAGGGCGCTCGTGAGAGTTAATATAGTAAGCGACATCCCAGGCTTCTTGATCAGATAATTTCATTCCCTGGCCTAAGGGCATGTTGGCCTTAATAAAACCAGCAGCGGTATTTATTCTGTGCATTCCTGCGCCCCAGTTAAATGAATTTTTACCCCATAGAGGAGGGAATACTGTTTTGCCATTTACGTATTGTCCATTGCCATCGCTTCCGTGACAGATCATGCAATTAGCTTGATAAACTTTTTCGCCTTCATCCCAAGATGGTTCACGTTTTGGCTTTTTTAGATCCAGGTAAACTCTTCCTGGAAGATTTTTTCCGACAGGTACGCCCGTAGACATCCAGTACATGTAAACAACAAGATTTTTCATGACCTCGCTTTCAGCTTCTGGGGCTTTTCCATTCATGCTGTACATGAAACAGCCTTGCATTCTGTTTTCAATTGAATCTACTTTTTTAGTTTTTGCTCTGTATGCCGGATACATACCATAGGCACCCCATAGTGGAGCAGAGTTCACGAGTCTTCCAGCATCCAAATGGCAGTTCACACAGTTAAGAGTGTTGCCGACATAGGGTTTTGCATGGGTTTGAGTGTCCATAAAGACATCGCGACCGGCCTTAACCATTTTTCCAAAATCATTATCAGGAATATCTTTTTCAAGAGGTGGCTGAAAATATTTTACAGTGGCAGCGTTGGCCAATGATGTGATGATAAGCAGTCCTAAAATTGCTAATAATTTTTTCATTATTTAACTCCAGCAGTTTGAGTTGAAGATAAGCTGCTAATGTATTCGACTACAGCTTCAATCTCTTTTGGAGTGAGCTTTAAGGCAATAGTTTTCATCAGCATCCCCGGATCGTTTTTTCTCGTTCCGGTCTTCCATGCTTGGAGCTCTTTTGTGAGGTAGATTTTCCCTTGATTGATAAGAGGTGGAAAGCTTTCTCCCACGCCAACAGCATTAGGGCCATGACAAGAAAAGCAGGCCGGCACATTTTTATTCCACAGGCCTCGTTCTGCAATCAAGCGACCTTGCTCAAATTTAACTTGTGAGGTGCTTTTTTCTGGTTTTGAAATCACCGGAAGGCTTGCATAGTAAGCAGCCACACTTTTCATATCTTCATCTTTTAGTTCTTGGACTAAAGAGGTCATGACATCAGTAACTCGATTCTTGCCTTGAAAGTCTTTTAACTGTTTTACAATATAAGATTCACTCATTCCCGCCAGATGAGGAAAGCCTTCTTCTTGCATCCCTTCACCGTTTTGCATGTGACAGGTCATGCAGGCCGGAGCACCTTGCTCGTTTCCGTCTGCCGCAATTTTTCTGCCAGCTTCAATTTGCGCAGTATCTGCAAATAAGTTTGAGCATACTAATAGCGAAAAAATTAAAAGCTGCTTGTGCATAAAATTCTCCAGCGTACCTGTTCTATTTTTATAACGACATATTAGTAAAAATGAGAGTGCTGAAAATGCACATCATTTAAACAAGGTCATAGCATATAGGTGAAAAATGTTTATAGCAAGAAAGGTGGAAAGTGGGGTTTTCAAAGGAGGCTTTAGGCTAAGAGAACTCAGATTAATTTTCCCCTAACTCAATAAATTTATCATCTATGTTATAATTTTATGAAGTAGAAAACTAATCTACACAGGTATTAATTAGACCAATTGATGAATAAACATTTCTTAAAAAAGCTATTCTCTATTTTGGTTGGAACAAACATTGTCCTCTTCTTTATTATTTCACTCCAAGCTGAGAGCTTGCCAATTACTGCAAAGATTGAAGGAAATGCAAAAGGGCCAGTTTTGTTTTTTATCCATGGCTCTCCTGGATCAGCAGAATCTTTTTCAGATTACTTTCGTGATGAAGAGTTAAAGAAGAAAGCTCAGCTTGTCGCAATTGATAGACCTGGCTATGGAGAGTTTTCAAAAAAACTCTCAAAACTCTCAGTAGATGAGCAGGCCAAGCTCTTTACACAATATATAAAAACGAATTTTCCTAACAGAGAAGTGATTTTAGTTGGTCACTCTTATGGTGTGTCGGTTGCGGCCCAAATGGCCTCTGAAGCCGATGCTAATTATAAGTCAGTCGTTCTAATGTCACCCATTGCAGATCCAAAAGAAGTGAAAAAAGATAAGGTCATTAAGGCATTGAGGGCCATGAAACCGACTTATCCGGCCGTCGAAAAAATAGCGCCGAAAAAATATCAACATTTGTTAACGAGTCCCACTGAACTAGTTGGATTAGAAAAAGACTTGGAAACGATGTCTGATTCCTGGAGTAAAATTCGTTCAAAAATCATTCTTATTAATGGCGATAAAGATAAACGCGTAAGTTACAGAAATATTCAGTTTATTAATGAGAAAGTGGATCAAGGAAATTTACCAGAGGTGAAAATCCTGGCCAACCAAGGCCACAGTATTCCTAAAAGTGGTAATCTTGAAGTGAGAGATATTTTTCTTAGAGAAGTGGGCACTGATGATAAAAATATTTCTTTGTCTTCTTCAAGAAAGACTGCAGTAAAGCTGATTCCTAAAAGCAGCGTTAAGAGATGTGAAACATTATTTGGGCAAATTTTTAAAACAGCAAGGCCTTAGTGGTCTAGGTGAGTGTTTATACTATTTTTGTTATTATCAACATTCATTAGTTTAACTTTTAGCTCTGAAGGCAAAGTCACGTCACCATATGAAGCGTGTAAAGACGTCGTTATCGTTTCCCGTGAAAAGTATTTAAAGAACAAGTCGCATTGGGATCAGTACGAGCAATCTTGCAGCACTAAAATTCAACTATCTGATGAAGCTGGCTTTACATCACTAGATCCGCTGAAAGAAGGGGTTCAATACTTAGAATTTTCACAAAGAGTGGCAGAAAAAGTCATCGAGAATCTGGAAAAAAGCAGGAAGTATGCAGAGTGTAGTGCGAGCTGCTTTTCTGGAGCGAAGACTTGTTCCAATGAAGATAGTAATAAGAATAAAATCATTCAATGTGATCAGAGAAAAAAAGAAATTCAAAACTCGATGAAAGTCTACTCACGAAAAATTCGCATGGAGCTTGCACTAAGTCAGGATGCGCCAGGATTGATAAATGTTAATGTGGCCAATGTCATAAACTCTGATAAAAGCAAATTGATCAATACTAACCTGCGTGATTTTGAAGCAGCAATGCCAAATCCTTTAGGGAGAATGAATTTAACAGAACGTGAGGAAAAAGAAGCTTTAAGAAGAGTCAGTTATGAAAGAAAACAATTAGAGCAGGAATTTGTTGATAAAAAAATTAAGAATTATAATGAATGGATGTCTGTCAGGCTTATGCAAAACTTTGATAAGCATAAGGATAATTATCGTTCTTTGATTTATGAAGAAGCTCCAATCTTTGGAGTTATTGAGCGTCCTAAAACATTTGAAGAAGGAAGTGAGCCGGTTTGGGATGATGCCCAGATCGTTAATGCCTTTAAGAAGCTTTCCGATAATTCTAAAATTACACAACAAAAAGTGAATGCTAGCTTAGAAAAATCGAAACTAGAGTTTTCTCGTTATAATGGAGAAGCTCTCGGTAAATGGATGGCATCTTTAATGTCGCCCGAAAAAGAACAAAACGATCTTTTGTTTTATATAGGCATGAAGAATCAAGTGGAAGAAGTTTTAAAGAATGATCCGTCTTCATGTGCTATTGCCACTTCTATGCAAGCGCGTCTTCATAGCAAAGAACTGCAAAATGCAGGAGTTACTTTTTCTGCGACTTTGTTTAGCTCAGGACTTTTAAAAGGTGCCAGTAGCCTCACAAGCAATGTCTTTCGAATTGGACGAGCGCTCTCTGGCGCCGAAGCCGCGGGACTAACCGGGATGGCCCTCGGAGCAACAAGCCTCGGAGAAAGTTTTAGTAGATATAACTCTGGGCTAGTGGAGGTTGCAACTAAGAGTGGCCTTGACAAGGATCAAGAAGGTTCGGCCATTAGAGCAGCAGAGGATATTAGCAGTGCTCGAGACGGAGTTGTCATGGCCTTCGCATTTGCACCTCTAGATGCTATTGGAGGCTGGAGTGTCGGCAAGACACTGTACGGCTCACTTTATAAGCATATGGTTCGTGATATACCAGAAATGTCTAATTTAGTGAAGACCAATAAAATTACACCATCTGTTCGAGACCAGTTAGTTGATAAGTGGCTGGTAAAAAAAGTACAGGCCGCTTTTAAGGCGGGAAATCTTAGTGGTGCCGACAAAGCTGCAATAGAAAGCAAGGAAGCGAAAGATGCACTTGTTGCTTTAACCAATGAAATTGAAAAAGCAAATGCAGATTTTTTTAAAAATCCAAAAAATATAGATTTCTATTTAAAAACGGCAGCTACCATTGTTCGAAAAGATAGAAACGATTTATCAGATTTGGGTGGAAAAACAAAACACCTCTTACTTCACTTTAATACAGAAGCTCTTGATGGGAGTTGGAATCCTAATGCCCAAAGCGGTCTCTTAAAAGTTTTTGATAATGCCATTGAAGAATTGCGTCTTTCAGCAAAAAATGATCCAGCGACATATGCAAAGTTTACAACAGATCCAAAGTCTCAAGAAAAAATCATCTTAAATGCTCTAAGGAAATCGGGGGCCAAAGAAGAAGATACGAAAGAAATGTTGAGATGTGCTCTTCCGATTTTAAAAAAAAATTAATTACAAATTTTTTGCTTATGGATGCTTTTCAGATTCGAATAATGCGATCTCATCGCACATATTAATGTCAGTTTCAAAGTAAAGCTCTCCAATAATAAGATATCCTTATCATTTATAACTTATCGATACTCTTACATCTAAGATGATATTAAACACATAGCTTGAATAAAGATATCTCTACCTCAATAATAGATCTATTCATATTTTAGGAGGTCTTCTTGAAATTATTAGCTCTTACTCTCACAACCTTACTTTTTTCTTTCAACGTAATGGCAGAAACTCCAGAAAAACCTTATACAAAAGAGGCCTTTCAGGCTTCCCAAGAAAAAGGTGAAAAAATTATGCTCCAGGTTCACGCGAAATGGTGTCCGGTATGTAAAAATGAAGACAAGGTTTTTGAAAAATTGAAGAAAGAAGATTTCTTTAAGCATGTCACTTACTATCAGGCCGACTGGGATAAAGAACTTGAATTAAGAAAAGAATTAAATGTGTCTAATCCTGGCACACTTATTATTTTCACAGGAAAAAAGGAAATGACCAGAAATTCAGGTATTCAAAATGAAGAGGAATTTAAACGATTTGCGACTACCTTCTTTGATAAGTAATTTCTCAACGAAATCCTAACAATACATAATCAAAATCCATGATAAGAACCTCCTGTAAATTCAAAATACAGGAGGCCCTATGAAATCACTTTTCACTGTTTTGGCATTGGCACTTAGCTTTAACGTTTTCGCTGGAGCAGAAGAACATGAGCAAGCTCAGGCGTGTTATTATGTTGTTTTAGAGGAGAGTTCACCACTTAACGATAGAGTTCCTACAAGTATCTGTCTTGAGTCTTTAAACGTGGATCCATCAGCTGAAATAATTACTGCCTATAGCTGGTTTCAACCAGTATTATATGAAAATCTAAAAATTGATTATGTTGCACGTAAAAATGAAGATGGATTTAGCTTTAGGTCATCAGCTATTATTCATGACAGCCTTAATGGCCTAGGTGATTCTGAAAGAATGACTCTTAAAATAAAAGGTGTTGTTAATAATTATGGAGAAGGAGATATTAAATATCTTGATATCAGCCTTGAGCAAGTTTTCAAGAAAAGCTTTGTTGAAACTCCAGTTCTTAAAAATACTTATCAATACAGACGCTAAAATCATTTGGCCCTAAGGTAAAACTCAGGGCCATCTCATTTTAATCTACTTTGAAAATCAGCACGACTCCAGATGGGCCAATTGAATCATCATTCTTTTTCCCGGCCATAACAAAAAGCCTTTCAGCATTAATATTTTTCTTGGCCAGAATATTTTGAACAAGCTGTGCTCGCTGTAGACCAATTTCTTTATATCTTGCCTCTTCAATCACAGGTGGCTCTTTCTGATTGGGTGTCATGAACTCTTTTTCTGAGCAGGTTCCTAAAATTTCCAACCTAAGCTCAGGTCTTTCTTCCATCATTTTTACAACAGTATCAAGCTTAGCTTCATTTTCTGCTTTAAATTGAATCGTCTGATTTTCAAACTCAATCATTTTAATTTCTTTTCCGACTCCAAAAACATCAGCAAGGAAATCAAATGGTGCCATGGCAATGTTGACGATCATATTAAAAAGCGCTGTTCTGATAGCACTTCCATAAGAGAATTTAGGTGCGTTTGTATCGCCTTCAATCGGGAGTTTAAATTTAATTTGTCCTTTGCGATCTTTTAATAAAGCAACTGCAAGTCTTAGGGGAAGATTGGTGGCATTTTTACTATCGATTTTCTCTCCCAAGGTGAATTGATCGAGCCTGACATTGTTTTTTCCAACGATACGATTTTTCTTGAGAGTGTAATTAACATCTAAAAAAAGTTTTCCTTTTTTTATTTCATAGCCCATAAAAAAGCCAGAATAAGGGGTGAAGGTAGTCATCTCTATGTTGGAGAATTTAACTCCTAAGTCGAGATTTGTTGGCCTCTGGGCCTGAAAGTAATGGCCCTGGGATGTAAACTTACCAAGATCATCCACCATGCCATTTAAATTAATGCCGATTTTATTTTCTAGATTGCTTGATACAGGTCCTATGGTGCCGTTTAGAGTGTGAATGTGTGCGCTAAATTTAGGCTTAATCTGCCAGTCATTAAAATCCAGAGCGCTGTTATTGAAAACAATCGTCTTGATTGAATAAGTCATGTTTGTATTTTTCTTTTCATCTGAAGGCCCGGTCGGAGCCTGTGAGTTCTTTAAGAGACTTTTGTAATTAAGGGTTCCATCTGGTTTTAACAGAATATAAGTCTTGAGATTATGAAGGGCCATTTCTTCTAAGGTGAAGCTTGCAGGCAGAGTCGAGTAGTTAAGAGAGCGAAAGTCAGCTTTCGCTATACTGAGAACTTCAGATTGATCAGTGGACATTTTTAATAGAAGATCATCAATGCCAGCATCTCCCGCAATTTTAAAAGCTCCCTGCTTATAATTCAAATTTCCATTGAAATTTAGAAATCCTTTTTGAAGTTCTAGGTAAGTCGTTTGCGATAAGTACGAGGTTAAAAAATCTAACGGAAAACCTTTGGCCACTAGATTAATATCAGCGCGAGGAGGTGTTAAGCCAAGTTTTCCACTGAGTTTGAGGCTGCCTTGCTTGCCAAGATTGATAAACAAGCTCTCCAGTGCAGATTGTTCACCGATTTTAGTACTAACATTAGAGGCCTTAAGTCCAAGTGGACCGAAAGGAAGATTAACGGGAGTGGGGTAGTTAAAATCCCTGAATTGAAAATAATCTTTATCTAGCGTGAGCTTTTCTAAAACTAGTGTCCAATTGGAAGATGTCGCTTCTTCTTTTTTGTTTGGAGATGGTGGAATGTGCGAGGTCCAGTTATGTCTCTTGTTTTTGTAAAAACTAAAATAAATATGAGCGCCATTAAGCGTGGCCTCTTTGAATGTTATTTTTTTAGTCAGCAAAGGGAAAATTTCGAGGTTCAACAATAAATGCTGAAACTTTAGACGGCTTTTATCCGCACTTTCTGGATTTGTGTCAGGAATATTGAGATTATCTATTGAGAGAACAAAGGTAAAAGGATTGAAATATATTTTTTCAACTTCTAACTTCTCTTTATAGTTTTCTATAACAAATTTTTCTAGCTGGCCTTCAATAATGAATGGAACCAGGAAAAACCCAAGAAGAGTGTAGAGGGCCAGAGCTGCAACAATAATATTGCGGGGAAGCTTATAGATGAAAGAAAAATATTTCATGAGAAAAGATATATCTTAAAAAAGAGTCATTTTTAATACTTTTTTGATAAAATGAATGTATTTATAATCAAATTTAGCTTTCCTATGGCCAGGATTACTTATGAAGACCTACACCGTAAATTCGAAACTACTTCCCAATGGATTTCCCAGAGAGTTTGATGCTCATTTCTATTTTCCAATTGAAAAGATAGGTGAAGCGACTATTTTGCGCGATAAAATTAAAAAACACTTTGAAAATGTGATGTTTTTCATAGGGGATATAATTCCTGAACCTATAGGACCACATCCTTTGCCAATGTTTGAAGCCAATTTTCCCACAAAGCTATTTGCTGAAGTCGTGCTGTGGCTTATGAAAGAGCGAGGCGAGTTTTCAGTACTAGTCCATCCTCTCAGTGGAGATGATTATTATGATCATACTCAAGGGGCAATGTGGTTAGGGGATTCTGTGGAGCTCGATTATTCAAGATTTAAGACATAATAATGATCAAAAAAAAGGCTCCCGAAGGAGCCTTTTTTATTACTTACCAAGTAGGTTTTTAAATTCTTGAGTCATGATAGGCACGATTGTGAATAAGTCACCAACGATACCGTAGTCAGCTTTAGTGAAGATCGGAGCATCTGGATCAGTGTTGATTGCTACGATAACTTTTGATGTTCTCATACCAGCTAAATGCTGAATAGCTCCTGAAATACCACAAGCGATATATAGAGATGGAGCAACTGTTTTACCTGTCTGTCCAACCTGCATAGCGTGTGGAGCAAATCCTGAGTCTACAGCAGCTCTTGAAGCACCAACAGTAGCACCAATAACGTTTGCCATGTCTTCAAGAACTTTGAAGTTAGCAGCGTCTTTCATCGCGCGCCCACCAGAGATAATAATGTTAGCTTCAGTTAGGTCTAGTTTTTCAGAAGCACCTTTAACGATGTCTTTAATCATTGCTCTGATAGCTCCAGCATCAACAGCGTCGTCTTTTGCAGCAGCAGCACCAGCAGTTGGACTAGCATTTAATCCAAGAGCGTTTGGTCTAACTGTTACGAAGTGAGGCTTAGGTCCTGTAAGCTCAACTTTTGCGAAACACTTTCCAGCAAATAGTGGGCGTGTTCCAGCAAATTTATCGCCTTCCATAATGAAGTTTGTAACTTCTGATGCCATACCAGCATCAAACATTGTAGCAACACGTGGAAGAAGATCTTTACCTACTGAAGTTGCTCCAGCAAAAACGTAATCGTAAGATCCACCAGCGATGAATCCTTTAAGTGCGTTTGCGTATCCTTCAGGAGAATACTTATCAAGGTTTGATCCTTTTAGTGAGTGAACATTTGCAGCACCGTATTTTGCAAGATCTGCAATTGCTTCAGAAGGAATTGCACCGATAGCAGCTACGTCAACAGTGTGACCAGCTAGGCGACCTAAAATTTCTAATGTCACACCTTTAACGTGTGAGCCGTGAAGTTCTGTGAATACTAATATTTTAGCCATAAAAAATTCCTTAAAATAAAATTAAATAACTTTTGCTTCTGTTCTTAAGAGGCCCACAACTTCTTTTACTACCGCTGCTTGTTTAGCTGCATCTGTTGCATCGAATTTTTTTCCAGCTGGTTTCTCAGGAGGTAGTTGGAAGTTAGAATATTTAACTCTCTTATCATCGTCGCTAACACCAACGTCAGTTAGAGATAATGTTGTTAGAGGTTTTTTCTTAGCTTTCATGATACCTGGAAGTGAAGCGTATCTTGGAGTGTTGATTCCTTTGTTACAAGCAATCATGGCCGGAAGTTTAACACCGTAAACTTCAAGTGTTCCACCTTCAACTTCGCGCTTAACCGTAATGTCAGTCGCTGATCCCTCATATCCAACAACAACAGATACTGATGGAATGTTCATCATAGTAGCTAGGATTTGTGGAACTTGAAGACAGTCGTCATCAATAGCTTGTTTACCAGTTAATAGAAGGTCTGGAGTTTTCCCTGATTTTTCAATCGCACCCTTAAGAGCTTTTGCGATCATGTATGAATCAAGATTATCTGGTGCTTCAACTAGGAAAGCATCGTCAGCTCCCATCGCCATAGCTGTTCTTAGTGCTTCTGTGTCTTTTGATGATCCAACTCGTACAACTGTAACAGTTGATCCAGCATTAGCTGCTTGAACAAGAAGAGCTTGCTCAACTGCAAATTCATCATAAGGGTTCATGATCCATTTTATTGAACTTGTTTCAATAAAAGATCCATCTGCTGTAGGGATAATTTTAGTTTCCGTGTCGGGTACTTGTTTTACACAAACGTAAATATTCATCTATTAGCTCCTTGAAAATATTTCTTTAGCAATAACTAGTCTTTGAATTTGAGAAGTGCCTTCGTAAAGTTGAATCAGCTTCGCGTCCCTCATGATTTTCTCAACGGGATACTCTTTGCTGTAACCATAACCGCCATAAATTTGTACCGCATCTGTCGCTATTTGCATACACGAATCGGCCGCAAAGGCCTTCGAGTAAGAGGCAAGCTGAGTGTTAGGCTGGCCGTTATCAAGAAGCCATGCAGCCTTATGAACCAGTAGTCTCGATGCTTCAATTTTCATTGCCATTTCGGCCACCATAAATTGAATCGCTTGATGCTGAGAAATTGGAACATTGAATTGAACGCGCTCTTTAGCATATTTTACAGAATGGTCGTAAGCACATTGCGCTCCACCAACTGCACTCGCGGCAACCATAGGACGAGAATGATCGAGAGTTTTCATCGCGATCTTCCAGCCTTGATTTAATCCACCCAATATATTTTTTTTAGGAACTCTTACGTTGTTAAAAGTGATGGCCCTTGTATCTGAACAACGGTGTCCCATCTTGTCTTCTTTTTTTCCAACTTCAATTCCAGGAGTTCCTTTTTCAATCACAACAGCAGTAATGCCTTTATGCTTAAGTGCTGGATCTGTTGTTCCGTATAAAACAAACAAATCAGCATATCCCGCATTGGTGATCCACATCTTGTTTCCATTAATGACAACATCATCACCATCTTCTTTGATGGTGGTTTTTAATCCGCCGGCATCAGATCCATTTCCTGGCTCTGTTAAACAGAATGCTGCAATTTTATAACTTTCAGTAAATGGAGTAAGAAATCTTTTTTTCTGTTCATCATTTCCACCAATGACAATTGGAAGAAGAGCGAGATCATTTGCCATGATGGCCGTATTCATTCCCATGCATCCATAAGCGAGAGCTTCTGTAATGATCATTGAATCAACCGCAGTAAAGCCGTTACCGCCAAACTCAGTTGGAATACAAGTGTTAACTAATCCAAGTTCCCACGCTTTTTTTAGAATATCCATAGGCATCTGTGCGAGCTCATCGAACTCTTGTGCTTTTGGCATCATCTCATTTTTAGCAAATTTCATCGCGAGATCTTTAATCTCGAGTTGATCGGGAGTTAATCCAAAATCCATAGATTTTCCTTGTGTGATCGAGAGAGTATTTGATCAACATAATTTTACGTTGTGAATGGGATTGCGGTCAATCAGGAAATAGGAGAACAGCTGTTGTCGAAAGAAAATTTAAAGTTAAACGCATGTTTTAAAGTTTTAAAACCAGGTAACTCAGATAAAGGCAGCACAACAAAACTTCTCTCAAAGAGTCTAGGGTGAGGCAGCGTAAGTTTTTCAGTGTTCATAACGCTTTCTCCCCAAAAAAGGATATCTAAATCGATAATTCGAGGGCCTTTAGGAACTGTCCTATTTCTTCCAAGTGTAAGTTCCGTCTCTAAAAGAAAATCCATAACGGCAACAGGTGTTAAAGAAGGAATTTCAAATTCTAAAACCTGGTTATAAAAATCTGGTTGGTTGAGATAATCAACTGCGGGGCTTTCATACACCCTGCTTGCCGCAATGAAGGTGAGATGTCTTGAGAGAATATCTTTTGCTTCATTTAAATGCATTAAACGATCGCCGAGATTAGATCCTGTTGCAATAAACAGTGACATAATTAAGGAGCTGGTAGAGGAGAAATTGTTTTAGTTTGATCAGTTGTGCTTTGAATTGGTTCATCGTTTTTGATTCTTTCCAATTCTTCAGGCGTCGGTGTAGTTCCCGTATAGCTTTGAACGTAAGAGTCTACCATTGTCTCTGGGTATTTTGCAGGTGGGGCCTTAACTCCACAACCGAAAATAAAAGATAGTAACGATACAAGAATAAGATTTTTAAAATTCAAGAGTAAGCCCGCCGCTGATGATGTCACTTCCAAGGTCAGCTCTTATGAACCACCCAGGTACTATTCTTTTTAAAACAGTGACACCGAAAATGACAGTGCTTTTTTTCAAATCATCAACCAGTGCGATCTCTTCTTGAAGTTCCGCATCTGTTTTAGGGTTAACAGTATCTTGAACACCTGCACCAGGAGAGTCTACAGAAATCACCTGATAACCAACGTAAGGCATAATGTAACTATAGAAGGGAGCATTAACCGTATACTTTAATTTACCAGTGAAATTCACCATACGTGCATCAATACCAGTGCTTGGGTAATCGGTAACGGTATTAGTTCCAATTCCTACTTCACCCCAGATATTATCTGCTAATTGATATCCCCATGATCCATTGATGTGGGTGTAGCGTTTAGAGCTTCCATCAACATCTTTTCCACCAATCATACCAACGCCGGCAGAAAGCAAGTTATCCGTTTTGATTAAACGATTTGATGTTTCTTCAAGTGAAAGGTCATCATCGTTAAGTGTTGTTGAATTAAAAAGATCGTCTTCGTCTTGAACTTTTGTAGTAACTTTTGCAGCTTCTTCAGTCTCTTGTGTTGTTTTTGTGACGGTATAATAACTGTCATCACCTTTTAAAACTAAAACTTCTTTTCCAACTGCAAGCTGCTTCCAAAGATTAACATTATAAATTTTTACAATCTTAATTCCTGAGAGTTGCTCATCATTAGTTTTTGCAACGAGAGCACGACAGACAAGTTTATTTCCTAATAGTAGAGAAATAAAGTCACCTTTTGAGAAGCTTTTGTTCTCGTTGGTTAAAATAAAAATTTTTCTTGAGGGTGCAATAACTTTTATTGTTTCTGAAACTAAATTGGGAGCATTTTCAGTACTACCAGTTTCCATGCGGTCTTCTTCTTCAATGTCATCAAGGACATTTTGTGCGTAGACAGTTGGAATCAGAAGGCTCCAAAGTATACAAAAAAAGACAGGTATTTTAGTTAGTCTTAAAAACATAATTAATTCTAGAATTTCGTAGAGATTTTGCAACCTAAAAGAATAGCCGAGCAGATAGTGCCTTTTGATTAGCTAAACTTATCGTTGATCTTTCCGATAAGGATAAAAACGAGAGGTATTCTATGAAGATAGTTACATTATTGGCCCTAGTCCTTACCCTAAATGCGTGCAGCTTTTCTGACTCTAATAAAGAGCAGGTTGCAGTCAATCACGATGACTTAGAATTTGCAGTTGATACACTGGCAGATCAGCCAAGTGAAGATATTAGTGTTGAAGCTCAAAAAGTGACATCAGTAGATACGTACATCACAGATGATTACCAAGCACCACCTGCTATCGAAGAGACGGCCATGGTTGCACCAGAAGAACCGAAGTTTGGTGATTTCAAAAAACCTGAAGATAAAGTGGAAGCTTTCTTAGCTCACAATGACACTCAGGAAGCTCCGGCCAAAATTAATATTGAAGAAAGAATGCCTTCTCAATCTTATGGTCCTATGGAGACATATAGAGTGCAAAAAGGCGATACGATGATGATGATTGCTTTCAAAATTTATGGTGATTACCGTAAGTGGAAAGACATCAAAGAATGGAATAAAGATGTGAAGAAGGTCGGCGAAGGTGTTGATCTAAAATACTATGTTCCAGATCAAAAATTTGGTTGGATGCCTAACGGAACACCGTACATGGTTAAAACTGGTGACACACTTCAAATAATCTCTATGGATAAATATGGGACAACGAGAAAGTGGAAATCAATTTACGATAATAACCGTCCACTTATCAGAAATCCGAATTTAATCTTTGCTGGATTCACAATTTACTATCAACCAACACGCGACCTTGCTTCTGAGCCAAAATAAACTATAATTAAAAGCGACTATATGGTCCTTTAATGCCGGCCCTTATTTATAAGGGCCTTTTTTATTTTATATGAACAAATTTCTCAAGGTCTCTTTTTTACTAATTCTAATGACCGCGATTATTTCGTGCGGATCTGACACAAAAAAAATTACTATTGATGCAAGTAACTTAGGTACTCTTCAAACCAAAGACTATATTGATCATTTGGCTTCAGCTTCAAAAGATTATCTGGCCTATGAAGAAACCAAAACGATTAAATTAAGGCCCGGGACCATTGAGTTTTTAGAAAATGTTTATGAAAGACTTGTTTCAAATAATCAGCTCATTCTCAATATTGTAGAAAAGCCTAGCTTTTATGTCATTCAACACAAATCACCTTTTCTTTTTTCTCTTCCACGTTCTCAATTCTTCTTTTCTTCTGCACTCATTGAAAAGTATCTAAAGAGTGAAGAGCTCTTCGTTGCTGCTTTTGCCGCTGAGGTAGTGAGAAGCCAGCGCTTTATCTATGAAAAGAGAATTATGATTCCTTTGGGTTTTTACAATACCGAAAAAATGATTGCCCTTACCAGGCTCAAGTTTGCGACTAAAGCACAAGTGAATGAATGGACTTATTTCGTTTTAAAGAGAGCAGGCTATGACTCTTCTGCTTATCTGAACTGGATCCAGGTACAAAACAGAAACACTCTTGATTTCGCACTTTTTCTTGGAGATTCGCTAGGAATTTCAAAAGAAGAGCATCTTTTCAAAAATTTTATGACCAAACAAGGTGTCTTGGGTGTTGAGAAAAAATTCAATGAAGCCAATTCATCAAAAGATTTTTATAAACTATTAAACAATATCGTGAGCAGAAAATGAAACCAGAACAATCAGAGCGCATTCTTGTAGAAGAGCTTTTCAAAAAAACTATCAACAAAGATCTTCTTAATGATGAGGTGATTGAAAATGTTGAGAAACTAACTGGGGATGCTTCTACTAGAAAGTATTACAGAATCTGGACAGCTAAAAAATCCTATGTCGTTTGCCTCGATAATCCAGTGACTGAAGCGCAAGAAGAGCCAACGTTTTTGAAACTTCAGCGCGTTTTACACGCCGAAAAAGTTCGTGTTCCGCTTATCCACGACAAGGAATTAGCTACTGGCTATATTTTAGAAGAAGACTTAGGTGATGTGACTTTCTTAAAAGACATCAGTCAGGTCACGGGCCTTGCGGGCGAATATGATTTTTATATCAAGGCCATCGATCTTATGGCACAGATTCATAATATTGATGTAGCAAAATATAAAGGGGAGAGTTTTACAAAACTCGCTTTTGATACTGAAAAGCTCTATGCCGAAATGGAGTTCACAAAAAAATATTTCTTAAAAGCATACCTGTCTCTTGATGTTGAATCAGAAGATGTAAAAAAGTTATATAAAAAATTATTTTCTATGTGTGAAGGACTCTCTCGTGAGCCTCGCGCATTAGTTCATAGAGATTACCACTCTAGAAATTTAATGATCAAAGATGGTGAGCAGATCGTTATCGATTTCCAGGATGCTCGCATGGGTACACCGCTCTATGATTTAGTTTCTCTTCTTGAAGACTGTTATTACCAAATCAATGACGAGAACAAAAAACGCTTAATTGAGTATTACTATAATACTTATTTTAAGAAGTTTGATTCTACAAAAAGCTTTGAACAATTTAAGGCCGTCTATGACATGATGGCGATTCAAAGAGTGTTTAAAGCGATTGGAAGTTTTGCTTATATTTACGCAGACAGAAAAGACCTTCGTTATATTAAATATATCGGATACGCTTTTGAAAAAGTTAGAAGTCTTATGCTTGTGCATGAGCATTTCGCAGAAGAGCGAAAAATTCTTTCGAGTTTATATTATGCAAATTGATCACGCTTTAATCCTTTGTGCCGGAATGGGGTCTCGAATGGGAGAGATTGGAAAAAAACTTCCAAAAGCTCTCTGGCCTGTTTTTTATAAAGAATTATTAGAGCTGCAGATTAATTATTGTCACGATCTTGGGATTAAAAGAATTTTTATCAATACTCATTTTCTCTCAGCAGAAATTGAGCAATATGTAAGTCGTGACCTTCGTTTTGAAGACATTACGATATTGCATGAAGACCCTCTACTTGATTCCGGGGGAGCTATTCATAATATGGCCTCTCGCGGTGATGTTAACTACTCAGGGAATCTTTTACTGGTGAATGCAGACCAGTTCCTCTTCTTTGATAAGAAATACTTTGATGAAGCTATATCAAGTTTAGAAAATTCTAGAGCAGCTCTTTTTGGGATCACTGTGGAAAAGTCCGCAAAATATAATGAAACTGTTATTGTCGATGACCAGTTGAAAGAAATTAGAAAGCCTGATGGAACCCACGACTATGTGACTTATTCAGGACTAGGGATGCTTAAGCTTGATGGGCTTACACCAATTGCTGGGATTTCAAGGTTCTTTGAAACGGTGGCGGATTATAAAAGAGAACGTGTCCAATTTATTGTTCCAAGCAAATTTGAATACTGGGACTTTGGTACAGCGCCGATCTATTTCGAAAGCATAAAAAATATTTTCCTCAATCTAAAAGATAATAAGAGTGGATGGTTAATGGATTTCCTTAATAAGCATGGAGCTTTTAATGGTGACGAAAATAACTTTTTTAGCCAGGAATTAAATTCGATCAGTCTTGATAGATCAAGTGCCTTTGAAAGAAATAGTATTGTAGGCCATGGGATTATTCAGGAAGTTTAGAAAATTTTCTTTTTAGTAGATTCTTCTGTGATGAGTTTAATACAGTCAACCGGACAAACTTCAATGCAGGCATTACATAAAGTACATGACCATGTCTCTACAATATATTGAGTGCCGTTTTTTAAAATAGCATTTTCTGGACAAATAAGGTTGCAATTGTCGCAGGAAATACAGAGTGTGTTAATTTCAAGATATGGTATCATTCCTAATATAATATCAAAGCTTCCGATGTTTTGATGCTGGATAAAATTTCCCTACATGAGTAGGCATGTGACGGTTATGAAGATTTTAAGAAGAAATTATGAGCATAGAAACCTGATAATCTTTCTGGTTTTCTCGATGATCTATCTCCAAGCAATTTACTCGCTTTCGCGCGGAGAATCCGTTCTTAATCTCAAAGCACTTAAAACTTTTTTCTTTAATCACTACTTGATTCTGGCAGTAAATCTCATCACCATTTTCATGGTGGCTAAACTTAAAAAGCACTCTGATAAGATTCTATCCATCTTCCTGGTATTAATTGTAAGTAAAAACTTTATTATGCTTGCTTCAAGTTTTAATAAATTGATTCTAGGGTTGAATTTTATTTACCTCGTTTTTGCTTTTTATTTCTTTGTGACTTGGGAGCTTGAGATTGCCAAAGCTTCCTATAACCCGCAATTTTCAGAGCATGATCTGGAAAAAGACACGAGATTTCCTATCAATGGAAAAATGGAAAACTTAAAAACAGGAGAAATCTTCGACGTCATGGTGACTAACGTTGATGAAGAAAGCTGTTTTGTACTCTTGACTGTAGAAAGCCGTGACCAGTTTAAGGCCGATGCTGGAGCTACTTATCGTTTGACGGTCTCATATGAGAATGTTTTATTTGTTCACAATGCCAGACTGGCCTCGAAATATCATAGAGGGTTAGGGCTTGAATTTATTCAAACTCCAAAGTCTGATTTCCCACTAAATTGGTCGGACTTACACCAAGTTTGCCTAGAGCGTGGCCTTTTTAATTAATTCTTAAAATTTTAAGACATTTGACCGAAACGTCTTACATGAGTAATGACGACACATTAATTTCAAAACTTATTTCTGAAACTTACCTCGAAACGTCTGATAAAGATCAGCCGAATGCTGTGGTAGATTTAAGAAACTATTTTGAAAGAAAGCTCAATGAAGTTGAGTTCATTTCTATGAACGATTACCTTGCTCAAAATAATCTTTCGATGAGCAATCTTAAGCTAGTTAAAAAAACTCAGTGTTATAGACTGACTCATAATGAAACAGCGATCGATTTTCCTTCAAATTGGTCTATTTTTAAAGACATTAAAAATGAAGATGTTATCTATATTGATCAGTCTTTGGATCAAGATTATTTATTAGATATTTTTTCAGAACTTAACGGTGAGTTTTATAACCTAGCTTTGGTTAAAGAAGATAAAGTCGTTATGATGATTTATCTGCCGGAAGACAGCTCTAAAGATCACATTCAATGGTTTCGCGGGTATTTTGAAAAGAAAAATCAGGTCGAGATTACAGATACAGAAGAAGCGGCCTAAGCAATTGCTCACCCAGGCCACTACTAAATCATTATAAAGCTAAGTAAAAATCCTTCATCATCTTCGCATCTTTTTCAAGATTTGGAGAGTTACAGATTACGTATCCACGACAGTCAAAATCTTTTAATGCACGCAATAGTTCACGCCAGTTAAAATCTGAATCTTCAAGGTTAAGGTGCTTTAAATCACCTTTAGAGTTTGAAGAAATCCCAGAGATATGGATGTGCATGTTTTGAAGTGCATTTGGATCAAGCTCTTCTTTAAGTTTTTTAAGTACAGTACAGAACTCTTCATACGTGTTGTACTCGTTTGTACGAGCGAACAAGTGAGAGAAGTCCATGCATGGCGAACATGAAGAAACTGATTTTGTTAAATCAATTAGCTCTTCAAGAGATCCAAACTGAGAAGTTTTTCCAGTAAGTTCCGGGCGAAGTTCAATTTGAATATCAAGACGATTAAGTCTTTCTTCAATCACGTTAAGTGACTTTTGAACAAGATCGAAAACATCATAAGGAGAATCTTTCATGTAGAAAGCAGCGTGGAAAGTCATTGATTCAGCACCACATAGATCAGAGATCTTTGCAGTTTGAATAATACGCTCTACTGAAGAGTCGATTTTATCTTGCTCACGAGCATTCAGGTTGATGTAGTACGGACCGTGTGAAGTTAGTGGAACTCCCAGTTCGTAAGAAACTTTACGTAATCCAGAAGACACTTCTTCTTTCATGCGAACGCCGTGAGCGAATTCTAATTGCATACAATCCAGGCCTAAAGCATGAACTTGTTTTACACCATCAATAGGGTTATTTTTTTTCGGAGTTGAGTTCGGCACACCAGCAGTACCAAATAATAAGCGTTCAAATTTCATATAGCTCCCCCAAGTAATTAACTTAATCTCGACATTGTTATCACATATTCACAAAATACGAGAGACGCGTCGTGAAAAGCCCTTTTATTTCAAGGCTTTGCAGGACGTTTAAAAAACCCCACCTTCTTCGTATTGTGCGCTTAATGCCTTATAGCTCTAGCCTGGATTTTTGTCTATAATTTATGGACAGCAGTGTAATAATGACACCAAGATAAACTTCGTTTAGGGAGATTTTTATTTTTCGTTACAGATATATGGCATTCATTATCATTCTTTTTGTTATCAGCTTCGCATTCTTTGGGATGCTTTTTGATTTGATCAATGGGCCTTGGTATGGATTAGCTCTCTCTCTTATTATCCTTGTGGTGTTTTCGAAATGGGGCGAAAAGCTGGTTCTTGTCTTCGGCAGGGCCCGCTATGTGAGCGATGATGAAGCTCTCATTAATCAGGTAAAGAATTTTTGCTGCCATCTTAATATCAGCGAAGTCAAAATCTATTGGTCCAGCTCCTACGTGAACAATGTTTATTATACTGATGGATACTTTGGAAAGCCTGCGCTTATTATCGGGAAAAATATATACACTCAATTTTCAAGAAATGAACTCAATAGCCTTATCTATGCTTCATTACTAAAGATTAAATCAGGGGAAGCTAAGAACCGCACGATGGTGTCTTTAGTTTTCATGGTTCTTTATTCTCCAGTTTATCTCGTAAGATCACTGTTTAAATCGCCGAGAATTAGAAAGCAGTTGGAAGTCTTCTTTTATCCGGCCTTCAGTATTAAGTCTCTTATGTATGAGAATGAAAAAAACGTGATGAACTTCGATGCTGAAGTCGGAAAAATGTTAGGCCTAAAAAAAGACTACATGGCGGCCCTCTTTAAAGTTAGTCATCTGCCCGCACTAAGCGAGCGCACGATGGGAGCTTTGGTTCTTGCTGAATTGTCGCACTCAAAAAATCAAACGGATGATGTTTTAGGAAGCCTGTTGTTTAAAAGTGTGGATGTTAAAACCCGCATTAAGGCCCTGGGTCAGCACTCGTGAAAATGAAATTTAAAAAATTAAATATCGATCTGTCGGATTATTATCCGCTGCTCTTTACCCTCATTTTTGTAACAATTCTTTTTCAATACCCTCTGGCCTCTTTTGAGTCGATTATTTATGACTTAAAAGTCAGATGGGATTTCGGAACACACCCCACACCAGAAATAGTGATAGTGACCTTAGATGAAGAAAGTGATGACTATCTTGGTGATGTTTACCCCTACACCTATGCCACTCATTCACGATTTCTAGAAAGGCTTCTGCGTGCAGAGCCTAAAATCGTTAATTATTTTATTAAAATGCCTGAGATTTCCAACGAAGAAGATGAAAATTTCAACGATTTCAAAACGCGACTGAAAGATTATACGACGAAGGGCGGGAAAGTTAGTTTCGCCACTGAGATTGATGAAGTTAAAGGTGAGGAGTTGCCTCCTATCTTACTAAGAGACTTCAACTACTCACTTGCTCAGCTCAATATTGATAACAATATCTTTTCAAAAGATGACGTCGTAAGAAGAGCGATCTTTAACGTTTCTGGTGAAGAAAGCCTCCATCTTTTAACCGCTAATCAGTACCGCACGATTAAGGGACTTCCGATGCTCAACGTGCCGGATGTTATCGGTGCTTATTATAACGATGAAGCCGATGCAAACTTCGTTCTCTTTAGGTATTCAGGTTCACCTGTCTATAGCGAGTTTAAATATAAAACGATTCCTTACCACAGGGTTCTGGTTGGAAATTTTTCACCAGAAATTTTTAAAGATAAAATTGTCTTAATTGGTCCTAATTATATCTCTCAAAGTGATAATTTTTATCTGACGCCTTTTAACCTTGAAGAATATAAAGCTCCCAAGTTGATTGTTCATGCTTCAATCATCGATTCATTTATTCAGAACAAAACAATTAGGATGCTTCCTAGGACAGTTTCAAATATTCTGGCCTTTATTGTGGCGATCGTTCTTTCAATTTTAATCTCAAAATTAAAGCCTAAAGATGGATTAATTATTACGCTCTTGGTTTTGGCCTCAATTTTAATTATTTCCTATCTGATGTTTGTATTCATGGGGCTGTGGCTTTATACCGCCCATCTCGTTGTCACAGTCTTTGTCGTTTATTATATCTGGATTCCTTTCAGAGCAATTGGTGAATACCAGCGCCGTTATGCTATCCAGGAAGAAACAAAGCTTTTAAAACAAGTAGAGAAGTTAAAACAAAACTTCCTTTCTCTAATGAGCCACGATTTAAAAACACCGGTAGCAAAAATCGCAGGTGTTGCTGATAACCTTTACACTCAAAACTCGGGGAATCCGGATATTCGTGAGAAATCCCAGTTGATCATTGATTCAACGAAAGAACTCAACAAATTCATCTCTTCTATTTTAGATCTTACAAAGATCGAATCGAGTAACTTCGGACTTAATAAAGTCTCAAAAGATATCAATTCAATTATTGAAACAGTAGTGAAAGACCTGAATTTTTCTGCAAACCAAAAGCAGGTTCAGGTTAAGAAGCAACTTGCCCCTCTTTATCCGATTGAAATCGATTTCACGCTTATCACCAGAGTTATCTCTAACCTTGTGGAAAACGCGATTAAATATTCCGGCCCAGGAACTATCGTTGAAGTAAATACTTGGGACGATGAAAAATGGGTTTATATCGAAATCAAAGATAATGGCGTGGGGATCCCGGAAGAGGAGCTTTCTAACATTTTTGAGAAGTTTTATCGGATAAAAAATGATGCAAACCATTCAATCAAAGGAACAGGTTTGGGCCTATATCTGGTCAAATATTTCGTAGAGCTCCATGGTGGAACCATTTCTGTGGACTCAATAGCAGGTAAAGAGACAAAATTCTTAGTGAAATTAGCGAACCAGTAGTAGAATAGTACGAGAGTGTATTATTCAGGGAGATCGATATGCATCGTGTGTTAGTTGTTGATGATGATAAAGTTTTACAGGATTCGGTAAAGGAAGCTTTGCTTTATCATAGCTTTGCTGTCGACGTTGCCAACAACGGTAAAGAAGCTCTTCATGCTGTTTACAAAGAAAAATATGACCTCGTGGTCATGGACGTCAACATGCCAGAGATGGACGGGATTTCTGCATTAACAGAAATTAAAAAAGTTGATCCATCTGTCATCGTGATTATTCTAACAGCTTACTCAAACGTCGGTGACGCCGTTAAAGTTGTTAAAGAAGGCGCGTATAACTATTTAGAAAAACCAATCTCATCTGAAAACTTAGTGGCATTAATAAAGCGTGCCCTTAAGGCCCGCTCTTTAGTTGAAACATCAATGTTCTCTTCTCCAAGACTTTCTCTTGGTGGAGATGATCAATTCGTTGGTGAATCTCATGTAATGCAAAAAGTTTTCAGCGTCATCGATAAACTTGCAAAAGTTAATACGCCAGTATTAATTCGTGGAGAGTCTGGTACAGGTAAAGAACTTGTTGCCCGCGCGATTCACTATAACGGTCCAAGAAAAGACGCCAAGTTTGTAACGATCAACTTAGCAGCTGTTCCTGAAAACCTGATTGAGTCTGAGTTATTCGGACACGAAAAAGGTGCCTTTACTGGAGCCTCTGAGAGAAAGCTTGGTAAATTCCAATACGCTGACGGCGGAACTCTTTTCTTAGATGAGATCGGGGACATTAGTCCTACGATGCAGGTTAAACTTCTGCGCGTTCTACAAGAAAAAACTTTCACTCCAATCGGATCAAACCGCGATATTAAAGTAGATGTTCGCGTGATCGCAGCTTCACATAAGCCATTTGAAAAAATGATTGCTGATGGGTCGTTCAGAGAGGATTTATTTTATAGATTAAATGTTCTTCCAGTTTATCTTCCTCCTCTAAGAGAAAGAAAATCTGATATTCCATTTCTGGTTGATTACTACATTAAGTATTTTAACAATGTTCACGGTCTTAACATTAAAGGTGTAAGCGACGATGCTAAAAACCTTCTTGTTAATTTCTCTTGGCCGGGAAACATCAGAGAGCTAAGAAATGTTATCGAGCATGCATTCATCATTGAATCATCTGACATGATCCAGGCACCTTCTCTTCCTTCTACTTTAAAGCTGACTTCAGCTACAAAGGTACCGGAGCCAGAAGATAACTCTGATATGATGATCGACGTTGAAGGGATTCAGGATTCAATCTTCGATATGAAGAGCGATGATGCTTCAAGAGCACCAGACAGTTTCTCGTTTAACAACGTCTTAAACTCAAAAGAAATGGTAATGGACTTCCAGATTGCTAAAGATCTTTTTGAAAAAGAATTTATTGTGTGGGCCCTGAGACAAAATAAAGGGAAGATCAACCAAACAGCACTCAAGGCAAATATTCCTAAAAAGACGCTTTTGAGAAAAATTGAAAAGTACGAAATCACTGCTAAAGATTACGTGAACGGTTAAGCTTATGAATATGATTTATAAAATGTGCATAATGATCTCAACGATCATTATCGGCGATCAGGTTACTAAGGCCATCGTTCAGCAGAAGTTCTACCTTGGTGAAACGGTTCCAGTGATTGAAGGATTTTTTCATTTCACTTACGTAAGAAATCCAGGGGCAGCTTTCGGAATGTTTGGATACGCGCATGACTGGATAAGAATACCATTGTTTTTTGGTGTTCCTGTCATTGCATGTGTCTGGTTAGTTTATCTTATCTGGACAACGAGAAATACTCACAAGATGCAGTGTCTTGCATATAGCTTGATCTTGTCTGGAGCTATCGGAAACCTTATTGATCGTTTTTCAATGAACTACGTTGTCGATTTCCTGGATTTTTTTTGGAAGACACACCATTTTCCAGCGTTCAATATTGCTGACAGTGCTATTACCATTGCAGCTATTATCTTGATCTACGAAACACTTTTTGCTCATAAGAAGAAAGATAGTGTTACCCGTACTGTTTGAATCATCATTCTTTACTCTCTATGCTTATCCATTATTTATGGGGCTGGCGTGGGGAGTAGGGTTTTATCTCTCTCGCTACCTTTTTGAAAAATTCAATTTAGATTCACGACCATTGCTTCCTATGTTTATTGGTGTGTTTGTAACCTCATGGGTTGGGGCCAAGGTTTTTTTTCTGCTTTTTTCTTCCCAACATAAAGTCTATCAATATCTCTACGCTGACTCTTTCTGGCTCGGTGGAGGATTTGTTTTTTATGGTGGATTAATTTTCGGAATAACCTTTTATTTTATTTACTCCCTATGGCTTAAAAAATTTCCATTCAATCAAAGTAAACTTCTCGCCCCAGGGCTCGTTTTCGGACACGCGGTAGGAAGAGTGGGATGCTTTTTTACTGGTTGCTGTTTTGGATCTCAATGTGATCTACCGTGGGCGGTTCATATGCATGGTGAATGGATTCATCCTGTGCAGCTTTACGAAGCTTTCGGACTTTTTGTTATAGGTTATTTGACTCTTAAATGGATTAACCGTGGGAAAGATAACCTTTATGTCATTACCCACTATCTGCTTTTTTATAGTGTCCTAAGATTTGTTGTCGAACACTTTAGAGGAGACATCGTTCGCGGTGTTCATTGGATGGATTTCTCAACCTCACAAATGATCTCAGTGGCGATATTCTGTGCAGCTATCACTGCGATAATTAGTCAAAGAATACGCTCAAAATAGTCGGGCATAGGCTAAAAATTCCGCTCATAATTAAATGAATCTTGAAGTTTGGTATACTAGTCAAAACCTCGCTCAGGAGAGCATATGAGAATGAAAGTATTATTAGTTTTAAGTATGCTTTTAAGCTTCTCACAGCTCTTGGCCTCTGATTCACAATCAGAATATCTTGATGTCTTAACCAAAAAAACCATTGATGACTTTCAAAAAGGAATCGAACTTTATAATAAAAGCAAGCCTGCTAAAGCTCCGCCTATCAAAAGGGCCGGAGGACGAAAGTATAAAATGAAGGCCAATACAGCTGAAGTGAGTTTCACTTTAGTGGATTATCTAAATAATCAAATGTACATCAATGGAAAACTTCACAGCATTCAGGGCTTTGGTGTTAAAAAAACATCTTATCTTAATCTGATTATTGAGAGTGCTTACGCAGAAGAAGAGCTCGATGGTCAAACCACAAAAATCATTCTCACAGCTCTAGGGAGCCTTAACTATCACTTGCAGGAAATAGGAATGATGTGTTTTGCCGGATGCCAGAAAGAAATGCGTGCAAAAAATCTATCTAAGATTCTCACGACACTAAATGATCAACAAACTGATTGCGAACAACAAAAAGATGCTCAAGAAGAAAGCATTAGAAGATTTCCAAGTTTAAAAATGGTTTCTTACCTTCACTCAACACTTAATCCTGAGTTCGGAATGGTTAGATTGTTTATGCAAAGAATTTCTGAACAAAGTTCGAAGTCAGTGAATGCATTTATGAAGAATAAGTTAGGACTTGAAAAGAACTACACCAGCTGTATTGGCGTCATGACGGCAGGAACAGTGGCCGATAGTACAGTCGATAGTATGAGCAGAGGGATGATGGTACTGAGAGCGGGAGGCCCTGCTGGAGAGGCAATGGAGAAGGCCATTGAAGAAGCGGTTAATGTCTGCACGAAAATTGATCAGTTAAAAAGCTGCTTAATAGATTTAAAGAAAAATTTAGCGACTATTAATTCCATTAAACGAAATAATAAATCACCGGGGAGTGATAGGTACCCCACAGAAGAACTTCCAAATATGAAGAATGTAACGAGATAGAAATTAACCTAAGAAAGTCTTCTTAATTTCTTCGATGTGTTTTTCGTCCACATAAAGCTCAGATTTCAACGTCTCATTTGACCATGCCGTAAAAGCATCATCGTGCTCATACATTGTGATCGTTTCCCATGGGCAATCCACAGTACAATTTTGACAGCCAATACATCTTGCTAGATCGATCTCAACCGTTTGGTTAAATTGAGGATTTAGAGGATTTGGACCAGGAACAAGTTCAATAGAATCAACAGGACAACCCTGAATACATACTTCACAACCAGTACAGCCAGATTGGTGAACAACAGCTAAGAGTTTAGGTGGTCTTTTACCTTTTCTCTTAGGTTTCAGCCTTGCTGTATGGAAAGGATTCTCAATAATCAGTGCTTCGTCAGCATCTGTTCCAAGATTATCTTTTTTTGATGTATTTTCGGTGCTCATAGCAAACCCAAATCAGGAAATTTGTGTTAATAATAATGTCCCATTATAACCCAGAACGGCTTTTCTTGCTATTAGATTAACTAGAGATAGAGTGTAGATTATGAAAAAACTTAGATTTGTAACCGCGGCCAGCCTCTTTGACGGCCATGACGTATCCGTCAACATTATGCGCAGAATGCTTCAATCCAAAGGGGTAGAGGTCATTCATTTAGGGCACAACCGTTCGGCGCAAGAGGTCGTAGACTCAGCTCTTCAAGAAGACGTCAATGCTTTAGCATTAAGCTCTTACCAGGGCGGGCATGTTGAGTATTTTACTTATATTAGAGAACTTCTGGATGCAGCAGGTGCTAAAAATGTAAAAATTTTTGGCGGTGGTGGTGGAGTTATCACTCCTTCAGAAATTAAGCTTCTTCATTCTCGTGGGATCACTCGCATTTATTCACCACAAGACGGAATGGAAATTGGATTGAACGGCATCATCGACGATATGATCGCTCAAGCGACAGCTTCAACTCTTGAAGGAGTCGATTTTAGTAAATTTAATCTCTCAAAACTAGATAAGCGCGAAATTTCAAAAGTTATTACGGCGATTGAAGACAACGGCGAGCTACCGGTAAAATTCACTCCAGGAAATGTTCCTGTTTTAGGGATCACTGGTACTGGTGGAGCAGGAAAGTCATCTTTAATCGATGAGCTTCTTCTTCGTTTTTACCGCCATTCTCCAGAGTGCAGAATTGCTCTAATCTCAGTTGATCCAACTAAGAAAAAAACATCTGGTGCTCTTCTTGGAGACCGTATCAGATTAGGAAGTGCGAGCTTTGATAATTTTTATATCAGGTCTCTTGCAACAAGGGATTCAAATACAGAACTTTCTCCGCAAATTAAAAATGTTGTTTCATTTTTAAAGTCTCAGCCATTTGATTTAATCCTGGTTGAAACATCAGGGATTGGTCAGGCCAGTGATGAAATTACAAAAGTAGCTGACAAGTGTATTTACGTTATGACTCCAGAGTATGGAGCTGCGACTCAACTGGAAAAAATCGAGATGCTTGAAGCAGCTCACTTTATTGTTTTAAACAAATTTGAAAAGCCTCGCTCGGAAGATGCTCTAAGAGACATCAGAAAGCAGTGGAGAAGAAACCATAATCAATTCGCCGGTCACCCAGGGGCGCCTGAAGATCACGATCTTCCGATTTACGGAACAATGGCCTCTCAGTTTAACGACGTTGGTGTGAACGCTCTATTTTACGACATTGCAAAAACAATGAATGTAAAAACGGATAACATCGAAGACATCAAACGCGATAAAGCTCCAAGTGAGAAAAAAAGAATTATCGCACCAGAGAGATCACTTTATCTGAGAGATATCGCAGGCACGGTGAGAACTTATAATCGCGAAGCAATGGAAGTTGCAGAAAAAATTAAAGACTATGAAGCAATGTTAGTTGCTGCCAATCTTTTAAAAGGCAATAAAGACGTTCAGGAAAAACTAGCAGAAGTGAAAGCTTCAATTCCAGAGTCAGCATTCAATGAATTAAAAGTTCTTGAAGATACGATTGCTAACTATGACAAAGGTGCGTTCTCGTACTTTGTTCGTGGAAAAGAAATTAAAGTTACGACGAAATATAAATCACTATCTGGAAATGATATTCCAAAAGTAGCGTATCCAAAATTTAGAACACTGACTGAAAAATACCATTTTGTAAAAAACTCAAATCTTCCAGGGTACTTTCCATTTGCAGCAGGGATTTTCCCATTTAAGCGCGCTGATGAAGATCCAAAAAGAATGTTCGCCGGAGAAGGCGGGCCATTAAGAACGAATACTCGTTTTCACTATTTATCAAAAGACGATAAAGCAAAAAGACTTTCAACTGCGTTCGACTCTGCCACTTTATACGGAGAAGACCCGGCAGTAAGACCAGATATCTTTGGTAAAATCGGTGAAGCAGGAGTTTCAATTGCAACTCTTGATGACATGGAAGATTTATACAAAGGCTTCAGCCTGATTGATCCATTTACATCAGTGTCGATGACGATCAATGGACCTGCGCCGATTATTCTCGCTCTGTTCATGAACACGGCAATGAAACAAGCTCTTAAGGGCGACGATTTCTGGAATCAGGAAAAAAGAATTGAGGTTATGAAACAGGTTCGTGGAACAGTTCAGGCCGATATTCTAAAAGAAGACCAGGCACAGAACACTTGTATTTTCTCTCTAGAGTTCGCTCTTAAAATGATGGGAGATATTCAGGAACTGTTCTGTAAGCACGCGATTAAAAATTATTATTCAGTATCAATTTCTGGTTACCACATTGCTGAGGCCGGAGCGAATCCGATTTCTCAGATGGCCTTTACTCTTTCAAACGGATTTACGTTTGTTGAGTATTATTTAAGCCGTGGAATGAAGATTGATGAGTTCTCTCAGAACCTTTCATACTTCTTCTCAAATGGACTAGATCCTGAATATACAGTTATGGGAAGAGTCGCAAGAAAGATCTGGGCCGTCACGATGAGAGATAAATACGGGGCGAATGAAAAATCGCAGCAGTTTAAGTATCACGTTCAGACTTCTGGAAGATCCCTTCACGCTCAAGAGATCGACTTTAACGATATTAGAACAACATTACAGGCGTTCTTAGCACTTTCTGATAACTGTAACTCTCTTCACACGAATGCATACGATGAAGCGATTACAACTCCGACAGAAGAGTCAGTAAGACGTGCTATGGCCATTCAGATGATCATCAATCGTGAGTTCGGAATGAATAAGACTGATAACCCGGTTCAAGGTGCATACATCGTTGAAGAGCTGGCAGACATCGTTGAAGAAGCTGTTCTTAGAGAGTTTGAGAATATTTCTGATAAGGGCGGAGTTCTTGGAGCGATGGAGTCTATGTACCAGCGTTCAAAAATTCAGGAAGAGTCACTTTATTATGAAACTCTTAAAGACAACGGAGAGTTTCCGATTATTGGCGTAAACACTTTCATCGCTCCAAATATCAAAGATCAGATGGCAAAAGAAATTGAAATTTCAAGATGCTCTGATGAAGAGAAAATGGATCAGATTCACCGCCTGAATAAGTTTAAAGAAAGAAACAAAGATAAGTCAGAAGCAGCCCTTCAAAAGTTAAAGCAAGTGGCGCTGAATGACGGGAACGTATTTGAAGAACTTTTAAACACAGTTAACTTTGCAAGCTTGGGCCAAATCACAAATCTTCTTTATGAAGTTGGTGGTAAATACCGCAGGAACATGTAATGAAAAAAGCAGCCGTCTACACACGCACTGGAGATAATGGGACAACTGGACTAGTTGGTGGAACGCGTATTACAAAAAGCGACTCCCGCATTCATCTCTACGGCGAAGTAGATGAGCTGAACTCATACATAGGTCTTGGGCTCTCACAGTTGGATAAAAGTTTTGATAAGACTTTTTTACTTCAAATTCAGTCAATTCTTTTTGACCTAGGAAGTAATCTTGCTTGTGAGCAAGATAAGCGCGCTCAGTTTAAACTTCCTCAAATCAAAAGTTCATCTATTGAAAAAATGGAAAACGATATTGATCAAATGGACTCAAGTCTTGCACCACTAAAGAATTTTATTCTGCCAGGAGGAGATCCTGCTGCCGCAACTTTTCACGTTTGCAGAACTGTCTGCAGAAGAATTGAAAGACAAATGGTAGATTTCGATGAAAGTGTGCCGGGAGAAGTTCCGGAAAATGCTTTGAGGTTTATAAACAGGCTTTCTGATTATTTCTTTATTCTTTCCCGCTATATTAACTTCACTAAGAATGTTGAAGAAACACTTTGGGTTCCTGAGGCGTAGGCTACTTCTTTTTTTTATCTTTATCGAGTTTTAAGAATCTCGTATTCCCTGTACTGACTTCTTGATCAAGAACGTTATCCACGCCTATCCATGTCTCGGGTGCTTTCTTCTTTTCTTTAATCGCTTTATCTAAAACAATTGCACGGCGCTTTTCGATTGGAGCATTATCTTCTTTTTCCGCCTTGGCACGAGCGTATTTTCCGATCTTAGTCATGTTGGGAATAGATTTCTCTTCTTTTGAAATGATCTGGGCAGCTCCAATATTCATACGTTCAGCTGGAGAAAGGGCCTTTTCATTAATTTTGATTAAAGTGTTCCCCACTTGAATAACATCATTAATTTTAACTAATACGGAGTTATGAATTTTACTATTATTTAAAAAAGATCCATTAGTTGAATCAAGGTCCTTAAAGAGCAATTCGCCGTTGTTAGTTACCTCAAGAGTACAATGACTGCCCGACATTTTAGAGTCAGCAATCTTGTAGTCATTGTTACTTGATCTCCCCAGCGAGATTTTACCCAAGACGGGTAGTTCCATTACTTGCCCATCTTCAGTTTTAACTAAAATTACAACAGCCATATTAACCCCTTGTAAATATATAATACCCTATAAGGGTCTAGCCTGACACCACAGGAAAAACATTCTTAGGGTTTTGTGCTATAATATGATAAGAATTGAATAATTCCCGATGAAATGACTCCGTCTGAGGTTTATATGGAACAAGTAATTACAGTCACAGATAAAGCGCTAGAACATATTCGCGATATTTATAAAAAAGAACAAAGAGCTCTTGATACTGGTCTTCGCCTTGGCGTATCCGGTGGTGGATGCTCAGGACTTTCATATAAAATCGAATTTTCTGAGAAAAAAGAAAAAGACAATATTCTAGACTTTGGAGATATCAAAATTCTTATCGACCCGAAATCTTCAATTTACCTTAAGGGTGTGCAATTGGATTTTAATGACGGACTTAACGGAAAAGGTTTTGTCTTCAATAACCCGAATGCGACAAACACTTGCGGTTGTGGCGAATCGTTCTCAGTATAAAGATTTTCCATGCAATCAAATCTCTCATCCATTCGTTATCATTCTTCACAGCTTGAATTAAAAGACTGGGACCTAATAGAGGTTACAGGAGCCGATCGTGAAGAGTTTTTTCAAGGCCAGGTAACAAATGATCTTGCAGCTCTTGCTGTGGGGGAAGGGCAGGTAACGGCCAGGCTTAATAGAACAGGAAAGGTTCAATCGTTTTTCACGATTGCTAAACTATCCGACAAGTTACTTATTCTTTGTCCAAAAATTTTAACGACTGCCATTGTTGATGATTTTAATAAATTTATCATTATGGATGATGTTGAAATGAAAGTGCTTGATGCTCCCGTATTTGGGCATCTCAATTATTTTTTAAAACCAGATCATGAGTTCTTATTTCATTTTAATTTTTATGGAATTGAGACAGCTATTCATACAAAAGCATTTCATGATGTAGCTCCCACTGATTTAAATGAGCTGGAAGATGTGAGAGTTCTAAACGGCCATCCAGTCTGGAAGAAAGATGTGGATGAATCTCATTTTATCAATGATTCATTCTTAAATGAGATTGCGATCTCTTATAAAAAAGGCTGCTTTTTAGGTCAAGAGACTGTGGCGAAGATTGAAAATAATCGTGGCCCTGCTTATTACCCGCTGCTCTTAAAACTTGAAGAATCTGAACAAGGATTACCTCTAGCTGACTTTTTTATCGAAGACAAAAAGGCCGGGAAAATTAATTATCAAATAGGACAATATCTTCAGGTAAACCTTTTCCGTGATTTTAGAATTGAAGGAAAGAAGCTTGAGATCTTAATTAATGGAACTAGTTATAAAACAATGGTTCATTATCTTCCTTTTTATAAAAATCAAAAACGTAGTGATATTGCCAACGAACTCTATCACCTGGGTGTTGATGAATTTCAAAAAGCTGAAGTAGATTTAGCTATGAACTTTATGAAAAAAGCGATTGAGTTTGATCAAGGGCATGTTGATGCTTTTGAATCAATTGGTGTTATCCTGGGCAGAAAAGAGCAATACGCTGAAGCTATAGAGTGGATGGATAAACTTTTAAAAGTTAAAAGCAACTCTGTCATGGCCCATACAAATAAATCACTATTTCTCATGAAGATGGGAAAAATTGAAGAGGCCGAAGCTGAAAAAGCTCTAGCAACAGTGAAGTCTTTTTCAATGTATGGTGAAGAAGCGAAAATTAAAAAAGCACTTGAAGAAGAAAAAAAGAAAAAAGACGAAGACATACTCCGCCGCGAGAAAATGTTTCTGCAGGTCTTGGATATCGATCCAGAAGACACAGTGGCCTTGTTTGGAATGGGAGATATTGCTTTTTATAGAGAGAATTTTAAAGAAGCCGTAGAAAACCTGGAAAAAGTCGTGAAGTTCGACGAAAAATACTCTGCTGCTTATTTATTATTGGGTAAGAGTCTTGAGGCAACAGGAAATCTTGAAAGAGCTATGCAGGTCTATAAAAAAGGCATCGATGTCGCTTCTAAAAGAGGTGACATGATGCCTGCTAATGATATGCAGTCTCGCTTAAACCAACTTATAGTGGCTTCTCGCCTCGCTTAAATCTTTCTTCATTTGAGCGATTTTTCCATAAGCTTCGACATCTAGTCCTTCCAGTTCATTCAAGATCGAATCAACAGTCTTTTTATAAGCATCTATACGCTCATATGTTGAGTTAATAAGTGCCAGGCCTTCCTTGTTCACGCGCTTGTTCTTAAAAGCGTGTGTGAAGTCAGGACGACAGTATGAAAGCATGTAGTATTCTTCTAAGAAACGAGTTTTGATTTTAACTTTTTCAGCTTTAGTGAAACTTAGAGTTCCTTTAGTGGCCGCGGCATCAAGCTGAGCGAATAATTCCAGCGCCCAGTAGAAAGTGAACACAGCGTGATAAATTCCTCTAATAGGTCGAAGAGCTCTTCTCCATGGAGAGAAATAAACCTTATCATCATCTTCATTAATCAAATCAATATGGTTTAAGTATGTATTCAGGTAGTGGTGACCATTTTCGTGAAGCAGGTCATCCATTAAATCTAATGAGTCACGATCAAACATGTTGATACATGAGTAACCAGGAAGCGATTGCATAGAGTAGCTTACGATTCCTTTTTCATTCACTGGAACAATCGTATGAGTGAAACTCTTAAATGTTGTGTAAAGATGAGGAGCCGCTTTATTAATATTAGAAAGGGCCTTTGAAATGCTCTTTTTAAATTCATCAATTCTCTTTTCACCTTCTTCACAATGAGGAAGAACAAAAAGTTTCAAATCTTCTAACATGATTGGTTTTGGAGCTTCTTCAATTTTTAACTCAACCACTTTTTCCTCAGTTTCAATCGTAAGTTTATTTTCTTCCGGTGAAATCGATTTAATTGGCAGTGATGGATAAGTTTCAGGAGTTCTCTTAAGGGCCACTGGCATGTGGGCATCTGTTATATAGATTTTCTTTTCGTTGTCTCCAAGCTCTGGAACGATTTGATACATAAGAGCATCACCAAATTCCTGGCGGTATTGGCTGATGTGAGCAACGTAAAAAGAAACAATTTGATTTTCTAATAATGGAACTAGGTTATTTGAAACTTCAATAACAGGTGATCCGTCATTTAAGAAGTTTAAGAAGCTTTCAGATAATTCAGAGTCATTCCAGAAGTTAAAAAGTTCATTTTCCAAGTCTGTTAATTCATCTGTATCCAATCCTTCTTCGATTAATAGTTCTTCGTGAAGTTGGATGACGTAAATTAAGTTATCAACCAGATTTAACCAATAGAACTTAAGCGGTGTGTATGAATCAAAGCTTTCATCGTGAACGATATCATTTAACTGCTCAAGAAAATCAGGATCAACTACATCAGTATCGAATCCCTTTTGAAAATCCTGGCGAAGGTCTTCAATGAAATCCAGATAGCTTCTGTGAACATTCTTGTGAAGTTTGCTGTGGAAATCTTTGGAAAATAATTGTTCTTTTAATTGCTCTTTCATGAAGTGCCTTATGTGTAATGGATTATGAATGGTGTGATTATAATTGGAAAAAAAATGGCTGGGAAGGTGGGAGTCGAACCCACGACCAATAGATTAACAGTCTACTGCGCTACCACTGCGCTACTCCCCATCAGCTTGAAATAGTACACAAGTTATAAAAATTATTGGAGTAAATGTCTACAACTTTTTTTAGATATCAGGCAATTAAGTTGTAACTATATGAAACCTTGTGGTTGCGCATTGCCAGATCAAATCACTCAAGTTTATAAGCGATAAGCCGATAAGACCTATACTATGGCAGTTCAAAACTTATTAATCATGAACCTTCTACGTATCATCACTCCTGAAGAGATTGCTGATATCGCTACCAAACATAATGGTGGAAAGTTTCTTTCATTAACAGACTTAGTGAATGAGAGAGTAGATAGAAAAATTTATCGCGATTTTTCCAGCACAGATTCAATGGAAGAAATTCATGAAGCACATGCTATTCAGGCAGATGAAAGATCGGCCGGTGCTAAAATTTTACCGTTTAATAGTAAAGAAAAAAATGAATCGGAAGAAGTACAGATAGAAAATGATTCGGAAAATGCTCCCCGATTTGTAACTCAAATGATTTCAACTTCCCAGCTTGCTCCTACTCATCATGAAGCTGTGAATGAAGCACCAAAACAAGTCAAAATTGAACACGCTGAAGATGAAAATATGTCTTCTTTCATTTTGATTGAAAAAGCGCGACTAAAACAATCGCAGAAAACATTAAAGCAAAAAGAAGTGATTAATCTTTATCAGAAAAACTCAAACATAGACGTTGAGCAAATTAAAAGCACTAATCAAAATCCAGGTGCTTCCAGTGAATCTGGAGTCCTGGTCAACAAGAAGCAGTACTGATGAAATGGGTATATGTTCCCATCATGTTTGCCCTTGCTTTTATTTATACTAAAACAACACTAAATACTAATGGGCCTGAAGAGACTTCTCCTCGACGAATAACGAGAGGTCCTGCCTCAGAACCAATCGAAACTCAGAATATTAATTTAAAAAGAGTGCCAGCAGCTAATCTATATAAAAGTTTTGGTTCAAATGCGCTTACACCATTTACCCAGGTCACTTCGTTCGAGGGAGTCATTGTTGGTAATGTTCATGCAGATAGTTTTGGATTTATTCAAGACGATAGAAAAAAAGCATCGCTGGGAATTATAGAGTTTGATGAAGTTACTGAAGGGGCCTTTTTTCATGATGTGTTTTCTCATCTTATCTCTGTAAAAAATCTAGATAAAAAAATCTCATGGATGAATTATTTTGAATATTACAAAAGTGGTTTAATGGATCTTCCTCATACAAATTCTTATTATGTAGAAAAAGGTATCGAAGAGGCTGGATTAGAAGCAGAAAAGCTCCTTGAGGAAAACATTACGCCGGACTTTCCAGTTGAGTTTAAGAAATTAGCAAAAACACATCAGCATTTAGATGCTGTTAGAAAAAGCCAGATTCAAAATGAAATTAAGAAAATTTACCCCAAAGTTCAATTCTTTGATTTGTATCAATCAAATCTGAACGGCGGAAACTACCAGGCACTGATCAGGATCAGGCCAGTAGATAAAATTCAATGGGTGGTTATCAATGAAAACAGTAAAACGCACTACGATCAGTTCTTTAACAAAGAACAATTGGTTGAGTTTCAGACAAGACAGCAGCTGATTAAGAATATTGTTTACGACAATAAGATGGATTCATCACTCAAGAGTTTTAAAATAGGCAGAAGCCATTTTGTTTTAAGCTTTAAAGAGAATTTCGCATCAAAAATTAAATGGGAACAAATTCCAGAAGATGATTATCATGATTGTTTAATGGATCAAGCTTATTTATTAGGGAAAATTCACCGCAGATCTCTCGACACCAAGGTTGATAGTTATATCAAGGCCTGGGCGAAAATTCCTGCGGCGATTATAGATGAAAAGGCCGTAGAATTAAAATTCAAGCTTAGAGATCAAGTCCAATAATAGATTTGATATCCTCTGGTTCATCACTTAGAACTTCCAGACACGCCATTTGATAAACACATGCATCGATTGTAGTAAGAGCTGCCGGATGATAGTTTCCAGAGTTCTTTACACCACCGAATGGAAGTTTTGCAGAAGCTCCAACCGTTGAGCGGTTAAAGTTCACAAGACCAGAATCAATTTCTTCAATACATGTTTTAAAAATTGCCTGATCCTTTGTAAATACTGCGGCCGCAAGACCGTACTCAGTCGCATTGGCGATTTGAATAGCTTCTTCAATCGTATCGTATGGAATAAATGTTACGTTTGGCCCGAAGATTTCGCTGTGAAGGAACATGCTGTCGTTATTCCATCTTTCAGCAAGGTGAATGGATGGGCTGACGTAATGACCTTTTTTAGCTTTATCGATTTGCTTTCCTCTCATCACTTCATGAATACCTTCACGCTTAGCCATTCCCATGAATAATAAGTAAGAGTCAACGGCACTTTGATCTACTAAAGGACCCATAAATGGTTCGCGAGTAAATTCCACAGGGTGATCGATAATAATTTTCTTGGCCATGTCGTGGAAGCGTTCAATGAAAGCCGTCTGAATACTTCTATGGATGGCAACGATTGACGTTGAAGTACATCTTTGTCCTGAACTTAGGAAACATGATTTTAAAAGCTCTTGAAGAGCGTGATCTAAATTTGCATCGCTGTGAAGGATAGTTGTATTTTTTCCACCCAGCTCAAGTGAGACTTGTTTTCCAAGGTCGTGGTGAGTGACTTCAAGAATTTTTTTACCGACTTCTTTTGATCCTGTGAAAAAGACACCTTTAATTGTCTTGTCTTTAAGAAGTCTTCTAGCAACTTCGCCGTCACCTTGAATAAGGTTAACAACACCGCTTGGAAATCCTGCCGCATGAAAACACTCAATTAAAAGCTGAGCTGAGTAACATGTTTTCTCACTTGGTTTAAAAATAATCGAGTTTCCTGCGATTAATGAACTTAGAATTTGCCCGTTTGCCAAGTGACATGGAAAATTGAAAGGTCCGATGATTAAACTTGGCCCCAATGGCTTGTAGACAATGTGTCCGTTAGTTTTAGGAAGAATCCCATCGATTTGTTTGTTGTGAATACGTGGAAGAGAGTCTTCAATTGTGACATTTACTTTAGAGACAACTGAAGCAGCTTCTGTTTTAGAGTCCCAAAGAGGCTTTCCTGTTTCATAAGCAATGGCCAGTGCGATTTCTTCCTGACGCTTTTTGACTTCGGCCTGATAGGCCTTTAAATATGTATTTCTTTCTTCTTGAGAAAGTTTTCTCCACATTTTAAAGCCAGCATTGGCTGATTCAATAACTCTATCGACATCTCTGTAATCAACAGGAGCTTCCCATAGCTGAAGTGAGAGATCAGCAGGGCATGATCGTTTAATAATATTTTCTACGGCAAGTGGTCCCGTCGTAGCCGGGAGATTAAAAGAATTATTGTAGTAGTTTCCTAGAATTTTATATTTTGTCATATTTCACCTAAAGGTAAGTTGCGAAAGTTTTAAAATCTTCTGTAAGGCCTAGTTCTCGGGCTTCTTCTGGATCGATAATGAATTTTACAGGAGATCCCTTATTTAAGTTTCCAGTGATCAGTGCAGCCCGGAACCCACCATCAGTAACAGGAAGACTTGCTAAAATTGAATCCTGGTCACTTTTAATGATTGAGTCGCGGATAAGAACTTCAACTTCAAACATATCTTTAACTGGTGTGATGTCTTTTAGTTTTGCACGGTAGTGAGGCCCACCGTCGAAAGGGTCAACTTCGTTAGTATATTTAAATCCGATGCTCTCTAGCATCCTTTTAACCGGAGCTGTTTCTTCTCCTACTTTACCAATAGCGTTTCTTGCTTCAATAGGAAGAAGAGTCATGTAAATAGTGTCTGCCGGAAATAAACTGAGAATGAACTCTTTGTTGCTGCGGGAAAGAACATCAGCTTCATGGTATTCAAGATTTAAAAATCTTCTACCAATAGCTTCCCAGAGAGGAGCATGTCCTTCGTTATCAAAAGGAGGCATTAGTTCAGAGTGAATCGTTTCTTTAAACTTTGTCGGATTCATGGCCATGTAGAGAAAGCGGACATAAGAAAGTTGTTTTCCAAGTTTCTTTTCACTCTTTCTAAAATCTGGATCTAGGATCAGACCACCAATTTCTGTCGGGCCGTTTGTATCAAGTCCAAGTTTCAGCGTTCCGTGGATGAATCCAGTATTAAGTGAAGCTGAGAATTTATTTTCCTGAGAAACTGTAAAAAAGTAATGTGGCTCATTTTCTGTTCCATGCTGAGCATGAACCATTGAGGCGCCGATAATTCTTTGAGCTTTCGTATCTTCTAAAACAAACAGGTAGTAATTTTCCCAAAGCTTTTTTGAAGGTTTGGTAAAGGCCTTGATGGAGCTTTCAATCTTTGACTTGATGATTTCTTTATCCTGAGGCAGGTTAATAAAAAGCATCAAGTGACTTAGATCAAATAGATCATCCAGGTCGTTCAGGCTTGCAGATCTAAGAATATACATATTTCATCCTAATTAACGATTTCGAGAACCGTCTTCTCTAAAATTGAGAAGATTTCATCGATATGCTCATCCAATAGTGGAAGAGGAAGAAGGAAGCGCACTCTTGTTGGCTCTTTACCAGCAGAGAAAGTGATGATTCCATTTTCAAAAAGTTTTTTCATAAATTTATTTGTCAGATCAACTGAAGCATCACCAACTTCGAAAGAAAGCATTGTTCCTACGCCGCCGTAGTAAGGAATTTTTCCTTTGCATGATCCTTCAGAAAGAGACTTAAACTTTGCTTTAAACTTTGTTTCAAGCTCTTTAATTCTTCCTTTTTCCCCATAGAAGTTTCCTTCCTTAAGGTATCTGACAGTGGCCTTTCCTGCATTCAATGAAGCGATTGATCCATTGAAAGTTCCAGCGATCAATCCTGGTTTTGGATTCAATTCTTCTGTATAGAAAGTTCCAGCACCCTGAAGAACTTTACCAATTGTTACGATATCGACGTATTGATCAAGATCAAACATCTGATAAGCGAACATCTGGTGAGTTCTTGTGAAAGACTGGACTTCATCAATCCAAATATAGATGCCATGCTTCTTGGCCCATTCACAAATTGCTTTGTAGTATTCTTTTGTGCCGAAAATAAATCCAGCTTCACCTTGAATCAGTTCAATAGTAAGCCCGCAGTAGACGTTACCATTAGTTTCGATAAGTTTATCAAGAGCTGAGATCGTCTCTTCAATCGCACGATCCGGATTTCTATAGTTGTAATGAGGAACGTGATCGACTTGAATCGTTTGAGGCATGCCTTCACGGTAAGATTGATTGTAGGTTACGTCTTGCATAGCGACCGATCTTCCAGCAAAAGATTTCTGGAAAGCAATCAGGCGGTAGTTAGGTGCTTTTTTCTGCCATAAAATTTTAAGAGCAGTATCGTTTGAAAAAGATCCAGAACAAGAAAACCAGAAGTGTTTCATTCTTGATTCTTTAACAGCATCAAGAAGAAGTTTACTTAGCTCATACGGCTCTTGGTATGAAAGAAGATTTCCACACATCATCGTGTCGCTGGTTGCGGCTTCAAGATTAGCTTTGATATATAGTGGGTGAGAGTGACCTAGAAGGTTAACACCGATAGCGTTGATAAGATCGAACTTAACTGAACCATCGATCATCTCAACGAATGGCCCGTGTCCTCTTCCTGATGCCATAAACGGATAAAAGAATCCACGTCCCTTAAGGCCTTCGTACTCTTTTAGTTTTTGCGCCAGAATCTCTTTTTTATCTTCATCTGCTGGCTTAATTTTATCGAATTTTTGCTGCTCTAATAAAATAGCGGTAAAAAGCTTATTAAAATGCTCGTTAATATCGGGTGATTGAACTCCAATAGCCATGGACAGTCTTCCTTTTAATGTTAATTTTTTACTTAGAGAGAATACTTTTTCTCTCTTGCAAACTCTAGGGCCCGTGAGATAATTAATTTATGAAAAATACTAGCACAACCAATACGGCAAAGCCATCTGATGCACCCGCAACTTCATTGTCATTTGATCAACTCTATTTGAAGAAAGACTACAAGGGCGCAATACAGTATCTACTCGATAATAAGGAACAGTTTGACTCGGGTATTTTCCACTATAATCTCGGAACAGTTTATTCAAAAATGGGAGACCATGCTACCGCGAGGTTTCATTTAGAAAAAGCTGTGCAGGATGGCTATATCAATAGCTCTTCTCTCAATAATCTTGCTTTTGTTAAGTCGCAGCTTCAGGTCGATGATCTTAGCACGTCAACCAGCTTACCGGATCAGCTGGTTAACACAGCTTCAGTCATCCCACCTGCGGGTTACTTCTCAATCACGTTGTTACTTTTAGTCATCTTCACATTGATGATCAGATTCAAAAAAATCCAAACAAAATGGGTGATGGCCGTTGTTCTTTTACTCGCTATCACGCCGGCGATTTTTTCTACAGTTTATGTAAAAGACATTAACTATGCTGTCGCTTTAAAAGATGTGCCTCTTTATGAAGGTCCATCAAAAATTTTCAGCGAAAAAGGCAAAGTGCGCGCAGGTTCTAAGATCGTTTTGGGACAATTTAAAGACGGATGGTTCTATGTAGAATTTCCGATCTCATTATCAGGATGGATAAGTAAAGATCAGCTGGGTTTATATTAAGTATATTGTGGAGTAACAATGAGTTCATCGTACGAAAAAGAAGTCAAAGAATCCGGCAGCAAAGAGAGTAATCTTACAAAGAGAATTGATTTCGGGATGATGAAATATCTTTGGATGGCCAATCCATTAAGTAGAGTCAGAAGAGACTCTATCCCTAGATTTTTAAGAAACGTAGAACTACTAAAAAACTTTTCAGATAACGAACTTCGTATTCTCGCTAAATACATGCACAGTAGAAAATTCTCTGAAAGCGATGTCGTGTTTCGCGAAGGCGAAATCGGAATTGGATTCTATTTTATTTTTTCTGGCCTAATTGAGCTCAGCAAAACTGATTATGGGAATGAGGTTGGCGAAGAAAAGTTTTTAATTCTCGATGAGTTTAGCTACTTTGGCGAGATGGCCTTACTTCAAGATGGAAATCCAAGATCGGCCACGGCCATTGCAAAAAGCCCATGTGAGCTTGTCGGTATGTTTAAGCCGGATTTAGAACATCTCATTGAAAAGCATCCAGTTATTGCAGCTAAAATTATTCAATCTATTTCATTGGCACTTGCGGATAGACTTTATTTCTTAACTGAAGAAGCGAGTAAATTAAGCAGACGTTTAAGAAAGTTAGAGCGACAAATGGCCGAAAAACAAGTAGAGAATAAATGATTTTAAGCAGCCGCAAAAATATTGTAAAAATCCAGCTGGCTTTTTTCATTGTCATTATTATTCTGTTTTGTGCTCTGGTTTTAACCCTGCCAAGGATTTCAATTCCACTATCGCTGTCTTATATTTTGTTTCTTGCTCTTAATCCTATCGTTAGTTGGTTGATGAGATTCAGGCTCTCGAAAACAAAATCGACTGTTATCGTTTTTGTGATCTTAGCTTTTTTCATTGGGATACCACTTTTCAAAGTTATTCCAGTGCTCTCACTTCAAACAAAAGACATCCAATACTCTCTGCCACAAATTGAACAATACATTATTGTTCAGTACGAAATAGTGACTGATTTTATCAAGGCAAAAACTGGCCATGAAGTCGCAGATGGATATATCTTTCAGGCCTTAACTCAAATTGAAGGTTGGGCGAGTGACTTCGTTGTAAAACTTCCCAATTATCTGGCCACACTGCTCGAATGGATTTTTCTTGTTCCTTTCTTCACGTTTTTTATGATTAGAGATGCAGATACTTTTAAAAAAATGTTTCTGAGTTTCACTCCCAATATTATTTTTGAAAGATTCTATTACGTCATGCACGTCTTTAACCGTCAGCTTGGAGATTATTTCTTCGCCAAATTTGTTGAAGCAATGATTGTTGGTGGAATTATCACGCTTGGTTTACTGATCATGGGTGTAAATAATGCAGTTATTTTAGGATTTGTAGCGGGACTCACAAATATTGTTCCTTATGTCGGTCCTTTTTTAGGCGTTATTCCGGCCATCGTTTTGACTATGATTGAATACGGACTGACATCACCGACGATGGGTGCTGTTCTTATACTTTACTCTGTCGCAAATGCTGTCGATGTCTTTTTTGTTTTCCCATTCCTGGTTTCAAAAATCGTCAATCTTCACCCGATGATTGTTGCAATCAGTGTTATCGTTGGATCACACTATGCAGGAATTACGGGAATGGTAATATCTATTCCGGTAGTTGCCGCGATTAAACTTATTATTACAGAAATTTACAATGAAATTTACACTGAGCGCTCCAAGTGATAGGATTTCCTAAATAGGACATCCATCGGAGCACTCAATTGAAGTTTGTGAAATTATTAATGTTAATCGCGTCACTTCTGGTGATTTCTTGTGCGACTAAAAGACCTGAAGGCCAGACTGAAGCTGAAGTACTTTTTAAAGAAGCTAAAGAGCTGGTTGCAAAATCACGCTACATTCAAGCTACTGAAAAACTCAACGCCATTAGATCTCAATACCCATACAGTTTTTATGCGACTCACGCAGAACTTCTTCAAGCAGACATTCTTTTCTCACAAGAAAATTATGCAGAATCAGCAGCAGCTTATATTTTGTTTCGTGACTTTCACCCAAAGTATAATGAATTAGGCTATGTTGTTTTTAGAATTTCAGAATCTTTTTATCGCCAGTTGCCTGAGACATTCGATCGCGATTTATCGGCGGGAATTGAAGCGATTAAGTACTTCAACGAACTTATTTCAACGTACTCAAACACTGAATACGTAAAAGATGCTCAAAAGCGTATTAGCCAAATTGAAGACATGCTTGAGAAAAAAGAAATCTATATTGCAGACTTTTATTTCAAAACAAAAGACTTTTACGCTGCTAAAATCCGTTATCAGGACATCCTGACAACACTAAAAGATGAAAGTGAGCGCCCGAGAATCATGGCGAGGATCGAGGAGTCAGAAAAAAGATACGTTCCAGTACCAGCAACACAACCGAACTAGACTGAGGATTATTATGTACGCTTCAAACAACGAACAACTTCTTAAGACTGCTCGCGAATGTTTTGATAAACAGGAATATAAAAAGTCACAAATCGTGCTGAACGAAATCATCGAATCAGATGACCGCAACGTCGATGCACTGTTTTTACTCGCTAATATTTTTCACATCAATGGTGAAATCGGAAAAGCGATTAAAGCATTCAATAAAGTTTTAAATTTAAATCCAGAACACACTGATGCAGCTATCAGTCTTTCAGTTTTATACAACGATATCGGCCAGTATGAAGACGCTAAAAAGGTTTTTGATACAGCCAATGAACGTGTAAAAGGAAAGAATAAAGGCACAGGCCTTATGGAAGACAAGCACATCAATAAAAAGTTTGCTTCTAAACATTACGAAATCGCCGATCTTTATCTTTCTTATAACCGCTACGATGAAGCTTTATTTGAGTTTAATAAAGTAGTGGGACTTGACCCTGAAAATCTTGAAGCGAGAATTAAAATTGCAAAGGTTTACGCTAAAAAAGGATTTATCGCGAAGGCGATTGAAGAGTTAAGAAATCTAAAGAATGAAGAGCCTAATTACGCTCCAGCAAGAATCGCTTTAGGAGTTATCCATTACGGTAATGGTAACGTTTTAGAGGCCCAATCTGAGTGGGAAAAGGTCCTTATGAAGGATCCATTCCATGCTGAAGCTAGCATGTATATGAACCTTTCAAAAACAGCTACAGAAACCAGAATATAATTTAAAATTTAGACATAAAAAAAGGCTCCTTTTCAGGAGCCTTTTTTATTTCAGCATTTAATTTAAAAAATTAGTTCGCTTCAGGTGAGTTATTTTTGTTATTGCCGTTTGTTGCAGTAACGCCTGGAGTTTGAACAACTGTTGGACCTGCATTTTCTCTCGAAGCTGCAGCAACATTTGTTCTCTTAGAATCATCAGAAGCATTCGTTGAATAGTTCACGATATATTTCTTAAGATCCATGTACATTTTGAAGCGCACTTCAAGTTTTGAATCTTGAAGAACGATTTGTCTCGCCATCTTTGTCTTGTTGTTGATGATGATCGGAGCTTTTAAGTTCGCCGACATTTCAGTCACATTTTGTGGGATGGTAAGAACCGTGTACACACTAGCATTTTGTAAATTCTCAAGTGATAAACTGTTAAGTTCCACTGGAAGAAGTTTTACCATGTAGCTTGGTTGGAAAATTTTTGGTTCAATAATTGGAAATGCAGTACCTGCATCGTCAGTCGATTGTAACCATAGAATTAACGTCTGATCACCTGGATCAACGATGAAGAATTTTTTTAGGTTTTCAAAACCGAGTAAACCTTCTGTAAACTCTATGATGTCTTTTTTGTCGACTTCTAGTTCGCCAAATCTAGTAGTTTTGATTTTCACTGTTAAAGCCTCCGCTTTGCAATAAGATCGAATACCCGACCTCTATGGAAAGATTTTAACAGCCGTAGGGGCAAAAGTGCAAGTGGGAAATTACTTCTTGTTTAACTCATTAGCCAAATCTGCAATTGAGCTTAAATCGGCCTGTGAAGCCTCAGTATTTTGGTCTTGGATGGCCTTATAGACCTCTTCGCGATGGATTTTGGTTTCTGGTGGCGCTTTTATACCAAGACGCACCTGCTTTCCCTTAATCTGAACAACAACGATTTTAATGTGATCATCTATTGCGATGCTTTCGCCTAGCTTCCTTGTCAACACGAGCATAAATCAACCTCAGCATAACTTTGCCGAGACACTCCTGTGTTCGGCTTGCAATGCTTCATATATTACTTGATTAATTAAATTGCAAGGAAAAACTAAATTATTTACGGATAATGACTAGAAGAATGATGAGTTTGACTTAGTTATCGACGCAGGAAGTCCATGAGAGATTGATTCATAAGCCCCTGACTTGCCTGATAAGTCGTTTTTAAAACGGCCTCTTGCTTGTTGATATCCGAAAATAGTTCGGACACGTCTGCGTCAACAAGAGCACTGCGTCTGGAAGCGTGATCAATATTTTCTGAACCAAGATTTGTTTTTGAAGATTCTACTGAGTTTGTAATCGATCCAATACGCGTTCTAAGCGTAACAAGACGGCTGATAGAGGTATCAAATTTTTCAAGTAACCCTTGAACCATTTGAGGATCATTGTTTTCTAGAGCATTCGTTAAAGACTTCAGCTGAGAAAAAATATTATCCTGAGATTTAAACTTAGAATTTTTTCCTTCTTCGATATCTGCTGATACTTCAACTGAGGCCAGGTCGCGATTAAGTTTAACCGAAGGAGCTTCTTTGTATTGTTCAAAATCCTCTAGAGGATTTTCAGCTTTATTCATTTCAGAGCTGCTGAAAAAAACTTCTTCACCTGTCAAATTGATGGGAACAAAAAAGTTTCTCGAAACTTCCAATGAGATATGATTTTTATCGCCCTGATATTGTCCATTGCCATCAAAAGGAACTGTTAATGTATTTGTTCCAGAGAAGATGTGCTTGATACCAACTTTCTTATTTGCAATGGCCAGCGACTGGTTATAGAGCTGCTGAACTTCGTTTGCGACGTTCTTTCTAACATCAGCATTGAAGAAGTCAGAAGACTGAGCGATGGCAATTTCTTTTGCCTTCACCATGATGTCTGTCAATTCTTCAATCGATTTTTCACTCACACTTAAATTTAACAGTGCGAAGTCGGCATTCTTTAAATATTGAATGTTGTCGTTTGTTGCTGAGGTAATGGCGAGCGCTTCAACGTTACTGACAGGATTGTCAGACGGCTTAGTAATCGACTTAAGCGTCGATCCTTTTAGCTGCAAATCTTCAACTTTCGCTTTCGTTCTATTGAGAGCGTATTTTAAAGATGCGGTTGAACTGTTTTCAGAAACTCTTGTCATTTTTTAAATTACCTAATTAGCGTTTTAATTCTAATACTGTTTTAAACATATCATCTGCAGCTTGCATGATTTTCGCAGAGGCCTGGTAGGCCTGTTGAAAACGAATCATGTTAGCAGTCTCTTCATCAATTGATACACCTGTCAGGCGCTCTCTTAAACTATTTGCTTGAGCGAGAATTCCTGAGGCCTGTTCAGCATCAAGGCGGGCCTTACCAGTTTCAAGACCGATACTACCAATTGTCTGAAGATATTTTTCTTCAAGCGTGATGCTTCCATCACCTGAGATTCTTTCGTGCTGAAGTTTTGAGATCCCAATAGCAACACGGTTATCTCCGGGAGCGTTCGGTGCAAGAGCAGCAGCAATATTACTTAAATCTTTTTTAACTGAGTCTGATAAATCGATTTCGTTACCAGCTTCTTCAACAGAAAGAGGTTGTTTAAAGAAATCCAGACCAGTCGTAAGCCCTTTTTGATCTACGGCAGCTGGTTTTCCATCAGCACCAATGATGATTGGTCTGTTGACGAAACCTTGTCTGTGAATTGTGTTTACCGAAGTTGTAAACTGGTAAGCAATTCCGTCGATATCTGATTGAAGTTTTTTTAAGTCTTCATTTCTAACTTTAACAATGGCAGAAAGAGTTCCGCCTTTGAACATATCGGTAATTTTTTGTGAAGGTCTGTCTTTTAAAACGATTTCAACAGAGCCGTTCATTCCGTTTGAAGAATCATTTTTATTTTGAGTAACAGTCGCAAGCTCTTGCGTGTGAAGACCGGTAACAAGAGTCCCGATTCCCTGAGCTGTTACGATAAAGCGATTTTTTTCATCAGTGTAGGTGTGGATCTTGAAGTTCTCAGAAAGATTTCTAAGGGCCACGTCACGTTGGTCACGTAAATCTCCAGTTTCCCCTTGAGCAGATTCGATGCTGGTAATTTTACCGTTCAAATCAGCAATGTGGTGAAGTAGCTGGTTTACATCAGAAACAGAGTTCTGAATTTTTCTATCGATGTTACCTGCCTGAGTATCAAGAGTTCCTCTGATACGACGGAAATCTTTTACAACAAGATTAGCGTTATCTCTAACAACTGATCTGATCGTCTCATTCTCGGGCTGGTTAGCGAGCTCTCTGAACGAGTTAAAAAACTTATTTAAAATCTGGTTTAATCCGTCAGAATCAAGCTCGTTAAAAATGCTTTCAACTTGCTCAAGATGCTCTGTACGCGATTCATAAAATTGATTGTTTGATAGGGCATTACTTAGGCGTTTATCAATGAACTCATCATTGAATCTTCTTACGCCGTCAACTTTTACCCCTGTTCCCTGGACGAATCCACCAACAGAGACGGGTAGAGAGGTAGACTGCATAACACGCTGGCGAGAGAAGCCTTCAGTGTTGACGTTAGACAAGTTGTGACCGGTCACTTCAAGAGCTTTCTTTGAAACGTTAAGTCCGGATTTACCAATGCCTAATAAGTCAGCCACATCTTCTCCTTATGTACTCGTATTGACCTGCGAACCCCTCGATGAATATGTTGAGAAGTTTTTCTTCCCAGTAGCTTCAAGACGGATTTGTTGGAGCGAGTGTAGCGCTTTATTAATAAAAAGTTGGTTACGTTTATTTTGTGCCTGGATTTTTTCGATGATATCAATCAAAAGAGCATTAAAGCGAAATAGATGCTTTTGATTGCTTTCAACTTCATAGTTCGACATCGTTTCAAGCAAAGCTGAAACAGTATCAAGATTTTTTCCAGGGTAGAGATTATTTAAATCGTTAATGAGATCGCGTCTGACCAGCTCTAGTGTGCCGATCCTTTTGATACATTCATTTTTTTCTTCGATTTTTGCTTCTAGCAGCTCAAGTTCGCTACTTAGAAGAAGAGAATATTCATCGCATGTTAAATTGAACAACTCGTTATGCTCTTCGCAGAACTGTTTCCAGAGGTTGGTGACTTCAAAATAGAGTGCGGCCAGTTTTTCGTTCATTCGATGATCCATCCTAGATATCGATTTCGTTATGAGAGTTTTTAGAACTCCTGTTCCATAATTTTATCAGCTAAAACACCAGCATCAACTTGATAAGTTCCTGCTTGGATTTGCGATTTTAATCTTGCGATTTTATCAGTGTTATCAATCGCAGGAGCAGCGTCAGCAGCTTTTTTAATGCGAGAGAAATCTTTGATAGCATCAGGGATATCAACTTTAGAATCATTCTTTGAGAATGTTTCTAATTCTTCTTTTCTTATGTCTGAATTTCGCTGAAGTCCTGTTGGTCCTACTTTCGCGCTTTCGCGTTTGTTAGGCAGAAAAATCGAGCGTGATGATGTACTGTCAACTTTGCTCATAATAAGCCTCCGTCTTCTTTCGTTCCAACAATAGCTTTTTCGTCGGACACAGGGGTAGAATCATTCTTCCCCATTTCAATTGTATCAGTTTTCCTGTCAATTTTATAGCTAGGCAAATTCTGGTGGATGCCGCTCGCCTGAGCTTCATATTGCTTCAATGCCATCTCATTTCGCATCCTTTTGGGATAAATCTGGTCCAAAATAACATCTTGAAGTCCCAAACTGTTTTGCGCTGTCATAGCTTTGGCACGTTCTGTTTTTTGAAGAGACTTATAATAGTCCATTCCCATACCACCTTGCTCAGGATTTGCTTCATCAATGGTCTTATTCATTTGATCCAGCATCATCTCAGCAAACTGTTGCTCCATTCCTGCAGCGACTTTTTTATAATCTTTTGGAATATACTCGCGGTCATCAATTTTAGGTGAATTATCAACGGCCCTTTGTTTGGGCTGAGTTTGAACGGCAATGCCGGTATTGATAGCGGGGTTTATTTTGGGATCACTCATTGGCTCTTCCTAAGTTATGAGTACTAGTCTTAAAAATTTTAACACCAATGAGCGCCCGAATACTAGATATAAAATTTACAAAGAGGGGGTCTTAAATTAATTCAATTTCACCAATTAAGGCACCATCGCGCTTAAGTGTCTGAAAAATTGAAATCAAGTCTTCCGGAGCTACTCCAAAGGCATTTAAGCTTTTGACTAATTCGCTCAGGGTTGTCCCTTTTTCCATGTAATAGACCGAGCCTGGCTTGGCCGATTTTGAGTCGCCTTCGCCTTTTACTTCAACAGTCAGGTCGCCATGACTGATGGCCACCGGCTTCACCATGATATCTCCGCCGGCCACAATCGTTCCGGTTCTTTCATTGATTACAATTTTAGCAGCTGAATCAGTGTTTACTTTAAAGTTTTCAATGATCGCCATTAATTGAACAACGTTTCTTTCGTATTGAGCTGGAACAATTAAATCAATAGTCGATGAATCCTTTGCTACAGCAAATTTTCCACCCAGTTCTTCATTGATAACTTTTTCAATTCTTGCAGCTGTTGTGAAATCAGAATTATTAAGACTAAGTCTCAATGAGTTCTTTTTTTCAAACTCAGTGATAACTTCTTTTTCAACTGTCGCTCCACTTGGAAGTGTTGCTGTCGTTGCGAATTTAGCCCCTTTTTTTAATCCACCAACTGAAAGAGGCCCAGAACCAACAGCGTAAATATTTCCGTCACCAGCTTTAAGAGGAGTAACTAAAAGTGTTCCACCCGCTAGTGAAGAAGCATCACCAATGCTTGATACAATTAGATCCACTTTTTGTCCTACGCGGGCAAAAGGAGGAAGTTTAGCTGTAACAACAACTGCCGCAACGTTTTTTGAGCTTATTTCTGACTTAGGATTTAATCCCAGCTTTTCAAACATTTTTCTAAGAGATGTATTGGTAATTTCACCACCGCCATCACCTGTGCCATTAAGACCGATAACAAGACCGTATCCGATAATGGGATTTTCTCTCACGCCTTTGACTGTAACGATATCTTTCAGCCTTGAGGGAGCTGAAAAAACCGGTGTAGTAAATAGCATTGATAGAATAACTAAAGTGGCCTTCATTATTACCTCACAACCGATACGTTAGATTCTAGAATGGAGTCAGAGTTTACAGAGTCGTTGTCCATGATATCTTTTCTTGAAACGAGTGCCTGAACTTCAACCATTCTCTTTTTATTTTTGAAAAGAACGTTTTTTCTTCCTTTGATGAGAAGATGTTCGCGATTAATTTCTTCTACGACGACACTTGAAATTCTATCACTTGATTCCGGTTCTGATCCTGTCGCAGCAGCGGCCCCTGGAGCGCCTGCGGCCGGAGGTGTTGCAGCTGGTTTTGTTCCGTCAGCAACTTTTACATCGTATGGATTATCCGGGAAAGCGCGCTTGAGCTCCAGCGTGATTTCATTTCTAAGTTTTGCCAGTACGTTGATCTGAACGATGTCTCCAGAGCTCTTATTTTTACTGTTTGAAAATAAGTAAGCGTTAGGATCGCTTGTTCCCCAAAGGCTTCCATCGTTCCCATTATCTGTCAGGTCACTTGCAGTTGTTCTTTTTAGAGCAACTCTTTCGTCTTGGTATTTTCTTTTAACTTCAGGGTTAACTAATTTTTGAGTGTTAGTCGACACTTCACCACGGTCTCTTCCTGGCTTGTTATAAACAGAAGAAGTTCTTCTCTTTGTATTTTTTCTGTATTGATCGAATTGATCTGGGTACCCAGCTTCATTTTCGTCTTCATCAGCGAGACCTGTTCTATTATCTTCGCGTGCAAGATCGCGGTACATGCTATCTACAAAAGATCCGCATGAAGCAAGAAGGGATAAAGAAGAAAGAAGAATTAGTGTTTTAAATTTCATAGTTCGATCACCACTTTGTTAAAGTCGACAACTTTTCCAGCAATATTTTTATTATTAGGTCCTTTAAGTTCTATTGTTTCGCCAAATCTAGCTGAGCGAATGGGCATAGCAGTTCTTTGCAAAGAGATGCTGCTGTTGACAAGAGTTACACTCACAGGTGTTCCAAAATTAATCAGATTAACTGCTTGAAGATCCATATTTGAAACTACTGCATTTTGAAGAATTGTTTTATTCGATTTGTAGAAGCGAATATTATCCAAAGTTGTAAGGGCGTTATCTGGACTCATTGTCATGATCTCGTCCAGGTAGAAATCCTGAGCATCCAAAGTTTTTTGTTGAAAGCTGATGCTTCTTTTGGCCTTTACGACTTTTACTTTTGCCATGATTTTAGAAGTAAACCATAGAGTTCTATTCGTATTATCAACAACATTTGTAATATCAATTTTAATATTCTTTTCACCAAAACTTGTACAAGCATCACAAATTGGTCTTAAGTGTTCACCTTCCGAAAGACCAAGGGAGCTTACTCCATTAAGAGATCTTGCTTGAGCAAAGAATAAATTTGTATCTGGAAGAAGTTGATCTTTAAGAGTCGAAGTTAAGCTCAAAAGAGAGAGTTTTTTATTAACAAAATTGATTTCTAAGTCAGGGAAGTCTTTTTTTAACTCATTTTTTAAAAAGTCTGTTCCAACTGATCCTTGTGAGTTCGATATTAAAGCTGATAGCTTATTGGTAATCTCTGGTGAGCATGTTGTATTTTTCACCAGATCACGGGCCTGAAGGGCCTGATCATCAGTGAGTCTGTAAATTTTAGAATACAATTCAATTCCGCACTCAGAAGCGCTGAGATTAAATGAAGCAAAAATTAGTACAGTGATCAAACTTTTCATTAATTAATTACCTAATGTTGTTAATCGTTTGCATCATCTGATCAGCTACACCCATTACTTTTGAGTTCATCTCATAAGCACGTTGAGCACGAATCAGGTCAGTCATTTCAGTCATTGGACTCACGTTAGAAGCTTCAATCGCTCCTTGCATAATTGATCCAGCATTATCTATTCCGGCCACGGCCTGAACTGGCTGCCCACTTGAAAGAGATACCTGATAAAGATTCATACCAGTTGATTTTAATCCTACTGGGTTTACAAAAGTAAAAACGGGAAGCTGTCCAACTTCAGTTGGTTCCGCTGATCCTTTGGTGAAGGCCTGCATTTTTCCGTCTTCAGAAATACTTACAGTCGATGTATTAGGTGGGAAGTTAAAGCCAGGATAAACTCTGTATCCTTGTTTTGTAACGAGTGAGCCTTGAGCATCAACGTTAAAAGATCCATCGCGAGAAAACTTTAGTTCCCCGTTTGGCATGACGATTCCAAAAAATCCATCTCCATTGATCATAAGATCAAATGGGTTATTGGTAATTTGAGGAGCTCCGTTTGTGAACTCTTTTCTAACGGCAGAAACTCTCGCACCTGAACCAACTTGAGTTCCGACATTATAATTTGTAGAAGCTGAAGATCTACTTCCTGCTTCCTGAACTGTTTCATAAGTTAAATCGTCAATCTCTGTGCGGCCTCTTTTAAAACCAGTCGTATTGACGTTAGCGATGTTGTTGGAAATCGTGTTAACGTTTGTTTCCTGTGCACTCATACCAGAAGCTGCCGTGTGAAGGGCCTTGAGCATTGCCTGAGCTTCCTGCATAGAAGTCAAACTAAATGCGAGTAAAAATAATTTTGTCGTCATGTTTTTCATCATAATAGCTTTCTCACACCTGATTAAAATTTAGATATCTCATTAACCGCTCTGGCACTCATCGAGTCATATGTTTTGATGACTCTTTGAATAGATTCAAAGTTTCGGTTGGCATTAATTAAGTTCGACATTTCAGTTACTGCATTCACGTTTGATTGCTCAACAAAACCCTGATGAATTGAAGTTTTTAAACCTTCAGTTTTAATATTATTTTGATCAGGATTAATGAATAGAGTATTGCCTTCTTTTCGAAGAGCATGGATGTCGTTGAACTCTGTAATAGCGAGATCAGCTACTTTGTTAGCGCCGCTAAAGACTTCGCCTTCAAGGCTGATTGAAAATTTTGAGCCACTAACAGTGATGGCACGGGATTCTGGGGAAGCCGCAAGGTTTAATTTTCCATCGCCCGCTTCAATTGGTGGAGCGTCTTTAGATAAAACGAGAAATCCCTGGTCGTTAACCAGTTTTCCTTCGTTACTGATGCTAAAAGCACCTTTTCTTGAATATCGGACACCGTTAGGAGTCAGGACTTCAAAAAATCCCGGACCACTAAGAGCGTTATCAAAAAAGTTTCCGGTTGGAGTGAGCTGACCTTGCTCATGATTAGTATAAGATCCGTCGATTTTTACAAATGAGTCTTCCGAGTTGTAGCTGCGGTAGAAATCTTCTGGCTTCCACTCTTTTTGTGGAAGGTCGACGCCAGCTTTTTCACCGTTTTTTTCAAGAGCAGTTAGGTATTCTTTAAAGACGACCTGATCTTTCTTAAATCCTGGTGTATTAGCATTGGCCACGTTGTTGGCGATCGTTTCAACATTTCTTTGTTGAGCGATTGCGCCTGATAAGGGCACCCAAAGTTCTCTCAAAAGTTTCCTCCGATTTGAGATGACTATTAAGTTAACTATAGCGTGCGAGGTGCCAATATCCCTACATAGGTAAAATTGTCCCTCTCAAAATGCTTCCAAGTAAGTCATTGATAATGTATCTTTACAGGTAAGTTCATAGCTGGCGTATGCGGAAAAATTAGTATCATGGGTGTGTAATTTTTGACACATTATACAGGTCTAATTTAGTCGGCTTAGTGAAATCAATAATTCTAATGAAGAGGCATATAATGACTAAGAAAAATTCTTTTGAAGATTCGCTCAAAGAGCTGGAAAATATAGTATCAAAACTTGAGTCTGGAGAATTAGCGCTTGAAAAAAGCTTGGAACAATTTGAAGTTGGGACCAAGTTATATAAAGAATGCAAAGACCAACTTTCGATTGCAGAAAAAAAGATCGCTCTATTAACAGATAGCTTAAAAGAAGAAGAACTTTAGATGACTAGAAAAATGTCCAGAGTATTTCTAGGTTTAATATTGGCGATGGCAGTTTCTTGTTCATCTATTCAACCATTGCCTCAGAAATCACAAACAGGTGTTCCTAATACAACAACCAATACAAATGTGCCGGCGCAAGTTGATATCGGGCCTCTGGATGAACTTGGGCTTAATGGTGGGGCAACTCCTCAACTAATTCCCAATGAAGAAACAGTACGTCTTGGAGATAGAGGTGGAGATGTTTTTACTCCTGAAGATGATTCACCGACAATCGGCCAGTCAAATTCTAGAAAATTGAGAATAGGTCTAAGCCTTGGACCGGGTCTTTATAGAGCGATTAATTATGTTTCATTATTAAAGTTCCTTGAAAGACAAAATCTCACTCCACAAATTATAACAGGAACAGGTTTTGGAGCTATCGTTGCCGGAATGTATGCCAGTGGGATGACTCCTGAAGTAATTGAGTGGAATTTTTATAGATACTTTAAAGAAAAAAGAAAATACCGCCCATATGATTCAGAGTGGCTGGAAGAAATCGACACACTTTTATTAGATAAGTTAAAAAATAAAAATCTTCAGGACACTCCTAAAAAGTTTTATATAACTTTATATAATTCAAAAACAAAGAAGACTTACTATTTTGATAAAGGAAATCTTCGCGATCTTCTATTTATGAACATGAAGCTTACTAACTCTGTAGATAATCGCATTAAAGCAACTCAGTATACAACAGCTTTTGAAAGCGAAGTCTTCAATGCCAATCTTATGAGGAGAATAGGTGTTGATTTTGCGATTGGTGCTGATGTCTTAGGTTCTAAATTTGATTTTCAGGATTCTAATGAATTTCTTATTGGCGTTTATGGAAGAGCTGCCGGAAGAATTGCACGTCAGAAAAAAGGATTTGATTTCTTCTATTCAATTCCACTGGCAAAAATGAGTCTTGATTCCACTGAAAATGGCGCATTCTATCTTTTAAAAACTCAAGAGTATGTTGAAGCTCAATCTGGTGCGCTTAAAAAATTAATTCAACAGAAAATTTCACATTCAAAAGCAGCTGAGTAAAAGGACTTACTATGAAGAGCTTAATCGTAAAAATTATCTTTGCTTTATTGGGGATAGGTCTTCTTGCGGGAGCGACTGGTGCCGTAGCATTTACATATTTTAATCTCGATCTTCCAAAGATTGATAAACTTCAGGATTACAAGCCAAACCTTGCCTCTCAAATCATTTCTAAAGATGGAGTGATCTTAGCGGAGCTTGGTCTGGAAAAAAGAGAAATCGTTGAAATGAGCGATGTACCTCAAAGAGTTATTGACGCTTTTTTGTCAGCTGAAGATGATAAATTCTTCGAGCATAAAGGTGTAGATTATTGGGGTTTATCTCGCGCGATGTTTGCCAACTTTAAGGCCGGAAAAGTTGTTCAGGGTGGAAGTACGATTACTCAGCAGGTAGCGAAGTCACTTCTTTTAAGTTCAGAGAGATCGATCACGAGAAAAGTGAAAGACTTTATTCTTGCTCAAAGAATTGAAGAAAAACTAACGAAAAAAGAAATTCTCTATCTTTACCTTAATCAGGTTTATCTCGGTGGTGGCTATTACGGAGTTAAAGCTGCAGCCCGCGGATATTATAATAAAGAATTAAAAAGCATGACAGTTGCCGAATCAGCAATGCTGGCAGGTCTTCTTGTTGCTCCAGGAAAGTACTCACCATTTGTAAATCCACATGCAGCGAAGATGAGACAAGGTTATGTTATCGATCGTATGCATAAGCTGAAAAAAATTACAAATGCGGAATATCAGGATGCACTTAAAGAAGCGACAGTTTATCGCATTCGTGAAGATGAATTGAAAGCAGGTTATTTCACTGAATGGATTAGACAAAAAGTTGTTGAAGCCGTTGGTGAAAAATCATTCTTAATTGACGGGTATAAAATTAAGACAACTCTCGATTGGGAGCTCCAGAAAGTTGCTGAAGAGCAAATCCAAAGAGGGATTAAAGAAATTGATAAGAGACAAGGTTATAAAGGGCCATTTGCTCACATCGGCAACGAAGAATTTATAAAGTTTGAAAAAGAAGCTAGAAAAAATCTTTTTAAAAACAAATCGTCTTATTTCACAATTAACCAGCAAAATGAAAAAGTTTACGAATTTAACTTTGATGAAAAGTCTTACGATGAAATGCGTGAAGAGCAAAACAGACAATACGTAAATTCAGGGGACGAAGGCTTCACTCCTGGCCTTGCCGTTAATGATCAAATTCAGGATATTTTAAAAGATAATACTCAATACGAAGCGGTTGTGACGAGAGTTGATGATGCCATGAAATTGGTTTATGTCTCTCTTGCAGGATCACCGGGGATTATTCCATTTGATTACTTTAAATGGGCACACAAAAGAAGCATCAGTGAAAACACTGCTTACTATCAGGAAGTAAATAAGCCTTCGACTATTTTAAGAGTAGGAGATTTAATCCATGTTCAGATGGTAAAAAAATCAGTTCAAATAGCCCCTTATTTAAACAAGGATGCAACTGCACTTCTAACGAAATCAAAAAATGCATCACTCTACAGAGCTCAGAAATATATTCTATGTATGCTTGATCAAGTGGCAGAGGTTCAAGGTGCAATTTTCTCAATGGATGCTAAGACTGGTGAGATTATCAGCTATGTTGGTGGCAGTAATTATAACCTTTCAAAGTTTAATCGTGTTGTTCAAGCAAAGAGACAACCAGGTTCTGCTTTTAAGCCCATTCTTTTTGCAGCTGCTCTTGAGCATGGATACAATCCATCGACTATTATTATGGATACGCCAGAAGCAATGCCAGGCTTTGACTCTGCTTCAAGTTGGAAGCCAAAAAACTATGATGGTGGATACGCAGGTCCAGTGACAATGAGAGTTTCTCTAGAGCAATCAAGAAATATTCCAACGATTAAAATTGCAGATAAAGTTGGAGTTGGAAATATTCTGAAATTTGTAGACCGAATCGGCTTTAATGCAAAACTTGAAAATAATTTAAGTATTGCTCTTGGAACATTTGGAGTTTCTCCGCGTGACATGGTGACAACATTTGCTGTTTTTGCCAATGGTGGAAGGTTCGTAACACCTAAAGCAATCGTTTCAGTTGTTGATAGAGATGGAAAAAAATACAACATCAATGAAGTTGAAAAAGATATGAAAATTCCCAAAGGAGCAGGAGCTACCGTTGAGGAAGAAAAAGTTGTAGATGAAACAGTTGTGCCAACAGGAAATGCTTTCGTAAGAAATTTAAGTGGAAAACAAGTTTACGATGCACGTTTAGCATATGTTATGACTTCTATGCTAAGAGGTGTTGTTTCGAGTGGTACGGGTGGGGCTGCAAGAGAATTAGGTCCGAATGTTGCGGGGAAAACCGGTACAACTAACGATTATATTGATGCATGGTTTGTTGGTTACACGCCAAATGTTGTTACTGCTGTATGGACAGGTTTTGATGATAACAAGACATTAGGTTACGGTGAAACAGGTGGACGCTCTCCAATTTCTGTCTGGAAAGAGTATATGCGAGCAACTATCAGAAAATTCGGTGATGATACATTTGATATACCCGCAGGAATTACTCAAGAATGGGTAGACAAAAAAACTGGTCGTAAAGTTGCACCCAATTCAGCAGGATCTATCTTGGAATCTTTTGCAGAAATGCCTGAGACTCCGACAGAAGAGGGCGGAACTGTTCAAAAAACAAGACCACTTGGCGATGACGAATATTTCGAAAATCAATAAGCGACAAAAATGTTTTTATCTTTAGGGCCAGTGTCATTTTTACCAATGAAAACTGGCTCAACTTTCCGCTGAATTTTCCGATAAAGTCCTATACCTTGCCTTGGTGGGCAAGTAGGATGAAGGGGTCAGGGAAGAAATATGAAACGATTTATAAAAGAGCGTCAAAAAATTTCTTATTCATTAATTTTCTCAGTATGCCTTCACCTCAGCTTTCTAGCTTTTATGGTTAAGGTTAATAAAGAAGAAAATTTTGTTTCTACAAATCAAAAACTCATCGCAAATGCTAAGGTTCAATTATCTCAGTTTGATTCGGTAAAAATCATCACTAAAAAACAACTTCAAGCAATCAAAGACATGCAAAGCAAGCAAGTTGTTGCTAATGAAGCTCGTGGAAAAAACGAAAGGCCTGTGAACTCAAGATTCCTTGGTGAAAAGGATCAAACTTTCGAGCGCCAGACAATGGCCGCTACAAATGGATCTTTTAAAGAAGCCGGATTAGGTAAAAAAGAAGGCTCTAGCGCCTCTTTTGATCAGGTGGAACCAACTGCTAAGAAAGTAGCTAAAAACAAGCCGAAAACACCAAAAAAAGAGCTTACGTTAAGTGATCTTGGTGGCTTCAAAATGGCAGACGTTGAGCGAATGGAAAAAGAATCTCAAGAAGCTTTTGATGAGATGGCAAAAAAGACAGCTCTCGAGAGAAAAGTAGCAGCGCAGGGGATTGAGCGAGGAAAACTGGGCGTCAATGGTCTGGCCGCTAACAATGACTTCGTTGAAGAAGTTCCATTGGGAGATATGACTAACTTAAATACGACTGAATTTAAGTATTATGGTTTTTATCACCGTATTCGTCAGAAGCTGGAGCAACACTGGGGAAGTTCAATAAAAGACAAAGCTAAAAATCTTTATAGATCTGGAAGAAGAATGCCTGCTAGTGAAAATTTAATTACATCTGTGACAGTGACACTTAATGATCATGGGCAAATTGTGGATATGGTTATTGAAGGAACTTCTGGAGTAAGAGAACTCGATCAAGCTGCGATCGAGTCCTTTAATAAAGCTGGCCCGTTCCCAAACCCTCCGAAAGGTCTTTTAGTTGGCGGCAGGGCCACGATTCAATGGGGTTTTGTAGTTAAATCTTAAATTATTGGATGTTGTTTTTTAGAAGGTCTTTCAGTTTCCCGATACCTTCCATAAGTACGTAGTCGTTCCAGATAGAGTCTAATTCTCTAAGCGTTTCAATAATTGAAATCGCTGCTTGATCCTTAGACATTTTTTCTTCTTCTGCCAGATGGTCAACGGCCACTAAAAGAGCATTCATAACTGGTGAGTTACAAGTCTTTGCTAATCTTTCTTCATAACTGGTGTTAATTCTTTTTTCTTTGCTTTTAATTACCGCAGTATTTAGAAGCTGAATTGCATCCTGTTTTTCAGACATCATATAGTAGTGAATCCCATTCTTAAAAATATGTAAACTTCGTTGGTGTGAGAACAGAAGTATGGTGTTTTTAAAAACGTTCGTAAAGATTTTTTTAGGTAAAAATTTTTTATGAGAAATCAATCAGTGAGTGTAAAAAATAAAAATAAATTTTAACGAGAAATTAGATACTTTAGAGGAAAATGACTCAGTAAAAAAAGCTAATGGAATGCTTCTTTTAAAGCATTCCATTAGTAAGTAAGCGAAAAGTGTAAATTACAAAAGATTTATAGTGTTGATAGAAAATTTTGGTAGTCAGACGCAGAAAGTAGAGCATTCACTTCAGCAGGATTGCTAAGTTTAATTTTAATCATCCATGCGTTTCCGTATGGTTCAGCATTGCAGAGTTCTGGTGAATTAATGACATCTTTGTTTACTTCAAGAACAGTTCCTGCAAGTGGTGAATATAAATCACTTACTGATTTAATCGATTCAACAACACCGAATGCCTGGTGGTGAGACAGTGTTTTACCAGCTTCTGGAAGTTCAACGAAAACGATATCTCCTAATGCAGATTGAGCGAAATCTGTAATTCCGATGACTGCAACATCACCTTCAATTTTCGTCCACTCATGGTCTTTAGTGTATTTAAGTTCTGATGGAATTGAGTTGCTCATTACTTGTGTCCTCCGGTTACGAATGCTTTCGCATGAAAGTTCGCTTCATAGTTAGTGTTTCTAATATTGATTAAGTATTTTTTATCAGCAGGTACTTTTGCTTTTTCAATTAAAGCAAGGGCAACGCCTTTTCCTGTAACGACAGACATCGTTCCACTTGTTACTGTCCCGATTTTTTGTCCCGTAACATCTAAAACATCGTATCCTTCACGTGGAATACCGCGCTCCAGAGAGAGTTTTACCAATTGGTACTTAGGCTTGTAAGCTTCAAGGGCCGCTTTTCCGATAAAATCTGGTTTAGACATTTTCACTGTCCAGCCAAGACCAGCATCAAGAGGAGTTACTGAATCGCTGATCTCATGACCGTATAGCGGATAACAAACTTCAACACGTAAAACGTCTCTCGCAGCAAGACCGCATGGTTTTACGCCATTAAAAATGAGTTTGCTCCAAAGCTTTTTAGCGTAATCGTGACTTGAAAAAACTTCAAATCCATCTTCACCAGTGTAGCCTGTGCGGGCAACAATAATTTTCTCGCCTTCGTGAACAGTTTCTAAAATTGAGTAATAAGGAAATTCAGCTGGAATATTCACTCCAAAATCGCGAAGAATTAATTCTGCTTTTGGCCCCTGAAGAGCAATTAGTGAATAATCATTTGAAAGATTTGTTAGGGTGATGTTGAAATTAGCTGTTTTTGAGCTAATCCATTCCCAGTCTTTTTGAATGTTAGATGCATTTACACAAATAAGAACTTTATCTGTAGCAAGTTTATAAGCGATCAAATCATCAATAACAGTTCCGTCTTCACGGCAAAGTGGAGAGTAAACTGCCTTAAGCATTTCTGCATTTTTAAAATCGTTTGTTACGATGAAATCAACAAATGCAATTGCATCCGGGCCAGAGACATAAAATTCGCCCATGTGGCTTACATCAAAAACACCAGCGTGTTCTCTGACGGCCATAACTTCTTCTTTTACAGAAGAGTATTGAAGTGGCATGTCGAATCCAGCGAAAGGAGCCATCTTAGCGTTAAGAGCGAGATGTTCTTCATGCAATGAAGTTTTTAGTATAGACATGTTTTCCCCTATGAAAATAGTCCTAAAGAGATAACCTGTTTTTGCTGGCTTGTAAAAGGTTTTGCGCTAGTGAAACAATAGTCATTGGGCCAACTCCGCCCGGAACAGGAGTGATGGCAGAGACAAGTTGCGCGACTTTTTCAAAATGAACATCACCGCAAAGCTGGCCTTGAGTGTCAGTATTCATTCCTACGTCGATAATAACTTGATTTTTATTAGGGGAAATATAAGATTCATCGATAAAATGCGCCTTTCCAATCGCGCTGATAAGAATGTCGCAGTTTTTTGTTAGCTCTTTTAAATTTTCAGTGTGTGAGTGACAAAGAGTGACAGTCGCATTTTGATTAGTGAGAAGCATTGCGAGAGGTTTTCCAACAATCATGCTTCTTCCAATAATCACGACTTTTTTTCCAGAAACCTGAATCTGACTTTCTTGCATTAAAGTAAGAATTCCTTTTGGTGTGCATGAAATAAAATGCTTATTGTCACTTTTGTTAGCAATCAAAGCATAAATATTTTCTGGATGAAAACCATCGACATCTTTTTCTTTGACGACCAAGTGCCCGACATCAAGATGCGAAAGATGTTTAGGAAGTGGAAGTTGAATGATACAACCATGAACCGATTCGTCTTGATTGATTTGCTCAATCGTTTTTTTGAACTCAGTTTCTGAAATGTTTTCATCGAGAGCGACTATTTCACAAAGAGCGCCGATTTTTTCACAGAATTTTTTCTTACTGGAAGTGTAAATAAGACTTGCTGGATCTGAGCCGACAAGGACGACTTTTAATTGAGGAAAAATATTATTTTCCTTCAAGGTTTTACATTCAGCCTTTAAGCCTTTTGTAATCAGTTTTTTGACTGAAGCCGAGTGAAGTATTTGACTCATGCGTGAATGATACTCATTTAGAGATATTTTTACAAAGAAAAAAAACTTAAGTACGATTTAAATATCGAGGGATTTTATGCTTTTTTATATTGGGCTTGGAATGCAGTTAATTGGTTTCGCTTCTGTTGGACTGTGTCTATTTGCAGGTCTTGCTAAGGGTGATTACGGCCAGCTTGAACTCATTCAATTAGTTGGTGGGTCATTACTGTTTTACATTGGTACTTTTTTAAAAGGCAAAGGTGCTAAATGATTATCTTGGGAATTGACCCCGGATCGAGAAAAGCAGGATATGCGCTTATCGAAGTTCAAGGCAAAAAAATTTCATATATTGCTTCGGGCGTTTTAAAATACGATCACGTTGATGAATTTCTCGAAAGACTGGGAATGATTTATCAAACTTGCGATGAATTAATGAATCGCTACAATCCCGATGAAGTTTCAATTGAAGCTTTGATTTATGTAAAAAGCGTAGATGCACTAAGTAAGCTTGCTCAAGCAAGAGGAGCGATGATTGCAGCATTTTCACGTACGAAACTTGGAAAAATTTACGAGTATTCACCAAACGCAGTAAAATCTTCAGTCAGTGGGCATGGTCATGCTGATAAAGAAGCCATTGATAAGGCCATGTCGATGATGTTTGGAAAAATGACTTTTAAAACGTCAGATGAGTCTGACGCTCTGGCAATTGCTGTTTGTCACGTATTCAATAGAAATATGAAAATGAAATTAATGGGGAAGGCAGTATGATTGGTTTTTTAAACGGTGAAGTTCTCTTCAGTGATGGAAATGAATCTATTATCCAAACCTCGACGGGAATCGGTTATCAGGTTTTTTATAATAAAGTTCTGGTAGAAGGAACTCATGCCGCAATCTTCGTGGCTCATATTATCAAAGAAGATTCTGAAACCCTTTTTGGTTTTCATTCATTAAGAGCTAAAAAACTTTTTGAAATGCTTTTAACTGTAAAAGGCATTGGCCCTAAATCAGCTTACAACTTGATTGCAAATTTAGGTGTAAACGAGATTATCAATGCTGTTAACCTGGAAGCTAAGGCGTCCCTTACAAAAGTGCCTGGTCTTGGTTCAAAAGGTGCAGCTCAAATCGTATTAGACCTCGCTGGAAAAATCGATAGAGTAAAAATGTATAGCGATTCATCTAAAATCATCAGAGGTGGGCTTGCTCCAGCAGCAAAAACATCATTAATTATTGAAGAGACTCACTACATTGAAGAAGAGGTCAGTGTTGGATCAGTTAATCAGCATGAGATCATGAATGATACATTAATGGCCTGTAAAGAACTGGGCTTCAAAGAAGATAAGATCATTCCTATCGCTCAAAAAATTCTCGGTGCCAATTTAATCACAAAACCAGAACAGTTAATTCATCTGGTTCTTAAAGAATTATAAATATGATTATTGAAAATGATGAAAATGGACGCGTTTTAGCAGGAGAGACTCACACAGAGGAGTTTAAGCATGAAGTGCTTTTGCGCCCAACTGATTTCTCTGAATATATCGGCCAGAAAAAAGTCGTTCAAAATATTGATGTTATGGTTGAGTCTGCAAAAATTAGAAACTCTGCTATGGATCACGCACTTTTGTCAGGTCCTCCGGGCCTTGGAAAAACTTCACTTGCCATGATTATTGCAAAATCAATTGGAAGTGAATTGCATGTTATTTCGGGACCAGCGATTGAAAAAAAGGGTGATCTCGCTGCTATTTTAACCAATCTTGGACCTCGCGATGTTTTATTCATCGACGAGATTCATAGAATGAATATTTCAGTTGAAGAAATCCTTTATTCTGCAATGGAAGACTATCGTTTAGATATCGTCATTGGCCAGGGGCCAAGCGCTCGTACGATGCAGATTCAGGTTGCACCATTTACATTAATTGGAGCGACAACGAGATCAGGCCTTCTTTCAAATCCTCTAAGAGATCGTTTCATGGCCCATCTTCATTTTGATTTTTATAATCATAGTGAGTTGGCAGAAATCGTAGAAAACAATTCAAAGAAATTAAATATCATTTTAGATAAGGCTGCATTGAAGTTAATTGCAGCTTGCGCCCGAGGCACTCCGAGAATTGCCAATAGAATTTTAAGAAGAGTAAGAGATTTTTCACTGGTAAAAGGTGAGAGTCATATTTCAGAAGATTCAGTTAAAAAATCCCTATCTTTGATGGAAATCGACTCTTACGGATTAGACCGCATGGATAGAAAAATCCTTCAAGTTATTGAGGATTATTACAAGGGTGGACCGGTAGGGATTGAAACTCTTTGCGCAACGCTGGCAGAGGATAGAACAACTATTGAAGACGTCTACGAGCCTTATCTACTTAAAGAGGGGTTTTTACTAAGAACGCCAAGAGGAAGGGAGATAAGCCAGAAGTCTCGTGAGCATATCGCCAAGAACAAAGACTAGTTAAAAATCTTGTCATTAAAATGTCTTTAATATAATGAAGGGCTACATCAACCAGAGGTAGCCCTTATGAAATCTTTAATTATCGCCATGACTTTAGTTTTCTCTTTGCCTGTATTTGCCAAAGAAGAACTCGTTGGTTCATTTACCATTGAAAAGCATGATTACAATTTTTATCTAAGCTATGACCTGGCAGCAGGGCAAATGGCCGATGGAAAGTCTGTTAATTTCTTTGAAGCTTCAAAAATTCCCGAAACAGGGTTTGAAGTAGGCGCTTACTGTTCATATTCAGTCGCATTCTACGTTCCTTATAAAATAGTTATCACCAAAGCGACTACTGGCGAGAGAGTCTATTTGAAAAACGGCGTTGAGGTTTTTAATTTTTCAGCTGGTGGCGGATTAATGTCTGAACAAAAATGCAATTGGGTTATTGATGGATGGAAATCAAATGCCTCGGGACAATTAAGAATCAATGAGCATTCGCTTATCATCAATAATAAGTATTTCCGATTTATCCTTTCTACAGAGCTTACTTCATCACTAATTGGCACTAGAGAGGCAACAGTCGTAGTTGAGAAAACTTCGGCACCAAAAAACGCTCAGGTGTGGCTGGATACAATGCCAGACCAATCTGGGGCCTACGATAGAACGTGGTTTCCTCTGGGGCTGTAATTTATTTTTTGTTAATAATGGCCATGATGATTTTTGAATCACAAATGAGCTTATTGTCATCGTTATAGATTTCGATTCTCCAGGTCTGAGATGACCTGCCCATATAAATTTGTTTTACTACACCACGAACAAGACCTTTTGTAGCAGATCTTATATGGGTAGCTTCGATGTGCTGGCCGACCGCCATCTTTTCATTCGTATCAATGCACATATTAGCAGCAATACTTCCCAGTGTTTCTGCGAGGACGCATGAAGCGCCTCCGTGAAGAAGTCTTGCTGGCTGAAATGTACGCTCATCAACCGGCATTGTGCCTTCAAGTGTGTCAGCGCCTAGTTTTGTTAGCTCTATCCCGATATGCGAGACTAAAGTGTTCTTACTAAACTTGTTCATTTGTTCTAATGTTAAATCTTTTTTAAACCAGATTGATTCCATAGTGATCCTAAAAAACAACAAACCCTAATCCAACTCCGATTCTGTTAATCGTTAGAGTCGTCGGTCCTTCTAGCATGTGACGCTTGTAAATAATGTGATACGTGAAGCGACTTTCACCTTTGAGACTAGCAAAAAGTAAAAAACGCTGCCCTTCGAATTTATCATCAGGATTAGAAGATGTCGTGTTTTAATTTAGAGACTGAGCAAAACTTGATTTAACTAAAACCTTTTATAGAGCAGCCAGTGCAACATTCAATATGGAAAGTGGCGGAGATGGTAATGCGATTTACAATCGTTATGCCGGCAAAAAAAATAATGGTGTCGCGCAAGTGTGGGGGACAGCATTGAATCTCTCACTTGGTAATGGTGAATATGAAATTTATGATTTTACAGCAGGAGCAAGTCGATTATTGGTTGATACAATAGGAAGGGTTGGTATTGGAACCACAACTCCGGGTTACGAGCTTCACGTGAATGGTCAAGTTGCAGGAACATCAAGTTACGTGAACGCGTCTGATCTACGTTACAAAAAAAATGTAACTGCAATTTCGAATGCTCTTGAAAAATTAACTTCTATCGATGGCGTGTTTTATAGTTTCAAAAACGATGAGTATCCAAAGATGAAATTTTCAAATCGCCGCGAAATGGGTGTGATCGCTCAAAAAGTTGAAAAGATTTTTCCGGAAGCTGTTTCAAAAGATGAAAAAGGTTTTAGGTCTGTTGCGTATTCAATGTTAATTGCTCCCATCATCGAATCAATCAAAGAAATTAAAAACTGGTTGATCGGCCACGATAAAGCGATTGAACAAAACCAAAGAAAGATCGCCTCTCTTGAATCAGAAGTTCGTAAACAAAAAGAAGAAAATGCAGTGATGAAAAGCTGGATATGCTCAAAAGATCCCAAGGCCCCTATCTGTAAATAGAGTCTCTCTATAATTAAACATTGAATAGACACCTAATTAATTGAAATTACATGTTTAATAGTTAAACAAAATTCTCAAATATAAGCATTTTTTTCACTAACTAGTTAATTTTCCCTGCAAAATTTGAATTTGTAGTAATATAGGACTGATTTGATCGTGCGGTTATCGGCAAGAATTATTACTTTAGGCCCTGACCCTTAAGGATTATAATGTTTTAAGTTGCCAATAAAATAAGAGGCAATTAAATTGTGAAAAATATTAAGAAATATTGATTATATAGGCTTTAAAAATTGATGTTAAACCAAAGAACTCTCGCTAAAAAACTCTCTGTTACTGGTATCGGTATTCACTCCGGTAAAAAAGTAACGTTAACTCTGCACCCGGCAGAGGCGGATTTTGGTATTCAATTCAAACGCACTGATATTCCAAATGCACCAGTTCTTAAAGCAACTGCAGAAACTGTAGGAGCGACAGAAAATAATACAACACTTGGTGGCGGCGTAAACGCTGTTCACACTGTTGAGCATTTACTCTCAGCTTTTTACGGCTTTGGTATTGATAACGTTTACTGCGAAATCAATAGGCCGGAAGTTCCAATCATGGATGGGTCAGGGGCCTCTTTCGTTTTCTTATTAAAGGAAACGGGGATCGCAACTCTTAACAAATCAAAAAAGTTTTTAATCGTACTTGAAAAAGTTCGCGTTGAGTTTGACGACAAGTGGGCGGAGATCGAACCGTCTTCAAAACTTATTATCGATTCAACAATTGTATTCGCTCACCCGACAATTAAAACTCAGAATAAAGTTTTCGAATTTTCATGCGAAAACTATATTAATGAAATCGGTAGAGCTCGCACATTCGGTTTATTAAAAGACGTAGACGCACTAAAAAGAAAGGGACTCATCAAAGGTGGATCTCTAGATAACGCTATCGTTTTAGATGACTACAAAGTAGTTAATCCTGAAGGTCTGCGTTTTGCTGACGAATTTGTTCGTCACAAAATCTTAGACACAGTTGGAGACATCTCTCTTCTAGGTCATGAGATCGCGGGAAAGATTACGACTTATAAATCAGGTCACCACGTCCATAATCTTCTATGTAGAAAACTTCTTGCGACTCCATCAGCGTACGAAATTGTTTCTGCAGCCTCACTTGAACGTGAAACAGTTGAAGCCTTCACACTCCCCAGAGCTTTACAACCATCGTTTCATTAGTTAAAAGTTTAGAGCATTATAAATAAATTAAATTCATCCAAGGTATCCATATGAAACTCACGCAAGGTTTTTGGCAAACTTATAAAGAAGTTCCAGCAGACGCTGAGATTGCTTCTCACCAATTAATGATCAGAACTGGTCTTATCCATAAATCAGGTTCAGGACTTTACAACTATCTTCCAATGGGACTTCGTTCAATTAGAAAAGTTGAAAATATCATTCGCGAAGAATTAGATAAAATCGGCTGTTTTGAAATTACGATGTCTGTAGTGACTCCAGGAGAGTTATGGCAGGAGACAGGTCGCTGGGATAAGATGGGCGGCTTGATGCTGCGTTTTAAAGATAAAAAAAATGCAGACCTTTGTATTTCTCCAACAAATGAAGAGACAGTTACTGATATTTTTAGATCGACAATTAAATCATACAAACAATTGCCAGTAACACTTTATCAAATCAACACAAAGTTCCGCGATGAAATCAGACCGCGTTTTGGTTTGATGAGAGGCCGCGAGTTCACAATGAAAGATGCTTATTCTTTCCACTTGGATAAAGCGAGTCTTGATGTTGGTTACCAGGCCCTCTATGACGCTTATACGGCGATCTTTACACGTCTTGGGCTGGAGTTTATTCCAGTCGAAGCAGACGGTGGAGCCATGGCCTCAGCGGATTCAAAAACTCACGAGTTTCAGGTTGTCGCAAACTCTGGTGAAGATTTAATTATTTATTCTCAAGAAGCAAAATACGCAGCTAATATCGAAAAAGCGCAGACAAAAAGAGCTGCGACTACTTTTGATATGACGAAAGCGGAAATGAAAGAAGTTGAAACAATTAAAACTGGAACGATCGATGAAGTTTGTAAACTTCTTGGTCTTCAACCAGCACAAAGTTTAAAGTCGATGGTCTACACCGCAACAACTGGCGAAGAATCTAAAATGATTTTAGCTATGGTTATTGGTGATGACTCCGTTAACGAAATTAAACTTCAAAACTTTTTAAAATGTGATCATCTTGCGGCTTCGTCTGAAGAAGAACTTAAAAAAGCAAAACTTTGGAAAGGATTTATCGGGCCAGTAGGACTTGAAGACCAACTGGAAATCATTTTTGATAACGAAGTTAATATTGATGCCACTTTTGTTATCGGTGCCAATAAAAAAGATGCTCACGTGACAGGATTCAATCCAAAACGTGATATCAAAAAACTTGTTCAAGCAGACCTAAGACTTTCAAAAGCAGGAGATCTTACTCTTGATGGAAAACATACTGTTGTTGAAAAACGCGGTATCGAAGTTGGTCACGTTTTCCAGCTTGGTGACAAGTACACAAAGGCGATGAAGGTCGGTGTTCTTGATCAAAATGGAAAACTCGCGACTCCATTAATGGGTTGTTATGGAATTGGTGTAACGAGAGTTGTGGCCGCTGCTATTGAGCAAAACCACGATGCTAATGGAATCATCTGGCCAAAATCAATTGCACCATACGATGTGTATTTTGCAACGATCGTTAAAGCTCCAGAGTTTGCAGCTATCTCTGATGAAATCTATGCCGAGATGAAAAAAGCTGGCCTTGAAGTTATTTACGACGACAGAAATGTTGGTCCGGGAAATAAATTTAAAGACTCAGATCTTCTGGGACTACCATATCGTGTAGTTTTAGGAGAAAGAGATTTCGGAGCCAGCGGTGAACTTGAAATCATCGAGAGAAAAACTGGAACAGTGACAAAAGTAAAAAGAGAAGATTTAGTTTCAACTCTTAAAAATTTGCTTAAGTAGGAATTTATGAATCAAATGGACCACGACATGATCATTGGAATTCACAGTATCGCAGAAGCGATCAGAAATCCGCAAAGGCAGATTTTTGAAATCGTAGCAACTGATGAAGGCTACCAAGAATTTAAAAAGCGTAGTGGTTTGCGTGAAAATGAAATTCCATTAACAAAAGTGAGATGGCTTGAAAGCCATGCCCTTCAAGAAGAAGCAAAAAGAATTTATCAAGACATGGAGCTGGAGTTTCAACGAGTACCAAGCGGTATTTTTATGCTGGTAAGTCCGATTGAAATTTTTGAGCCGACGTGGATCTATGAGCAACTTGAAAGCAGAATCCCTATAAAAATTTTAGCACTTGATCAGGTTACTGATGCCCATAATGGTGCTGCCATTATGAGAACAGCTGCCTTCTACGGAGTAGATTGTATTTTACTTTCGGCCCGTGGAAATTTTGGAACTGGCCCAGGCTTTTCTCGAATTGCCTCTGGTGCAACTGAGTATGTAAAAATCGTAAAGTGCTCAGGACTTCCAAAAGCACTAACAAAATTAAAAGATTTAGGCGCAACAGTGATCGGATTATCAGAACACGCGACAGGTGATTTGGGTGAAATTGATAATAAAAAACCAATTTGTTTAGTTTTAGGCGCTGAAGATGTAGGGATGTCACATGCCGTTGGCCGTGTCGTTGAAACGACAATTTCCTTCAAACCCCAAGGGAAAATTAAATCTCTTAACGTTTCAGTCGCCGCAGCAATTGCTATGGAAAAAATATTTGGTGGAATTTAAGTTCAAAAAAATGAAAAAAAATATTGCCTTTAAAACCACAACAGATTATAAAATACCCCTAGCATAGCGGTTAGATACTGTGTAAGCTGACTTAGCTCAGTTGGTAGAGCATCGGTTTTGTAAACCGACGGTCGTAGGTTCGATTCCTATAGTCAGCTCCATTTATCTTGATAGTGAGAGCTGGAAATTGAGGAGAGATTGCCGAGCGGCCAAAGGCAACAGACTGTAAATCTGTCGGTTTATACCTTCGAAGGTTCGAATCCTTCTCTCTCCACCATTTTTCTAATTTTGTTTTCTATGCGGGCGTAGCTCAGTTGGTAGAGCGCCACCCTTCCAAGGTGGATGTCGCAAGTTCGAATCTTGTCGCCCGCTCCATTCTCTACCCAAATATTTATCATTTTGTCCTACGGTTTTGCTCTAGTGGCTCAGTGGTAGAGCACTCCCTTGGTAAGGGAGAGGTCATGGGTTCAATTCCCATCTGGAGCTCCACTTTTTCCTCTTGTCAGGTTTAGGCTTCGAGTGCATACTGTTGACTTAATTTAGAACCCGTTATAATTCCATATCAAAAATAATTAATTCTTTTTAAAAGTTAAAAGAGAATGAAGAAGGAGAGACCAGATGGCTAAGGAAAAATTCGACCGTACAAAACCTCACGTTAACATCGGAACTATTGGTCACGTAGATCATGGTAAAACGACTTTAACAGCTGCTATTACAATGACTATGGCGAAGATCCATGGTGGAGCAGCGAAATCATATGCAGATATCGATTCAGCACCAGAAGAAAAAGCACGTGGTATTACAATTAATACAGCTCACGTAGAATATGAAACAGCTTCTCGTCACTACGCTCACGTAGACTGTCC
>DIUR01000029.1 GCA_002428265.1 Bacteriovoracaceae bacterium UBA6153
GCCCCCGTGAACGATTTATCTTTAGACTTATGGCTTTCATAATTATTTGACTCGATCGGTCGGTAATAAATGTCGATACTATCAGAATTAAAAATAAGGCGATCCACGATGGCCCGAATCAGCGACTTTTGCATTTTTGGTGTCGCTTTACTCCAAGCTGCAAGGAGACGCTTGAGATTTATTTCGACGGCAGCACGAATATCACTTGGCCGTGGTGTTTCTTCAAGTTTCCTAGAAATAGTTTCTAAAAGTTCAGATTGCTTTTGCTGTTGGTTTTTTGTCTCCAATAATTGTTCTGAATAAATAGTGTGTAATACCAAATCTTCGTTTTGAATTTGGAGTCTCATTAGTTTTTTTCTGTCAGTATCAAGTTCTGTTAATTTTTTTTGTGCTTCACTTCTTTGGCCTTGAAGTTGTTCACTTGTGCCAGAAAGATTTTTTGTAATAGCATCTTCAATGCCATCCAAATATCCCTCTCTCTGTATGACATGGAGAAAATGATTTACGATTGTAGTTTCAACAAGGTTAGCTTGAATTCTTTTTGTTGAACATTTTACTGACCGACCTTCAATTGGTCTGTGTGTGTAATATCGAATTACACTGGTTCTGCCGTGGGCAGCAGAACCAACAAGTGCTCGACCGCATTCGCCACAAGTAGCAATTCCAGAAACCAAATAAATTCTCGTTTGTTTATCACTTAATCTTATGCGCTCGTTCTGGGCGTTATCATCAAGCATTTTTTGAACTATATAAAATGTTGATTCATCAATAATTGCAGGCCAAGAAGCTTTCACCACTTGGTATTTTTCATGCAAACTTAATCCTTTTGTATCCAGGCCCTTCTTCCCTTTATTAACTTCTTTGATGCCAATATAACTTTGATTTCTGAGCAAGTTGTTTAGAGTTTGAACATTCCAGTTTCCGTTACTACTACCCTTGAATGGGATCTGTATCTCTCTTAATTTTTCTGCCGTTTTGTAAAGTGATCCCTCTTCAATGTAAATATCAAAAACTTTTTTAACCAATAAAACTTCGCTGGCATTAACTTTAAAAGTGGATTTGTTATTAGGATCGATTTCAAAACCTAGGATTGCAGAACCACCATTACGTAGTCCTCGCAATGCACGGGAATGGAAATTGAGTGTCACTCTTTCGGAAATTTGTCTGCGCTCAAACTGTGCCATGTTAATCATATTAAAAAGCATCATTTCGCCAGCGGCAGTGGTTGTGTCGAACTGCTCTTTGAGTGACAAGAATTGTGTTTTGGTATCCTTGAAAATGTCGATCAGGTCACAAAAATCGCGAATACTTCTGGATAGACGAGAGATATCTGTAACCAAAACCATGTCAACTCGGCCATTCTTTAAGTCTCTTAACATCCTTTGCAGAGCGGGTCTTTTGGTATCTTTAGCTGAAAGGCCTTCATCGATATAGGATTCAATAACCGTTCCCCAACTGGTTTGCTGCATATTTTTAATATCAACAAAACCATTTAGTCTGTGTTTTTGGCTTTCAAGCGAACCTTCAGTGCGCATTGCCTGCTCTTCGGTGGAAACTCTTATGTAGGTTGCAATCTTAAATGACATACGTTTCTTCCTTTATTTCTTTTGCTGGACGTCCACGTTTATAAAGGGCCGCGAACATTACACTCAATATTTTTTGAGCGGACGCTTTCGCCTGAGTGGCTTCGTCTTTGTTAAATTTAGTTGGTATCAATTGAACGCGCAGATGATCGCTGGCTTTTTTATTGCCAGAATTGATCTTCTTACGGGCCATTAAATTACTCCATTTGTGGAAAAACATTTTAAGGTTCATGGCGATTGATCTCCTCAATAAATGCCTGTGCTTTAGCTTTAGGAAGTGAATCAATATAGCGAAGTAATTTCGCTGTAAGTTTTCCTGCATTTCTAAAACCAGTCTCGATATTCATCACGCCGTTGTAGGTTGAAAGGCAGACAAGTTCTGCAAACTCTTCGCGAGTTAATCCCAGTTTTTCTCTAATACGTCTAACTTCTTCTGCCTTCACAAGCCCTCACAAATTATTTATCGGTATTTAAATAACATCATTGATGTTTTTATTCGTCAAGGCATTTTTAGCCTTCTTCTTTGGTTGGTCACTGCTTTCTAACTGCTTTAAAAGCAACGCTTTGAATTCTGTTGGCACTTTTCCAGATTCTTTGGCCTTGCGTAAAATAGCTTCAAGTACCGCAACTTCATCAAAATGCTCTGCTCGAATTTCTCTAATTTCAGTATCGGTTATATTGTCATTAAAACGCATCATTATCCAATTAGCCGCTTGAGTACGATTAATTTTTCCACCAATAAAACCATCGTTCACACGTTCCACAATTGCCGTTAAAGCATCTTGACCTAATTTTGAAACCGTTATTCTTTGTATCTCGTCCGTTTTATTTTCTTTGAACTCATTACTTCCATAGCCATTTTTATTATTTATAGTAATATCTTTTTCCTTATCCAGACCAAAACCAATATCCATATCTTTTTCTTTCCCCGTATTTCTTTCTCTTCCTTTTTCCTTATCCAAATTCATATCCACATCCTAGCTTCTTAATATTCCCGCCGCCGCCTGTAGTTTATCCCCAGTCCGTGACCACTTCCCATCAACATCGTTGGGGGGGAGTGGTCACGGACGAGCCAGGGGATAAGGCGAAAGGCGGCGGCGGGAAGTCTTCGTTATTATTTATCATTTCAGTAAAACTAATTTTCAGTTAAATTTTTCATATAGCCGGTATTCCGGCTATACTTAGGGTCATCTTTAATCAGTTCGAATCTCACTAAATTTCTGACAAACACTCTTTAAATTAATCGCACCACGAGACATTTTTATTGGAGCTTCCAAAGGCGAAGACTTCCATTCATTAGTAGAAGTAATGGCAAGTCGATCTTGCATATCAGTTCTACCAATGTTTTTTAATGCTCGTTCAATTCTTCTTGAGATGAACTCGTCTTCGCAAATAAAGATAACCAGTGAGATTGAGGACAGGTCAGAGTAGTTCCACAAAATGGATCGGTATCGTGTCTCAGACTTCCCACGCCTCTCATATTCAAGTGCAACAGTTCTAAGCCCATTTGGTAGTTGTACTTTAAAAATGGCATCTGGAAATTTCATATCTCCATCTTTATTTGAAATCATATAATCTTTTTGGTTCAGCATTTTTAATTCTCTTTCAACCTTCCATGAATGGATGTAAGAGGCCTGCTCCATTTCATAAAGTGATCGAGCAACAAGTTCATCGTGATCTACGTGATTGGCCGGGACAGGATTAACGACTGACCAATTTCTTGCCTGAAGAAAGGTCTTTCCCTTTTCATCTAGAATCCATTTCCCAAGTAATGAACTTGCAGTATGTTTTTTAATATATCCATTCTTGCGTAGGTGAGCGAGTTGTCGTTCTTGCCATCGCCGATCTTTGTTTGGGCAAAAATAGCGACACCAATCGCGAGTACCCAATACTCCAATTTTTCCCAGATAGCGAAGGGCCTCTACAACATTACTAGACATTAAATAGCCGCTACTATAACGATGTTCCATTACTCAACATCCCAGTGAGCTGGTTCAACAATGATGTATTCAAAATGACCGTCAATATATCGATTGCCTGCAACTTTTCCTTCAATCCATCGAGCTTCAACTTTAGGATTTTTTAGATCAGGCATGTGTCCCTGCTTTGAGAGTTCGGCTTTTGCATTCTTTTCTCCATTTTCATAAGCTTCCTTTTTTTTCTTTTCACTACTTTCAAAAATTGTTGAACCAGCAAAAGCACCAGCAATTCCTCCAACTGCTGATCCAATAATAACGTTACGAGTTCTATACTCCCCATTTTTTCCCGGATCGACGATGCCACCGAGAGCTGCACCTGTGCCTGCGCCAATAACTCCACCGAGAGCAGTGCTTTTGGTTTGAGTCGCGCATCCTGAAACTATAAGGGAAGTCATAATAATGAGCTGAACGAATTGAGATTTTCTCATGCTGCTGCCTCCTGATTTTTTAAAAGTGATTGTGCAAATGATTCTTCAGACGCTTTCTGTTTTTCTGGACTATCTAAAACAAGATCAATATTTTTCAATACTGAGTGAGTTATTTTTGGAAGTTCTACCGCAGGAATGTCGTCTAATTTCTGAAATTTAATCTTTACTGTCTTTGTTCCTCTTTCATGTGGAATAACCATCATGGCCTCGCCCAGTCCAAGTTCTCTCTTGAAAGAGTTAGGATGGACAACAAATTCTTCAACTTCACGAGCTGATACATCTCCACTTTTGTGCTTTGATAAAGCACTGTGTTTTTGCCTTTCAGTATATTTAACAGTCGCATTTGTACCGATTACTTTTGAAAAATACTCAGCGGATTCAGGATCGTTGCCTCGCATGAAAACTTTAATGTTAGAGTTCGTCAGGATAGTATTTGCTACAGAATCACCAAGAGCTGTGATGTCACCGAGGGCCTGATGAGCAAAAACAACACCAACATTTGCACTTCTGGACTTATTTAAAATAGAAACAAATCCCGGGTAGAGGTATTCGGAAAAGTCATCCAAAAATACCGAAAAGAATTTTTGTACTTTTTCTTTACTCCTATGACGATTGGCCACTGCTGCTTGAAGCGACTGGAGTACAAGCTTTCCAGTCGCTTTACCGAGAAATGGAGATAACAATACTGGCAATTGAAAGTAGACAATGAGATTTTTTTCCAAAGCTTCATCAATTGTGAAGGTATTTGTTTCAGCGTTAAAAAGAGTTGCAGTCTTTCCATTTGCGAAATGTGAAATGGCAGCTAGTAAGCCACTTGTTCTCGTATCTCTTTCACTTGCAGATAATGATTTATAATATTGAATCCAACTTTTCAGGCCATCATCACTGGTTTTATCGCCAAGCTTTTCTAAAGACTTCGGATTAGAGATAGCTCGATGGAGCTTTTGAAATGTAGGAACTTCTTTAGCCGCTTCAAAAATACGCATGACTTGACCCATGACTTCATACTGAAGACTTCTATAATGCGGATTTTCAAATTCAAATGAATTAAAAACTCTTTCAGTTATTTCTTCTGCTGATCCTCCGATTAGCGGATTGAACTGATGTGATTCCTGTAAATTAGAAAAGCTTACCAAACGAAAATCTTTTTCTCGCCCAGCGCTTACGGTATATGCCCAAAGTTTGTCTAATAAGGCCCTTTCAGATTTTCCGTCAACAATTAAAAGTCCTTTTCCTGCGTGAAGATCTTGTATGGCCAAAGGGACAATCACAGATTCTGTTTTTCCGGCATTTGTTGTTCCTACAACTTGAGTGTGCATGGCCCGTTGATTAGTTTTTAACCACACTTCTTTTTTATCATCAGTCATTCCACAAAATACTGAATCATCAGTTTTTTTAATAACTGCTGCTTCAGCTTGGTTTCGTTCTCTCGTTGTTCTTGTTATGAACCATAGAATCGTACCAATCAAAACTAAGGCAATTATTAGGTAAATTGCAAAAATAAAATGATGCTTTGGTTGTTTGAGCCAAGCCAAAAACATGTCCCATAAATGAAAAAGAAACATAAGACCAAGCCCACCAATAACCAATAATTCAAATTGTGAATTGCCTTGCTTATTTTCCATAAGTTGCTCCTGGGTCGCGAAATAGAAAGGGTTGATTCAAAACAGTATAGAACTCGACACCCATTTGGAGTTCAATCCACTTTTTTTCTTTCTTCATATCTTCGGCCAAAGAATTTGCACGGTCTTTAGCCGTTTCAGCTATAGCGTTTTTCATGCCATTTCCATGGCCACCATCATTCGATCCAAATTGCCCTCGGGACATCGAGCCTTCAGCATAAGCACCGATGAGTCGTATCATTGCTTGTCCTGTTGAATTTTTTAGAGATTCTGATTTTACATTTCCATCCACACCAACTTGCCCATCACGTCCTACGCCAATTCCAGATAAGGGCCGCTCGCGGCCATCAGGCATTATGATTGATGTCCAACTGATTTGTGCTCGTTCGGTTGAATCATCAAAAGAAATATCACCAATCAATTTTGCCCCTTGAGGAATGGCAACGTCATTTTCTTGCATGACATCTTTTGAAACGAATCCCATTATTGGCATTGCCTGATTTGCCACAATCGTTTTTTCTGCAAGTCGCACGAGAAATCTAGTGCCAGCTGGTAACTGAGTTCTTGAATCGTTGCCACCTCTGGATAGAATCATTGTTCCATTTCGATCTGATGTCCCTGACCTGGCCGAACCACCTCCGCCAATACTTGCCGGTGAGTTTTCTTTGTAGAGATAATTAAGTGATGAATGCACGCTTGCAGTATTCGCACCTGATGCCTGTAATTGATTAACTGTTTCTTGGGTAGGATCATTTTCAGATGGAGCTGACACCACTGTTCCTGAGTTAGTTTTTTCATGAAAGCTTATTTCTTGCGGTTTAGTTATTGGCCAGAATGTAATTCCAAGAATTAAAATTACAATCACTAAAATAATTAAAACTTTAATTTTGCTCCAATTGACCTCACGTTTTTTTATGAAAGGTTTAGAATCTTTCATAAAAAATTCTTTTATTCTTTGAAGAGGTGTTTGTTTAGACATTATTTCCATGAATCCACCTTTTTAATTGTTAAAAAAGTTGTCTTATCTCGCTTAATCTCCAATCTAAAGGTTTCACTACTTTCAAAATCACTTACCAGTAGTTGCAATACACTCTGCACCTTTGTATGAGGAGTGATTTCAAGAGAGGATAAGATGAGATTGTTAATAGGTCTTGTTTTACCTCCTTGAGTAATCCATATCCATTCTGGATGGATGCTTTGCTTTTTTTCACTCGTTAGGTAAAACTCAATTTGTAATATTCCATTTTTTAATTTAGCGATTCGTTTTGTTTCCAATAAAATGTCACCGTTTCGAAAACTCCTTTTAAATTCAATCCATTTGATTTCTGAAGCTTCTATTTTTTCTTTCGGATTTTCTAAGTAGACAACATAATCTGCAATCGCACCCGATCCAGATACCAATTCAACATTGTACCGCTTCCAATCTGTATAAATATAGATATTGGTTTTAGCACTTGAGTCTAGCGGTTTAATGGTGACCGCTTGATCAAGGTATTCAACCTTGAAGGCTTCTTGGTCGCCAACAACAACACTATTTGGTCGATCAGGTACTTGAATAATTGTCGCAATTCCCAAAGCTGTTCTGACTGTTATTATTTGATCTCCAATAACACTTACTCGACGAACTCTTGTATTCGCCATAGCTACAGTTGTGACCAAACTTAATATCGTTATACAAAAAATTTTAATCATTATTGTTCCTCTTTTTCTTTTGTAATATAAATCCCCCAAGGATTTTCCTTTGTTCTTGGCCCACTTTCAAAACTTAGTTGTAATTTTAGATTTCCTGCTGCCTTTAATCCCTGAATAGCAGTCACTCGATCACCTGTGACAAGCGCCGTTCCATCTTTTATATTGATTTCAATATTTGATGGATAAACTTTTTGAGCAACTTGTTTTTCCAGCGAAAAATGAATGATATTCGCCATTGCCTCACCAAAGGCCTTCTGACTTGTTGGACTTACAAAAAACGACGAATCTGCTAACTTTTTCTGAACATCAGATGGCACCCATGTATATCTTTTTTCAAGATAGCGATTAATTCCTTCTCTGATTAGATCTTCTGCTTTTGGCATTTTTGTTTTTTCTAAAATTTTTCCTTCAGGAGTCAATGTCAAAATGACTGATTCTTGATTGGTCAAAGAAAAAATCACAAAAAAGCTCGCGAGAACTAGGCAAAGTGTCACCATAGAAAAGATTTTCAAAAATTGATTCGTATGCGAAAGATCACTTAACATTTTAGGAAATTGAGAATTTTTTAATTGTTTTGTATCCATAAAACTCCTTAAATTTACTTAGCCTTAAAACTTTCAACTCTTTTATTCACATATTCGCGTCTAGCATCTATAACTGCTTGAGCTTTTCTTGCTTTCACTAATCTTGCAGGGCCAGCGGCCATTGCCGCAACACTTGTTGCTCCAATATTCGACGACATTGATTGAAGTCCACTTCCGACAAGCGATCTCACCATCATAGGAGTCATTAACATTGCAATTGCGATGACAAAATTCATCACGATCAATGTGAGATAAGCTCCTTCTGCCCGATAAGCATCACCAAATGACAGTGCTGCGAGCATTGCTCCTAAAATGGCCCAAACTATTTTCCAACATGCAACTTCAATCATTCCTTTAAAAAGGTTTTGAGTTATTTGGGCCGTACTCGCAAACATATTAAAGAGCAGAAGGAGAGGCGCAGAGATCATGAAGAAAATCCAAAAAAAGTGATACATTGCTATTGTCAAATACCTAGCGACATAAAGTACGAGGTAGCTCAAAAATGAAAGCGTAGCGATGAGCAAATCATTAAACTGCAAAAGAATACTCGTTGGTGAGAACGAATAATTTTGCGATTTCTCCTGAGCCATTCTTATAATCGCGTCTAAACTGTTAAGGTGATCAATTCTTTCCGCAATTCCATCGGCAATGAAAATGATTGCCTTGCTTATGTCTGGAAAAGCTACAAGTAGTAGAGTAGAGATCACTGCGCGTTTTATAATATCTATAAAATCAGGACTTCCCTGAGGTGATTTAAACCATGTCATCACAACCGATAAAGCAAAAAATACTGGCAGCATTAGGTAGTACATTCGTACAAACTCTTGGTGCAGATCCCGCATCAATGTTCCAAGCAAATCAAAATTTGGCACAATGACCTCCTATGGTGAACCTAGATGTTTTAAATTTGTTTCTTTCGGTAAAGTTCCAAGCGCATTTGAGATGCCTTCATATTGAGTTTTAAATTGTGATGACTGAAGTTTTTCTTTTCGATTATTCAGGGCCATGTTTTCGCCCATCATTTTTAACATCATCGAGTTTGTTCTCAATACTTGTGTTGTCACTCCAATCAGCACCGCAATTGATTGTGCCGTTAATTTGGCCGCTCCTTGTGGATTGACATTCTTTGCGTGCTCAATAATTCTTTTGCTCTCTTGATCTACATCATCGGCGTAACGAAAGAGTGTGCCATTCATGGCAATACTTTCTGAAACAGAACGATCCTGTGCTGCTTGCAGTTTGTACTCACTGGTTTGTGGGATTTTTCCGTACAAATCAGAGATGACCGCCAATACTTGGTCTGCTTGTTCCATACTTCCATAGAGGCCAGGGTTAAATTTAGGATTTAAAACCTGAATGATCGACAGCCCATCTTTAATTCCACGATTTATATCCTTCATTAAACTTAATGAATCACTTCCAGTTGAAAGAATTTGTTTCAACTGAACGAGCTGCTGAATAGCGTTTGCAAGAATTTGTGTGAGCATCACAATATCACCGCCAAACATGTCTGCTTTGGCAGGCACTGGAAGTGATAACGCAATAATTAATGTAGTTGCGACGACTCGTCGTTTGAAGTTTTTAATCTTCACGCCGCCTCCCTGTGACCTTGAGAAATGCCATTGGGATATTCTGTAGAAGCTTTTTCAATTGCTTCTACGAGAGTTAGTCCATCGGTAGTCAGATAATTTAGATAATTGTTATCACCAGCATCACTTGTGGAAAGCCAGTACTCAAATGGACTAGGGAAAATGCGGACAACTTGTCTATGATCTCCTTCAATCATAAACCCTTCTGAAAATTGCCCTTTCCTTTGTTCTAATGAATTGATCAAATTTAATTCTTGAGAATTAAGTTTAAGTGTATTCTTCAAAATTTCAGTATCACCACGCTGAAGCATGACAAATTTTGTGGCTGTGTTGTTTAGAATGGCATGTCCAATTGGGCTAGATACAATTTCTTCCACACCTTGAGTGATAAAAGTAATTCCAGAACCTGTTTTTCTTAACGTTCGTGCGCAATATTCCATAAAGGTTGCTGCCGCATTTGATTTTAAAAGTTCCCATGCTTCATCCAGAATGATTCTTTTTTTAGTCGTCTTATCTCCTTCTACTTGAGTAAGAATAAAATCAGTTAAAATTAAAATCATTACACTTTGAAGATCGGGATAAGCTGAAAGTCCTTTTAGATCAAAAGTACAAATGGAAGCATCTGTGCGAAGTGATCCTTGCCCATCAAGTAATCGGCCGTAAGGGCGTTCACCAGTCCAAAGATAAAGCATTTTAGAAATGGCCTTCATAGAATCTTCCTCAAAGGCAGAAAGATACTTTGCCAAATCAGTAAGTGTTGGAACTTCACCCTTTGGCCGTCTCGATTTATATAGCTCGATAATGGCTCGCTCTAATAAGGCTCGATCAAGTTTTGGAAGTTTTGACTTATCATCTTCACTAACCATAGATTCAATAATCGCAAGCAATGATTTTAATTTCTGATTACTTGGTTCCGCATGGGGATTAGGAATATCAAATGGATTTAAACGGTATTTCTCTGAAAGATTCATTTCTAAATATTGACCTCCCAGAGCTTCCGTTAGTTTCTTATATGATCCGCCAATGTCGATAATAAACACGCGATGATTGCGCGCTAATTCTTGAGCAAGAATACAGTTATTCAAAAAGCTTTTTCCGGCACCAGACGATCCCGTTACAAGTGTGTTGTAATTGGGAAGAGACGGGTCATAGGGATTAAAACTAACAAGACCGTTAAGTCTATTTCTAAAAATTACCGCAGGGTCTTTATCTCCAATGCGTGGCCCATAGACTGGAAGAAAATCAACAAGATTATTTGTTTTAATTTTTCTTGCTCGTTCTAAACTAACAGGAGCGGCCGGCAAATTGCCTTTTGCAATCTTCCAAGCTCCAACAGTTTCCTCAAGTCCCTCAGCTCCTTGTAGAGCACGAAACCTTGATAAAACATCTCTTACTTGACGATTGAGAATTTTATTTCCGTCATCATTAGCAGGAGCTTTTAATACTATTGTCATTTGAGCGGCATAAATTCTTTGGCCAGTATTTAAAAGTTCACGAATCAACTCTTCTGTTGAAGATAACTTGGTTTCACTTTCAAGATCCGAGGCTCGATTTCCTGATGTCATGGCCATAGAATGGGCCATCTTTCTTTTTTGCTGTAATTTTGCCATCTCTTCTGCTTGAGGAGGAACTTCAAAAGTTAAAAAAAGATCATAATGAAATGGCATTCTCATAAAGTTAAAGAGCTGACCTGCAAAGGTAATCTCAGGAAGAGTTTTAAGTGTAATGACTCGATGATAGTGAGAATCCAATGTGTATTGTTCAAATCCCAAAATCAGATCACCAAATACTAGCTGTTCTCTTGGAGACTGGGTGGCAAGCCACCCAGAATTCTCAAGCACTTCTTTTTCAAAATCATCTTCAGAATGATTTTGAATTTTAGGCATAGGTTCAGTTTTTGTCCTTTTAGGATTTAAAAAACTATAAATCCGAGAAACAATCTCTTCTTTAGAAAGATCACTGGATTCAAGCCCAACAGAGGACAAGGATGACTTTAAGGAATCAACATTTTGGGAAAGCATTTCTAGTGTTTCTAGATATGATTCATTAACCTTGTCTGAAAAAAATTCTTTCTTTTTAAAGAAGGAAACTTTTTTTGTTCCAATCATCGGTGTTCTTAGAAATATTAGAAGCTCTGGGCGATATAGCTCTCCTTTTTCAAGTGAATCAATTAACTTTTGCTCTCTGAACTCTGCGATTTTGGAAATCAAAGGATGAATATTAGCTGATTTGCCTTCAGAGTGTGCTTTGATTACATCTTGAAAGTCAGAGCGAACGCCAACCAAGAACTGTACAGTGACTCCTTCGGCGATAGAGTTTAAGGCCGAACGTAGTCCATTCGTAAATTGATTAATCTCTTCATCATCAAGACATTCAATATCCCTTAGAGTTACTTTAAGCCCAGTCACCAGTGATCCATCGTTCAAGACGAGATGAGGTTTTGGTAAATCAAAAAAATCCCAATATGGAAGTTCTTCTGAAAAGCTGGGATCATTATTTTTTTTAGTTAACATGAGTCTTCCTTTTTTTAATTTTTCTATAAAGACGATCTGCACTTCCTGCTGCAAAGTAAGCAGGTCGTGCTATGTATTCGCCTAAATGCTGAAGGTAATTATCTGGACGTCCTCGCTTCGCAAAGTAGAGGAACAACGCCATTGAAAGCGTTGTTCCCCAAACCATGACGTAACGAAAAGAAGTCCCACCAAAGATCAGGTTTGTAATCGCAAGATTGAAAAAAATGAGAAGCAAGTCTGGTAGTTCAAATCCAAACAACTTACTTTTCATTTCCAAAGCTCTTGGAACCGTACTAACTAGAGGTCCTTTTTCTTCCATACTGCACTCCTTAGCGAACAGTTTGAGCAATAAAGTCCACGATAGACTGTGCTCCAAAACCAATCATTGATCCGATAATTGCGTAAGCGATATGTTGTTTGGCATTCGGATTTCCAGTGAAAAAAGAAGTGCCCGCAATTGCAATCCCAATTACCGATAGGAGTGGCAGGATGACTCCTGTCAATTTGCTTTTGATGCCACCTAAACTTGTTTCAAGGCTGGCATGGGCAAGTTCAGGAACAAGGCAACCAACGATTGCAGCTAGCGTAAGTAGGACGAATATGTTTTTATTTTTTTTTATAAATTTCAAAGTTACTCCATTTTTAATTTGTACTAATTTAATAAAACAAGAAACCGTTAGGCTGTCGTCTTGATGTTGTCTTCAGGCAAAAGCACTGACGATACATTTGCTTCAGGGAAAATATTCATGTAGATAGGTCTCCCAAAAAGATCAAAATTCAACTCAATACAATTCTGAGATGAGAGAGCTTTCCCGTTTCCAATGACATTCCAAAAGTATTTTGATTTAGACGTTGGATTCTTATTAGCCTCGCGGCTCATAACTACAAAACGTGATGAATCGCTTTTGTTCATTAGAAGAAAAAATTTATCATTCAAAAATGTCCAGAGTCTGATGGTGTATGTGTCTTGGCCTTCCTTGAGATATGCCATGCCCACGACTTTAGTCTTTTCTAGTTTTCCCATGGCATTTCTTTGAGCTTGGAAAATTTGAAAGCGGTAATATTGTGACTGATTCGATTTGGTTGTATCTTGATCCATAACTTGTTCCTCCTAATAGGATTTTATTAATTTCGTTTTCTTTCATTTGCCGCTGCCACTTTTCTGTTGTTATCCACTGCGTGTGATTCCCAATTCGCACTTGATAAAAAGTGGTCGCATTCATTTTCGTAAAATTTTTTTTAATTGCGAGATACAGGGCCACTAAGCAGCGCATTTGTTTGCTTCCGTGGAGACATCAGTAAGTGAGTCCCAGTTACATTCAGAGCAGTACGGATCTTTAGTTTCTCGTGGCATGAGCGCTTTACAGCGTGGGCACCTGTGAAATTGTCCAGATTTGTAGTGTCGATCTTTCATTGGATAGTTGAGTGAAAAATCCAATTCATCGTCTTCGTCCACGTGCTCGATCTCTTCTAATTCTAAAAGTCGCAATTCCTTGATTCGATCTTTTAGTTTTGGTTTAAAGTAGCCGTCCATAATTTCTCCTTCGTTTGACGGGTTAAGTTCCATGAAAGAGATAAGAGCAAGTTCGTGCCAAGAATTTTTGAATTAAAAAGATTGTGCTGAATTATTAGTTAAGGTTTTGGAATGAATTAGGTAATTGGNNGAGGGCATGATGAGAAAGGTATGCGTTAAACTATTTCCAGTTCAAGTTTCCGGGTTCAGCCCATCAACTTTCTCATTTTTGAGAGAGTGGATTCTCAAAAATGTGGAGCCAAAATGACACCTATTCATGTAATAAGTACATGACTCTCAATTTGGGAATCACTTTAAACCCTAATAACTCCCTGTAAAAATTCATAAAACGCGCTTAGCTTGCCTTATGGCTACACTTGTCATAAATAACGAATGTTGTTGGCCTTGGTTTCGCTATAGCAATGCCACAGGAGTAATCGAATGAATTTATGGGAAAAAAATTTAGTTATTTTAATCATCGGATTTTTGATCCAAGGCACTTCGTATGCCGAAGGCTTACAGAGTGAAGTCCAGCCAGCCTCATCTCGTTCTTACGTCAAAAGTCTTTTTTCACTACCTTTAACACTTGACCCAGTTCAAATGAACGACGGAGCTTCTTTAGTTGTTGGAAATTTAATTTACGACGGTCTATTAAAATTTTCTCCAACACTTAAACTAGAGTCGGCAATAGCAGAGTCGTGGTCAACGAGCAAAGATGGTAAAACGCTAACATTTAAAATTCGAGAAAATGCTAAATTTCATGATGGTACAAAAATTAAGGCCGAAGATGTAGTCGCTTCTTTAATGCGTGCTTTATCGCCAGAGAGCAAGGTGCGAAAATATTTTGACTGTATTCTGGGAGCAGATGAAAAGTCGGGCGTGGCCGGTGGTTCACTAATTGGTTTAACAGCAATCGATCAACATAC
>DIUR01000025.1 GCA_002428265.1 Bacteriovoracaceae bacterium UBA6153
TTACACAAAAATGATAAAGAGACAATAGAGTGTCTAAATAATAGACACTGTCGACTTTTAAATCATCGACCCCCTTAGGAACTCATTCTAAGTGGTATAAATCACACCGCTCATTTCGGCACTACAATTGCTTAGTTAGTAATGAATAATTATGTCAATTAAGTACTATGAAGAGGTTTTATGGTTAATCTAATGCTTTCATTCTTCATTGCTCTTGCAGCAGCAGTAATGCCGTGGACGGCATTTTCTGCTGAAATCAATTTTGATAAAGCTGATAACTTAATTAAAAGATATAACACGAAGTATGAGCGTCCAAAATCTTGCCCAATGGAATCGAGAAAATTCTCAGATCTTCTTGCAAAGACTGAAGAGATTAAAGACGTTTTAAAAGGAAACTGCTTAAAAAAAGAAAGCGATAAAATGACTGAGGTTCTTGAGTCCATTAAAGGGATTCAGGATGAACTTAGAAATAAAAATCCAGTTACTGATAGTGGTGCTGCTATAACTGGAATCTTCACAGACGTAACAGGTATTGGAAATGGGACATCTACTAATTCATCTATTAACGGCTTAAAATTTTCACAACTCTTTTCAAACATCACAACGATGTTTAAAAAGAATCAGTGTAGTATGGAAGATGGTCGCGTTCTTGAAATGACGGCAGATCTTATTTACGATTCAACTCAGTTGGGTGTTCTTGCAGGTAACCAGATGGGTCTTATCGTAGCAGGAGCAGGTTTTTTAATTTCATCAGCGTTAAGACTTATCGATCTTATTTTCAAACAAAGATTTAACTTTGAGAAACCGGCCGACCGCCAGTCTTTTGTAAAAATTAACTGTGCCTTCTATGAAATTAGAAGAGAGTTGGATGCGCAAGGTGCCCTGGATATTGAAAATAATTCAAGCCGTGATGACTTTCGTGACGTTAAGGCCATTAACGAAGAAATCATTACTGAGCTAAAATCAATTGAAAGTGAAAAAGTAAATATCAGTAAATCTCATGCTGCTATTGATTCTGAAACGTTTAAAAACAATGTAGGGGACTTAAGTGAGTTCAAAAAGATTCTTGCAAAAGTTCAAAAATATTTACAGCCAGGAGTGAACTCAACTCTTGATATCCCAACTGAAACTCAAAAGTTGTTAATGATTTCTCAGTTAGCACAAGACTACGATAAATTAGTTTCTCAAATGAGAGTTTATAAAGATTTGAAGATCAGTTCAATTCCAATGCTGGATGATTTATTTATCAATGAAATGAAAAAATTTGATTCACTAGACATTGTTTCATTTACTGAAGCAATGAATATTTCTGCAAAAGATTTTAATGAAAATCATAGAGCAAAAATTATGTTTCATATTATCAGAATTAGCGCAGACATAACGACAAAAGAAGGAACTTTAACAGATAAGAGCCAGAAAATTAAGACGGCCCATGATGCGCAGTTAGACTCTAAAAAAGAATTGTTATTGTCAAAGCTTGCTGAACTGAAAAAAGTAGAGACGCGTCTTGGAAATCTTGTAGCACCTAAAGAGTATTCAGGCCTGGATGATGGTTCTGAAAATATGGTAACGATTCTTGATAACCATAACAAGATCAGCTCACAACTCTACGGAGAGTGGGGAGAGAAGTTCTTGAAGTTTGCGACGTACAAAAGTAATGAAGAGGTTAAGAATTTTAATGAGAGATTGGATTTATTCAATAAGAGATACCCGGGTGTTTTAAATGGAAAAGGTGTGGATAATTTATCTTCAACTTACCTTTGCCAGGATGCTCAGAAGCTACGTTTAATCTTTAAGCGTGCTGATAGTATTGTTCAGGAAGGATTTGATTTCGTCGTAACAAATAAAGACATTATTTATTCAGATGTTAAAAATTATTATAATGGAACGATTAACGAGGACAGCAATACCGGGACACTGGGACCGGTAGAAAAAGTTCAGCGTCACTATAGGTCAGCTGTTCTTGCTCTTAAGTATTTAAAAGGGGAGAGCGTTTCTAATAGTGATAGTGACAGGTATCTTTCAGACGCATGGTTAGGATCAATCTATATTGGTAAATCAATGATTGATGTCTCAAAGACAAAGGTTCGTGCTAAAAATATTCAGGATATTTATGAGAGACTAAGCTGTCAAAGAAGCTTGGTATCTGACTTAGATTAAATTAATCCAAAATGTTTTCGGCCAGTCACTTCACATTGTTGTAAGCGGCTGGCCACATCTAAGGCCACTTGATCAAACTGTTCTCTTGTTACATGCTCACCACAAAAAACAGGCTCACCTATGACAACAACAATTTTGGTAAACGGTTTGGGAACTCTAAATTGATCCCAGCTTTTTTTAAGAGTCCAAAACTTTAGTGGATAGGTAGACATTGGAACAACTGCGCATTCTGCAAGTCTGGCAATTTCGATAACTCCTGGCTTTACAACGTGAGCGGGCCCTTTTGGGCCGTCGACAGTAATGGCCCCAGGAATTCCTGATTTGATTTTTTTAACGATCTCAATCAAGGCCTTTTTTCCACCTCTCGTTGAGCTTCCTCTTGCTGGTTCGTGCCCTAGTTTTTGGCATGTAACTGCTACGAGCTCACCATCTTTTGATTCAGAGACAATCATCGTGTATTTTTCATCCCCATGGGCAAGAATGGCGCTGATAAGATTCTGGTGCCAGACAGCGAAAACAAAAGTTCTCAGAGGGTGTCTGCTACGTGCATACTCTTTATTTTCCAATCCTACATACTCATAGCGATAAGTAAAATTAACCATACGGATGAAGTAATAAACTAATTGAGAAATAATTTTAATTTTCATAAGGTCCTGAACCACCCCGTAAGGGAGTAACGATCATTTTGAGTAGGAAGTACTTCATGATAAATTTGATTGCTTAAAAAGCAAACAAAACTTCCGGCTTTCGGTTTTATTGTTGCCTGAATAACTTCAGGGTTCTCTCTATTGTAAATAACCAATTCACCACCAATCTTTGGTTCATTTAAATAGACAATGGCACTCACAACTCTTTTATTACTGCCTTGATGCTGATCCAGGTGTTTTTTATAAAATCCATCTGGTTTATATTTGGCAAAGTGACATTCAAATTCTCTAAGTCCTAAATACAATTCACGATTTAAATCCATCATGACATCATTCATGATTGCTAAAAATTTCAATTGGGGCCTTGTTGCCGTATCTTGATCTATCCAGACGATAGAGTCATTTCTAATCTCTAAAGCTTCCTGCTTTATGGCCCCTGTACCAACCTGGGCCTGTTTCCAGGCAAGCTCGCGGGCTTCAGATAATAACTCTAAGCAGAAATTTTCATCAAAAAATTCTTCCTGTAGAGACCATCCTGACTCGCTCAGGTCGCCGATGAGCATTTCTTTTTTCATATGATGAAAGCTAGCTTATAATTTTTTAGTTTTCAATGTTATTGAGGTTATTTTCAGGAGTTGTTTTTTGGAAGCACAAGTTACTTGGTGGATAGGATTTCACGTTTTTGTTTTGGCCATGTTGGCGCTGGATCTGGGTGTTTTTCACAAGAAAGAACATGCTGTTTCTGTAAAAGAGTCATTGATCTGGACAGGCGTCTGGGTTTCTCTCGCTTTAGTTTTCAACTACGGTGTTTATCACTATATGGGAGAGCGCGAAGCCTATGAGTTTTTAACGGCCTACGTTTTAGAAAAAAGTTTAAGTGTCGATAATATTTTCGTCATGACTTTAATTTTTAGTTACTTCAAAGTTGAGCAGCGCTACCAGCACAGAGTTTTATTCTGGGGTATTTTAGGTGCTCTAGTTATGAGAATACTTTTTATTGTTGGCGGTGTCGCACTCATCAACCAATTCCACTTCGTTCTTTATTTCTTCGGAGCATTCCTAATTTATACAGGTGTAAAAATGCTGGTCTCTGGAGGAGATGAGGAAATCAATCCAGAAGAAGGATTTATTTATAAGACAGCTAAAAAATATTTCCGCATGACGGATAAATTTGAAGGTCAGAAATTTTTCGTTGTGAAAAACAACGTAAAATATATGACTCCATTATTTTTGGTTCTGCTAATTATTGAATCGACAGATTTAATCTTTGCAGTGGACTCAATTCCTGCAACTCTATCGGTCACCAATAATTCCTTTATCGCTTATACATCAAATATCTTTGCCATTTTAGGTTTAAGATCGCTGTATTTTGCATTTGCCGGAGTGGTTGGATTATTCAGATTTTTATCTTATGCACTGTCAGTCGTCCTGATTTTTATCGGGGTAAAAATGCTGATTGAAGGATGGTACAAGATCCCTACAGCTTATTCACTAGGCTTCGTATTAGGTGCTATCGCTCTTTCAGTTATTCTTTCAGTGGCCATTCCTGAAAAAGAGAAAAAAGAAACTAAATAGACTTCATAAGTTTTGAGGCAATTGGATTGTCGATCGTTCTTTTAGAACCGATGATCCAATACTCTTCTTTGATATTAGGAAGTGTCCCAATTTTAAAAAGTGTTGAGTTCTGAACCTGATCTTGAGCTGCAATGTCAGGAAGAGCAGCGAGTCCCGCCCCTTGAGCAGCAAAGATTTTCATCAGAGCTGTATCTTGGGTTTCAAGTTCGTTAATAATTGTAATTTTTTTAGAATCGAAAAAATAATCCAGGTCATGGCGAAGCTTCGAATGGTGAGTGGGAAGAATCATTGGCTGATTATTTAATGATTTAGGAAAATTATTTTTGCAGTCTAAAAATTCTTTAGAACCATAAATTGATACAGAGGCCTTAACGAAAGACTTACTGTTCATATTTTTATCTTTTGAAATATCACCTGAGTAATTTGAAATAAAGCAGTCAATATTTCTTGAAAGAAGCTCAGTGGTTAATTCTTCTTGATCTCCTTCAACAATACTTACAAAACAATCTCCATAACTGCGGGCCTTCTGGGCAATTTCCCAGACGATTTGCTTAGGAACACTATCAAGGGCCCCTAATCTGAAAATAGTTTTGCTATTTGAATAAGATTTTTCAGCAATAACTTGCAAAAGTTCTTGCCCAAGATGGCCGATCTCATTGGCGTATTTTAAAACAACTTTACCCGCATCAGTGAGAATAAGTTTTCTGTTTTTTCTTTCAAAGAGTGCAATTTCTAACTGATCTTCCAGTTGCTTCAACTGTGCACTTAAGGCCGGCTGTCCGATAAGCAATTTTTCAGAAGCCTTAGAGATGCTTCCTTCGTTTGCTATTTCCATAAAGTAGATCAGGTGATGATAATTAAGCCATTTCATTAATATCTCCTAGTTGCAAATCTAGTATAGAGAATTATTCGTAAAAAACGAACTATTATTGCTTAAATATCAATTTTATTAAAACGACGCTCTGGACTAATATGGCGTTATTCAAAGTCCGAGGAGGAATTATGAGAGAGCTTACAATTAAAGATTTAAATGCATTAAATATATCAAGTAAGGGACCTATGTTGTCGCTTTATTTATCAAAAGATATGTCAATTCTCGATCAGAAATCTATGTCCGACAGATGGAAAGAGTTATTACTTAAAGCAGAATTTTATCTTTTAAAAGATTATACCAGGTCATTCGTTGATGAATTTATGAAAAAGCTCAGAGAGGGCAAGTATCTTGAAAAGCTTGAAGCACTAGATCGTGGTGTCGTTGTTTTTTATTCACTTGAAAGCTTTGATGGTGAATTGGGCTATATGAAGGTTCAGTCTTCTATTAACGATCTTATCGTCGTTGCTGATAGTTTTCATATCAAACCATTAATCAGAATCAGAAACAACGTGAAGGGATTTTTTATCGTTACGATGAGCTCAAGGGCCATTAACGTGTTAATTGAAAATCATGGACATCTAGTGAAGCTTGACTCTTATAGAAATGAGCCGGGCATAGATGGAAATAATAAAAAAGATTCAAAAGAATTTTTTATGAACTCTTCGCAAGAGCTTAATAAATTATTCGCCGCTTACAGGCTTCCTATTATTTTGGCAGGGGTTAAAGATCACATCGGGCACATGAAGAGACTTCTTAACCAATCGATGCTTATGGACCAATACATTGTGGGCAACGTTGAAAAAATGAAAGCGCTTGAACTGCAGGAAAAGGTTTACAAAATTCTGACACCATACTACGAAAAATTGGAGCAGGGTGCACTGAAGGATCTGGAAGTTGCCATGAATCGCGGAAGAGCGATTACTTTCTTAGAAGATATTGCCATCAGCGCGGTTTACGGTAAGATCAGTAAGCTTTTTGTAGTGGAGAATCGATTTGTTTGGGGTTCAATTAACCAAAAGACTGGTGAAATTTTCATTGCACCAAGACAGGTGAATGCTCATGATGATGACGTCCTTGATGACTTATGTCAGATTGTTCTCTCGAAAGGCGGAGAAGTAGTCGTTGTAAAAGAGATTAATAACTTCAAAGGGCATTATGCCGTGGCCATCGTAACTGAGAAGCCGCATGTGTTTGATAAAGAATTTATTGTAGATAATTTTCAGTCAGAAGCTATTTAATATATTTTTAGTGAATCGTAGGAGTTTGTAGAATGTTTGCAGTGCACTCAGTTTGGGAATGGTTGGCTTTTTTCGCTATTATTGGTTTTATGCTTGTACTCGATCTGGGTGTCTTTCATAAAAAATCACACAAGGTTTCAATTAAAGAATCTCTTGCGTGGACAGCAGTGTGGATAACACTGGCAATGTTGTTTAATGCTTGGGTTTATCACTCAATGGGCGCACAGAAAGGATTAGAGTTCCTTACTGGTTACGTTATCGAGAAGGCCTTAAGTGTTGATAATATTTTTGTTATCTCTTTGATCTTCACATACTTCAGAGTTCCGTCTCAATACCAACACAGAGTTTTATTCTGGGGGGTTTTAGGAGCGTTGTTCTTTAGAATCATCTTTATCTTTGCCGGAGTGGCGTTGATTGAAAAATTCAACTGGATGATTTATGTCTTCGGTGGGTTCTTGATCTTCACGGGTCTGAAAATGCTCAAAGAAGAAGAAAAGCATATTGAAGTTGAAGCGAATCCTTTAATTAAATTTGTTAAAAAATTCTGGAAAATTTCTCCAAACTTTGATGGGGAAAATTTTAGAACAACAGTTAATGGTGTAAGACATTTCACTCCGTTATTCTTAGTTCTTATTATGATTGAAACAACGGACATCATTTTTGCTGTTGACTCAATCCCTGCAATCTTAGCGATTACTCCTGATCCATATATCGTTTTTACGTCTAACGTATTTGCGATTCTTGGTCTGAGATCGCTTTATTTTGCCTTGAATGGAATTATGGAAATGTTCGAATACATCAACTATGCATTATCGGGAATTTTAGTTTTTGTAGGGATAAAGATGATTATCGCGCCATGGTACCACTTTCCAACTATCATCTCTATTGGGATTATCGTTGGAATGTTAGTGGCATCAGTTATCGCTTCGATTTACTTTCCTAAGAAAAATAAGAAGATGCCTAAGCCACAGGTATAAATTACCACAGTTTTAAATACTCCCGGGTTTGATTAGAATTATCAGATCAAACTCCGGGAGATTTATGAAATTTTCGAAAACTTTATTCTGTGCAATCGTTGTTTCATTTCTTTCTTTTAATGCCGGGGCAGAAATTACGTTGAATGTAAAAATCGCTCAAGTGGTTGATTCTCAAACTGTCGAATCTGTAAAGAGCATTTCAGCAAACTATAATCAAGATATTGTTATTAGTGAGACGGGCCTTAAGAATAAGATCGTCATCAATCTTAAAAAATTCAAAAATATTCTTGTTAATGGAACGAAAATTAATCCCGTTCAAATTGATATGAAAGTTGTAGATTCGTCTAAAAAAACTGTTGGAAAAACGCATACGGTGACATCATTTTACAATAATTCAGCTCAATTCACATTTCCAGACAGAAATGTTTCCCTAAATTTTCAGGAAATTTAATTCTAGTTTAAAAGGCCTTTTAAGAAATTCTCAAACTTATCAAAGACAGAGTGACTAAGCCTTTCTGGCTTATTTTTACAAATTTTAATAGCATGACATTTTTCTTCATGAGCAATTTCATCGATAAAATCCATCATGGCCTTATAACCTTTGATGTTCTTATTATGCATTTCTTTGATTTCCAGAATGCGACCGAGATGAGGACAAGGAGCTATTCTGTAGCTGATTGTGCCCATGCATTCATCATTGATGAAAACGCCGATAAGTTTTAACTTTTTATCATTAATGAAATGATCGTGCTTCAAGGTATATTCATAGAACGACAAAGGGTATTCTCTTTGATTGAGAATGCCATACGCTGCTTCAAAGTCTTCCTTGACTGTGATTAATCGAATATCCATATATACTCCCATCCTAGGTGATACTGGAAAATTTACAAGAAATTTAATGAGCTTTTGAGTCAAAAGAGCTCAAAGCATTTTAGTCGGAGACTGTAGTTAAACGACTCTGATTGATATTTCAGAGTTAGTGCTATTGGTGCGAAGTTTTCTGATGGCACCGATGATTTCCACCATTGAGTCAGCAGATTGCTTAACTCTTTCAAAGGAACCAGCTAGTTCGGGAGGAACTCTGTCTTCCAGAGACTCGATCGTCATTGAAAGAATTTGAAGTGGATTTGAAAGATCGTGAGTGAATCTCTTAAGGTTATTGCTATTGGTACTCTTAAGATCAGCAATGATATCTTCATAATTCTTAATAAGTAAAAGGGCCGCCTGCAATTCTTCTTCAAGATTTGTATCGTTTGAACTTATATGGGGAATTAGATTTTCTTTCATCTTCATTTCATAATCTTACAGCATAGAAAAACTTATTGCGCTCGGGTAAGAAATTCCTGTTTTAAATGCATTTTTCATTGGTAAATCCACTATGAATAGGCATAAAATTTTCTTCTTTAGTCACAAGCTTAGCTGTACCCAATAAGGAAGACCCTATGAGCGTCAAGTTACCTACTCAAGTAATGAATTGTCAGAACTTCGTAAACGGAGCATTTGTCTCTGCTACTGGAGAAAAAATTGAAATAGTAAGTCCGTATAATGGCAAAAAAATCGGCGAAATGTTCAGCACGACAAAGGCTGAAGCAGATAAAGCGATTGAAGCTGCTCATGCAGCACAACTGCTTTGGGCAGATGTTCCTATGAAAGAGCGCACGAAAGTCATGTTTAATTTTAGAAATATCTTAATGCGAGATATGGAAGAGATCACAAATTTAAAGTGTTCTGAGTCTGGAAAGTGTTTTGATGAAGGAAGAGCTGGTCTTATGAAAGGGATTGAAGTTCTTGAGTTTGCAATCGCGCTTCAGAATATGGACCTAGGTGGAAGAGTTGAAGTCTCTCGCGGTGTAAGCTGTGAGTATAGACGTGAAGCCCTTGGTGTTGTTGCCAACATCACACCATTTAATTTTCCGGCAATGGTTCCTATGTGGACTATTCCTATAGCTCTTACTTTAGGAAATGCTTATATCTGGAAGCCTTCTGAAAAAACTCCGCTGACTTCAATTAGAATTGCAGCAGCTCTTAAAGAAGCAGGTCTACCTGATGGATTGTTTCAAGTTCTTCAAGGAGGGCGTGAAACTGTTGAAGCTATTATTGATAACAAACATGTTAAAGCGATAGGTTTTGTTGGTTCAACAAAAATTGCAAAAATGGTTTATGACCGTGGAACACTTTTAGGTAAACGTGTCCTTGCTCTTGGTGGAGCAAAAAATCATATCGTCCTTCTTCCTGACGCTCATCCAGAACTCGCTGGAGTTGGAATTAGTGATTCATTTACAGGCTGTGCTGGACAAAGATGTATGGCGGCTTCAGTTTTATTAGCTGTGGGCCAGGTTGATGAACACATTAAAAAAATTATTGAAAGAGCAAGCTCACTTTCTCTTGGAAAAGAGATGGGAGCTATTATTACAAAAGCTCAGGTTGAGTTTTTAAAAGGTGCTATTGATAGAGCGGAAAAAGCTGGAGCAAAAGTTCTTCTTGATGGACGAAAGGCAATTGCTCCGGCAGGAATGGAAGAAGGAAACTGGATCGGGCCTACTGTTCTTGATAATGTTCAGCCAGGAAGTGAAGCAGCTAGCATTGAACTTTTTGGACCAATCATCAGCATCGTGAGATGCAAAGATATTTCAGAAGCTATGAAAATTGAAAATAGTGTTGAGTATGGAAATGCCTGTTCGGTATTTACACAAAGTGGTGCTCTTGCTGAAAAAGTTATCAAGATGGCAAGCACTGGAATGGTTGGCGTAAATGTTGGTGTTCCAGTTCCACGCGAGCCATTTTCATTTGGTGGAGTGAATGCTTCGAAATATGGCCACGGTGATATCACAGGACATCACTCATTGGATTTCTGGAGCAATATTAAGAAAGTTACAATTAAATGGGAAAAACAAAACGACAACAATTGGATGTCGTAATTTAGAGGCAAGTATATGGATATGTCAGAAAAAAAATTTAAAAGATCTGCTCACGTTGTGCTTACGTCACACTCTAAGCAGCTTTACAAAAGCAGTCTTCAAGTTCACTGGGGAGCAAAAACTCCTACAGAAAGAGGGCCAGTTATTGCGTCTCTCACAGATATCAAAGAAAGAAATGCTATCGGCACTCATAGTGGAAGTTATGCCGTTTATAGAGCGCTTTCAATTGCTCAAGGCTCATACGATGTAAATCACAAACCAGATTTACACAATACTGAGTCTCCAGTAAAAATTGGTCCTTATCCTTCGTGGTCAGATCCTGAAAAAATGGTTTCGATTGATCCGTGGGGACTCGATGTTCAGATCAATTTCAAAAAACTGTATGATGAAGGCTATGACATTCGTCCGACGATTTCTGTCACTCAAGCCCACTTACAGCTTCCTGAAATTCATCTTGCAATAGCTGCAGGAAGGTTAAAAATTGATGGTAAAATCGTTAAAGAAAATATGGATATCAAGGTAACGAAAGTTGCTCTTGAGCCAGTTTGGTATTTGCCGGGAATTGCAAAACGCCTTGGCGTTGAAGAAGGCGAGCTTAGAAAAATTCTTTTCCAGGAAACTGGTGGAATGTTTCCAGAGCTTGTCACTCGTCCAGATTTAAAAGTTATGCTTCCACCAATTGGCAGCACGACGGTTTATATTTTTGGAGACCCAAAAGATTTAGCTAATTCTAAAGTAGAGCTTACATGTCGTGTTCACGATGAATGTAATGGGTCAGACGTATTTGGATCAGACATCTGTACGTGTAGACCTTATTTGATTTATGGAATTGAAGATGCTGCCCGCACGGCCCAAAGAGGTGGTGTTGGTATTATCGCTTATTATAGAAAAGAAGGACGCGCATTAGGTGAAGTGACAAAATTTCTTGTCTACAACGCTCGTAAGCGTCAAGAAGGCGGAGACTCTGCCGCAACATATTTTAGAAGAACTGAATGCGTGGCCGGAGTGGAAGACGCTCGCTTCCAGGAACTAATGCCGGATATTTTACAATTTTTTGGTATTACAAAAATTCACAACCTGCACTCAATGAGTAACATGAAATACAATGCCATCGTAAAGAGCGGGATTGAAGTCGTGAACCGTATTTCTATTCCACCAGAGTTAATCCCTCAGGATGCTCAGGTTGAGATTGAAGCGAAAAAAGCAGCAGGATACTTCACACAAGATGAAGTTAAAAAGGGCGAAGCTCTTGAAAAAGTAAAAGGGAGACCGATCGATGAGTAGTCAATATACAGAAGCAGACCTGGATTTTTTATTATCTCCAGAGGCCGTTAGAAGAAGTGCTGAGAAAATTTTTGAAATGACAAAAGAAGGTAAAACGCATTTTGATTATCATCCTGAAAAATTTGAGGGGTTAGTTGAATATGTTATCCAAGTGATCAACGAAAATTATCCTAAGCATGATATTCCTTTTCATTCTCGCTGGGGACACTTTAGAGTCGGCGGGATTAATAGAGCAGAAATTTTAAATCAAAAAATCGCTCATCTTGATCTGCTTGAGCAGGCAAGAGTTAAGCTCGACATGGTTATCACTTCAGTTCTTTTAGATGCGGGCGCAGGTGCAGTCTGGGCATACAATGAAAAATCTTCAAGCAAGATTTTCAATCGCTCTGAAGGTCTAGGAGTGGCAAGCTTTTATCTTTTTATGGATGGAGCATTGTCAGAGGATGGATCTCTTAAAGCGACAGCAAAAGGTCTTCAAAATTTATCTGCTCAGGTACTTAAAAATGCTTTTCAGGTAAGCGAAGAAAATCCACTTGTTGGTGTTGAAGGAAGATTATCTCTTCTTCAAAACCTGGGTAAAACGATTGAGCAAAAGAAAGATCTATTTCCAGGTGGAAGACCAGGAAGCATCGTTGATTATTTACTGAATCGTTATGGTAAAAAAATAACTGGCCCTCAGCTTCTGCGCGCAGTGCTTGATGGACTGGGAGAGATCTGGCCGGGAAGAGTTAAAATCGGTGGTGTAAATCTAGGGGATGCTTGGACTTATGAAAAAGTTCCAGGTGGGCTTGCAGTCTTTCACAAACTTTCTCAGTGGATGACATACTCACTGATTGAGCCACTTATGGAAGCAGGTTTTGTTATCACTGACGTTGATAAGCTAACAGGCCTTGCAGAATATAGAAACGGTGGATTGTTGGTTGATAGAGGTCTCATTACTTTAAAGAATGAAAAACTTATCGATCAAAGTCATGCTCCACACACTGAAATTATTGTTGAGTGGAGAGGATTAACAATTGCTCTGCTTGATCGCATCGGTGCAGAAGTTCAGAAAAAACTTAATAAGTCTCCGGACGAGTTCCCGTTAGCAAAAGTTTTAGAAGGCGGAACGTGGTGGGCAGGAAGAAAGGCCGCTAAAGCAAAAAGAGCAGACAGCTCTCCTCCGCTCAAGATTGAAAGTGACGGAACAGTATTTTAATTTATTTAATTTTAAGGAAACTATATGAGTCAGCAGAAAGTTACGGTCGTTAAGCATCCATTACTAAAGCATAAGCTTGGGCACTTAAGAGACAAGCATACAAATTCAAATGATTTCAGAGAAATCACAAAAGAGATTTCAAAAATTCTAGCTTATGAAGCGATGAGAGAATGGGATCAGATGGAGACTGTTACGATTGAGACACCCATTGCAAAAACGACCATTGAAAGAATCAAGAATCCGCCAGTCGTGGTTTCAATTCTAAGAGCTGGAAATGGTATGCTCGACGCGGTTCTGTCAATGATACCTATATCAAGTGCAGGCTTTATTGGTATTTACCGCGATAAATTTATTCATAATACAGTTGAATACTATTTCAAGATGCCGGAAAATATTAAAGGAAAAGAAATCCTTCTTTGTGATCCTCTGGTTGCGACAGCAGATACTATTGTTGCGGCAGTTGACCGCTTAAAACAATACGAAGTTGGTAAAATTAAAATTCTTTGTTTGATTGCAAGTAAAGTTGGTCTGGAAAGACTTGCTTACTTTCACCCTGATGTTGAAGTATTGACTTTAAATATTGAAGAAGAAATAAATGAAGTGGGATATTTAGTTCCAGGACTTGGGGATGCGGGAGACCGTCTCTTCCAGACAAAATAGGAAAATTATGGCAATTGTTCCGTATATCATTGGTGTAGCAGGTGGAAGTGGCTCGGGTAAAACTTTTTTTGCCAGAGAGCTTCAACGTATTCTCGGAGACGAGTTTAGCACAATCATCTATCAGGATAATTACTATATCGACCAATCACATCGCTTCGATGGAGATGGAGGTTCTGTTAATTTTGATCATCCTGATAGCCTCGATTTTGATTTATTGGCCGAAGGCCTTTCACAATTAAAAAAAGGTCAAAACATAAAAGTTCCGATGTATGATTTTGCAACTCATACCAGAACAAATGAGACAATTGCGTGTGGCCCTAAAAAAATTATTCTTGTTGATGGAATTTTAATCCTAGACTCGAGTGTTGTCAGAGCTCAGCTTGATGAAGCTATCTTTTTTGATACGCCTGAAGAGTTACGCTTTAAGAGAAGACTTGAGCGCGATGTTCATGAGCGCGGAAGAACGGCAGAAGGCGTTAAAAAACAATTTGATCTGCAAGTGAAACCAATGCACGAACAATTCGTAGAACCTTCAAAGATATTTGCCCAAACCATCGTAAAAGACTTTGGCGACTATCACGATGCAATAGAATTTTTTACCAGAAAACTGACTTAAAAATCTTTGTCTTTAGGAAATACCAATGAAAAAAACACTGATCCTTATTCTAGGATTTGTTCTCCTTAATACAAACCTCTATGCAGCTACCAACATTCTCTTTCTAGGAGATTCTCTTTCGGAAGGAATGGGAGTCGATGAAGAGTTCGCTTTTCCTAGACTTGTTGAAAGAAACCTCAAAGCTAAAAAGCACGATGTGAGTGTCACGAATGGGGGAGTTAACGGGGCAACGTCAGCAAGTGGTGCCAGTAGGCTCAAGTGGCACCTAAAAAAGAAAACAGACATCATGGTGCTCGAACTTGGGGCCAATGATGGGCTTCGTGGTTTAAAGCTTGCTGAGACTGAAAAAAATCTAGTTAACATCATTCAGATCGCGAAAGAAAAGAAAGTTAAAGTTTTGCTACTTGGGCTTATGATGCCTCCGAACTACGGAAAGAAATACACTGATGAGTTCGAGGCCATGTATAAAAAAATTGCTGTAAAAGAAAAAGTGCCTCTTCTTCCTTTTATTCTTCAAGGAGTTGCAGGGAACCCAAAACTTAATCAGGCCGATGGAATTCACCCGAACATTGAAGGTCATGAGGTCATAGCTAAAACAATCACAGAATTTGTGGAGAAATATTTATGAAAATAGCAGTAAACAATTTAAGTAAACATTTTCTTCAGGGAAAAAATACGATCAATGTTTTAAATGACATTAACCTAAAAATTGAGTCAGGTGAGATTATCGCTCTTCTTGGAAAGTCTGGAAGTGGTAAAACAACAATGCTTTCATTGCTGGCTGGATTAGACAGACCTGATCATGGAAATATTTTGATTGATGATGTCGATATGACAAAACTTTCAGAAGAAGCTCTTTGCGAGTTTCGCGCTAAAAAGCTTGGGATTGTCTTTCAACAGTTTCACTTGATTCCTCACTTAACAGCTTATGAGAATGTACTTCTCTCTTTTGAAATCAATGGAAGAGAAGATAAGACAGAAGCACTTAAATGGCTTGAAATGGTGGGGCTTAAAGATCGCGCAGACCATTATCCATCAATGCTCTCTGGAGGGGAACAACAACGTGTGGCCATTGCTAGAGCACTCGCATTTGGTCCACCTCTTCTTCTTGCAGATGAACCAACAGGAAACCTTGATGTAGAAACTGGAAAGTCTGTTATCGACATTCTTTTTAAAATGGTTCGCGAAAAGAAAACCACAATGATCTTAGTCACTCATGACGATGAGTTAGCAGCTAAAGCAGATCGCATTATTAGAATCATAGGTGGAAAATGTCATTCATAAAATTTTTCTGGCGTGACTTCAAATCCGATAAAGCATTCAACTGGTTTTATATTCTCTGTGCTGCTCTAGGGATTATCGGACTCTTGTTAGTTGAGTCTTTTAAAGTTGGTATCGAAGAAAAGATCGCCAAGAATGCAAAGAACTTTATTGCTTCTGATCTCTCTGTTTCATCTAGACGAGCTATCACTCCAGATGAAACAAAAAATATCGAAGATTTTTTAGCGGCTAAAAATTATACTTATGCACGCTGGATTGAAACTTACTCACTCGTCATGAAAGTGACAGACGGAGTGAACTCAGACCCACTTTCGAAACTTGCAGATTTAAACTTCGTCACTCCTGAATTTCCTTTTTACGGCGGAGTCGTGCTTGAAGATCAAGGAAGAAAAGGGCCAGGAGACTGGGCCTCTATACATACAACACCAACTGTCTGGATGAGTCGTGATTTATCATGGGAATTGGACGTTAAAGTTGGTGATAAGCTAAAAGTAGGGGAAGCTGAGTTTACAGTAGGCGGAATTATTCTTCAGGATCAGTTCTCATCATTTAGAGGATTTAATCTTGCGCCTAAAATTTTTATTTCTCATAATTTTATTAAAGAGACTGAGCTTATAAAGTTTGGATCCACTGTAACAACTAGTTATTCAATTAAACTTCCATCGGATATTCCTGCCAAGTCTGTTCAAACAGAACTTCGAAAAAGTGTTCCTGATAGAAGTATAAAAATTGCTACACCAGAAGAGTCTAGTCAGCAAATCAACAGATCATTAACTCTACTTACTGATTACCTGAGCCTGATTACTCTAATGACTTATTTACTCAGCTTAGTTGGATTGTATTATTTCACTCAGCATTTTCTTTCTAAGAAGTTAAAAACATTTTCTATCTATAAAGCAATGGGAATCAAAACATCATTTCTTTTTAGTGTGAATTTTGCTCATCTGATTGTTCTGACTTTTGCAGCAGTCATTATTTCCACTGGACTATTGTTGACTGCACTTCCGTTTGTTGAAAGATTTTTCTCAAACCTGGCGGGAGAGGAATTGTTTTTTAGGTTGAGCACACTTTCTCTCGTGAAAATTCTTGCTCTGTCATTTGGAGGAAGTTTACTGGCATTGAGTCCACTATTTTGGGGAGCTATGCAGACTCCGGTCGCAACAATCTTCCAGGATCTTCCTGCACAGTTAAAAAGAATTAAGTTTTATTATTTTCTTCCTTTGCTTCTTTATGTAATTGTCCTGGCAGTTATTTTGGCGAACTCATTTAAAGTCGGCTCTCTTTTTTTAGGAGCTCTGGGGATTATTATCATTCTTGCCGCAATCTTGTTTAAGTTATTTACTAACTTTCTAGATAAAATGTCATCTCGTTTTGCTTTTGTTAATCGTCATGCCTCTAGAACACTTAGCAGGTATTTCACATCTTCGTTTACAATTTTTATCTGTCTTCTAATGGGGATGACTTTAACGACGTTTATTTTTCAACTAGAGAGTTCTCTAAGACAGGAGTTCACCCAGACTTATGGTGATAGAAGACCTGATCTTTTTCTCTTTGATCTTCAAGATTCTCAAGCAGAAGATTTTGAAAAGATCACAACTGCTGAAGGCTGGAATAGAACAATGTTTGCTCCAATGATTAGAGCAAGGTTGCTTAAAATTAATGATCAGCCATTGCAAAAAGAGAAGGCTACTGCGACAGAAGAAGCAAACTTTCAGACTCGTGAAGAAGAAAATTCTGAAAGAGTCAGAAATCGTGGAATCAATTTAAGTTACAGACCTGCGCTTTCTTGGTCTGAGACTTTGGTGGCAGGAAAATTCAATGGTGAAGTCTGTGATCCAACAGTTAAAGTTTGTGAAATTTCACTAGAGCAAAGTTACGCGAGAAGATTAGGAGCAGACCTTGGAGATAAGCTTGTCTTTGATGTAAGCGGAATTGAAGTTGAAGGGATTGTTACAAGTATGCGAACTGTAAAGTGGACAAGTTTCGAACCCAACTTTTTTATTCTTTTTCAACCTGGAGTTCTAGAAGAGGCGCCAAAAACTTATCTTTCATCAATTAAAGTAAAAAACCTTGATGAAAAACGAAGAGTCTTTTCTAAAATGGCCTCTACATTTCCAAGTGTCTCAATGCTGGAAGTCTCAGAGCTGGTACGGAAAATTACAACGATTTTTGATCTTATGGCGATCGCCATTAAGTTCATTTCATTCTTATCGCTTTTTGTGGCCTTAGTTGTCCTCGTTGCAGTGAGCTTTAATCATCTCGAGCTAAGAAAAAGAGAGATGAGCTTATTTTACATGCTGGGCCTTAAGACTGAACTTATTAAAAAGATTTACGGCAGAGAGTTCACTTTTTTGATTTCACTTTGTGTGTTCTTGTCATTAATTTTTGGCACAGCACTTACGTGGATAATTATGAAAAATATTTTCAATTCGACTGCAGATTTCCGCCTGGGATTTGTGCTTCCAGTTGTATCCGCACTTGGACTCTTGTTATTAACAATTGTCGTAATGAGAATTAATCAACTGGTAAAGAATAAGAATTTATTTTAAAGCTGGTTTCTTAATGGTTGAACAATTTCTAAAGCTTCGGTAGAGCGTTTCAGGTAGTACTTTACACCAATTGCAACCTCTACCATTTGATCTTGTTCAGCATAACTAACTTGTCCATTGTTGTATGAATTAACAGTGAAAGGTGAGAACTTAACTTTTATTTTCCAATTAGGGTCACTCAAATTTGATTTATATGCATACTGTCCATGGCAAATTGAACTACCAAAATCCCATTGATCTTTTGACCTGGCAGAAGTCGGAGTGTCTAGAACGCTGACTTTAATATTTTCCTTAGGGGCCTGATCTTTATTGTATCCAGTGCAATTGCAGTCATAAGAACACAATTTTTCACCGGCCACATTGTCTACACCTGGTGCTTTGGCCACGCATTTACAAACGAATACATCATGGGCTGCTTTTGCATCATCTATTAAAGAAAATGATGAGGCGATAGCTAAAAGCATGAATAAGTTTCTAAGCATAAATTCTCCAGGAGTGACACTTTGTGATGAATTGTACAATTAAACAAGATTTCAGGGATAGGTACATTGTAAAAAAGGGAAGTGCTGTCAATTCTTTGGCCAGTTTGTTAGTATGCTCTCATGACGAATTATATAGTTATATTCATATGCTTAATTGCCGGGATCATTTGTAAACATGTGAGGCATTTTCCAAAGCAGACACCACAAGCTTTCAATTCGTTTATCACTTATATGTCACTGCCTGCCTTAGTTTTTACTCAGGTTCCTAAACTTTTAGTGACGATGGATTTCTCTGGACGCTGGTGGCTACCTGTTTCAATGGCATGGTTTTGTTTTATCCTTTCTTATTTTATCTTTAGTTTCATTGGAAAAAAATTAAATTGGAAAGACACCAAAACCGGAGCCCTGATTCTGACGGCAGGTTTGGGAAACACTTCCTTTGTGGGGCTTCCTTTACTTGAATCTTTAATTGGTAAAGAAGCTGTTCCTATCGGGATATTAATCGATCAGCCAGGGAGTTTTTTAACTCTTTCAACTATTGGTATTATTGTGGCTTCAATGTATTCAGGGGCGAAAGTTACACCTGGATTTATTGCCAGAAGAGTTTTTTCTTTCCCACCTTTTTGGGCCTTAATCATTTCAGTTTTATGGTTCATTATCTTTGGGCATAGTCATCCAAATAGTCTGGATGGAATCATTTCACCGTTAGAGAAAATTGCAGGAACACTTGTTCCACTTGCGCTATTTTCTGTTGGCTATCAGCTTACTTTTGAGTTGGCAGTCTTTAAAAGACGATGGGTTCCGTTGGCGCTTGGACTCTCTTTTAAGTTACTCATTTTTCCGGCCTTCTTTGCCTTTTTTTATATGAAAGTTTTAGGTGGATCAGACCTGGTTACTCATGTCATCGTTATTGAATCGGCGATGGCCACGATGATTACCGCTGCTGTTGTTGCCAATGAATTTAATCTTGATAGTGAGATTACTAACCTGATGGTTGGAGTGAGTATTCCATTGTCACTGATTACTGTACCATTATGGAATTATTTTCTAGGCTTTTAGATATTGATAAAGCGACGGTAAATTTCAGGTAATTCCTGAAGAATAATAGATTTTAATTCGATATCAGTTTCTAGGATTGTTTGTTCAATGAGTTCAAAAGTTAAATTCTTCTGATACACATTGGAAATTGGAGCATAACTAATGTGCCAGCTCTCAGGAGCAATTCCCCCAAGATCGGCTGAATAAGGGCGAAAGAAATCATAATCTTTAAGAGATCCATTTAACCATTGATGAAATTCATAAAAAATTCCACCGGGAAGACTTTCTTGTGGCAATAGCTGCGCTTTATATCCCTCAGGCATGCGGCTTTGGTCGTAGACATCAATATCCGTGCCCCAATGATGTCTGCTGGCCCCAGGAAGTGCTGACCATCTTAAAATGGCATAGAGAATTTCTTTAGGAGAAAGTTTTGAATAGTCCTGTGCGATCCCCTGATCATTAAAAAGTGGACGCTCTCCACGTGCTTTAGCATTCCAGATTCTCAATTGATGATCAAATCCACGAAAGGCACTTTCAATCATCAGATGAAAGCCTTCTGCCGTAGCAGCATCTCGCAGGCCGTTTAAAGCTTCAAGCATATCGATATTAACTAGGAGCTGACTTGGTTCATCTTTAATCAAGTGAATTTCAGTTTTTCCTGTAAGAATAACGTTCATGCCAGCGCCTTGGTATTTAATTGTCCGCAGGCAGCGAGAATATCATCGCCTTTGGTGGTTCTAATCAGTGCTGGTAGTTTATAACTCTCAATGATTTTTTGAAAAGCTAATATTCGCTCGTCAGATGGTCTTTGGTATTCTGAGCCTGGAAAAGGATTGAAGGGAATCAAGTTAACGATCGCCATACGCTCTTTTAAATAAGCTCCAGTAGCATGAGCATCTTCATCTGAGTCATTAAAATCTTTAATAAGCAAATATTCATAAATAATGTATTGTTTGCGGGCAAGAGGAATGCTGTCGATATAATCCATCACCTCACTAAGCGGGAAGCGTTGGTTGATAGGAATAAGTTTATTTCTTTTTTCTTCAATAACTGAATGAAGTGAAAGAGCAAGATTTACGCCTGGCATTTCTTCGTTCCATCTCTTTAATCCAGGTAAATACCCTGCAGTTGAAACTGTTATTTTTTGAACACCTAAACTCATCCCGTGTTGATCGAGAAAAATTTCACTGGCCTTTTTAACAGCATCAAAATTGTGGAGAGGTTCACCTTGACCCATATAAACGATATTTTTTAATTGATGATCATCTGGCCTGTTTTTCTTTAACCAGTTCCAGGCAAGAATGAACTGCCCAATAATTTCTTCAGTTCCTAAATGCCTTTTTAATCCTTGAGTTCCGGTAAAACAAAATGAACACTTCATGGCGCAACCGACCTGAGTCGACAGACAAATTGTATATTTACTTTGGAACGGGATAAGCACTGATTCAACTTTCTGCCCATCAGCTAATTTTACTAAGAACTTTACAGTCTGATCTTCAGATTCATGAATGAGCTCAATTTCTGGAAGAGTAAAGTCGAAATTCTCACTAACAAATTCACGAGCCTTCTTAGAAAGGTTATGGTGCTCACACTTAGAAGTATTTTTTTCTTTGTAATGGTGTTTGTAAAGTAGAGAGGCACTTGCAGGATTGAGTGCATTAGAAATAAGCAGTTCTTTGAGATCGTTAAAATTGTGTTGATAGAATGATGACTTAAGCATCTTTTAAACTCACATCTATGATTAAAAGATTTTTAGCTCTTGTCGTGCTTAATCCGATTCGATCAGCGCGCTCAAGCTTATACAGTGTATTCTCACTATGATCGTAAATAAATTTATAGTCGGTGTCTGACATAATCATTAAAGATTCATTAACGGCAATGGGTTGAACACTCAGTCTTGATCTGGCCTTCGCTCTTTGGGTCATGACATTAAAATCAATACAGCTTCCGTTAATTAATTTGCATTCGATGGGCTCTTCGCCAGTGAAATCTAAGGGAGTAAAGGTTTCAGTAAAACGAATCTCGTTGAAGAAAAATCCATTGCCTTCTAAAAGAAGTAAATGGCGATCGATTCCAGGAAAGATTGAAAATGGTCCATCCTGAGAGACAGTTGCTCTTGAGAGACGAACAACACCATCTAGCTTAAAGAGTTCTGTAGTAACTCCGCCACCATTTTTCCATGGCATTTGAATAAAGTTTTTTTCATTCAGTATTTCAAGCATGATTATGTACGCTGATGTTTGATCGCAAGACCTTTAAAGAAATTTCTTAAAAGCTGATCACCACATTCTCTATAATTCACATGCCCTTTTTTTCTTAAAAGAGCACTTAATTCAGATCTACCGACTTTGAATCCGGCAAGAGCAAGGATGTCGTGCATGTCATCTTCTTTTAATTCGAAGGCCACTCTCAGTTTTTTTAGAACGGTGTTGTTGGTGATAGGAAATTCAAACGGAGCAGGTGCACGCGTTTCATCTTTGCCGCGTTTTAAATAAACTAGACCATCTAGAAAATGGGCCATGACTTCATCACTGCAAAGAATATATCCTTCATCTTCTTCATTTTTTAAGTAAGCCTTAACTTCTTCAAGAGGAACACTGATTCCTGAGAGCTTCATCAGATCAACTAATTTAGAGTCACCGACATCTAAAAGGAAACGTATGCTGCGAAGATAATCGTTATTGGTCATTAAAAATCCTGTTTATAAAAGGCTATAATTTCAGATTATTACATATAATGGCCCACCTAAACTGTCTAAAGTTTAGACACGTTCATGGCATTATTTCACGACCCCGGCCTTTCAAATTGTGGAAATTTCACGATCTGGCAAAATACAAGAAATTACGACAACCCCTATCGGAGCTATCTTTATGAACTCGAAGACCCTAATGCTTCTGTGCACGCTGGCAGTAACAACTTTTAGCTATAGCGCTTTTTCTCAGGAATCTAGTGTTTGTGCTGATCCACTTCAAAAAATTTGTAAAGAAACTGAAGGCTTGAGATCTCAACGTGAAGGGTATGTTAATCAATTAAAAGCTGAAATCGGGAAAGAAGCATCTGCTAATGCGGCTCCTCGAATTGCTGATATGAAGAGTAAGGTTTCAAAGTTTAAGCTCATTAAAAGAATGATTGAAACTTATAAAATTAATAATCAAGAAATCATGAAAGCAGCAAAAAAGAGAGTTGTTGGTCTTGAGTCTGTTGTGACAAATCCTGAAACCGTTGCTCTACTTAGAGGCTACATGGATCAGGCAATTAGTGAAAGTCATTTTGATGAAGCGACTAAAGTAGGTCTTAAGGGAATTATGGCCCAAGTTATTATTGGTAACTTTGCAGACTTTCTTGAAAAAACAGGCCTTGAAGAAAGTGCACTTGGACAATTATTAAATAATCCATGTGGCTCAGATGGACTTGTAGATAATGCATTCGCAACAGAAATTAACAAGCAAAAGTACGTTTTAATCTGTCCAGGTTTTCTAGTGACACTTACTCAAACTCCAGACTTAAGAGAGAGATTCAATTCAATCCTTCACGCAATCTCTCACGAAATGGGTCACCATATTGATAACAGCAAAGTTGGAAATCAATTGTATGCACCGTTCTTAATATGTCTTGCTCAAAATCATGCTGATAGATTTAACCTTACTAAAGAAGATGAAAAGTTCTGTAAAAAGAATACTGATAAGCCAGGTGCGTGTGCTGTTCAAACAACAATCAGCCATGCTGGTGAATTGATTGCAGATGCATGGGGTATTAAAGTTCTAAATATCCACGCTAGAAAACAAGGTTATTCATTCCAGGAAACAAATAGTCTTTTAACGGACAGCTGGTCTAAGCTTTGTGGAACTGGAGATGAAGGTATTCACCCTTCTGGAGATTTTAGAATTGGAACATTGCTAAGAATGGACCCGGATATGTCTTCGTACTTAGCTTGTGACAACTCAGCTATTAACAGCAAACCTGCTTGTACACTTGAAGGCGCAGTTAATATTTAAATGACTTTATAATTCAATCCGTTTTACAATCTCCATTGATGGCCACAAACCTCAATGGAGATTTTTTATGTTTACCCAATTTAATTTTTCAGCCGTTTTAGTCAGTGCAGTTCTTCATATGGTTCTAGGTCTTCTGTGGTACACATTTTTCTTTAAAAAGGCCTTTCTTGAGCTTATGGGGATAACTCCAGAACATATGAGCGATGCTGAATCACAACGTGCTGCCGTTCACGGTTATTTCGCATCATTTTTCTCATATATCTTGATGGGGGTCATTCTCAGTTATTTTGTTATTTTCACAGGTTCAGCTACAGCACTTGAAGGTTTGAAATTAGGACTACTTTGCTGGGCAGGATTTACTCTGACAACGATGCTTCCAAATCACTATTTCTCAATGAAACCATTGAAACTTGCATTAATTAATATCTCTTATCACCTTGTGGGATTATCATTGATGGGAATGATATTGGCTTCTTGGAGAAAATAATGAAAAGTCTTTTTCTGTTACTGATTCTCGCTTTGTCTTTTTCGTGCACTAAGGGTGTAGAAAAGCCTGCTGTGACTATTGGCCATTATTCAAAACAAGTTGTTCAGATTAACGAAGTTGTTAATAAGCTGATGAATGAGCCTGATGTTAAAGTTATGAACTTTATGGCAGATGGAGTAGAGGCGACACGTGCGATTGGATGCGATGCTGTTGGTGAAGAGTGTAATGCTTATTATGAGTTCATCAATAAAGTTGTCGATGTTACAAAAGACGGTGAGCTTAGTGAAAAAGATAGAGAGCTATTAGTTCAGTTGCAAAATAAAGTCAGGCTTGAGCTTCAAAAAAGTGATGTGATTATTCAAAATCAATGGAAGGATTACATCAATGCCGAAACAAGAAGCAAAAATTAGTGCCTAAAAAACAAAGACCCGGTGAAGTCACCGGGTCTGTTGTGAGTCAATTTTCTATTGATAATTAGCTCTTAATAAAAGAGCGTGATTACATCACTTCTTGATACTTCAGGGGGAACTACCCCTCGTTGCTCTTCTTCGAGATATAATTTACATTTTTCAAGATAATCATCAGACAAGTTTAAAAGCTGCGATTCAGGAATATATTTTTCGGCCAGAGGAAACATTACAAGCTCCTCTTCTTTTAGATGGTTTTTTACCAATGTGGCCAGCAATTGAATCTTTACTTCTATTTCCTGTGACCATATTAATTCACAGTTCATTGCTTTTAACTCGTCAATTAACTCAAATGCAATTGCATGTTCATCCTCTGATTTTAATCCGTATAGTTTGAGCTCTCGGTCATTAGCATCTTTTAAAGTGTCATAAAAAATCTCTTCTTCAGCTTTTGCATGCATTGTAAAAATGGGAAAAAATAATCTTGTTGTTGAGATCTTATCTGATGAATCAATATTAGGATTCAAAAAGATGTTCACATACTCTTTAAGGTATTTATGATGATTTTCTAGAATAGGAATTATACTTGTTTCATCCTCTTCCTCATCTAGAGATTGTCTTAAGAGATTCAAGGTTTCTTTTTCATAAGTCATGCAAAATTTCCTTGGTCATTGAGCACAGTCTTCATAAACAAGTAGTGCAAGTTCAAAACCAATGAAGTTTTTACGGTTATCAATACTTACTAAAATTTTAGCGGGTAAAAATTGGACGTGTTAAGGAAAAAAGGTTTTCGCTCAGGAATTTTTTCTTCCAATACCAAAGTAAGCAGTAGTGGAAAGAAGTAACATTTTATCAGCAAACCTAGTCGATAACTCCATCATTATTTTGTCATTGATGACTTCCCAGTCAGCTTCGGAATATTTGCTTTTAAGAAGCGCGATAGGAGCTCCGCCGGAAGACATGAGCTTCCAGAATAACTGAGGAGTGATTGCCGGCAATTCTGCAGAGTATTCAACTATGGAGACAGATTGAAACCCAGCTTTCTCCATTTCTTCTTTAAAGATTTCAGGATTTTCTAATGTAAGAGAATTGGCCCTCGGACTTGGTGCATCTGGAAGAGCAGAAGAGATAAGCTCGGCTGTCAGTTGCATGAGAGAAGACTTCGCAGTTGGTGCCCAGCTCGCTACAACGGCGCTCCCACCTTTTTTCAATGTGCGATACATTTCGCTAAAGCCCTTTACTCTATCGGGAAAAAACATCAATCCAAAAAGCGAAAAAGAGTAGTGGTAAGAGTTGTCGGCAAAAGGAAGTGCCTGCCCATCACCATGAATCAGCTCAATATTTCTGAGCTCTCTTTTGGAAATTCTTGTATGGAAATCTTTAAGCATTTCTTCTGAAAAGTCTAAAGCATCAACGTGAGCAACAGAGCTTGCTGCCATACAACTTAAGATGCCTGTGCCACAAGCAATATCTAAAATTTTTAATTCAGGGCTTAAGTTAGAATACTCTAACGCTTTTTTTGCAAAAGGAGTCATTACCCAGTCTGCCATCTGTGCATAGCTTCCAGCAACGTTGTCCCAAGAATTTGATTGTGATAATGGATTTTTAACTTCTGACATATGGACCTCTCTAAACAAAAGTATACAAATCTTTAGTCAGAAAGTATCGTATAAGAAAAAGGAAAATAAAATGCTTCATATTCTTTTAGTCTGGATCTTGTCTGCAATAGCTCTGCTAATTACTTCAAAGTTAGTAAAGGGTTTCGAATTAAAAGATTTTAAATCGGCCATGGTTGCAGCTGTCGTTATTGGTTTATTAAACGCACTTGTAAAGCCAATACTTTTTGTTTTAACATTTCCAATTACGCTACTAACTCTTGGATTATTTACATTTGTTCTTACTGCTATCGTTTTAAAATTAGCTGCAGGGATGATGAAAAGCTTTAAAATTGCTGACTGGACAACGGCCATTATTGCAGCAGTTGTTCTGGCCATAGTGCAAGTTTTACTGAATCTGGCCTTTTAAAAAAGTTATGTTATATTGTGAGAACAGGCTCTCGAAGGCGCCTGTTCCCGTCCAAGAGTACCTCACTTCGATTCTTGTTAGTACATTTAATCTTTTGGTTGCCATTGCGGGAAGGCAACATAACCAAAGGAGAAACTGTTATGTCACGTTCTGGAATCAATTCGCTCAAAATCAGAGCAAAACTCTTACAAAAACTTAAAAAGAAATCCGGTCAATCCATGCAACTTAAGGATGCTCTCCAAAGCGTCGCTAAAGCTTCAGGATATAGTTCATGGAGAGAGCTAAGTGCAAATTTTGAAGAAACCGAAATCTTCAATCCGCACCAATGGAGCTCGCAGTGGAAAACATGGTACGCTAGTCACCATGAAGCGCTCACTCATCTTCAATCTGTAGATGGATATCTTCTGCCATACAGAAAACAGTTTTTTGTCTGTGATATTGATTACGTCGAGGCCTTAGGTATTAGTGCAAACGATATAGATCTTTTGGCGATAGGAAGAGACTGGAGCAAACCACAAGATCAGGTTGCATGGAAGAGGGTAGTGGAGAAAATTAGAGCTAATCAAAAAGAGAAATAAAAAAAGGCCCCTTTACAGGGGCCTTCATATTTTAAGAAAATAACATTTCGAAATCTTTCATTGTCAGTCTTCCTGAGAAAACCTCGTGGTCATCAGTCGTCGATAATAAATCAGAGAATAGTTGTTTCTTTTCTTCCTGAAGTTTTAAAACTTTTTCTTCTACTGAGTCTTTAATGATAGGTCTATAGACTGTCAAAGTGTTCTTCTGACCGATTCTGTGCGCTCTATCGATTGCTTGAGACTCAACGGCTGGGTTCCACCAAGGGTCCATAATAAAGACGTAGCTGGCCGCTGTTAAGTTAAGACCAACACCTCCGGCCTTAAGAGAAATAAGGAAGATCGGAGTTTTTCCAGACTGAAATTGATCAACTTGCTCTTGGCGCTTATTAATACTCTGAGATCCATCAATGCGTGAGAACTTCCAGTGTTTTTCACGGAAGAAGTGCTGAATGATATCTAAGTAAGTTGTAAACTGAGAGAAGATAATCGCTTGTTGTCCTTCTTCTAAAATAGTCTCTAATGTTTCCATCAAAAACTCAATTTTAGTAGAGTCGATATTTTTATAGTTCTGGTCCCCGGCGCGATTTTGCCATAGACAGTTTTGTCTCAACTGCAGAAGACCTCTTAGGATCTCTCCATATTTAGCAGAAGTCGTAGATGTATTAATACGTGCACGAATCGCCACAATGTTTTGTTGATAGAATTTATTTTCTTCTTCACTAAGTTCCAGATAAATATTGTTTTCAATTTTAGGTGGAAGGTCGTGAAGAACTTGAGACTTCGTTCTTCTTAAAATAAATGGACTGGCCGTTCTTCTGGCAATTCCTCTGGTTTTTGTATTTGAGACGGCTCTAACAAATTGTAAATCCCCCCAAATACCAGGAATAGAGAGATCGAGAATGTTGTAGAACTCAGAAAGGTCGTTTTCAACCGGTGTACCAGTTAAACACACTCTGAAGTCAGCATTAATTTTTCTGGCCGAAAAGGCTCCGAGTGAGCGTACATTTTTCAGGTGCTGAACTTCATCGAGCACCAGAATATCAAAGTTGATATTGGCAAAGACTGCTTCAGATTCTTTTTTCATAACTCCGTAAGAAGTCAGAATGATTTTTTTATTGTGTGGGAACTCTCTCGATCCACCATGATAGATATGCATATCCATATTGGAGAACTTTTGAATTTCTTTTTCCCAGTTTAAAAGGATGGTCACCGGACACACGATTAAAACGCGCTCAATCTTATCGTAAATAGATTGAAGGAATGTAATCGTTTGAAGTGTCTTACCCAGACCCATATCATCAGCAAGACATGCGCCTAACTTATGCTCGTATAAAAATCTAAGCCAGTTATAACCAACAATCTGGTATGGTCTTAAAATACCATCAAGCTGCGTGGGCAGATCATATTTAGGCATCTCTGTTAAGTTCGAGAGCTTTTCACAAAGAGCGATATCGTCTTCAGTCAGTGCTCCTTCAATTCCCAGCTTTCTCAATTCGAATAATTCAAAAATTCTTGCACGGTTAAAAGGAAGAATGAATTTTTTGAAAGACTGGCTTCCGTCAATTTCAGTTTTCGTTTCAGTCGCTTCGTATTTTGTATATTTTTGCATGAAACGAATAAGGTCTTTTTGCTCTTTTGTTAAAAGAATTAATCCCTTTTTCGTGATAACCATTCCAGCTTCAAGGTCTGCTTCCTGAATAACGGCTAAGTCATCTTGATCGATATTAAGTTCAAGATCAAACCACTTAGTGCTTGATGATCTTCTTTCAAAACGAATACGCGAGTTCCATTTCGATATTTCATGTCTATCGTAATAGATTTCAATGCCCATCAGTGTGACGGCGCGATGAAATTCAGTCAGCCCTTGGAAGACGACTGCCGGTTGTACGTCATATTTAATTTTCTTTTCTTCACCATCAAGGTGAGCGTATCTGAAGAACTGGTCTCCAAAGTGCTGGATCATGGCCAGGAATAAATCTCTGATCGTCTGGTTGTCATAAATGCAGAGAACTTTATTTCCCTGATCATAGAGAATCGTTTCACGATCTTTTTGAACCTCTGTCACTAGGCTTTGAATCTTGATTTTTTTGTTAGCTGAAACAACGTATTTTTTATAATTATCGTTGTGGCCAAGAATGCTGTCTTTTACGGATAGAACAAAGTCATAAGCTTCTTGTTTCTTTTTAAAGTGAGAAAGAATCCCCTGATTGAATGTGAAGAATGAAAGGAAGTCGTTTGGCATAACGAGAAGTTCCGATTCATCAAAAAATTCCAGACTTGCATGTAGCAGTCCTTTTTTCTCAGCAGGAGCAAGTGTGACACGAATTTTTGGTCTGCTTGACCTGATCTCATCGAGAGCAACGTTCTCAATAAAAATTTCAACTTGCGGGAACAAATTAAGTTCCTGAATATTACTTAAAATATCATTGATCGTATAACTAAAAAGATTCAAACGGATTCTTTGAATCAAAATCTTTAGGTCACTTGGAATATGAAGAACAACACCATCTCTCCAGTTAAAGAGATAAAGATTTTCTAGAATCGTTATTTCTGAGATTGGCTTATCTGCATGAGGGGCCATGTACTTAAAGCGAACTTTTTCATCGTGGTATAAATACAGCTGAAGTTTCCCGCGGAATGTTTCCGGCATGGGGAAGGGAACAACTTTTTTATTATGAAGCAAGTATTGTAGAGCAGAGTAGGTAGGAGCGGCCGGTGCGCCTACGAGTTGGTGAGGCCCATTGATGATAGTTCCATATTCTGAAACATTCACTCCAAGACTTGAATTAAAAACCATTGGAGGAAGTCCGCTTTCACTATCTTCTTGAGTGTGTTCACCCTGCTCTTCTAAATATTGCTGAACTTGATAGGTAATAAATAAAGCAACAACGTGCTGGCAATGTGTTCCTTCTTTCCAGTGGTGGCAGTCACAGTTAGAAGAAAAGGGACCTTCTTCAGTGCCTTCTAAGCGTTTTTTGTAAACGATCTTAGTTTCGTGAGCACGATCGTCTCTGACGATCCCACTGACGATGTAGTAAGTTTCTGATGATCCTTTTTTAAACGAGATCGAAACTTTAGAGAGTTTAAAAAGTCTTAAACCGTTTTGAAAAAGAACCGGAGTAAAAAATCTTTTACACTCTTCGTTTATTGTTTCAGGGATGTTCCACGTACGTTGTTCGCTCATGTGTCTCTTTGGTATTTTCGATTTAGATCAAGGAAGTATTATACGCTAAAATATGCCGATCGTGACTCTTTATCTCAATGTATATTTCACAGCTGAGAAGAGATTTTGATTGACGATTTTTAGAAGTTGTGAATGAAAAGTTTTTTGATCGGGTATGAAAATTAGGCAAAAAAAAGCCCTCCGAAGAGGGCTGATATTTTCTTAGTTGTCCACGTAGCTTTTTAAAAGCTTCGCTCTCGAAGGATGTCTTAGCTTTCTAAGCGCCTTCGCTTCAATCTGACGAATACGTTCACGAGTAACGAAGAAATCCTGACCAACCTCTTCAAGAGTGTGATCCGATTTTTCACCGATACCAAAACGCATACGAAGAACTTTCTCTTCTCTCGGAGTTAACGTTGAAAGAACAGCACGTGTCTGCTCAGAAAGCGTAATACTCATTACAGCGTCAGCTGGAGAGATGATTTTCTTATCTTCGATGAAGTCACCAAGAGATGAATCTTCTTCTTCCCCGATTGGAGTTTCAAGAGAGATTGGCTCTTTAGAAATCTTCTGAACTTTTTTAACTTTATCAACTGGAAGTTCCATTTTCTCAGCGATCTCTTCTGGAGTTGGCTCACGCCCTAATTCCTGAATAAGTTGACGAGATGTTCTTACCATCTTGTTGATTGTTTCGATCATGTGAACCGGGATACGGATTGTACGGGCCTGATCTGCAATCGCTCTCGTGATTGCCTGTCGGATCCACCAAGTCGCGTATGTCGAGAACTTGTATCCACGACGGTACTCGAACTTATCAACCGCTTTCATAAGACCGATGTTTCCTTCCTGAATTAGATCCAGGAACTGAAGACCACGGTTAGTGTATTTTTTAGCGATAGAAACAACCAGTCTTAAGTTAGCTTCAACCAACTGAGCTTTCGCTTTATCGGCCTTAGTTTCACCTTCGATAATGATCTTATAAACGTTTTCAATGTCAGTGTATTCCATACCAGCATCAATTGTTAAGCGGCGAAGCTTACGAAGGATGTCTTCCTGGTTACGAACAAGCTGTTCAATTTTTGCGTCTGTAGTGAAAAGATCTTTTGCCAGTTTTCTTTTGAATGCATCGTCTTCCATGATTTTGTCATAAAGGATTTTGTAATCATCAGCATTTCCAACTTCAAGAAACTTAAAGATACGATCTTGCTGATCGAACATTTCAGTAAACTGAAGGTAGTACTTCTTAACTGGTTCAACGAATGAGTTGATGATTTTTCTGTTGAAAGTTAAATCAGCAAGCTCAGCAGAGATTTCGTCCATCAATTTTTTCTGAGTAGAGTCTAGAGCTTTTAGAGTTCCGTCTGCTTTCTCAGTTTCTTGAAGGATCACAGCAATCTGATCGATTACAGTGTAGATTCTGTCTTTTACTTTTTTAATATCAGCTGGAGATGATTCATCATCAAGACCGCGAACAAGTTCTTTTACATATTCTTGTGGGTTTTCTTGAGTTTCAATTTTCTCTCTTAGCTTACCAACTTCTTTAAGAGCATGTGTTGATGAAAGTGCAGAAAGGATAATTTCTCTTTCGCCTTCTTCAATTTCTTTTGCAATAACAACTTCGCCTTCGCGAGTTAGAAGAGCAACTGAACCCATACGCTTTAAATATAGTTTAACTGGATCTGTAGAAGCTGATCTTAACTCTGCTTTTTCTTCGCGAGAAAGTGCTTCTTCGATAATTTCTGTTCCGTCTAAACGGATACCTTCTTCATCTTCTTCTTCTTCAACTGCCTGGTCCATAACGTCGATTTTAAGTTCTAAAATACGACCCATGACTTCATCAACGTCACTAGCTAGGACAATGCTAGCAGGAAGTGCATCGTTGATTTCTTCAGCAGTAATAAATGCCTGGTCTTTTCCTTTCGTCAAAAGACGATTGAACTCTTTTGAGTTCAGGAATTGAGCCACAGCTGGTGATATTGGGTTTGTCATTTCTACCTTCTTCCTTACTTACTTCTATCGGGTTTCGAATTCTTAAGTGTCTGAATATTTTTTTCAACTTCATTCAATTGATTTAACAGGCTGGTCATCAGCTCATCAGATTCACAGTTTTGTTGAAGTTTTTTAATTTCTTCTTTTTTATTTTTTAACTGCTCCATATGCAGTTTATTTTTTAAATCAAAGAGAATGCGCGACTTTGTTTTTGTGTCAGCGTCTTTATGTTTGTAGTTGTAGAATGCAGCCGTTACTGCCTCACGAAGATCAACAGAGTACTCAGGACTATTCGTCAAATTGAGCATCACCGATTCATACTCGCGGTCATCTACTTCCATAGTGATTTTACGAATTTTTCCAATGTATTTTTTTACCTCATCATTGGTAACTAAATCAAGGATTTCATTCATTTTATCCATGTTTAATAGAGAGGGAAGTTGGACTAGTTCTTGCACTAATAGCTTTTCCATTTTGCTTAAATACGTCTCTGGTGAAGACACTTCCGGATCAAATGTTATTTCTGAATTGTTCTGAAATACAAAATCTTCATCTGTGTAAGCAGGTTCAACATTATCCGTAACAATCTTTTTCGCTTGAGCAAATTTCGGCTTTTCTGCGGATTTACTTAAGTAATCTTCATAATTTTTAATGATTTGAGACGGCTCGGCCTTCAGTCCCAAACGCTTTGCAAAGCCTACAACTCGCTCAGTCGCAGCAAGGTCACCTTTCATTGGGGCCACCACGTCAAAGGCCTTGTGGAGGATCTCAAGCTTTCTGTCGAGGACCTCTGGAAGAGTCTCAGGAATCAATTTTCCTAAAAGAGTGTCGACAGCGGCTTCAGCATTTTCGATTTTCTTCTGCATCGCCAATGCACCGTGAGCAATTAAATAGTCATCCGGGTCTTTTTGAGGAGAAAAATCAATAAATTTGGCGATGATGCCTTTTTCTGCAAATTGTTTATAGGCCCTTTCCATGGCCTTAAACCCTGCCGGGTCACTATCGAGGGCCAGGTAAACATTTTTTGTTAGAGATAAAATTCTCTCTACAGAGCTCGCGCCAAGAGCTGTCCCCATGATGGCGACAGTGTTGGTAAAACCGTTTTTATAGAGAGCGATTTGATCCATATTTCCTTCAACCAGTATGATTGCATCTTTTTCTCTAATGGCATTTTTAGCAAGATGAAAGCCATAGAGGATGTTGGTCTTACTGAAGATGAATGAATCTACCGAATTCAGATATTTGGCCTTCTGATCGTCTCTGATAGAGCGTGAAGTAAAACCTACAACCTGGCCGTAATGATCCCAGATAGGGAAGATAATTCTGTCCCTGAAGGTGTCATAGTGGGCATCTGGATTATGATTGTCCCGTCTGATTAAGGTAATATCGAGGGCCACACTGATAGCAAAATCTCGCTCAGTTGGGTTTGGAATAGACTTTAAATAGTCAGATATCGAGTTTTTATTGGGAGCAAATCCCAATGAAAAAGACATGGCGACTTCTTCGTCGAGCCCACGCTTTTTAATAAATGAATTATAGGGTTGAAACTGTCCGCTTGAAGCGACTTTGCGGTATAACAAAGCTGCCTTAGTAAGAATCTTTTTCGCCATCTCAACTTTAGGATTTGTCTTTCTCTCTTCTTGATAAGATTCGAAATTGATTCCTTGTTTTGAACAGATGTCTTTTAGGGCATCGACAAAATCGAGATTGCTGTATCTCATGACGAAGCCAATCGAGTCTCCGGCAGCTCCGCAAGCAAAACACTTGAAGATCTTTTTAGAGTCGTTGATGTTCATTGAAGGTTTTGTGTCGCTGTGAAATGGACACACGGAAACCATCGCTGAGCCTGAGCGCTTGATCGACAAGTAATTGCCGATAATAGAAGAAATAGGAATTTCTTCTTTGATCCTGTTTTTTAAGTCTTCTAATGACATTACTTTTTTGATCTCAGAACGAAAGCTTTAATTTGAATTCCTTGCTCAAGGAATATTTTTTCAAAACCTGTCGTATATTTTGCCAGTAAATGATCTGGATATTCAGATCGAAGATCGGGGCTTTCAAGAATAACTTCGAAGAGATCGCTTTGTTTTTTGATCTCTCTGTCCATCCACTCAGCGTAATCATCATGATCAGTTTTGATATAGAAAATTCCACCGGGTTTAATCGTTTTGTAAGCTGATTTCAGGAATGTTTCCTGAATAAGTCTCTTCTTATTATGTTTTGTTTTTGGCCATGGATCTGGAAAGAAATAAAAAATCCCATCCAGTTCATTTTCATCAAACATGTATTCGATACGTTCACCTTTTGCGCGAAGGTATCTAAAGTTTTTGAACTCAAGAGCAGAGAGTTTTTTAGCGAGGTGAAAACTTCTTTTGAAGCGATAGTCGAGTCCAATAAAATGTTGTTCTGGATGATCGATGCAGTAATCGATCATAAAATGGCCAGCGCCTGTTCCAATTTCTAAAAAAAGTTGTCCTTCTCTTTTGAAGACATCTTTATTCCAAAGGCCTTTGAAAGCTTCGGCCTCATGATCTCTTAAAACGAAATCAGAAAACTCGCCCAATTTATCGTGGTACGGGTTTTCGTGTTTGTATTTAAAATCTTCTTTGAAAGAATAATCTACCATGTCCAAGCCTTTTAATTTTAAAGGATTTAGTTATCACTTGAGAGGCCCCCTAGCAAGGGAGCCCCTATAAAGTTTTCAATCTAATTGCAAAAATTCCGCATTGCGGTAGGTTCCCGTAACATTACGAAAATAGCGAAGGGGACAGATAATGAAAAAAACACTTTTAGTACTAGGGGTATGCGCCTTTAGTTTCAGCGCTATGGCCAAGGCAACGCCTTCTCAGTCTATAGATCAATTTTGTGCAGATCGTTCAAGCGAATCATTTACAAAAGAACTGTTGCAGAGCTCAAGCAATCTTATGGCATTCGCTAATCGTGGTGGAATGGCCAACGGTGGAGTTTGCTGGTGGCACTCAAGATTTCAAAGAAGTGCGACCTATTTAACTATTTATAAGCCAGGTAACGATTATCCATCAAAAGCTGAGGCCGAAAAAATTATCGGAAAAATCAGAGACGGAAAAGAAATCATTACGATCGGTGGATTCAGAAACTTTAGTGAGTTCTCTTCTGCTTACAGAGCAGAAATCCAACGTGAACTTGAAAAATGGCAAAAGGCCGATGGTATTGCAAGGTTTAACTGGGTTATGGGACTAAAAGGAAGCAACGTTGTTGAAGCTCCAAAGTTTCGCGAGATGATGGATGAGCTTTATCAATATGTTGAAATCGAAGGCAACATTGCTTACCAGAAACTTCAAATTAAAGGTGTTACCGCTCACGCGTGGTTAGTTGTGAACATGAAAAAAACGAGTAGAGGCTACGATCTGGAAGTTCTGGACAGCAACTACCCATCACAGACAATGGTTTATCGTTACCAAGATGGGATGACTAATTTTAATCATACTTATTACGGTGCTTTTACTCCATACCTGGAAAGAAGAGCTGAGTTAGATTCAGTTAAAATGGCCATCCTTGAAAAGTGTAATCCTGCTGAATATAAACTTAAAAAAGCAGCGGAAAGAAATCGTGTTCAAGACAATAACAACAATTACGGAAATTAAATAAAGAATACTCTACAAGAAAACAATTAGTGGAGAATTTACATCTTAGCTTGAGTTTCAAGCATAAGTGAGCTAGTAAAATTTAAAATAAATCATTGGAGATATCATGAAAACATTAGCGTTCTTAAGTCTTTTTACAGTTTGTTCAGCATTTGCAGGTGATTTATCATCAGCTTTAAAATCAGAGTTCGAAGCTAATCAAAAAGCATCATGCGCTGTTGTTTCTAAATCGTCAGATGTTTTCAGTGTTTACTGTGAAAACCAAAACAAAGTTGGAACTTTTACAGTAGAAGTTAAAAATGATGTTTTAGTAGGTGAAGGAACTTCATGGTTAAAAGGAACTCGTCACCAAGCAGAATGCGACGTTGAAGGAAGTGTTTCTGAAAACGTTGTAACGAACTTAGAAGTGTCTTGTTTGCACTCATTACGTCCATAATAAAAAAAGGCCCGCTTTTGATCTGTACCCCTAAAAGTGGACAGGTTAAAAAAAGCCCTAAAAACTAAGATCTAATATGCCTCCGATACATATTCGGAGGCATTTTTTTTAGACCCCATTGTGGTCGTTCGTAATTATAATAATCAATCTCTTTTGTCACCATCGCTTTAAGCTTTTCAAAGTTGTTGCAATCTTTTAGCTCTAAATGATCCTTAATATAACCAAAAAAACTCTCTACTGGCGCATTGTCTATACAATTACCTTTTCTCGACATTGATTGAACTATTCCATTTTCTTTTAACTTTCTTCGATAAATGAAATGAGTAAAATGTAATCCTTGATCAGAATGGATCATTAACTTGCTTCTTTTATTTCTACTTAATTTATTAACTGCAATGTCTAATGCTGTATTAACTAATTGAATATCAGGACGGATGGATAAATTAGATGCAACTATCTCTTTTGTACCTAAATCTTTAAAAACAGCGAGGTAAGCTTTTTTCCCTAATCCGTAATTTAATTGAGTTATATCAGTTGAGTAAACCTCGTCTGCTTTTAATCTTTTGAAATGTCTATTAAGAAAATTTGGATGTGTCTCATGCTCTTGTTTTGTTAAAGATAATTTACGATAAATATTTTTTCTTCTTATCTTTGTAACAAGACCAAACTTATTCTTAATCCTCGCAATTCTTTTAAGATTCATAGTGATTTTATACTGAGTTTCTATGCGCATCTTAATTTGTCTAATTCCGATTTTCTCCTTACCATTTGTAAATACCTTATTGATTAAATCAAAAGATTCAATATCTCTTTCTTCGATTAATTTATCTTCTTTCGATTTATAGAGTCCACTTCGACTGACATTAAATTTTTTACAGATAACTTGAAGCCTAATCTTATATTTCTGACTTTCGGCCTTAGCAATTATTTTGAAGATGGTTTTTTTGCTAAGGCCTTCTTCTTTTTTACTTCTTCAAGAAGTTCTCCTTGAATATAAACAATTGCCTTTAATTCATCCATTGTTAGGTCATCTAGATTATTCTTAGGCCTGCCGATAGGATTTCCACGAGTCTCCTTATAAAAGGATTCCTCACCACGAACTTCGAATTTAAGTTTCCATCTTTTTAGAGAATACTTGCAGTAGTCTTTTTCGAAAAAATTTATATCGAATCCGTGTGAATGAAAGATTTCGTCACCACTGATGCCTTCTAGAAACATCTCGACGGCATTAATCATAAACTCAGGCTTAAAAATAATATGGCTGTCGGTGATTTTGAGAACATTTGGGTTGGCTAAGAGTTTTGTTCTCTGATTTGGCGTAAAGCTCTGCATAAAAATACACTCCAATATAAGAAAGCCCCATCTTATCACAGATGGGGCTTTTTATTTAGTGTCTACTTTTTAGGGTACAGATCATTTAAGCGGGCCTTTTTATTTAAGCCTTGAAATGATTTTTTACTGTCTGAACAACATACTCTAATTCTTCTTTTGTAATGTAAGCAAAACAAGGAAGATTCAATACTGATTGTGAAATATAATGAGCATTCCCATTGTCAATTTTTCCAACTAAATGTCCCTTCGCTCCCGATTGTAAGCTCATCGCACCAGGATAGATTGTTCCAAATCCAACGTTAGCTTTTTTAAGCGACTCAATAAGTGCCGGACGAAGTGCAGGATCAATCATTCCCACAGCACAGTATCCATTTTCAGTGATGTGCGATTTCGCAAGCACTGGCTTAAATGGCAGTCCTTGAAGAGCTTCAGCGTAGTATTTTACTGCATTTTTTCTGCTCTCGATCCTTGCGGTAATGTGCTCAAGTGAAAGTTTTAAGAATAAAGATTCATAAGCACCAATGCGTGAGTTCCAGCCAATCATTCCGTGAGAGTAGTGATCTGTTCTTCCGTGATTGATAAGGATTCTGCAAGCAGTGTTTAACTTTTCATCATTTGTGAAAACAGCTCCGGCATCTCCAGAAGCGCCGAGAACTTTTGCAGGGTAAAAACTTGTCGTCGAGATTAAGGCACCTGCAAGAATAGACTCGCCATTGATCTTTGTTCCAAAACACTGAGCACCGTCTTCAATAAGAAGAACGCCATTATCTTTTGCATGTTTTCTGATTTCAATTGTGTCTGGACTTGCCCATCCATAAAGGTGAACCATGATGGCCGCTTTTGGTTTGAACTCACTTACTGCTTTTTTAAATGTCTCTAAATCCCAGTGGCATGTTTCGCGATTAACATCGACAGTAACAGGATTAGCTCCAACGTTGACGACAGCTTCGAATGTCGCCCAGAAAGTCATATCGGGAACAAGAACTTTATCGTTTTTTTCAACACCGACACCACGAAGGGCGATTTGAATGGCGTCTGTTCCGTTAGCGCAACCGATTGCATATTTAACACCAGTAAATTTTGCGAGCTCAGCTTCCATTTCTCCAACAACAGGTCCACCAACGAATTGAGTTTTTTCAAAAAGAGTGGCGACACCGCCTAAGAAATTTTCTTTAAAGCCAGGTTCGAAGCGATTTAATGTAATGAAAGGAACTTGATTAACAGACATATGTTCTCACTTGTTGCGAAAGATTAAATTGCACTCTCATTTTTGATCTTTTGGTAGGAAATGAAAAGGGTAGGGCAAAAAAAAAGGAGAGAATTTTCATTCTCTCCTTTTGTATTTAGGCTTTTTTGTCGAGCATCTCAGTGATGAGCATCGCGGCTTTTTTGGCCAGAGCGGGATCCTTGATCTTTTCAGTAATCAATTTTTTCATTCGCTCTATTTCAGCTTTCTGAACCATGTTGTCAGAAGCGTCAGCAATTTTTAATTTAGTTTTCGCTGCGGGAGTAACTTCGCAGTCTGATTTTTTCAGTGCACCCATAAAGATTAAGCAGCCACTTCTGGCTTTCTCCCGTAATGCTTAGATACTTTCGCCATGTGTTCTTCAATGACTTCGAATAGTTCTAAGTTAGTTGTATGTGGATCCATTCCGTATGGAAGGGCAGAGTAAACCATATCGCCGTTATTTTCTGTGAATACGTACCATGTATTTCCCATTTTTTGGAATAGGACGTCTGAAGATGCTTGTGTGTTTGTTTGTGATGCTTTCATAATTTCCTCCGTGAAATTGTGATTACCTTGTCTCTTAATTAGCTTTTCGTGTGTTGCTGTCAAAACTTTAGACATTTTTTTCATTATTTTAATTTTTTTATTAATTTTTTAGTCGCTCACTGGACTTGTTCACTCGGGTATTCTTAATAAGTGGTTTGAAGTCCTAGAAATGCTGAAGCCTGGATCTTTAGACCATTGTTTATCTGATCCCCATTCCATAAATTGGGATAGTTCATATCATCATTGGTCTTCATTGAGTAAGGTAGGAAGAGAGTCATATCAACTCCTCCAATGAAATCAATTCCTGGAAGAAAACTTCTTGCTTGAAAAAGAGTGCTAGTCATCGGTGAAAGTGAGAAGCCTGAAAATAATCTTTCCTCTCCATCAACCGGCCCGTCGATAAAAATCGATGAACGATGGAAGTTAAATGTAAAACCTGTTCCAATCGTTAATCGATACTTCTCATTTTTAAAAGCATCGTAAGTCAGCCATGGGCCAAGTCTGATAGCGTCTCTGCTTTCTTTAGCAAGATAATTATTTTTAAACTGAATTTCATTTTTAGCAGTAGTGATAAAACCAACAAGCCCAAAAAAGAATCGATCGTATCTGTCGTAGCTGACTCTCGTTGTGAGCATCAGTCTTCCACCTGTTTCCACGCCGTATTTTTGTGTACTAAATTCACTATTGTATGAATAAGGAGATTTTGAATTGGTACCTAAGCTCGCAGCCAGAGAGGCCCTGGAATTTTTGCGGTTATCAAATGGGTATGTTTCAGGAATCGGTTCTTCGATTCTATAATCAGTAGGATCATGTCCCGCGAGTCTAATAGGAGATTTATTTTCGTCGGTCGTTCCAAGAACGACTTTTATATATTTTGAAGGAACATAGGCGCGATTTCCCGTTCTATCATAAGTAGGAACAAATTCAGGAAGAACTCCATCAATCACTTCTTCATTGGGGATATAAACTCTTTCCCCTTTTCTTTTTAACTGAACGACTTGGGAGTTCAAGGCAGGTTCACGTAAAAGTGGTGCTTCCAAAACTATAACGATGGCATCATACGCCTTTGCAGGACTGATTGTACTAAGTCCCATCAAGGCAAATGCAGTTAAAAGATTTTTTTTCATAATTCCCATTCGTATTTATAACCGATCAATCCACCGATTGAGTTGATAACATATTCTTCCGGTACAGGTGCCATTCCTGGCCTGGTTGTTGAGGTCAATGTGATATCGTGTCTTCTGAAATGAGCACCAATGCTCCATTTTCCAAAGCGCGTTCCCCATAAAGCTTCGATTCCTAAATCAAGGAGCATTGCTCGGTATTTCTCAACAGATTCGCCAGACTTTGTAGTGTAAATAGGAGCGAACTCTGCACCCAAGTGAAGTGAGACAGCAAGCTCTTCGCCTTCATAAATGTATCGCTGGATTTGAGGGCCTATGCTTAAAACAGTGAACTTGACGTTGTCATTTTCGTTCGTCCATCTACCATCTTGAAAATTTATTCCGAGTCCAAAGTTGACCGGCAATTCAGAACTATAAAGAGTCCTTAACTCAAAGCGATTGGCCGTCATCGCAGATAAGTTTTGAGAATAAAGAGTGTTAAGTGGGGTGATGTCGATACTATCTAAATGAATGTTAAACTGCGTATCGAAGTAGAAATCTTTGTTATGGCCATTTAAAATAACCGGTGGAGGGTAGCTTATTTCAGCATTCACATTGGGAAGAACTCTGACATCTTCCATGACTTCGGCCACTGAATTGGCCTTGGTAATATACTGAGCTTTCCCGTCTTTTCCATAGACGCTGAACCACTCTCTGCGCACTGGGTTTGTCTCCAGAACGTTGGCATAAATCCCTTTTTCAAGAATGACTCTCGATCTATCTTTTATACTGATGAGTTCAGAGCCAGGTCTGAGATAAACTTTATAAGGTTTTTCGTCATTGGCGTTACCGGCATTGATAACAAAAGAGCTGAAAATAAAAATGAAAAGCAACCATACCTTCATAAATTTTTTTCCAGGTATTTTACTGCTGCTTCAAAGGCCAGGTGATTAGTGGGAAATGTGTAATCTGATTTTTGGATGGAAGAAATGGGAACCCACTTACAAAACTCGTGTTCTTCATTTAAAACGATTTCAGGTTTTTTATTCAGATGACAAAGAAACACTTTTTCCAAGCAATTCTTTTTCCATCTATCAAAAAACTCAAACTTTAAATCGAGTTCAATGACGTCTGAAACAATGCCAGCTTCTTCAACCAGCTCACGTTTTGCAGCTTCGTAAAAAGATTCATCACCTTCAACTCCGCCAGTGATGTTTTGAAAACCTTTGTAGTTTCCTGGAATTTTATCGTTAAACTCAAAGAGCAAAACTTCGCCCTCGGACATCACAATAACTTGGACTTTTTTCTTTAGAGATTGATCATTCATATTTTAAAATTTTAACATAATCTGACATTTTAATATTTGAGTCATAAAAAACTGCCTAATTCCCCCCTGACGCGACCCCTAATTCGTTGCTACATGTTGACCAAAATGATATGTTTTCCCCTTATGGAACAAATTATTTATAGAATTGCGATCTCCTTACCGGCGTTTTTGCTGGCCATCGTTTGTCACGAAGCAGCTCATGCCTGGATGGCCAAGCGTTTTGGCGATTATACTGGCGAGCAGTTAGGGCGACTTAGCCTGAATCCTGCCGTTCACTATGACCTAGTTGGTACGGTTATCTTTCCATTAGTCGGAGCAGTCTTAGGTGGAACGATGTTTGGATGGGCAAAACCAGTTCCTGTTGATACGAGAAGATTTAAAAATGTTCGCTCAGGTATTTTCTGGGTGAGTTTCGCAGGCCCCTTGGCCAACATTTTTTTAATGGTGATTGCAGCTATTATGCTGGCCTTGATTAAAACAAAAGTATCACCGGCCTTTTCTTACTACACCGTTATTTATGACATGCTTGGAAGTGCAGTAACGATTAATGTTCTTCTCGCTGTCTTTAACCTGATTCCTTTTCCTCCTCTGGATGGATCGAAGATGGTGACGTCGATGCTTGATTACAACAAAGCAAGACAATATGAAGAGCTTCAGCGCTACAGTTTTGTTTTCTTAATTATTTTAATTATGACTCCTGTCCTGGGCTGGATCATGGCTCCTGCCTTTATGATTAGTAATTTCATTGTGAATGTTTTCGTTCACATATTTGCAGGGTTTTAAATGTTAGATACATCTATTCAAGTTAAGACGGATCATTTCGACGGACCACTTGGGCTTTTGCTTCTTCTTATTGAAAAAGAAGAAATGAACATCAGAGACCTGGACCTGACAAAGATCACTAAGCAGTATCTCGATTATCTGGCGCAAATGCGCGATTTGAATTTCGATGTTGCTGGGGACTACTTATTCCTTGCTTCAACACTACTTTTATTAAAATCAAAAATCTGTATTGCTGAAGAAGAAATGAAAGGGCTAGAAGCTGAGTTTGGTATTGAAGGGATGAACATCACTTCACAATCGGAACTTATCAGAAGACTTGAAGAGCTTCAGTTGTATCAGAAAATGTCAAAGAAGCTTTGGGAGCTGGATAAAAAAGGACACGAAATTTTCGTGAAACCAAAAGTTGATAGAAAAGCGATCGTTAACTCGATCCTTACTCCAATGGATTTAAATTCACTGACAATGACAATGGTGGATTTTTTATTCAGACAAAGAAGAAAATATACGGTTGTTAAGCGTGACCGTTTATCGATTAAAGAAAAACTAAAATTCTTAAAAGACAACTTGAAACTCGGAGAGCAAACAACGTTTGATACTCTTCTAGAGCAAAACGGGAAAGCTGTTGAAGGAGAAGATGCAACAGATAACATCGTTATCACTTTCATCTCACTTCTGGAGTTGGCACGTTTAAAAAGAGTTAATGTCTTCCAAAATGAAGACAGAAGCACAATTTACGTTAACGTCGTCAGATCTCTTGATGACTTCGATGTAGAGCAGGCCAATGGATTTGAAGACGAGGCACCGACAGCACCGCCAGAAGGTGGAGTTGAAGATTTTGCAGCAAACGAAAGAAATGAAAAACTAGTTATTGAAGATCTTGGAGAGTACAAGCCTGAAGCAGAAGCAACAACTGATTCAGCAGAATTGTCTCCGGAAGTTCAAGAAGAGTATATGGAACTTCTGACTACACCAGACAGTGTAGACTCTGGATCTAAATTAATTCAATAAGAGGATTTATGGAAAACGAAATTAATAACGACGGCATCAACATCGACGAAATTGAACTTCCTGCTGTGTATCCAAGTACAGAAGATTTAGAATTTCCAGTCATGGAAATGATGGAAGACAAATCTGCAGAAGGCCCAGCCACTCTGAATGAAGATCTGTTTGAAACACTAACTGAAGAAGACTTTATTTCAGACAGCATCGTTTCTGATGAAGTTCTATGGCAAGCACGTACTGGATTAAATTCAGATACACTTTGCGGTGCCATTGAGACAATTATCTTCATGAGCGATAAGCCCGTTTCTATCCAAAAGATTAAAGCTCTTATTGATGTCGACATGCCATTAAAAGTTGTCCACGAAGCTCTTCAAAGACTTCAGGCAGAATATGAAGAAAAACACCACGGCATTCGTCTATTAGAAGTTGCTGAAGGTTACCAGTACCGTACAAAAGCTACGTATTCAAAATACGTTCAGGATATTTTCAAAATCAACTCACTTGTATTATCTCCAACTGCTCTTGAAGTTTTGGCGATCATTACTTACAAGCAGCCATGCTCGAAAGTTGAAGTTGATAAAATCAGAGGAGTCGACAGCGGTCACATCGTTCGCGCTCTTATGGATAAGCGTTTAGTTAAAGTAACTGGTAGATCAGATGAGTTAGGGCGCCCTGTTCTTTACGGAACAACTCCTGAGTTCCTGGAAGTCTTCAACCTTCCTGATTTAGCAGCTCTTCCGCCAGAGCATGAGCTTGATGAATTATCACGCGTCTCTACGGTTGGAAAAATTGCAGACATTAAAACTCTTGTTAATGATGGTGATAAAGCTAGATTCAAATTTGATGAAATTGAAGAACTAGATATGCTAAGTGAATCGATTAAAAACATTTCAGCAGAAACAGATTTCACTGCCTCTCTAAAAGTTGAAGAGAAAAAGCGTATCACTGAAGGCGGAGAGGAAGTTAAGTCAGCTTTCGATCTTCTTGAAGAGTTCGTTAACAAAAAACTTATTACTGAACAAAATAGGCAAGCGATCACATCACTTCTTACAACAAACGTAATTGATCCAAGAATTATTGATGACCTGGAAGCAGGGCCATTCAATGTTCCTCACGACGATGAAGAAGAGTTCCAGATGATCGATTTAGATACAGGTCTTCCATTAGAGTACGATGCAGAGTTCGACGGAGAGCTTGATGAGCACGGCAACTACGAAAGTGGGTTAGATGAAAGTGAGTTCGATATTATTGTCGATCTTGATTTCGATAAAGAAGAAAGTGAAGAGGAAGCTCTTTCAAAAGCACTAGATGCTGCTTTCGAAAACCTGACAGGTGAGAGTCTTGATAGCCGTTTATCTGATGAAGAGTTCGCTTTTGGTGGATCTTTAGATGAAAAAAGCCAGGAACTGGATGACCTTACAAATGGCATGATCGAAAAAGCTCAAGAGCTAGATATGGACTTATCTTTCTTAAAAGATGGCATAAAGTCTCAAAAAGAGGACTCGGGGGAGTAATCTTCAGACCCTGTTTGACAAACACTCGGACCGTAGCGTAAAAACGGTCCGAATCTAAAATTTATAATACCTATAAACAGCCGTGATGGCAGATTGGAGGATCCCGTGACAAAGTCTAAGACTAGAAAAGCCGCTATTAAAACCAGTAAAATCGACAGCAAAACAGAATTACAAATTCGTTTACAAAAATACATTTCAGACTGTGGAATCACATCTCGTAGAAAAGCCGAGAAGATGATCACTGAGGGAAGAGTGACTGTTAACGGTGAAGTTGTAATGGAGCTTGGAACGAAAGTTAACCCATACAGTGACATCATCATGGTAGACGGTCACCTTGCCGACCTACAGGCAGTTGAGCCTATCTATTTAATGCTTCACAAGCCTAGAGGGTTTGTAACGACTCTAAACGATCCTGAAGGTCGTGAGACAGTTATGAATCTTGTAAAAGAAATTTCAGAAAGAATTTATCCTGTTGGCCGTCTGGATTATTTATCAGAAGGTCTTCTTCTTATGACTAACGATGGCGAGTTCGCCAACATGATTATGCACCCGAAATACAACGTAACTAAAGTTTACGAAGTAAAAGTTTTCGGATCAGTGACAGAAACAATCATCAATAAACTTAAAGCAGGGGCATTCCTTGAAGAAGGATTTGTTAAGCCAACTTCAGTTCGAGTTATTAAGCAGCTTCCAACTAAGACGTGGATCGAGTTTAGACTTAATGAAGGACGCAACAGAGAGATTAGAAGACTTTGTGAAGCTGTAGGCTTAACAGTAGATAAACTTAAGCGTTTAGCTATCGGTGGGCTTTCAATTGAAGGTGTTGCACCAGGAAACTTCCGTATTATGAGTAAAGAGCAAATGCTTACTCATATCGGTCTAAACGAAGATGGAACACTAAAACAAGTTCTGAATAAAGAAGGATTCGTATCTTCTAAGAAAACAATCGATCTTAAGAAGAAACGCCCTCAAGCGGGAACTGTTGCTGACGATGAGAGCTTCCAGAAATTTAGAAGAGAGACATACTTCGATTCATTAAAACAAATCGCAGATAACAAAGCTCAGGTCGCTGATAAGATCCAGTCACTTTCTGATCAGGTTTATGTTGAAGAACAAAAGAACTACGTAGAGCGCAGAAAGAAAGTTGATGCGGTTAAAACGATTATTAAAAATAACAATCTTAAGAAGACGAGTTTTAGAGCTCCGAAAGAATAAAAAAAGCCCGCTTTAAAGCGGGCTTTTTTTGGTCTAATTTTTTAAGAAATTAAAGAGTAGGAGTGTATGCGTGGATGTTCCCAATTGAAAATCCGCCAGTAAGTAGTGGTGCTAATCTTTCTAGATCATCTTTAGCTGCACCAGTTGTTGTATTAACAATATTGCCATTTGTAACTTGTCCTGAAGAGTTCGCTGTCATTGTACCCGCTAATCCATCAGTACCATTTTCAGCGTAAGCATAAGTTACAGTCTGAGTAGAAGCTCCTTCAATGTAGTGAACTGCCATCTTTGCAGCTGGGTAGCTATTCGTAACGCCATTGTAATCAGAGATCATTAGAATAGACTCAAGACCAGCGCCTGACTCATGGTAAGCGATAATTAGATTAGAGTCTTCACCAAGAACAGTTTTTCCTAGGTATCTTACTTCCATTGCACCAGAGTTACAGTCAGCGTAAACAACACCAACTGTATTAATTGTTCCAGGAGCTTTTAATTCAACTTTCTTTGTGTAAGCAACAACGCCAACTGAAGAGATTGGAAAAGTTTTTCCATTTACAGCCGATGAATAAAGATCACCATCATTAGATGTTAAAAACGCAGTTGCACTCACTGCTGGAATTTCAGAACATTTTGTAATTTTTGCAGCAGTAAGAAGGAGGTTAAGTTCTTTTACAACTTCTGCGACTTCCATGTTTACTTCGTTTTTTGCTTGGTCATAGACATCCTGGTGATCAACTCCACCGGCCGCTACAACTTTATTAAATCCAACTGACATCCTAGAGAGATTTAATACATCTTTACGATTTGATCTTTTAATTTGGTTAGTATTGATGGTCGTTAAACTAAGTACAAGTGCCATTGCAGTGATTGAGCTTATCGCAGTAATTTTTTTCATTTCGTCCTCTTAATATATTTTTTGGGAATTAGTGTTTAATTAATTTTTTTATTATTTCATTTGAGGAGCTGGAACTACGCCAGGAGCAGCAGCTGCACCAGACCCAGAAGCTTTGTCATCACTTCCACAAGAAACCACTAAAACACTTGTTAAAACCAATGCTAATAATAAAAGCTTGCTCATCTTCATCTCCATTAAAAAAGGTCTTTGTGACCTTCAAGTATTCTGATTGAAATTTATTCTCGTTGGTTTCAAGCTTTTTGCTAGACAATTTTTCTTGTCATCATTTTTTATTGAATTAAGGCTTTGAAATTATTAGAACTTGTAAAGGTCTTGAAATACAAAAAAGGCCCTCTTGAAAAGGGCCCGATATTGGTCATTTTAAAAACTGAGTCTTTTAGTTGTCGTATGTCACGACTTTTGAAGAAGTTACATACTCTTGAAGGACGTCTACTGAATATTCCAGGGCCTGCTGGGCATATGGGATATTGCTTTGGTCTTTAAGTTCTTCTGTGAAGCGGGCCTGCTTAATAAGAGCAGCACACATTCTCATGAACTCTGCACTTCCTTCGAAATACTCTTCTTCACTCTCAGTAAGGAGAACGTGAGCAAGCATAGTGTTTAGTGATCTAATAAGTCTTACTTGTTGAGGAGTGAGTTCACTGCCGTCAATTTCGATTTTGATCAGTCTTTCTTTTAATGAAGTTTGGGCTGACATAAAAAGTATCCTCACTATAAATGTTCATATGGCTTCCGTACTAATGTGTTTATCGCCATATTTGCGTAGGAATTTAGAACTTTATGTTGGAGTGAATGAGTTCGATTTCTTAGTAGACAAACGGTATCGGGCAAACTACTATCACTACGCGGGATGGAGCAGTCTGGTAGCTCGTCGGACTCATAACCCGGAGGTCGTAGGTTCA
>DIUR01000022.1 GCA_002428265.1 Bacteriovoracaceae bacterium UBA6153
TTGAAGCCGCAAAAGGTGCTACAGCCCTTCAAACTTTTCTTAGGTGATGGACTAGAAATCAATGTGAAAAAGTTTTTAAGGCTTGGAGAAATTAAAAGCTACCTCATTGACTTTGAAATCCTTAACAAGGGAGAAAAACTTAAAACATCATCAGTTGATATTTTTGTAAGCAGATCAAACCAGCGTTTTATCGGCCAAAAACTTGTGTTTGAAAAAGATGAGATTAAAAAGAACGAACGATCCAGAGCTAGAGTCTTGACCAGAGTTGAGCAGGCCCAAGATTTTTCATTAATTATTCAATGTGATGGCAAAGAAGTAAAAAGCATCATCACCAAGGATTATTTATGAAAATTGATTTCAAAAATATGGGGCCTAAAATTAAGTCGCTGTTTTTTATTCATGAAGGTGGAAAGAAGGTTCTAAATACCAAAAGTCTTAAATACCTATTTTCTACACTTCTTGGATGCACAATTCTTATTCAAACTTTTATGACTAAAGATGATTCAGCTTTATCTAAAAGTCATAAGGCATTTGAAAATGATGATAAGGCCAGTGGCAATCTGGCAAATGATCACGGTGAATCAATTGTAAAGGCCCACAATATGGAAGCCCAGATGCAAGGACGTCCAAGCAAAAGTCATTCAGTAAGATCCGTAAAATTAACTTACAGTGGCCGTCAGGTGTTTGAGAGACAAGAATCGCAAGGCCTTTTGAGTCCCATTCCAAGTGGGACAAACTTTATTGGCAAGCTTGTAACTGGAATTGATACCCGTCAGGATAACCAAACGCTTAAAGTGATTCTTCCCTACGGAGGCAGTCATCCAGCAGGCGGTAAAATCCCAAGGGATTCAATTTTATTAGGCAGTGCCTCTTACAGTGGTGGAGATCGTGTGTACCTGAGATTTAATCGAATCGTATTCCCAAATGGTGCGGAATATAGAATTGATGCTCAAGGATTGAGTTCAGGCGACTACACTCCAGGCCTTTTTGGAATTCATCACTCTGAGACTGATTTAAGAGTTGCTGGTGCTATTGGACTTACCCTTATTTCGGCCGGTGCCGATGTCATGACCCAAAGAACGACACTTGGAGGAAATCCTTATGGAATGGCCGTGGCCCAACCAGATGCCACTTTTAAAAATGCCGGACTCCAAGGAGTTTCACAAGTCACTAAACAAGAAGCTGAACGCGTGGGCAGCAAAATGCAAGCTAAAGAAGAGTATTTAACCGTCATGACTGGTGGTGATCTTATCATCAGTCTATTAACCCCATTTAAAGGAGAACCGCTATAATGGCAAACGCCAACAATACAAGTGAAAATAGTAAAAATAATGCAAATCGTTTTTTTGATGGACTCATAAAAATATTTTTTGCATTTTTTAAAATCGTAAAAGAAGGATATAAGACTAAATGTTACAAACGACTTGAAAATTACGCCCTCACAGGAAGCATAATTTTATGGGTCTGTGTGATGATCTACCAGAACAAGCATTTTAAGCTTGTGGATTACTTGCCCTATGACATGCAACTACCTGTCGCAAAAATAATTTCAGTAATCGGAGATTATAAGTTGATGGGACTATCAACAATTTTAATTATTTTTGTTTCTCTTTTAGTTGCTGGGTTTGCTAGTTATAAGCTTATCCAAAAATATCAAAAGGCCCTTGATCACATCAATCTTAAGTCTGGTCTTGGTGATAATCCAAAAGTTGTCAGTGTTGATAAAGATTCTAACAGGACGAGAATCTTAGTTAAGAGTATTGGAATTGGAGAGGAGCGATATAAATCAAAACTCGATGACTTCAGGGCCTCACTAGGCCAAAAGGTTGAGTCAGTGAATTATTTGGATAAAGATAATCGCTTCCTTGAAATTTCATTGGCCCATCATCTACTTGCCAGTAATGTTAATTACTCGGAAATTATCACAAATGCAAAGAAGCCATATAGTTTTGTGGTGGGGCAATCACTAAAAAATGTCGTCACGGAAAATCTTGAAGATGTGCCCCATTATCTTATCGCTGGTTCTACAGGTGGTGGTAAGTCAGTGGCCTTTAAAAGTATGCTCCTTGGGCTTCTGGAATCATCAAAGAGGATTCAGCTTTATATTTTTGACTTTAAACAGGTTGAGATGAATGAGTTTGCAGTTCTACCAAATGTTAAGGTCATTAAAAATGAGCACGAAGCCTCAATGCTGCTTGATGGCTTTGTTAAAGAGATGGATAAGCGATATCAAAAGCTAGAAGAAATTGGAGAGAAAAAGATAAATCCTGATAGGGATAAATTGCCTCGAATTGTTGTTGGTATTGATGAATGTTCTGATCTTTTAGGGAAAGTAAAAAAAGATCATCCAAACTTCAAGGCCATGGAGAGGGCGAAAAGATGTTTGAATGAATTATCCAGAAAGGCCCGTGCCTCTGGGATTCATTTGATCTTTGCCACCCAAAAAGTTGATATGAATAGTATTGATACACAGATTCAAGAAAATCTTGAAGGACGATTATCTTTTAGGATGAACACCATCGAAAACTCGGTGCGAGTATTACAAAATAATAAGTCCTATTATCTTCCATCAATCCCTGGCCGGGCGATCTGGAAGAAAGGGGCCAATTATACTGAGGTTCAATGCCCATTTATATCTGATGAAGAACTAAAGAAGAGAATTGAGGTATTAAAAGATAAATTTAGCAAAGAAAAAGTCACCATGCTTGAACCATCGAAAGAGCATGTTGAAGATAAAAAAGCTGATACATATCTTCTTGATGGCGGTAAGCATAAGTGAGTGCACTAGTTCTAACTCGTCGAGATATTACTTTTTTTAAATATCTTCATGCATGTAAAGTCGCAAACACAAAGCAGATTAACAGAGATATATTTAAAATCGGTCACAGAACTTGCCAATATCGCTTAATGAAGCTTTCCCAAAAGAAATTCATTGAAAAGGTACTAAGTCTTAAAGATGAGGATAAAAGTTTTGTTTTTTCATTAAGTTCAAAAGGCATGAAAGCAGTCAATGTAAACTTTGAAAACTTGATACACGGCAAGCGATACAAGAGTGATTCTATTGAACATGATTTAAAATTAGTAAATATTAGAAATATCTTCTTAGGTTTCAAAATGACCAAGAACTATCTCACTGAAAATCAACTACAGACCTATGATTTATCTAACTTGGATAATATCCTTAACTCTTTTAAGGAGATGAGAGTTGATGCCGTTGCATGGATAGAAGATACTGGAAAGCCTAAGTTAATGATACCTATTGAGCTAGAAATATCAACTAAGTCAGCATCTGAATATCTAAACAAGATAACTGAGATTTACTACCAAAGTTCAATGCCTTTTCTATTTTGTATCTGTGACAGCAAAGAAACAGAAAAAAAGATAAAAAAAGTCGAACAGGACTTTATCAAAGATGGAAGAAAGAAAATATTTTATAGTACATATAAAGATATTATTTCTCATAACGGTATGGTTAATTTCATCAGTCTAGATCAGCAGATTTTTTCACTAAAATAGATCGTATTTAATAATTTTTTGCCTCCTTACTGGATACTCGCAACGTAAGGGGCCTAGTCAAAAAAGCCACAGACCTAACTATCTAAAAACAAACAACAATTTAACATGCACTCAACAGTTCAAAAGCTGATTGAGTGCACATTTCATCATTTTCTCATAAGGAGGGAAATTTATGTCAAAAATTACAATTACACTTATCGTTATCACTTCACTTTTATCATCTAGTTGTTCCACTACAAGGAAGTCTCTTTCTCTTGGAATTGGCACTGGAGCTGTAACTGGTGCAACGATTGGGGCCATGTCAAACAGTAATCAATCTAAAGGTGCAATGATGGGCCTTGGTATCGGTGCTCTCATCGGAGGATTGGCCTCATACTTCATTCATGGCGGTTTAGTTGACCGTGACAATGAAACAAGAAAGGACACTCTATTTAATCTTGAAAAGCATGGAGTCTTTGGGGAATCACCTGAAGAAAGTAAAACTCAATCACGCTGGCAAGATCGCGACTTCTGGCCCCGTGAGCACATGGGCGGTCGTCACTAATGAAAGTAAAAAAATCAGGTCTTATCCATTTAAGTGAAGATGCCACAAACTCCATGAGCGAAATGCTTATGGAGCTTTTTAAAGTCGATGAGCATTTAAAAATCAATCACTCGAAGCTTGCTTCATTCATCTTGTCAGAATACCGCACAAGACATTTTGAAAAGGCAAAATCTCGTTTAGTCCAGGCCCATCAGGACAAAAAGAAGCATTTAAAAAATGCGATTGAGCTTTT
>DIUR01000004.1 GCA_002428265.1 Bacteriovoracaceae bacterium UBA6153
GAGAAAAAAGAAATGAGCGTTGTTGCCTTCCCAGAATATTATGGTGGGCTTCCAAAACTTTCGAAGATAATTTTAAAAGAATCCAGTGAAATTAATGCAATCAGCGCGGCCACTTCCGGAGAAATTCAAGATTTGGCGAACTGGCCACTGACTTCAAGTAATAAAATATTCTTGATTGGAAAGAAATTTTCCAGTCCTGTAGCTTCTACTTGGATCATAGGAATCAATACTACTAAAAAACCTTTCAACGATCTTAACGCTCGTCAAATGTTTAAAGCGTCCGTAAATACGGAAGGTTTTAGATTGAAATTTTATCCAGATGCTCTACCTGCTTCTGGTTATATTCCGCATGGTCTTCCTGGTTCTCAGGTTAAATTTAATCTTGGGATTAAAGTGATTAAACCACCCCAAAATAAAATCACAATTGTCATACCAAATGAGCTGGCCTCTGCACAGGAAATGAAATTATTTCTAGAATCTGATCTTCGTAAAAAAGGATGGAATATTGAAGTCGTTGTAATGCCTTGGGATAAGTTGATAGACGGATATAATAAGAAAACTCATCAAGCATTTTTAGTATCAATGAATATGGACTATCCAGATGCCGAGTTTTTATTAAAGAACTTTGAATCTACTAGTCCTGATAATTTTAGTGGATTAAAAAATAAGAAACTTGATCTACTTTTAAAAGCGTCCAGAATGCAGCAAGATCGTAAGAAAAGAGAGGCTCTTTATCTTGAAGCTTTGAAATTGACTGAAGAGTCTGCTGTCACTATAAATTTATTCCACCCAAGAGCAAATTACTGGGTTTCCAGCTGTATAGAGGGATTCGAGCCAAATATTCTATCTGATGTATATATCGATTATAGCAAGGTTAGTGTTAATCCGAATTGTTTGGTGAGAAAATGAAAATCAATATCAAAACAATTTCATTTTTTAAACACGTTAACAATTCGTTGAATCCGTATCGTTGGGTGATCTCTTTAGTTGCAGCGATTTTAATTTCGTTATTTTTTGCCGGACTTTCTTTGGATAATAGAATTGATTCTGACCGACAAATACTTGCAGCATTATCACCTTACTTAGCGACGCTGGTGGAATCGTCTGATCGCCCAGAGCTATTGAGAGTGGTTCAATCCGTTTCCGAAGCAAAAGGTGCCGACGTAGTTCTCGTTCAAGATGGTAACGTACTTGCAACCAATAAAAGTACCTCTGATTTAGATATGCCTTTTGAAAAGCCGAAAGTTCATTTTCACTTTTTAAGTACGGATTTTTCAACAATTCAAATTATTTCTACAAGAGAAGTAAGACGTTCAGGATATCCATCTCTGAATGCCTCACTTTATATTATGACTCCTTTAATGCCTTCTGTTCGCAATACTATCAGTATTTTCATCATCACATTTTTTATGAGCATTTTAGTTTCAATGTTTTCGGCGAGACAGACGAGAAAGGCCATTAAGAAAACACTAAAACCCTTAGATCAATTGCACTCAGATATTAAAGGTCTAGTTACAGAAGCAGACATGGTATCTGAACCAATTTATATTCGCGAGTTCGAAGAAATTAGGCATACAGTTAATCAAACTAAAATTGATCTTGATAATGCCAAGGATCGCTTGGCGGAAGAAAAAGCAAAAAAATTAAGTGCTGAATCTTTCAAGTGTCTCATTCACGATTTGCATAATCCAGTAGCTGTCCTTAGACTGAGGGCCAGAATTGCAAATGATCCTCTTCAGGATTCTGAAACGAGAGAGGAAGCAGCATCGAGTATACCTCGAATTGCAGATCAAATTTTATATCAAGTCACTGCTGCAAAAAAGAATTTGGAAGAAGAGGCAATTTCTCTGAGAGAGAGCAACATCGTAAAGTGTATCGAAGAGAGCATTGCGCAAGTCAATGCTTTATCTTTAAGAAAATCTATAGTGAACACTATTTCAGAAGGCAGTGTCATCGTTGCTCATGATCCTGCTTTATTAAAACGCGCTTTAATCAACCTTCTAGAAAATGGCATTGAAGCAGCAAATAGTATTGTGCGTGTTTCAATATTGCAAAGTGAAAATATGGCCATGATAAAAGTTTGTGATGATGGGCCAGGAATGGATGAGACGAAAATTCCCATTTATTTTCAGGGACGAGGTCAGTCAGGTAAGGCCAATAGACAGGCCTTTGGACTTTCTTCAACAAATCACATAGTGCGCTCTCATGGTGGAAAATTGATTTATAGAAAAAGCGATCTTGGTGGCTCATGCTTTGAGATTCGTTTGGGGGTTATATGAGAACAAAACCATTAATTTTAATTTGCGATGACGATTCTGAAATTCTACAGACTCTTCATTTGAGCTTACGATCATCTTTTGAAATTAAAACAGCAAACAGTGTTTTAAAGGCAAAGAAGTTAGCTGATGAAAATGATTTTGATGCCGCGATTATTGATCTTAATTTTGAAGGGCAAGAACTTGATGGGATACATTTATTAGATTTTATGAGTAAAAAGTCTCCGGGAACATTTTTGATTGTTTTAAGTGGAGACAGCACAACTAAACGCGTGATCGAAGCGACAAGAAGAAAGCTGTTTGAGTTTATAGTAAAGGATGGAAATTATTTTGATTCGCTTTTACTTACATTAACAAGAGCAACTCAATTAAGAATGGCCAACAGAGAGCTGGCCCAAAAGAAGTTTTTGACTCAATCGGCAGAGGTTAAGGTTATTCTTCGAGACATTGATACTATTTTAAAAAGTAGTACAGAAGCTCCCATTTTAATTTTAGGTGAAACGGGAACAGGCAAAGAATTTCTTGCTCAACACATTGCCATGAATTTAAAAATGACAGCCGTTACGACCAATATGGGGTGCATCCCAAAGGAAATGGCCGAAAGTATTTTGTTTGGACATGAGAAGGGGGCCTTCACAGGAGCGATCGCAAACAAGACAGGACTTATTGAGACTGCTCATGGTGGATTATTTTTTCTTGATGAAATAGGCGACTGCTCATCAGACATACAAACAAAGCTTCTTCGTGTAATTGAGCAAAAAGAAATACAGCCAGTGGGATCAAATAAAACTAAGAAAATAAATGTTCGCTTTATTGCAGCTACTCATCGCGATTTAGACAATCAAGTTCAGGATGGAACATTCAGACTCGATCTGCTTCAAAGATTAAATACATTTACCTTTAGACTTCCTTCTCTTCGTGAACGTCCAGAGGATATTTTATTTTATGCGAACCTTTTTATTGAAGAGCTTGCTGAAGATGGTGCGCGATTTACTATAACTCCCGACGGAGAGCAGGAATTAATGTCTCATCGATGGCCTGGAAACATTCGTGAACTTAGAAATGTTATGGAGCGGATTATTGTTCTCTCGCCAATACTTAAAATAGATAAAGATACGGTTACAAAAGCTATTCAACTTGGAAAAGCTCCATGCGAAGTACAAATTAGTAAAGTAGGGGTAGTGAAAAGTAATGCTCGTCGTGAAGAATTAGTAAAGGCTCTCACTGAGTATAACGGCGATAAAACTAAAGCTGCCATTAATCTTGGAGTGAGTGAAGCAACCGTGTATCGTTGGTTGCAAGAATTTGATCTCACCAAGATATTGAGTGTTCAGGCCTTTCGTAAAAAAATGGAGTTATTGCATGATTAAATTAACAAAAGTTAGCGCTGAAAATATTAAAGCGCCTACATTGGTTTTGATTCCCGGTGGCCCCGGGCTAAGCTCTTTAACTTTACGGTCAATGGATATTTTGAGTAGGTCATTTAATTTGTTGTATGTGGATTTTCCGGGAGTCAATGGTAATCCTTACATAAAGGATCGAAGTTTTGATGAGCTTTCGCGTGAGCTTCAAAAAGAACTTCAAAAAATTAATGCACCTATATATGTTCTTGGTCATTCTTATGGTGGCTTCTTTGCTGCTAATCTCTCACTAAAAATGAAACTAGATGGAATTATTTGCGTATCTACTCCCTTTTCTGAAAAATCACTTGGAGCTGCTGGTGAAAATTTTAACGCTAATAAATCGCAAGCACTTACTAATGCCGAAGTCGAGTGGAGTGAGCAGCAAGATGATAAATCTTTTGCCAAGTGGACTTCAGAGTATGGTGAATTATATTTTACCAGTCCAGATGGGAGATATTTACTTTTGAATGATAAGGTTTCTGCCAAATTCTTTTTGGCAAACCGATCAGATGCTCGTCAGAAAGAAGCGATGCTTTCTCTTTTGAAAGAAAACAAGATAAAGAAATTATTTATTGCTGGGGAAAAAGACATAATGCTGCCTTTAGAAATTTTAAGAGAAGATGCAAGTCGTGGTGGTTTTGACTTTAAGAGTGTTCATAATGCAAGTCACTTTGTGACTTTTGATCAGGCCGAAATTGTCGCAGGCCAAATAGAAAATTTTTGCGACATAAGAATTTAGGAGAAAAAGATGAAACGTATTTTTAAAATTTTGGTTGTTGTTTTAGCACTTAGTGCTTTAGTTCAAACTATTGCTTTAGCAAAAGTAAAAACTGGAGACACTTCAGATTCACCTAAGGGACAAAGTGATCCAACAGTCTAAATTCACTTCTAAAATTAATCATTTTAGGGCCGATTCCACTGGTTGGGTCGGCTCTGTTATTATGTTTATTTTTGCTATAGTTGCAGCATATAGGTGGCATACATCAGGTCTAATTTTCTTTGGTCTTTTGGTTGTTCGAGATCTGGCCGCGTCTTGGTTTTTAATTTCAAGAAATCCTACTAAAGTAAAATCTGATTCAAGAATCAATGAGGTAATAGCTTATCTCTCTAGTGCATTCTCATTTTTTTATCTAAATTCTTACCAATCTTTACCACATGCAGGCTTAATAAGTTCCATGCTCGCGGTTATTGGTTTCACAATATCAACGTTCGCGGTTTTTGACTTAGGCGGTTCTTTTGGCGTATCTCCGGCAAATAGAGGCATTGTCCGAACTGGCCTGTATCGCTATATTCGCCACCCAATGTACACAGGTTATATCATCTCTGAGTTTGGTTTTGTATTACTTAATCCCTTTAATTTTTTTATTTGGGGAATTTCCATTTATTTGTATTTTTATAGATCAAGGCTTGAGAATAGAGTTCTCGATCTTCCAGATTCGACTTCATCTTAAGGATGAAGGAAATTAAAATAATTATTAGTTCAATTAGAGAAAAAAGGTTATACTCAACTTACACAACGATGTTTGAATATTTTTTAAGACTAGAGCATGCTCCTTTGCTCTAGCCTTTTCTAAAAACTAAACCCAAGCCCAACCAAACTTTTAGCTTCAATTTTTGTAAGATCAACCTTCCCACTATTGGTTCCCCAGTTAATATTTCTTGAAGTTTGGCCATACATCAATTCATTTTGCCAAACGAAGTTCAATGCATAATCCTCTCTCTTGAAAATGACTCTAGAGAGTTCCATGTTTGATTTTAACTCAAACCCTTTTAGGGAATTAATTGTTGTGTCCGTCTTATCACTACTAGCACTAAACGGAATTGTTATGGTTGATCTTAAGTTAATCGATGTTGGCTTCGTGGTCGGGAGAATCCACATTTTATCGTATCCAAGCATTAATCCAATTTGGGCTTCCTTCGTGAGATCGAGGCTGGTTGTGGTGGCCTTGAGTAGAGGAGTTTCTTTAAAAGAAAATCCTATTAAATAATTATTCCAAACACTGGCAAGTTCAAAAGCTGAAAGCTTTGTTTCATGAGAGAGGTTTGCGGAAGCATAAGAAAAGGAATGACTCTCAAAGCTCCCGATAAATTTATAATTATCATATTTGAATTCTGATTCAAATTTTAAGTGATCAGTCGAGATAGTGCTAAGGTTAAGTCCTGTCAGTGTTTTTGATTGATCAAGGGAGAGAAACTTGATTCCGTAAAGAACTTTCAGGGTCCAGTTATCGGATTGAAGTTGATCATTGGAAATCATTCTTGTTGATATTGATATAGGCAATTGCTTAGGTGCAATAGCAGGTATTGTTGCCGAAGGTTGTTCAAGAGGAGAAGTCACTTTATCTATAGTTTTTTTGTCATTTTCCACTTGAGCGACTTGATCATTAATTATCTCTGGAAGTCTAATTCTTTGATTTACTAAAATACGATTAGGATTTTTAATCTTGGGATTTAAAGAAAGTATTTTTTCTAGCATACCACCGGGACCATATATTTTTTCATCACTAAATTTGTTCTTAATTATTTTTGATAAAACGTCTTTATTTTTAACAATATAAATTTCAGCAGAAAGACTTGACGCCAATATATGTAATGCAATGATTGGTAATAAGTATTTTGATTTTTTCATTGCTGTCTCCATTGCCCAGTTTCGGATTCGAGGAAGAATTGAATTCTTCCTCGTGGACCCAGGAATAGGACCGAAGTGCCTTGGTGCCCTAATAATTTAGGAAAGTGGCCGTAAATAAATTTACAACTTCTTGCACTTGCTTTACTCCCAAGTCTGACGACGTCAAAATAAACGCAGCGAAAGCCGATGTTCGTGTTCGAATTGCCGGACGAATTGTTCAAATTCAACGTGAAAGCGCCAGCGTTCGTTCCATTGTTCCAATTACCACCACGAAGAGCGGCGCCGCCAGTTGTCGACGTTATGGCCCTATACCTTTTCATATATTTCTTCCTTTAAGTTTTTCCATGATTCGTAGGATTGTGTCACTTGTGCCTTGAGTGATGGCAAAGCATCTTGTCGCTCTAGACGATTGAGATGTTTGTGAAATCGGCGAACGTTTCTTTGTAAGGGGCGATAAGAGTCATGGTCAACGACAAAACCTAAAAAAGGTATTGGATCGGAGGCCAAGATCATTTTTTTATAACTTGGTATCTCTAATTTTAATTGAATCGAAACAAAATCGATAAAGGCATTTGCAATACTAATGGCCTGATCTTTATCATTGCTCAGAATAACAATGTCATCCATATAGCGAATGTAAAAAGATTTCTCTTGCTGTGCTTTTGAAAAATAATCAATACCTAAATTTAGACACGCAAATTGATCAGCAGAAGAAAGATAAAAATTAGCAAAGAGCTGAGAGGTGAGGTTGCCGATTGGGATGCTCAAACTCTTTTTAGTGACTTCATTTTTAGAATGGCATGAATAAACAAGCCCTAAAAGAATGGGGGCCAAACTTTGATCAGGCAAAATTTCAGTTAGCTTAGTTAATAGAATGTCATGATCAATCGACTGAAAGTATTTTTTGACGTCAAGTTTTACACAATAACGATTTTTTCCCATTAACTTTAGTTGTGAATAAAGAGTTGAAACAGCATGACTATTTCCCATTCCCACACGACAAGCAAAGGTATGAACTCCAAGAGTAGGCTCAATGATTGGAGTAAGGGCCTTATAAAGAGCGGTATGAACAACTCTGTCTTTAAAGGGAGCGGCCATAATCATACGCTTTTTTGGATCATGAACATAAAACTCTCTGTATCCACCCCATTTATAATTGCGAGTCGATTTTAACTCCATTTCTAATTCTTTGAGTTTTTCCCCATGATGCAAATGATATTTCTGAAACCCATATTTGGATCTTTTGCCGCGGGAGCAATCTTTAAATGAATCATATAAATGTTGATAAGAAGAAACTATCTCAAATAGATTTTCTTCGTTATTTTTCTGACTTAATAAATCCACCGATTTCTCTTCCTATCTCTAATGTTAAAGTTGATAACTCGGAAAGTCCTCCAACATGAAGAGCGTTAAGGTCTCTTGATACTTGAATGAGCGTTTTTAAGTTATCAAGAGAATCTGAAGCACTTCTTAAATGAGTGAGGCGCAAATCCTTCGTAGTAACACATGCTTTTTGTACGGAAAGGAGACACGTGAGCACCGATTCTTCCAGCTTTCTTCCAAGAGTAGGTCTCAAGTGCTTAGGAAATGATTTCGTACGATTAAAAATTTGAATCGCCGCTTGGTAGCAATCAACGTATACTTTTGGATGTTTCATACTTCTTTTTCTCATTATATTTTTCAAGTTTTTTAATTAGTGCGGAGTAGGCGGGCATTAGGTCATCTTCTAATATTTTAATCCGAGCGTTTTCTGGTTCAAAAGAATGTAAGAGGGAAAGCATTCCGCTTATTTTTTGACGGGAGAGATTGTAATAATTTTTTTTATGCTGAAACTCAAAGGCGTAAAACCCAGCGCCTAAATATTCTATGGCCTCAAGTTTTAAATGATTGAAGTGATCCAGAAGAAAAGTTTGATTGTCTTTTTCTAGATTAGTGTCAAGCAGCGATAGTTTTACGACTTCGAAAAGTCGAAGTGTCGCTAAGGACTGTGTTTTCTTTCTTTTCCCTTCAGTGATTCCAGTGATTGGTTTTATTTTATGTGTATCAGCAACTTCACCCATTTCTTCTGGAGCTTGAGTGTGTGGTTTTTTAAATCCGTAACGAGAGACAAGAGCATCAAGGGATGGCGATTTGATAAACCAGTTTTTACCAACCTTAATGGCTTCAATTTCTTTTTGGCGTATATAGTTTAAAACTGTCCTAGTGGTTACTCCCAGATGGTCGGCAGCTTCTTGGACGGAGATTTCAAGTTTAATTTTATTCATAAGGCAATCTCAAGTTTCCGGAAAGTTTCCTGCGCCTTTCCGGAAATTTTAATAAATTTTCCGAAAGAATGGGGATTGATCGGAAATTTTCCGGAAAAATGGCGGAAAAAAAATTATTTTCCGAAACTTCTACAAAGTTTCGGAAGAATTTCCGGAAATTCAAATACAATACAGTCCAAGGACCAATTACCAAGAGTCCAAGTGCTGTGCTTCCGACAAAAGTGAAATTTCTTAACATATACATTTTCCTTTCAAACAACTAAGGGCGATAAACGCAGCGAAAGCCGATGTTCGAGTCCGAAGCGACGGACGAATAGTACAAATCCAACGTGAAAGCGCCAGCGTACGTTCCATTGACCCAAAAACCACCACGAAGAGCGGCGCCGCCAGATGAATTAGTCCCAGCATAATAACGTCCTATACCTTCAGTTCCAGTAGCCGTTAGAAATGTTGACTGCCAAGTAGAGGGCTTCATTTCATCTGAACCGCCTACATTTGTATTTAAATCTTTAAATTCTTTCCAGCCTTGGTCGGTACCGATTGGAGTAGCGGCTATGTATGCTTTATTGGCAGGAGTGACTTGCCAGTTTACCCATTCCCAAACATTTCCTGAAAGATCCCAGATAACTTCACTGTTAGAGAGGTTGAGAGTTCGTCTGTAATCAATCGTACCGGTTGCGCCACATGTATTGGCGCCAGTGTTATAAAGGCAACTGGCGTCTGTAGAAGATGCTACTGCTGTATTTGAACCGTTCGTCCATCCACGAGCTAAAATTCCCGAGCCAGCAGTTCCATTCGTCCAGTTAGAGTCAACATTTTCTATGTTCCTGGCAACTGTCATCCACTCTGGATTGGAGATCAGGTAATATTTATTACTGACTCCATTTATGGCATTTAAATTCGAGCAGGCGGTTATTGAATTGGTTTGAGTAATACTTACCCAAGGTGCGCCACTGGACTGTGATGTGGCAACGGCATTTGCTCCTGGGGTCGCTGTTGGACAGCTTGTTCCCACGCATTTCATTTCATATTTAGCGACACAGAAATCAGTTGTCGTTCCGACGCCTGTATTAAAAGGAACTGCAATGAAGTTTGTAGGACAAGCATTTCTAACATAGGCGACTGTCGCACTAGAGCAAGCAGAAGCATTTGTAAGCGTATTGGTTGAGTTCGCATAAAATGTATAAGCAGCAGGTGTTAGAGTCGAAGTCGTTAAATCAATAGTTGTCCCTGCTGCCGTTCCACTTGCGACTTGAGCGGTACATGAACTATCAGTAAAAAGCTTTATCACGTCACCATTCTTTACACCGCTCACTCTAATTGTCGGAGTACTTATTAGGGCAGGAGTATATGACGGAGTTTGCAGAGCAATCCCACTTGGAACATCTGGAGCAAGATTGGTCGTTACTGTTTGAGTCGCTGTATTGATATCACTTGTTCCAGTTGAATCAAGTGCTCTCACACGAAAAGTGTAAGCAGTATTTGGGGTGAAGCCCGTTAGGCTTACAGTGGAGGCAGGAGCAGTGACAGTTGTTAAATATGAAGGAGTTCCTGAGACCATTCTATAAATTTGATAAGCAGAGGCAGACGCATTATTCGTCCAATTAATAGTAAGCGTACTGTCCGTTTTATTTGTAACGGATGTCACACCTGCAAAATTGAGAACGCACACGCCGCTAGAAAGAGTATAGCCAGCACTACATGCTACTCTGGTATAAGCAAGAGTTGCCGTCGAACAAATTGAAGTTCCAGTCGTGGCGTAAAAATTATTTGCACCAACAGATAATGAAGAAGTCGTGAGGTCAATCGTTGTCGATGAAGCTGTTCCGCTTGCAACTTGAGTTGTACAGGTATTGTTGGTAAAAAGCTTTACGTTGTCTCCACTTTTTACCCCTGAAATACGAACAGTCGGTATGTCTGAAACGTCTGAAGCTGACCCCGGCGTTATGAGCGTTAGACTCGTTGGAGCTGGTGTTGAACTTGTAGTTGTCGCTGAGACCTGAATTATATTGACATCTATTTTTGAAAGCGAATCAACTGCTCGTACTCTAAATTTATAAAGAGTTCCTGACGTCAGTCCTGTTGCTGTATAGCTAGAAGATGATTGACCGGAGACGGTTGCTAAAAAGACAACAGATCCGCTAGTCACATTATATACATTATAAGAAACTGCATCAGCGTGGGCCGTCCAGTTAAGTCTCATTGTTGTGTCGGTGACTTGATCAATTGAGCTGATGCCAGCGAAAATGATTGAGGAGTTTTCTACAGTGGCCGTTCCTTCTTGAATACTATCGAACTTTACTTTGCCAAGCTCTTTGCAACTTGATAAACTTAGGGCAAGGCTAAGAACGAAGAACGAAGAACGAAGA
>DIUR01000017.1 GCA_002428265.1 Bacteriovoracaceae bacterium UBA6153
GGTTTAACCCGGTCAGGTCAATTATCTAAAAGATAAAAACTGTTTCCAGTTATTATCTGAGTACCGCTATCACCTGGGACCAGTTCCGGTGATTCTTGTTTCAGGAAGGCCTTCAGTTGAAATGCTTTCAGAGGCATTAGAAGAAAAAATTTATGCCTTTTTACAAAAGCCAGTCGATATCAAAAAGCTTAAGCACAAGATTGAAACTTTTTATGCTTTTAATCCTGATTTTGAGTTAAGAGGACAGAAGATTATTTTATTCCAGGACGACTGGAGTGTAAAAATTAACGATGTTTTAACAGAACTGACTGAAACGGAATTTAAAATTTTAAGATATATTTTAGAAAGGGATAAAGAAGTTATAGATCGTCAGGTTTTAATAAAGTACTTGTGGGGTGATTCAAAAGCCTCAAGGAATAAGCTTGATACTCACTTAACAAATCTAAAGAATAAAGTTCCATTCGTTAAAGAGTATTTAATTACTATACCTCGCGTTGGCTTCAAGCTTAAGTAATGGAAGAAAATTTAAAGTACCGTAAGGCATTTTTGATTATTTCTTATAGTGCTTTGGTGCAGTTTTTCGTTCTTCCATTCTTTGAATTGCCGATGCTTCCAATGAACTTGATTCATAACTATTTTTTTGCCAAATCTGCAGTGGCCTTATCTTTTATTTTTCTTATTTTTTGTATTTATAAATTAAAGCTTATTAAGTATTGGGTATGGATGTTCGGATTTAGTACTATTACCTATGTCATTGTAGGTGAGTATTTTAAGCCAGGATATCACTTTGCTGCTATCCAGATCATGTTCTTATTCGCCATTCTTTTTAGAGGATTTCCTTATTTATCAACGATCTTATTGACGGCTTATTTGATAACTTACACTCTGGTACCTTTTTCAAAAGTCGTGATTCCTGAATATCCTTCTTATCATGCTGATGTTTTCAATGCCGTTATATTTTCTTATTTAATTTGTTTTGCACTTGAATACTACGTTAACCGTGCTCAAAACAAGCGATCTATTCTTGATAAAAAGTTGCGCTATAAGGGGATTAAGACAGATCTTTTTATGCATGAGCTAAAAAATAAACTTCAGCCTCTTATTTATAGCTATCCTGATCGTGAAGACCTTCATGATATTCTAGTAACAGTTCAGGGCTTTAATTCATTTTATGATGACAGTGAAATAAGTTTTGAAGAAGTTGCCAGGTCTGTTCTAGAGAAGTTTAAAATTGAAAGTGAGCTTACTGTAGATGGGATTCAAGATTTTTTTATTGATCAAATGGATCTTCAAACAATTCTTTGCAATTTAATGCTCAACTCTTCTAAGGCAGCTCAGGCAAAAGGAGTTAAGCTACATCTATCACTGAACAATACACTAAGTGGATTTACCTATTGTGATAATGCTGGGGGAATGACAGATGAGCAGTTTAAATTCTTTTCTCAAAAATATTTAAGGCCTTATCCTGGACATGAAAAAAATGGACTAGGCATACTTTTGGTCAAGAAGTTAGTTGAGCATCATGAAGGGACATTTACTATTAAGAAAATTCCAGACGGTACTAAGTTTGAGATTAATTATTAGAAACAATTGATGGCGTAAAGTTGAAGATCTTCTTCAATGAAAGTTACCAAACACGTTTCTTTTGCTATTTTTCCAGTATTAAAATGCTTAATTGTTGTTTTGGCCGAAAGAGTTATGAACTCAACACTCTCTTTATAAGCAAAATCCATATGAGATATTTTAAGTAATTCCCACTCACCACCTGAGAGATAGTACATTTCAATTTCTTCTTGAGCGCTAGTATAAACTTCTTTTACTGCACCAGCTTGAAGTGGAGAGGAAAGTAAAAATGTACAAGCTAGAAATAATGCAATGATTTTCATAAATGCCTTTATCAGAGTGTTTTTATACTTTTACTGATGTTACACCCCATGGTCAAGGCACGAGCTTTTATTTGTTGTTAGCGAAGATTTGTTGGCAGATTCTGATGAAAAATGAGCGGCGTCATCGCCGTATTTGTATGAAGAAAAATGAGAGTTATTAGTAGTAATAGTTTTCGTAGGCTATAGCGATGATACATCAGGATCCATACGGCGATAATGAGAAATAATGATGAACTGGTGAAAGTCCCATTGATCGCCTTTGAGCTCCATTGAATAGCGACGATATAACTTCTGAGCACTGGCTCAATCCAATTGATGCCAATAAACCAATAGGTCATCAAAAAGAGTAAGCATAAGGGGAATAAAAAAGTGAAGAGAAAGGCTCCGAATAGTCCTAATGGAATTGAAAGAAGGGAAACTTTGTTTCCTAAGAAAAGTGCCAAGATTAATTGAGTCGAAAATAATCCAAGAATCAAAAGGAGTTTAGATTGGTTTTGCAGCGAAAAAAAAGTGCCTAAAAAAGCAAAACTAAAAATAAAACCTACAGGCGAACTTGCATACTGGCCGAAGATAAATGAAATGATAAAAGTTAATAAGAACACAGTTTCAGTAGAGAGCTTCATTTTAAGATTAAACTTCACTTGAAAAAGTAATCTCAAAATCGATAGACGCTTTATCGATTCAAGGCCAGGTAGAAATAAAAGACTAGACAGAACTCCAGCTTTTGCTAAATTCCGGACCCATTTAAATTTAATTTTTTTAACAAAAAACATAATTATTAATAAGCATGCACTAAGGTGAATACCAGAAGGTGATAATAAAAAAGTGAGATTAACTTTCTTAAAAGCTTTTTTCGTGTAAGGCGAAATGCCATTTTTATTTCCAGTAAAAAAGCTAAAAAGGATGTTGGCCGTCTCCGGTTTTTTAAAATCAGCTTTCACCTTTTGATGATAGCGCTTCATAAAGGCCGGCACGGTTTTGGGAGGGGGGATGACCTTGGAGCGCCCTGATTGGACGGTTATTCCAAGCATGACAGCAGTGAAAAGGCTGATAAATAGGAAAAATTTCATACCTAACTGCTTGAAAAGGGACGTCCTGCATAAAAGACTTAACTCTTTGAGAGTATGGAGTTAAAAGGATGAGGAGAGATAAATTTGAGGGTCATCCTCATGATTTTTGAAAGGTCGTTATGAGTCTGCAGACATTAGGTTTTGAAATGGATTATGCCCGCTTTTTTGCGGAAGATGATTTACAAGGAAATGCTTTTTACTTAAGCCAGCTTCCAACTGACACAGTTGAGTGCTTGTTAAAAATTAAAAGTGATGTGCGTTTATCTGGCCTTCCTTATTTTGTCGGAGCTTTTAATTTCCTAGGAGCGACTCTCGATTACAATGATTTCAAAAAATACGAAGGAATGAATTTCAAAAAAGGTGAAGTGATAACTTTTAAACTGCCTTTTGCGATTGCTCTTACAGGTGAGAGGATTGCCCTGAATCTTCTTCAGCAGGCAACTCGCATTTCAACGTTTACAGAAAAATTTGTAAAACTCTCTGAAGGAACAAATACAAAAATATTAGATACAAGAAAAACAACTCCAGGACTAAGACAGCTTGAAAAATACGCAGTCAGAATCGGCGGGGCCCATAATCATCGTTTTTCACAGGCAGATGCCTGGATGATCAAAGATAATCACAAAACTTTTTTTGGTGGACTTCCTGGGGCCTGGAAATATTTCCAGTCAATGCAGACGTTTTATCAAAACATCATTGTGGAAATTCACTCTCTTGAAGAATTGAAGACAGCATTTGATTTGGGTGTAAAAAACGTCATGCTGGATAATTTCTCTTCTGATGATTTAAAAAAGGCCATAGAGATTAAAATTCCTGGCGTGACTTATGAAGTCTCGGGCGGAGTGAATTTTGAAACTCTACCAACATTTTTATTAAATGGTATCGATGCAGTCAGTATCGGTGCTCTTACTCATAGCGCTCCTCATATCGACCTTTCAATGAAGATTAAAACAGTAGGTTCAAAATGAATTTTGAATTTGATGTCTTGATTATTGGAACAGGTATCGCAGGGCTCTCAGCTGCCGCTGGTCTTGCTGAACGCGGGCTAAAAGTCGCAATCGTCACAAGAGAAAGAGATCCTTCTCATACCAACACAGTATGGGCACAGGGGGGGATTATTTACGCTAAAGGCTCAGAAGAATCTTTAGTTGAAGATATTATGAAAGCGAGTGCCGGAACTTCTTCGATAGAAGCTGCAAGACTTGTGGCCTATGAATCAAGCTCTATCCTTGAAGATTTACTCATTCATAAAGCACATTCAAATTTTGAGCGCGATGAAAGTGGCGAATTATTATTCACAAAAGAAGCAGCTCACTCGACTCCAAGGATTCTTTATCGTGGAGACTACACTGGTAAAGACATCCAGATTACTCTGCTAAATTACCTAAGAGACAATTTCTCAAATGTTACTTTCTTAACGGGGCACACGGCTATTGATTTACTGACAGCTCTTCACCATGGAGTTCAGATTCAACAGCGCTACGAAGAAAATAAAGTTCTTGGTGCCTACGTTTATAATCAAGATACAAAGTCAGTTGAAAAAATTCTGGCCAAGTTTACTGTGCTTGCCACTGGTGGAATTGGGGCCCTTTATCTTCACCACACGAACTCTGAAGGAGCGCGTGGTGACGGGCATGCTATGGCCAAACGAGCAGGGGCTGTCTTAACAGATCTGGAGTTTATTCAATTTCACCCAACAAGTTTTTATGGTGGGGCAACTCACAGAAGATTTCTTGTAAGTGAAGCCGTTCGTGGAGAAGGTGGATTGTTAATCAACTCTCAGGGCGTGCGCTTTATGGGGAAATACCACCCGGATATGGAGCTTGCTCCAAGAGATATCGTTGCTCGTGCAATTGCCGAAGAAATTATTGAAACACAAAGTGACTGCGTGTATCTCGATATCACTCACAAAGATCCAGAGTGGATTAAAAACCGTTTCCCTACTATTTATAAGCATTGCCTTGAGCACGGTGTAGATATGTGTACAGATCGCATTCCGGTCGTACCAGCTGCTCACTATACTTGTGGTGGTGTAAAGACCGATTTAAAAGGGCACACGACTCTTAAGAATTTGTATGCAGTAGGCGAAGTCGCTTGCACTGGTCTTCATGGAGCTAACCGCCTTGCTTCAACATCTCTTCTTGAAGGTATGACTTTCGGACATATTGCAGCTCTGGATATTTTAAAAAATGTTGATAGTGAGAAAATATATTCGAGTGAAAAAATTAAAGACTGGGTTGATGGGACTGAAGAGGTCGACACTGCTCTTATTCATCAGGATTGGATGACGCTGAAGCAGACAATGTGGAATTATGTTGGTCTGACTCGCTCTAAAGATAGGCTCTCTCGTGCAGAGGCCATGTTTAATGAGCTCTCTGATGAGATCAATCGCTTTTATAAAGATGCTTGTCTGGTAGATAGTTTGATTGGTTTAAGAAACGCTGTTGAAGTTGGTCACCAGGTGCTTTTGGCCTCAAGAAGAAACACTCAATCAGTTGGTTGTTTTTATCGCAAGAGTTAAAAAAAGAATGAGCCCAGTCTTAGGGGACCGAGCTCAGTGGTAGAGTGTGACCCTTTTAACCTCATAATCCTTCACAAAGTTAAAAGTTTATAGATAGTTCCCTCTGCATTGTCTTGATGAAAAAAGAGATCCGTGAGGGAGATTCGTGATAGCTCTCTCTTGTAAAATATTTTTTAAATTAAGCGCTCAAGGTAAGAAACTCCGCAAGACAAGTAATAGTGTGGCTTCCAGTTCCTTGAGATTCGAAGGCCAGGTTGTCTTTTAAGTCTGTTGTATCGATGTCCGAGTCTTTCATGCTGCTCATTCCCCACATGCAATTTTCCCATGATGTGTTCTCAAAATTGCAATCTGTAAATCTTGAGAATTTGAACTTGCAATTTAGAAACAGGCAGTTGATGAAGATGCAATTTTCGATTTCAGTCCCAAAAAAGGTGCAATCTTGAAAGATTACATCTTCGTAAACCATCTCAGAAAGCTTGCTTCCAGAGATAATTGCACCTTCGTAAGTAACCGAATTAATTGTCTTGTTCTCAAGTGACTGATATGACGTTTCACCTAATTTCTCTTCAAGTTGTTCGTACAAGTCGTTGATAAAATAAGTTAACGTTTGCATTTCAGACCCCTTTAGTTTTAAGCGTCCCCCGCCTTTCCTGAGCCCAGAATATCAAATCTGACCATTTGCGTCAAGAAATAAAATTGCATCAAGTAATTTATTTGCAATCCGATAATGCTTTTAAGGATTTACGACAAAGGAATATTGCATGGCGGAATTTAAAAGAACTAAAGTTGAGATGTTTCTAGGGGTTACAAGAAAGTACATGCAAGTACGAGGTGCAATGTCGCAAAAAGACCTGGCAGAACAGACCGATGTAGGGATCTCTACAATGAGTCGTTTCCTCTCTCAGAAATCAACCGAGCTCAACCCTCAGCTCATTGCTAAAATCACTGCAAAACTCAATATACCTCTCCATGAAATGATTGATTTTGTCGAAGAGGACTTTGCAGACAGATTTATAAGACTCGTGAAGTTTTATAAAGATGAACTTAACGAAGAAGATATGGATGCAGCCGAGTTAGTAGACTCAGCACCAGGGCCTGGAACGCAAAAGAGTATTAATCCGGGGGACAGAAGATTAACGGCAGAAGAGCGAAGAGAAGAGACTAGAGGAATTATTAAAGAAGAAAAAGCTTCTTCAAAAGATCGCTCTGATAAAAGTATACGTGAAAAGTTAGAGAGCTTAACTCCAAGACAGAGAGCTTTTATGACAGAGTTTTTAAATTTAAAATTAGAAGAGCGCGATCTTATCGTCGACGTTGGTAACAATATGTTTCAGTACTTCAAAATGAAAGGCATGGATATATGATTAAATTAAAGACAGCATTACTTTCATTTTGTTTGCTGCCTTCGCTGGTTATGGCCACTCCTCAGAAAATAGAGATGATCTTTTTATCTCCTTTAAAAGTTTCACAAATACTTCAGCAGCTGGATCAAAGAGATCAATTTCAATTCACTAAAAAAATGGCCCAGAATGAAATGGCCAACTGTGTGCCGATGGGTGATGGGTGTTTTCATCCACAATTAGGATTTATTGAAAAGGCAGAAATCGAAAAAAGTAAACCTCGGTTAGCAGAAGATAAAAAGCTTGAGCTTAAAACGTTTAATGCAACAGAGACGAGTTTGGTTAATTGCGATAAAAATAATTACTTCGATATTTTTTGTGGAAAAGAGCGTGCTAACGCTGCTCCATCAGAAATAGAAATCTGGTTTGATATTTCTTCATCACTTAAAACAGTAGATTATAATCGCGATCCTGACCAATGTGCACGCAGAACATTTATGGAGAAAGTCACTTTAAGCTGTAAAAGCAAAGTGAATGTTTCAGTCTACAATACTTCTATCAAACAAGTTGGAGATCATTCAGGTGTCTGTATGGCCTATGGAACTAATGACCAGGCAAGGCTACTGCGTTGGATGAAGGATTCCAAAGCTAAACATCTTTTAGTCGTCACAGATATTGATGAAATGTCGACAGAGATGAGAGATTTCCTTGAGAAGAATGGCGCTAAACTTACAGGGGATGGCGTTAAAGCATTTACTTCAAATGATCTGATTGACTATGCGAGCGTTTTTACTAAAATGTGTCCGTAATGGCACATACACTTTTCACAAATCTTATTTCATGGTCGAAAGATCAATACTCACATTTACCGTGGCGTGAAAAGCGCACGCTTTATAAAACTCTTGTTTCAGAAATCATGCTTCAGCAAACGACTGTCGGCACTGTCTTAAATCACTTTGAAAGATTTCTTGCCGAGTATCCAACCATCTTCGATCTGGCGAAAGCGTCAGAAGAGGAAGTTTGCATTTCATGGAAAGGGTTAGGTTATTATAGGCGCGCTAGAAGCTTAAGAAGTATTGCTATTCAGGTTGTAGAGGATTTTAAAGGGCAGATCCCAACAAATCTTTCGGACCTTCAAAAACTCAAAGGAATTGGCCCTTATACGGCCAATGCTATTGTGGCCATTGGAGCCGATAAAAAAGCACTAGCCGTCGATGCCAACCTGGAAAGAGTTCTTGCACGCTTTTATGGGGTGAGTGAAGAAAAAGGTCTTAAACTTCAAAAGCGCCTATGGAGTGATTTCGAGCATAAAAAAATTATGGCCGAGATGGATGGCATGAGTGCCAGAGCACTTAATGAAGCGATGATGGATTTAGGGAGAATTATTTGTCAGGCAAGAAAAGCGACATGTCTGATTTGTCCCTTAGCTCCTAAATGTAAAGCACGTTTAAGTGGAGAGCCGCTGGATTACCCGGTGGAAGGAATAAAAAAAGAAAAAGAAGATCTCTACATCAATGTTCTAAGAGTTGTTGTGACTGATAAGAAAAAAATTCTAGTTTATAAAAAAAGCTCTGCTGAGTGGTTATCTGGCCAGTGGGAGTTGCCTACATTTATTCTAGAAACAAATGATGAAAAACTTAAACAATACCCGCATATCAATTATAAGAAAAATACTGAAAAACTCCCCATGATTAAAACAGGGATTACTAAATACAATATTTATAACTTCATTGTTGAGATGGATGTAAAAGAGTTCGAAAAGCTCGCAAAAAAAATAGAAATTGAGTATGAGTTCAAAACCAATGATCAAAAGCTCAATGCATCGACTTCCACTCTTAAAGTTTTAAAGCACATGAAGCTTCTGCCTTAATTACTCGGATACTACTAATCTCTCGAATAAAGTAATTAGTCTCTTAGCCGATAAAGTGACATGCCGAATTTTCTTAAATATCTTTTAGTGTCTTTATTGCTGTCAGCTTTGGCAGGTTGTAATCCTATTGGGAAAATTGTAGGTAAGAGTAATAAGCCATTGCCAGTTGAATCTCCTGTTACTCCAACTCCTCTGACTATTTCAGTTGAGCCATTATATGCAAATGCTGCCAATTGGGCAGACTATGTAAAGCGCTCTGATCTTGAAACTACTTGTGATGGAACAGAAAGTGGTGTTTCACCATGCCTTCATGGTGGAGATAAAAGAAAAGTTGTCTTGAAAGGTGTCACAACATGTTCAGGGCTTTCAATGACAGATAGTGAGAATGCTTTTTTCTGGCGTTGTGATGAATCAAGTGGAGAGGCCGTATTTTATTCAGTGTTGAGTTCTGAAAAAACTCTTGGTGATCTATTGGATGCCACAGACTGGAAACATTTAACTGTCACACTTCATGGTGGATTTCACGACGGTGTAACAAGTTCGGCACTCGTGAAGTGGTGGACAAATGCCATTATTGAAGCACCAGATAATTCTGTAACTTGCACGAATGTTCCGGGGGAAGTTGTTTGTGAAGCAAGTGGAAGAGCAAAGCTCGTTTCTAACGGCGCTGTTTATAAAGTCAGCTTAACTAGAGCATCTTTTGAGACAAAAGGTTATAAAATTACCGGTGATAATATTTCTTTTACGACAATGCCAGGTGTGGTGGTAAAAGGACAAAACGTTACTAATTGTACTTCTGATGATGACGATACTGGCACACTAAATACTAGCTGTGTTCTTCAGACATACAATAACAAATTTCTATGGATAGAGGGAAAGTTTACAAGAGGTCAGGACCCTAGTAGTACCGTAATTCCCACATTCAATATATTTGTTAAGAAAACAGATTTATCAACATTCAGAAGAATTGAAACGGCTTTATCAAATAAGAATTTAATTTTTGTTGATGGTTCTGAATCCAATAATTTTTCTCAACTTAAGCTCTCTAACGGCTTTAATGGAATTTGGGTTGAAGAGTTGTTAACTACTGGGAAAATTCTTGATAGCAATGTTTTCTCACAATTACTGATTGATTCAATTGCATCGGTGGGGATTTATGCTAAAGCAGCAACCAACACATATTTTAATGCAACGACAATATCGAATATAGATAAAGGTGCCACGGCAGAAGACTTAACTGGGCCAACTAATATTCACAATACCTTAATCGTAAATGCTGTTGAGAACGGAATGAACTTTAATACCGTTGATAAAGTTACGGTTGGTCAGATTGGATTATTTAATGCCAACAAAGGCCTAAATCTGGCAGACGTAGGAAATTCTCGATTTACCGGTAATATGCTCATTGGTGGGATGATAGACAAGAACTGCGAGATTGCTCTAACGACACCGCTCTTTCAGACAACATGTCTTCCCAATGCTGCAGGCTCTCCGATGGGGTATCCTTCTGATCACAATATTGTTGCCAAAACTAATATTCAAAATGCTTTTGTTGGAAATATTAAAACTTCAAATTTTGCATCGGCAGCGGATTGGCTTTTAAATGATTGGTTGGATGGAAACTTTTTAGATTCATACGGTAAGCCGGGAACTTTTATGTCAGGAGCCACTCAAGGCTCTTGTGATAGCGCATCTTCAAGTTGTGTGCTGAGAAGTTATGAGTTGCTTGCAACTGATACAATTCTTCTTAATCAAACTAATGATGGAGTTACAGCAAACGGAGCTTTTGTCATAGGTGCAGCTTGCCTAGCAGCGGTGAGTGGAAGTGCCATTTTAGAAAACGCAGAAAGAAATAAAACCTACTTAAAAAGCGCTATTGAAATTGATGGAATAGGTAACGGAAACGGATTATGTGAATCCGGAGAAACTTGTCTCTACACGCCAAACTTTGGTGTTTATCAAGGGCATGGAAATTTCGGAGAGTGTAATTTTTCTGACGGCGTTGTGATTGACGTAAAAATGTTTGGATATGAGACGAACGGATACTAGATAAAAAACCGAGAAAAGGTTTAAGCCGGATCCTGTATTAAACCATCATTCATCTAGGCCTATAGTTACCCATAGGCTCGAGCACCCTACCCGCTTAGCATCGGAAGTGGTCCTTCCTAGTCGACCGTGTTACCGGGAAACGCCTAAGCCTATTTGAGCTTGCACCACGTAGAGTTTACCTGTTTTCACTACAGCATTACCTGTACATACTTTCTGTTGCACTTGTCCTCACCTCGCGATGGACGGGCGTTACCCGCTACGTTACCATGTGGTGTCCGGACTTTCCTCCCGTTTTCATATTGCTATAAAAACCGGCGATGATCTCCTCTTCTCGGTAGAGGGGTTATCGACTAATGCATTAGGATCGTCAAGAGTTGTGAAAGTTTATTCTGATTTTTCAGCTAGAAAAGGAAAATCAAATTCCCTTGGATACATGCTTTTGACATGATTAAAGATGTTTTTAGCGTATTTAACTTTAGCATCCCCATCTTCACCATTATATATTTGCAGGGCCTGAAAATAGATTTCGCTAGTTGAAAGTGAGAGATCTGCTTTGTTGGCTTTATTATCAATATAAGACACATATGTTTTAAGTAAAATAGCTCCATAAGTAATGGCAACGGGAACATCATTTTTCACTTCTTCTTTAAGAAGATTGTAAAACTCTGGATGATCTTCTGCGACTCCTGGTTTTGTCCATAAGTCTATCCAGTTTGGATCAACACATTCTTTAATGGTAGTATTAAAATAATTGATGGCGACTTCTGTTGCAGATTCTCTGCCTCTTAATCCAAGCTGGTCGTTAACTTCTTTGAATCCAGAAGAAGTAAATTGAGTTAGTCCTGCTGCGTTTGTCGGGCTTACTGCATCTCTTTTAAAAGAAGATTCTTTTTGAATAAGACCAGTTAAAATCCATGGATCAACTTTAAAACAAGCTGATATTTTTAAAACATTTGATGCGATTAAAAGGGCTTCATCTTTAGGAATTTTATAATTCGCTTTAACAATATACTTAGAGAGTTCATCCACCTCGGGAGTTAAACTCATAAGCGTGAAGTCTTTAGTCACTGAGCTTTCAGGCAGGCGATAGCCTTTATCGGTTATTTCCTGAGCTTGTGTCAGTGTAGAAAAAAATGAAATCAATAAGGCCGTCTTATTTAAATTGATCATGGGGTTTTCTACCCGAGCTTGAAGTCACCTGACCAGCAAGTGTGAAATATTTTCATTCAATAAGTTATTGAATTTTGTTAATAGATTTTTGCAGTTTCAGGAATAAGTAGGCGAGAGCAATTTGGGCATGATTCAAAACTTCTGCCTTCGTCGATTGAAGATTTTAAGGCAGAGTCTACGCTCATGTGGCAGGCAGAGCAGTTTTTGCCAATGAGATAGCTGACAGGAAGTGATTTAGGTCTAAATTTTTTGTCTAATTCATTATAGTAAGTTTTAAAACCCGGATGACATAATTCAAGTAAGCTATTTATGCGCACATCACGATTTTTAATGTGATTTTCTTCAACGATAATATTGGCCGCAACTTCTTTTTTGATTTCTTCAAGAGTTGTTACGGAACCGTTTACAAATTCATTATTTTCTTTAATTTGATTTAAGATAGTTTCGCTTGCTTCAAGATTTTCGAAATAGAGATTTTCTAATTTTTCAATTTCTTCTTTTATGATTTTGATCTGATTTTCGAAGGCAATTTGCTCTTTTTCGGTAACGGAAAGAGATAATTGTGAGTTAAGTTTATTGAGTCTTATTTGAAGATCATCAATTTTATTTTGTGACTCAGATAGCTTTAAATTTTTTTCATCTATTTTAAGATTTTCATTCTGGAGGAGAAGTTTTTTTCGACGCTCTTCTAAGTCGGATATTCTCTTGTTTTCACTGGCAATTTGCAGGGAATTCTTAAGATTTTGTTCTTTTAAGGCCTCAATTTCGATTAAATGTCTAAAGCTCTCGAGGAACATGACCGATCCTTCCTTGTTTTTGCCCTCGCCATTCGAGTATAATAGGCATCATATGCGTGGAAATAGCTTTGGTAAAATGTTTTCTTTGGTGAGCTTCGGTGAGTCCCATGGCCCAGCAATGGGTGTGGTCATTGATGGTGTACCTGCTGGTTTAAAATTCTCTCTCGAGGAATTGCAAAAAGAATTAGACAGAAGGGCACCGGGAAAAATTGCTGGCACAACTTCAAGAGCTGAAGATGATAAGGCTCAGGTTTTATCTGGCATTTTTGAAGGTAAAACACTGGGAACTCCCATCGCAGTGATAGTTCATAATACAAATCAAAAAAGTTCAGACTACGATAAAATAAAAAATGAAAATCGTCCGGGTCATGCCGATAAGACAACTATCATGAAATATGGCGTACGCGATCACCGTGGCGGTGGAAGATCTTCGGGAAGAGAAACACTTTCTCGAGTGATTGCAGGATACTTTGCAGGCTTAATTCTTCCAGCGGTGAAAGTTAACGCCTATGTAAGTAAAATGGGACCTTTTGAATATAAAACGATTCCAGATGATTTAAATGCAGATAGATCACCTTACTCATTTCCTGATTCAAGTAAGGTTGAAGAAATTAAAAATTACCTGGAAGATTTGAAAAAGAATGGTGAATCAGTCGGCGGAAGAGTTCGCATTGTTGTTGATCATGTACCCATGGGGCTAGGCGAGCCGGCCTTTGATAAATTAAAAGCTGATTTTGCCAAAGCATTGCTTTCAATCGGTGCAGTTGTTTCTTTTTCCTATGGCCTAGGTGAAGAGATGGCAGATATGCCTGGAAGTGAAGTTGGAAAGCATGAAAATGCGTTTGGCGGAATGGAGGGTGGGATTTCAAATGGTGAGCGCATGATTATGACAGTAACGTTTAAACCCACATCTACAGTGGGGGATAAAGCAAAAGAAGGGCGCCATGATCCTTGTATTATTCCAAGAGCGATTCCAGTGGTTGAGGCCATGGTAAAAATCGTTTTGGCCGATCATTATTTAAGACAAAATGCCTATCAGATAAAATAAAAGATTATAAAAAAGAGAAGAGATGAAGACAGAAATTAAACACATTGAGTTCGACAGTATTATTGATGAAATTAACAAGATTCAAACTGACACAGTTTTGATTATTGCAGATCACCAGGTCTGGAGCTTGTATTCAAAAGATATCCTTCTTGAAAAAATTGAAAATAAAAAAGTTCTGTTCTGGAAAGCTGCTGATGGTGAAAAAGTAAAAAACATTACTGACTTTCAAAATGCGATTGAATTTTTTCTTGAAAAAGGTATTCACCGCAATGCTCATTTAATTGTTATCGGCGGTGGTGCGACTTCTGACTTTGGTGGATTTGTGGCCGCAACAATTCTTCGTGGTATTCATTGGAGTGTTATTCCAACGACTCTTCTATCAATGGTAGATGCAAGTATTGGCGGTAAGGTTGCAATCAATTCTAAGTCGGGTAAAAACCTTTTAGGTGCCTTTCACTTGCCTGACAACGTTTGGATTTGTCCTAAGTTTTTAGAGACACTTCCTGAAGTTGAAAAAAATAGCGGCATGGGTGAAGTTTTAAAATACTGTTTCCTTGATTATTCAATCTACGATTTAGTTATCAGAAAAACTGAGATGTCTAACATCATCGATGAATGTGCTAAGTTTAAAGAAAAGCTTACTAAAGAAGATTTAAAAGAAGTCGGTGTAAGAAAAATGCTCAACCTTGGACATACATTTGGACACGCGATTGAGTTTATCTACAACATTCCTCATGGTGAGTCGGTCATGTGGGGGATTGCTCTTTTATTTAAATTATTTGGAACTGAGAAGAATTTAAACGACATTGCTGCTCTTAAAAAAGCATTAGAGATCCCAGGGGACCACGCTCCTTGGTTTAATAAAGAGTTCCCGATTGATAAAATCATGATGTACCTATCAAAAGATAAAAAGATCAGTGCCCTAAGCTCAATTGATCTTGTTCTTATTAAAGATATTGGAAACGTAGAAGTCATTACAAAATCTTTTGATGAGATTCAGGCAACAATGGAAGCTAGTAAAGATGAGCTCAAAAAATTTACCTTATAAGATAAAACCATTAAGCTTCTTTGATAAAGAAATAAATTTGCCAGCGAGTAAGTCTCATTCGAACCGCGCCCTTATTTTGGGCGCGATCAGAGGCGCAAGCTTCAAAGTCCACAACCTTTCTACTTCAACTGACGTAACTAACCTTTTAAATGCTTTTAAAAAAATTGGATTATCGTTTTTAGTCAACGGTACTTCTGTGACTTTCTTAAATACATTTCCTGAGTGTGAAAAATCCTCTGATGGTGAAGTGATTGAACTTCTTACTGGGGATGGAGGAACGACGAATCGTTTTTTGATTGCTCTTCTTTCGCGTGGAAAAAAAGAATATCACTTGAGACCGAGTGAGAAAATGAATGAAAGGCCGATTGAAGATCTTTTAGCTCCTTTGAAAAAACTAGGAGTCTTATTCAGTCACAACACAAGTAATGATCCGACACAGCCATGGCTCAAAATAAAAGGGCCAGCAAGTCTGTATAATACTTCTAAGCTCGAAATAGACTGCTCGAAAAGCACCCAATTCGCCACAGCACTTATGTTGGCCTTTTCAAATCGCCCCCTGCAATTTGATTTTATTAATCTTCATGCTTCAGAAATGTATATCAAGATGACGAGCCAGGTGATGAAAAAATCCCTTGAGAGCAATTCATATACTGTTCCTGTCGATTTTAGTTCTCTAGGTTATCCTATTGCTCTTGCAGCAGTGAAGGGACGCGTGTTGATTAAAAATTGTCTCGAAATAGACACTTTTCAACCGGATTCTCAGTTAATTGAAATTTTGAAATCTAGTGGAGCATCAAGAGCTTTATCGATATCAGGTCTGGAAGTTAAAAAGGGAGTGCATCTGAAAGCTTTTAACTTTGATGTTTCAAAAGCTCCTGACTTATTTCCAACTCTGGTTTTTCTAGCGGCCCATGCTGAAGGTGTGAGTGTCCTTTCTAATCTAAATATCCTTAAGTTTAAAGAAAGTGACAGGCTAAAAGAAATGATATCGCTGATGGAAATCTTTGGCGTAGAAATGAATTACAATTATACTGAAGATCTTATTCAAATTACTGGATCAACTTCTAAAAAGTATAGCCAAGCTATCGTGAAACCTGCTCGTGATCATCGCATCGTTATGAGTGCTGCTCTTTTTATGGCGACCAATAATGGCGGTGAACTTTATGAAATGGATTGTGTAGAAAAGTCTTTCCCTGGATTTTTTTCGTTGTTAGAATAATGGCCAAGAGGTCATTATGAAAAAATTAATTCTATTACTTTCTCTGGTTCTATCATCAACTGTATTTGCAGGCAGCGTTGAGTGGTCTGATATGGAAATGGAAGGCCAATACTTTCTTAAACAAGATGTTGTTTTTGAGAATGGTATTTCATTCAAAGCAGGTGAGCCGTTTTATATGGTCGACTTAGTTGCAGGTGAAATTCCAGTAATGTATTTTGAAATGTACTATGCTGGATGCACTGATTACGCAGCGACTGCAGATTTAATTCTGGTGAATATTCCTCAACCTGATCGTAAAGATGTTGTTGTAGGAGCTCAGCTTTATGAAGACTGCAACCTTGGTATCTATATCGAACCAAAAGACTATTACTCACAAAGTCTTTTTCACAACTAGATTATTTTTGAATTTGGGATTTTTGTAAGCGCTCAAGTTCAAAAACGTCATTGCATCTGAAGAAGTCATTGCCCACACCACGTCCAACTGGATTAAGTTTTTGAGTGATGATTCTTGTTCCTTCCATGATTTCTTCGGCGATGTGAACTTTAACCACTTCGCCGGTAATGATCATTCCACTTCCAGGTGTATCACCGTAACTGATATGATCGCGGTAAATGCACTCAAATTGAATAAGGCATTCTTTAATTCTTCTCGCTTTAATTTTTTCTGAGTCAATTGGAGTGAGTCCCGAGTAAGCGAACTCGTCCTGGCCATAAGGGAGTTCTGTCGCAGTCAAATTAATTTGATTGATAATACTCTCACTTACTATATTGATAACAAACTCTTTCTCGCGAAAAATATTTCGAGGTGTATCTTTTAGTGTGCCAGTGCTGGATTTAATCATAGGGCAAAATGCGATGATCATTGGACTTGCCGAAACGGCCGTAAAAAATGAAAAAGGGGCCACATTGTTAGTTCCATCTTCATTTAGTGTTGAGACAACTGCAATAGGTCTTGGCAGAATTGAGCCAATCAACATTTTATAGTTATCTGCAAATGCTCCGTCAGTATTAAATGATTTCATTGACACAATAAGCCTCTCGTTTAAAAAGAATCAAAACTTCTTTAATAACTCTATTTATATGAGTGCCATTATACAACGATTTTTATTATACTGACGTCTATGGGATTTTTACGACTTGCATTCAGGGCACTATTATTTGGAACAGGATTACTTTGTTATATTTGTGCAGCATTGCTAGTTTATTGTTTTACGGGTTTTGACCCGAAAAAGGCGAGACCAATTTTAAGTAAAATTGTGCAAGTCACATCTCGAGCAGGGCTTGTGATCTTTAATGTGAGGGTAAACACCAATCTTAATTTAGATGAGATTAAAGGCCATCACTTGATAGTCTCAAATCACCTCACATATCTCGATATTTTGATTTTAAGCTCACATTTTAATACAAGCTTTGTGACGTCCCAAGAAATGAAGGAAACGCCGGTATTAGGCCACTTATGTCTTTTAGGTGGATGCTTTTTTGTCGAGAGAAGAAAAAGATCCGGGATTAGAAAAGAAATTCAAGATCTAAGTGACTCACTTAAAACCAAACACAATATTGTCATTTTTCCGGAAGCAACCAGCACTAATGGGGAAGCAGTTATTAAATTCAGAAAGCCACTTTTTCAAGCAGCATTTGATTCCAATACACGTGTTTTGCCTGTGTGCTTAAACTATAGAACTTTGGATAATGAAAAAATCACAGTGAAAAATCGCGATCATGTTTTTTGGTATGGTGATATGAGTTTTTTTACTCATGCTATGACCTTATTAAGTCACAAAGGGATTGAAGCAGATTTAACAATTTTAAATCCACTTTCCCCAGAAGATTTTCCTGATAAGAACACGATGGCCGATCAGTGTTATGCCTTAATCAGCCTTGAGTATCAAAATATCACTCACGCTTTATAGCCAAGATTTCCAGTAGTTTTTATTTTCATTATTTGAAAACCACGCGCTTGGAATCAATGGTCTCTTGCAATCAATCATCACCGCAAACTCATCAGTATGAGTTTTAGCTACACTGCTAGCGAAAGCTTTAGGGTGTGGCCCGTGATGAATCCCCTGCGGGTGAAATGTTAAAGCGCCGGCATCAATATTATCGCGAGAGAAAAAGTTTCCTTGGTGATAAAAAAGAACTTCATCAAAATCAATGTTTGAATGGTAGAAAGGAACTTTTAGAGCACCTGTTGAGGCCTCTTCAAGTGGTCTTTCAACAAATGAGCAGACGACAAAGTTTTTGCAAACAAAAGTCGTGTGAACACTTGGTGGCATGTGGTAGCGATGGCTTGTTACTGGACAGAAGTCATAAATAGAAAGTTTGAAAGGATAAAGAGAGCCTTTCCAGCCAGAAACGCAAAGCGGGTTGTGAGGATAAGTCACAGTGGTGATTTTTCCCAAGCGCTTGATCTCAACTTTGTATTCTTTTTTGTCTTGCTCTGATCCGACACTCGCTTCAGGAGTAACGATTGCACTTTGATCATAAAGAGCATTTGGCCCAAGCATTCCGCGCTCTGGCTGTTCAAACTCAGAGCGCGATTCAATTTTTAAAATTTTCGTTTCAGTTGTTAAATATAATTTATAAGTTGTTCCACGAGGAATGACGATGTAGTCGCCTTTCACATAATCAAGAGGCCCATAAACTGTTTCGATTTTTCCTGTTCCATCATGAATGAAAAACATTTCGTCGAAGTCTGCACTTCTATAAAAATTTTCAAATGACTTATTATACTGACCGATACTAATGACAGCGTCTTCGTTTGAAAGAATCTCCTGGAAAGCATTCTTTTTTAAATTATCATTGAACATCGGCGGCTGTGCCTGAGGTTTTAAATCACCTTCGATGTTGGTCCATGTCACAGGAGCTTTCTGATGATAGAGGTGTGAGACTCTTCCAAAAAATCCATTTCTTCCATGCTCTTCTTCAAAATGCCCATCTGGAATTTTTACGTGAGCTTGTTTAGTATGAAGTCCTGATGTTTTAAAACTTTCCATAAGATAATCCTCTTAGAGTGCTTTTTTTCCAACTTTATTGATCAATTTTCCAATCTGCTCGATCTCGAGCTCGACTATATCACCTGGCTTTATCCAGCGATCAAGTTCAAGACCACAGCCGGTTCCCACTGTGCCTGATCCAAAAAAGTCTCCAGCTAAAAGCCATTCGTCTTTTGAAGCATGAGCAATCATTTGCGCCCATGTGAAGTGTGAGTCACCTGATCTTCCTCTCGACCATTCCTGACCGTTAATTTTTGCAGTCATTAATAGATCGGGTTCAGTTGTATCAAATTCATCAGCAGTGACAATGACAGGTCCTATGACAGAGCAAAAATCTTTTGCTTTGGCCGGTCCAAGTCTGACAGTCATTTCTTTTCTTTGAATATCTCTTGCTGATACATCATTTAAAATCGTGAAACCAAAAATATGTTTGTGAGCATCTTTTTCTTTGATGTTGTATCCATCAAGACCGACCACCATTCCAAGCTCTAGTTCATAGTCGAGCTGATCAGTGTATGAAGGCCATAGGATTTCTTCTTCGTGACCAATAAAGCCTGCGGTTGCGCCTTTGTAATAAACAGGGAGTTCAAACCATGCTGGAGGAATGGGTTCATTTCTTTTTTTAAATCCAGTAGCAACATGCTTTTCATGAGCAAAAAAATCACGGTATGTTTCGATTTTATCCAGCGGAGTTGTTAGCGTTATACTTTTTGTTCTTTCCACTAAATACTTTGTTCCATCTCTCAATGATAAAGTTCCGCACTTTTCTAAAAAGAGCATGAGTCCCCAGGCTTCATGAAGAATATCGATTGGATTTTCTCTCAAGCGCAGAAGTTGATTAAGTGAAGAAGGACAATGAGCATTGGCACGCTCTCTGGCATTGAAGCGTCCTTCTCTTTCAAAGTCGCAGGCAAAGGCCAGGTTGGGGTCTAGTATTGTATTGTCGTCAACAAGAACACCAAGGCGCTTTTCAGTTCCCAGTGCATGTTTGTGAAGGTAAGTGACAACTTTCATAATTAAGCTCTCCCATAACGACGAGTGTATTCAGGCAAGACTGCATCCATCGCTCTGAAAAAGTGTCTCATTTCTTTTTGAGTACCAAGAGAGACGCGAACATACTCCGGCATTTCGTTGGCCTTAAGCTGTCTGATAATCACTCCGTGATCGAGTAATAATTCAAACAGTGCACTTGAAGCTTCATCTGATCCTGTTTTAAAAGCGATGAAGTTAGCAGCAGAAGGAATGGGCTTAAAATTATGTTTTGTTAAAAAATCAAAAGTTTCTTTATAACGAAGTCTGTTATTCACAATCGTTCTTCTCAAATGTGATTTATCATGAATGGCACCCGCTGCTCCCATTTGAGCAATCACTCCGGGCTCGAACGGAAGTTTTACCTTTGTAAGATTTGCAATCAGGTCTTCATGGCCGCAGCCGTATCCAATCCTAATTCCTGATAGCCCGTATGCTTTAGAAAAAGTTCTTAGCGTTAAAACGTTATCGTAGCGGTAGTCCATCGAATCCGGATAATCTGGTTGATGTTGAGCGAACTCAAAATAGGCTTCATCGAGAATAACTAAAACGTGCGAAGGAACATGCTCCATTAAAAAATCGAACTCTTTCTTAGTAATGTAGGTTCCAGTTGGGTTATTTGGATTGCAGATATAGATAACTTTCGTTTTCTCAGTAATATTTTTTGCCAAAGCTTTTACATCAAAACGATAATCTGGAGTTAAAGGCACGGTCTTAATATGAGCACCAACACTTCTGGCAATAATGTAGAAACCGATGAAAGTGTTTTCTGCAGTCAGGATTTCTTGTTCTGGTTGAATGAAGGCACGAGCAATATAGGCCATAATTCCTTCAGAGCCGTTTCCTAGAATAATATTTTCTCGTTTGAGCTTATAGAGCTTGGCGAGCTTTGATTTAAGCATATAGGCATGCATGTCTGGGTAGCGATGAACGTCCCAAAGCGCATTGGTCATTTTTTTGATGGCCTCTGGAGATGGGCCAAGAGGATTTTCATTACTGGCCAGTTTAGAGATTCGCTTTAAACCGCGTTCGCGGGCCAGCTCTTCAATAGGCTTTCCAGCTTGATAGAGAGTTAGGTTACGAACATAGTCGGGTACTAGGGTTTGAATTTGATCAGAAATTTCCGACATAACAATATTTCCATAAAAAGGTAGAATGATGCTTATGAAGATACCAACTTTCTCACATACAGGCAAAAAATGAGTCAATTTGATCACAGTCACCTGGAGGAAATTGAGAAGGGAATTCTGCTGTTTAACTCGCAGAAATACTGGGAATGTCATGAGGACCTGGAGCACCATTGGCTGGAAGAGCCAGGGCCACTTAGAAATGTATATTGGGCAGTGATTCAAGTTGCTGCGGCCATGATTCATTATAGAGAGGATAATCTCATTGGAGCACGAGGACTGATTTACAAGGCTAAACAAAAATTTGACCGTTGTGAACAATTTAAAGTGGAAAGTGATCTCTTGCGAGAGGAACTTTCATGGGATGAATTAAAAAAAATGGTCAGAGCAGTTCCTCTCGACCCCGTATTAGAAGATTTTAAATCATTATATGAATTTCGTTTTAAGGACCCAAGTTTATGGACATGGAAGAAGTAAAAAAAATTCTGGTTAAATTTCCGAGAGAGCTCTCGGATGTCATCCAGTGTTTTCCTTTTATTATCACGCTTAGTGAAGAGTTCCCTAAAGCGGAAATAAATATTATCGTTGAAGAGGGATGCTCTGCGATTTTAAATTATCTGCCATTTAAGGTTCGCTCTTTTGAGCGTCCTGCTAATAAGCTTAGCCTGATTGAAACTCACCATTACTGTGCCAACATGAATGATATTTTTAACATTGATTTATTCATTGATCTTGAAAGTACTTTAAATTCAGCCTTTCTTGGATTCAACTTCAGGGCCCGCGAAAGAGTGGGGTATGAAGTGAAGTGGAATAAATATCTACTTACTAAAAAATTCCCAATGCCAACTGAAAATTTATCAGTTGAAAAGAAATCTATGCGTTTGCTTGAGCTTTATTTAAATAAAGACTTAAGAGACGTGCGTATTTCAAAATCTCGAGAGACAGGTAAAGCGATAGAGACCATTGAAAAACTATTTCAAGAGCCTGAGCAACCTAAGTTTATCATGATCATGCTTGATAACTTTCCCAATGTCTCAAAACAAATTGATCTATGGAAAAAGTTTTTTGACAGTTTTCAGAAACAAAAATTTGTTATCTGGAGCCAGGAAGATGAAGGTGTCATCTCAGACCTGTTTGCCAGTATTGATTTAGGACACAACGATCTCTTTATGCACAGAAGTTATGAAGCCAAAGAGATGATTTATTTATTTTCAAAAATGAAAGGTGTCATCGTCAATAATCTTTGGGCCGAAGGACTTTGTAATTATATCGGAGTGGATTCAATTTCGTTTTTTGATAAAAGAGATAAATGGCCGGCCTATGAGTATTTTCGTTACAGACCACAACGCATGCTTTTTGTTCAGGATGCACCAATAAAATATTATGTTATGGACGATGTCAGAGAGTTTAGTGAAATGAATCAAGTTGTTGACCAGCTTCACATGAACTTTAAACTTTAGGAGCTTTTATGAAAAGATGGATTCTTCTTACAGCAGTTTTATTACCCATGAGTCTTACGGTCGCCTCTGCTCGTGAGCAATTAAGTATAACTCCCATTTTAGGTCTTGAAAGGGTTCAAAAGTTTCAACCCACTCCTCATATGAAAACGAGAGCAATTTTTGGCGCGCGAGCAGTCTTTCAACTTCCAATAAGTGCGCTAGAAGCAGAGTTCACTCATGCTCAGGATACCAGTGATGATCCAGTCAATAACATCAGCTATAAAGACAGCGAAGATAAATTGAGACTTGGTCTTCGTGGAAGCTTTGATATTGGAAGTTTTATGAGTTCTTATTTAAGAGGTGGTGCTCAAGCTAGAAAAAATGAGCAGACCAGAACTGTTAATGGTACTACGACAACAAAAGATACGATAACAAAGGTTCAGCCTTATGTTGGTACAGGTTTAGAGCTGAGAATTTTTACGGTCTTTTCTTTGACAGCGGATCTTCTGGCGACTTATACACCAACAGATCACCCAGATCTTAAAGACTATGAGCTTCAACCTTCTCTTGGTATTAATTTTAGATTCTAAAATGACAAAGGGCCTGGTATTTCTACCAGGCCCTTCAAGACGTGTGCGGAGATAGAATTAGGATTATCTGAGGTTGATAATGATTCTGTCGATATCGATCATTCCCATTCTAACTGAGAGATTTACTTCTGATAGCCTTGCAAAATTCACTGAAGAAAGTCTTACGATTTGAGATCCAGGATTCAGAGTTGTGATGTTTCCGCAGTTCATGATGTTTTGTCCTTGAACCATCTGACATAATTTTACTCTTGCACCGTAGTCACTGTTTCTTAAAACTAATTCTACTGAGTCTACAATTCTGTTAAGTTGTCTGCTGTCGATTCTCATAAGAGCAGCAAGACTAATTCCATTTGTTTCGTACAATCTTTGATTCACCACTTGCTCGATTCTGCTTTCAAGGATTGGACCTGGGCCCGGACCTGGATTAACTGAGCCAGCTCTATCAAATTCGATGCTCACTTCTTCGATTAAAACATTTCCTCTGAAGTACAGTCTTAGTCCCTGGATTTCTCTTCCGATTCTTTGACCACTTAATTCAAAAGTTAAGCGCTGAGAGCTTGTATTGATACTTTGAGAGATACCACTGTTTTGGTCATTCACTAAAAGCTGAGCGATAGCTCCGTAGCTTTGAGCTCTTGCTAGAACAGTAATTCTTCTTACGCCTTGGCCTTGTCTTTCATTAGCAAGGTTGAACATTCTGAAAAGTTGCAACCCACCTTCAGTTTGAATTGTTTCACTGAGCTGTTGTCTAACAACTTCAGTTTGCGGCCCAGATGGTATCCCTGGGCCAGGGTTAACAGGACCGCTAATTTGAGAGAGAGTAAAGACAGCTTTTTCAACATAAAATCTTCCACGCATTTCAAGTTCAAGGGATCTCAGGTTTGATGTATCAACTCTGAATCTATAACTTCTCATTTGTCTGGCGACAGTCTGCGCTCCTTCAAGAGCTTGACCATTGATAAGAAGTCTTGCTTGGCCATTACCTTGTTCAGTCGAAGCAGTAAGGATTAACTCTTGAACTCTCTGACCTTGAAGTTGCATGCGGATATATGAATCTTGTAATAAATTTAAACGTGCTCCATTTTGGAAATACTGATTAACTTGAAGCTCTACATTGCGGGCCTGAGATCCCGAATTTCCCCATGGGTCTGTTTCGTGTTGATCCCAAGGATTGCCAATCGGCTGCCCAGGAATAGAAGGAGGTTGATTGGGATTCCCCCAACCGATATGATCTTGAGCATGTGATGGTGCTGATAGTGCAGATGACATAATGAGCAATGAAGATAGCATCAACTTTTTGAAATTCATTTTTCCCCCTCAGAAAAAAGCCAGTGAACACCGGCATAAACTGAGATGCATAGGTAATGCCAAGTAAATTGGTCAAATTTGGAATCGAACTGACACTTTTGATCAGGCTTTGGGGTCAAAATGAGACTGAAAAATCCGGAGCAACAAGATTAGTGTCACTCCGGATAGAAGAAATTATTTTTTGAAAATTTCGAAAGTATTAACCGGTCTGTCTTCGTTCATAAAATATCTGTGTCCGCCAAGAATACCAATTGTTCTATTGTCCATCTTGAAGACTTGAGCAAACCCTTTGCTTTCTTTTAAGTATCTTCCAGTGTGTCTCCACTCTGAATTATCAAAATTAAATCCATAAATGTGTGAGACGTATTCAAAACTCATTTCACCCGTTTTAAACATTCCTCCAAAAACGAATAACTCGTTTCCGATAACTTCAGCAGCTGGTGCAAAAGTTGCGAACGGAAGTTTAGGAAGCTCAGATGAAATTCCTGTTTTTGGATCCATGAGAGTAACATTTGAGACTAGATCAAAGTGGCTTGCGCCTTGGCCCAGGCCTCCGATAAGTAGAATTTTTCCATCATACTCAACACCTGTAAAAGCGCGCCTTAGAGGAGCGGGCATTTGATAAGGGGCCAAAGTAACTTTCTCAGTATTAAGGTCAAAGATCTCAATCGTGTTGTGGAAAGTTCCTTCATAGTCATTATGTGACTTGGGAGTTGAATCCCATCCACCAATCAGATAAACCTTGTCATCAACTGTCACTGAAACATTTGAAGAGCGTGGTTTAATAAGATTAGCGACAGTCGTCCATGTGTTTGTTGTGATATCGTAGCGATCAACAGTCGTAATCGATTTCCAACCTGGTTTGTGATTTGCTGAAAAAGTAAACCCGCCAAAAGCGTAAATGTAGTTTCCTTTAGCTGCTAGTGTATAGCCATGAGCTTTTTGTGGACGTGGAGCAAGCTCTCTCCATGCATTGATTCTTTTGTCGTAAACATTGAAGTTGTCTGTAAACGATTCTTCTGGGTAAGTGTGTTCTGGGCCTTGATGTCCACCGCACATATAAAGAAGACCATTGTGCTGAATTGTTCCGAACGATGATCTCATTGGCTCCATAAATGGAGCTTTTAATCCCTGAGTGAAAATAGTTTCACCAGAAAATTGTGGGGCGTAGTCATCAGTGTTGGCAATCTCAGTTAAGCGAATCCACGCGCGGTCACTTAGTTGATAAAGTTGAAAGTTGCCAGTTTTGCTTGATGCGAATACTAAGTCATTTTGAGGTGTGTATGAAGGGGCCATCTCATCTGTTGAATCATCTAGTGTCTTACGTATAATCTTTTTAGTCTGGCGGTCGTATTCGTAAATATCCCATGTGCCAGCTTTTTTCGAAGAGTATGCAATTTTTTGCTCATCAAAAGATAGAGACGGACTCATCCCTTGATCAATCACAGTTTTTACGTCTTCAAGTCTGTCGTACAAAACGATTTCTCTGAAGCCGTTTGCATTTCTTTGATAAACGACAAAGTTTCCGTCACTAGATGGGCGTGGAAAATATCCTTCATCATTTTTATCTATCTGTTGTGCTGTAAAAGATAATATTGTGACATCACCAGTTGTTTTGTTTTTATTTCTGAACTTTGAAGGCTCGAAATAGAAAACTCTATTTTTTGGAGCTGGAGCAGAGAAATAAATAAACTGGCCGTTTTTCGAGAATTTAGGATGAAGAATCATTCCTTTTAAATCACTCGATAACCATTTCTCAGTTTTGTTAGTCTCTAAGTTTTTTGTTACCAGGTATAGATCTTGAGAGCCATTCTCAGAGATACTGCCTTCAACATAAACTACCGACTTACCATCAGGAGAGATATCTGGGTACAAATGCATTAGATCACCGCTGGTGATCTGAGTGACTATTCCTTCTGCATTTTTATGCATGATGTGTTTGTGAGAGTCCCATTCGCGCATGAAGACCATGTCTGCAAAAGCAGAACTCGAGACAACGAAGAAAAACATCGTCATTAACAATTTCATTTTAAACCTCAAATAAGTTATAAATAAGAAGAGCAGAGGGATCTTACGATAACCTAGTTTGATTAATCAAACTTTTTAATTTGGACAAAGTGTTATGCAGAAAATTAACTTCACTAAAATCAATGCAACAGGAAATGATTTTGTTGTCATTGATAATAGAAATCATATTTTTAAAGCAGAAGATAAGGCCTTATGGGCAAAACTTTGTGCACTTAAAACGGGAGTAGGGGCCGATGGAGTTTTGCTTCTTGAAACAAGCAGCACAACTGATTTTAAAATGCGCTACATAAATGCAGATGGTGGTGAAGTCGAGATGTGTGGGAATGGTGCAAGAGCGCTTACTTCTTATGCTCACGATGTTCTTGATCAGAAAAAAGAAACTTATAGATTTGAAACGATGAATGGTGTTTATGAATGCTCACTTGATGCCGAATACGGCTTTCGTTTAAAGATGACGGAATTGTATGACATTGATCAAATTAAACTTAACGATCTGAACTCTACTGTGAGTTCTAAGAGATCTCTTTATATGAACACAGGAGTGCCTCACGCTGTGTTTGAAATTGAAAAGATCAAAGATTATCCGGTTTTCGAAAAAGGAAAATTAGTCCGCTACGATGCTCGTTTTCCAAAAGGCAGCAATGCTAATTTCTTTGAAGTGATCTCTCCAAAACATATTAAGATCAGAACTTATGAGCGCGGAGTAGAAAACGAAACGCTTTCATGCGGAACAGGTGCTACTGCCACTGCTCTTGCGGCCGCGAAATTTTATGGATGGAATGAAGAGGTGGTTCTTGAGACTTTAGGAGGACGCCTGGCCGTGAAGTTTTCGAGTGATCTGAAAGATATCTATCTTTGTGGAAAAGTCGAAAAAGTATTTACGGGAGTTATCAATTAATAACTCCCGTAAGGGTTTTTTAGAAGTTAGTATTAGAAACAGAAGCAATTGTTCTTAGTTGTTTTTGAACTTTAACATCATAAGCATTTTTAAACTTTTTAGTTTTTGAGTGATAAACAGCATACCATTTAGCATCTTTAGCGTGACGAGATTTAAGGATACTTAAAATCTTCGCCATTTTATTAAGAGCATAAGCTTCATCTTTTTTAAGAAGTTTTTTATCAATTTTACCAAGACCTAAGCGATTAAATTCAACATCCCATACTTTAGTGTTGATCTGAGCAAGAGAGATATCTCCTGAAACAGAAACAGCAGCGTTGTTGAAGTTACTTTCTGTAGCGATGATGGCAACCATGATCTTTGGATCAACAGAGTATTTTTTTGAAGCTTGGTAAAGAGCAAGTGCAATCTCGCTTCTCTTTTTTGCTTTAATATTCGGTTGAACCACTTCAATCATCTTTGCAATTACTGAAGTGTTGTACTTATAGATCTCTCTTTTAGTAAAACTCTTCGGCATAACCGGTGTGGAAATCATGGAAAGGATCAGTGTTAAGATAAGTGTTTTTGTTGTTTTCATTTTAAGCCCCCGCTTACCTTTTAAAGTGCAGGGTTTGGGCCAAGAATGATGAGTTAAGTACCTGAAAAACAAGTGAAAAAACGACCAAACAAAAGGCAGTGTTGAACATTTTGACAGGGTCTAAAAGAATTACCGAGGCTTAGCATCGGGACAGATTTCCACGATAGAATCTGGCCATCTAAACATGATTCCGGAGCCCCCTATGAAAAACATTAACTTACTATCTATACTGACATATTCAGCACTTATGATTCCGACACTAACAAACGCGGCCTTAGTGAATCAAAGAATCGATATGACAGGCCCATTAAGCATTCAAGGCAAGGATTCTATCGTGCTCGAGCAAAGAGCTGGAAGAGCTATAACATTGAATAAAGGGACTATGGAAATCAGAGCAGAGAAAGTACCTATGGGATTTTCACTAATTGACCCTCGCTTGATCATCAAACAAAACGGACAAACATTAACGATTGATGTTCCAACAGATAACTATCACAACGATGATAACTTCACTCTTAGTGCAAAGGACTCAAATCTTAATTACGATCTGTATTTGCGTAGAACTGTGACTAAGGGTTCTGTGACCCAAAAAGAGGAAGTACAGGCATGTACTGCTAGAGAATACACTTACAAGTGCGGAGTAGATATTAACGCCGCTTTTAACTGTGTTCATGGGATGATGGATAAGCCAGGGATTCAAAAAGCAAGAAACTCATATGTGTCTACAACGACAACTTATAAATTAACTCTAGGAAAAAATAATATTCAGGTTGCGGAGTTTACTTCAAACAAAGTTGCTACCGAAAAAATTAAGTCTGAAGAGTTAGAAAGCTGTAAATAATCCTAGATTATTTATCAGAGTCAAGTTTTAGGTCCCATGTTGAACAATGGGCAAGTGGATATTTTTTTTCTTTGAAGGCGCGGATCAAGTGTTGAACTTCGCGCTTAACCGTAGAGACATATCTTGCTCCTCTACAGCTTACAGTTCCCATTGTGTTTACCACCGGTGCTGAATCGGATTCGTCTTCTAAGTAGGGTGTTAGTGCTTCCATATCGGCCACTGTCCAGTTAAGCGTTTTTGATTGCTCAAACATAACAGCATCACAACAGTTTTCTTTAAGAAGTTTGATAATTTGAATGGGTTTCATTTTAGAGAGTCTTTTGGCCGAAACGATTTCAGTAAAGCCACTTGGTGCACGATTGTATTGATCAGCTTTATTCATGTAACCATTAGCGCAACCACCAAGAATAAGTGATGCCATAGCTACAAAAAATAAACTTTTCATCTTCTGCCCTTCAGTTGATTTAAATTATGTCTAAGTCTATCAGCAAATTTACTGATCTCGCTAGAATTATTTTCATCATTATTGAACTTCAATTGTTTTGCAATAGCTTCTAGGCGAAGCTTCATACTTCCGATAACAAAGTTGACTGATGGGTTTGGATTTCTATTAGTTTCTTGTATTTCGTTGCCGACATAAAAAGAAAGGGCATTTAAGGCATCGACGATATTGTTTTGAGCAACTGTTGAGACAGGAATAGCTTTCATGGTTGTTTCTTGCAAACAGTCCTCATAGCTGCTGATGCTTGATAACGAATTTACAAAAAAGGACGGTAGGTCTTCTGCTTTTTTTAAGTACTCATCCATACTCACGCAACGAAAATAAGAAATTGCTTTACCACAGTTATTGGAAAAACTAAGTTCATTTGATCTGCATTCTTCCATAGATGGCACTTGATAGATGTCTAAAACTTTTTCCAGTGGCTGAAGTGCAAAGGGACTCGTGTTCGCAAAACCATTTTTTGAATAAGCGATATCATCCGAAATATAAATAAAGCCATGATACTCCTCAGGACTTCTTGCGGTCATGTCTCTGATGGCCCCAACATCTCCTGGAATTTTTTCTTCATCATTTTTAAGCTGCCTGCAAAGAGGGGGACGCATATAAAAAGACATCTCTTCAGGTCCAGAGTAACGAAGCGAAGGCAAAATAGCTTTCATAACAAGAGCAAGGTTCCAGCAATTAGGTCCTGCATATTTTGGATTTGCACCATGATAGGTGACAACGTGATCAGGGACACAGTCTGTAATATCATACTCACATTTTTTAGTTACAGAATTTACTTTTGGGCTTCTTGTGCCCAGTGGGCAAAGTTTGTTGGATTTGGTGCTGACTGACCATTTGGCCAGGGCCTGAGACATGTTAAAAACTTTGTCGCAGGAATCATCACTAAGAATAATTCTTTCTTTTTCTTTTCTAACTTCCTGGGCGTGAAGTGAGACAAAAGAGTTGATAACAAGCAAAAATATAAGAGCATATTTCATGCATATATTTTAGCACAAGAGCGCGCTTAAGGAGGCTTGATGTCAGGATCAAAGCTTCAGGCAAAATTTGCCATTTTTAAGGCTTATATTGAGACTTTCGTTCATTACATTGCTTGATAAATAGTAGGGTTTCACCAAGTTTAAATGAAGGCTCAAAATTCAGGGCCTTGTTAAAGAGTTGTAAGGCGGGTTCAAAATGATCGTGATTCATTTCATCACAACCGACTTCTATTAATGCAAAGTAATGATCTGGATTGAGGTGAAGAGTCTGACGGAAAAAGTTATTCGCTTCGAGACCTCGGTTTAAGTTTTTAAGGCAATACCCAAGATTATAGAGGACTTCTGAATTTGTAGGGTCAATCAGATAAGCATTTCTGAGAATAACTTCAGCTGCGGAAAAATCATTTTTCATCAAGTAGGGATAGCTTGATTCTTCAAGTTTTTTGGCTTTTTTTATATTTTTAACTTTTACAAGTTTTTCAAAATCTTCAGGAGTAAAGTAGGGAATAAATTCTGGCATGACTTTCGTGATGTCATGCTGGCGGTATTCATCTGCTATCATAACTCTTTCTTTGAAATTCCAAAAATCTTCTTCGTTGAACTGATGCTCACGTAGTCGTTTAAATGTGGCGATATAAGTATCATAGATATTTTGTTCGTAATCGCTAAATGGACGTTTAATTAATCGCTTAATATATTTCAAAGCTCTTTCATTTCTGCGGATGCCTATTTCTTTTAGGGCCGGTGGAAGATTTAAAGCACTTAGTTCAGCAGGATTCTCTAGCCAGATAGGGTAAGGAAGGCAAGCTGTATTGGAATCAAGCTGATTTAGTTTTGCAGTAAAAAATAAGAGCTGATGATGGTTAGGCCAAGTCAATGCTTGAATACATGAATGAACATTAAGGGTGATGTTAATCTGTGGCTTAAGCGATGCCAGAGTTTGAAGATTGGCCATAATCTCTTCCCACTTGGAAGGATGGCGTGCGTAATCATTGGTTTCTCGGATTCCCTCTAAACTCAAATTGATATTAATTTCTTTAAATCCTCTCCATAGTTCGATCAATTCTTCAGGAAGAATTGTTAAGCTAGTGTGGTAAGAAAGCTTGATGTTCTTCTGAAGATTTTTAGATTTTAAAATTCTCAGAATATCTCTGTGATCTTTAGCAAGAAAAGGCTCGCCACCAGTAGTAAGAATATTTTCGACGTGAGAGCAGTGATGCTCGAAGATCATTTTAAAGCCGGGATTCAATCTCCATTTAGTGGCAGCATTGTCATAGGTTTCAGGGGAGTAATCTATGTTCGTATCGTCGAATTCTTTTTTTAGTGCAGTAGAGCTAAGTGGGCTACACATTCTACATTTCAAATTACATAAATTTGAAAGAGAGAGATCAATTTTTTTTAAATTGATATTTTCAATATCAATTGTTCCATCCGTATTTGTTTTACTGACAATGTCATCAATCAAATGCCCGTATTGCTCATAGTATGATTGACGAATAGAGAAGCCACCATAGTCCTCTCTGTCATAACAAGATTTACAGAAATGAGGACGCTCACCCTTCATCATTGAGACTCTTAAGTCTCGATGAGTTTTTTTGTTAAACAATTCAACTAAGGTTTCATCAGAAGTAATTGAGGTGTATTCATTATCTTCGTTGAGGACATGCCCACCGTGATAAGTGTTACAGCAGACTCTCAAAGTCGTATCAGAATTTGCACTGAGTTCAATCCAGGGAAGGGGACAAAGGTTTTTCCGATAATCCATGGAAGTCATTTACATTAATCCCCAAAAGATTCGTAGATAAAAATGGTGGGTCAAACAAGACTTGAACTTGTGACCACCCGGTTATGAGCCGGGAGCTCTAACCAACTGAGCTATTGACCCCAAACATTTAAGTTTAAGTTATAGCGTTATAATAGATTATTTTCAATCACAAATTTTGCATTAATTGATTGAAGGCTTAAGCGTCATCCTTTAAGATTTCATAATGAGAATTTTATTCGTTCTAATATTGATGGCCGTTACAACGGTTGCTGAAGCCAAAATCGGTCTTAAAGTAAGCCTTATTTACAAAAAAGGAATCGGGAAAGGTTTTTTCTTGTCTACAGAGCAACATTCTATTCAATCAGTGGACGAAAAAGAACATGTATTAATTCAAATGAAAAACGGTATCAAAGCGGATATCTCTGCTTCTTATGTGCAGAGTGTTCACGAATACGGTCCTTCTGGATTCGTTCGCATTAAAGGTGATCTTTATAACGTGAGCGGAAAAATTGTTAAAACTTTCAATGAACCTAATCTCGATATTTATCTGAATCAGACTAAAGCAATCACTCATCAGGAAAGAAATGAAGAGCAGATTGAAATCATCATCACTCCAGTTTCTTTATGATCAAAGACCGAGCAGATAAAGTTTTGGTAGAAGCCAAACTGACATCGACCAGGTCACAGGCCGCTCTTTTAATTGAAGAAGGTGTCGTCTTTTATCAAAATAAGAAAGTTGAAAAAGCTTCTCAGCAAGTCACTAGTGAGGGATTAGAAGTGAGAAAAGATGTTCAGTATGTTTCCCGAGGCGGACACAAAATTGAAGGAGCACTTGCTAGGTTTCAGGTTAATCCTGAAGGCTTAGTTGTAGCAGACGTAGGCGCTTCAACAGGTGGCTTCACAGATTACGTTTTAAGATCCGGTGCCAAAAAAGTTTACTGTCTTGATGTAGGCCATGACCAATTAGCTCAGTCACTAAGAGTTGATCCTCGTGTCGAAAATCATGAAGGTATCAATATTAAATTCCCTTTTGAGATCGCAGAAAAAGTTGATCTCGCTGTCGTGGATCTCTCTTTTATTTCTATTAAGCTTGTTTTAAAAAATATTTTTGATTTGGTGAAGCCCGATGGAAAAATCGTAGCCCTTATAAAACCTCAGTTTGAAGTCGGACAATCTGGTCTTGACTCAAACGGCATTGTAAAAAGTGAAGGTCACAGATTGGTTATGCTTCACGAGTTAAAAGAGTGGATGAAGGCCCAGGGATTTGTTCTGATAGATCAGTGTGAGTCTCCCATCCTGGGAAAAAATGGAAACAAGGAATACTTTTTTTATTTCGATAAAGGTCGTACAAAATGAAAAAACTTTGCGTCTTCTGCGGATCAGCTGCAGGAAATCATCCAAAATATATAGAGCTTGGAACCACTATCGGTAAGATGCTGGTTAAAAATAAAACAGGTCTGGTTTATGGTGGAGCTTCAATAGGACTTATGGGTGCCATTGCCGATAGCGTTTTAGCAAACGGTGGTGAAGTCATCGGTGTTATTCCAAAATCATTAGTTGATTACGAAGTGGCCCATAGTGGGTTATCAAAATTATTTGTTGTAGATGACATGCACCAAAGAAAAAAACTCATGTATGACAATGCCGATGCCTTTTTAACTTTGCCGGGAGGCATGGGAACATTAGACGAAATGTTCGAAGTACTTACCTGGACTCAATTAAAATACCATCAAAAGCCCAGCTACATTCTTAACTTCGAGGGTTTTTATGACTCACTGCTGTCTTACTTGAGGCACTCAACGACAGAGGGATTCATTAAGGGCGAACATTTGCATCTTTTAAAAGAATTAAGAAGCACTGAAGCTCTAGAAAAACTCCTCGTGCAAGGCATATAAAATTGCCAAGTTTTTTAAAATAACCTATAATTTCAATCTCAAATGAATATTTTTTCTATAGCACCTTCGGCGGGAGAGTCATGACAAGATTGATCGTTTTTATATGTGTACTAGCAGGATTCGTAATGGCCCTGGTTTTCTTCTCGTACAAATCTCTTCCAGTCAATAATGCTAAATTCGATTTGAAAAAAACTGAAGAAGCTTATCATTCAAAAACAGTACTTGTTGAAAAGCTACTTGCTCCAAAAGAAAAAGTGGTTGTTGCAGAAGTAGAGTTTAAAGAATACGCACCAGTTGTTGATCTTAATACTCCTCAGCTTGTTGCTGGTCATAAATTATATACTCAGTGTATTTCGTGTCACGGTAAAGGCGGAGAAGGTAAGTCTTCTCAGAAAGCTCCTTTCATCGGTGGACAGTTCGACTGGTACATCGAAAAACAACTTGTCGATATGAAGTCTGGTGCTCGTGTGAACGCCGTGATGAATCCTATTCTAAAAGGACTTTCACCTCAAGATATGAAAGATCTTGCTGCTTACGTTTCTCGTCTTCCATGGAAGAAGCCGGTTGAAGTAGCGGAAGGTGCAGAAGCTCCAGCTGCTGCTCAGTAATGCCTCTTTATTCCTTTAAAGGAATTTCACCACAATTAGGTCCCGGAGTTTTTATAGCTCCAAGTGCAGACGTTATCGGAAAAGTTGTCTTCGATGAAAACGTCAACATCTGGTATCAGTGTGTGGCCCGCGGAGATGTAAACTTCATCCGTATCGGGAAAAATACCAACGTTCAAGACCTCACTATGCTTCACGTGACGAAAGATTTTGCTCTTACTATCGGAGCCAATGTCAGCATCGGCCACAGCGTGACTCTTCACGGTTGTACGATAGGAGACAGCTGTTTGATTGGAATGGGTGCCATCATAATGGATGGAGCTGTCATAGGTGCTAATTCAGTCGTTGCTGGCGGAAGTGTTGTGCCTCCTGGGAAATCTTATCCTCCTGGCTCAATGATCATGGGCAACCCTGCGACTGTAAAGCGACCCCTGACTAGCGATGAGCTTGTACTTTATGGAAATCACTATAAGGCCTATGTTCTCTATAAAGAAGAATACCTTAATTCTGAACTCGTTAAGCTAATCTAGGCCTGTAAAAAATACGCTTTTGCCTCTCAAAACCAGCTTTGGTGGTATGAAGAGGGCCTATGAAAAAATTAAGCCTTACCCTTAGTACATTATGCTTACTCACTAGTTTTAGTCTTCAAGCAAAAACTTTTTGCTCGATGACTTTTAATTCAGCTGATGAAAAAAAAGTTTTTAGTAAACACTTAACCCCAGTGGGTTATGAACATGTGGAATTGGTTCCGGCCAATAAAGATCCGGCATGGTTTAGTAAAGCATGCGCGAGCGTAAAGGCCTGTGATGTTCTCGTTGTATCTGGACACTTTGGTGGAATATTTTTTGGTGAACAAAGCTCAGCAACGATTTCACTAGCAGAACTAACAACAGCAAGAGAGCTTGGGTCATGTCCATCAATTCTAGATAAACCTAAGGCCGTTTATTTAATGGGCTGTAATACTCTTTCGTCAAAGTCTCCAGACCATAGAAGTGTGAATGATTATTTACGAGTTCTCGTTGGTGATGGGTTTCCTCTTAGATTAGCTGAAGAAGTCGCTGCAGCTAGATACTTAAACTTTGGCCAGAGTATGGCAGAGTCGATGACGTCTATTTTTAAAAACACACCTATGGTCGTGGGGTTTGAAAGTACAGGTCCGCTAGGGGCACAAGCTGCACCAAAATTAGAGTTAGCTTTTAAGAACAGTACACTTCAGGATAAAAATTCTACAGGTGTTTCAAGGACAGCTATTTTAAACGCTTTTAAGGGAACGAACCTGAGAGTGGTTAAACCTGAAAATCAAGGACAAGACGTTTTAAAGAGCAACGCGATTTCTAAAAATTCTGAAGTGGCCTATAAAGCATGGCAAACAATTTTACTTCCTCAAAATATTATCAAGCACTACGATTTTATTATTAAAAATAAAACCAATGCCTCTCTTGCATCTGTTATCTCAATGAATCCTTCTGTCGCAAAAGTTGTGAATGAGAAAATGCTAGGAATTTATCAATCAGCACAAGGATTGAGCGAAATTCAGGTTAAGATTTTAAGTTTTGTAAAACACCATAACCTGATTAATTTTTATGCCTACGAAGATGCATTGGTAAATATCAGCAATACTATTTTATCAAAAGACCTAGACTATATTAGTGCTGATCAGCTTTGTTCGATTTTGAGAGAGCATCAGGATGCAGGAATTTTTAATAAGCTTGGAAACTCTCAAAAGAATAAATTAATCACTAGTATCTATGGTGGCTACTTGATGAAGTGTGCAGGCCAGCCTATTGCTAAAACAGCAGTGAGCAAAGCTTATCAGTGTTTAAAAAATGGTGATAATCACGACTGGGGATGTTTAACTGATAACCCAAAAAACCTTGATGTGGATGCTTGTGCATTGGCAAAAAGCAGAAACCCTGACCCGGAAAATGCTGACGATATGATGTGGTATTGTTATTCAAATATGAGAGACAATAACTACCTCAACAGAGCGGCTTGTCTTGAGTTAACTCACCACTTTTCTCTGCTTGGTAATCAGATTAAAATGAATTGGAACTGTCTTAATAGAGTGGATTCTTTATCAAAAAAGTT
>DIUR01000033.1 GCA_002428265.1 Bacteriovoracaceae bacterium UBA6153
ACCAACTTTTTTGATAAAGAATCCAAGGCCTTTTTCATAATAAATTTCTTAGCTCCTTAGAAACGTCTCCCAGTGTATCGTGCACACTTACAGTGCTTCCCACATCTGGATGAGTAACAGCATACTGTCCTTTTACCAGAAAGGTTCGAGGCCTGATAAAAGTCCCATCTGTCTCAAAAACATCTGTGGCCTTATCCCCGATCATATAAGATTTCGCGAGGTCAATATTATACTTAAGTTGTGCTTTTAAAAGCATACCTGGATTGGGTTTTCTATCCATGCTATCCATTTCTGCGCAGTAGAACCAGTCTGTTATTTTCAGGTCTTTTTTAATTAAAAAATCATTCATTTTTTCATGCAGAATATGCACGTCATCTCTGGTGTACATGCCTTTATGAATGCCGGATTGGTTGGTAAGAACAATTACCAGATAATCTTTTTCATTGGCCAGTTTGATGATGTCAAAAATATCATCGTTCCAGATAATATCATCCCATTTATAAACATAACCTTTATCTACATTGAGTATTCCATCTCGATCTAGAAATAGTGCTTTTTCTTTCATACTTACCCTTTCATCTTAATCGAGCAATTTATCTTGTAGGCAGCAGTGGTAAATTTATTCATAGGTTTTACCCTGATTTGTAAGACAAATTTATTAAAGGCCACATCGAAAGAAGCAGACCCATCAGTTAATTCTTTTAAAGTAATTTCATTATAGTCATCTGAGAAAAGATCTCCATAAGTTTTTATAGCGATATCTTTTAACAGCGCGTTTTGGTGAAAACAATGAACCTGAATGATATCAAGATTTCCAAATCCACAAAGAGCGTGCAATGACTGGTAAAACTTCTGAGGATCACTGTGATAAAGCTCCCCTAAAAACTCTCTGACCTTGAGGGCGACCCGGTGATAATTAGCATGAACAACTTCTTTCATCTCCACTGGAAGCTCACCAGGAAGCTCGGTATGTAATGATGTCCACCTGCTATCAAATGATCCACTAAAATCCTGATCAATCATTTCATAAAGCTTATGGCCCATCATATGGAAAGATTCATCTACACAGTTATTAAGCTGTGATTGAAAGCTTTTAGAAAGACCATCAAAGCTTGAAAAATATTTTTCAATAAAACTTTTAATCCCGGCACTTTTAGTATTGGTGTAACTGTGATCTTTTGTAAGTTTTAAGCTGATAAAGATTTTTTTTGTAGCTCCATCCGGCAAATGCTTTAGAGCAACAATATCGGTTTCATTCCAAAGTTCGTTATCGTTGGTTGCCACCATTTTTCCGATAACTGTAAAACTAAAATCAGATTTGTTTTTAAAAATGGGGTGAACTTCCAGATTCTCAGAAACACTTTCGGCCAAAACAGGCAGGTTTTTTAGAAGTTCTGAGTCAAATTCTCTAATCGTTGCTTCGTAAAACTGCAGTCTTCCTCTAAAATCGCGAGGAAGCCCCAGTAAAAAGACATCTTCTTTTCCAAAGCGGCGAGAAAGCGATTGCGCAACCAGATATTCAAAGAGATTCCCTTTGCATTCATTCAAAAGGGATTCGATCTGTAGTTGATTATTACGGTCAATTTTTTTCATCACAAAATTCTTTTCAAATGGGTCAACTTTTATATAGACTATCAAAAACCAAAAAAGAGTTCTTATTATGCTTTCATCTATGTCAGCTTAACAAGACTTAACAAGGAAGAAAATGGCTTCATTTCCTTCATTACTTGAAAGTATCGACGATCTCTCACTTCAGCAGATCGAGGTACTTGTCTCCCGCTCTAAGTACTTTAAAGAAAATCCTCACGTCACTCCTTTTCATTCAGCTCCTAAACCTATTATTGCCACTTCGTTTTTAGAGAACTCGACGAGAACGAAACACTCTTTTGCTGTTGCAATCAGAAGGCTTGGTGGGCTTTATCTGGATTTTAATGCCGAGACGTCGAGTTTAAAAAAAGGTGAAAGCCTTGAAGAAACTTTTCTGACACTTTTTTATCAAGGCGTGAATCTTTGCGTTTTTAGATCAAGCGTTTCTCATCAGCTCGCTCAATTTAGAGAGTCTCCTCCAATAAAACTTGTTAATGGGGGCGATGGAGTTAATGAGCATCCAACTCAGGCCCTATTAGATCTTTATACATTATTGAGTCTTGAGCATGATCTCTCAGGAAAAACGATTGCCATCATTGGCGACAATGTTCACTCGAGAGTGGCCCATTCTTTAATGAAGCTTCTTCCACAGTACGGAATGACTATCATTTTAAATGGCCCTGAAGAATATCTTCCTAGCGCTTCTACACTTCCAAAAAATGTAGAAATAGTGAAATCACGCGATGAAGCCGTCAAACGATCAGACTTTCTTTATTTACTCCGCATTCAAAAAGAGCGACATGCTGACGGAAATAATGAACAAAATAATTACCTAGAACAAAACGGTGTAAGTTTAGATCTTCTAAAAAGAATGAATAAACTCATCCCTGTTCTTCATCCAGGACCTGCTAATATTGGAGTCGAACTTGATCAGGCACTGATTAAGTCCTCGCTCTATAAAGGCTACTTTCAGGTAGAAAATTCAATCCCTATGAGAATGGCCATTATTGAGGCCATGCTTTTAAATAACGATCAAAACATTGGAAGAATAAATGGAGAAAAGTTTTAATCTCAAACTCAAACGAGCAAAGGCCTATCTTCACTTTGAAGACGGGACGACTTTTAAAGGTTACGTAAATAGAGATGAAACTGATTCCAATGTCGCAAAAGGTATTTGGGGAGAAGCCGCCTTCACGACTGGTATGAGTGGATATCAAGAAACAATGACTGACCCCTCTTTTTTAGGGCAGCATATTGTCTTCACGAATGCTCACATTGGAAACTATACTGTAGATGAAAGAGTCATGCAGTCTAAAAAATCTCATGCAACCCTTCTCATCGCCAGAAATTTTTCTCACAACGATTTTTTGGATAATACTGATGTGCCACTTTTTTCTGGACTAGATACCAGAAAACTAGTTCGCTACTTAACCAGCAAAAAATCGACTTCCCATAAATCTGTTTTAAACTTTAATCCAAGCGCTCCTAAAGCTTCTGCTTTTAGTGAAGCAAAACTCGTGACAGATGATCTTCACCTCGTCTCTCAAAGTGCTCCCATCGTCCATGTTCCGGGAGATAATCCTATCGTTCTTATGAACTACGGGATTAAGCAGTCTATTGTGAGTCAACTTAGTGCCCTAGGATTTCCGCTAGTCAGTCTTCCCTACAATGCTACCGTAGAGACTGTAAAAAAATATCAGCCGAGAATGATTTTTTTATCTAACGGTCCAGGCGACCCAAGAAATTTCACTAATGAGATTGCGGTTGTAAAAGAACTTCTTACTTTAAATATTCCAGTTCGTGGAATCTGTCTTGGACATCAGCTCATTGCTCTTGCTCTGGGAATAAAAGTTATTAAACTTCCTTTTGGCCAGCGTGGTGCCAATCACCCGGTCATTGATCACACGACAAATAAAATTGTGATCACTTCACAAAATCATGGTTACGCATTTGAGACTGAATCATTTAATAAGATGCGTATGGAAAACCCTCTTAAAAAAGAGCTCTTCATTCAGCACACTTCTTTATTTGATGACTCAATTGAAGGTATCGCCACAAGCGATCACTTCTTAAAATCAGTTCAGTACCATCCAGAAGCAAACCCTGGCCCTCATGATGCCCATGAGTTCTTCATGGAAGTAAAATCTTTTCTTGAAGGTTCAGGCCTTAGTCCAATAGATACCAAAAAGCTTTATCCATTTAATAAGCTGACAACCAGATTAAAGAAAAAAACTCCTTATAAGAGAATCCTTCTTATCGGTTCTGGCCCAATTAAAATTGGACAGGCCTCTGAGTTCGACTACTCTGGGACTCAGGCATTGAAGTCTCTAAAAGAAGAAGGCATTGATGTCGTGTTACTGAACTCAAATCCAGCGACCATCATGACTGACCCGGAAATGTGCGCTCGAACATATATCGAGCCCATTACTAAAGAGACCATTAAAAAAATTATCATCAAAGAACGCGTCGATGCCGTACTCTCAACAATGGGTGGCCAGACAGCACTTAATCTTTGTGTGGAATTAGAAGAAGAAAACTTTTTAAAAGAGCATAACGTGGCCCTTCTTGGTGCCAACGTTGATACAATCAAAAAAACTGAAGACAGGGCCCTTTTTGCAAAAGAGCTAGACAAGCTTGGTTACCAGACAGGAAAGCGCTTTACGGCCAATAGCGAATCAGAAGCTCTAGCGATGGCGCGCGATCAGGTAGAGTTCCCGTTAATTATCAGAAGAGATTTTGCTCTTGGTGGTAAAGGGGCTGCTCTCGTCTACAACGACTCTGAACTCAAAGAAGTATTCACTTCAGATATTAAATTTCCAGTAACGATGGAAAAATCGTTAGTAGGACAAAAAGAAATTGAACTTGAAGTAATGGTCGACTGTGAAAGAAATGGAGTTATCATCTGCTCTATTGAAAACGTCGATCCATGTGGAGTTCACACGGGAGATTCGATCACAGTGGCCCCCGCCATGACGATCAGTGACCGCTGCATGCAACAACTTCGTACTATGACCCTTACTATTGCTAAGCACATGGGAGTTGTCGCCGGTGGAGCGAACGTTCAGTTTGCTATTAATCCTGACAATGAAGATGACATCACCGTCATTGAAATGAACCCTCGCGTATCGAGATCATCGGCCCTTGCTTCAAAAGCGACAGGTTACCCAATTGCAAAAATTTCGGCCCTTCTATCTATCGGCTACACTCTTAGTGAGATCATGAATGATATTACGAAAGCTTCTCCGGTAGCATTTGAGCCGACACTGGATTATGTCGCACTAAAAATTCCGATTTTTCCTTTTAATAAATTTCCAGACTCTTCTCAGACTCTTGGCCCTCAGATGAGATCAGTTGGTGAAGTCTTAGCTTTAGGTGGAAGTTTCAATGAAGCCTTCTTAAAAGCTCTTCGCGCTCTTGAAATGGGTCTTGAAGTGCCGTCACTTTCACAATTAAAAAATGCTCCGGTTGAGCTCAACAGAGAGTATCTGATTGAGAGATTAAGTACAGCTAATGAACTCTCTCTTCTAACAGTTCTTGAGGCCATCAGATTTGGAATGACGAAAAAAGAAATTTTCGACATTACAAAAATTACACCATGGTTTATTGACCAGATGGAACTAATTGTTGAAGCAGAAAAAAATCTAAAGCATGAAACAGCAACAGGCCATGTTCATAAAGACATCAACATGGAAAAAGACCATTTTGTTGAATTAAAAAAACTGGGACTTTCTGATAAACATATCGCTTTCATGATGGATAGGTCTCAAAAAGAAGTTCTGGAATATCGCTTTAAGCATGGAATCTTTCCAGTTTATAAAGCAGTTGATACATGTTCAGGAGAATTTCCTGCGGAAACTCCATACTTTTATTCTACTTATGCCGACGAAAACGAAGCTGAATCATTATCTCTAAAAGGTAAATCAGTGGCCATTTTAGGCTCTGGGCCTAATAGAATCGGACAAGGAATCGAGTTCGACTACTCTTGTGTAAAGTCGTGTGAAAGATTAAAAGAAAAAAATATTCTCTCGATTATGATCAACTCAAATCCTGAGACGGTTTCAACTGACTACGATAGCTCTAACAGGCTTTATCTCTCACCGCTTTATTCTGAAGATTTATTTGATATCTTAATCAATGAAAAACCTTTTGGAGTGATTGCTTCTTTCAGTGGGCAGACAGGTATTCAATTGAGAGAAAATCTTGAAAGAAGTTTCCGTCAGGAGCTCTTTAAGATTAATTTCCTGGGCCCTACATGGAATATTTTAGAGTTAACAGAAGATAGAAAACTCTTTGGAGAAATCACTAAAAAGACGACACTCTCACAAACTCAATCAAGAGAAGTTTCAGGCCACAAGAACATGGTCAATGCCATGGTTGATATTGGTTTCCCGGTTATCATCAGACCTAGTTATGTTATCGGTGGTGAATCGATGTACATCTTCTACGGACATGATGACTTAAACCAGCTTCCTAAAACATTTAAAGACCAACTACAAAACTCGACAACGATTTTTCAAGTTGAAAACTATCTTGAAAATGCTATCGAATACGATGTCGACTTAGTCCGCGATCAGTTTGGCAATTTCTGTTTTACAGTGTGTGAGCACATCGAGTTTGCAGGAGTTCACTCTGGCGACTCTGGAATGATCACTCCTCCGGTTGTACTCACTCAGAAAAATTATGAAGAGCTAAAAAATATTTCATTCCAACTGGCCAATCATTTGGAGATCGTAGGCCCGATTAATTTCCAGTACGCCATTAAAGATGGAAAAATTTATTGTATTGAGGCCAATCCGAGAGGATCGCGAACGCTGCCATTTTTGAGCAAGGCCTACAATATCTCTCTTCCTAAAATTGCCACTGATGCCATGTTAGGAGATAAAATTGAGACCATCGAGCAGCCGATTTCAGGATTTTTCTCAGTAAAACAATCGACCTTCCCGTTTGATCGTTTTGTTCAAGACAATATCCTTCTGGGGCCAAAAATGCGCTCAACGGGTGAGACGATGGGAATTGACCGCGATAAAGAAGCGGCGATTTTAAAATCTTATCAAGGAAATTATCCAAATCTTTCCAGCAAAGGAAAAATTTTAATGAGTCTTGCTGATCAGACCAAAGAGATGATTCTTCCTTACTTAAAATCTCTTCATAGAATTGGCTTCACATTCATCGCCACTCGCGGAACATGTGAGTACGTCAAAAAACAAGGGATCCCTTGTGAGCTGGTTAACAAGCTTGGTGAGAATGGACTTACTATTCTTGAAGCACTTAAAGATGAAAGTATGAAAATGGTGTTCAATACTCCTCAAAACCAAGGACAATCTCAAAACGATGGAGAGCATATTAGAAATTCGGCCATCCAGTATGCGATTCCTTGCTTTACTAGACCTGAAAATATCAAGGCCGTTGTAGAAGCATTAATTGGCACTCATGGAATGGATATCACTCCCATTTCACTTCAAGAAATGAAGGAGTCTTTTTAAAATGGCATCACTGGATAAAATTATTGTGGCCTTAGATCAGATGAGTCTTGAAGAGATAGATTCATTTCTAGAAAAAAAAGAAAACACTCTGCCCTTTGTAAAAATTGGGCTGGAGCTTTTTTTAAAACATGGCCCGGAACTTGTTCAGAGGGTTCATTCAAAATTCCACAAAAAGATTTTTCTTGATCTCAAGCTTCACGATATTCCTGTCACTGTAGCAAAGGCCATCTCTTCTCTAAAAGGCCTTCCCATAGATTTTCTCACTGTGCACTTAAGCGGTGGAGAAGCGATGTTAAAAGCAGCTGTTGCTGAAGCATCTGTCGCTATTCCAGATTGCCGTATTCTAGGGGTAAGCTTTCTTACAAGTTTAGAAGCAAAAGATTTAAACGCACTGTTTGGAATTACTGATACTGACGCTGCTTTTTTAAAACTTTTTGAAGCGGCAGCATCCTCAGGGATTCACGGAGTCGTCTCTTCGCCTCACGAAGTGAGTCTCCTAAAAAAATCTTATCCTCATCTACTGGCCGTCACACCAGGGATTAGATTCATTGATGAAATACAAAAAGATATAGTTCAGGATCAAAAAAGAGTCATGGATCCGGGTAGTGCTTTTAATGAAGGCTCAGACTATCTGGTGATGGGAAGATCGCTCACTAAAACAGACCGTTTTAGCGAGCGTCTCAAATCTCTTGAATTATTTTAAAAAGACATTTTTAACTTTCATTTTGTTTTTAAGATTTTGTGAATAGAAATCTTTAAAACACTCGTTATTTCCATATTTCATTGGAACGTGCAGAGTTTTACCATCAATATCTAAGGCCATACTTGTAACAACGTAGTCATAAGTTCCAGCAAAACTTGTTTCAGTCACTTCTTTTGTATGAACGGCCCATAGACTAACTTTATGGCCATTCATTTCAACTACTGGTGAGCTTCCAAAACAATTAATCAGCATTCCATCCATAACCTCACAGCTTTTTTCCGGCATGGTGAAATTAAGTTCAGGGCCTAAATCTCCTAACAAGTTAGCAGCTTCAGAAATAATACTGATGTCATTAGGAGTAATAACGTTATTCCATACCGGCATATACTTCGTGCCATTGTGGTGAATAAGTCTAAAATTAATCGTGTCGTTTTCCGTTAAGGCCACAAACGATGTTGTTGGATATTCTGTGATGCAGGCCATGTTAACGGGCGTAGACCAGACATTGCTGGACATTAATAGGGCAAGGACTCCTGTCATGATTTTCTTCATACTAAACTCTCCATGTGTTTAATTACATATCCCAATAGGCTTCTTCTAAGCTTTCTTCTCTGTTTGGCAGACCCTTAACCAGTCTTGGCGAGTTCTGTTTTAAAACTTCAAAACTTGCACGGTTACAATATTTACTCACCTGATGAATAGATGAGTAAGTTAGATAGCGCGTATTATGTTTTGGGGAATTAGGGGTTACTTGTCTGTGATAAGTGTTTGAAGCGATATCGTGAAGAAGAGCTGATAAGGCCGCATCTCCAGCGCCATTAGTGTTTTTAATTTCACCAGGGCCACCCATGTATGGGTTAATGTGAGTATAAATTTTTAATTTGTTTTTACAATCCCCTTTTAAGATAGCGCGCGAGTATTCATACTTATTGTACTCGGCAATAGACTTCGAGTGAATCATATCTTTTGTTTCGCGCTTATAGTCTTCATCAGAGTGAGCAGCAATATATAATCCTTTTGGCCCGACAGTTAAGAGCACCATTGAAGTCATGTCCAGCATTTTTTCACATGATAAAAGAGGATCTGTTTCTCCTACCAGTGCGTATGCTTCTTCTTCATTCATTGCACATAATGAAACATACTCTTTAATGAAATTCACAAAAAAATCTTTTTTGGCCGTTATAAGCGAACTTGTTCCAAGTGAGAGAACCACAGGGACATTGTATTTTTTTGCGTATTCACAGGCCTGAACATTGGCCTTAAACATTGATGAGCTTTCATCTCTTAGTGAGTAAGCAGACACAAGTAAGAGTGAAGCTCCCTTAATAACATCTTCCGGAATAAAATCTGGAGAGAGATCATTCATAATTCCTTTGCCGATAAGAAATGATCTTTCGCGATCAGGAGTCAAAAGACAAAGTGCCCTTCCCATTGGCCCATCAACTGGCTTTAAGTATGAAAAGTCTACGAATGAATTGGTCGTACAGATATATTTAAAAGCGTAATCACCTACAGAAATATTTTTTGAAATTGCTCCTAAGGCAACTGAGCGGGCATCTGATAAAACGCTGTAGTTATGAAGAGTATTTCCAATGGCCCCGCCTGCGTATTCGCCGACGATAGATTTTAATGATTTTAATTCCTGATAAATTTCTTCAACTATCTTGTCATCGAGAACGACAGACTCACCTTTTGTAATTTTATACTTATCTAGGAAGTCATAACCAACATTGGCCTCGATATCGACGATCAATTGATCGACACCAACGATATAAACCGATCCTCTTTCCGAAAAATCCGGATCAAAAGGAATTCGTCCTGATTCGTTTACCGGGAAGTAATGCTTAGTCTTTCTTTTGCCTGGAAATTTCAAGGAATGCCCCTTATAATTTATTTAATGCGAAATCTAAAATTTATACTGTTCATTCTAGGACTTCTTTTCTCATTCGTCACTATGGGACAAGACAATTCTCTTATCCGAGAAAATGGAAGGGCCGAATTAAGTGGGACAACTGCGACAGCAAGGATCATCAGCCCAAAGGCCGTGGTTTATGCTGATGAAAATATGCTTTCGCCACTGGGCTATATCGCTAATGGCAAGGCCATTACTGTTGGAAATCCAAGACGCATGAACCGCGACCTGGTTCCCTTAGTCATCTATGGACGCTTGGCCTTTATCGAAGTTAAAGATATCCGTTACGAAGATGCAAATATCAGCGATGATTACAATATCAAGCGCGGGGCACCACGTGAACATGATGTAGACGTTACCATTCAACAACCCGAAGAGCGTCTCTCAGAAAATAATTCAGCTTATTTAACTCTTCATCAATACGCGGCCGGAAGCGAAGTAAAAAATGCTTTTTATGCTATTGAGCAAGATGATAAAGACACGATGGGTGGCTTTTTACTTCAGCTTATTCACCGTCCGCCTAATAAAAGATTTTTTTGGGGCGCAGGTCTTGATTACTCTTCTGTCTCAACAAGTAACATGAGCTTTGGCTACTGGATGGTTTCTCCAACTCTTGGATACGCACTTGTTAAGAGTACATTCTTTACTATCGATATTTACGGCTCCCTTGATCTTGCCATCAACAGCCAAATAGAAATAAAAACCAACTCAGAAAAAGAGCCATCGGGCTACATCTGGGGTCCTCAAGTCAACGCAAGACTCGTTTTATTTCCGGAAGCAAAATACCATGCGGTTGGTGGGATCGGCATTAGAAAATACTCAGTATCAGGATACCAAACACTCAAAGACGCCAATGACATGGACGTTGTCGGAATAAAATCTGTTTCTGGTATTACAATGTTTATTGGACTCGGGATGGAGTTTAGATAAAAGACCTACTCAATTGAGAGCATACTATCGTCTTCATCTGAGTTGATCTTATTGTCCTTGGCCTTCTGAAGATTATAATTTATTTTTTCATCCGGAGTATCAAACTTTCCTTCAAATTTTATTGATTCCGCAGCTTCTGCTCGCTTAACTTCACTTGAGAGCTCTTCTGAAATTTGTCTCTTTAATTTTTCAGAGGCCGTCTCATTTAAAAAACCACTATCAGATGAAAGAGTTGATCCAAATTTTTTATAAGCGTATTCATAAAAAGGTTTTAGGTATTTCAGGTTTAAGCTTCCGCGCTCTAAAAACATAATGATGACTCTGACATAATCGCGATTTTCAGGATCATGCGACCAAGCAGAATACAAATAAGTCATCCCTTGTTGGTCAACACGCTGACCGTAAGGAATTTGTTTATAACGGGCATAAATGGCAATAGCAGAATCAGGACTTGTGGCCTTATAGCGAATTTCACGAATAAATTTTTGTCTGAAATTCATTGCCGCTGTATCTGTCAGTCTCGTTCTGATAACTACCGGATGAATCAGTCCTTGGTGATTAACATAAAGCCTTTCCATCAAGATTTTTGAATCTCCACTAGGCAATTGAACAATCCCAATTTGCTGGTCTTCATAAAAAGAAAATTTCTCAGTCGATTCAGGAAGAACAAATCTTCTATTATAGAGAATGTATAGGTTGTACACCAGATCGTTATAACTAACTTTTCTTAGTGTTAAGAGCGATTCAAAAAAACTCTTCCCTTCGTTGGATGGCAATGACAATTGCTTTTTAAATAAATCTCCCCAGACCTCTACATTAGATTTTCTGGAAATATAATTTTTAAAAATAGGTAGAAGAAAAAGCTTTTGCTCTCCAGAAGTAGTCTCCAGCTTATAAGTTTTCTCCAGCATAAAAGTAAACTGCTCTACGTTCTTGCCGTTTTGAAAACGCGCTCCCATTCGAGGAGAATTGGATTCTATCTTTATCGTAGGGATAATTGAATAAAGCGGATGATTAAAAGGCAGCGGCATTTCAAAATGATTAAAATGAAAGGTATGAAAAAGTCCCTCATCAGTCATATTTTGAGAAGCAGGCATATCGACAATTCTGCCGTCGTAAAAAACAGACTTTGTAGGATTCATCTGAAGGAATCTGGTATTGACCCCTTCTGTAAGTGTCAGAGTATAAATATGATAAGGGGCAATCACAACTAAAAGACCGGCCCCTATTAATAGGGCAAGCGTAATTGTCAGATATATTGATTTCTTTATCATATGGACACTTATCGACACATTTCATCTAGAGGTTAAGTTCTTAAGATTAAAGCATGTTCTTTTTACTAAACTATTTGAAATATTAGCCGATAAAGAATCTGTATTAATAGGCCAGGACCTTTTTAAAAAGGCGGAAAAAATGAAAAAAATTATTGTTCTACTAGCTCTTTCAATAATGGTTGCCTCTTGTGATTCTCCAAGGGCACAACGTTCAGTTTTAGGCAGTGGTAGCAGTGCTGCTACGGTTGCAGGCAATGGAGTCACTTTCGGTAATTCAGGAACGGTTACAGAGACTGTTTCAGATACAACGACGACGACAGAGTCTACCATTCCAACGGATGCAAAACACTGTAAGTTCTCTACTGATGGTATAAATGGTTTTGCTTCAACGAGCTCACACCTTGGCTCATACACACTTTGCCAAAGTAGCACCGATAAGACCGTATTCTATGCTCAGTTTAAAACTCCGCCGGTCGGCAGTGCAGGCGACGTAAGTGTGTGCTTCATCCCTCACACTACAACAGGATCAAACTCTATCTACGTTGGTAATCCAATGTGTGGATCTTTTCCAAACCCTAAAGAAGTTAAAAAAATCACTTTCGTAAAATACACTCAATATGGCGAAGCACTTATTAACTCTGTTATGTTCTTTAAGGATACGAGTTACTACTATCCTACTTTCAACAGAACAATGATGACATTAGATGCTTACAAACAATGTATGAGTTATCTTGCTTACGGAAATAGCGCTTACTGTGCTGCTTTCAAAAGTGTAAACCAGTACGTTTTAAAATCTTTTTAATTAATTTTTCAGGGGGCCGGATAACTTAATCCCGCCCCTGAACTCCTGACATAAGTCCAGATCATTCGTAGGCAAACCAAGAATCGGATAAACATTCACCAGACTCGCATCTTCTTTTCTCTTCAAACAAATAACAATATAAAAGAAATTAGAATAAGACTTTATATAGGTAAAGAGCACATCACCTTCTTTGTCTTTTTTCTCAAAGACTTCATCGTGATGGTCCAGTGTCTCTTGAAAGCAGGACTCGTAGCCAGTGTAATCTTCAAAAGGTATGTCTGAATCTTTTCTCTTTAGGATAACTTCTGCCAGCATGTTGGATTTTTTACTCTCCAAAAGTTGGATAAAAACCATATCCTCGTCTTCATCGATTTCTTCATCAACCAAAGCAGTGTCATGACTAGTTTTAAACTTTGAAAGATTAGGTTCTTCTTCCTCTTCATCTATGTCGTCATCATCCGGATCAGTTTTATAATTCCAGTCACTGATCATTTCGCCATAACGAAATTCAGTTATCAGTGCCTGAGACCTGGTCATGGTCGTTAAAAAAATAAATGATGCTTCTTTTCTATAGACGCTGGCCACTGCAATGACAGTGAAGTCTGTATAATGTTTTATGAAATGATAATAACTTTCTTGCAATTCATTTTGTTGGCGAAAAACTTCACTTGGAGAGCTCAAAACTTCATCAATGAGTTCTTGATCTGTAACTTCTCCAAATCCGGACTCACCTAAGAGATTTAATTTTTTTCTAAGTGAATGTTCAGTAATTTCATAATGCTTAATCAGAGGAAAGTAGAAATCCTCAATGCATTCTTCTGAACAAAATCCTTTGTGCGAGTGCTCATCAATAAATAAAAGATCATCTAGATCCTCCATCACTTTTTTACATTCAACACAAAAATAGAAAGGTTTATTTAAACTCGTCACTTAAATTGTAATGTTCAACCCTGCAAAAAGAGAGTTTGCATTTGCTCCGTGAAGATCGAAAACTTTTGCCTTAATAAGCTGGGCCTCTTCGCGTGCCTTTTTCATTCTGAATCTCGCTCCGAGTTCCAGGTTAACGGCCGGGAAAAGTGCTAAGTTAAGTTTTGGTGAAAGAGTCGAAAAACTGGTCTTTTCTTTAAGGCGATTTGATCTATTGGTATCACTGCCTTCTTTAATAGTGAAACTTTCAGCTTCAACTTCAAACTGAATATCCTGAGACACCATCCAGCCACCGCTGATAGAAAGGCGTCCAATATTTCCAATGGCATTTTCATTAACATTTTTTGGTTTTCCAACCAAAGTCATGTCATAGCCAATCCCTAATCCAAATGAACCGAATCTTTTCGTCGTCTCTACACCTACGATTTTATCCGTCCGCGCGCTTCCAAGCTCTGAGCTTGAAGAAAGTTTTGCACCACCGTAAATATTTAATCTTGCTTCATCACTTGGGCTTCCAAATCTAAGCCAGTTAAACCCAAGAATAAGTTTTGGATTTCCGCTTGATGATCCACCATTTGATTTCGCATTCCAGTAGCTGGCATCAAAATAAATATTCATTGGCGTTTGAACATGAGTACCAACGTTTAAAACACCGTACTTAACATTATCAACTTCCATTGATTCATAATTTGTTGTGAATGAAAAATCTGCTTTCCATGTAAGACTCTTTGATCCAGAACTCTCAGTTCTAGTCATTTTCTGCATTGATTTATTTGCTGGTTTAGACTCGCTCGAGCCGCCTGCAACCGGTTCTGAATAGTCCACAAGTGCATGAGCATTATATGTGAGTAATAATAGCGCGCATGAGAGAAGGTGAGATTTCTTCATAAGACCATCCTGGTAATTTTTTGCCTAAATCCATTAAGCAAATCGTGACACTACATTAGTATACAAGGTTTTTGATTCATTAAAAGACCCAATATGATGAGGAAAATTAATCCGAGTAAAAAAGACTGACATATAAGTCCCCTTAATTTGATTCAGATTTGGATTTCGGTAATAGTTACCCTCTTAAGAAAACACGCCTTCATCCTTTAACATTAAAGAATGCCAACTTAGGATGAGGTGGCATAGAACTCATTAGGAGGATCGTTTGGACATTTCTTATAGACCTGAAGAATCAATGAAGGCCTTAATTCACTTGGGTACCACTGGACACTTCCCTCTCTTTCACGAAATCTGGCTTAGTGATCCTGATATTAAAGAAAAACGATTCCAAAAAATTACCGGTATAGAAAGAGCGAGAGCTAAAAAATTATTTCAACAAGTTTCAAAACACAGACAACTTGAACACAAAAAAACTGTTCTTCTGTCTATGAACGACGACGATAGAAAACTATTCATTAAAGCATTCTTTAAACTGGTAGAAGGAAAAATCCTGGACCAAAGGCCGGAGCTGCATTAACCAATGATGAAAGCTGCACTTTTAACATTCTTACTTACAGCGACTTTCTCCGAGGCCTTCGGCGAATACAGAGTCTATCAGTATTATGTGAAATCAAAAGTTCAGAACATCAACTCCCCTGATGCTCAAATTGTCACTTCGACATTAAATCCTGTGAGCTACGTTGCCTACAATGGTGGCAGTCTCTCTGTGGAAATAAACCTGCTACGCTCATGGCTTTGTATGGGAAATACTTCTCATCAATCAGTCTGCACAATAAGCGAAGGCCGCGAGCTTGAAGGGGCCAATTAGTGAAGATAACTCCAGCAGAAACAAAACTTCAGGAAAATGAGGATCTTTATAAGAGACTCAATAAAAGTATTGAAAAGAAAATCGTAAGCAAAGAAAAAGAGCTTAAAGATATTGATAAGATCTATGATCAAAGAAAAGTTCAGGCCAATCAAAGTGGCGAAGAAGAGTTTGCTCAAAGTGTAGGTCGCAATCAACAAAGAATTATCAGCGAATCTGCTGTCTTTGAAGAAAAAATTCAAAATTACAAAGATAAATTAAAAGAAACTCAGGACTCTGTCGCTCGTGAAGAAGCAGTCCTCAAAATGAATGGCAAAGAAAAAAATGAGGCCATAAAACTTCAGATGCACGACAACCATGAAGAGACGTTTGCCAATGCCAGAGCAAACCAGGAACAAGTTCAAAGTGATACGAGAAACCTTATTAATGAAATTGCTAATAAGTCTAAAATTGATAAAACGACAATGGAAGGAAATGCTCAGTATGAGATGAACGCCCTTTCGACTGAAATCAATCAGAAGGCACTGAATAACGAAAAAAACTATCGCAGCAAACTTGAAGATGACGTCCGACTTCACACCGTTGAAGTTAACCGCCAAAAAGATGAATTAAAAAAAATGATGATAAACGATGCTGAGAGAAATAAGCGTCTAGCAGATGAAAAAAATCGTGTGGCAACTGCGCAACTTACTTTTCAGGATAAACATCAGCAAAATATGATGACTCAAAAAGATCAGGATTTTAAAGTTCGTTATGAGAAAATGTCTCAAGAACATAATGCTATTTTAAAAAATCTTTCTGACAAATTTGAAGCTGACGTGAGAAAAGTTGTTGAGAAAACGTCGTCAGAAAAGAAAACGATTGAAGAAAAAAGCAGTGATCCATTCTATAGAGTTGAAACCCTTAAACCTAAGATGGTGGAAGACCAAAAAGATGTCACGGTTTCTATCAACGTTCCTGAATACGAAAAAGAAAATGTCATCCTTTCTGCCCAGGGTAGATCTATCAAAATAGCAGTGGCGAGAAAATTTTCAGACATCGTAACAGGTGATGATGGAAGCCTTAACAGGGCCACAAAAAGCGAGCTTTATAGTCGCGAGTTCAATGCAAAAGATCTCTTAAACCCGCGTGAAATCACCCAGACATACGCTGACGGTGTTCTAACCTACAAAATTAAAAAAGCTTAAATTCTTACGCTTCGGCCGGATCTGGGCTTTTGCTCTCGATCTGGTGATAGTGAACGCGATCAGCTTGCACGATGTCTTTTAATTCATCGGCCAGGATTCTCATTTTTTTCGGGTGAAGAAAAACATAAAAATCAATGTGGCGCTTATTAGATTCTTTATCGATGATTTGCTCATGAAGTTCATCAATTCTATCTGTGATGTTAAAAACAATTTCTTTTACCAGATTTTTAATATCGCCATGAGAGAGAATTTCGATGTGGTAATACTTGTGATTTTTTGTCGACTCGAAGCCTTGATAAATCGGCCCTAGAAGCTTTAATACTGAAAGAATCGTCACTGTAAAAATAGCTGCGATAACTGGAAAACCATAACCAATCGTCATTCCGATTGACGCCACAACCCAAATAGTTGCTGCCGTCGTTAAACCGATAATGTTTCCTTTATCTTTCATGATCGCACCGGCACCAAGAAAACCGATCCCCGAAACGATCTGCGCAGGAATTCTGGCCGCATCGTACTCAACACCGCCACCTTGAACGTGTCCTAGCATTGAAATAGCTGTATAAAGTGTCGCTCCAAGGCAAATTAAAACGTTAGTTTTAATCCCGGCGTTCTTCATTTTTTGTTCGCGGTCATAACCGACGAGACTTCCCAGAATTAGTCCTGTGACAATTTTAATTCCCATCCCAAGGTAGACGTCAACGTGACCGAGATGCTCTATATAAACAGTTTGGGTGTAATCCATACTCAATAATCCTTTTTAACTATTCTTTAATTCTGCTATACTTCACCAAAGAGAGCAAAAGAAATATGAAAAGACCTCACCTCGTTCATTTTTTGGCCATAGTGACTGATGATGCTATCAGCATCAAAGCATCAATCACGATGAAAGAAAATCTGATGGCCCAAAATCTGGATCTCGATATTCCGACGCCAAAATTTCCCATTCAGGCCCTGCGTCTCTTGAATGCCTATCAATTCACGCTAAAAATCATTGGGGTCTCAAAAGATCAACGTGAGATTTATAAAAAATCTTTCGAGTCAGATTCATTTGGAAATTTTAATTTTAAAATCCCTCTGACAAAAGATCGTGAAAGCATCGAAATTCTCCAGCTCTATGAAACAAAGAAGAAGCCAGGCCTTGAGCTTCATCTGGGAACTTACATTCCGCTGAGAATTTTTGATCCTAAAAAAATTATTATCTGCGATTTTGATAAAACATTAGTTGATACAAAATACTCGACGACGAAAGAAGTTTATAGGTCACTAACCAGGTCGCTGGAAGAAAACCCAACCGTTATGAGCAGTGTAGAAATTCTTCACCGCTATATCAGACGCGGCCATCACCCATTTATTCTAAGTGCCTCTCCGCACTTCTATGAAGATGCCATGAGAGACTGGCTGTATAAAAATAATATTTTTTCTGCCGGAATTTTCTTAAAAGACTACCGCCACTTCTTTTCTTTTTTAGATGGTGAGCTTACAACTAAAGACTTAAAGCTTCAGGGTCTCTACAAGCTCAATCACCTCCTTGATATTTTACTTATGACGGGTATCCCGGATGAGTTGGTGCTCATGGGTGATAACTTTGAATCAGACCCGGCGATTTATCTGACTCTTTCAAAAATATTGCGTGAAGATGTTGACCCATGGGTTGTCTGGAACGACGTTAAAGAACAAGATATTTTCCAACTTAAGAAAAAGCAAAACTCGCAGTTTTTAAATAAGATTTATCAGCTGGATAATTTACTTACAAGAAAGAGAAAACAAAATAATGGCAAGAAGCCATCAATTAAAATCTACATCAGAAAACGCTTCAAAAATGACGTTCTGATTGCTCCACCATCATTTGAAAAACAAAAAAACTATTTAGATATGATCGAAATGTACGACGGCCTCTATCAAAAAGAGTTCGAGCAGATGATGCTTGAACTTCAAGCAAAAAGCGTGAAAGGCGCAGACAATACAATATAGCCCAGGCTTAAAAAAAGTCCGTGACGGTGAAACTTACGAGCTTGTTCTGTATCACCTCTGAACATGCCCTTAGTTAATGGAAGAGCTGTAAAATCAAATTTGATAATTTCTAAATAGACTCTCATGACAGCTGCAATTAAGAGAAAGATATTCAACCACTGATTGCTTCCACCACCAAAACCATTTACAATATCAAACATACTCACTCCTAAAACTGGACATAAAAATCCCATGGATCTTATACATCTTCTCGGCGACATCGATGAAAACTTTTACCAATTGGGACTCAAAGACAAAGAGCACGGCAAACTTGTTCACCATGATGTAAAAATGATGCTCAGAACTCCCTGGAAGCCCGTAAATCTGGTGATCGAGGAAGTGGGTAAGGCCATTATCAAGAACTCTCTCTTAAAAAATGCCGACAATTTTCGTCACCTAAAAAGCTATGCTGAAGGACTCGGCACTCCTTTGGAAGAATGTGCTTACACCATGCTGATTCCAGAACTCGTGAGCTCCATGAGTAAATGGGCCCCGGGTTTTAGCAAAGGAAATCTTGGTTGCTCGAGTTTCATGTGGAGAAATGATCAGGGTGAAGTGACTCACGGAAGAATTTTAGATTTCCCATTACAAGGCTCTTATGATCGATTTGAGCGTGCAGTTTCATATGACTTGAAAGGCATGCCAAAGATGCTGGGATTTGGCTCTATTGGTATTCCCTATCCTTCAATCACACTTATGACGGAAGATGGAATAACTTTGGCCCTTCACCAGAAATTTACCAACAATCTCAACGTGCAAGGAATGTCGATTTTTGAATACATTTTTAAAATGGTTCAATCCTGCCGTGATAAAAAATCTGTGATTGAATTTATCAATAATCACCAGACCATTACGACCTGGTGCTTGTATATGACTTTTGCTGACGGAGACGTGCTTGCCTGCGACTTAACAGGGGCCACTCCTTTCATCAACGAGCTCGTTATTCCCGACTCAGGGATTCTTTATTTCTGCAATCACCTGGAAGATAAATCGATCAACCAAAGACAATTTCTTCCATTAGGCTTTGATCAGTATAATTTGATGAGAGAAGAAATCGCTTCGAGAAAAATTATTCGCCTAATGGATAAAAAGAAATCTCAGCCTTCTGACTTAGAAGTTCTCCAGATGATGAGCTCTCCGCTTGACCAAAAAATAAAAGCAGACACATTTAGTGACTTCAAACTCGATAACATTACGCTTTCAAGCTTAAGTGTCATGACTATGAATCCCACTGCTAAAAAAGCTTTATACCTAGGCGGCCCTGCTCCTAAAGTCTTCAGTGATAATGTCATTGAAATAAAAAATGCCTTTGAGAGAAGCGAGCAAAATCCGGTAAAAATAAAAAAGGGCTCGGCCTTTGATTCTGAATACCATGAAGGTCTTCATCTTATGATGGAAGCTCAAAAAGGTTTTGATGCTCACAATTCGGTTCAAATTTATCACAACCTTCAGATGGCCATCGATCATTTAGAAAATTATCCAGAAAAGAAAATTGCAGAGTTTTATTTTTTGGTTGCCCAGTACCTGTATGAAAGTCACACTCAGACTCTGGCCAATTTACTAAATGAATTTAAAAAATGTGAAGGAAACCTTCCGCCTTATTTAAATGATCACTGTCTAATGTTCATAGGACGTTTGGAGCGCATTTTAAAAATGAGTCCAAGTCTGGAAGAAGATAAAATTGAAACGATTAAACTAAGAGAGATTTATCAGAAGGAATTAAAAATCCCGAGACCCATTTATCATATGGCCTCGAAAGGAATGATCATTCCGAGGATTGATATCTTAGATATTATCTTAGTGCTCTCTGCTATTTAAAGCGATCATTAAAAAGGCCCGCAAAAAGCAGGCCTTTTAAGTTAAGTATTTATTTAAATTACTACATCGAACATCTTCTCCATTGCATCTGGTATAATAATCCCGCTTTAAAGTCGGCAGAGTCAACAGTGGCCATGGCCTCATCGTTGTATCTGTTTGTCTTAACCAGCATCGCTGCGTTTACACGCAGGATTGTATCAGCTCCACATGGAGACCAAACCTGAGCGTTAACACCGATCACGTTTTTGAATGTGTAGTCTGTATCAGTTCTTCCTACGAAAGTTTTATCAAATCTAGGCCCTAGAGACCCAGCTAAGAAATACTCAGCAGTAAGTCTTGCTGATGCTTGAGCTGGAAGAGAGACATATCCACGGTAGTCGACATCAATAACCGATACACTGTATCCAGATGGAACGTGAACTGGAATTGCGATATTACATGTCTTTCTCTCAGTTGTTTTAAACATCCCACCTGCTTCAACAATAAACTGATCGAAGATGATAGAAAGAGATTTTTTATCTTCACTTAAAGTCACAGAAGCTGAGTTTGCCGGACACCCGTTACCGCCGTAACCAGGAGTTCCTAATTGTACATCATTTAAATCTGCCATAGCTGCTGTAGAAAGTGTTAGTAGTCCGAGACAGAGTCCTTTCATCATCATTTTCTTCATTGTTTTTCCCCCTTGGAAATCTTTGAACTGTTGTTAATCCGATCAACACAAATGTTTTCGGATATCTTTTTTTTAACCAACAATAATTTCTTTTGAAAGAACAAAACACACAAGCATTGTGTTTGATCGCCACGTGGTTTTCTCAAATTTAGAATCTCCACCACGTGGCGATCAAAGCAACTCATCACGTATAAAGAGATTGTTTTAAAAAAAATTTACCATTACAACTTGATCTATAGGGGGGCCTATTCATATGAAAACATCAAACAAACTATTTCTATCTCTCGCACTACTATCTTCAGCTCTAGCATTTTCAACATCAACTCATGCAGCAGACTTTCAATTGCAAAACATCAGAGTTGGCGGCGCAGGTTGCCCAAGTGAATTGACTCAAATTGTACTCGCTCCAGATGCAAGCAGTGCCAGTATCATCTTTTCACAATTTGAATCCCGCGTTCCAAACACAGATCCAAATCCAAAGGTACAAAGAAGTATCTCTACATTAAACTGTAATATCTTCTTAGATGTTCGTATCCCTAATGGAATTAAACTTGACTCAATAAACGTTGCAACTGACATGAGAGGATTTGCGACATTAGACCGTGGAGTTCAGGGAAGTTTTGAGACGATTCTTGTCTCTAAAGCAGGTCTTGGAACTGAACAAGGAAGCAGAAATCCAGAAATCCTCGCTGCAAAAAGATGGATGAATGTTAATGCCAACCAAGAAGAAGACTTTACTGTCTCAAGTTCAACCAGCGTTGCAACTCCTTCTCAATGCTCTAGAGGACTCTCATCAGACATCGTCACTATAAGACTTCAAAATACCCTGAGTGCTCAGATTTTAAGAGGGTTTGAAAACCAGGCTCAAGGAAGCATCACTATGGATACTTCTGATATCAAAGGTGGATTAAAAATCAGGGCCAGCACAAGTTCATGTAACGGATCTTCTAATGGGGGTGGCCGAAATTGCAGAATTGTGAGAGTTGGCGGAAGATCTCAGCAGGTTTGTATCTAAACTGGGGCCTTTTTGGCGCCAGTATAAGATCATAAGTAGGATTGTCTTATCACTTAACTAACTCTTTCTCTCAACAACTAGAAATCCATAGAGTGAGAGAAAGAGTTTTGCTAAAACTATTGAATGAATGAAACTCTTACAGAGTCCTCAAAAAATTCAGTAAATAGCGACCTCAGAAGAATGACTGAAGCCTACCTGGCAACTCATCCTACTCTGACGTTAAATGCCTTGGCACAAAGAAGTGGGATTCCTGCAACGACAATGAGAAGACTCATGCAGGAGGAGCAACGCTCTGAACTCGCTCCTCATACAGTGCTCTCTCTCGTGTCTTATTTACTAAAAGAAAAAAAGATCTCGAAACTTTTAACCATGGTTACAGGCCCTGTCGCAGAGTTATTAAATAAATGTTTTGACCAGTTTATTTTTGATGAAAAAAGCTCAGCGCACGAACAAAGCAGTGAACTCAATTCACTCTTTAGAGATAAGACCGCTTACCTAGTCTATAAACTCGCGGCCAATGTCTGCGGAACGACCATGGAAGAAGTTAAAGATGCCTTTGGTTTGATGGGACTTAAAAAACTAAATGCTTTGATGGAAAAAAACTGGATAAAAGCAGATGGAGTAAATGGTTCTCTCCATGCAGTCCAAAAGAATTTTACCGTTGACCTGGAGCTTGCCCACGAACTCAGTCACTCTCTCTTGGACCTTTATAAGCCCTGTGATGTGAAAGCGGGACACAACCTCTTTTACTCACTATCAGAAGGAATGAGTGCAGAAGGAATTAAAAAAATAAAAGAGATCGAAAAAGAGGCCGTTAAAAAAATATTTGATCTTATGAATAACGAAACTATGCAGGGAGATATTCCCTACTTTGCCCTGATTGTCTCCGACGTTATGGGGGCAACACCAACTAATGATGACCATACAGGAGTCCTGCAATGAAAAAAATATTTCTCTCACTACTTTTGTGCTTAATGATTCTTCCAAGTGCTTTTGCCATTGATGCCCACACAATTGAGACCCTAAAAAAGCAAGGCTTTCAAGTTCGCATGGGAGAGCTCACAGGTGCTGGTGGAAAAATGTCTATCGTCAATCTTGCTGGCCTCATCCATCCAAAAGGAATCGTGATGAAAGCTGATTGCAAAAATATTATAGTTCGCGGAAATCAAAGTGAAGCCCTAATCTCAGACATTACTAAAGTGACAGTGGATCAAAGTGTCTTAAACGCTTCAGAGTTTGAAGGATTTTTTACTTTCCAATAATATTTTGTTACAACCAGGGGCATGAATAAAACAATCACGCCCCTGGAATATTGGAGTAACGTCTGGACTGAAGGAGTCATTAGATTCCATCAAGCTCAGTATAACTCTCAAATGACTGCTTACTTTAATCAGTTTGATTTAACTAATAAAACTGTTCTCATTCCACTAGCTGGAAAATCAAAAGACATTCTCTATTTTCTTGAACGTGGGGCCATTGTTACTGCAATAGAGTTCTGCGAACAGGCCGTTGTCGATTTTTTCACTGAAAATAAAATAAAGTTCACTAAAGTTGGAAATTGCTTTAAAGCGAAAAATTTATCATTTTACGCCTGTGACTTTTTTAATTTTCACACGGACACTTCTTTTGATGTTCTTTACGACCGTGCCAGCCAGGTCGTCTTCGGTAAAAATGACAGACCTAAATACTTTGATCACGTCCTAAATATGGTGACTTCAAAATCACTTATTCTTCTTTTTTCAGTCGATCATGCAGGTGATCCCGACTATGGGCCACCTTTTAAAATTCCCAAAACAGAAATTATGGAGGCCTATAAGAATAAGGGAATTACACTCACTGAAGAGAGCACAACCACTGAAGTTGGCAGTGAAAAAATGCAGGCCGCAGGCATTAACACCCTCATCACTTTTACCCTTAAAAACCCAAATCCTGAGATAACTCTAACACAATCATAACTTGAGACTAGCACCTCGCTGTGGCATAAAGTCAAAAAACCACTAGGAGATTTTACATGAAAACAATTCTTGGATTCCTTGCTCTGACTTTGTCATTAAATGTATCTGCTTACGTTAGAGATGCTGAACTAAACTTTAGCAATGTCTATGGAAACACAAATGTTGGTGAGTTTTTAGTTAAGGTTGAGTTCTCTCCAAAAAAAACTCTTTCAGTAAGCTCGTTGACAAATAATTTAGTAAGAGATGATAACGACTTATACTGTGTGACAAGTGCAAACTTTGAAATCGGTGAAATGAACTTTTTCCTTGTTAATAAAACAACTGGATGGGCAAAAGTCCTAAAGAAAAAAATCACTGCGAGCGTATCTTCTCAATCAGAAACGTCTGAATGTGACAATGACATTAACCAATTCGCAGGAGCTCAAGCTCTTTACGCAACTTTAGGTATCAACGAGGCGATTACTCTTCCAACGAAAGCTCCATTTGACTATGAGACAGTTGGAGTTCACCTGGCTCCATTTAACGGTTACCTTTATTTAAATGCGAATGTAGTTGTAGAAAACAACAAGCTGGTTGTTGATCCATCAAATCTTCTAACTAAAGAGACTATTGAAGCAACAAACACGACAAATGAATCTGTCTCTTATTTCTTATTCGCAAGAAAAGAAAGTTCGACTCTTTCACTTGCTGTAGGTCTTGCTGATTTTAAATAATTTTTAAAAAAGTTCTCTAAAATAAAAGGCCCGCTGTTTTCAGCGGGCCTTTTTTTATTTTTGCTTGAATTTTATTTCGTCGATACCGGATTTAAGAATGAGAATCTGCTGTCTAATGGCCTCGATATCGTCATTTTTTAAAGTGAGCATATCTTCTTTAAGTTTTTCTAATTCTTCCATCGAGACTTTATCTTGAGGTTTTGCGATTGCCGCTTTTTGCTCAGTTAATTGATCTTGAATTTTCTTAAGATCATTTTCCTTGAGTGCACTTAAAGTTGTATCAAGAGTTTTTAATTTCAAATCGGTCGCATCAAGCTTGGCCTCCATGGCCTTTAATGTTCCCGATAAATTACTTAAGTAAGTTTCAATGACACCAATGCGCTCTAATTTATTAATACCGGTGTTATCTGTGTTCTTATAAATCCTGATCTCGGCCGAGCAATGCAGTGAGAAAAGGGCTGCCAAAGCAAAAATGGATGTTTTCATATATAAAAATCTCCTAAATAACCGTCATTACTACTATAAAAAATACCATTATTTCAAAAAAACCCCTATAAAATTCAATTCCTGACTAACCAAATCTAATAATCTATGTTAGTTTGACCCATCATTTTTTTGTTATAAACAGTTGAATTCTTTATTGAGGAGTTTTCCATGAAGATCTTGAAAAGACCGTTAGTAGGCCTTTTACTTGGACTAGTATGTGTTTCTGCTTTCGCAGAAGACAAGCTAGGATCAAGAGACAATCCAGTTAAAATTTTCTTCACGCCGTCAGTTGATCAAAACACGATCGCTACAAACTCTGTAAGTTTCTTAAAATTTATGGAAAAAGAAACTGGTTACTATTTCAAATCTGGAATCCCTTCTAACTACGTAGCTGTTGTTGAAGCATTCGGATCTAACAGAGCAGACGTTGCTGTTATGAACTCTTTCGGATACCTACTTGCTAACGCAAAATTCGGAGCTGAAGCAAAACTTAAAGCTCTTCGCCACGGAAAAGATTACTACGCTGGAGCAATCTACGTTTCAGAAAAATCAGGAATTAAAACTCTAAAAGATTTAAACGGGAAAAAATTTGCATTTACTGATGCTTCTTCGACTTCAGGATACCTTTACCCGCTAAAAATCTTCAATGACGAAAAAATCAAACTTGCTAACACAATGTTTGCTATTAAGCATGACAACGTTATCACTATGATTTACCAAGGTCAGGTTGATGGTGGAGCTGCTTTTTACTCAGAAGGTTTTGATGGAAAAATCAAAGACGCAAGAGAGAGAGTTCTTACTCAATTCCCGGATGTAGAAAAGAAAGTTAAAGTTCTAAAAATCACAGACAAAATTCCTAACGACCCATTCGTATTCAGAAAAGGAATGGACCCTGCTATGACAAACAAAATCATCGCTGCTCTTATGAAGTACATCGGTACTCCAGAAGGGAAAAAAGTATTCACTGACATTTACGCTATCGACGGAATCGTTCCTGCAACAAACAAGGACTACGATTCTCTACGTGCAGTTATTAAAGCTGCTAACGTTGATGTTGGGGCACTAGTAAAATAATTTGAGTTTAATTTTTTTAAGGAATAGATTGCTATGTTGGAAATCAAAGGTCTCGAGAAAGTTTACCCGAACGGACACCACGCTTTAAAAAACGTTACTTTCAGCGTGCCTCAAGGGGAATTTTTAGTTGTCATCGGTTTATCAGGTTCTGGTAAATCAACTATGCTTAGATGTGTAAACCGTCTGCATGACCCGACTGGAGGAGAAATTCTTTTCCAAGGTGTCGACACTTCAAAGCTTAAAGGTAAGGCCTTAAGAAAAATTAGAGCTGATATCGGAATGATCTTCCAGCATTTCAATCTTATTCCTAGAAAAACAGTTATGGAAAACGTTCTGTCTGGAAACCTTTCAAGAACAGGAATCGTTGCTTCTATTTTTGGCATTCACAGTGCGGAAGTAAAAGCACAGGCCCAAAAATATATCGAAATCGTAGGTCTTAAAGGAAAAGAAAAAAATCGTGCAGACAATCTTTCAGGTGGTCAGCAACAACGTGTTTCTATTGCCCGCGCGCTTATGCAAAATCCTAAAATTTTATTAGCTGATGAGCCAGTTGCTTCGCTTGACCCTGCAACTTCTCACTCAGTTATGCAGTACCTGAAAAAAGTTAACGAAGAACTTGGTGTTACAGTTATCTGTAACCTTCACTTCTTATCTCTTGTTCGTCAGTACGCTCACCGTGTAGTTGCGCTTAAAGGTGGAAAACTTATCTATGATGGTAAACCGCTTGAGATCAACGAAGAATGGTTTAAAACTATTTACGGTGAAGATGCAGTAGAAGTGACGATTAACTAATTAACTAATTTTCAAAGAGCTTTATAATATGAAACAAAATGTACACAAAACACCAAATAAATACGTTCAAAGCTTTAAAGCTTACGTACTAGATACTCTTTCATGGGCGTATCTTGCGCTTATTTCTTACAAGATCGTTTACGAAAAAATCATCATCGATGAACGCTACCCAGAGTTCACGTGGAATCAGCCCCTGTTATGCCTTTATATAGGTCTAGCTTTAGCTGCTGTTTTATTTTTTACAAAATTCTCACTAGGTCGCGGTCTTTTTGGCTTAATCAAATACGATGAAAACGAAGGCCCTACTTCACAGCCATTTGCTTATATTGGATACCTGCTTATCCTTTTAACTTTCATCACTGGTTTTTATGTTTCTCAAATTTCGATGAAAGAATTTCTTTCAGAAAGTGGTCTTGAAGGAGCAAAGAGAATCTTTAAAGCACTCTTCAATCCAAACTGGGCAATCTTCGAAGAAGGTCTTTTTGCTGCGATTGAAACAATCTACATGGCGTTTATCGCAACTGCAGTTGCTATTCCTATCGCTTTCGTACTGGGATTTTTTGCTGCTAGAAACCTAATGAACGGCAATAAAATTTCTTTCTTTTTATACAATGCTCTAAGAGCTTTCCTAAACATCTCTCGCTCAATTGAGCCGCTAGTATGGGCGATTATCTTCTCAGTATGGGTTGGTATCGGACCTTTCTCAGGGATGCTTGCTCTTTGTATTCACTCAATCGCTTCACTTACTAAACAGTACTCTGAGCAGATTGAATCTATTGATGACGGACCGATTGAAGCAATCACTGCAACAGGTGCTCATCCAATTCAGATCGTATGGTTTGGGGTTGTTCCTCAAATCGTTCTTCCATACCTTTCATACACAATTTACCGTTGGGACATCAACGTTCGTATGGCAACTGTCATCGGTCTTGTTGGTGGTGGTGGTATCGGTAACCTTCTAATGCAATACCAAGGTCAGGCACGTTGGAATGAAGTGGGAATGCTGGTTATCTTAATTGCTGCTATCGTTTGGACAATGGACTGGGCATCTTCGAAACTTCGTGAAGCTCTAAAATAATAAAACACTCAAAAGGCCTGCTTTTTAGCAGGCCTTTTTTTTACTTCCAGTCTTGTAATCCATATTTTGCAAGTATTGCTTTTAGTCTTCCTGATTTGCGCATCTCAACCATCCCCAAATCCAAAATTTTTGCATACTCCTTTGATTTAGGATGTCCTGGTGCAAATGAGATAAAAAGATCCGGATCGTTGGCAAGGTTTGGCCCTACTGCCTTAAATTTTTTGATATTTTTTTTCATTAGCTTCAAGTTGTATTCGAGAACCAAAGGATTTTCGATGAAACCATCAAGTCTCTTTGCCTCTGTCATTTGAATCAAGCGCTGTAATGGATCAGCTCAAGAGACCAACTTCAATGCTGGATTTTTCTTTTTTATCTGCTCATCAACAGTGTGGCCGTAGCTATACTCATTGATAACTCCAATCTTTTTTGATGTTAGTGAATCAACTCCTTTGTAGTCCCATTTACTGTCTGCCAGAACGTAATAATGATTAACCATAATTCCAATGGGAACATTGGGAAAAACAAAACCTACCGCATCTGCTTTACTACAGCCAACCAAAGCATTAATTTTTCCTTCTCTGACATCGGCCACAGCGCGCGCCCAGTTCATCAAATCGTAATCAATAATGTGTCCTTCTTTTTTAAAAATTTCACGGGCCACTTCGACGATAAATCCGGGCTTCTCAGACTTTGGGTCACAAACATAAGGACACCACAAATCAGAGCGCATAGTAATGACATCAGCAAATGAATTTACTGAAAGTAATAGGAGTAAAAATCCCAAACTTTTTTTCATTACACTGATCTCCAAATTAAGCTGTCATTTTAGCGGGAACACCTTTCTTTAAATTAAAAATAAACTGTGTATTGGAATGTCCCTGGTTGTACTCAAGGTGACCGCCATGCTCTCCAATAATATTTTTAGAAATTGAAAGCCCAAGTCCTGTTCCTTTATTATTTTCTTTAGTCGTAAAAAATGGATCCATCATTTTTTCTTGCAATAGTGCAGGTATCCCTTTTCCACAATCAGTTACAAAAAACTTTACGTTTTCATCATCCTCTGAAATTTCAAGCTTAATCCATTTATCGCTTTCTTGATCAATAGCATCGACAGCGTTACCAATGAGATTGACTAAGACCTGCGAAATCTGAACTTCTCTACCGATGGCATAAAGATTAGGATTATTAAGAAGAACATCAAAGCGGATTTCATGATTTTTGATTTTCATTTCAACCAGCATTTTCACATCTTCAATAATACTGGTTACTGAAAAGACCTGCATTGGATCAGCGTTACCATCTCTTGAAATAGATTTTAGTCCTTTAATAATTTTACTGATTCTCTTAACCATCATCTGAATCTTTTCGACTGAAGCAATCGCGGCAGGTGTAAGCCCTAATTCCTGCTCATGTTTTTTAAGCTTATTAGCATGAAGATCAATAACCGTAAGTGGGTTGTTAATTTCATGGGCCACATCTGCGGCCATCTCTCCTACTGCGGCCAGCCTAACAGCATTAATATTTTTCTTCATCTGATCTTCGAGTTCAGCCGTTCTTGCTGCTACTAGAATTTCAAGGTCATTAGTGTAATACAAAATATCGTTATTTCTTTTTTCAATCATAGAAGAAGCATCATTAAGAGCATGTGAAATCGATTCAAACTCTTCGGGTAGATCTCCCGCATGAAAATGCCCGTAATGCTCCCCTCGTATTTGACTAACTTGTTTAAGGATAATTTTCATTGGTGCACTTAAATTACGGTTGAAATAGTAGAAAATGATCTGAGACAATAAGAGTAATAAAAATAAAGCTGAAAAAATAATAATGATCAATTGGTCCTGAAAGGCCTTAACATAACCCTCATTAGTCACGGCTATCGAGATATGCCCGATCACACGCTCCTCTTTTAAAATATCTATCACCTTTGTTTTTGTATAAGAGTTCTTAGAAGCATTTAAAAAAGTTTTTAAATCCCCCTGTCCCTTTTCAAATAGTACTTCGTGCCCAACAGTCTCAATTTTTAGCGCACTGATATAGGTATATTTCGCTTCACCTAAAAGAGAGTTGGCAATCTCATCAATCTGATACTGATCATAGGTCCACAACGGCTCAGAAAAGGCCTTTTGAATAAATAGTGACTGCTCCTTAATTTCGTTGTCTAAGAAGCGATCACCAAAGGTAATGACAGTTAAATAAACGACTGTGCTAAGGAGAATCAAAGATCCAGCTATTAAAGCAATCGCGGCCATAGTAAGTTTTCTGGCCAGGCTAAGGTTATGTATATTAATCATCCACAGGCATCCTAACACTCACTAGAGATTTTTAAATCTCCTCCTGTGAATACTGCATATTAGCACTATTTATTTAGGGTCTTTCTCATTAAAATCACTGAAAAACTGACCAAAATTGTTGTCATAAGGTCTCTGATATTAAACAATTATACTCAATAACCTTAAAACCGTGAGTAAAATGTGAAAAAACTAATTTTAGTGGCCATGCTCTCTACCCTGCTCTCAACGGCAGCACATGCTAAAAACTTTGTGTACTGCTCTGAAGGCTCACCTAGCTCGTTTAATCCACAACTCGTGACTGATGGGACTTCTGTTACGGCTTCTTCTTCAAATGTTTACAATAGGCTTGTCGAGTTCGAACCAGGAAGTACAAAAATTGTTCCGGGTCTGGCAAGCTCATGGGAAATTTCAAAAGATAAAAAAGTTTATACATTTAATCTAAGACCAAATGTCGCTTTTCATACGACTAAGTACTTTACACCTTCAAGAAATTTTAATGCTGAAGACGTCGTGTTTTCTATTGAAAGACAAAGAAGCAAAACTCACCCATTCCACAATGTGAGCGGTGGAAAATATGAATACTTTGACGGAATGGAGATGGGATCTCTTATTACAGATATCAAAGTTTTGGACCCTATGAAAGTTCAGATCACATTAGCTCAACCGGATGCGACTTTTCTGGCCAACATGGCAATGAGCTTCATGAGTATTCTTTCAAAAGAATACGGAGATAAACTCCCTACTAATAAAAAAACTGATATGGATAATTTCCCTATTGGGACAGGGCCGTACGCTTTTATTTCATACCAAAAAGACAGCAATATCCGTTATGAAGAACATAAAAAGTTCTGGGGTAAAAAGGGAAATGTTGATAAATTAATTTTTGCCATCACTCCAGACGCTAATGTTCGTACTCAAAAACTGAAAGCTGGTGAATGCCAGTTTGCAACTGATCCGGCCCCTGCTGATGTTGCTGACATGAAAAAAAATCCAAAGTTAAAAGTGATGGAAGACGCTGGTCTTAACATCGGCTTTCTTGCAATGAACGTGACTAAAAAACCATTTGATAATCTTTTAGTGAGACAGGCCATCAGCCATGCGCTCGATAAAAAGACTTATATCGCGGCCATTTATATGAATAATGCGACAGCTGCTAAAAACCTGATTCCTCCAACAATCTGGTCATATAACAACTCTGTTGTGGACTATGATTACAATATAAACAAAGCAAAAGAACTTCTTAAAAAAGCTGGATTCCCAAATGGATTTGAAACAGACATGTGGACGCTTCCAGTAGCTCGTCCATACAATCCGAACGGAAAAAAAATGGGTGAACTTATGCAGGCAGATCTCGCAAAAATCGGTATCAAAGTTAAACTGATCTCTTTTGACTGGCCGACATACCTGGAAAAATCAAAAGCTGGGGAGCACTCTCTTATTCAATTCGGATGGAACGGTGACAATGGCGACCCTGATAACTTCTTTGGAGTTCTCCTTGGATGTGCAAGTGTAAAATCTGGAAGTAATTACCCTAGATGGTGTGACCAGAAATTTGATAAGCTCATCTCTGATGCAAAATTAACCACAGATGTAAAAGCGAGAACTAAGTTTTATATGCAAGCGCAAGTCATCGCCCATGACCAGGCCCCAGTTGTAAATATTGCTCACTCAAAAACATTTAAGGCCATGGCAAAAAATATCAATGGCTATAAGCTTGATCCATTAGGACAAGATTATCTTGCAGACATCGTTGTTGAATAATTAATGAAATACCTTTCTAAAAAATTATTAGACCTGATCCCCACACTGCTGGGGATCAGCCTTATATCTTTTTTTCTTATCAGGCTTATTCCGGGAGATCCGGTTTTAAACCTGATTGGTGAGCGCGGTGCTGACCCGGTCCGCTATCTTGAAATGAAAAAATCTCTGGGGCTTGATCTTCCTATCATTGAGCAGTTTTGGATCTATTTAAAAAATATCCTCCGAGGTGATTTAGGCACTTCTGTTATTTCTAATAACTCTGTCTGGAGTGAGTTCGCAGAGAGATTCCCGGCCACTGTTGAGCTCGGAATGATCAGTCTCTTTTTTTCTATCTTAATCGGAATCCCTTTAGGTATTTTTGCGGCCATTAAGCGCAATAGTTTTTTTGATTACTTTTTAATGAGCTCATCTCTTATTGGTTACTCGATGCCCATTTTCTGGTGGGGACTTATCTTAATTCTCTTTTTCTCAGTTAAGCTTGGACTCACTCCAGTTTCCGGAAGAATTGATTTTATCTACGACATACCGACCTTCACGGGATTTTATTTGATTGATACGCTTAGACCTGAAGTGATCACTGCTGAAGGATTTGCTCCTTTTATAAGTGCTCTACGCCATCTCATTCTTCCTTCTATTGCTCTAGGGACTATTCCTCTTGCCGTTATCGCAAGAATGACCAGGTCAAGCATGCTGGAAGTGTTGGGTGAAGATTACATGAGAACGGCCAAAGCAAAAGGAATGAGTAAAAAAAGAATTATTTTCATTCATGCTCTTAGAAATGCCCTTGTTCCAATCATCACGACAATTGCTCTTTTATTTGGCTCTATCATTACCGGTGCCATTTTAACTGAAACCATTTTTAGCTGGCCTGGAATTGGAAAGTGGATTGTCGCCAGCATTACGGCCAGAGATTATCCCGTCATCCAAGGTGGAGTTTTAATCATTTCATTCATCATCGTCATGACAAATATTTTAGTGGATATCATTTATTATTTCCTCAACCCAAAGATGAGGAATTAATCGTGAAAATATTTATTAAAGAATTATTTTTTGAACTCAAAAAAAACAAAGGCTCGATGATAGGAATAGTCATCATCATTATCTCTTGCCTCGTTGCTATCTTAGCACCCATTATAGCTCCTCACGATCCTACAAATGTTTACACTGAGTACTTAAGACTTCCTCCTAGTTTTGTGACAGGTGGAAATCCCCAATTTTTCTTCGGAACAGATGACCTGGGAAGAGATCTTTTAAGTCGCCTTATCTACGGCTCACAAGTTTCACTCTCTGTTGGGTTCGCAGTGGTTTTGATCTCTTTGGTGATTGGAACATTTTTAGGTGTTATCGCCGGCTATTTCGGTGGCTTCATTGATAAGACCATTATGAGAATCACTGACCTCATCATGTCACTTCCAAGTATTTTATTTGCTATCGTCATTGTTGCGATCATGGGCCCTGGAATCACCAATGCCATCGTGGCCGTGAGTATCGTGGCCGTTCCAAATTTTGTAAGAATTATCAGGGCCCAAGTCATGGCGGAAAAAAATCGCCAGTACGTTCATGCGGCCAGATTATTCGGAGCAGGACACTTCAGGATTATGTTTATTGAAATTCTTCCTAATTGTATGGCACCTCTGATTGTTCAGGCGACACTAGGTTTTAGCGACGGAATCCTAAACTGTGCGGCCCTGGGCTTCTTAGGCCTAGGTGCTCAAGCTCCGATGTCCGAATGGGGAACTATGCTCTCGGATGCCAGAAGTTATATTGAAAGCTCTCCATGGATGGTCACTCTTCCAGGAGTTTGCATTTTAGTTATTGTATTATCTTTTAACCTTTTAGGTGATGGACTTCGAGATGCACTCGATCCACGCTTAAAAAAGCAGAATTAAGATGTTGTTGGAAGTTGAAAATTTAAACATTCATTTTAAGTCAGACAGGTCAAAAAATCCTATCCATGCTGTTCGTGATTTATCATTTTCAGTCAAGCAAGGTGAAATGCTTGGCGTAGTTGGTGAATCGGGATCAGGAAAAAGTATAACGAATCTCGCACTCATGGGACTTCTTCCTGATTCGTCCTTGGTCACAGCAAAAAAGGCTGAATTTAATGGACACAATTTATTAAGCTTGAAAGATAAACAATGGCAAAAAATCAGAGGTCGTGAAGTCGCTATGATTTTTCAAGACCCGATGACTGCTCTTAATCCATTTTTATCTGTGCAGTTTCAGATGGTGGAGACAATCAAAGCTCACATGGACATCTCTAAAAAAGATGCTATCGATAAATCCATTGAACTTCTAAGTCTTGTAGGGATTCCTTCTCCTAAAGACAGACTAAAGGCCTATCCATTTGAGCTCTCAGGCGGGATGGCCCAAAGAGTGATGATTGCCATGGCAATTTCCACCAACCCCAAACTTCTTATTGCCGATGAGCCGACAACAGCTCTTGACGTTACTATTCAAAAACAAATTTTAGACCTGATAAAAATGCTTCAAGAGCGCCAAAATATGGCGGTTGTTCTCGTCACTCATGACTTGGGTGTAGTCAGTCAGTATAGCGAAAGACTTCAGGTCATGTATGCTGGTGAAGTGGTCGAAAGTGGCCCAACAAAAGATTTAATTAGTCATCCAGAACATCCTTACACCCACGCTCTGCTGGGATCGCGTCCTGGAGCGCTGGTTGATAATCTCAGACGAGTGCCTAAAACCATTCTTCCTTCTATTCCTGGAATTGTACCGTCGTTTAACGAGCGCCCTATAGGTTGTCAGTTTAGTCCACGATGCGAGTTCGTCACACCTGAATGCCAGCGCTCACCTATTCCAATATTTGAAAGTGAACCGGCCCACCGTGAATACAGATGCATTCACCCCATCGAGCACGTGGTGATCAAATGAATAATATTTTAGAAGTAAAAAATCTCAATAAAGTTTTTGAAATTAAAAAATTCTTAAAAAAGAGTCTGAGTCTAAAAGCACTCTCGGATGTCAATTTCACTCTAGGTCAAAATGTTACATTGGGCATTGTCGGTGAGTCTGGATGTGGAAAAAGTACTCTTGCAAAAGTCCTCACTCAACTAGAAATTGAGACCAGTGGTGAGATTGAGTTGCTGGGAAAGAAATACAAAGATTATAAACCTCGTGAATTTCATTCACTCATTCAGATGGTTTTTCAAGACCCTTATCAGTCTTTAAATCCAAGAAAAAAGGCCTTTGATATTATCGCTGATCCTTTAAGAATTAACACTGATAAGTCAGAAGAAGAAATCCGTGAACTCGTCTACTCTATGATGAAAAAAGTTGGGCTGCGTGCAGAGTTCGCACAACGATACCCACATCACTTTAGTGGAGGCCAGCGCCAAAGACTTGGAATTGCCAGGGCCCTGATGTTAAGACCCCGCGTTTTAATTTTGGATGAGCCTGTATCCGCTCTTGATGTTTCTATCCAGGCACAGGTTTTAAATCTTCTTCTAGATCTCCAAAAAGAATTTTCTCTTTCTTATATTTTTATCTCCCATGATCTCTCGGTTATTCAGCATATCTCGGATAAAATCCTGGTGATGTACCTGGGAAGAATTGTCGAGTATGGCCCGCGTGATGAAATTTTTTTAAATCCCAAACACCCCTATACAAAAATTCTACTAGAAAGTGCTCCGACGTTAACTGTTGGTAAACAAACTAAAGAAATTCCTGAAAGTGCCAAAGGTGAAATCCCTTCTGCTCTTTATCTGCCAAAAGGATGTGCTTTTTCTCCAAGATGCCCAATGGTAACTCCTGAATGTTTGCAAGCAATACCTGAATTATTAAATAAAGATAATCGTTTAGTTGCGTGTTTTAACGCTTAATTATTTAGATAACTTCACAATCATAAACTTAATTTAACATTAATATGGCATCTTTTACTTCACTTGCGGGATACAAGTACCGATTACCTTAGTATGAAATCTGCACCTGATTATTTATTTGAAAAAGAAAGGCTAGACTCTCTGAGCGCCCTTAATATTCTGGATACACTTCCAGAATCTGATTACGATGCTATCACCGCTCTTGCCGCTCAAATCTGTGGCACTCCTATTTCATTGATTTGCATGGTTGATAAAGAAAGAATCTGGTTTAAATCCAAAAACGGTATCAATGCAACTCAAATTCCAAAAGAAGCTGCCTTTTGTGCTTATGCCATTTTACAAAAAGAAGCTTTTATCGTTGAAGACATGACCCTTGACGATAGATTTTTTGATACACCTCTTGTAACGGGGACAGCTCATTTTAGGTTTTATGTTGGCGTTCCTTTAATGTCTCCTGATAATTTTCCTATCGGTACTTTGTGTATCATCGACACAAAGGCAAGAAGCATAACAGTTGATCAGATAAAATCCCTTCACGCTCTTTCAGCACAAATTACCAGACTGCTGGAATTAAAAATAAAAATAATGCAGCTGATGACACATGAAAATCAGCTGCGACTTTTGGAACAACAAATAAATGAATCGGCCAGACTTTCTACGCTTGGTGAAATGACAGCAGGAATTGCCCATGAAATTAATAATCCCCTGACCATCATTCAATGCAAATCAAAAATACTAAAAAGAAAATGTGAAGATGGTACTTTTGACTTAAAGACCAACGCAAAAGATTTTGACATTATTAATACGACTGTCGATAGAATAGTAAAAATAGTAAAAGGCCTAAAAACATATTCCAGAAATAGTGAGAATGATCCCTTTAAACCTGCCAACCTAAAATCTCTGATCGATGAAACACTCTCTCTTTGCGTAGAACACTATAAGTTTGAAGACATAAGTGTCTCCGTCAACTGCTGCCCAACTCTTGAAATTGATTGCAGATCTTCGCAAATCTCACAGGTCTTAATGAATTTAATTTCAAACTCACATGATGCCATTGAGAGTTTAGAAGAAAAATGGATAAAGATTAATGTCATTGAAGAAAGAAGCGTTATACGTGTTCTGGTCTCTGATAGTGGCAAAGGTATTCCAACAGAAATCGTTCACAAAATGACCTTACCCTTTTTTACGACTAAAGAGCTGGGTAAAGGCACAGGCCTGGGTCTTAGTATTTCAAAAGGAATTTTAGAGTCTCATGGTGGATATCTCATTTACGATTCAGGAAAAGCTAATACAACTTTTGCATTAACTTTTCCTAAAAAAAGGGCTGCTTAAAATCTTGTGTAATAATCTTCCCAGTACTGGCCAGCATCTTTTTTGGCCTGTTGTTTACACTCTCTACTTTTATCTTCAGTGATAATGCCTTTGCCACTTTCACAAATGTCTTTCAGCCTATCAACGAGTGTATCAAGCGTATACGGTGGCACTAAGTCTTGTTTGCTATACTGAGCATGAATCAAATTTTTTAAATTTGAACTCATAAAAAGAAAGCTTGGATGATTGATTAATTCCATTTCTGAGAAGAAATAATGAACACCTGGAAGTCTTACAAGTGGAAGAGTTGAAGAAAAGTAAGTCGCTTCTGTGCTTACGTCACGGATAAAGATCTCACTACCAAGATTCATTTCCAGATTCAGGTCATAATAAACTTTAGCATCATGCTGAGAGTTGTCTCCAAAAAAGATGATTTTCAGATCGTTATCTTTTTTAAGAGCATTTTCAATAATCGTCTTAATCGTGCGGTATTTATAAGCATAAGTCTCCCCACCATTTTCTTTCGTTTTTAAATATGATGGGCCTGCTGGAAAATTATTTTTTGTGATCCACTCTTGAGCATCAAAAGTAAATGACGGTGCTGCTGAAACATAAAAGTATCCAATAGTATTTCCACGAGCTATTTCATCTTTTCTAATTTCATTAAATAAATCTCGTGTTTCATTGTAGGGTTTCTTTTTTAAAAAGTGGTAAACACCACCAACTCCACCCATTGAGTTTGCTTTTTTTATCGTGTCGTCGATATCAGTGATGACAAGAGTTTTTGAAAATCCTGCTAAGGAATATGAGAACAATAATAATGCTGCCAAAAGCTTAAAAGTTTTCATTCGGATGACCCCTATAGTTTACACAATTAGTATAATTATATTAAAGTCGACTGAAGTGATATGTAAAATTTAACGCAGGTGTTTAATGGGCCTAATGTATATTTTTCCAGTGACAGATAATGCTAACGAAGATGACAGATCTCGCGTCATCAACTCTTCATTAGTCCTTAAAACTTACGGTCTCCCAATGGTCTTTTGGGCCTATCTAGTGGCCGCTGTCTCTGTTGTTGTTATCATGTGGCTGGCAAGCCATGCTGTTATTCTAAAGCTTTTAAGCTATACAGAAGACCCATCAATGGTTTTTCTTGGGCACCTGGTACAAGGAACTCTTTTTGCGGCCCCAGTTGTGATGCTGAGCTTTTTCTTCTACGAAAAAATGCTGGTAAAAAAAGGCAGCTCGCTGACAGTTTATCACCGACTGTTTTTTATTCCGTTCTGGAAGAGATCTTATAAACTAAACTCACTGGACTCAATTCACGTCAACCACTTCATGGCCTCACCAAATATGGCAAAACTGAGAAATGCCCAAGGAATCAATAATCCCGAAGCAATGAAGCAGTTTGAAAACAAAGGATATTTTGAACTCAATATCACGACTGATAAAAATAAATCAGTCAATATCGACCGCCACTCAAGAAAAGCAGATCTGGTAAAACTTAAAGAATTACTCTCTAAGTATTAGTTAAAGAACTCAACCAGAGCGTTCATGACTACATCACGGTTGGCATCACTGTCCATAAGAACTTCGTGTTTTGAATTTTCAAGATACGTGCGTTTGCAATAAGCGGCTTCATCACAAAGCCTTATCATCTCGCTCTTTTCTGAATAAGACTCCATCCCTGCGTGAAAAACTCTTAAAGGGATACGTAGCTCGCTGTAGTTTTTTCTAATGTCTTTAGTCGCTTTCATCACTTCGTTAAGCCATCTATTAGACACTCCACCAAGGCGTGCCTTAGGATTCATATCAAACATGTTCATCGCCATCTCATAGCGCACTTTTGATGTTGTAAAAGTATTGGCCTCAAAATTTCTCACTCCAGTAAAGCCTTTTTGTCCGACGGCAAATTTCTTTCCACGTCCAGCGGCCATGCTCGCAAGAACAATTGTTCTGGCAACTTTATAAGAATACGGAGCTGTCATAATTTTTAGCATCGGTGACGACAGAGCTGCTTTATCAAAATACTGAGGATATTCTTGCATGAAGTTCACAGCAATCCCTGCTCCCAGAGAATGGGCCAGTAGGTATTTTTGGGAACATCCACTAGGGATCACAACAGTATCCATAAAATTCTTCAGGTCGAGAACGTAATTTTCAAATTCATCAACATAACCCATATCAGACTGCACACCACTCATTCTTGAAGATGTTCCTTGTCCTCTATGATCCATTAAAAAGAATTTATAAGTATTCGCTGTAGCTCCATTGTTCATCGTATGAACAACTTCTGCATACTTTTCTAGAGGCTCACTTCTGCCAGGAAGAATAACCATGCAAAGACTTGAGTCTGGGTTAGTCGTATAAGTAGCATAATGAATGAAGATGGATTTCTCCCCTTTCATAACTCCATATTGGAAGGAATTAATAAGAGGAATGATTTTTTCTTGATATTCCAGGGCGTAGTTGGCTTCGCTTAGAGCAAAGGCCCCCGTTGAAAGAGTAAAACTCACAAGTAATAAAATCTTTTTCAACATACCACTTCCTTGGGTGTATCTAATAATTTTTTTGAAAATGTTATTTACGAAATTTTTTAAAATCCTTATCTGAATCCGGAATTTCACGGCTTTTTTGAACCATTTCCTTATCAGTGCGGGCGTTGAATTTCTCTTCGCGCTCACGGGCCAGACGTTCGTCTTTTAATTTTTGTTTTTCGGCCGACAGTGGTCTGGTATACGTGTCTTTTTCATAATCAACTTTATCAGTATCAAAGAATTTTGGACGTTTTCCACCGGCAAGCTTTTTAGGAGCTTCAGCGTCCTTATCTTTTTCCCAGTGATTTTTCCAGACATCATTTTTTTGTCTTTGTTCAGCTTCGAAGGCCGCTTGTTCAGCAAACTTCTCGTCTCTAATTTTTCCGATATCCGTTTCTTTTCTGACTAAGGTTTTGACCTGTTTTTTTTTAGAGAAATTGCTCGTCTTATTTTTCAGACGGGCCTCATCACTTGCTTTGTCATGTTTCGAAATATCAATCGTCACATTTCCAGTGATGCATGTCTGACAAGCAAGGCGCTCTTTCGTAATGTGAAAAACGTTACCAAGAAGTTTTAATTCTTCAAATGGAGGTGGAGTCAGGTTGTCTTCACCTGAGACAACTTTGATAATACAATCAGTGCACGTCGCGTGTCCGCCACAGCTTGATTTAACATAAATATCGCACTCACGAAGAGCGACCAGAAGGTTTTTTCCTTCAGGAATTTCCACGACGTTTCCATCAGGTCTTAAAGTAACTTTATGCGTAGTCATTAGAATCCTTGGGGTCCTTATAAATTTCTTTTAATCTGCCCTTCAATCTTCTCTAGTATTTTGCCTTTAAGCGGCTTTAATAAAAAAGATAAATCCAGGTCCACTTCACAGTGCTTTTCCAAAAAACATAATTCAAGCGTGAAGCCTGAACCTTTTGCTGTGACTAATTTTTTCGAGTCATCATACTTGATGTCCGCTTTGACTTGAAACTTCTGAATGTATTCAGGAGTAATCAATTCTTTTACTTTTTTATAGGCCTCGTCAGCATTAGCGAGCTGATTGTAATCAATTTTTAATGCCACAATATTAATCCTTTTTTATTGTCTGCCTGTAGATCCAAATCCGCCTTCACCACGAGCTGTCGCTGAAAGATCATCTGAACTCACAACGTATTGAGCTTGTGTAACAGGAGCTAAAACTAGCTGAGCAACACGGTCACCGTGGTTGATCACTTCATCTGCCTTACCTAAATTTCCTAAAATAATTTTCACTTCACCACGGTAATCTGAATCGATTGTCCCTGGAGAATTTAAAACCATAAGACCTGTCTTAAAAGATAAACCTGAACGAGGACGAACTTGTACTTCGTATCCCGGTGGAATTTCCATAGAGAGACCAGTTGGTACAAGCACGCGCTCACCAGGCTTAATTAATAATTTTTCACCATTGCCCAGGCTCGCTCTAACATCAGCACCTGCGGCACCTGTTGTTTCGTACGAGGGCAAAGCGAAGCTCTCATCATAATGAGAGAGCTTCTTAACTTTAACTAAAACAGTAGTAGTCACTGATTATTTTCCTTCTTTTTTCTTGATCGAAGCTACAGCTTTTGCCGACAATTTAACTCTGCCCATCTTGTCGATTTCCATAACTTTAACTTTAATCATGTCGCCTTCACTGATGAAGTCTTCAACGTTTTGAACGCGCTCATCAGAGAGTTCTGAAACGTGAACTAAACCTGAAACACCAGATCCGATTTCAACGAATGCTCCGTATTCTTTAATTGAGTCAACTCTTGCTTCGTAAATAGTTCCGATTTCCGGCCCATTGATCTGCATGTTGATAGTACTGATAGCTTCTTTAAGAACAGCTGTATCAGATCCAAGAACCTTAACCATCCCTTCTTCAGTGATTTCGATTGTAACTTTAAATCCTTCCTGAAGTTTTTTGATGTTCTTTCCACCAGGTCCGATTAGAGCTCCGATTTTATCTGTCGGGATCATAACTGTCATGATTGTTGGAACACCTGGTTTGAAGCCATCTCTTGGAGTCGAGATTGTTTTCGCCATCTCACCAAGGATATGCATTCTTCCCTTGTAAGCTTGTCCAATAGCATCTTCAATAATTTGTGGAGTAAGACCCGTAATCTTGATGTCCATCTGAATAGCTGTCACACCATCTTTTGTTCCAGCAACTTTAAAGTCTAAATCCCCTAGATGATCTTCATCACCTAAAATATCTGTAAGAATTTTATATCTCTTTCCATCAGTAATTAATCCCATTGCAATTCCTGCAACTGGATTAACAATAGGAATACCTGCATCCATCATTGCCATTGATCCTGAACAAACAGAACCCATTGAAGATGAACCGTTTGATTCTAAAACTTCACAAGCAACACGAGTTGTATAAGCGAACTCTTCTTGTGATGGCATAACTGCTTTTAGAGCGCGCTCAGCAAGGTTACCGTGACCTAGTTCACGTCTACCAGCTCCACGAGATCCCTTCGCTTCACCAACAGAGAATCCAGGGAAGTTATAGTGAAGGTAGAATTTTGAATATGTAAGACCAGTAATACGGTCTTGCATTTGATCTCCAAGAGATCCACCAACAGTTACTGTCGCCATAACCTGAGTTTCACCACGAGTGAATAATGAAGATCCGTGTGGGTGGTTAAGAATGTTAACTTCAGTTTCGATTTTACGAACTTCATCTAACTTTCTTCCAGCAATACGCTTTCCTTCATCAAGAATGTCTGCTCTCATCATGTCGTATAAAAGACCATCCACTGCTTTGTAAGCTTCTTTAGAGGCACCTTTGTCGTCTTTTAATCCGAAAGCAGCTGGGTCAGCTTTAATCGCTTCTGCTACGGCCTTATTAAGAGCGCGTACAGCGTCCTGACGTTCCATTTTATCGTTAATTCCAAGAGCCGTTCTAGCAACTGATGTAAAATCAGCTTTTACTTTAGACGAAAGAGTCGTGTTGGCTTCAGCAGAAGTGTATGAACGTTTTTTCTTTCCAACTTCTTTTTGCATTTGATCAACAACTGCACAGAAAGTTTTGATTTGTTCGTGACCAAAGTTGATAGCAGCAAGAACTTCTTTTTCCGGAACGATCTTCGCTTCACCTTCAACCATCAAGATTGCATCTTTCGAAGCAGTGATTGCGATTTCAAGATCAGAGTTGGCCCATTCAGAGAAAGCTGGGTTGATAACCAGGTTCCCATTGATACGACCAACTTTTAGTGTTCCAAGAGAAGCTGAGAATGGAATGTCTGAAATAGCGATAGCAGCAGAAGCTCCAAGACCCGCTAAAACTTCTGGGTCACCATTTTCATTGTATGAAAGAACTGAACATGTCACGACTGTGTCGAACATGTAGTCACTTGGGAACATTGGACGAAGTCCACGGTCAATAATTCTACAAGTTAAAATTTCTGCAGTTGATGGGCGGTTTTCACGTTTAATGAATCCACCTAAGAATTTTCCAGCTCCGTAAAATTTTTCTTGGTATTCAACTAAAAGTGGGAAAAAATCTTGTCCATCTTTTAATTCTCTCGCCGAGCAAACAGCAACAAGAACTTGAGTTCCGTTACAGCTCACTAGAACTGCACCGTCAGCTTGTTTTGCAAGTCTTCCAGTTTCGATAGTGACTTCTTTGCCACCGTAATTGAGTTTGTACTCTTTTTTGTTTTCGTTCATGTAAATCTCCATTTATGACATCATCATTGATGCCGTATGATGGAAAAGATTTTTGAATTTTGGCTGGGGTTTAAAAGATACTTCAAGACAGTGGTGTTTGATCTACTGACACTGCCTTCAAATATCCTTCAAATTCCCATCACCCAAAAATTCGAAGTCTTTTCACTTGTTATAGTTTAGCGCTTTAAAACAAAAAGGGAACCTTTGAGGTTCCCTTTTTGGATTTTTTTCTTATTTTCTTAGACCTAATTTCTTAATTAATGCTTGGTACTTCGTAGCATCTGTTCTTGCGATATAAGCAAGAAGTCTTTTTCTTTGACCAATCATTTTTAATAAACCACGGTTTCCAGAATAGTCGTGCTTGTTAGCAGCAAAGTGAGGAGCTAGGTTAGAAATTCTTGTTGTAAGAATTGCAACCTGAACTGCTGTACATCCTGAGTCTTTTTCGCTTGATCCGAACTCTTTTCCGAACTCAGCTGTAATTTTTTTTGATTCTTCTAAAGTAATCATAGTGTCTCCCTTGCCAAGATTCTAGCAGTGGGCCAATTCCCAAAACCAAAATAAAGGTGTTTTTTAATAGTTCCCACGTTTTAGCGGATAAATTCTGACATGTAAACTTTTAAATTCCCGATCAGGCGCTCTTCGATCTGACGGATGCGCTCTCTCGAGACGCCATATTGGTCTGCAATACTTTGAAGCGATGCAGGAACTTCCGATAGAAGTCGCATTTCGAAGATCTCACGGTCGCGCTCTTTGAGCCCGCCCAGGAAATTCTGCAATTGATCCTTCAGGATTTCGACACCCTGCAGGTCTCCCAGCTTCTCATCCATCGACAATTCTTCTTTATCTGTCAGGATGTCGGCAAGGCTAGGCCCGTTTTCATCGAGTTTTGCTTCAAGAGAGAGCTCACCGCCTCCTTGAGAAAGCCTTCTATCCATAACGGCCACTGATTTTTCCGAAACACCTAAGCTCTCCGAAATCATCTTATTGTCCGGATTAAAACCCAGCCCTATTAAGCGCTCTTTTTCTTTCATAAGATTAAAGAAGAGCTTCTTTTGCTCGTTGGTCGTTCCGATTTTTACTAAGCGGAAGTTATCGAGAATAAATTTTAAAATATAAGACCTGATCCACCAGCTGGCGTAATAAGAAAGTTTTGCGCCTTTAGTACCATCGTATTTTGAAACGGCCTTCATAAGGCCGATGTTGCCTTCCTGAATGAGATCCATCACGTTTTGCCAAGCTGATCTATATTCAATCGCAATTTTTACAACCAGTCTCAGATTGGCAAGAACCAGTTTTTTAGCAACTTCGATGTCACCAGTTTCCTGCATTTCTTTTAATAGTTGTTCTTCTTCTTCTGGAGTCAAAAGTTTATAGCGGCTAATTTCTCGAACGTAAGTCGTCAGAGGATCAGTCGTCACCGGCATTTGATCAGTTTTATTGTGACTTAAAATATTTTGAACAACGAGAGCGTCGTTATTTTTAGGTAAAACAACAGGAAGATTTTCTAAAGAATTGTCCTTAGTCGATTTTTTAGTAGTTGTTATTTTTTTGGCCATGCAGGATTGTAAACCAACTTGAAATACTTGTCATTAACGCTGTTATTTTAATGGGCCAACAGCTTTTTCCAGTCCTTTTTTAACATTGAACTGGTGATTAATGTACTTCAGTGCAAAAATTCCATAGTTGATTTCAATTTCTATGGACCTGTCACCTGGTTCATTGAACTTTAGGTATTTATCCGGAGTATCTAAAATCTGAGAAGTGAGCTCGTTGGCAATCAGGGCCTCCAGATCTCCACGCCATGGTGGTATCAAAAACTTTTCTCTGGCACTTAATACATCCCTAGTGAGCTGAATTTTTAATCTGTTGATAAGGCGGGATTTCTCGCGATTTTTTTCTGCGAGATTCATACCATTAAGCTCTTTGAGAGCTTTACGATAATAATCAAAAAACGAGTTCGCTACTTTGATATTAAAAGTCACTTTCATCTTTCCATTTCTTTGATTAATTCTATCAAACTCTCCAAGATTTACATCAAAAGACACTTGTAGTTTACCTGAGCGGTAATTATAAAATTGAGAGCGCTCAATAAGCTCCAGGGTTAATGGCTCTTCAAATAACAGATCGCTGGTAAAATTTTCACTGACTTTTTTCGCCCATTTGTTCCAGGCAAAATCCATACTCGATCTAAAGAACTCAACTCCATCAGTGTATTTTTCTGCGCGAAGAAGAAAATCAGGAACACCTGTGATCAGTGCAATAAACTGTGAGTTGATAAAATTTTCTTCATCAAACGTCATGGAGTTCATCATCTTTGCAATTCGTGGGTCACTTTCTTTAGGTTTATAATCACTCATTCTAAACTCTTCACAATAGAGTCTTTTAATGTCGTCTTTAATACTCGTTCCACCCACAGAATAGAAAAATTTTGCATTGAAATTTTCTTTTGATATTTTTCTGCAGATAAGATTGTCACACCAAACGCGGGCCGTTTGATTGTCTTCTTTCAAAAAAACAGTATTGTCACTTTCTTTCCAGCCAATAGATTCACCCGAGAGTTGTCTTCCGAAAAAAGACATCAAGGCACTATTTTTTAAAATGGGAACCATGAGTCCTGGATTGGCGGGATTTCCTCCCCATGAACATAGTGATTGAAACAATTTGACGGTGTATAAAAATTCCTGCTCAGTTGCTTTTTTGGGTGGCAGGTAGCTATCAAGATTGTCCGGGAAATAAGGATTTCCAGTGACTGATGGAAGTTTATAATTGTTATCTTTATCAAACTTCAATAACAAATTATTCAGAAGCTCTTTTTTACTAATAACTGAAAGATTTGTTGAACAATAATTTCCAACAAGTCCTTCTACCAGATTCACATATTCTTCACGCGTATACTCTAATGCTTTTGCATATTGAGGAATCGCGCGCGCAGTAAGATCCAAACCTATATACTGAATGGTAGACATGACGGAGCGTTTTACCTGAACTTTTTCCCATTCTGTCGCATAACGAACTGGTTTGACTTCACGACAGTAATTGGTGAGATTTTTCCCTTCTTCGTAAAAGCCGCGATAGACAGCAAGCTCAAGCTTAAACTCACTTGAAGTGTTTTTATTAGTCGTGTCTCGTGAGAAAACATAATTGAGAGGATCACTTGTGTTCTCAGAATACTCCTCTGAAAAGTTTCCTAGCACCAGGCTTTCAACAGGGGCAAGAGCGTATGCTGAAGGCATAAGCATCGTCGTCATCAGGGTCACAAAAGTGAAAATAAGTGTAGTCTTCATATTTGTTTAAGTTATCGGGAAAAAGACCCGAAATATTAAGCATGAAGACACTATGTGCCCTTTTATTCCTGAGCGTTTTTAGCGGGATAAGCTTTGCTCAAACTAACGAGGATGAACTCAAAGAGATCATGCTTGAAGGTGTTGAGTACTCTCTTGATGCTGCCTATGAAACCGGGCTCATCAAAGACAATAATCAAAAACAAGTGGATCTTTTTAATCTTCAAAAAGCAAAATTTAAAATGATTAGCGGCGATTTAAAAACGGCCGAGTATTTTTTAAATAGGATCAGCGATAAAACTAGCGGTGTGACGGGAATAAAAAAGCGCTACCTGGCCGTTCTTCACTTTATCAACGGACGCTTTGATAAATCCTTGAAGGAACTCAACCAAAGTAATATGGAGTCTACCACTTCATTTACTCAAAACTGTCTTTTGCGATTAATTAATTTCATGGCGGTCAACGACGTTGAGGCCATCAAGCGCGAGCGCGCTCCATGCCAGTTTTACACGGCAAAGTATTCTAAAAATGATCAGTATTGGCTGAACTCTATGATTCAGCTTAAAACTCAAAACTCGGAAGCGATCAGAAGATCAATGTACATTGATGCTCAAGGAACATTTTCCAGTGATGAAATGGCAAGACTATGGCTTAAAACCGGTCTCTATTTAAACAAAGAAAAAGACCTTTTAAATCTTATCTCGACTCTCCCTGAATCTTCTTATCAATCTAAAAGACTGCGAGAAATTGTGGCCTTCATGTATTTAAGATCGGGAGACTCTAAAAAGGCACTGGCCTTCATTGATGATATCGATACTGCTAATGCTGAAAATATTAAGGGTAATGTTAATCTCGCCAATAAAGAATATGAACTTGCTTTTGGACATTTCAGACTGGCCTTGCAAAAAAAGCAGGACTCGGCCAACTCCCTTGAGCGGGCCATTCCATTAGCATGGTTATTAAACCAATGGACTGATGGTCTTTTAATGCTCAATAACATCTCTAACAAATCGCTCGATCCAAGAAATGCGAGTGCTGTGAAAATTGCCTTTTTGATTCGTGAGAAAAAATTTACTGAAGCACAAAAAGAGCTGACTCTCCTAAAAATCGCTTTTAAGTACAATCCTCCATTTGAAGTGAATGTGATGGATACTTATGTAAACCTCATTTTAGGTGGCAATGATAATGCCCACGACAAAAGAAAAGTTGAAGAGTCTGCCGAAAAATCATGTAAAAGTTTTGATGGAATCAGCTGCTGGTTATCACTTCAATACATTCAGTGGGGAAATTTGGGAAAGACGATTAAGCGTGATGAAGAAATTTATACTGATAAGGCCATGACAGTAGAATCCCTGAAAGAAAAAAAAGGACTTGAGCCCCTTATTGAAACTAAGACCATTGACCAGGCAGATATCGAAGAACTCGATGGTGAGACCATCAGGCTCTCACCACAATAATATTTTTTACAATTCAAAATTCATACTAGCAAGAAGACCTGTCTGAGTTCGTTTTTCCTCTAAGGCAGTTGCTCCCCCTGTCACTTTAGAGCTTTCATACTGAGTATACAATCCAATCCCGACTGACTTTCTGTCATCAATTGCATAAACCGGCATAAGTTTTAAATCAAACCCAGAGACTTCTGAAAGTACTAAATTATTAAATCTTTTTCTAAGCCCTATATGTCCGAATGCTTCTCCCATCAAAGACCAGCGGTTTGATCTGATGATTTCATAACTTGCACCAAGATTTAAGTTAGTCATGACAATTCTTTTTAGCTGGTAAACTGCAGGATTAGCTGAGGTCTCTGAAGCATGGTGGGCCTGATCAAGCGAGGCCTTCAATACCAGGTCCAGCCTGTTAGTAAGCGCATACTTTAGTCCTGCTTGCATTGAAATAAGAGATTTAGAATCCTGTCCATGCCCTTTATTTTTTAGATCATCGTAACCTGTACTTGCATAACTTAAACCCAAAAGAGGTGAAAATCTATTCGTTGAGTTCAACTCCCAAAGAGCGCTGACTTTAAAAGAGTCAGAGCTTTCAAAATCATATGAATCCAATTTCAATTTTTCTGATCCACCAGAAAGAGTAATGCTCAAATGGTTTCTGATAAATTTTTCACTTAATGATCTTCTTGCCCGTGCCATATCGTCTTCAATATTTCCAATAACGATATCTTTAGAAATTGACCTGTTCATGTCTTCTCTTAAGGCCAGTAATTCTGGTTTTACTTCTGCATTTTTTTCCAGAATAAATCCATGCTTTGAATCCAATGTCAGCCCCTGAGGAAATAGGTACTGGCCAGTATCAGCATCGTAAGATCCATTACTGTCGCTTACATAAACGAAATGCAAATCATTGAGTGTGGAAGATTCATTAGGAGCGATATAGATTCCAGAAGTCTGGTCAACCCATCCTCCTGCCCTTGGAGCAAACTCACCAGTCTTAGGATTATAATAACCCTCTAGTGGTGCCTTTTGAGCTGCAAATCCGGCCGTCGCTTTCTCAGAAATAACCAGAGTGCCTGCTCTCGTGTTTAAAATATTTTTTTCATTAAGCTCACGATTTCTAAAGAGTGTGAGCATTTGAAGAGGAGACATTCTAACTGGTAAGCTCGGTCTCTTAAGAGCACCTGATGACATAGAAACTTGCCCAGATAAAACCACTACCGGGTTAATTGTTAAAACTCGATTGATCTCTTCTTTTTGTGTTAACTCAGCTCCAGCAATAGTCGTCAGAACGGGCGCTCTATTATCAGCGTCTCGGGTAATCACGGTTGTTTTTTCAGAAATCTGCAACTCAAGTCTTTGATGAGTGGTCTCATCAATTTTGCCAATAGACGCTTCCCCTTTGTAAGTAAGAAGCGAAGTCAGGTGGTTGTCAGGATTATAAATGACCTGAAACTCTGAAGCCCTTACTCCAATCGCAGCCGTTCTCGTTCTGACATAAAACTGTCTTGAAGCTTCTACTCTTATGCGCCCCTTTAATAATGAGATTACAACTGGAGCATCGTTAGACATCTCTGACAAAACAATCTTACTGTCGGCCGCCATTGAAAGGTTTGCATTATCTAAGAATTTAATTTGAATGAAACTTTTTGTGCCAGTTAAGAGCGATGTATCTGCACTTAGTTGATCACCTTCAGAAACAAGTGTTGCCTGAGTCGCACCAGGAAGAAGTTTCGTGGCAGAACCCTTGATCTTTACTACTGTTGCGAGAGGCCCAGTTGCTGCAAAACTTAACTGAGTGATAAACAATAAAAGAAGGGAAATCGTAAGAAGATACTTCATGACACTCTCATAGTGAAAATTATTGAGTTAATATAATTTATTTACTTTACTCAATTTTACTCAATATTTCTATGAGAGCAAGCTTATTTGACCTGTTTAAATTCCTTACCATCAAAGCTTAGTGTGATGTTTTGTTCTTCTTGTCTGCTGGTGATATTCACCGGACGCTTCCATAGCGCATAGATATTTCTAAGCGTGTCTGAAGCATAACCAAAATCAAGATCAACACCTTGGTGAACGTGGCGAAGAAGTAGCTCACCTCTGTTTTGGAAGTTTCCACTTTCAACTTCAATCACAGGAGACCCAAAATTTGAAAGCTGAGTCAGCAGCTTATTTTTGATATCCAAAAAGTCGCGGGTTTCAATTTCATTGCGGCCGGTTCTTGGATTAAATTTATAAGTAAACAACTGTTGGCGCTCACAAAACTCCGGAGTAAAAAATTCATCGATGAAACTAACATCGTTATGAGTTTTTCTCACTTCAAAGATTTTTTGTCTTCCAAGGCCCAGGTTCTTATCCCATTTCGCCTTTTCATGCATGTCTTCACATTCGTTGTACTCTTTTCCAAAACGACCTGTGTTCCATCTGTATTCAATGTCTCTATAGAGTTCAATTCCAATTTTGTATGGATTAATATTTTGCTTACTCATGGCCATAACACCGGCGTGGTGATCGGCATAATCGATGATTTCTGAGGCCTTAAGAGCTCTGGTCGTCATGATATGTGAGTGCCAGTAACTTGCCCATCCTTCGTTCATAATCTTAGTCAGACGCTGTGGCAGATAGTAGTAGGCTTCATCGCGCAGAATCCCCAAAATATCTGCTTCCCATTCTTCAAGAGGTGCATTTTCTAAAAGGTAGTGCATTACATCTCTTGGAGAGACGACTTTCTTATCTCTTAAATCTTCAATCTCTTCCGGCTCAACCGGGCCAGGCGTATTCCTAGATTTTGATCTCATAAAAGACTTCAGTGCATTTGATCTGTCATCACTTTGATTGGCGATTTCTTCTGCAGCAAGCTTCATTCTTTCATTACTTTGTCTGCGGGAGTCTGACGTTTCAAAAAGAGCTCCGACATCAATAAGATTTTCAATAGAGTTTACACGGTCAATAAACTCTTCAACTCTATTTTGTCCGTAGCGCTCCATATAGCGGCGAATTTTTGTTCCATGGTTGGCCATAACGGCAAGCATGTTTCTATCAGTGTTAGCAAACCATGCATTGTTCTTAAAAAAATCAGCATGTCCATAAACGTGGGCCATTACGATTTTTTGATCGACAATATGATTGGCATTTAAAAGATAGGCATAACAAGGATTCGTGTTGATAACCATCTCATAAATTTTCTGAAGGCCATAAGCATAACCTTTAGAGAGCTGATCGTAGTCCATTCCAAATCGCCAGTGCGGGTACCTCGAAGGAAATCCACCTTGAGCGGCAAGGATGTTAATGGTGTCGTAGTCGCACACTTCAAAGCGTACTTCGTAAAAATCGAGACCGAACTCCAGCGCGTAGCCGTGGATTTCATCTCTAATTCGGAGTAACTCTCCCTCTAGTGGTTTGGTTCTAGACATAACTTATCCCTATTTTCCTTTTCCAAGGAAGTCTTTAATCGAATCGAGAATAGCTTCTTTATTTTTAATTTTTGAAAGAATTACTTTGTCATCGTCTTCACCATATTTGCCGGCCAGGTCTTTGTAGAACTGTCCTGAGCCATAACGGCTTTCAACTTGTCCGTAACAAAAGACGTTCGAAGCTGGAAGAAGATGTTGGTCTAATAACTCGAGACAAAGTTTTGTATCATCCGCTGACCAGTTATCTCCGTCAGAGAAATGAAACGGGTAAATGTTCCACTCGCTTGGATCGTAGTCTGCATCGATGATCTCTTTACATAATTTAAGAGCACTAGAAATAAGTGTTCCACCAGACTCACGAGTCTTGAAGAAAGTTTCTTCATCAACCTCTTTAGCTGTTGCATCGTGAATGATGTATCTCACTTCAATGTCTTTATATTGGCTTTTTAACCATAGATTGATCCAGAAACTTTCAGTACGAACAATTTCTTTTTGCTCATCACCCATTGATCCGGAAACGTCCATCATGTAAATGACGACAGCAGAGTTTTCAAACTCAACCTTAGCGTCACTTGCCCTATAGCGAAAATCTCTTTTCACTGGAATAACACGAGGGTCATTGAAGTCATATGTGCCAGAAGAAATCTGGCGCTTCATCGCTTCTCTATATGTTCTTTTAAAATGCTTTAACGAATTTGGCCCCGTCATACCAATAGAAGTATATTTATTGGTCACAGAAGGCATTGCCTTCTTTCCCTTGGGCTCAATTTTAGGCAGAGCTAACTCTTCACCTAAAATAGAGGCAAGCTCTTCAAGAGATAGATCGACTTCAAGCTCTTTGTTACCAGCTTGATTACCTACTTCTTTACCTTCTCCTGGGCCTTCGCCTTCTTGTCCGTCAACTGGATCGCCTTCTTCTCCGTTTCCTTGCCCCATTCCACCTTGGTTTCTATCTCCAAATTTAAATCTTGGAGTATCAATTGAAGGCATAGGAATTTTAAAGGTACCGTCCCCTTTCGGGGCCGGCATTTCACCTTTTGAAACGTATTTTCTTAAATTATCGCGAATTCTTCCTTTAACAATCTTTCTGAAGCGCGCGTGGTCTCTTTTTATTGGATGATCCATCTATTACCCTTTAAAAATTACTAAACCCTACGACTTAGCTGAGTCGCCTTTGGCAAAAATCGAAGCTACAAAATTAAGTGCATCAGTAGCACAAATTTCACAGTAACCATGATTTTTGATCAAACGTGACTTCACAACATCGATCTTTTCTTGTGTTTCTTTATCAACAACTTTCGAGATGATAGTCGTAAGCTTGATTGAATCTTTTTGATCTTCAAAAAGCTTCAGTTCAAGAGCTCTGTGCAGACGCTCGTTCATCTTGTAGTCAAAAACTTTCCCTTCGATCGCAAGAGCTCCGATGTAGTTCATGATTTCTCTTCTGAAATCGTCTTTACGTGACTCAGGAATATCGATTTTTTCTTCGATTGATCTCATGAATCTTTCATCAGCGTCTTCTAACTTATTAGAGTACTTGTTTCTGATTTTTTCTTTTTGAGTGTAGGCCTTAACGTTATCGATATAGTTTGCACATAACGTCTGGATCGCTGACTCATCAACTGAGATCGCTTTTTGCACGTCATTTTTAACTGTATCTTCATACTCTTGACGAGCAATCGCCAGCATCTCTTTATAGTGGTCAAGTTGATCGTGAGAGTTAATTAATCCGTGGTGTTTTAATCCTGATTCAAGTTCATTGAAAACCATGAATGGGTTTAAACATCCAACATGGCCATTTTTCACCAGGGCATTTGAAAGTTTATCCTGGATATAACGAGGAGAAATCCCTTCCAGACCTTCTCTAATCGCTTCTTTTCTAAGTTCCTTAACGTTGTCTTCATTGTAACCAGGAAGAGTTTTTCCGTTATAAAGCTTAAGCTTTTGAAGTTTTGTCAGGTCAGATTTTTTCGGCTCTTCTAAACGAGTTAGAATCGACCAAGTCGCTGCCATCTCAATAGTGTGAGGAGCAATATGCACGTGAGGGATTCTCTCTGCATTGAAGTCTTTTTGATAGATTTTTACTTCCTGATCTAATCTTGTGATGTACGGAACATCGATTTTCACAGTTCTATCTCTTAGGGCTTCCATAAACTCATTTGACTGAAGTTTTCTGAACTCCGGCTCGTTCGTGTGGCCTAAAATAACTTCATCAATATCCGTTTGAGAGAATTTCTTTGGCTTAATTGACTGCTCTTGAGACGCTCCAAGAAGATCGTACAAGAAAGCAACGTCAAGCTTTAACATCTCGATGAACTCAACAATACCGCGGTTAGCGATGTTGAACTCTCCATCGAAGTTAAAAGCACGTGGATCTGAATCCGATCCGTATTGAGCGATTTTTCTGTAGTTGATATCCCCAGTTAATTCAGTTGAATCCTGGTTTTTCTCATCTTTTGGCTGGAATGTACCAATACCAATTCTGTCTTTTTCACTTAATAGAAGACGTTTTACACGCACGTGATTAAGAACTTTTTTCCAGTCGCCATTATATTTCTTTAAGTAAGCACCAAGGATATATCTGTCAGCAGGACAAACTTCAGCTTTAATGTTGATTTTGTGCCCGTCTTTTCTTCCTTTATTGATCTCATCAAGAAATTGCTTTCTGACTTCGACCGGAAGAAGCTTTAGAGGCTCTTCGTGCATTGGTGATGGAAAAAGTTTTGCTCCACCTAAAATTTCTGATTCCGTCTCGTCATACCATTCAAAAGTATAAAGAGCGCCTTCATCTGTGCGCGAATAGTGCTCGATTCCTTTCTTAATCATTCTTGAAATAGAAGATTTAGCCGAACCAACCGGCCCGTGAAGAAGAAGAACACGTTTTTCTGTTCCGTATCCAGCAGCAGCTGATTTAAAGAAATTCACTAACTTCATTAAGTGAACATCAATACCGAAAACTGCATCTTTTCCGTTTTGTATTGGATCATCAAAGAAGTGGTAACGAAGAACTTCTTTTTTGTACTCTGAATATGTAGTAGACCCGTATGACATAATCATATCGTGAACACGTTGAAATGCATTTCTTGTGACTTTCGGATTAGCTGCAACTAAATCCAAATATTCTTGAAAACTTCCAGTCCAATGCAAATGAGAAAAGTCAGAAACTTTATAGTTCTCATCCATGAACTTATTGATATCTAATTTTGACATTAATAACCCCCATCAAAAATTCTTAAACGTTTTAATCTATTTAAGTATGACATAAATAATAAAAATAAACTAACCAAACAAACCTGAGTAAAAGACTCTGTATTGCCGTTTAAGTTTGACAAAAATTCGCTCGACCTCGACAATAAAGTCTGATCATTTATAATTTTTTGGAATAAGCGAACAAATGGGATTAATTGCAACGGGTGCAACTGACATTGGCCGTAAACGAAAAACCAATCAGGATTCATTTTACCTGAGCTTGGAGAAAAAACTTTTCATCGTCGCCGATGGAATGGGCGGACACAACGGTGGCGACATCGCTTCGCAGATGGCAGTTAAGGTGATGCCAGAGTATCTCTATCAAAACCTGACAATGGACCCGCCGCTTCTTTTAAATGCTTCTATAAAAGAATCAAATCGCTCTATTAAAAATTTCGGAGAAACCCATCCTGAGTTAATTGGAATGGGAACGACCATCGTAAGTTTTTATTTCCGTGGGCAAAATATCTATGTGGGAAATGTCGGTGACTCACGTGCCTATTTGATCAATAACAAGAAAATTTTCCAACTCACTAGAGATCACTCATTGGTGCAAGAAAAACTAAATTACGGCGTGTATACCAGAGAACAAGCGGCCCTTGACCCTCAGAAAAATGTACTCGTTCGCACGGTTGGATTTGAAGAAGATGTTGAGGCGGATGTCTTCACTTACAAGGTTGTAAAAAATGATATTTTCCTGTGCTGCTCAGACGGATTGCACGGAAAAGTCAGTGACGAAGATATGGTTTATATTATCAATAAACTTATCCCTGACCCAGCTGTTGCGACTCAAGAAGTCGCAGACAAAGTAATAGAAACTTTGATTAATCTGGCCAACGAAAACGGCGGCCAGGATAACATCACGGCCATCTTGATTATTGCTCAGTAAAAATGCGCAGCATTTTTATTGGCAAGTATTAAAAGATCTCTCTACTTTATCATTGCATTCTACCCCCTATAAAATTACAATTTATTAGTACAAATTTCATAAGTCTAAAAATGGAGCTCCCATTGGATCGCTATTACACTTTAATGATTATTCCCGAAAAGAATAAAGACGTCCGGTCGATAAAAATTCCACGTCTCGTTTTTAAGAGTATTGTTTTTCTCTTCATCACCTTCACTATTCTTTTAGGTATTCTTACTTACGATTACTGGAATGTTTTAAGTCAGGTTTACGAAAACAAACATCTTCTGGTTGAAAACCGTCAACTTAAAGAACAAGTTCAATTGTTCCAGATGAAACTCAACTCGATCACAGAAGACTTGGAACGCATCAACGTGTTTGAGCGAAAACTTCGTGCGATCACTGGTCTTGAGGCGATTCAACCAACAACGGTTGATGCAAGCTCAAACGCTGTTCGTGCTGTCAACAACAACACTATGGGTGAACCGGATAAAGATTATTCTCCGGGATCAATGATTAGAATTTTTAAACAGTCACCTACTAAAACAGCTGAGAAGCTGGAGAAATTTGAAGACGACAAAAAATATGTCGAGACTAAAAAAGTTTACGAAGAAAAAATCGCATCAGCTTATCTTCAGTCAAACGATTTTACTTACTCGAAAGAATGGTCATTTTTAACTCGCCAGAGTTTAGGTATGGCCCCACTATATGCAGAGTTCGACTACAAATATGAAGTCGTTGTTAGTTTTTTAAAAGAAATAGAAGTGCGCGTCCATCAACTCGATCAGCACTTACTGGATAAAGAATCGTTTATCCGCTCTACTCCGACCATCATGCCAACTCAGGGGCATTTAACTTCTACTTATGGGCCAAGAATGTCGCCATATGCTGGAAGAGTAAAAATGCATGAGGGAATTGATGTTGGTGCACCATCAGGAACTGCTATCGTAGCACCTGCTGATGGCATCGTTACCTACTCAGGAGCTAAAGCGGGATTCGGCAACTTCGTCCAGATCGACCACGGTTACGGGGTCGAAACTATTTACGGTCACGCCTCAACTGTCGTTGCGAGAAAAGGACAGAAAGTAGTGCGTGGCGATCGAATTGCTACGGTCGGAAACACAGGGTATTCGACGGGACCACACGTCCACTACGAGGTTCGTGTCAACGGAACACCCGTTGACCCACTTTACTACACGCTTAATTAATTTTTATTTTTATATTCAGATTCTACAGGAGTCCTAAATGTTTAATCCATTACAAATGATTTTCGGTACAAAATACGACCGCGATCTAAAAAAACTAAAACCTATTGTTGAGGTTATCAACGCCCTTGAACCTCAAATGAAAAAAATGACGGATGATGCCCTGAAAGGGCAGACCACAGCTTTGCGAGCCAAGCTAGCCGCAGGAGCAACACTCGAGTCTATTCTTCCTGAAGCCTTTGCAACTATCCGAGAAGCTTCTACACGCGTATTAGGCATGAGACATTTCGATGTTCAGCTTATGGGTGGAGCTGCTCTTTTTAACGGTGGTATCGCCGAAATGAAAACAGGTGAAGGTAAAACCTTAACTGGTACACTTCCCCTTTATCTTGTGGCCCTTGAAGGAAAAGGCGCTCACGTTGTAACGGTCAACGACTACCTTGCAAAACGTGATGCTGAAGAAATGGGTGTGCTTTATGAATGGTTGGGATTAACTGTTGGTGTGATCCTTTCACAAATGTCTGATGAAGACCGCCAGGTGGCTTACAAAGCAGACATCACATACGGAACAAATAACGAGTTTGCTTTCGACTACCTAAGAGACAATATGAAATTCTCTCTTGAAGAATATGTTCAAAGAGACCACCACTTTTGTATCGTAGATGAGGTCGACTCAATTCTTATCGATGAGGCCAGAACTCCATTGCTTATCTCAGGTCCATCTGAAGGTGATCCGGGATTATACTACGTCGCTAACGACATTATCCCTCAATTACAAAAAGGTGTTCATTACACTGTTGATGAAAAAGCACGCTCTGCTATGTTTACAGAAGATGGTGTTATCAAGGTTCAAGAGTTATTAAAACTTGATAACCTCTACAACATTGAACACTCAAACCTTCTTCACCATTTAAACCAATCTCTAAAAGCTCACAGCTTATTCAAACTTGATGTTGACTATGTTAACAGAGACGGACAAATCATCATCGTTGATGAGTTTACAGGAAGACTAAAAGAAGGGTCTCGCTGGTCAGATGGACTTCACCAGTCTGTTGAAGCTAAAGAAGGTGTAAAGATCAAGTCTGAAAACCAGACTCTTGCTTCTATTACTTTCCAGAACTACTTTAAACTTTATTCTAAGCTCTCAGGTATGACAGGTACTGCCGACACTGAAGCTGAAGAGTTCATGAAAATCTACAACCTGGACGTTGTAGTTATCCCTACTAACCTTCCAATGGCCCGCGTGGATGAAGCAGATATCATCTACAAAAACCGCGCAGCTAAATATAAGGCCGTAGCAGAGTTAATTAAAACTCTTCACGCTAAAGGACAACCAGTTCTCGTTGGTACAATTGCGATTGAAACATCAGAGCTTCTTTCAAAAGAGCTCTCTAACTCAGGAATCAAACACGAAGTACTAAACGCTAAACAACATGAGCGTGAAGCTGAGATCATTAAAAATGCAGGACAACCTGGTGCCGTTACAATTGCTACAAACATGGCAGGTCGTGGAACGGATATTAAACTGACTCCAGAAACAAAAGCGGCCGGCGGTCTCTATATTCTTGGGACTGAAAGACACGAGTCTCGTCGTATTGACAACCAGCTTCGTGGTCGTTCAGGCCGTCAAGGTGACCCAGGGAACTCTAAATTTTTCTTATCTCTTGAAGATGATTTAATGAGAATTTTCGGATCAGATAAAATTTCAGGATTAATGAACACATTAGGAATGAAAGAAGATGAGCCGATCGAACACAAAATGATTTCAAATGCGATTGCGAAAGCTCAAAAGAAAGTTGAAGCACACAACTTTGATATCAGAAAGCATCTTCTTGAATACGACAACGTCATGAACGAGCAAAGACGCATCATCTATAAAATCCGCCGCGACATCTTAAATGATAAAGATAACCACGGATTTGTTCAGGAGATGACGGAAGACGTAGCAATGGACTTCCTGGAAAACTACCGCCCGGAAAACAAAAAAGCCCCTGTGGATTCATGGGACTGGACAGCACTTGCTCACGGATTCAAGACGACATTCAATACTGAGCATGAAGTTAACTACAATGAATGTATCACTGGGTTTGACGGTGAAATCGAAAGATATATCGCAAACACAGCAAACTCTATCCTTGAGAAGAAGTTTGCTGACTACGAACCAGAACAAGTGACATACGCATTGAGAGAAATTCTTCTAAGTGCCTTTGATCAGCATTGGAAAGACCATTTACTTCAGATGGACCACGCTAAAGAAGGGATCAATCTGAGAGCTTACGCTCAAAAAGACCCTCTTACTGAGTATAAAAAAGAATCTTTCATGTTATTTGATGCCATGAAAGGCCAAGTAAAAAAATCTATTGTTAGCAATTTATTTACTGTTAGACTTTATACAAAGGCAGAGATTGAAGAGCTTCAAAAAAGACATCAAGAAGAGCTTGATGCTCAACTTGAGGCCCACAGAAAGTCTCTAGAGGCCCAGACGCTTAAAGAAGAAGCAAAAACAATTAAGCGCATCAGCGGGAAAGTTGGAAGAAATGATCCATGTCCTTGCGGTTCTGGGAAAAAATATAAGCAATGCCACGGAGTAGATGCTTAAATAAAAAGGGCCAGATGGTTAAGAAAAAGTTTGAGAAAAAATATGAAGATGATGAAAATAAAGACCTAACTAGGATTGAGGATCTTTCTGAGTTTTTACACCAGGAAGACTCAGATCTAGATTCGGTCTTTAATAACTTTTCTCCTGATTCATCGGACTCGACTGGTCTTGGCATTGATTCTCTTCCCGACTTGCCTCCAGAACTACCGTCTGATTCCCCTGAAGAAGACCTGGCCTTTGAGGCCACTTCCCTAGATGACATAAGCTTTGAAAGTGCAGATGAATCAGTAGATTCATCTGATACTTTTGAATTAAGTGACACAAGTTTTGAATCAGATCTCTCTGAGACAACTGATTCAGATGATTCAATATTTGAAAGTGAGTTAAGTGACGTTGAAATTGACTCTTCAAATATTTTTGAAAACGAAGTCATTGAAGAAGACAATGAAGAAGACAATGTAGAAGATAATGAAATTAGTCACCCAAGTTATGAAGAACGAGTAAGTGCGACCCAAGAAGTCTACACTAATACATCAGAAAAATTTGAAGATGTTAAAACCTTTGCTCAAAATTTTTCATATGGAAAGGTCTCCCTGGGTGGTGGAAATCCTCCTTATAGTATCATTTTACGCCATATTAAATTTAAAGAAGATGCTGATGACATTCTAGATCTCTTAAGAGAGTTCGGAATTGTGACAGAAGATAACGAAAAAGATCATCTCCGTGCTCTTGAGCTGGGATCAATTATCATTCCACAAATCAGTGAGTACACGGCCATTGTCCTGGCCCATAAGTTCAGAAGATTTGACCTTGATTTACAAGTCGGTCTCTCGGATGAAGTTCATCCTTCTAAATCAGGAGATGTGAATCCAAAAGGATTACTGAAAAAAGACAATCTAAGACAAAATAAATCAGAGAGTTTAAAGCTTAGTGAAATAGATCACACGATTAAAGAAGTCATTGTCTCTACCTCGCCTTCTATTCCTGGTTACCAGGTAGAAAGTTATATTGGAGTTCAAACCACTTTTGCTATCGTCGAAGAAAGCGAGCTAGAAAAACTTCAGTATGTGCAAAAGTCTCAAAGAGAACAATCGGAACTCTACGACTACAGCACCACGGAGACTGACCTTACAACAGATAAGGCCTTTAAAAATTATCAAAGCTCATTTGCTCTTTTATATGAAGACCTGACTAATCAATTAAAGCAGAAGGCCTTTGCTCAAAATGCCAATGCCTTACTTGGGCTCAACTTTCAGCTATCACAGCTGCAATTTGAGAGATCTCATCAAAGAATTAATGCTTATCAAATTACATGTAGTGCAACTCTCGCCATTATTGTTAAGGAAGACATCTAAAATGAAACCTGTAGAAAAAGCTCACTATAAAACTGTCATTGTCGGCGGTGGAATTGTTGGTGCAGGAATTTTTCGCGACCTAGTCATGAACGGTGTTGAAACCCTCTTAATTGATGCTGGAGATTTCTCGTCGCAAACAAGCGAGAGAAGTTCAAAAATGCTCCACGGTGGCATTAGATATCTTGAGAATATGGATTTTCCATTGGTCTTTGAGGCCCTTCATGAAAAAAATCTTTGGTTGAAGCTCACTCCGCATTTAGCAAAAGAAGTCCCTTTTTATCTTCCCGTTTACTCTGATTCAAAACGCCCGCTTTGGATGATCAGAGCAGGACTTTATTTATATGATCTGCTGTCTAGTTTTAAGAACTCACCTTTTTCTATGAAGAACAAAGCAGAATGCTTAAATGCTATTCCTGGACTCAATCCTGAAAGATTAAAAGGTGCTGGTGTTTATTACGATGGAATTATGGATGACGCCAAAATAACATTAGAAGTGATTTACGATGCTTTAGAAGAAGAGCACGCTTTTGCTAAAAACCATACAATGGTCACTAATGTGAGAAAGATTAATAATAAATCTACACTGACACTAAAAGATCAATTCACTGGTATCGAATCTAACATCACGTGCGATCAGGTCGTCTATGCTTTAGGCCCTTTCACTGATACTTTTTTAAAACAATATGATTTTTATCACTGGCAGGATGTTCTACTCCCTTCAAAAGGATCACACATCTGGATTAAGGCCTCAGATCTTCCTATAAAATATCCTATTGTCATGACACCACAAGATGAGTTTGGCGACAGAGTTATTTTTGTTAATCCTCATGGTGAAAAAGTCTTAGTAGGAACCACAGAAGTCCCAAATAAAGATAATCTTTTTGATGTAAAACCTACAGAAGAAGAAATCGCTTATCTCTTAAAAAACCTCAATACCTATTTCCCGCTTTTAAAACTAAATGCTAGTCACATTATTGGAAGTTTTGCAGGAATACGACCGCTTGTGAGAGACGACAACTCTTCCGGAGATCGTGGAAAAACGTCTCGTGAGCATAAAATTTATCAGCCATGCTCTGACACTTATGTCATTGCTGGCGGAAAATATACAACGTTTAGAGTTATGGGCCGCGAGATCACCCAAAAAATATGTCACCGCTTCCATAAAAGTTTTAATAGAGACAAGACCGAATCATCTCTTCGCAGAAAATCGGTTATCTCACCTTTTGCCTGGCACCTGCCAACTGCATCTGATCTAAAAAAGATTTGTGAAACAGAAATGCCAAAGACTTTTGAAGACCTGGTTAAGAGAAGATTATCAATTTCAACCAGGGCCATCTGGAAAGAGAATACACAAAAAGATTTTGACTCATATTTTGAAGAGCATATAAATCTGCTCAATAAGTATTTCAAAGTCACGAGTGCCGATATTGCTCGTTTTTAAAACTTCCTTATAAAGCAGACTCTCTTATTTCTTTGTTTGTTGAATATGCACATCATGAAGGATGTCTAATTTTGGATCATATGCACTCGATTCAATTTCCATCATTCCTAAAATTGTATGGAAAATATTATCGTGCGAATAAGGTTCATTAATTAACTTTCTTAAACCTACATAATTAGTCTCTTTATCCATATCACCACCAAACCACATAATCATTGCAACTTCTTTTTGTTCCTTAGGAGCCATCATATAAGGCAGTCCGTGCAGATAAATTCCATTTTCTCCCAAAGATTCACCATGATCACTTATATAGAGCATACCTGTATTAAACTTTGATGAGTTGTCTTTTAAAAGCTTTATAACAGAAGCTAAGAAATAATCAGTATACAAAATAGCATTATCGTAAGCATTTCCTATCTCTTCATTGGAACATTTCTCAAGCTCATTAGTAGAACAAACAGGTAAAAAGACTTCAAATTTTTTAGGATATCTTTTGTAATAGGCCGGCCCATGATTTCCCATTTGATGAAGGACAATGACAATATCCTTAGTCTGAGATTTATCAATGTATTCCTGCAGGCCTACTAGCATTCCCTCATCTCTGCATTCTGTATCGCAGATAGTGTTAAGTGCTGATGATTTATAATCCTCAAACTGTGCACGAATCGCAACTCCTTTAGAGTCAGAATTATTATCACGCCATAGGACGCCGACATCCTTGGTATGCGAGAGAACATCTAGTAAGTTTTCAGTTGAGTTGGCATCTTCTACTGAGAACTTACTTCTTCCAAAATGTGAAAACATGCATGGAACCGAGATAGCGGTTGAAGTTCCACATGATGTTACGTTTGTAAAACTCACCACGTTTTCATTTTTCAATAAAGGGTTTGTTTCTTTTTTATAACCATTTAAAGAAAACCTGTCTCTTCTGGCCGTTTCGCCAACAATTAAAATAATCAATTCCCTATCATTATCTCCCAAAGGAATGATGGAATTTCTTCCAATTTGCTCCATGACTCTATTGGGGTTCCTAAAAAGACTTCCACCAAACTTTCCGAGGGAATAAACCCAGTAAGTAGGATTGGTATAATATCTCAAGGGTTTTTGCTCTCTAAAAAAAGAAGCATAAAACTTTCCCATAGAAAAAAGAATGGCGAAGATCACAACGAGAGAAATCCCTGAAACTTTTAATTTAGAAAGCAAATCAGTAACAAACGTTTTATGAATCACTCGGGACTTTAAAATCAATATAGCTGGAACGACGAACAAGAAGATAAAATAAAAAATGAGTTTATAAGAAAATAAATCCAAGGCCTCGCTAGCATCTGTCTTAAAAATGTTCAAAAACATCATATCATCTACGACAACACTATATGAATCCATCACATAAGCAGCAAGCATTGAGAGAAAGAAAATAACTATCAAAACGGCCTTATAAAAAACTCTAATCTTCAAGACCTTGCAAAGAGCACTGATGCCAAACAAGATTATATTTATAATTATGTTTGTGACTAGAAATAAAATAACGGCCAGTGAAGCCAGAAAAAGAATATTTGCACTTCTTAAAGGGTAAACATGGAGAACTTTAGTATAAAAACTATAATTATAAAAAATAGTTAAAACTACAGATAAAAGAAAATTAAACTGGGTTTCAGAAAATTTATATTTCATAAGATGTAATTTCATGAGACATAAAATGCTCAAAAATCATATTCCTTAGCGTTATCTGCTTATTAAACTTCATGCCTGCACTAATATCCTTCTTAAGGATAACCATTATTTTTTATCATAGATTTTTCATGAAGAAGAGTTATTCGTTAAATATGACAATCTTGTAATGAAAGGAGCTTTTATCCACTCCTTTATGCTAAATCATCTTAGTCTAATCAGATTTTTACTTTGATTGTGAGGCACATTCAGGAGCTCACCACTCTCCTGAAATAAATAATGAAACAGCGCTCTGACTTCGACTCTCGAACTCAGGTAATGACGGTGCTCACTACCTGATACTTTTGTTAAGTCGTAATAAGTCGCATTTTCGGCAGTATTTTTATTGAAGAAGAGGAAGTTATCCAACCCCAGACCAAGCCCAAGGCGATCATCCTGGATATTGAATATAGTATAGTCGTGTACACTCGATGCTAAAAGAACTGCATCATTTTCATTCATAATGACATTTATGTTTGGAGAAAAGTTTACTTGCTTTAACCATTTATAATGTTTCGTAAATGGTGTATCAGCGCCAGATAAAATAACTGAATCAAATAGCTTGGGATCTAGCTTACTTGTCTCAAATTTTTCTATGTAACTTTTAAACGTTATATTTCCCATAGAGTGGCACAAAAGAAAGAGTTTTTTGTTTTGAAAATATTCAGGATGCTCTTGTTTAATTTTTGCAAACTCTGCAACTGAATCGTTAAGCATTTGACTGGCATTTATTGCATTACCAACGGGTCTTGAGAGCATGTAATTCCATGAGTCCCAATGAAGCATAATAACTTTTAAATTAAAGACTCTTTCAACTTCTTGAATATTACGCCATTCTTTCTCCAGAGTTTTACTTCTTCCATGGACATAAAATAAAATATTTTTTTGACTATCATTTTTTGTAAAGCCATTAATGACGTTCGAAATATCATTAACTGTTTTAGGTGTAAGAGACTCACTCGTATAAAGAGCAATTTCAGCAAAGGCCAAATTAGAAATAAATAAAACAAGTAAAAATACAATTGTTTTCATTTTCACGCCCCTGTAATGTTCTTCATTACATGTCGGCACTGAATATATAAAGATATAGGATTATTCGGTAATATTACAAAGATGTAATGATTAGAATCTGCTAAAACCTATACGAAAGTCCAAATTGAATACGCGGCCCCGACAGAGTTCTCGTTTGAGTTGTCGTTACAGCTGTCCCCGTTGTCGTACTTTCGAACTCAAACTCTTCATTAGAGCTATAGTAATCAAGAATCCCTCTTACTCCAAAGCCGTTGGAAAGCACGTATTTTGCTCCAATTCCCAATGAGAAAAATGAGTTCGTCCCTTCAGTTGTAGCTCCGCTGTCTACACCATTTGTAATAACTTTAGATTCAATCGTGGCGTTTCCTACTCCAAAAGTACCCAATCCAAATGCCACTAGTCTGTTAACATCGGCCGCTGAATTATAGAAGTGATAATTGATTCCGCCCCCGTATTCAAACCAGTCAGACTTCGTCTTGAACTTATCCCCACTTTCAATTGTTTTTTTGTGTGCAAAGGCACTGACGGAAACTTCTTTCAGGAAATTATTAAAATTTAAAAAGTATTTTTCTACACCAACAGAAAAAGCAATCGCCGAGCCAGCAGCAGAAAGCGACTCGGATGTTCCGGCCCCTGTTCCGTCATCACTTTCGCTTGTTCCAGAGAGTGAATTAACATACATTAATCCCCAAACTTCCCAGGTCTTTGAAGTGTTTTTTGAATAAGAAGGGCCTGATTCAACCACAACGTTTTTTGGAAGTGTTTTGGTCGAGCTTGTTTTTGTTACAACTGTTTTTTTAGAGCTCTTTGATCCTGACAGTAACTCACTTGCCTCATCACTATCCATTCCCAATTCTTTTAGCTCGTCAGCATCAGCATCATTGACAACAATGTTATCCATTTCTGGCGTACCTGATGACGTGACATCATCATCCATAGTCATAACTTCTGTTCCACCAGGAATAGCTTCTTCTTTTAAACTCTTGCTTGGATCATCTGTGATTTTTACTGGAGTGGCAATTTTCAGGTTCAAAACTTTATCCTGAGTTATTTCTTCAGGATCAACAATTCTATAAAGCGACCATACAGATCTTGAAGGTGAAACTTTTTCAGAAACTCCACGAGCAACAACTCCGGCCGTAATAAAAAACTTAGCGTGGTCGCCGACCACAAGGCCATCTTCTCCACCACGATTAATAAGAACAGTCTTTTTTGTTGAAGAGACTTTTAAAAAACGTAATGTCAGTTTTTCATCTATTTCAAGTGCAAAAGCATTCATTGTGTTTATCACAAAGATAGATGCTGTGATAATAAGGTGCGATCTTTTCATCTTCGAAAATCTCCTAAAAATAAACACTCATACCTACGGTATATTTTAAATCGTTGACGGAAATTTTGCTATCAATATTGTCGTCAACTCGGTCAATAACCGAAAGTCTCTTCATATCGAGATTTACCCCAAAGTTCAGGCTGGCCCCGAGGTTGACGGTATCTTCAGTAAGATCTCCCGTTCTGAAACGATACTTGGTCATAACTTGCAGTGCTGGAATCGTTAATAATTGATAAGAATACTCTTTTGATAAGTCTGGCGTAAACACGCTCGCGCTTCCATTTTTAATTCCAATTCCAGCAAGCCAGATAAAAGAATTAATCGTCAGGGGATTATTTACAAAATAGTAATTTAAGTAAGCGCCATAAGAAGTTTCTTCAGAGCGGGCATTATAAACTCCAGTATTGTATTCAGTCACACCACCTTCAAGCAAAAACTGCAACGACCAGTTTTTTAAATTTGCCGACGTTCTCGACAAGTGAAGATCGTATGAAACACCTAAGTTGTAACCTCTTCCCTGGTAGTTGGGATCTGTATCGTTTCCATGAGAAACCATCGCCCCTGAATAATGGAGAATGACCTCATGCCCATCGACTTCATTGAGAGCAAGCTCTCTTCTTCTCGCCTCTTTTTCCATTCCTGTCTGGATAAAATATCTTCGAAGAGAAGTCTCATCCATATCTGACGACCACTGATCTCCATCTCTTCTATATTTTGCAACTGCACGAGGGTTGATGGCATCAGCTTGCTTATTTTCTTCCTTAACTTTTGCATAAGTAGAATCAAGTGATCCGTCTTTTCTGAGCTCCGGCATTTCACGAAGTCTTTCTTGCTTACTGTAAAAGCCTTTCACTCCATACTTCATCCCGTTAGTCTTCTGGACATATTCATCACTCAAAGAATCAAATAAAACTTTATCTTCTTTGACTCTCAAGTCACCAAGAGCAACTTGTTTGTTGCCAACGAAATATCTTTGCCCTGTCAGATCGCCATACTCTTCACTGAAATAGTTTCCTGGCTTATTTTTATAACCTTCGTAAGTTGTAACCAGTAAATCTGCCTCTGCTGAGAACTTTTCAAACTCTTCATCATCAAAAACATCTGCGGAAGGAGCATATCCGGCCCCTGCTTTGACTAAACGATCGGGAACATTTTCTTTATTTTTTTCAATGAAATTATCGATATCGTTCATTTCTGCTGCCGGCACAACAACGTGATGATTTTTTACTCTCATCGGCCTGCCTGCAAGAAGATTGGTCGATGTCGCCATAAGAACGGCCGTATTTCTCTTTAACTCTTTTGGAATTTCAATCTGTCTTAAAACCCAATAGGACTTTCTCGGAAAACTTTTAATCAACTCACCTTCGGCCACTAAAAAAATTTTCGGAAACTCTTTTGGACCTTTTTGTAGATAAAAACGAGCGAACATCCCTTCTTCGTATTTCTCTAAAAGTCCACGATTGAGCACAATGCTTCGGCCAGATGTCGAGACATCTTCCAAGGTCACTTCTTCCAGGTCAACGGCCTGAACAGGGCAAGTTAATGCGCCTATAAATAAAAGGGCAAGGATATTGAGTGTTTTTTTCATAGTATTAGTAGTTTATCAGAAGAAAACGCCCTGCATACAGAAGGGAAATCCTTGCTTCAGTGCGGTTTTTTCTCTATAACTAGAGGTAAATTATTCCCAATAGAAAAAGGCCATTTCCAATGAGCAAAAAGAAAATTAAAAAGATCTACAAATACGAATGTAACGTTTCAGGCGAGCAGTTCAAGACGACGGCAGAAGCACCAAATCCAGGCGACCTTACAACTGTAAGTGCTTTCTACCAAATGAACCCGGAACTGGACGACCGTCCACTTGAAATTAAAGTTAAGATTAAAAACGAAGAAGACAGCGCTGCTGAATTAAAAGCTTCATTATTATCTGAGTAACATCTTCAGGAATTAAAATGGAAACAAGACAAGTAATCATCGTGGGCTCAGGGCCCGCTGGCTATACTGCCGCTCTATACGCTTCTCGCGCCGGACTTAACCCTTTGGTTATCGAAGGACACGAGCCTGGCGGACAATTAACAACGACAACTGACGTAGAAAACTTCCCGGGATTTCCCGAAGGAGTTATGGGACCAGACTTAATGGCCCATATGAAAAAGCAAACTCTACGTTTTGGTACAGAATATCTTCCAGCTAAAGTGACAGATATCAATCTTTCAAAACGCCCGTTTCATGTCACATGTGACAACGGTAAAGAATTTTTAGCAGAAACTGTAATTATCTCTACTGGGGCTTCAGCAAAATATCTTGGGTTAAAAAACGAGATGGAACTCATCGGTAAAGGTGTTTCAGCATGTGCAACTTGTGACGGATTTTTCTACAGAGGAAAAGTTGTTCACGTTGTTGGCGGTGGTGACACTGCTCTTGAAGAAGCAAACTTCTTAACTCGTTTTGCTAGCCAGGTTTATCTAATTCACAGAAAAGATTCTTTCCGCGCAAGTAAGCCGATGCAAGAGAGAACTTTCAAAAATCCAAAGATCGAAGTGATCTGGAATACTGAAGTTCAAGAAATTCTCTTCAACGAAACTGGTGTAACAGGACTTAAAGTTTTAAATAATAAAACGAATGAAATCTACACTCGTGACACTGATGGATTCTTCCTTGGAATCGGACATGAGCCGAATACAAAATTCCTTAAAGGACAAATCACTGTTGATGATCACGGCTATATTAAAACAGCTGGCCATCACCCAGATACAAACGTTCCAGGCGTCTTTGCTTGTGGTGACGTTCAAGATCCATACTACCGCCAGGCGATCTCTGCTGCGGGCTCAGGATGTCAGGCAGCGATTAGAGCTGAGAGATTTCTTGAAGCTGAACACGATAAAAAGAACGCTTAGTATTTGAATAATCTTTAATAGGCCGTCTAATCACTAGACGGCCTGTCTTTTAAAACCACCTGAAATAACTCACACTACTCTGGCCCTAAAATTGAATATACAGTCCGTATGAAAAAATTAAAATTTGTTTTAATCGCAGGATTATTGTCACTAAACTCATATGCTCTAGACCTAGAAGTGCCAAGTGCCCATAAAGCATCTTATCTCTTGGTTGCTGTCTCGGGATTCAAGACCGGAAGGGATAAGGCCGATTCAGAAAATATTTTCTCAAACAAAATTGGAAAAGGCTCTGAAGACAGCGGTGTCTGGTCCAACATCAACAAACGACATAAGAAAATTTCTAACACTGTTTACCTCACTCATTATTCAAAAAACTCAGAGCTTGATTCAGTTATGAGGCTCACACTTGATGAAAATGGTGAATGTAAAAAGAGTCAAGGCCTCATCATGATGGTTAACAGCTGGGGCGCAAAGATGTCTCAGAAGCTGGCCGAAAGATACTTGAAAAAATGCGGAACACTTCCCGATTTAACTATTCTTGTTGATGGAATTTTAAAACCAACAACCGCGGCCTATACGGACTCAATTCTGGCCTTTAATTGTGTGAACTATTATCAGCTTGTAAGTAAACTTCATGGAAACACTATAGAAAATTGTAAAAATCATGAAGTAGGATTCAACAGAAAGAGTGATCTCTTCAATGCTCATATAGAAACTGAATGGTATGGAAGTGATAAAGCACAACAGCTCATCGAGAAGTATCTAAATAGAGAGCTAGCTCCAATGTTTACTAAAGAATTGTATGATATTGATTATCAAAAAGGTCTCGACTAGGGACTAATTGATACCATACATGCACGCTCAACTTATTCTAAGTGATCAATAAGCGTACAAATATCAAATTTATTCTAACTTTTTGAACTTTTTTGAAATGCACCTTTGACATACATTTTTAATCTTTGAAACAATAGAACTACGAAAAGAGAATGACTCTCTTTCCATACTCTACTGAGAGACTATCATCAGTGTTAATTACCAAGGAAGGTTAATGAAAGCACTTACAAGAATCCCGATTTTCAGTTACAACACAATCGCCACAACTCTTGTGACAGATTCAAAGTCGTTGGAAATTAAATTCAGAAAAAAATTCATTAACCTTGAAGCTCTTTTTGAGCTTGAGACAATTCTTTCTTGGTGTGCAAGTCATCCTGAAGTGCAGACTCTTTATATCACGGCTTACGGTGATTACTTTATTCAGGGAATTGATCCTGAAGAATTAAAAACTCTCCCTGAAGAAAAATTAAAAAAAATTCTCAATAAACTCTCTACTATCGGCCAATCGATTTTTTGTCTTCCTCAAACTGTCATCATGGACTTAAAGATGGGAACAAAAGGAATCGGCCTGGAGCTTGCTCTAGCTGCTGATATCCGTCTGGCAAAAGACAATGCAGTCTTCTCATTTGATCATTTAGCAACAGGACTTACTCCAGCTTGTGGAGTGTTTTCATTCCTGGCACCTTATTTAAATCAAAATGTTTTAAGATCACTACTACTAACAGGAAAAGAGTTTGGTGTTGAGACGATGAACACGCTTGGCGGATGGTGTGACACTGACCTTGAGCCAACTGTTCTACTAAGACAAATTTTTTCTCAAGCACCCGTTGCTCGCATGCAGGCAAAGCGTGGTCTTTTGGGAATGAATTTCACAGAAGCAGTAGATCCAAAAATTGAAGTAGAAAAAAAGATCTTCAACGCCGCTGTCGCAACTCTGGACTACACGAAGAATAATCCTTTTATGAGTCATACTGAATTTAAGGAAAAGCTTCAGAATCAAGAGCGTGAAGCCTAGAAGCTAAGTAGCAGTCTGATTTCATGCGCTGAGAGAACGTGTTTCACTTTCTGAAAATCGCGGGTAATACCCATCAGAAAGCCACCGCCTCCAGCGCCACATAATTTTAAGAAATAATCATCACTCTTAATGCCTTCAGTCCACAGACTGCGGTAGAGTTTCGGAATCATCGGGCTTAGATGCTCATACTGGAACTGAGAAAGCTGTTTAAAGTTTTCTAAAAGCAAGTTCGTATCACCTTCAAGAAAATTTTTAATACAATCATTTGTAATAGGTTTTAAAACGGCTTCACAAGTTTCATTAAATTTTGTGTTCGTCGTTTTTTCCAGGAATAAATTCACTAGAGGTTCAGTCTTTCTCGATCTTTTCGTATTGAGAAGAAAAATTCCTCCCGGCCCTTTGGGAAAATTGGGAATTGTCACCGGCCCCAGGTCATTTTTATTTTTAATTAAAATGGGAGAATTTAAATAACTAATTAACGGGTCTACTCCAGAGCTTGCTCCATGAAAGTGAGACTCTAATTGTGAGAAGATTTTTTTTAGTTTGCTGATATCTAAGCTCGAGTGATTTTCCTGCTCGTAACGATCAAAAATCGCGGCCACCAAGGCGCCAGAGCTTCCAACCCCGTATCCCTGAGGAATCGTCGAATCAAAAAAGAGTCCTTGAGAAATATCAAATTCAAAAGAAGTAATATCAAACTGAAAACTCAGTTGGTTATTATCGATCAATTGTTTAATGAATAATGAAAATGCTTTAAGCTCAGGATCAATCACGGCCGTATTGTCTCTTCTGAAGCTCAATTTGCCGTCAAAAAGGGTATAAGGAATACAAAGCCCCATTGAATGTTGAATAACGCTGTATTCGCCAAAAAGAAGCACTTTAGAATAAAACTTTTTATCAGACTCTGCTCTGTCCTGGCCCATTAAATAAAATCCTTCATTGAGTCCTTGTTTACAGGCCCCGCCCCCACTTCATCGTGAATGACAGTGAATTTTGAAAACTCAGATTTAATCCAAGCTTCAACTTCTGACTTGTTTTGAGCTGGATATAATAAATGGATATTAGGCCCGGCGTCTATGGTGAAACAAACAGGAATCCCCGTTTTGTTTCTATACTCTCTGATTTTTTCAATCAGCATTAATGAATCTGGTTTTAAAAGAATATATGAAGGAGTCGATGTCATCATTAAAGCATGAAGCATCAGGGCCTCTTCCTCGACGACCTCGATAAACGTTGCCATATCTCCTGACTTCATAGCACCTAAGAGTTTATCCATATTCGTGCGCGCACGCTTATATCTCTCCTCATTAAATGGATGATTCTCCATTAAGCTATGCCCTGCCCTACTTGAAACCGACTTTTCGCCGGCATCGACAATAATGATTGAGTCTTTATAATCATGAAAAATTTCTGCAACAGAGTTTTTATCGACAGCTCTAGCGAAACGATTACTCGACTCTGGAATGCTATCGATCTCTCCCCATGTTGCCATAAAAGGAAAAACAGATCTTCCTGCAGAACCAGAGGCCTGTCTTGAGAGGTCTGAGGCCTCGTTTAAAAAATCGACCGCGAGTTTTTTGTGCCCACTGATTTTTTCATCTAAATCCATCAAGCACATATTGAGTGCAGACATCGAAGAAGCTGAAGAAGCTATTCCTGATGAATGAGGAAATGTGTTTGTTGAATGAATAATAAGTTTAAAAGTTGTGAGCCATGGAAATCTTTCAACCTGGGTTAAAAGAAATTTTTCAATTTTAGTTTTGAATTTTTCGTTTAAAACATCTTCAAAATAAAAATCAAGATCAAGCTTGCCGTCTCTAGAGTCTTGAAGCTCAATACTCATCAATGTTAGTGAATGCTTCAGTGTAAAACTTATCGATGGATTCGCTGGAATCTGTACCGGGATTTTCCCCCAATACTTTACAAGCGCGATATTCGACGGTGACGTCCAACTAGATTTTAATGTGCTCAAAGCTTAATCCTAGTGAAGCAAATGGTTTGAAAAACCCATTTTAACTGAGTCTTTAGACTGAGCTTCAAAAGGCTCAGAGATTAAATCGCTATAGCGATAAACCGTATCCAGTCCTTTTGCTCCAAAGTATGACCTGACATAATCAAAATCATTTTCAGTTGCAGCAAGAACAAAATCTCCCCCCCATGCCCCTAGAGATTTAATCGCACCAGAGAAGTCCGCGAACTGCTCTTTAATCATTGGAAGATCAAGAGTCGTCGAGATGATCTCTTCGTGTTGAACCATCAATGTCTGGAACTGCTTTATTGTCTGTGCATTTAAAAATTCCTGAGTCAGTTCAGTGATTTTTGTAATCATTGCCGGGTCTATCGGTCTTTTTTTCGTGTACTCTTTAACGGCTTCACGAGAGTTCTGTTTTACGCCTAGATAGACGAAATAAAGATTCTTTTTAAAGTCAGGATTAAAATAAATTGGTGAAAAAGAAGGTCCTGATGAACCTTTTTTATAAGCGATAGGCCCGTCAGACTGCGCGCACGCAATGTCGTATCCAGATCCACCGTGAGTTTTAAATAGCAACTCAAACGGAGAGATGTACGCCCATTGAGCGATGTTATAAATCAGCGATGAACTGCTTCCTAGTCCCCATGTCAGAGGAAATCCCAGACGCGTTTCAACTTTTACATCGACGTTATCTCTTAAAAAGTGAGAATTTTGTTTTCTCACCTGTTGAAGAATTTTTTGCAAGAAAAGCGCTTCTTCAGAAGGATTTTCATCTAGGCATTTAAAATGCCAGAACTCAAACTCAGAATCAAACCAGATATTTCCATTCACATCATAAGACTTCCAGCTAAGAGTTGGAGAAAATGACGGTGTGTATTTTACAGAAAGTGATTGCCCTACTTTTGTAGGAAGTGCCAGAGCAAGAGCTCCGTCTAAAACGAAGTACTCACCAGTTAAAAGCAGTTTTCCATGACCAAAATAATACTGGTCTTTCTCCGGAGGAGATTTCTTAAGTTCACTGTTAATCTGGCCTAAGTTAATTTGATTCATTTTATTCCTTAAACGTAATTTCTTAAACTAGCGATATACTCTCTAACTGACGTGAACGAGATCACTTCGTTTTCAAAGTGAACTTTTGCTCTCTCTCTTTCTGCTTCATTAGCTTCAAGATGATTGAGTATATTCATTAAGTGCATCTTCATGTGACCTTTCTGGATTCCAGATGTCACCAGAGATCTCACTGCTCCAAAGTTTTGAGCAAGACCGATACAAGCGATCACTTTCATCAGTCCTTCAGCATCAGGACGGCCTAACATATCAAGAGATAATTTTGCCATTGGGTGAAGCGAGGTCAGACCTCCGACAGTTCCTACCGCTAATGGAATTTCTAAACTGAAAGTGAAGACTCCATTTTCAATTGTAACGTTTGAAAGTCCTCTGTACTGTCCGTCTCTTGCAGCAAAGGCATGAGCACAGGCCTCAATAGCTCTGAAGTCATTACCTGTCGCTAAAACAACAGCATCCACTCCATTCATGATTCCTTTATTGTGAGTCGTGGCCCTTGTCACATCAATTTTTGAAATTCTGATTGCACGAGAGAATTTATCAGCAAATTCCACTGCGCTCATTCCAAGGCCGTCATCATTTAGATCATTGATCGAGCAGCTTACGGATGCTCTTACACGGCACTCCGGTGTGTAGTTAGATAAAATGGCCATAACGATTAAAACGTCTTTTTCAGCATCACTGAAACCAGCGGCATTCATCACCATCTGTTTCCACGTGTGTCCTAGAGTTTCCAGGATAGAATTAATGAAGTTTGCCCCCATTGCATCTTTAGTATTGAACTCACCATGAAGCTGGTAATAACCAGGCTCATCCATTGTTTTGTTAACAAGTCTCAGATCTAGAATCCCACCGCCTCTTTTAACCATATTGTTAGTGATGGCCGAGACAGATTCCAGAAGTTCAGCTTTTTTAAGATTAAATAGGTTTTGCAATTTAGCGTCTTCGCCATTCCAGATGAAATGAACCTGACCAACTTTTTTCATTCCAAGAATTTCTGTTTTAAATCCACCGCGGTTTAACCAGAAGTTTGCGGCCTTAGCAGAAGCTGCTACTACCGAGCTCTCTTCAATAACCATAGGGATACAAAAAAGTTTTCCGTCGATTAAAACATTTGGAACCACTCCCAATGGAAGTGTGAAATTTGTAATCGTATTTTCACTGAACTCATCAATCGTCTTTTGAACGGATTCATCAGCATGCCAGAACTTCTTAAACATCACTCTTGCTGTTTCCGAGTGTGAGAAATAATTATCGACGATAAAGTCAATTTTTTGAAGTTTAGAAAGTTTTGAAAAACCTCTAACTGGTGTTGAAGGCGCAGGCGACTTGAAAGCACTTAGTGCTTCAAAATTCATTTCATTATTCACAGGGCCTCCGGAGATTTAACATGTAAGTAAGCACGGGCCATTTTTAGGCCTTCGATCTGGGCCTCGGTAAAAGTCTTGAGCTCTTCATAATTTTCTGAGCGCGAAAGAAAACTTTTTGCCATTCCGATAACAGAAATAAAATTCAATTGTTCCTGAAGATAGTACCCATCAAGAAAATTATCAATTCCACCAGAGATGATGATTTGTTTTTCAAGATATTTTGGATTGGCATTTAATAAATTATTTAAGAAGGAAATCATTTCAAGTGAGGTGTGACCTACTTTTGAAAGAGAATCAATTTTACTAAATTGCGACTCTTTTGATCTCATCAATTCTAATTTAGAAAAATTCGTTCCACCAAAGCTTGCCAGCTCAATGGCACTAATTGGTAAATCAAGTAAGGCCTTAAGACTCTTTGGCCCCATCCCCTGTCCGACTTCTTTGACGATGATTTTTTTATTGCTTCCTTCAAAAGTTCTACACAATCTCTCAATTGTATCAATCGGACTATATTGAAATTTATCGCCCTCAGGCTGGAACCATTCTTGTAATGGGTTTACATGAACGATAAGCCCATCTGTATCGAGACGATTTAAGAGATCAATTATTTTTTTAGTTTCGTTTTTGTGAACAAGTGTTTCGACTTGTGCGATTCCGAGGTTGGCGAAAAATGGGAGGTCATTTCCTAGAACTGGGCGAAGATTGAAGTCTTCGAAATATTTGTCTGATTCAAGTAAGCTCCTACAAGAGCCTAATCCCATGCCGAGAGAGAACTCGCGGCAGACTCGCGCCAGGTTTTGATTGATGTGACGAGCTTCGCCCACTCCACCTGTCATGCTGGAAATCCAAAAAGGAGCAGACATTTTTTTATCTAGAAAAAGAGTTGAGAGACTATTTTCTGAATTGGGATGCGCACTCAATAGAGGCTCATAAAAAAAACGTGAATCGACCTCAGACTTTATAGTCTGCGCCTTTTGAGTGAGCTCGATATGATCTCTTTTTCTCGTTTCTTGCATAGGGTCTTTAGTTACCACGGTTGGCCCTTGTTCGTCATGTCTTTTTACCATGCCAACATACTAATATTACTCAGAAACTATCAGTACAAACTCTCTTTTTTGATCAATAATGGCCGCCAGAAGCTCTGAAGGCGTTCCTCTGCGCAATTCTTCCGTAGGCGAGTTCAAATCCAGAGCAACAAAAAGCTTCTTTTTTGAAGACCCAAAAGAGGCCTGGAACTCTTCCAAAACGCGCTTTAAGCGATAAGGCGTATCCATAACAATCGCTGTGTGTTTCATGTTCATGATATTTTTTATAACACTCGCTCTATCATTGGCATCAATGGGAAGAAAGCCTTCAAACCAGAATTTTTTATGCGAGAATCCTGAGAGGGCCAAGGCCAGTGAAATAGAATTAAAAAATGGAGTCGATGTCACCTGAATATTATTTTTGTGGCAAAGATCCACTAGCTCTATACCTGGATCGTAGAAAGCAGGAAGGCCTCCATCACTCATAAGAAAAACGTTAAATCCCGCTTGGAGTTTTGCTAATAATTCTTTTGATACAACAGCAGCCGTGTGTTCATTATACTGAACGAAAGAATCAATCGACTCTCGCGGAAGTCCAAATCCCAACCATCTTCTGCGACCTGGTTTTAAATCTTCTATAACAAAAATTGAAGTCTCAGCTTCCGTGGTCGCTGCTTTTAAAAGTTTTTCGAGAGCAACTGGTTCAAGTAAACCTGTCTCAGAAATTGGTGTCGGGACTAATGTTAAAATGCCTTTTTTCATAGGCCCCAACCTAACAAAACCCGATGGAATTTGAAAGAACCAACCACGCCAGAGTATTCTTTACAAATATCCCTTGACTTTTTGCGAATCGATTGCAATTATTCAAAACATGAAAAATGCAAATGAATCGCAAAACAAACTTCCCGTCACTGTACTCTCTGGCTTTTTAGGGGCCGGAAAGACCACTCTACTAAACCACATCCTGAGTGTAGATCATGGACTCAAGATCGCCGTCATCGTCAATGATATGAGCGAAGTCAACATCGATGCCGGGATCATTAGAACCGAAGAAAAGCTGGTGGAAATGAGTAACGGTTGCATCTGTTGCACCTTGAGAGAAGACTTATTAATTGAAATAAAAAAGCTCGCCGAGGAGAGAAAATTTGATTACCTGGTCATTGAATCCACAGGTATTTCAGAACCGATTCCAGTGGCCGAAACCTTCACTTTTGAAGATGAATCAGGTGTCTCACTTTCTCAGTTTGCACGCCTTGATACCATGGTAACCGTCGTTGATGGATTCAACTTCTATAAAGACTATATGGAAGCTGTTGAGCTCAAAGACAGATCTATGGAATTAGGCCCGGAAGACGAGCGCACTATTACCGATTTACTCATTTCACAAATTGAGTTCGCCAATGTTCTTATTATGAACAAGATGGATTTAGTTAGTGATGTCGAAAAAAATCGTTTAATGGGTATTTTAAAAAAATTAAATCCAAAAGCTAAAATTATAGAGTCTAAAAAATCTCAAATTGATGTTGCAGAAATTCTTAATACAAAGACATTTAACTTTGAAGAGGCCATGAATAATCCTGGCTGGATGATGGAGCTTCGAGGCCATGAGACAAAAGAGACTGAAGAGTATGGAATTAGCAGTTTTGTTTTTCGCGAACAAATCCCATTTCATCCCGAAAGACTCTGGAAGTTTTTAACGAGCATGCCTGGAGAAATTGTGCGCTCAAAAGGATTTTTCTGGGTGGCCACAAGGCCTTCTGTCGTAGGTCTTTGGTCACAGGCCGGCAGAACAAGTACACTTGAGGCCCGTGGAACATGGCTTGCTTCCATGGACATGACAGACTGGGAAGTTGATGCAGAAGAATTAGAAACTGTAAAAAAAGGATGGCATAAAGACTACGGTGACAGAGTTCAAGAACTCGTGTTTATCGGCCAGAAATTTTTAAATACAAACTTAAAAGCTGAAGTTGAAAAAAGTTTAAGAAATGCTCTTTTAACTGAGGAAGAACTAGCTTTAGGAAAAGAGTTCTGGAGTTTAAATTTTCAAGATGCAGAAATTAACCAATATATAACAATGCCAACATAGTCGCATCTCCCGTAACGATTCGACTATTCAAAGATGGCCGGGCCATGGCATAACCCCCATGGCCTTTTTTGACTCGACAAAGCATAGCGAATACACCATAACTCCTTTATGGAAGACAACTCAACATTTTACATTATTTATCCGCTTGGACTCGCCGACTTTGGTTTAATTGAATTAAAGAAAAAATGGGCCATGCATTTTAGTGAATCTCCATTAGAGATACTCTCTGTTGATGAGGGTGGAATTTTAATTAATGTTAAAACACTTCAGGGATTTGCGCTTAATCATATCTTAAAATCACCTACTCGCATTCTGATCAGATTTGCAGAGTTTAAAGCAAAAGATTTTCCAAAGTTGTTTAATAAAATTTCAAAACTACCATGGAAGTCTTTCATGATAGGGGCCACGCCTGAAGTTGAAGCAAGTGCTACCAATTCAAAACTATTTGATTCGAGAAAGATTGAAAAGGCCCTCAAAGACGGGATTCTTGAGCAGTACCGCAAACAACCCGTTAAGAAAAAATACCTTGATCATTTTGAAGTAAACAAGCAAGCGGAAGATCTTCCAACTGTCTATTACCGCGCCGTCGATGATGTTATTACAATAAGCCTTGATACAACGGGAGAGCTTCTTCATAAACGAGGCGAGAAAATCTTTACTGGACTTGCTCCCATTAGAGAAAGTCTTGCAAGTTTACTTTTAACAGCACTAACAAAAAACATTGAACAAGACTCTTATACTCTCATTGATCCAATGAGTGGTTCTGGAACGTTTTTAATTGAAGCTCATGATGCTTACAAAATAAATTTTGATAGAACTTTTTCTTATCAACATTTTCCACTATGGATTGATTACGCTCAGAAAAAGCAATTTTCGGACTCTTTAGTTTCAAGTGAGAATACACAATTTGACAATTATTATGGATTTGAGATTAACGACGACGTTATTATGTTGGCAGTTAAAAATACAGCTAATAAAAAAATCCAGATTAAAAAGGCCGACTTATTAAAATCGGAGTCCAGGATTGCGGGAAATAACCTGGTTATTATCAACCCGCCTTATGGAATAAGAGTTGGTGATAAAAGTGATATCAATCCTGAGTTCTATAAAAAAGTTATTACAAAAATCAGAGATCTGTATGCTCCTGTGCGCCTAGGAATTATTATTCCTGATGAACACCGTATGAGCTTTCAAGGAAGCGAAATGGTTGCCCGCATTCCGTTTAAGAATGGCGGACTCCCTGTCACTTTTTTTATTCTGAAATAATTAATCGATATTAAATTTAATTAACAATGTAGCACCGTTGCCATCTTCGTTGTTTTTGATCTGCATAGAGGCCGAATGAATTTCACAAATTTTGGCCATAATAACAGCGCCAAGACCTACTGAAATTTTCCCTTCTGTATTGTCATTGATTCTTCTTGTTGCACGTTTTTTCCCAAAGGTTGCAATATCTTCAGCACTCAAAGAGTTTCCATCATTTGTAATTTCAATAACGATATACTGATCAGCAAGTTTTACAATTGCAGAGACAGATGAATGTGCATTAGTGACAGCATTTGAAAGAGCATTTTTCATCAGACGTTGAAAAAGATGATGGTCTGCTTTAGCAAAATAAAAGTCGTCACATACAAAGTTAACTTTAATATTTTTGTGCGTTTCGTTTAACACCTGTACTTCGTGTTGAATAACATCGCAGACATCAACACTTGCAAACTTACCGCGGTATTTTAAGTCGTGTACACCAGATAGGAAAAGTAAATCTTCAACCAAATGATGAAAATACTCTACTTCTTTTAAAGACATCTGAAGATTGTCTTCTCGCATTTCCTTATTCATACGCTCACCTTGAAACAGTAAGCTCTCAAGCAAACTCTTCATCGAGGCAACTGGTGTTCGAAGGTCGTGAGCAAGTTCTTGAAGAAGTTTTCTTCTCATGCTGTCGACATCTCGCAAATCGACAACCAGCTTTTCAATTTCTTCGGCCATCTGGTTGAACTCCAGCATCAATTCACTGGCCTCATCAATCTTAGAAATAGGAAATCTCGCTTTAAGGTCTCCTGTTTTAAGCGCTCTTAAAACATCTCCGGCCACACGTGCCTGCCTCTTCATAAAATAGAGAACGAGAAGAGATGAAGCAGTTATAACAAATAAAATAATCACAAACGTTAAGATTAGCGGCAGCATGAACATGGGAAGAGGTCTTCCACCTGGACCTTTCCCCATTTCTTTTCCTGGTGGCGGCCCTGGGGGAAGAAAACTAAAAACAAGAAAGCTTTCGCCATCATAATTGTAAACCTGATCTTTAAACATTTTAAAGTCAGTAATCCTGGAATCGATTTCTTGAAATTCGCCGATCTCTCTAGGAAGAGCGTAAGGAGAATTTTCTTTTGTGACAACCAAGATCTTCATTGGTGGTCGCCCTCGTCCGGGACGATTGGGTCTTGAAAATTCGTTATACTCTTTTACGATTTCAGCAATCGGCATCTGAGTTTTTGTATGAATGAGCTCAATTGTTCTCAGCGCTTCAGGAATAAAATGATTTTCAATTCTTTTTTCCTGAGAATTTAAAATGATGTGAGTTCCAAAAAAACCCAAGGTTACGGCAAGTGCACTGATCACAAATGATGCCAGAACAAACTTAAGCAATAATTTTTTATTTTTACCAATCATAGAGCTTCACCACTTTCCTGGACTTCCAGTTTATAGCCAACCCCATAGACAGATTTAATCTGTACTGCATTTACTTCATGGGACTTTAACTGTTTTCTAATATGACTGATATGTGAGTCAATGGTGCGATCAAAAATTTCATTGGCCTTCCCAAGAAACTCCATGAGGCGATCTCTCGTGACAATCTTTTCAGCATTGCTAGAAAGAAAATAAAGAATTTGAATTTCTGTATTATTGAACTCAATGAGCTTTCCATTAAAAAAAACTTCTCGGCTATCAAGATCAATTTTCAAATCGCGGTAACTGGCATTCGCCTTCGTTCCTGTAACTTCTCTAGTATGAGCTTTAATTCGGGCCAGGAGCTCTCTTTGACTGAAGGGCTTTCTTAAAAAATCATTCCCGCCAGCATCGAAGGCCTTAAGAAGAGAGTCTTCATCTGTCTGCGCCGTTAAAAAGAGGATAGGTACTTTGCTAAATTCTGCACGAAGTTTTTTACATAACGAAATACCGTTTCCATCAGGAAGACCGATATCTAAAAGCATACAATCAAAAGTATTTTTATCTACCAGTGTTTTGACACCTTCAACACTTTGGCTCCAGAGAACATTGAAGTCCTCAAGCTCTAGCGTATTCTTAATACTCTTTCCCAGGATCGGATCATCTTCAACTAGTAGCACAAGCATATCTTAATTCCCCATAGTCATCATCGGATACTGAAAAGAGTTGTAGGCATTATAGGCATTGAATGGATTTGTTTGTTGTTGCTGTTGTCCATAAGGATTAAACATCATATTCGACTGCCCATACATCATATTTGTATTATTATAGTTTACATTCTGGCCATAATTCAACTGACTGTTTTGCATTTGATTCATGCCCATTGAGTACTGAGGTCTCATTCGACGATTTTGTTGCTGTCCCATTTGCATTTGTCCCATTCCCATTTGCTGCCCGCCCATCTGCATCCCATTATTTTGCTGGCCCATTGTTTGAGATGGAAAATTCATAAACTGCACTCCATAAGAGTTTTGATTCATCATCTCCATCTGTTGCCCCATTGCTCCTGAGTTCTGCTGGCCCATGTTCATATTCATACTCATAGATCCACCACGTGGAGGGCTTCCTCCACCACCGGCCATTCTTTTTTCTGGAGGTCTTTCTTGATTTCTCTCTTGATTTCTTTCAGGAGGTCCACCGCGAAATTTATCAGGACTTTCTTCACGAGGTTTATTTTTTGCCATCTCTGCCATTAGTTCTTTTTTAACTTCTTCTTTTAAGTCTTTTTTTATTTTAGCTAATTCTTCTTCAGACATCACAAGCTTTGCGGCCTTCGCTGCGTCTTTCATGGAATCAGTTGTAACCTTTTCAAGTACGGCCGGAGTCTTACCTTCTCCACAAGCATCATGCTCTTTTTTAGGAAGCATCTTTTCCAAAAGTGCTTTCAAGTCTTTTAACATGGAAACTTTTTCAAGAGCTCGCTCCGACTTCATTTTTTCAAAATCTGGACGCTCTCCCTTAGATCTCTCGTCATCCATTTTCTTTTTTCTGGCAGTCTCTAGTGACGAAAAAAAATCGGTCACAACTTTTGCTTCTTTATTTTTTTCATAGAGCGCTTGAAAGACAATCGCTTCCGCTTCATCTTTAAAGATGTTGTCTTCTTTTTTGTATTCGAATTTTATTTTGGTGATGTCATCCATCTGCATGCCAGGAGATCTTCCAGGGCCACCTGGGCCGTGCCCCGGAGGGGGGAAATCAAGAGCAGAAACTTCTCTTGATAAAACTAAAAGTGCTGTTAAGGATACAACAAATCTGACCATGATAACCCCTTAGTGATTTAATAGAGTCATTATAGTCAGACAATGTTGAAAGATCGTGGAAAGGGGTAATCCCCTAATCTTACTAGCTTTTTTTAATTGTGGAAGAAATTATTTTTGAATTAAATACACCTGAGTCTTTGCAACTACACCACTAATGAAAGGAAGAAGAACAACCTCATTCATGGCCGCACTCTCTTTTAACTTTCCAGTGGTATCAGTTAAGCTCTTAAGTCCTAGAGTTTTAGTTTTCCCTTCTGGAGTAATGAGCTGAACTTCATCCCCTGACTTAAGATTCAAGTGGCTAGACTTTATTAAAAGCGCCATCTGCTGGTCTCTTTCAACATCGACGATCTCACCAATGTAGTTGTCATCTTGTCTTTGGATTCTTTTATTTTTTAATTTTGTAAAAAGCACATCCGTTTTATTGATATTGTAAAATCCTTTGATCATAGGACGAGGATGTTCTGCTTTTATTTCTGCAATCTCAGAATGAGCAATACGCCCCTTAAAAAGATCAATACAGTTTTCCAGATGGCCAAAACTATCATCAAAACGTAAGTCAAATCTTACTGCTGCAATTTTGAGAGATTTTAATTCTTCCAAATGATCCAGAAGATAGAGATCCTTCACGTTGAACATAAAAGTTCCGTGACGGTTTTCAATCAGAGGAAATCCAGCATGAGGACTCTCCTCGCTCGTTCCATAGGCTTCAATATTCTTTTCAAACTCAGCTTGAATAGATTCTTTATTAACGGGAGATAAAAGAAGTCTTGGAGAATAAAAAAGCAAGATGCGGCCAAAGACCAGCACTTCCAGATCATTTTTTAAATCACTTGCGTATTTACCAAGATGCTCACGTGAGAGTTCATTAGAGAGAACGAGTCTATCTAACTGCTCACCTAAAAAATCACTCCAGCGAGAAAGACCTGCATAGTTATGGTTTCCATTTTCCATAATCAGCTGCACTTTTAGCCATGGAAATTTTTCTTTTATAAAGTTTAAGGCCCCCGGGTCTTGGACTCTTACGGCCTTGAACTCATGAAGAGGCAATTTCGAAACGAGCTCAACATTTTTTTGAAAAAGAGTTTCTTGTTGAAGTACATCCCACTCTAAAACGAGTTGAAGTTTTGCTTTTTGATTAAAGACAATCATCTCTTCAAAACCAGCAATCGTATTTTCACTATAGCGGCTTAAAAAAGCATTGCCGATAATAACTTCCAGCTCGCTTCTATCAATGCGATTTGTTTCAACCAGAATACTTAATTCTTTTAACTGAGTCAGATTTTCTGCATAGGTTATAAACTTCATACAGCTGCACTCACATTATTAATTTTTCGTCTGATGATATTAAATCTCTCAGCGCCGGCGATATAAGGAACTTTCACCACACTACCAGGCTTTGATTTTGGAACATTGATATTGGCAATCGATTTTACTGAATCAATGGTATGGTTAATAGTCACACCAGAAAAAGGCATGATCTCTAGCGTGTCTCCAGCAGTGAAAGCACTTCTGACTTCTAAAAGAATATGTTCTTGGTCTTTGACTTCCAGGATAACACCCGTAACGACATATTCATTATCATCACTTTCTCTTTGATTATAAATTGAAGACTCGTCAGCATGCGTGTCGAGACTTCCTGTTGTATAATCTCTATGAGAAATCTTTCTTAGCTCTTCTTCCCAACGGATAAGATCATCAGATAAAAAATTTCCATGTGCTTTATAGTAGGCCAGAGCTTCTGAGTACACTTTTGAAACCGTCGCTGCATAATAATGGCTCTTATTTCTTCCTTCAACTTTAAGAGAGTCAATTCCTGCTTCAATAAACTCTGTCAGCATGCGAATGCCTTCCAGGTCTTTTGAACTCATGAAATAGGCCTTTTTAGCTTCTTCATTATTTTTATAATCTATCGAGTATTCAAATCGACATGAGTGAGCGCATCCTCCGCGATTAGAGTCACGGCCTTGAGTATAATTTGAAATTACACAGTTTCCGGAAAACGCCATACACATTGATCCGTGTACGAACATTTCTATTTCTAATCCAGTTTCTTCTTTGATTTTTTTTGCTTCTTTGATGGTGACTTCTCGTCCTAGAACAATTCTCGTCACTCCCATCTTCTTCCATAATTTTGCGGACTCAACGTTCAAGCAGCTTGCTTGTGTTGATAAATGCACGACTAAATTAGAGTGTTTTTGAATTTCAGTGATGACCCCAAGATCAGAAACAATAACGGCATCAACTTTGAGTTCACTTAACAGACTTAAAAACTCAGGTAACTCTTCTAAATCCTTATCGTGAAGGAAGCTATTTAATACAACGTAGACCATCGATCCGCGCGAATGAGCAAACTCCACTCCTTCTCTTAATTCTTGAGCAGTAAAATTGTCAGAGGCCTGACGAAGGCCGAATTTTTGTCCACCTAAATAGACGGCGTCGGCACCATAAAGCACGGCCACCTTAAGTTTTTCAAGGCTGCCTGCAGGCGATAATAGTTCTGGGGTCCACACTGTGTTGGTCATACTTTTCCTCTAATATTTCACCCTTTTAGATACCAAAAAAATCCAATACAATCAAAGTATGTTAAAAAAGTTACTCATTTTGATCCTCGTTGGGCTTATAGGTGCAAGTGCCTACTTATATTGGGGATTTTCCCAGAAGCGCACTCTCATTACCCCATACCCTTATAGCTTCCTAAACACATTTGATGAAAATTATGCCAAAGACCACGCAGAATCAATTAGAAGAGCAGAAAATTCTAAGATTCTGATCGTCGGTGATCGTATGGGAAAAAGCCTTGATCCCTATACAGAGGAGCTTTCATTAAGCTTTAAGGATGCCCTAAAAACTCCTCCTACTATCTACAACTGGAGTGAAGATAACGAAGGGCTCTTTAGAACCATTCATAAATTGAAGATGCTTAAAAAAATTCCACCTGTGATTATTTATTTTGGTGCAAGTAGTGAGCTTTTTGAAAAGAAATTTGATGTTTTAGACAAAAAGAAAATTGAGAAAAATTTTAATGTTTACGATGATGAAAAATTAATTTCACTCATCATCACTTTTCCGTGGATTTCAAATATTCTTTATCAAGATATTAAGTATTTTGATCTGGCCGGATTCACACCCTACAATAATTTTCTCGCAGCTCCGATGAAGATCAAAGAAAAAGAGCTTTATTTCAAAATCTTTGAGTACGAAACGAAAGAACTCATTGAGTTCGCCAAAGAAAAAAAGAGTAATCTGATTTTTATCACCACTCCGATCAATCTGGAAGTTGAGCCAAAAGAAGTCTGCGCTCACTCAAGTACTGCTGATGTGATCGAGCTTCAACAAGAAATAGCCGCCGAGGTTAAAGAAGGGGCCTATAAGTCTTCCCTTCCCAAATCCATGGAACTGGCCGAAGTGACACCTGCTAATGCTAGAACGTTTTATCTTCTAGGACTCTCTGCAATGGGCAGTGGAGACAAACAACTGGCCCGTGAGTCACTTTCAAAGGCCGCGGTCTTTGATTGCTCTAATTGGCGAGGTGGCGCGGTTTACAACTCAATTATTAAGTCACAGGCCCAGGCCTCTCAAGTTCAGCTTGTGGATTTTGATCAGTACATGACTTCAAAGCTATCGGATGAAGGATTATTTTTTGATGAAATCATGCCGCAGAATATTTTTTACCAAAGCATGATCAAAGAACTCGGTGACATAATAAAGAAAACATTAAGTATTAATGAATAAGGAGACACCACTATGATGGACGTTGAAGGAACAGTAAAAATCAGTCTTAAAAAAGATGAGTTTTTATTTCTGGCCGAAGAAGAAGAAAGTGATCTCTTCGTTATTCAAAAAGGCAAAGTTATGGTCTTCGTGCAAAAGGGATCGCAAATTATTCCTGTCGCCTACCTTGGTGCTGGTGAGTATATTGGAGAGCTTACTTTCTTCGATGAAGGGCATAGAAGTGCATCTATCTTATGCATGGAAAGCACTGATTTTATCAAGATTCCAGTAGAGGAAATGCATAAACATTGTCCAGCATGGATGAAAGTTATAGGTCAGCAACTTACAAAAAAGATAAGAGAAGGTGACGAATTAATAAGGTCAAAAGGTATCCGTAAAAAAAATGTAGAGGGCATAAAACCCCTATCAATTGAAGAGCAAACTCATTGTTTTAAGTTGGTCGATCAAAGAAAACAAAATAAATCTTCGTAAAAACCGAGTTTCTCGGTGTCATTAAAACACCAAAACAGATGTAAGTTGTAAGGAAAATCTTGGCACAGAACTAGCAATATATCTAAGTAGGAATGGAGAAAGGATTTCTTCATTAGATGACTGTAAAAATGTCTATCACTACAAGGAGGTTATATGAGTTTTATAACATTGAAAAAGAGTTTAGTAACACTCTCAATTTCACTGATTACTGTCTTATCTCTTGCAGGTTGTTCGTCTTCTCCAAGTAGAGATGTTGCCCAAGACAAAGAACATCAGGATGCGGTTTCAAAAATTCGAGATAACGAATACGCTCCTCACAAATTTCACGACAAACGATTTGAGAGAAATAACCAGTACTAAAAATTAAAAAGCTCCCTTATGGGAGCTTTTTTTTTGAGATTAAAAGAAGTCTTTTAGTCTGGCGTTCCCAAAATTCACTTTAGTCGCATAAAATTTTGGTCGATAATACTGTATGAAAATTATTATGTGGATCATCTGCCTGACATTCATTTTCGTTGGCAGAGTACAAGCTGATACTCTTAAAAAAGCTGACGCTGAACTTATATCCACGTTAAATGATTTCTCAACAATTAACAAAGCTCAGTCTACTAAATGTCAGGAACTTCCAAAAAGCTACTCTCTAAAAAGAATGAGTTCCGCCAAAATAGATCCCAAAGACAAAAAATTCAGTGGAAGTTTTTGTCTACAGGTCATGAATGCCTGTACGAAGGCCACTGGAAATTATGCCTGTGCTCCCCAAGCTTCAGAAAAGGCAGAACGCTTAAAAAATTTTGAGAACATTGCCAGTCAAGCAAAAGAGCTTCATCAAAAATCAGTTAACTCTAGCGATGTGCTTACTACCTGTTGCAAAGACAATCAGAAATGCAAAACAGCCTTAAGTAAAACGACTTTTGATATAGGTCAGGGACATACTGATGAATTTTTTCAAGGTACAAACAAGATCACTCTCAATTCAAAGACCATTAGTAATTGTTCAAGCATTGAGTGTTTAGAAGAAATTTATTTTCACGAATTAGGTCATGCTTGTCAGGCCGCTATCGTCTCTACATCTCCAAAAGAAAACGTCGGGCTGCCATCACAAAGCTGCACAGGAAGATCGATAGCACATTTAGATGTTTATAAGAAATATTTTGGAGAGACTCGCATTCATGATTACAAAGAAGAAATGAAAGTCCTCATGAAGAAGAATGAAAAGAAATTTGATATATGCCCTGATCAATGGTTTGACGAAGGAATGGCGTCAATCATTTTTAGCAAATTTTTAAAGACGCCCCTGCATTTTCAAAGAACATGCGAAAGTTTTGGCGGTCCAGCTCATCCACCGATAACTTCACTCATTCAGTTTATGGATTTTAAAAAATAAAAAAGGCTCCCATGTGGAACTTATTGAAATTTTATTAGGACAAATTTAACTCGCCATTTTCTTAATAACTTTTCTAAAATCAATTCCTGCATTCCTGGCCTGTTCTTCAAACCAAACTCCAGCATAAACTTCACGAACTTCTCCAAGAGCATCACAAAAGGATAAGGCCTTATCTAAAGAAATTTCTTTTTTCCCTGTCTCAATATTGGAAATATAGCCTTTCGTCACACCTAAACTTAATGCAAGCTCTTGGGCCGAAATGTTATTGAGAGTTCTGTAGGCCCTTATTAATTTTCCAACTGTAGGTGGTCCAACTAAGCGACTTAAAAACTTATTTGCAGATGCCATAATTGATTCCTAATATTTATGTTTATCAATTCTTCGAACTGATATTATTTTTGGAAAGTACTTTGCCACCTTGCTTGCGCGTATTTTCAATACCTATAGTTTCCACAGTGAGCACCCATTTTTGAATAACCTCGATTAGCTCGATGGGAGTTCTTAAAATTTGTTTTTGGGCCATTCGAGTGATTACGACTTTGACCTTCTCCATTACATCCTCACTGTATACCTATAAGGTATACTTGTCATTAATAATAAAACAAGAATGCAGATACAAGGCATGAAAGATCATGGATTAACTATTGAATTTTAAATAAAGAGATTAGATCAATTGAAATTTATGAATACTTAATTATCAAAACTTTACGATTGCTCTTAGATTTTTAGAATAAAGCACTTTTGATCTCTCAAAATCTAAAACTTCATCAAAAGGAATTTCTAAGAAATAATTTAATTGCCATTCCTGAGTGGCCATCGCCTGCTTACTCTCAGTTTTATCCCATGGCGGATAGACTCGAAATCCACGTTTTCCAGGCCTCCCATCATGTGCGATGACTCCATATTTTATTAAAGCAGATTTAGGAAAAATAAAATGCCCAAAGAGTTTGTCTTTGCGAGTACTAATAATAAATAAATCGATTAAGTCTGATGAACTATGCGGTTCAGTGACGCCATTATCAGATCTTTTCCACAACGTAACAAACTGACCAATTTTAGTTGGAGTGATTTTAGCGGCACGATACTTAATTGAGAGATTATTTAATTCAAAAGTACAGGCACCGTATTCTGAACTCTCTGATTCCATAATAGGATATGAACATCTAAAATTGCATTTATCATAAACCAGCTCTTTCGCCAGGATTAGATCCTGATGGATCTTAGTATTTGTTGCCCATATTTTTTGATTCATTATATTTAACTTAAAATAAAAAAGGCCCCCGAAGGAGCCTCTTAATTATAGACAAAAAATACTAATTCTTAAATTAAGCCTAACTCTTTTACCGAGTCTCTCTCTGAACGAAGCTCATTCAACGTCACATTGAATTTCTCCATTGCGAAGTCGTTTAACTTAACTCCTTCAACAACTTTCAGCTTTCCACCCACAGTTTGAACCGGGAATGAGAAAATTAGTCCTTTATCCACGCCGTACTGCCCTTCTGAAGCTAGACACATTGAGAAGTTGTCTCCTGCTTTAGTGTCGTGTGTAAGGTTGTAAATCCCGTCTACAACAGCGTTTGCCGCTGAAGCAGCTGAAGATAGTCCTCTTGCCTTAATAATTGCAGCTCCACGCTTTTGAACAGTTTCAATGAAGGCACCTTTAAGCCATTCAGAATCTGTGATCACAACGCTCGCTGGTTTACCATTAATTTTTGCACTGTAAAAGTCAGGGTACTGAGTCGCTGAGTGGTTACCCCAGATTGTCATATTCGTTACTGCAGTTACATCAACACCAGCTTTTTGAGCTAATTGAGTTTTTGCTCTGTTTTCATCAAGCATAGTCATTGCATAGAATCTATCTGATGGAACACCTTTAGCTGCGTTCATACAGATTAGTGCATTTGTATTACATGGGTTTCCTACAACAAATACTCTTACGTCTTTAGCTGCATTAGCTGCGATCGCTTGACCTTGAGTTGTGAAAATTCCACCGTTGATCTTTAGAAGATCAGCTCTCTCCATTCCATCTTTTCTTGGAACAGATCCAACCAGGATGGCCCAGTTAACATCTTTAAACCCAACTGCGTAGTCAGATGTACAAGTAATTTTTTTAAGAAGTGGGAAGGCACAGTCATCTAATTCCATCGCCACACCTTTAAGGGCACCGATAGCTGCTTCAAGTTCAATTAACTGAAGCTCAACTTCTGTCTCAGGTCCAAACATTTGTCCTGAAGCAATTCTAAAAAGAAGTGCATAACCAATTTGCCCAGCAGCTCCCGTGACTGCGACTTTTACGCGATTTTTTGCGCTCATGAGGTCTCCCCTATAAAAAATATTTTGCAATTAATAAGACGAAAGAAAAGGTACCGCTGAATCATAACTCCAACAAAAGATTTGGTAAATAAACTTTTGGCCATGCTGCGAATTGACTTAAATATGATTTTCACAATAATAGGTAGTGATAGAAAAATAGATTAAAGGACCAAGTTAATGAGCGAGCAAGCACCAAACAATAATAGTGGCGGAAACAATCCGAACCAATCCCCGAACCAACCACGTAGAAATAATAATCGCCGTAGAAACAACAATAACCGCCCGCGTGAAAACGCGCCAAGTGGACAGGCACAAAATAGTGGTGAACCAAGACCACCTAGAGATCAAAATGCTAGGCCACAGGGACAAAACCCGAATCAGAACCCAAACCAAAATCCTAATCAAAGAAGACGCCCACAACACAATAACAATCGCCCTCGCCCTCAAGGGCAAGCTCAGAATCAAAACAATGGGCCGAAACATAACAACCCGCCTAGAGAGCCGCGCGAGCCAGGTGGACCATTTAACATTGAACGCATTTACGAAAAATACTTAAATCTACTTGATCAACATATTATTGCTCGCAGAAAATACCATGACCTGTTCTATAGAGCAGATCCTGCGCAAAAAAATAAATTAGAAAGAAATTTCTACAATACATTAAATGACATTCGTGAGTTCGAAAACAGACTCGCTCCGGACGTTAAAACCCTTTTTGAGAAGAGAAACAACGGTTACCAATACGATAGAACTTATACGTCTAATCATGAAATTCTGGTTGAAGGCGACGCTGTTCCAAGTGATCTGCCACCTGCGGAGCCTCATTATCTTCAATCTCAAATTGCCGCTGATTATTCTGATGATGTGGAAGAAAGTGTGGGAACGGCCGAAGACTACTTGAAGTATAAAAACTTCTAGTGGCGCCCTCGGCCGGCTAAACTAAAATTAAAGAACGTCTACGTTTTCAAGTTGAGATGGAGTTTTTTTGCTCGTCGCTGACTTGTTGAAATAGTTCGTTAGTGTTTCTTCATGGTCTTTTAGGATTGCTGATTTAATGTCTTCAGCAGAGATATCTAAAACTTCAGATATTTTCTTCATCATTTTTAATGGAACGTTGCACAACCCTCTTTCTACGTTAGAAATAAATTGGCCATTTTTATATCCCAACAGAAGTGATAGATCTGATTGAGAGTAACTTTTAGGATGGTTAATTCGTTTAGTTCTGATAAGCGCAGCAATATTTTTAAATGATCTCATAAATAATATCCTCCTGTAGGTCGTCACTCACATGTCGTATGTGGTACTTAATATTTATTGTTTTTCTTAATAATTTTCTAGTTATTCTTTATCGAATTAATTAGTTTTTAAACCGTTAAGGTTTCAAGCTTTAGACTACCTTAACAAACTTTAAGAATAACTTAAACAAAATTTTTATAAAAAATACAATTTTTCTTACGGGGGTTTTATTTATGCACATCGTTACATGGAATATCAACGGGCTCCGGGCCGTAGCTCAAAAAGGTTTTGCAAACTGGTTCACTCAGCATTCCCCGGATGTGATCGCCTTACAGGAAATAAAGGCCACTAAAGAGAATGTATTGACTCTTTTGGAGGAGTGGAAAGACCACTATGAGGTTTGGTTAAACCCCGCGGAACGCTTAGGTTACTCCGGGACGGCCCTTATGTTTAAGAAAGGTAGTGAGCGGCCTATCAAGGTTCATATTGGTATTGGAGACGACAAGTTTGATTGCGAAGGGCGATTTATCTGGGCGGAATTTTCAGATTTCTACTTGCTCACGGGTTATTTTCCAAATGGGAAAGACGATCATTCGCGCGTGGATTATAAGCTAGAGTTCTCAAGAAAAGTTTTTGAGCTGGCAAAAAAACTCTCGAAGACAAAGGGAGTGTTGATTGCGGGTGACTTAAATACTGCGCACACTGAAATTGATTTATCGAGACCTAAGGCCAACGTGAATACCACAGGGTTTCTTCCTCATGAGAGGGCCTTTTTGGATGAGATGGTGGCAGCGGGATTTTACGATGCTTTCAGAGTGATGAATCCGGGTAAAATTGAAGAGTACACCTGGTGGAGTTATAGAGGTGGGTGCCGCGGAAAAAATATCGGATGGAGGCTTGATTACTTCTTCATTGATGAAAAAATTAAAACGAGAATGAAGTCAGTTAAAAATCTTCAGGATGTGATGGGAAGTGATCACTGCCCGGTGGAAATTGTTTTCTAGAAGCGCGCTTTTAACTGATAAGTAAGGGACGCTCTGCGATTTTCATCCATTCGTACATCGAGGACCATCGTGAGGTTGTCCTTGATGGATTTTTTCGCCTGAAAAGAAACGTATTTATTTTTTTCTTCGTTTCTTCCCACGGCCACTGAAATTTTCTCGCCTGGTCTCACATCAAAGTCACGTGCGACGGCATAGGTTTGGATGCTAGTGACTTTGTCTTTTTTCCACTCTGTGCGAATGTGCTCTGTCGACTCTCCGGTAAGTGCAAGAGTGATTGTCTGTTGAGTCGTCTGATCTTCTACCCTTCCATTTAATTTTATTTTATCCGGGTCTTTGTCAGATGTTAATCTGACTTCATAAGGGACTGAGACTTTTGTAGTCGTCTCACCTGTTAATGTCGTTACAACATCAAGTTCAATATACTTTTTTCCATCTTCATTTTGAAAGTTTAGATTGGCTTCATTACCTTTAAGAGAAAGTGATGAGTCGGCATTCAATCTGAAACCCATCTGCCCATGACTTAAATTTCCTTTGGCGATCTGTAGATTTTTTGGAACGACACTCATTTTAGTTTCTAGTGTCGGGTCTACTGATAGCTCATACTTATTTTTACTATCGACCTTATCTTCTGCAGTCATAATCATTTTTGGGCCTTCGTAACTTTTCTTTTTTACAGTGGCGTCAGCTGGCTCAATTCCCATTGATGGAAGATTGTATGGATTTTTTTCTTTCTCGGTTGGTCTATAATAGAAGTAACGAAACTTTCCGCCATCTTTTGTTAAAATGGCCTGAATGATAATATTTTTTTGGTCGCCTTCTCCGCGATAGTAGTACATCACTTCTTCTTTCTTTGGATCCATCAATTGAAGCGACGAGACGCCTGGAAATTTGAAAGCATCCTCTGCCATCAACTGCATGTCTCCATCTAATTTTGTCGGGCGAAGATCAGGAGTAATATCCTGATAGCGATTACACCTGATTGAGCCGTCATTTTCTCTGGTCTTAACTTGATAAAACATAAAACGGAGTCTATTGATCTCGATAGGAATCTGTTCGTTTTTTACTAATTCCGGATTTTTTTTCATGGCCTCTAAAACTTTATTAATAGCGCCAGATAACTGAACGTGTTTCGGGCAATGGTTACAGTCTTCGCGACCAGTGCTTTCTTCTGATAAAAAAGTTGGATTTTTTTTTCTTGCTGCCATTCCTTCTTCGATGAAGGTTTCCACCTTCGTCAAAGTTTCTGCATCTATAAATGATGTGGCCAATTTATTAGAAGTGTCTTCTAGATTTGTAATGGTAGTGAGATCCAGTGCATGGACTGAAGTGGTTAAAGCAAAAAATATTATAAAAATGCCGAATTTCATAGTAACCTTCTCGGTGTACGACAATTGAAATTTAATCCAATCGTTTTAATCAGGATTGTTATGGCAAAATTTGCACTTATCCCCTTTAATCCAGCATCTGCTCCGGCCATTGAAATCCACTCTGAGCTCAACACCACAGAAGAGTCGGTTTATATCAGCTATAAAGTCACTGGAGACCTCTCTAGTCTGGATTTAGGATCAGGGCGCTCACTTCACAATCGTGTGATCAAGCTGTGGGAAAAGAGCTGCTTTGAGCTTTTTATAAAAGATGCTAGCGACAGCTATGTTGAATTTAATTTTTCACCAGAATTTGAGTGGAATGCTTTTTATTTTGCCAAAAAAGGCGACGCTCTTAAAGAGTATGAAAAAGTTAACCAAGTTAAAACGGACATTCTTTTAAGCCAGGATGTATTTCACATTATTGTTGAGATTGAGAAAAATAAATTCCCAGAGAATTTTTTTACGGGAGAATTATCTGCAGGAATAACGAGTGTCGTAAAAGAGAAAAATGGGAACATCAGTTATTGGGCCTTGTCTCACGAAGATACAAAACCCAACTTCCATGATTTTAGATCGTTTAGATATAAGTTTTAATCGAGATTGTGTATTCCTTTTCAGAAACTTTGCTCACAAGCCCGGTAACTAGTAATTCCTGGAAACAAGAAGTCGTTAACTTCTTACCCATGTCGTCCATTACTACTGAATAAATTTTTTCATCAGTCTTAAAATCCAGAGTCATAACCTTGCCTTCTTTCGAGCGCTCTTTAGGCCTGATTGTTCCAGAGAGTTGAACTAATTTGTCTTTATAAACATAGTAGCTTTCACGGTTGAAACCACCACCTTCTGACTTACCTTTCTTAGATTTCCCGCCACCTTCTTCGTCGTCGTCGAAGGAGAAATCATCCCCACCTTCGTCTCCGTCTAGATCTAGCTCTTCGTCCATTTCATCGATATCGTCTTTAAATCCGGCCATAGGTAAGTTCCCTTATCTTTTGTTGGTACAACGTACTATAATATTTTAACTATCTTAGACTAAATCTTTCAGAATGTTGCAAAGAAAATCAACATATTTATGGCCTTGTGTCTTATTTTTCTTGCTTAATTTTCCACTACCGCCCGAGCCCGGGGAGTGCTATACTAGGCCATAGGCTGTATTGGAGGCTCTTTGCCATGAAAACAAAATTTCTATTACTTGCTTTTGTACTCGCAAAATTAACCGTAGGACATGTTGCGTTTGCTCAGGACGAAGAAGATATGATCTTCCCTGAAACTGAGACTGAAACTTCGGTCCAGGGATCGACTCCTCCTGTCATCATTGATGAAAGTGACTCGCAAGATGTCTCTGACGTTGAAGAATACGACGGCTAAATTAAAAGCACCTAACTCATTTTTAAACTAAGCACTCTCTCGGAGTGCTTTTTTGTTTCTGACGCATGAACGTCTCATCTCATACATTTCTTTTACCAAATTCATCTTGCCATTAGGCCCTAAATCGCAAATATTTTATATATTATATTTTTATAATAACTTAAAAATATCAATAGCATCTGCGATCAAATGGTGAAATGAATGAATATGAACACTATTGTCGAGCCAGAAATTTTAAAGGAGCTGCCAAGCTTTGAGAGCTTCTTTTCCCGAATTGGGTTCAAAAGAATTGATGGAAGTGTATTCGGACTTCTGGTTCTTGCTAAAAAACCTCTTACCTCTGAAGAAATAGAACAGATTTTGAATCTCTCTCAAAGTGCTGTGTCTCTCTCGCTTAAAACACTTGCCCACTTTGGGGCAATTGAAACAACTGGTGATAGAGATAACCCGGGAGCAAAAGCAAAACTTCATTCTGCTAAAGAAGACTCACTTGCTATCGTCGCTTCTGTGTTTAGAAAACGTGAAGAAGAAATTATCGGCGATTTTAAAAACATGGCCCAAAGAGTTCTGGAATTATCTGATCACCCGGAATCATCGGGCAGAAGAAAAAGAATGCAGTCAATTATCACAACTTGTGAAGTGGCCGAATCAGTCATGAATTTTGTCATCACTATTGCTCATAATAAATCCCGCTCTGAATATGAAGCTCAATACGAATCATTGGTAAAAAAATTACCAAGAGCTCTCGATATGTTAAGTAACGGCGCCGCTCCACTTGCTGATTTCACCATGGCCTTAAAAGATAATCTTACTGAAAAATTTAAAAATAACTTGAAGGGTATATATGAAAAACGATAGCCAAAGAATTGTGATCACGGGAATTGGTCTGACTTCTCCTCTGGGAAATAACCTGGCAGAGTTGCGAGAAGGCCTTCTTAATGGAAGAAGTGGAATTGTTCATACAGAAATCCGTCATATGGGTGTCGTTGCCGCAGGCCTTTGTCGTTTCGATGAAACAAAACATCAGTCTAAAAAAATGAGAAAGCGCGGAACGCGTGCTGGAGCTATTTCAGTTTACTGCACGAAAGAAGCTTTAATTGATTCGGGAATTGATTTTGATTCTACAGACCGCGCTCGCGTCGGTGTGTACCTTGGAATCACTGAGCACGGAAACGTGGAAACAGAAAATGAAATTCACGATCTTTATAATACACACAATAAAGATGTCTCTTTCTGGTCTCACCACCACAACCCAAGAACAGTTGCCAACAATCCAGCTGGAGAAGTCACACTAAATCTTGGAATCACTGGCCCTCATTATACAATTGGAGCAGCATGTGCTGCTGGAAATTTAGGAATTATTCAAGGAGTTCAGCAGTTACTTCTTGATGAAGTTGATTTAGCTTTTGCCGGCGGAATCAGTGAATCGACAGAAACTTTTGGAATCTTTGCGGCCTTTAAAGCTCAGGGAGCTCTAGGCCATCACGAAGACCCCACTCTTGCGACTCGTCCGATGGATGTCGATAGAAATGGAATTGTCGTCTCTGAAGGTGGAGCGGTGTATGTTCTTGAGAGACTAAGCGATGCCAAAAAAAGAAATGCTAAAATCTACGGTGAAATTATCGGTTATCACTCTAACAGTGATGCCAGTGATTTTGTTTTACCAAATACAGAAAGACAAATCGAGTGCATGAAGTACGCTATGAAAAAGGCCGGGATAGAACCTTCGGAAATTGATATTGTTAATATGCACGCAACTGGAACCAATCAAGGTGATATTCAGGAATGTCAGGCCGTCGCGGGATTGTTTAAAGACTGTAAAACAACTTATGTGAATGCCACAAAAGGTTTTATCGGGCACGCGATGGGAGCGGCCGGAGCGCTTGAGCTCGCAGGAAATATTCCATCATTCACTGATGGGTATATTCACCCATGTAAAAAAATTGAAAAGCTAGACCCTGATTGTGCCATTCCAAATTTAGTGAATGGTGAAAAAATCGCTCACGATGTAAAAATCATTCTGAACAATTCGTTCGGGATGTTAGGAATTAATTCGACTTTAATATTGAAGAAGTACTCATAAGGAGAGAATCACAATGGTAACAAATGAAGAAGTTCGCGCAAAAGTTTTAGACATTATCGCAGATATCGCTCTTGACGATGATGTTACAGGTATCAAAGATGACGTCGCTCTAAGAGAGCAACTTGACCTGGATTCAATGGATTTTTTAGATATCGTTATGGAACTAAAAAAACGTCACAAGATTGAAGTTCCTCAAGAAGACTACCCTCGCCTTGCAAGTATGCAATCGTGTGTAGAGTATCTTGGTCCGAAGTTTAATCAATAGTCATGACTGAAAAAGTTGACTGCATCATTATCGGCGCTGGAATGTCGGGGCTTGCCTCCGGCATTCGCTTGTCTATGTATGATAAAAAAGTTTTGATTCTGGAAAAGCACTCCATTGAAGGAGGGCTGAACTCTTATTACTCAAGAGGAAAAAGAAAATTTGATGTGGGCCTTCACGCCCTGACAAATTTTGTGAATCCCAAAGATAAGGGAAAACCATTTAATAAACTGATGAAGCAGCTGCGAATCCCCTATGAAGAGTTCAAACTTTCCCCTCAAAACTATTCACTGATTCAATTTCCTGATAAAAAGTTGAAATTCTCTAATGAGATTGCTCTTCTCACTGAAGAGATTCATCAGAATTTCCCTACTCAAATTGATGGATTTATCAGGCTTTTAGATCACATTCGAGCTTTCGATGAAGTAAATCTCAATAATGAAACAGTCATGGCAAAAACTGTCGTGAGAAATTTTATTAGCGATGAATCTCTCATTGAGATGATTTTCTGCCCCCTTCTCATTTACGGAAGTGCCTGGGAAAATGACATGGACTTCTCACAGTTCGTGATCATGTTTAAGAGTATTTTTTTAGAAGGCTTTAGCCGCCCCGAAGGCGGAGTAAGAACTATTTTAAACTTGCTTTTAAATAAACTAAAAGAGGCCGGCGGAGAAATTCGCTACAAATCAGAAGTGACAAGAATCATCAGTCACAACAATAAAATTACCGGTGTTGAAATTAACCACTCTCATATCATTGAATGTGATCAGGTTTTATCGAGCATGGGTCTTCCTGAAACTTATGGTGTAGTCAGTGAGTTTGAAACTCTCTCTCGTCCGGCGGTAGGGAAACTTTCATTTTGTGAAAGTATTTTAATGACCGATAAAAAACCAAGAGACTTAGGTATTGATGCCACTATTATTTTTTATAATAACAGGCCTCATTACCTCTATCAAAAACCCACGACTCTCTTTGATAAAGACAGTGCGGTCGTATGCTTTCCTAACAACTTTCTTTATGACAAGTTTGAAGACGACACTCACGAAGGTGTCTTGAGAGTGACGAATATTGCCAACTTTGATTTATGGAATGACTTGAAATCTTCTGAAGATAAAGCTCATTACAAAGAACAAAAAGAAGTTGTGTACCAAAATGCCATCGAAATTTTAAAAAAATGTGGATTAAAATCTGACTACCAGATGTTGTTTAAAGATATTTTTACTCCTACCACTATCAAGCGCTACACTCAGCACTTTGATGGAACAGTGTATGGCTCTACAGATAAGAGCAGAAATGGAAAAACTCCGATTGATGGACTTTATATTATTGGAACAGACCAAGGCTTTTTAGGAATCGTGGGCTCCATGCTCTCGGGGATCTCTATGGCCAACTTGCACATTCTCCAAGGTGACTTAAAATGAAATTTAAAAATGTCGTCCTGGAAAGTTATGGATATGACCTCTCAGATAAGTTTGTAAAATCCTCTGATATAGAAGATAGACTTGCCTCTCTTTATGGAAAGCTAAAACTTCCTGAAGGACGCCTTGAACTCATGACAGGAATTAGTGAGCGCAGAATGTGGGAGCCTGGGACAAAACCTAGTGATCTCTCAACAACGGCAGCTAAAAAGTGTCTGGCAAAATCTAAGATTCCCGCTTCAGAAGTCGATCTTCTTATTCATGCTTCTGTGTGCAGAGATTTTTTAGAACCGGCAACTGCTTCTGTGGTTCATGCCAATCTTGGACTTAGTCGGCACGCTATGATTTTTGACTTATCAAATGCCTGCTTAGGTGTGATCAATGCCATCGTGGTTGCTGGAAACATGATTGAGTCAGGCCAGATAAAAACGGCGCTAATCGTCTCTGGTGAAAACGGAGGTCCTCTGCTTGAAAATACCGTCGATGAACTTTTAAACAATCCCACTATTGATAGAAAAAATATTAAAAAATATATCGCTAACCTTACGATTGGTTCAGCGGCCACAGCGATTATGATCACTCATAAATCTCTCTCACCTGATTCTCCTGAAATTCTTGGAGGTGCTGTTGAGACTGACTCTAGTGCCAATCATCTCTGCCGTGGAGACGGAAACACGCACTCCCTCGTGATGGAAACAGACTCAGAAGAGCTTTTAAAATACGGAGTGGCCCTAGGCCAGTCGACATGGCAAAAAGCAAAGACGGAGCTTTCATGGGATAATTCCCATGTTGATTTTGTCCTCACTCATCAAGTGGGAACGGCCCACGAAAAATTATCTTTAGAGTCTCTAGAATTAACTAAAATAAAAACCTTCAGAACATACCCGTTCTTGGGAAATACCGGATCAAGTGCTCTTCCCATCACTTTAATGATGGCAGATGAAAAAGGATTAATTGCTAAAGGCGACAACGTCGCACTTTTAGGAATTGGTTCAGGACTTAGTTCAATAATGTTAGGAGTAAAGTGGTCATGAGTACACATGTAGAAATTCCCAATGACTTAAAAGGTGAATACCCTTTTAATCCACATTTTTTAAATGTTAATAAGGAAAAACTTCACTATATTGATGAAGGCCAGGGTGAACCATTACTTATGCTTCATGGAAATCCCACATGGTCATTTTTTTACCGCAACCTTGCTAAGTTTTTTTCTCAAAACAATTATAGAGTTATTGTTCCAGATCATATCGGCTGTGGTTTATCAGATAAACCTCAGGATTATGACTACACTCTTGAAAATCATATTGAGAACACGATTTCACTTATTGAAAAACTTAATCTCAAAGACATCACACTCATCGTTCACGATTGGGGTGGAGCTATCGGCATGGGGGTCGCGACGAGAAAACCCGAGCTGATTAAAAAAATTGTTATTATGAATACCGCAGCTTTCAGGTCTATGGAAATCCCATGGAGAATCAATATTCTAAGAAATCCGGTTGGTGAATTATTCATCCGAGCTTTCAATGGATTTGCTCTTCCGGCCACAACCATGGCCGTTATGAAAAAGCTTCCTGCTGAAATTAAGCGTGGTTTTGTTCTTCCCTACAATGATTTTCAATCGAGAATTGCCACAGCTAAGTTTGTCCGCGATATTCCGATGAATGACTCTCATCCAACTTATAAAACTCTTTCAAACATCGAAGATAAATTAAAATCACTAAAAGTTCCGGTTTTGATTCTTTGGGGTGAAAAAGATTTTTGTTTTACCATGAATTTCCAGAAGCGCTGGATGGATTTTTTTCCACAAGCAAAAGTTAAGACCTGGCCTGATGCCGGTCACTACCTTGTAGAGGATAAGACGGCAGAAGTTATTGATGAAATCGAAAAGTTCTTAAAGGACAAATAGGTTTATGAATATCGCTCAAAGGCTTACTGAGAATGCTAAATTATTCCCTGATAAAAAGGCTGTGACGTATCCTTCATGGGACAAGCAGACTTCAACTTATTCTTATGACAGTTTAACTTTCAGAGAGCTGGACATCAGGTCAAATAAGTTTGCGACAGGGCTCTCTAAAATGGGATTAAAAAAAGGAGATAAGACTCTGCTCTTTCTTCGCCCCAGTCTAGATTTTTCTGCCATGACGTTTGCTCTTTTTAAACTGGGAGTTGTTCCGGTTTTTATTGATCCGGGAATGGGTAGAGAAAACTTATTAAAATGCATTAAAGAATGTGCTCCTGTTGGATTAATTGCTGAAAAAGAAGTTCATTTAATCCGCATGATTTTTCGTGGGACATTTAAATCAGTAAAATTCAATGTCACTAACGGAAAAAGAACATGGGGAAAAATGCGCTCTCTTCAAAGAATGCTGGAAGAAAAAACCCAGACTTTTAAAAGTGTGCAGTTTGAAGCTGATGATACCGCGGCCATTTTATTTACTTCAGGTGGAACCGGATCTCCAAAAGGCGTTGTCTACTCTCATCAGATCTTTGATCAACAAACGACGATTTTGAGAGACTTGTATAAACTCACTTCTCACGATGTCGATCTTCCAGGCTTCCCACTTTTTTCACTGTTTACGATCGCCATGGGAATGACAAGTTGTATTCCTGATATGGACCCGAGTAAACCAGGCCAGTGTGATCCAAAAAAACTTTATCAAAATATCATGGATCAAAAACCGACTTTCGTAGCTGGCTCTCCCGCCATCTGGGAGCGCGTGGCCGACTACTGTATACAAAAGAATCTCACACTTCCGAGTATTAAGTTTCTCGTTATGTTTGGGGCCCCGGTTTCAGTTCTTATTCATAAAAAATTTAAAGCATTATTACCAAACGGTACAACTTATACTCCGTATGGTGCAACTGAAGCTCTTCCTGTCACCAACATCAGCGGAGACTTTATCTTAAAAAATACCGCGACTCTTTCTGAAAATGGAAAAGGGACTTGTATTGGTAAAGTTGTTCCGGGAAGTACCGTTAATATTATTCAAATTACCGATGCTGTTATTCCCACTATGAGTGAAGCTCAGGTTTTAGGTGAAAACTCCATCGGCGAAATTATTGTGAAAGGCCCTACTGTTACAAAAGAGTATTTAAATCTTCCTGATAAAACAGCTGAAGCAAAAATATATGAAGGATCAGAAATCTGGCATCGTATGGGAGACATGGGTTTCATTGATAGCGAAGGTCTTCTGTGGTTTCTAGGCAGAAAAACTCACCGGATTGAAACAAAAGAAGGTCTCGTAACTCCTATTCCATGTGAAGCTATCTTTAACAGACACCCATCCGTTAAGAGATCTGCCCTTGTGGGTCTTGGAGTAAAAGGTAAACAAACTCCTGCCATTGTTATCGAAAGAAAAGACGGCCAGTTTCTTTCAGGCAAAGAGCGCTCAATCTTTGAGGCAGAATTATTTTCAATCGCTAAAAAATTTCCTCACACCGCAGGCATTCAAAAAATATTTTTAAGTAAACATTTCCCGGTAGATGTCAGACACAATATCAAGATTGACCGATTAAAACTCAAGGAAGAAATTGAAGGACATGAAATCAACTAAAGTTTTAGTCACTGGTGCCGGAGGATTCCTGGGAACCTATATTGCTCGAGACCTTCTGGCCTTGGGTTATAGTGTTTATAGTTTTTCTCGTGGTGAATACCCTCATCTTAAAGAAATGGGTGTCATTCAAAAACATGGCGATCTCTGTGATTATGAAAGTGTTGAAGAGGCCTTTACTGGAATGGATGCCGTTATCCATACAGCTTCTAGAGTTGGCATGTGGGGTAAATACGCTGACTTTTATAAAACAAATGTGACGGGAACAGAAAATGTTATTAAGGCCTGTCACAAACTTCACATAAAAAAATGTGTCTATACCAGTACACCTAGTGTTGTCTTTGGTAACAAGTGCATCAAAGGTGCCAATGAAGACATAGAATATCCTGAAAACTTTTTAAGCATGTACGCTGAAACAAAAGCAATTGCTGAAAAAATGGTGTTACTCGCTAACAGTGGCACTCTCTCGACCGTGGCTATTCGCCCTCACCTCATCTTTGGGCCGGGAGATTTGAATCTCGTTCCAAGAGTTATTGAAGCTTCTAAAAAAGGAAGATTAAAAATTGTCGGTGACGGCAATAATCTGGTTGATGTCACTTATGTTGAAAACGCTTCAATGGTTCATGTCATGGCACTGGAGATATTAACCCCACAGTCACCTATTGCCGGAAGGGCCTATTTTTTAGGCCAGGGCCCCGTGAAGTTATGGGACTTCACTAATCAAATTCTAGAGCGCTCAGGACTCTCACCAGTGACGGCAAAAATTTCCTTCAGAAAAGCTTTTTTTGTAGGGATGTTGATTGAATGGGTACTAAAAATATCTGGTAAATATAATATTGACCCACCAATGACCCGTTTCATAGCGCTTCAACTAGGTAAATCTCATTACTATGACCACACAAGGCTAGAGCGAGATTTTCAATTCACTCCAAAATACTCAATTGAAGACGGCCTCGATAAGTTGTTTCAAAAATAATTCTCCTCTCATTTTTTAAAAAAGGTATAATCGTTTATAAAGATTCCCCTTATAGAGAGACATCTATGAAAATGAAATACCTCGCTATCACTCTTCTCATTACCCTGATGAATATGACTCTTGTAGAGGCCAGTGAGCTTCGCAAATCATGCTTTAGTATTGAAGGCATGCACTGTGGAAACTGTATTGATAAAATAAAAAGCAAAATGTCAGAAAATACGGCCATCAAAGATGTTGATGTCAGCCTTAGAGACAGCATGGCACAGGTCACTTTTGATCCAGAAAAAACTGATGACACTCAAGTCTTGAGTGCCGTCAAGAATGCAGGTTATAAAGGAAAAGTTATCAAATGCGCAAAATAGTAACCTACTTTTTTTTGCTTTTTTCTCTAAACTCTTTTTCACATGCCACTGAAAAACAATCTCTCAATCGCCCAACGGGAGGAGATTTCTCAATTGAAACTTCAACTTCAAAAGATTTTAAACTAAGTGATTTGAAAGGAAATGTGGCCTTTATTTATTTTGGTTACACCAGATGCCCGAATGTTTGCCCAATGACAGTTCAACGACTAAAAAAATTGCAGAAGACAATTGAGCAAGATAAAAAAAATGATGCCCGCTTCTTATTTATTTCTGTAGACAATGCGGTTGATACGCCAAAAATCCTTAAGCGATATGCTAAAAATAATGGAAATTTATTCATTTCAGCGACAGCACCTGATGAAAAGTTGCGTGAGATCATCGCTCTTTACGGTGGGCATTTTTCAAAGGTAAAAAATAATCTAGGCAGAACACTCATCGATCACTCAGACTCTGTCTATGTTATCTCTCCTTCAGGTCTTTGGGTAAACTCTCTAAAATATGACAGGCCTTATGAAGAGTTCTTAAAAGCTTACCAAGACGCCAAAAAAGAAATTAACTCACTCCCTAAACGCCCTTTAAGAGTCGAAATGAACTCCTTAGGTAAAAACGATTCATGTGACCTGGGAAAAAAGACTTGTTCGTTAAAATTGCCCGATGGATCACTCTTAGAAGTGACCCTGTCACCTTATCCAATTAAAACTGAAAAAGAGTTCACAATAAGTGCGAAGACGCCCTCAAAGAAGTTCACACCAAAACTGATGGACTTTGTTGGTGTGGAACAAAATATGGGACTTATAAGACCTGAGTTTAACAATGGCCTTCAAGGGACTTTCACAACCAAAATAGATTTACCTATTTGTGAACAAAGAAAAATGAAATGGAAAACACGCCTGGTGCTCTCAGATGAGAGCTCTAATCTTCACTTTGCTGAGTTTCTACTAGAGACCCAAGACTAACAACTATTATTACTGATCAATAACAACAGAAGACGGCGCTCTAATATTTTCTACGCGCATATAATGGTCAACGGCACCTAGACCTTTAAAGGCCCCTTCGTGAAAGTTTGTCGTGAAGCCTGCTCCAACTTCTGTTTTTGCATCAAAAGTCCCAAAGAAAAAGACGTTTTGAACTCCGAACAAATTAAAAAAGTGCACCTTGCTGTAAGAGTTATTAACGATATTGTTGGATAAATTCTTAAGCGGCCATAAAGGAACATTTACCCACTCTGTGACTTCAAGCTTATTGATTTCAGAAAGGCAATTTTTTATATAAGCGCGCTTCTTGGCCGGGAATAAAAAGTATTTCATCGCCTTCTTTTCACACTTATCAATTTCATCAGATGAAACTTTATCGTGAGTCAGGTCTTTATAATATTCAATATAGTCGTTTTGTAGAGATTTTCTACAAGTATCAAAAAGATTTCTGAAATTGATAATACCACTTTTTGGGTACTCGTTACAAAGTCCATCAATGTGTGAGAAAACGGTGTCTAAGCTTAGTGAGTTTAAGTATCTAATCCCTTCAATGTTGACCTGATATTTACCCTGAACATGAAAAGGAGCTCTCAGTGATTCATTCTCAATCATATTGATGGCAAGCGGGTCTACCCCTGAGAATCTCTCAAGAATAAACATCGCCCTATCACGGTATTTTTTACCGAAGGCACCACTAGATTTTTGGGTTTTAAAATCGGAAATAAATGACATTGATAATTTTTGATCGTTGGTATTGCTCTTACCTACATTAATACTTTCTCTCGTCTCAAGTAAGTTTCTGTTACTTTCATACTCAAGAGAGACTTTTTTTGTATCGCTGGCCATGTGGCTGGCAGAAATATCCACATTTAATAATGAATAAATCACTCCGGCAAATAAACGAGAGACCGCATCTTCCGTGTATTTCATCTTTTCATAATTATGCTTGAAGAAAGTATTAACTCTGCCTTCTTTCGCAATTTCAATCTGCTGAGTCTTTGAGCTTTTCTGTGCCCCTAACAATAGAAAGTTATATTTATGATTAATAGTCTGGCTGACTCTTTTTTCTTCTGAAATCAGATAAGGAGCAAGGATATCAAGATCCCCTTCTCTTCCTTTTAAAATCTGCTTTAGCTCCATCCCCACAGGATTCATCGCATCCATATCCACCAGAATATTTTGTTTCATGTTGAGATAGATTTTATAACTCGAATCCATTGTATAACTGAAGTCATACGACAGTAGAGTTAAACGCAGAATTTTCAAAAAGTCCGCCTGGATGGCCATGCTTATTCCGGCCGTGGCAATTTTTGATTTTTCAGAAGTGATTTGTAACTGATTATTTCCCAGGGAAGTCACTTCTAGTCTAGTAAGCTTTTCAAACTTTGCCAGGACTCCGGCCATTCCGGTAATACCTGTATAAAGTGGAGCGGAAACAAGCCCACCTGCTTTTAATGAAATTGAATCTTCTTTAAAGATCATCTCATTGGCCGCAATTTTAGAAATCTGCTCAGGAGATAAAGCAGAAAAAGGCATGAAGAGTTTATGAAAATCTCTCATTAGCCCTTCGTTATAAGAGTTCGCGTAATGAACCCAGATAAATTTTCTTTTGAAAACAATTCCTGCAAAGGCCGCAAGGTTTTCATTGGTCATATCAATGGCGCCCGCGTCTCTTAAATTGCCTAAGACTCTTGAGGCATCAATATCAATCGTACATGTATCAGTGACGATCCAGCGCTTATCATCAAAGACGTCCGGAGCAAGATTTCTATCGACCGTCATTCCAAAATTAATAAATGGTTTTTGGTAACTAAAACCAATACTATTAAGGCCACCAGTAATCGATAATGAGTTTCCTGCAATAACTTTTTTAGCTTCGCGAATACCAATAGCTTCGTACTCTGCACCGATTTCATGAGCAATCTGTTGGTAAAGATCAGCATCGCCCGCTCCACCTATCGTATTTCCCTTTCCAATTGAATTAGAAAAACCTTCTGAAAGTGTAAAATAATCAAAGCTTTCTTTTGTGTTGGATGATGTTTGAGAAAACACCTGTTGTGTCATCGCAAGGAATGCGAGCGTAGTCAGAATAAATTTGTACATGTTTGGACCCCATCTGCTACGTGACATTGTATAGAATCTCTTCGGCACTCCCTAGGGGCATCTTTAACGGTCAACTTTTAGGTATTTGCCGCTCCTAAGGGATTGAAAAAGTGCCATAAAAAATTACCAGTATGTTTTAGTAGAGATGCTTCAGCCTTTTATGGTATTCTCCGATAAGCTCTTCAAATATAGATTTTTATAGGCAAATCCCCCCAATGAGACTGAAAATTTTCATACTTTCTACAATGCTCATCACTCTTATCAGTGGCGTGCTCTTCTACAAAAACCTTACACAAATTTCAGTGGGAAAAAATTTACTGAAACTTGATATTGATGAACTCAGATCCATCGACCTAACGGTTAACAACACTGCTTTTTATTTGAGAAAAAATCTCAACTCTGACTTATCAGAATTGAACTCAGAAAAAGTTCGCATAAAAGAGCTTCTTGACCTGGTCTACGACATCAATAGAAGTGATCCTGAGTTAAAAGTATCCATTTCAAAAATTAAATCGCACTTTGAAAATAAACTCAAAATAATGGATGCCTTTGAGATTGCCGTAAGAGAGCTGCGCTCAAATGTTAACTCTCTCGTACCAAGCTATAATGAATTAGATAAAAAGAAGATTAAGTTCGAACTGGATAAAAAGGATTTTTATAGAGAATGTGTTTTAGATGCCTACATGTTCATCGCATTTTCGCATAAAGAAAATGAAATGCGCCTGACAGAAGATCAAAAAGTCCTAGGGCAAATTATCAGTTATGCAGAAGTTCCCAATCCAGATATTCAGAAATTTGCAGAGCATTTGGAAATCATCAGGAAACGTGTCAAAGAAATTGATTATTACCTGGTTGAGTTTAAGCAAAAGAGTATTGCATCGGAAGTAAAAGTCATTGCTAAATACTACCAAGATAGTATTAAGGAACAAAACGAGCAGAATGAAAATCTTCTGACTTTCATGTTTGCGGCCATTGGTGTTTATTTGTTGTTTATTATCTTTATTTTAAGAAAGACTTAGTCTCTTTTAGCAAAAGCGGCAACGACGCTTTCGTCAAAATAATTAGAACTCATTCCGGCATCCACAACCATTCCACTTGCATTAATCCCGCTGGAAGCAGGGCTTAGCAAAAAGACGACCGAGTTGGCGACTTCCTGAGTTTCCAGGGCCTGGTGCCTCATCGTCAACTGTTCTGCATAAAGGTAGTTATCAATGTAGCCAGGGATTCCTGCAGAGGCCGACGTTTTTAAAGGGCCAGAGCAGACAGCATTGAATCTGACTTTAGTGTCTTTTGAAAATGATTTTGCTAAAAATAAGACAGCAGCATCAAGCGAAGCTTTAATGGGACCCATGTAACCATAGTTAGTTGCTTTCGTGCTTGAGATTGAAATTGTCACTACAGAGGCATCAGTTGTCATAACTTCTTTCAAAGTTTGAGAAAGAGCGACCAGAGAAAAACATGAAATATTTGAGGCCTGAAGATAGTCTTCTAATTTTGTTTCATGAAAAGGTTTGATCCCTTCAGAGTAGTTAGCAAACGCAATTGAGTGCAGGAATCCATTTAAGATGACCCCCTCTGATTTTAAAGTCTCACCTAATTTTTTTACAGAAGCAGTGTCTTCTACATCGAGAATATAAATCTTTTTGTCGGGAAAGAGTTTTGCGACTTTTTCTTTAATTTCTTCAGACTGCACAGTAAAGACCAGGTCTGCTCCATTATCCTGCAGAGTTTTTGCAGAAAAATAGGCAACTGATTTTTTGTTGGCCACACCTGTAATAAGAAAAGTTTTATTGTCTAAATTTAAAAAGCTCATAATAATCTCTTTTAAATACTTGCTACTGCAAATTCAATAACGAGAACCGTTTTACCGTCAACCTTAGTTGTCCCTTTCATATAGTGAGCATTGGCCAGACTTTCTGTTAATTCCACAGTCATAACGAGTTCATCACCTGGGCGAACCATGCTCTTAAACTTTGCATTTTGAACTCTGGTCACGACACCAAGACCTCCTCCTTCCATCCCGGCCATCAGAGCGGCCCCAGATTGAAAAAGAGCTTCTTGCAATAACACTCCCGGCATAACAGGATTACCTGGAAAGTGCCCCTTAAAAAAGTCTTCATCTCCAGAGAGTTTGAGTGTGGTTGTAATCGTTTTTTCCGATCGCTCGATTATTTTATCAACAAATAAAAAAGGAGGTCTTTGTGGAATGAGATCAGTGATAGCAGGATACATTAGAGTCCTCCGGTAATTTCCAGACTGGCCCCAGTGATGTAGCTTGCTTCACGACTTGCAAGAAATAAAACCGCACTTGCAACTTCCTCAACTTTTCCAAATCTCTTCATAGGAACTTCTTTCATATATTCTTTGATTTGTTCTGGCGGAAGATCTGCTAAGAGTTCTGTATCAATGAATCCTGGACACACGTTATTGACAGTGATCCCGCGCTTAGCGACTTCTTTAGAAAGTGTTTTTGAAATTGCAATTTGTCCGGCCTTTGAGGCCGCATAGTTTGCTTGTCCTGGAAGACCAAGGCTTCCTCCGATAGAAGACATGTTAACGATTCTTCCATATCTATTTTTCATAAACTGCAAAACTGCATGTTTACTCATGAGAAATGTTCCTGTGAGATTTGTTCCGATAACATCGTTCCAATCCGCGAGAGTCATCATTGCCGTGACTTGATCTTTTCTGATTCCAGAATTGTTTACAAGCACTTCAATTTTTGGATGTGAATCTTCTACATATTTGAAAAAATCGATGACCGCTTCTTCGCTTCTTACATCGCATTTTTTGACAATAATTTTTTCACCGAACTCAGTATTAGCTTCTTTCATCTTCATCGCTGCAGAATCATTTCCTGCATAAGTCGCGATCACTGTTGCACCTTTTTTTAAAAAAGCTTCACTGATACCGCGGCCGATACCTCTTGTTCCGCCTGTAACGATGACTGTCTGATCTGTAAAATCCATATTAATTTCCTTTTTAATTTAGACTGAAGCTTTTTCCAAACGAGAGAGATAGTTATCCACTTCATGGGCCTGAATAACACCGTAATTGGCAGCTCCGAGCCAACCCGACATAATAATGCCGACAGAGCCTGCGTGAAATAATCCTGAGAGTTCTTTATGCATATTCATTGAGACATCAAGTCCTTCGAATTTTGTTCCGAAGCTTGCTCCTCTTTCATGAAGTGTATAGCGCTCTACTGTTAATGGTGTAGCAGCATCAATGTAGTCAATTTTAGCGCGAATGCCTGGAACAATTTTTTCCAATCCACTAAGAGCTCTCTCAATTAAATACTCTTTGTGGGCCTTATATTCAGACTCAGAGAGTTTTTTCCAGTCTTCATAACGAGAGTTTGAAGAAGAGACAATGGCATAACTTGGTTCCAGATGCGGGCGCATTTCCGGATAATATAAAGAAAAAGTCTGGCTTCCTACTTTTGGAGAGAGAATAAGATCAGTAGAGAAATCACGGTCTTCAGAAGTGAAGATAAGATCGCCTATAAAAGGGATGCTCTCGCCTTTTTTAAGCCCCATATAGACCTGGCAAGAAGAGGTATTAAGTCTTACTGCCTCAGTTTTTTTAACGAACTCTGGAGAGAAATTTTCAGCTCCGGCCATTTTGAAAACTGTGCTTTTTAAATTTGAGTTTGAAACAACAGCTTTTGAATAAATGCTGTGTCCTTTGGCCACGACACCAACGGCCTTTTTATTTTCAATAAGAATTTTATCAACGCGGGCCTGAAGTTGGATATCAACTCCATTTTTTAGAAGCTCTTCTTTCATGAGGGAGATCATCAGATCTGTCCCACCTTGAAAGATATAGACACCTTTACTCATGAAATTTGAAAAAACAATTCCGTAACTGATGGCCGGGTCTTCAAGGTTTGATCCGTTAGCATACACAATCGGCTCAAGTAAAAAGCGAGTGATATCAGATCGACCTGGAAAGTATTTTTCAAATAACTCTCCGTTAGTCATTTTTGAATTGTCATAAAAATTCATCGTCGCTAAGTCTAGAAAAAAAGCATCGACAGTCGCCTGCTCTACTTTAAATTTCTCTACTAAAACTTTAATGAAGTCTTCTTTGGTGAAGTCTGTTTCAATATCAAATTGGGGATTGATATAGCGGACTGATTTTAACTGGTGAATCCTGTCGGCAATATCTTTGTTCCAATACTTCCTGCAAGTCTTGATCATTCCGACTGGGAAGCCGTGAAGAGAGACATCGAAGACATGCGAATTGTCTGCTCTTTTAAACCAAGTCGCAAATCCGCCAAGCTTGTTATGGGATTCAAGAAGAAGCACAGAGCGGCCATCGCGGGCCATTTTATTTGCGAGAGTCATTCCCGCAAGGCCTGAGCCTACGACAATGACGTCATAATTTTTTTCAATTTTGTCTTTAGATGAGTACTGCATAAAACAATTCTTTTTTTACTTTGGCGTTATAGTATAAATCGCTGAGCCCAGCTCTTTATTATCATGCTCGCCAACAATCAGACAAGAAAACACAATGACACCCAAGTCATTCATGTCTACGTCACCCGCAAAGCCAGGATAGTTTGGATTTGAAAGAATTTTTGCAGGACCGCTGTCTGTCATGATGAGATCACCCTCACCAATAACTCTTTTAACGCCTGTTGCGTCGGCCAGGTAGATTCCGCGCTTTCCTTCAGTATTTTTAGCTCTGAAGAGAACTTGGCCTTGCTCGTTAACTTTCGGTGAGAAGAGTTCAATTTCAGAAATATCATCGGCCTGTTCACGGGCCACATTTTTTGACGTTCCGTCTTTGTATAAAATAATCGCTTTTGAACTATCTTCAAGATAAGCAGTGAATGTTACCATTCCATTTCTTGATAAACTCGCAGAGTTTGCAAATCCTTTGAACACTGAGTTCGGATCACTATCTTTATCTTTTGCAACAATGATAGATTCAAAACTATTTCCAGCAGGTTTGATTAAAAGAATTTCATCGGCCTTTTCTTCGCCCCAATCTCCGGCCTCACCGATACGTCTCTTAAACGTCATCGCACCTGAATCATTCATATATGGTTTAAATAAGTATGAAGATTTTTGCCCGAAAGTTGTGACACCTTCAGCGATAACTGTTTTTAATTTTCCATCGAATTGATAAAACGATCTTACGTTATCTTGATTTGTTCCGCGGAAATAAATTTTTCCATTCGTTAATAGCTGCGGATAAGTATAAAAAGCAATGTCGTTATTTTTATCGTGGTCTTCTGGATTTAAAACATGAGAGACAACATTAGTGGCCGTATCTAAAACAAATACTCCATCAGTCACGCCATCATCATACAAATTGAAGGCAACTTTTCCAGCGTCGTTTAAACTTGGTTCTGTCACAAATCTCATGTCAGGAGCTGTATAGACAATCTTCCCAGCTGGCTCACTTGCAAGCTTTACCCAAACACCCTGATTGTTTTCTCCACCGAAGGCCATCAGTTTAAAGGCAACGTCGCCGCGAGAGTTTATAACTGGCGATGTATTTGATAGAAAACTCATTTCAGGAAGATTATATCCATCAGAAATATTGGCACGGGCAAGAAGCTCTGGAGGATTGTATTCAGGAATGGCCGCGAATGTTTGAACAGACAGTGTAAGTAAAAATAAAGCGAGGTTTAATCTCATGGTTCAAATCCTTTTTGTGTTTTCAAAAGAGACATCGCGATTTTAACGCCATCAACTGCAGCAGAAGTAATCCCACCAGCATGACCTGCGCCTTCTCCACATGGGTACAATCCAGTGTGGCTCGTCGACTCCATCGTCTCTTTATTTCGGAGTATCGTCACAGGGGCTGACGTCCGGGTTTCAGGGGCAATAAGAAGTGCTTTATCAGAGATAAAACCTTTTAAATTATCATCAAATTTTACCAGAGCATTCTCTAAATGTTTAGTAACAAATGCAGGTAAAACAGATCTTAGTTCAGTTTTCACAATACCCGACGGAGTTGATGTTTTAATTCCTTCGTTCGACGGATTAAGTGAGTGATCCATAAATTCTTTCAAAGTCTGCGCCGGAAGCTCGCGGCCTGTGGCTTTTGCTTTAGAAGCTTGAAATGCTTTTTGCTCAATCGCGTGTTGGAAATCAAGACCAGCTAAGAGTTTATCACTCGAGAAATCGACTCCGGCGCGAACACTTACAACTAAGGCCGCATTAGACCAGCGCGAGTTTCGGGCATAGTTACTCATTCCATTTACGACGATTCCATCAGCTTCAGTTCCCGAAGATAAAACATATCCACCTGGGCACATACAAAAACTATAAGTTCCTTTTTTGCTTCCTGGATCTTCATAACTTAAACGGTATCTCGCAGCTCCTAATTCAAGGCCCGCAAAATTTCCGTATTGAATCTGATCGATAAGCTCTCTTGGATGTTCGATTCTAACACCAATGGCGAAATCTTTTTGTTTCATCTCAACACCCAGCTCTTCTAAGTGATGATACATTTCACTGGCCGAGTGACCAGTGGCCAAAACCACTGCTTCTGAATAAAGTTTCTCACCGTTAGAGAGTTCAACTCCGATGACTTTAGATCCTTCAATGATGAGGCGGTCTACTCGGGTATTGTAGCGAACCACACAGCCCTTCGAGACCAGATACTCAGTCATTTTATTAATGAGTGCTCTAATTTTGTTAGAACCCAAATGTGGGTTAGAAATATACGCTGTTTCTTTTGGCGCACCAAAATCTACAAAGCGGTTCATAACGTATTGTACAAAAGAGGATTTGATTCTCGTGATGAGTTTTCCATCAGAAAAAAGTCCTGCTCCACCTTCGCCGTAACACACATTATTTTCTGTGTTGAACTCTCCGTAGCGCCAAAATTTAGAAATATGAAGCATTCTACTGTGAGCGCGGTCTCCTCTTTCAATAACGATTGAAGGCACTCCGTAATCAGCAAGTCTTAATGCGCAGAAAAGTCCGCCAGGCCCGGCCCCAATGATAATAGGAGGATTTTTGAAAGCTCCGAGTTCTGGAAATTCTTCCACTGCTGCTTCAAATCTCTCACCCGGGCCCAAGAGCTCAATGTTATAAGTGTAGCGAGGGACTTTTCCGCGTTGGGCCCCTCTGGCATCGAGGGCCTGATTCAAGATGCGGTAGTCTTGCATGTCAGGATGGTGAGACTGTAAATAGTCTTCCACATCCTCATTGAAATCGAGTGTAAATTGGATCTTTTTTGTCATGCAATTGTCTCAGGATATTATCTGTAAAGTTTAACCAATTTATGACAAAATTCATAGCTTAAAGCTTTAGGAATTGGAGAATCTATGTCTGTGAATCAACCACTATGTGTTTCTATGATTGTCATTGGAGATGAAATCTTAAATGGAAGAACAACTGATTTAAACGGAACATGGTTATCTAAATTTCTTTTTAAAAAAGGACTACAATTAAAATCCCTGAGATTTATCAGAGATGATAGCGAAGAAATCAACGCTGCCCTGAGCGCTTCAATGCTTGAGAGCGATATTGTTATCACTAGCGGAGGTATAGGGCCCACGCTGGACGATAAAACAAAAAATACATTGGCTTCTTACTTTGGGAAAAAAATTGTTGAAAATAATGACGTCGCTAAAATTGTCACAGAAAATTATATTCGTTTTGGAAGAACCTGGACGAAAGAGTCTAATCATTATCATTTTTTCCCTGAAGATTTTTTAGCGACAGCTAATCCAAAAGGACTTGCTCCTGGGATTACCTACTACTCTCCAGAGACAAATAAATTAATCATGGCAGGCCCTGGAGTTCCCAGAGAGTTCACTGAGATCGTTGAAGTAGAATTTTTTGCTTTGATTAAAAAGTATTTTCAATCAAGACTGCTGGAAAATTATCAGACAGTCATCAGAACAACAGGTGTACCTGAAGAAAAAATATTTTTTGAATTGTGTCCAACTCTATGGAGTGATTTAGAAGTTTTTGGAAAAGTAAGCTCGCTTCCTCATACTATCGGAATTGATATTGTTGTAAGTTACAACGGCGATGAGAAATTCCATCTTGAAACTCAGAAAAAAATTAAAGACCTGATAACAAGCACTCCACTTTCAACTCAAGTCTGGCAATATGGAAACACCCCTATAAATGAGCTCGTCTTAAAAAAAGCACTCGAGAAAAAATGCACTTTCGGATTTGCAGAGTCTTGTACGGGTGGTCTCACTTCTTCTAAAATCACTGATCTTTCTGGATCAAGTGCTGTTTTTCACGGCGGAGTTATCAGCTATGATAATTCAGTAAAAGAAAATGTTTTAAAAGTTAAAAACGAAACTTTAAAAAAAGTTGGAGCTGTCAGTGTCGAAGTTGCAGAAGAAATGGCAGTGGGTTTAAGGGAATTATTAAAATGTGATTATGCCGTCTCCATTACTGGAATTGCTGGGCCCACGGGAGGAACTCCCGAAAAACCAAAAGGGACTGTGGCGATTGGATTTGCAGGGCCTAAAAGTTCAGGCGCAAAATTATTTCATTTTCCAGGTGATAGAATAAGGCTGAAAGATAGATTTTCAGACATGGCACTTCTTATAATGCTCGAGTTAATAGAATAATTATTTGGTCGCGACAGACTTAAACGTGTTTAATTTTTCGCGCGCTTCTTGTCTGATTATTTCTTTGTCATCTTCTTTTACACTCGCGACTTCTCGACGAACGTGATCGGCCTCATTGTTATTCATTCTTCCACTTTTAAGCATCCGCACAATCATGGCCTCGGCCTGCATTTTTTCCAACTTAAGCGCATGAAGCTTTTGCTCTATACTCAAATCACTTTCAGATCCCATGACTGTTGAGGAAACGAGGATTGAGCATGCAAGTAAGATTGTATGAATTTTCATCAGGATCTTCCCTCTAACTAAAGTGGAACGTGTTGGTTCAAATAGTATCGACGAATATTCAAAACTTCTTGAGTGTTTTGCTCGGAATTAAGTGCGAGCACCTGATCTCAGGCCCTTGCACTTGATAAACTAATTTTGATGGATCAAGGCCTCGCCCTTAAAAATGGGCACAAAGATCCAGATTAAAAGACCTGCAAAAATGCCCAACTGTCTGAAAATCCAGAAATGTAGGTAAAAATGCTCCTGCCTCTCTAGAGACGACTAAAATTAACAAAAGGTTGGCGCTTTAAAACCGAATAGATTTAAGAGCTTCACGTATTTTGAAGGCTTAAAAGATATCTGGGAATTATTTGGATGATGAATTTGAAACAGCAATTTAAAAATTTTGGAGGAGTCACACTTGTTGTGATTTTCGCTTCTCTATTTTTATCTGGCTGTATGCAATCGCCAAACTCAAAGCGCTCGACGGTAAAAAGTGCAAGCACTTCAACAACTAAAACCACAGATACAAAACTTCCAACTTTTGCCAATGGTACAAACTTTATTCAAAACGGTGCAAACGTTTATACGGCCACTGTAAACCTTGATTTAAAATATTCTGACACTCTTCAACTTCGTGGAAAAGATATCGATGGTTATATTAGAAATACAGGAACATCAAATGTTGCCTGTATTGCTGCAAAATTTTTAAATAATGGTGTTAATAAATATATCGTCATGGCCGCCATTCCTAGATCAACTTATATTCTTTCTACACAAACACTTGAGTACTACTACAATTTGACTCCTGGAGACCTGACAAACAACTCTACATTTTGTCAAAAATCAGGATTGATCAATGCTCTTTATGACTCGCTAAATACAGCACTTGTTCCAAAATATACAATTGCTGAAATTTGCCCTTCCGGAACTTGCAGCTACTCTAATTATTTAAGCTCTCCACTTGATTTATACACCACAAGTGGATCTAAGCTTTCACAAGTGGCCACACAAAATTTAACTTTCAATATCAGCAACTCTTCAAATGGAGGAGGATCTGTTGGAATAAGTTGTACGGAATCAGCGCAATGTACGAGTCAGGGTTATGACTGCTGCAGCTCTGGACAGTGTGTAACGAACAAGGCCCTAAAGCCTGGTGTAGTAACAGACCCAACGGCCCCTGGTTATTCTGTTGAATATGCTCAGGCCCTTCAGGATATTTTAAATAATCCTGCAAACGTTGTTAACTATCCTCAATTTTATTTTCTTTGCTCTGAACTCAATAACTCGAATCCTTCTACTGGGACAGAAACAGACCAACAGGTCTCTGCTGCAAAAAGACTTAAATACATGGAAAGTCTTCACAGCTGTACGACGAAGCTTGAAGGTGAATATGGAGTTTGTTCAGTAGATATCCCTGTTACGAAGCCAGTGCCTTCAGCGCCTTTAAAATACAATATTCCAGCTGATGATAAAAGCTTTGCGGAAACATATACCAATAGCGCTTACCCAAGCAATGCACTCGTATCTATAGAAAGAATTTATTACGGTGATGTTCTTGTTTATGATTATTTAACAAAGTCATTAACTGAATTGCAGCTTGGCGATCAAAATAACCAATATGTAAGTATCAGCGGTTCTTCAAATGACAATGTCTCTTCTGGTGCCGAAATTACTGTAAAGGCCAAACCACCTACAGCTATCAATGATATTCTTACTGTAAAATATAAAATCGACGCTAGTTGCGTGGCCGTTAATAAAGATCTCGCAAAATGTGAAAAATATTATATCCAAGGACAAAAAGACGGAAGGTCTACTCCAGCAGAAAGCCGAGTTTCAAGAGTTACGGATCACTATGTTGCTTCAAGTATCTTTAAACTTCCAACGTATGCAAGCCGCACTCTTAATGTAACTGTTACGGTTGATGGTATTACTCAAAAAGTAGATACTAACTGGCAGTTTGTAAGTGCGACCACTCCATATATTCAATTTTTACCAGGGACAACTGTCTCTGACGGGCAGAAAGTCAAAATCACTTATTATGTTGATACAGCCTTTAATAATAAGTTAATGCTTTCAAAGAAGGCCGCATTAAATGAGATTCAGCGCATCTGTTCATGTACAGGATTAAACTGCTCACTTGCTCCAGTAAAAAATGCAGCTGACGTTATTACAGACTACAACTGTGTCTTCCCTGATCCTGATCCAGTTGAGCCACCAATGTCGCAAAAAATCTACTTGAGCTCAAAGACAGTTCCAGTGAGATATTTCGATTCAACTGGTGTTTCTCAGGCAACAGTCAACGCCAGTACACCAAAACAAGAAAAGCACGGAGCAGAATATTTTAAATACACTAATGATAATCTTTTAACTCCGAACAACCTTACGGAGTACACAAGTTTCAGTGAAATTTACGGTAATATTTCGTATGCTAACAACTCTGCAAAACCTGCACAGGAAGTGAGTGTAAAAAAAGGAACTTATTACGACATCTACGTTGACCGTGGAACTTTTTCAAACTGCGTTCAATGTGGAAATGATTATTACTCGCAATTAAATAAACTCTTCCCTCTCACTCAATTTGGCGGTGGAGCAGTGCCAATGCTCGGGCAGACAAATAGATCGATGTCATCTGGAATTAGATCAGATGATTTAAAATTTGGCCGCTCATGTGTCGTTCCTGCGGCAATGATTCCATGGTCACACGGATCAGAATCTGATGGCCAGGTACAAAGACTTAATCGTATGCGCACTCAACATTTTTATTATGCTAACGGATACCAATACGACTGGTATGGATTTGATTACGGTTCAGTCATCGGATCATTTGATGGTGTGAAGTGGTTTTCTATCGGATCAAACCGCAGAATTAAAGCTGAAACTTCAAAAATGTTCATTGCTGTTAACGGAATGTTTGGAGACCTGACTCTTGAATCTACTTATGAAGTTAGCATCTATGACGGATCACTAAATCCGGTAGGATCAAACTTAAATACATCTGACTACACATCTGACGGGGCCCAATGCCAGCAGTTCCATATGTGCTCTACAGATAATGACTGTGCTACAACTCTAGGTTGGGAATATGCCTGCGCACCTGTCGGAGAAATCACTACGACATGGCCAAAGTTTGATGATAATGCAAAAGAAATCCCTGAGGCCATGAGCGACAGCAATAGACTCTCTAGTATTTTAAATGTGGCAAGCTCAGCGAAACGTTGTGTTTACCGCGGAAGAGGAGCTCTTTGTACTCCAAATTATGCTGCTGTAAATTTGAACGCGACTTTTAACCAATCAACAAATCCAGCAATGCATGCGTGTGCTCAGAACTCTTATTGTCAGTCAATTTCAGTTAATGGAAACCCTGCCAATAAATTTAATAACCGTATCGCTCGTTATGGAAAAATCCGCACAACAACGACTGAAGATACTTTTGGATTAGCTGCTAAAGTAATCGGTAGACCACTTCAATGGCTAGGTCTTGAAACGGTCAGAACTGAAGCACTAAAAAATATGAATACCAACAGAGCATACGCAATGTGTATTCCTGGAAGAGATGTTGAGCAAACTTCATTTCTTGATCAAAACAGAGTTGCTCCGACAACGGGCGAATTTAGTGGTGATAAAGTTTTAGGCATTGGTATGACTTTCAGAAAAAATACACCAACTGCTGCTGCTAATTATTTAAATGCATGCTCTATCATGGATAACTCTAAGAACTTTTATCAGCATACTGCTACTAACCCAGCAGCAACATTTAATGCTACCAACTACCCTGCTTTAAAACTCGATGCTGGCTCTCAAGCTATTTCTACAAACTTATTGAATCAATTTAATTCAATTTTTGCAGCTAAAAATATTACTTTTGGACTTTATAAAGACAATGCAAGTCCACTAACGACAGCTGCTTTTACAGAAAATAGATGTATGCGAGCTCCTGGTTCATCATGTTTTACAGATATGGACTGTGGCCCTTCAAAAATCATTACTGATAAAATTAAAACACTCTCTTCAAGTGATACGGTTGTAACAAATATCCTGAATGCTTATGAAATTAAATTCTGGCAAGAAGAGCTTGTTTGTTCACAGGCCATTGATAAGACCAGCACAACATACGATCCAAAAAATAATCGTTGCTGCCGAGCTCTTGGAAATACCATCTCTCTACCATCTGCTGATATCGCAAATGGATTGGATATGACAAGAGTTCCGGGTATTGATTACTCATTAGCTGCTGTAAACAGATACACTCGTGCAGCGACTATGTATAAAGAAACGAATACTCTTGATCTTGGAGGAGTAAGCTCTTTTCCTGCATTGAGAACTGCTATAAAAAATCAATGCTCTTCACCAGCAGGATGTCAATCAATAGCAAACTTGGATAATCAGTGGAGAACGTTTGCATCTTTTGCTGAAAAGACCAGCTGCTCTGGCGACTGGGTTAGAAATTTTGCTATCGGTGGCCACAAGTGGGACGCTGCTCGTTTCCAAAAATTTGCTCCAAAAATGTTTCAATGTATGAACTGGATTCCTGGTGGAGCTGGTGCTTATACTTGTGAAGCTTATGACTTGGATGATCCGACTTGTCCTATCGTGCAAACTCAGCCAAATAACCCTAAAGCAAAAGAAATCTTCAGTTACATGGGAAGAATGGAGCTTATGGGGATTCCTCAAATTGCTATGGAGTCTAATGAATATTTCTCTCAGACAACTGAGCAGGCACTCTCTTGTAAATCAAATCCTGCGGGAAGAAATTTAACATATCCAAATCATCCGACTCTACCGGCGACAAACTATGCTCCGCCTAGTCAGTTGTTTGCGGCCGGCAATATCAAAGAATACACAAAAATAAACTCTCCGGCCGTTGGATGGGATCAACCAGAAAATCATATGTTCTCTGCGATCGACAATACCAACTTTCAAGGAATGCAGACGGTCTTTAAAGCAGATGAAGTCGCAAGCTGTATGCCTGCAGGCTCTCAAATGAAACAAGGTGACGACCCTGCACTTTGTTGTACTGGTATGATCAACTCTGCAAATTTAAAATGCCAGCTTCCCGACTACGTCGATGTTAGTATTTATACCAACCGTTACGTTTCATCTGAAGCTAAGAAATTAAATCCAACGATGTTCGATAAAAATGGCTATATCAAAGACGGATCAAACGTTGCGATCTTAGCTTGTGAAAAATCAATGTGTGCTTCTGGCACAATGGCATACGGTATTTTAATTTCAAGATTAAAAACACCAGGACAAGTTGACTCTGACCAAAAGCCATACCGCTTCCTTGAAGGTGATCTTCCAACGGATAATGAATCAGGTCTTCTGAATATTTATAACCTAGGTCTGAAGATCAACACTCACCTTTACTGTATCCCTGCTGGACTTGCGAGTCAGCCGGCAGCTGCGCAAGATCTTACTATCATCAATTGCGCTAATTAATTGTCAAATTCAAAAAGTGCTTTCATAATAGATGCATTAGTAATGGATCTTGAGAGATTATATGGAAGCATTGATTGTTGCAGCGATACTTGGTTTAGTTGAAGGTCTGACAGAATTTATTCCTGTCTCTTCTACCGGCCATCTTATTATCGTCAGCGAAATGCTTAACCTCGACCATGCCAAAAGCGACTCTTTTAATATCATCATCCAATTAGGCGCCATTCTCGCAGTCGTTTATTTATACCGCGACAGATTTGCTGATTTTTTTAATTGGGAAAAAATTAAAGAGTTAAAAACTCTTGCTACTCAAAAAACAACGACGAGATTAAATCTCATCCATATCGCTATTGCCATCATTCCCGTTTTAGGAATTGGATTTGTCACAAGAAAGTTAATCAAGACTTATTTATTTAATACTGAAGTCGTCATCTTCTCTTTGATTTTCGTTGGTATTATTATGATCGTGGTTGAAAAATTTAAACCTACCCCTGTCGTAAAAAGCTTAGATGAGATCACTTACCTCGACTCTCTTATCATTGGGCTTGGGCAGTGTTTTGCGCTTATTCCCGGAGTATCGAGATCAGGGGCAACGATGATTACGGGAATGCTAAGAAAAGTTGATGTGAAAACATCTGCTGATTTTTCATTTCTTATTTCAGTGCCGGTTATTTCGGCCGCAACCATTTACGAGTTCATCAAAGTCTATGATCAATTTAACGCTTCAGACATGCTCCAATTATTCGTAGGATTCACAGTCTCATTCTTGATTGCGATTGTCGGGATAAAAGGCTTCCTGGTCGTTTTAAAGCGTCTAAGCATCACTCCATTTGCCATCTACCGTATCCTATTTGGTCTATTTTATTACTTTCTGATGAAACCGTAAGAACGCCTCATTTTTAAGGCATTTTAATGAAGTCAGTGCCCTCAATAATTTATTGAGTGCCTCTCCACTAACAAGTTGAAAATCTAAGAAATTCCTAGAATCTAGCGAATCCTCCCCTCTATAGCAGGCAAAAAGAGCATGATTAGACTACTCAGGCATTAAAATAAGCTTAACTATCAAAATTTCTAGAATTTGACCGATTAGACTAGGGATATCTTTAAGCTTTAGGAATGAATGCTATGAATACATTAAGAAAATTAACTAAAGGCCTTGCAGTTCACGCCGTGATTTTTTCACTGCTTCAAACTTCATTTATCTTTACTGCACACGCTGCAAGCTACAACACAATTGAACAAACAGGTAAAGAAGCTGTTAATGTTCTTGGTGCTGCAGTTAATATGTATGGCCAGGTTAAAACTCAACAAATCCAGCAACAGCAACAACTTGCTCAGCAAGTTCAGAATGCAAAAATACTTCAGCAATTAAGTCCTGGATGTAGAAAAGCAGACGGTACACTTTGTTATGCTAATGTTGGAAAACTTTTTCCAGAGTGTCCTCTACCAGCAACTATGGCGACAATGCCACAAAACGTTTGTTCTGAAACAAAACCAACTCCACAAGAATCTGCTGCTCAAATTTCGAGTATGGATAATTATGAAAACGTTGCCAACAACTGGGTTAACCATTACGACCAGATGTTAAACGTTGCTTCGAATGCTTCAGTACCAGTGGGATTAAAATGTCTTGAAGATAAGCAAAAAGCAGTTAATTCACAATTAACAGAAATGGTTAACAACCTGACGAGACTTCAGGATCAGTTAAATAAAGACAAAGAAACATTCCGTGCTAACAATAAAAAAATTCTTGAAGAAATTGCAACTGCCAATGATGAACTTTTAGGTGCAGCGGGAACAGGAAAAAATAATTTAAAACTTAAAACGGCTGACTTTGCAAAATACTTCTCAGCTTCTTGTCAGTCAGTCATCGGTGAGCAAGGTATTGCGGCAGGACCGAAAGATGGTCTAGTTGGAATCATGCAGTCCCTTAGTCCTGTTAACAAAAGAGCTGCTGATTTTAATTCAAACAAGAGTGCTATTGAAAGTGAAGTAAGAGCTGATATTGCAAAATTTCAGGCAGCTATTAAAAATGGTGGTCTTCAAGATTTCCTTGCTGGAAAAGTTGCTGATACATCAAAGTTTGGAGCTTTAAACACTGCCATCTTTAATCAATCAAAAGAGTTCAACATTGCAAAAGAAAGAATCACAAAAGAGCTTGCAAAAATGCAGTATGAAATCCCAGCAATGGATAAAGATTTCAGTGCAGATTTCAATGACGAAATTGGTGGTGCTTCATCAATGTTCCAAACGAGATACGTAACGGCCTGTACTATGGGGACGGGATCTGCTGGGATTGCGATTCCTCTTAACCAACTTCTAGATAAGATGGTTCAACAAGATGGTACTCCAGGCGCAAGAGATCAATATAAAAACGCTATCGTCAATGCGATGAATAGTGGTGACTCAATGGAGCGAGTGGTGATGACTCTTCAAGGTCTTGAAGCATCAACATATAAAGGGATGATGGTAACTTACCAGACTCCAGATGGACAAAACGTAACATCAAGTCCTGCACAAATTCTGACAGAAACATGGAAGAGATGTGAAGCTTCATTTACTACAAATGAAAAGAAAAAATCTGTCCGTGCTCAAAACCTCATGAAAGAGTATAAATCTCTTCATGATAACTACTCAAGTAATCTTGGTGCGAAAGCTCTTGAACAAGTTCTAAGTTGTAATGGTGAATCTAAAAAATCAGGGGCAAGCTGCAGCTCTCCTGAATCTTTCAATCACCTGAGCAATAGTTTTTGTAAGGCACATGCTGAGCAATGTGCGACTGAGGTTAATGGATGTTATGCTGAAGCCAACAAACATGTTGAAACAAGAAAAAATAAAATGGAAAATCTGGCAAAAGTATTCAATGCTAATGCCACAGCAATGGTTGCTCGTTCGAACCAACTCTACACAGCTCAAAAAACAGCCGTCATGGATATGATTAAACTTTATCAAACACGTTTCCCTGGGACAAACTTTGAGATCCCGGAAAACATGTTCGTTTCTATGCCAGAATTGAAAACAGATTCATTCGGGATTCCTCTTGCCGGTGACGGTAATATGGCCTTCATGGATGAGCTTCCAAAGAAAATTGAACTGATGAAAAAGATGTTCAAGTCTCAACAGGAAAATGTTAACAACGAAATCCAGGACTACATTGCTAAACAAAGTGAAGCCATGGAGAAACAAAAAGACAGATGGAAGCAACTTGCTCAGCAATGTAGAAGCATGGCCGACTCTATCAGAAAAGATGTTAACAAGTTCACAGCTGATGGTATGAAGGCCCAACAACAACTTGATAATAAAGTTGGCATGTTTTGTAAAAAATATTCAGACTTAAAATCTAACCCACTTAGTGCTTGTAACAACGACCCACAAAAATTAGCTGAAGATGCTGATGCTATTGCTGGTAGATTAACTCCAAATGCTCAGTATATTACTGTTCAGTTTAGAAATGTTTGTAATCAGTACAATAATGAAAGTAGCTCTGCCTTTGATTCATGTTTAGATGTTGATATGGATGCAACGACATCAGCAGGAAAGAAAAAGAGAGATGCCTGTAAACAAGTTTTTGCAAAAGAAGAACGCAGACTAGCTTCTCTAGATTCAAGTGGCCCAAAGCAACGCTCGTCTCGTTTAAGTGCAGAGTCTTTCTGTAAAGATGACACCGTTACTGATGAGCAGTTTATCGCTGCTGCTGCTGCAAAGTTGCCTGAAGCAGATAAAGCAACTTTAAAAGATGTAAAAACAATCTCTGAGTTAAAAGATAAATACTCTAAGCTTGAAGAGACTTCTGAAGACTTTTTAAAAGGTATCGTTGGTCTTGCAGAGAAAGATCAGTCTGTTTGTAAAGCAGTAAGCGAAGCCGCTAAAGTTGACTTAGAGGAATACCCTACTCGCGAAAAGGTTAACGAGCATTTTAAGAAATTAGAAGAAGCAATCAAAGCAGATGCTAAAATCCCAGCAGTTGCGGCAGTTGGCGATAAACCAGCAGTGCCCGCTTCTACATCTCCAGATTTGCAAAAAAACCTACAAGCGAATGCTGCAGAAAAAGCAAAAGTTATAAAAAGAATCAAGCTTAATGAAGCGATCGCTTCTCTAACTCCAGTTTTAAGTAAAGACGATGCAAAAATATCTCAACTAAACCGTATCGGTGAGCAAACAGATCAGTCGTGTGATGCTCAGAACTCAGCACAACAAAATATTGTAAAAAGTTTCAGTGACTCTTTAATGGATTTCGATAGAGCAAGACTAGGACAACAAGCGTCCCAAAAGTAGTACGTTAGTTAGGAATACGATGGGGAAATTTTTCTGGGGATCTAAATTTATACGTCAAACATTCACACTTTCATTAGTGTCGATGATTCTTGCTTCCTGCGTTCCAGGGGTGGGAAAAAATGTGCGTACTCGCGTGGCCGCATCGACTAATGGTTCCTCTGTTGTAGGAATTAATCAAGGGCGCGTTCTTTTAGATAATCCTATTATTCTCTCTAAAAACCCAAATCTATCTGCATCAGAAGATCTTGCTAAATATCTAAGCCCAGCAGTACTCATTACAACCAACAGCTTCCTTGAAGGGAATGAAAATTGCCTTGGACCTCTTCACTGCTTTCAGGTAAGTGAAGTTTCAAGTGCTCCTTCTGCTCTACAGACGCCAGATGGGAAATGGGGCTTTCAAGTTCAGACAGAAGAGTTTCTTCAAGTTAATACCTTTTATCATTTGAAGAAATTATTCGATCAGTATTTTGAAAATTTAAATTTAAGTTTCAATATGTTTAAACCAGACTCATCAGCAGTTGAAGGAAAAGACTCTGCTCTTCCTAGTGCCATTATTGTTGGTGACAAATACAAACTTAGCAATTCGATTTTAAATGCTTTCACAAACTGTGATGAAGAAAACAATGCTTATTATGAGCAATCGACCGAGTCACTGTGTTTTGGTTTTTCAGGAACAAATAAAAAAGTAAGATGGGCACATGACAGTACGATTATCTATCATGAAGCTGGCCACTACTTTCAAAAAGTTCAGTTAAACATGAGAAACTATGGCGTTAGTGATGAACTAAAAAAAGCACAATTAGGTAATCACATGTATACGGAAGCTGGCTCACTTGGTGAAGGTCTGGCGGATTTTTATAGTTACTACGTCAATGGCAGAAGCCATTGGGGTGAATGGGCAGCAGGTCTTGTTAAGAGCTCTCGCCCAATGAGTGAAAGCGATACGCTTCATGCTCCGGGGATTTCAACTTCTGAGGACCAAAGATTAAGTTATCCAGATTATTTAACTTACAATCCAAATGCCGCTTCTATTCCGGTTGAAGATATCCACATGTCAGGGATGATTATCTCTCACTACCTGGTGGCCTTAACTCAGGACATTGAAACAAAATGCTCTATGACAAATAAAGACGCTCGTGAGTTCGTCATGTATATTCTCAATGAAACTTTTGCCGAGCTGGGAGATCTTTCATCAGTTGGTACTGAGAAAGGTTCAGCTGGAAAGGTCAATATGTCTTCAGCACTAGCGACTACATGGCTTTATAAAAATAATCCTATTAACTACAGATCATTTACTCAAACGATTGCAAAAAATCTTTTAAATACTATTGGAAATCCGGTATTGGGAAGATGCAATGGCAGTGATTACAATCAGGATTATATCGAGACGCTTCTTGATAGTTATGGACTACTACTTTTCAAAAGTTATAACGAACATAGAAACCTGACAGGAGAACCAGTCTCTACAGGTTCTCCAATTAAAAGATCAAATACTTTCACTAAAGCGATCAACAGAAAAAAATCTGTTTTAATTGCAAAAACAAATATCATGCTTGATCCAACAAGTGGTGCAAGTTCGGCGTTCGTCATTGATGGTAAAAAACAGATTGCTGATAGATTGGCGACAATGAAATATGAAGGCTTCCCTCTTTCCATTAGTCCTGAACATGAAGGAGCTCCATATAACAATGGAAACAGCAAAGTCAGTCCAGGTGAAGTTGTAGCGATCGCGCTTAACTTATATAACAACTCAAATTCTACAATGGGTGGGATTGAAGTTCTTGCCAACGACTGGGACCACGCTGACGTATCAACTGGAGCTCCTTGTATTATGAGCTCGGCATCAAATGCAACAGACTCATGGCCACAAGCTGCTGAAGGCGGAGTTTCAGGTGGAACGTGCGATGCCATCAGTGAAACAACTTCTGCCCCAGTGTGTTTTGTTCAGTTAAATGAAAATAATTCTACACGATGGGTTTCTCAAAGAGAGTTCAGAGAGAAAATGGCACTCGATACAAACTTCTGTCTTACTAAGACACCGGCAGGTGCTACGACAAATAATGATAAAGACTGTTTTATGAAGGCCATCAATGGTGCAGATAAAGCAACTTTTTCAAAATTAAATCCTAAATCTAACTGGGGTATGACAATGGCCAACCCAGAAACAGGAAAAGCTTATAGCTATGACTGGGGTAACGTTGTTATGTTTGAAGTTTCTAAACATATTCCTCCAGGAACTGTCTTTGATTGTAGGTTGAGAGTGCGCTTTACAAACTGTGATGATTGTTTTCATGACTCTGATCCAACAAGAATGAATAATGATTACCATGACAGAGACTACAATGGGCATAAACCATTTAAGCTCATACATTTGACAATTCCGGTGACTGATTGAAAGACATGAAAAAAACCATTCTCTTTATTTTATCTATCACAGTTGCCTGTGGAATAACTTTCTATATTAAAAAAAACCAATCCGAAAAATTTGTAGATATTAAACCTCAATGGAAAACTTACTCTATTAACAAAGAAGAGAAAGTTGTCAGCTACAATACAACCCAGGAAGAATTTCAGCAAGCACGAATCCCTGCTCCACCTGATCTTCAAGACGCGAAAAAAGACAGGGCACCAGCTGCTATTAATAAATTTGCAGGAAGACTCATCAGAGAAAAACGTGTGCTGACCGGAGATGTGAATAAAGATCTGGAAGATGAAGACACAGAACTTCAAATGCACAATGCTATCAATCCTGAATGGAAAGATAACCTTGGGAAGAATTTGATCATTGGCCAGGATGAAAATACAAAAGTACTCATCGTTGAGCAGACTCCAGTTATTGAAGTCAGAGATGGCAAAGGCCGATACATGGAAGAAGTCATTATTACTTTCTTAAAAAAGAACGGCAATAGAAGCAGTTATAGGGCAATGGTCGACTCAAGCTCAGGACAAATTCTCGATACCTGGGATAGAACAATTAATGAACAGCTGATGAAAAAAAGAGGAGGAATAATCCTCCCCTCTAATATGCCTTTCAATAATGATAGCGGTATAATTACAAGGTAAGCGGTAAGCTTACACCAACTACGAACTCGCGGTTCGTATCATCAATACCAACTTTATTTCCACCTGATTCTAATTCATCAAGCTTGATTAATCTGTACATTAAGTTCACGCTTAAGAATGGCAGTGCTGTAAATCCCACTCCCAACTCAGTCGTGTTACCTGTTCTCTCAGTGTTGTTTTTTGTATCTTTTGTCGTGTTCGCAAAATAATATCCAACCCATCCACGGACAAGAATGGGAAAGTTATAACCAACAAATAGACCCCATTCATTACGCTCCATTTCACCAGTGCTAGTCCCCACACTTGTCTTATAATCCATGTCGAAATTAGAGCGGGTGAAATCTAGACCGGCCATTAGACCTAATGCCTGATAACCCAACTTAAGCCCGTATTGAGCGCCATTATAGTCATAGTCTACCTTACCTGCTCCAGAAGCATTGTTATCGCCTGAGCCGCTTAAATTGTACGATAAGTGCGGTTCTACTAAAAGGCTTGCAGAGGCCGTTTGCGCAAACGTAATTAGAGCTAAAAATAGTCCCACTACCTTAAATTTTTTATACATTTTCACACTTCCTCCTTGATTTTAAAGATCATCAATACTACTTGTATTTTATTATCCTCGCTGATTTTAAAATGGGAAGTAAAAAGCTATGTTTACATCAATATTGAAGACAACAATTCTTGCATCAATCGTTTTTTCCACATCATTATCTGCTGTGACTTTCGACGTCATTGGAGCATGTTCATCTACGCCCCTTTATGAAGGGCGATTTAGAACAGATATTGGCGAAAATGTGGGCGTTCTTAGTATGGAGTTCTTTGAAGATCAAAGTATCCCTTATTCAGGCTCAGAAGCTGGTTTTAGCTCAATTAATCACAGCCCAGAAGGACTTCTTGCCATTGAAGTCTTAAGTGATACAAAAATGCGTGCTTACGGATGGTGTTTTTCAGTAAATGGAGTTGTTCCAAATACACTTGCAAGTGAAACATACCTGACAAAACAGAATGACTATATCAGTTGGTTCTACGCTTATTCGACGTATGATCAAGGGGTTTGGACTGATTACTGCGTGCCTTCTCACAAGATAAAGGCCCCACAATTTTGTAAATAGACCTCAATCTGAGGTGAGCTTTCTCCGATAAAAAAGTATCGGAGAAAGCACGTATCAAAACATATTCGCCCTATATATTTCTCGTCCTGGCCTTTAGTCTTTTTGGACTTTGGTCGAGCAAAAATATTCGCCCTGGAAAACTTCCAGAGCGCGCTATTGCCAGTGATTGCGATGGACTCTTTAAGCAAATCATTAGCAGCAATGCTGAAAATGAAAAACTTCAAAAACTAGCAAATATCAAAGCTGAATCAGAAAAATTATTCAAAATGAAGATTTCAATCTGGAACAAGGTTGTAAGTACAAGTGACTTTAATAATTTTAACGATAAAGAGTATTTTAAATGGCTGGAAATTTATAAAGACTCTGCCAACGAACTCTCAAAATTAAATCCAGTTTCAATTGAACAAAAAATGGCCCTTATTGAAGTGATCAATGCCAAACTTATTCCAACCGCTTTTCATGCAGAAAAAAGTTTGACGGCAGAAGCACAAAAACTAAACTTGCTAAAATTAAAAAAATTGCAAACGCATATGCAACGCTTTGACCTGAGCTCTAAGCTGACAAGAAATGATCTTGAGGGATTTGCTGCTGACTTGATGATTATTCTAAAAGGTCCGCCTATGAGTTTGCTTGATTATTTCACAATCAACAAAACAAAAAGAATGAATGAGCGCCTGCTGAGAATGGTTCAAGAAGATATGCTTCTTATTGGTCTCAAAGGAATGGTCGAAAGAATCCCAGAGAAAGAAAGTTATACCAGACTTGAGCGCGGTAAATACCTGGTAAAGAGATTTTTCCAATATAAAATCTGGAAGTATCTGGTCATTCCTTACGATTTACCCTGGGTTGATAAAGTAAAAATCCCAGATGAGTTAATGGAAAAAATTCTTGTTGATGGCCTTGATGCTCACGATCAGGAATTAATTGCTCTTCTAAATAAGCAGGGAATGATTGATCACTACGAGCGCTTTAGAAAAGTTTATAAACCAATCGCCTTCTCCGTGGGCTTTTATTTTTACTTTGATAAATTCAACAGCAACATGAAAGGAACACTGAACGAAAACCAGGAAGAAGAAAAGAAGAGACTTCTGGAAGAGTTTGAAAATCTTGCTCAAAGTATCCAGGAATCTGGAATTGAAATGAATAAAACAGAAGATGCTATGAAAGAAGAGCAATATAAAAGCGTTGTTCAAACGTTTAAGGAAAAGTACGGCGAAGACCCTACTGAGCAAGAATTAGAAGAAATCAAAGCTTCAATCTTTAAGAAATAAACTGATAATACTCTTTAAGTGAATCTGGATTTGTCAGTGCTTCCAGGTTAGTCACGGGTTTTCCTGACAGGATTCTCGTCACAGCAAGCTCCACCTTCTTACCTGAGCGCGTATAAGGAATATCAGTGATCACATGAATCTCTCTAGGAACATGTCTTGGAGTCGTATTCTTTTTAATCAGATCCTTTATTTGTTTTTTTCTCTCAAGAGTGAGCTCCTCTCCAGATTTTAATTTTACAAAAAGCATGACATCGACATCCCCATCAACAGGTTTGCCCACGCACAGTGAATCCACAATGTAGTCCAGTCCTTCTGTTTGGCGGTAAATTTCCGCTGTACCGATCCTCACACCACCAGGATTTAAAGTCGCATCAGAGCGGCCATAAACGATGACTCCGCCTCTTTCTGTGACTTTTACAAAGTCACCATGAGTCCATACTCCTGGAGTCTGATCAAAATAAGCGGCCTTAATTTTTTGTTTATCTTTATCATTTAAAAAGTAAACCGGCCTGCTGGGAAAAGTCTGGGCACATACCAGTTCCCCTTCAACTCCGATTACACTTTGCCCTTTATCATCCAGTGCCTGCACGTCCATTCCAAGACCTCTGCACTGAATTTCTCCGCGGTACACTGGAAGAATTGGACAAGCGAGCATAAAACACGAAACGATATCAGTTCCACCTGAAATACTTCCAAGCAGGACATCTTTTTTTATTTTGTTATAAACGAAATCATACTGCTCTGGCAGAAGTGGTGAGCCCGTAGAGAGAATCGTTTCTAATGTGGGGTAATTTCCAAACTGAGCATTCGTATCTTCAAGAGCTTTTAAAAACTTTGGAGAAGTTCCAAAAATATTAATTCCAACTCGTTCAATGATATTGAAAAAATACTCAGGAGAAGGACTTGCGGGAGAGCCTTCATAAAGCACAACAGTAGACCCAAAATACAATGAGCCCATCAGCCAGTTCCACATCATCCAGCCACATGTGGTAAAAAAGAAGATTTTTTTATTCTGAGTTAAATCAGAGTGAAGACCTAATTCTTTCACCAATTGCAGTAATGTTCCACCTTGAGAATGAACAATACACTTTGGTTTTCCCGTTGTTCCTGACGAGTACATAATATAGAGAGGATGAGAAAAAGGAACTTTCGAAAATTCAATTTTTGAATCAGATCTATTTTCATTAATAATTTTTTTATACTCAATGGCCTTTTTAAATTTAGATGTATCAACACCTTTACCTAAAAAATCGACAAGAATAATTTTTTCAAGTGACGGGATTCTCTTTTCAATCTCCAGAAGTTTTTCTTCAAGATTAAAATACTTGTCACCATAGGTGTAACCCACGGCCGCTACCAGAACTTTAGGTTCAGACTGGCCAAAACGATCCAGCACGCCTTCGATTCCAAAGTCACAGCTTGTAGATGTAAACACGCCACCGAATGACGTGGTTGCAAGCATTGACGTAACTGTTTCAGGAATGTTGGGCATATAGGCGGCAAGAACATCACCGGCACTCATCAGAGTTTTTAAATAGGTCTGAAGTGCTTTTACTTCTGTGCGAAGTTCTGCATAACTAACAAGTCTTGTGAGTTTTGATTCGTGCTGAAAATTTAAAGCAATATCAGAGTCTCTGCCCTTCTTTAACAGATTCTCCGCAAAGTTAAGAGTTACACCTGTAAACCAGGTATAGTTTTCAAAACTGTGTTCAAGTAAAGCTGGCTCAAGCGACCCGGCATAAGAGATGTGATTGAAATTGATAATTGATTTCCAGAACACTTCAGTATTCTTAACTGAAAAAGCGTGTAGATCACTATAAGAATTAAGATTCAAGGAATGCTCTTTGTTCAAATAATTTTTGAACAAAGTCATCTGTGAGTTTTCAATCCTATCCTTCGAAGGTGTCCACATGCTTTCCATAGTTATAATACTTCTTTGAGCGCAGCTGCCGAGTTTTTTTCAACTTCAGCGTGCAGTGAATTTCCGTGAGCATCCATTGTAACAACAACGGGAAACTCAGTAACTGATAATTCCCAGATCGCTTCAGGTGAACCTAAGTCCAACCAATGAACAGCATCAACAGAGTCAATTTTTTCAGCAAGTACCTGAGCAGCTCCACCGATAGCATGGAAATAAACACACCCATACTCTTTACATCCAGCAAGAGTTTTTGGCCCCATTCCACCTTTACCGATCACACCTACAATTCCATAATCTTTCATAACGTCGGCCTGGTAAGGCTCTTCGCGAATAGAAGTTGTAGGTCCTGCCGCTGTCACCTGATATTTTCCAGTTTTTTTATCCTGAAGAATAACCGGACCGCAATGATAAATAATTTGATTTGATAAATCGACAGGAGGTTTTACTCCGTCGTGAAGTCTTTTATGAACGGCATCTCTACCAGTAAAAAGTTTACCAGTGATTAATACCATATCGCCGACTTTTAATTCTCTAACTGCTTCGTGTGTAAAAGGAAAATTTAATTTTTTCATATGTAATCCTAGTAAAGCCATTTCTTGATTTGATTTTTGTCACCTAACTCAATTCCTTGTCTTCTGTATGCCCAACACATGTATGAGATCGATACAAAAAACGAAGCAGGTAATCTATTAAGTGCGCTTACTTTACAACCTAGAAGTGTTGTTTTTCCACCAAAACCCATAGGCCCGATGCCCAGCTTATTAGAAGTCTCAACAATTTCTTTTTCCAGCTCAGCTAATGACGGAACACTGTTGGTATCATCAAGGCGTCTTAACAATTGCTCTTTTGATTCGATGTAGCCCGCTCCGCGGTCTCCACCAATACAAATTCCAAGAACTCCTGGTCCACATCCTTTTCCTTGAGCTTTATGAACGGCATCTAAAATAACTTTTCTCACACCATCTAAATCTCTTCCCGCTCCTAGAGCAGTATGAGGAAGTGAGTACTGAGCACCAACGTTTTCACAACCGCCACCTTTGAGCATAAGTTTTACTTTTACACTTGCTCCATTATATTCGTGAAAGTGAATTGATGGATGTCCAGGTCCAAGATTTACACCTGAGTTCTCACCTGTCAGTGAGTCTACAGAGTTTTGGCGAAGGTAGCCTTTTTTAGTAGCTTCAACGACTGAGTCTTGAATAAGTTTTGTAAATTTTGACTGGTTAAATCCTACTGGATGGTAAACATAAAAAAGAACTGTTCCCGTATCCTGACAAAGAGGCTGAGATTTTTTCTTAGCAAGGTCGATGTTGGCCTTGATAATATTCATAGCATATTCTGCTGTCGTATTTTTTTCTTCGCGCTCTAGTGCTTCTAAAATAACTTTTTGAACATCATCTGGAAGTTCCGCACTCGTGACACGGATCAATTCCACTAATGACGTTTTCAAGTCAGCATCGCTTCCACCAACAATTTTTGTCGTTTTTGCAGTTGCTTTTTTAATTGGTTTTTTCACCGCTTTTTTTGCAACAGGTTTTTTAGCAGTTGTTTTTACTGCCTTCTTTGCTACTTTCTTCGCCGCTTTTTTAGCAGCTTTTTTCATAGGTTTTTTCTTCATCGCCATAAACGAATCTCCGATAGTTTTTTAGATATTTTAAATTATAAAAATTATAGCAAGACTCATTGGGATTTAGTACTCTTTTTCCCTATGATTTCCCTCAGTGGCCTAAATGACAAACAGCGAGAAGCGGCCGAAACGGTCGAGGGGCCGGTCCTTATCCTAGCGGGCGCGGGCTCTGGGAAAACCCGCACAATTACCTATAGAATCGCTCACATGGTTGATAACCTGATGATTAAAAGCGACATTATTTTAGGTGTAAGTTTCACTAATAAAGCGGCCAAAGAAATGCGCGAGAGAGTTATCACTCTCCTGGGTGCTAGAAAGGCGCGCAAAATTGCCCTGCTTACTTTTCACTCTTTGGGAGTGAGGATTCTAAAAAAAGAAATTGATAAACTCGGCTACCATTTGAATTTCTCTATTTACGATCAATCCGACCAGTTGAGTATCGTGAGAGAAGCATTAAAACTTTATCACGACGATAAAAAGTTCGACGTAAAAGACGTTCAAAGTAAAATCAGTTTTTTAAAGAATGCTGGTATTACAGAAGATGATTTTGCTGACTCAGTTCACTTTAATCCGGAAGATCCCTATTCGCATGCGACAGAATATGCTTATAGATATTATCAGGAAAAACTAAAATTTTTTAATGCCATCGATTTCGATGATATTTTATTTTTAACTCTAAAACTCTTTAGAAATTTTCCAGAAGTAGCAAAAGCTTATTCTGAAAAGTACCAATACATCATGATTGACGAGTACCAAGATACAAACACTCTTCAATTTGAGCTCGTTCGTCACTTAACTTCAACTCACAACAACCTCTGTGTCGTTGGAGATGATGACCAGTCTATCTACGGGTTTCGTGGAGCTGACATTACCAACATTCTGGAGTTTGAAAAAACGTTTCCGGGAGCTAAGGTTGTTAAGCTGGAAGAAAACTATCGTTCAGTAAAATCCATTCTGGACCTGGCCAACAACGTTATTAAAGAAAATAAAAAGCGCCGTGATAAAACTCTCTGGTCCCAAAAGCACAGCGAACACATCCCGCTTCTATGGGCCATGGCCGACAGTGACCATGAAGCTGAAGTCGTAGTTGAAGATGTTGTAAGGCACCAAGGCTCAGGTGGACACTTGGGCGACATTGCTATTTTATACAGAAGTAACACTCAGGCCCCTCCAATAGAAGATCAACTCCGCATGTCTCAAGTTCCCTACACCATTATCGGTGGACAGAAATTCTACGACAAAAAAGAAGTTAAAGATCTGATGAGTTACCTATTCGTCATTATGAATCCAAGTGACCAGATGGCCATCAGAAGAATTTTGAACATTCCACACCGAGGTATTGGGAATGTGACGCTAGAAAAATACCTGGCAAAATCAGACCAGGATAAAATTCCACTTTTTGAAGCTCTGGAAAAATACCCGGCCATAGACCCACAAAGATCCGCTGGGATTCTCACTTTCGTTGAACTCATCAGAAAATACAAAAAAGTTTTTGAAACCTACTCTCTTTCTCAGTCGATTAGTACACTGATTGAAGAAATTGATTATTTGAACTTTATTGATAAGCAGTACGACAACGCTAAACAAGTTGAGCGCAGAAGAAACGATGTCATGCACTTTATTGAATCGAGCGAGAGATTTACTAATTACTATAAAGAAAATGCCAACCTTAAAAACTTTTGTGAAAGGCTACTTCTGCAAGACTCTCAGGATAAAGGAGAGCTCGACGAAGAGGGCGATGGCGACGTAAGAAAAAATGAAGTCACACTCATGACTTTCCATTCTTCTAAAGGACTGGAGTTTAAATCGGTCTATATGGTCGGCATTGAAGAAGAAACTCTCCCCCATAAGAAAACTATCTCCCAAGGCGAAGACATCTCAGAAGAGCGCAGGCTCTGTTACGTAGGGATCACTCGTGCCCAGGAAAGACTGGTCATGACTTATTGTAAGCAGAGAAAAATTTTCGGAAAAGAAGCTCCAAGATTTAAGTCTCGCTTTATAAATGATCTGGTAGGAAAAAATTTGTTTGTTGAACAAGATAGAACGACTTTTGGCCATTTGACTGAAGAAGAAGCGACTGACTATAAAAAGAATTTTTTCTCGAATTTACTGGGATCGCTGGACGAAGACTAAATTTAAGCAAAAAAAAGGGGCCATCCTTGGCCCTTCACAATAAAATGAATGTTGCCAATCCCTGGCACCAATAACTGTTTTGATTATCTCTTTACGACTTTAACTCTCACTTCTCGCATAAAAAACCAGGACGTCGTAACAACCACTCGCAGTTTCTTAACTTCTTCGCACTTGATTCCGTGCTCCTCAAGGATGTCACGAAGCCTTACGTCTGTGTCGTAAAAAACAAAAAAATCTTCTTTGCTTTTTATATCGACCGTAGACTCTTCCTCTAAATCTTCCCGAGTGATTTCTCGGGTAGAATTAGGATTAGAACCCCAAACAGCATCTGTTCTGCAACCTTTTGGATTAATCCTTAAAGCGCCACATCCTGTAGCTAGCAATAACATAAACACCATCATCGTGATCTTCATTTTAATTCTCCGTTTGAAAGAAGAGTTACTTTGTAGGTCACGGGACTATAAAGTCCTAGAGTTATAAAAGTGAAAAAAACATCTGTAAAAGTATAACGTTGCTCGATCGAAACATAAGATGGGTTATAAACTCCTAATCCTTTTGTCTCGTCCTGAAGATTGAACTCGGCATAATCCGGCGACAATCCCCAGAAGAAAAAGTCTTTCGTGGACTCAACAGTGATTTGTTTTTCACTCTTGGAAGCTGCTCCAACTTGAAACGGCTCTCTTCCACTTGTATTGAACTCCATTGTCGAGCAGCTCAAAAGAGCGAGCATCAGAAAAATGGAAATCAAAAAATTTTTCATCTCTTAAGATTGTCTATTGTTTCGGCTTTCGATGTCAAATTTTTTTATTGGCCGGTGAAATTAGGCGAGCGTTTTTCTTTGAAAGACTTCACCGCTTCGAAATGATCGGCCGTTCGTTGAGAGATCCCCTGATAGCCTGAAAGGATATCAAGTGAAGTCTGAAGGTCACTCAAGTAAGAAATCTTCATCGCTTTCTTAGTAAGTTTTTGAGCAACAGGCGCCAGCGCGCTGATAGAGTCTGCAAGTTTTTGTGTTTCAATCTCAAGATTTGCATCTTCGAACATAAAATTCATAAGCCCAAAGTCCAGGGCTTCGCGCCCTTCAAAAGCTTTGGACGTTAAAAACATCTGCATGGCCTTTGAATATCCTACAACTCTTTGAAGAAAAAATGTTCCGCCATCTCCTGGGACAAGCCCCATACGGGTAAAAGTCTCAGCAAATTTTGTTTTGGAATGTCCAACACGAAGGTCACACATCATAGAAAGATCACAGCCTGCACCTACGGCAGCACCATTAACCATGGCGATAACTGGTACACTTAAATTTTCCATGCACTGAGGGATTCGCTGAATGCCATGTTGGTAGCGAGCACGAAGCTCATTGCTCTCACCTGCAAACATTCCTGATTTTTCTTCCATGGCCTTGATATCGCCGCCAGCACAAAAGTTTTTCCCTTTACCAGTTAAGACAACAACTCTAATTGTTGAATCAAAATCAGCATGAGTTAATACACTTGTCAGAGAATCAATCATCTCCGTTGTAATCGCGTTCATCTGATCAGGATTATTTAAAGTCACCCACAATTGGTGAGTGCTTCTAACTTCCACTTCTAGATGAGGAAACTGTTTTGTATAAAAACTCATATGGATTCCTATGCTCTGCTGGCCAAATAGGCCGTAAGGTTTTTTGAAGAAGAAGTCTTGCCAAGTTTTTCTAAGATAAACTTTGAAGCAAGAGCGAGCTTATCCATGTCGATTCCAGTCTCAATTCCCATCGAAGAAAATAAAAAGACCAGATCTTCTGTTGCCACATTTCCAGAAGCTCCTTTGGCGTACGGACATCCACCAAGGCCTCCTGCCGAAGAATCAAAACTTGTGATTCCCATATCAAGAGAGGCCAAAACATTGGCCACGGCCATTCCACGGGTGTCGTGAAAGTGCATAGCAAAGAAGTCCAGATTAAAATCGGCCTTTAAGAAAGTGATGACTTCCTGAACCTGCTGAGGATTAGCGATACCAATTGTATCCCCTAGAGAGATTTCACTCACTCCAAGATTTTCTAGCGCGTAGGCAACACGCTTGAGTTCCGCTAAAGAAGTTTTTCCTTCATATGGGCAGCCAAAAACAGTTGAAATATAGGCGCGAGTTTTAAGCCCTTCTGAATTGGCCTTTTTCATCACACCTTCAATGCGCTTTAATGACTCATCGACAGTCGCATTGATATTTTTTTGATTGAATGTATTTGAAGTCGCAGTAAAGACCGCAATTTCTTTAACACCAGAGCTTAGTGCATTTTCTAGTCCCTTATCATTGGGAACCAATGAGATCAATTTTGTATTTCTAAGGGAGTTCTCATGAGAGAGAGATTTATAAAGCTCAACCCCATCACTCATCTGAGGGATTTTTTCAGCGCGAACGAAACTATTAGCTTCAATTTCGTGCAGTCCTGCTTCAGAGAGCATTTTAATAAATGTCACTTTATCTGCAAGGGAGATAATTGTTTTTTCATTTTGAAGGCCGTCACGAGGGCCAACTTCAACAATTCTTACTTTTTTAGGTAAACTTCCTAACATAGCTTCACAAGCTCCACTCCACCCTGAACCTGATCACCTTCTTTGAAGTGAACTTTTTCAACGACCCCTTTTTTACTGGCCTTAATTGTATGCTCCATCTTCATCGCTTCCATTACTAGAATTGGTGTTCCCGGAACAACCTCGTCTCCCGCCTTCACAAATAACTTTAAGATTTTCCCTGGCATCGGTGACGTCATCTGGCCGTGGTCAGCTGCTTTTGATTTTGAACGAGATCTTCTTGGTGCATCGATTTTAAATTCAATTCCATCAATGACAAAATGTGTATCCACACTTGCTACTGTTGAGTTCGCATTATTGTAATCGAGACTATACCTGTAATCGTCAACGTTCCCTAGGTTAACTGCATACTCAGTTCCTTCCAGGTTAAATAAGACGAAACGAGGGTTTTGTTCAATGATGTCGATATCAATCAGTTCATCATTTAATTCAATTTGTGTTTTCATTTATACATTCCTAAAGCCACTAAGGCTTTCCCATACATTGTTAGATTGAGCTGTAACCATTCCAGCAGAAGCGCTCTTCCCACTACCTTTTTTAAGCAAGAAAGCGGCCACGGCCAATGCCTTTTGCTCTTTAGAAGCTTCTTTCTTAGACAACTTCTCTTCATAAGTTTTCACGAAATGTGTATAGGTTTTACCACTATGAAATTCCGCGAGAGTAAGGATTCTTTTTAGATAATCGCGGTTAGTTTTTAAACCTAAAAATAACACATCATTTAAGGCAAGATTAAGTTTCTGGGCAGCAATCTCTCTCGTTTCTCCCCAGCTAATAAGCTTTGCGAGCATTGGATCAAAAGAGATTGTGACAGCATTTCCGTCAACATAACCACAGTCTAAACGTGTATCTCTAACTGTCGTCTTGCCGATTTTTTTAATTGTTCCAATACTTGGAAGAAATCCGTTATCCGGGTCTTCTGCATACAAGCGCACTTCAATCGCGTGCCCTCTTTGCTTAAGGTCTGCTTGCGAGAAAGGAAGTTTATCGCCTTGAGCGACTAGTATTTGCAGCCTGACTAAATCAAGGCCCGTTACCATTTCCGTTACCGGATGCTCAACTTGCAGACGAGTGTTCATCTCTAAGAAATAAAAACTTCCGTCAGTATCAAGGATTAACTCGATTGTCCCTGCTCCTTCGTAATTGATTCCGCTGGTGATCTTAAGAGCTGCTTCCGTCATCTTTGCACGAAGCTCAGGAGTCACGGCAGGACTTGGAGACTCTTCAACGATTTTTTGATAGCGTCTTTGAATCGAGCACTCGCGCTCAAATAAGTGAAAGTGATTTCCATGTTGATCACTCATCACTTGAATTTCAATATGGCGAGGGCTGGTAATATATTTTTCTAGTAAAACTGTTTCGTCACCAAAAGCATTCAATGCTTCTCTCTTAGCGCCTTCAAGCGCAGATTGAAACTCGCTTTCAGCGTAAACAATTCTCATCCCTTTTCCACCGCCGCCGGCAGAAGCTTTGATAAGAACTGGTAAACCAATTTTTTTAGCTTCTTTAACAAGAAATGAAATTTCCTGATTGTCTCCGTGGTATCCAGGAATTGAAGGAACACCGAGTTCTTGGATTTTAATCTTTGACGTTTTTTTATCTCCCATCAAATCGATTGACTCAGGAGATGGCCCGATAAAAATAATGCCAGCTTCTCTTACTTTTTTAGCAAAAGATGATTTCTCAGATAAGAAGCCGTATCCAGGGTGAATGGCATCTGCCCCACATTTTTTGGCGATCTCAATAATTTTTTCTTGATTCAGGTATGTCTCTTTGAGAGCTCCTGATCCAAGGTTAAAAGATTCATCCCCTGCACTTTTATGAGGAAGACTAACTTCTTCATCAGTGTAGAGTGTGACAGTCTTTATTCCCATCTCACGTGCAGTCTGAATCACTCGAAGAGCAATCTCACCACGGTTTGCAATTAAAATCTTTTTAATTTTTCCCATCTTAATACCAACTCGCTTTTCTTTTTTCCAGTAATGCGCTCATGCCTTCCTGACCTTCAGTACTCGCACGCGCTGTTGAAATTGTCTCACATGTATAATCGCGTGCCCCTTCAATGGACTCACTACGAATAACTGTATTAATTAACTCTTTTGCTTTTACAGCGGCAACAGGGCCTGCCAATAAAAAGTCCGCTACGACTTTTTCAATTTCTGAGTCCAGTGCTTCAGCTGTCGTCACCTGGTGAACTAATCCCATGACGAATGCTCTTGCCATGCTGATTTTTGCTCCACTCAAAAATGTAGCGCGTGCATGACTTTCTCCGATTTTTGCAATCACAAAAGGTGAAATTACCGCAGGAAGAAGTCCAAGACGAACTTCAGTAAACGCTATCATCGCTGTATCAACGGCAACAACGTAGTCACAACAAGCAACAAGTCCTGCTCCACCACCAAGTGCCGATCCATTAATTTTTCCAATCACTGGTCTTGAAAAACGATTGATGACAGTAAAGAGCTCAGCTAGATTTTGAGAGTCTTTCACATTTTCAGCATGAGAGTAGTCTTTCATGCGCTTCATCCAGTTTAAATCTGCTCCTGCGCAAAAAGATTTTCCTTCGCCTGTTAAAATCACCAAACGAACACCTGAGTTTTTTTCCAGGTCACTGAAGCAAGTAATCAGCTCACGAATCAATTCATCGTTAAAAGCATTGTGCAGCTCTGGACGATTTAACGTCACTGTCGCTACACCTTTTTGATCAATATCTAATTTATAAAACATATTTACTTCCTCAACTTACATTCTAAAGACACCAAACTTACTTTCTCCGATTCCCGAGTTAAGTGAGCTGGCGATTGCTAATCCAAGAAGGTCACGAGTGTGAGCTGGGTCAATGACTCCATCATCCCAAAGTCTTGCACTTGAATAATATGGACTGCCTTCTACTTCGTATTTATCTAAAATTGGTTTTTCAAATGTAGCGACTTCTTCTGCCGACATTTCTTTTTTTCCACTCGCCTTTAATCCGCCTTGTTTTACTGTTGATAAAACTTTAGCAGCTTGCTCACCGCCCATGACGGAGATACGCGAGTTAGGCCACATCCATAAAAATCTTGGCGAGTACGCTCTTCCGCACATACCGTAATTTCCGGCCCCAAAAGACCCACCGATGATCACTGTGAACTTTGGAACCTGAACAGTTGAGACGGCCGTAACCATCTTCGCACCGTGTTTGGCGATTCCTTCGTTCTCATACTGACGGCCTACCATGAAGCCGGTGATGTTTTGTAAAAATAATAGAGGAACTTTTCTTTGTCCGCACAACTCAATAAAGTGCGCACCCTTTTGAGCACTCTCAGAAAAAAGGATTCCATTGTTTGCAACGATTCCAATTTGCTGTCCATGAATACGTGCAAATCCTGTTACCAGAGTATTTCCATAGCGCTCTTTGAACTCATGAAACTCACTTCCATCAACTAAGCGAGCGATAATCTCTCTGACATCAAATGGCTTTCTCGTATCTTTTGGAATAATTCCATAAAGCTCTTCTGCCGGATAAAGAGGTGCTTTAACAGCTTTCGCTTCTAACAGTCCCTGAAGTTTTCCAGGAGATTTATAATTTAAATTTTCAATGATGTTTCTTGTGATGATGAATGCTTCTTCTTCATCGTTTGCTAAATGATCACTCACTCCACTGATACGAGTGTGAACGTCTGCTCCACCTAAATCTTCTGCTGTTACTACTTCACCAGTAGCAGCTTGAACGAGAGGTGGCCCACCTAAAAAGATTGTTCCATTTCCTTTAACGATAATTGTTTCATCACTCATCGCCGGAACGTAAGCTCCACCAGCAGTGCATGATCCAAGAACAACTGCGATTTGAGGAATGCCTTTAGCAGACATCTGGGCCTGGTTATAAAAAATTCTTCCGAAGTGATCTCTATCTGGGAAAACTTCATCTTGCTTTGGAAGAAATGCTCCACCACTATCTACTAGATAAATACATGGCAAGTGATTTTCAGAAGCAATCTCTTGAGCACGTAAATGTTTTTTTACGGTCATCGGAAAATAGGTTCCACCTTTTACTGTGGCATCGTTAGCAACGAATAAACATTCAACACCGTGAACGCGACCGATACCTGTAACCATTCCCGCAGAAGGAACATCGTCTTCGTAAAGGTTGTAAGCAGCTAAGCTTGATAATTCAATAAAAGGAGATCCGGCATCAAGAATTTTTTCGATGCGCTCTCTTGGAAGAAATTTTTTGCGATCATGGTGACGTTTTACTTGATCAGCGCCGCCGCCCATTTTTACAGTTTTAAGTTTTGAGACTAATTCCTCTCTTAAACCCTGGTGATATTTTTGATTGTCTTTAAAGTCTGCAGAATTAACATCAATTGATGATTCGATAACGTCCATGAAGGCCCCATAACTAAAAGCATTATTTTAAGTAGTTACAGTGTAGAAAAAAGCTCTATTTTCGTAAAGCTTTTAGCACTTTAAAAGGGCCTATTTAGATGAATTTACGAGTCATTTTTTGAGAATATGCCTATTGCGCGAAGAGTTGTTTGAAATTTCAGCTTTAGTGCACAAAACACTAAAGCTGAAATGAATAATTATTTACAGATTTGAGGGCCGGCCACTTTCTCTAAGTATTCTTTTAGAGTTCCTTCTAGAGTATCTATTTTTGCAGATAATTTTCTCACTCCAATCATTTTTCGTCCCGACCATCCAACAAAAGGTGCATTGTAAGTATTAACTTGAATATCTTTTTTGCTCATCAAACTCTCTGGTATATCTAAAACATCAATGACTTGTTCTGGCCCTTCATTATCAATTTCTAAATCATGCATATTCAGAGGTTTTTGATTATATTCATAGATCGAATCACCATAAATATCACTCTTGATGTTAAGTTTATTGCCTTCTCTGATAAAAGTATTTTTAGTTTTAGTGCTGGATTCAGGATAATTTTTGGCTGCCTCTTTTCCATCAATTGCAATACCTAATAAAGTTCTCTTCATTGAACTCTTCACTGGTTTTTTAAAAATATCAATCATTGTTCTTTCTGCAGCTAGTTCTAAATCACATGCCTCATCTTGAACTTTTCCGTCATCAAACTCTTTAGTATTGCTTACAACATAGACAGAATTTTTAACAAAAATAACATGAACACTCGTTTCACTATCAACGCTACAGCGAATCTTAGAATTGTTCTTATCAACATAATAATATAAAGGAATTTTTTCCTTAAAATTAACACTGTAATTCGTTTCTAAATCAATCGCTGAAAAATCTACTTTTTCTAGTAGCTCTTTAAGATGCTTTTCTTTTAGAACATAATACTCATCTGTATTTGTACTTATTTCCTTGCTACTTTCAGATGAAAACGAAACTGTCGATATTCCTAAAAAAAGTAAGCCAGTAAAAAACAATTTGTTAAACTTCATAAACATCTCCGCAAAATCTTATTTAGAGAAAGTTTAAAGCAACTTCATTTTTTTAACATTCTACTAAGTAAAAACTACTTGTATGTCCATAAAATAGGCACTCCCAAAAAGGCAACAATATCATACACTTAAAACAAGCTTCCCGTTGCCACCTATACTTTTTACACTTGAGGGCACATCTAAACCAATTCCATTCAGAATCAGTTTATACTCATAAAAACATTTAACACGAAGGCCTTAATGAAGACTCTACCTCTATTAATCGTATTAGTTTCTATACTTGCATCGTGCTCAAAGAACGAAAGCTTGGAGTCGCCTATTAATGATAAACAAGTCGAATCAAGTGAGTCCCAAAAAACTAAGGCCGATGTAGCAACTCTAGACGCTGAAGTGGCCTTAAAAAAAGAAGCCACTCTTTTATCGCAAGGTTTGGGTAGTGATGAGAATTTACTAAGAAGTTTCAATAACTATCTTACAGTAACTGGCCAGCATACATATACACAAGCAAGGGCATCAAACCTTCGCGCTGAGCTTTTTGCTATATTTAATAACCGTATTGATATGTACTTAAATATGTTGAATGCTTCATTAGAAGGAAAAAGATCAACGATTAATTTAGAAATTAATGATAGTGATCCAAGTTCAGCTTATGTGGCCTTGCAAACACTCTATAATTCTCTTGGAACTAAAAAAAGCAGAACTCAACTCACTCTTGCCGAACAATATCTCGTCTTTGATATAACAATTTTTCTTAAAAAGAAATTTGCCACTCAAAACCAGGAAACGATTCCTTCACAGGCCATTGTAAAGTTCTTAAAGGAGCAAATTTCTTCTCATAAAAAAACTCCTGGAGATGCGTTTTTTGCTTACCAGGTTGCTAATGAAATCCTGGATTCAAATGATGGTCTTTATACAGTTTTTTACCCAATCCTTTCCCAAGTAAAACTAAGTGAAACTTCAGGATTAAATGAAGTTGAGCTATTTAAAAGAATTTCAATGTACGCGCTTGATAAGAATTTAACTGACTTTATCCATTCTGAAGAGGAAGCAGTCTTATATTTCTCAAATGTTTCTTTTATCGCTAGTAATAAAATTGATAAGCTTCAAAAATTAGGCTTTGACCAACGTCTTGGCTATTTTGAAACCCTTGACTACGCTTTTAAGTCATTTAATGCCTACCTGGGAAAAGTCGCTTCAGAGAACGCTCTTTCAATTCCTGAAGTGGCCGCGATTCAAGATCAATTCATTCAAACAACATACTTTGACTTGTTAAAGTCCCTTAATAAAAACACAGAAATTTACTCACGCTTGTTTCAGGAAAGCTGTCTAAACTTTAAATCTAGTGAACTAGATCTCATACTCAAGGCCTACACTTTAACTATTGATCAAACTCAAAAAGTTCCATGCATCTCATACTTAAAAGATAAAGTTGTCAGTAAGAAATTTGAATACATCACAGATTTAAATACGCTTATGACTAAAGAGCTTGCTCAGCTAAGTATTATTGAACGTCAGGACTTGAGAAATTATTTCACCTTATATAACAAATACAATCTATCAAATTTAATTTTAAACATCGTTTCTAAAAATGGTTATCAAAACAATTCAGAAAGTGGAGATGATCAAAGAAGAAGACATGAACATATTTACAATATTTATGAATCTACAAAAAATGGCCTAAAAGATATTTTAACATTAAGAGAAAATAAAGAGATTGTACGTACTGAATCTATTCAAATGAATTTAACGGCATCTGAACTTTATCTTCCTGCTGGCATTTATGTTGGTAACATTCAAGCAAGTGCTTCTTTACTCCTTCATCCTCTTGCCCTTATTACGACAGCGGGAACGGAGTTAAAAATCGAAGTGAATGAAGTTATCGGCGGAAGAATTGATGGGAATTATAAATTTTTAGATTACTCTCAGGTTTTAAACAGAGAGCAAAATCAAAATATTTACAGAGGTGCTGCTCCTTTGCAAAATGGTCCTGGAAGAGCACATGTTCGAACAATCCCAGGGAAAGTTTTCTGCGGTGGTGGTGGACCAAAAGTAGCTGACGGCGGTGGAGACCGATGCACGCGTGGAGACCCAACATACATCTACTCACTTACACGCTCAGTGAATCCTTCCGCCAATCCTGGACAGGCCTTCCAAGGTCTAAGAGGTCTTGAAGGTGCAACAATAAAATTAAAGGTTAATCATCGAGTAGTCATTGAAACTCCACTCTTTTCTAACGGACTAAAAGGTTACAAAGGAAATCAAGGTTTAAATGCTCCTACTTGTAACAGCTCAAATGAATACCAAGTCTACAGAGGAATAGTTTATAGTGTCCAATGCGAAGAATCTGCTTGTCCGTCAGTCTATAATGCTCACGAAGGCTCACGTACAGAATTCCACAGCTACGCTGGCGTAAGTGGAAACGGAGGCCAGGGTGGTCCTGGTGGAAAGATTACTATTTCAACTAAAGGAAGTAACTCAGCATACCCTGCCTTGTCTCTTGGAGGCCCAGGTGGAGTTCCCGGCGATAGAGCAAATTGCTCATACCCCGGTCAGGGAGGTTTAATTGGATCAATCGGACCAATAGGCCAAAATGGATCAGTTGAGGTTGTGAAGTGAAAACCTCATTAGTCTTTCTATTATTAGCGGTTTCACTAAATAGCTTTGCTAAAGTCACAGACCCTGGCTCTACTGATCCAGGAGTGAATCCTGGCCCAGTGTCGACTCCGGCCATGCCTGAAATTCAAATGAGTGGAATTGGTGCTGACTCTTTAGGGGCAGTGGCAAAATATACAGAAAGCTATTTTGATAAACGAATCGTTCAAAGACCAAAAACTGAAGTCAATCAGTACCTGGGAGATTTAACGACTTCTTTTAATCTTCAACTTCCAAAGAGCTTCCAGTCACTTCAACAATTAAGCTTTAAATACAATTCTTCACAGTTTTTAAACATAGGTTATGGAATTGGTTTTTCACTAGAGCTGCCAAGAATAGAGTCTGAACAAGATGAATTAAGAATCACTGGATTTGGCAATGGTGGCGTACTAATTAAAACGTCATCAGTTGCTGCACAGGCAAGAATAAAAAAGATCGCGTCTGTTTTAAAACTCTCTGTCATGCCTTCACTTACATATTACTTAAATCAATCGGGTGAAGACTCGTCTCTGTATGTGAGTTCACAGAGCTTTTTTGCTCAAATCAAAACAAGTGGAGAGACTTGGATTTTTAATAAAGAAGGAAATCCAACCCATGCTTTTGGAATTAAAAATAAAGGAATTCAATTTTTCTATAATAACAATCATCTGACTGCGATAAAAGATTTAGATGCTATCTGGGCAGTGAATATTTCATACGCCGTAGATAAAAAAACCATTCAAAACTATAACGGAGTTTTACTTAACAAAGTTTTAGGAATTAACAATGTCACAATTCTTCAAGGTGATAGAAAATTGAAATATCAATTTTTCTATAGCGATGAGTACCTGACGAATGTCACAGAAAAAGGAAGCATTAAAAAAATCTTTCAGGCCGACTATGGCCACGTCTCTGAACATAAATTCAACACTATTCAAGAAAGAGGAGATATTGATTTTAAACCCAATACCGCCCTTACCTACTCTGCTGATCTTCAGAATTTAGAGTGGATGGATATCGATGGAGAATCAGGAGTTTTTAGCGTTGATTTAAACGGGGACTTTTATCTTGATAAAGTCGTATTAAACATTAAAGAGATTAATTCATCAGCTTTAGCACATTTAAAAAACTATAAAATTAAATGTAATGAAGGTACCAGAATCTGTAGAGCTCCAATTAATAGATCTGACCTTGAAAATCTACTAAACAATCTTCCTCAAAAACTTACGGCCTATATTGCAGTTAATGACAATGGCTCTTTAGTTTATAAAGAAGATGCAACTCTTTCACTAAAAAGCGGCACGGTGAAGTTTTTTAATTTTTCAGTTAAAGAAGAATATAAGAAAATTCCAACGAGAGAAGATGAATGGCATGTCTACACTTTCCAAACTGATTTAAAACTCATAGCAACACCAAAATTTTTAGATATTGATGGAAATGGTAAAAAAGATATTCTTATCTGCGACAATGATTCAGACTTCAAATCCTTTGATCGCTCTCTGTCTGGTAATTATAATGGTCAGAAACAAAATCCTGTTGTCACTAGCTATTATGATTTTCTAACTAAAGGATCTGACGACATCTTTAAAGAAAAAGGCTCTATTTTAGCAGCATTTCTAGTGTCATCAGATAGAGATGTTTTAAAGACATTTTCTAAGGATCTCGAAAATGGAAAATTTCACTTTGTTTTAAATGCCTCAAAACTCACAAAAGTTAACTTTAATGGTAGTCTTGCTTGTAATCAATTCAGTATGCCAATTGATTATAACAATGATGGCCACACGGATTTATTAACTGGGAATAAGGTTGTTTTATTTGCAAGGCCTGGCGCTGGAAAAGTATTAGATTTATCTAAAGAAGAAGTTAAAAAATTATTCAATGCCCCTGCAGCAGATCTTGCTATCACCAAATCTCCAGTTGAGCTTCTTGATTTAAAAAATGATGGGAAACTTACTTTTGTAGAAGCATTTGCGTCTTATACTGACCGTCAGGATAGATCTCTTGTTTATCTTCAAGATGGAATGAGATTTAAAGTCCACCGTCCTGCTCCTGTAAAACTTTTAATTAAAGAAAACGTCACTTTTGGTGGATACTCCCAAGTTGACTACATTTATCACAACGGCTCGGCCCTTGTATCTTCAATTCTCTTTTCGCCAAGACCCGCTGAAAATAGCAATAGCTCAAAATACAGTCCACAAATCAGTAAGCAGCCTCGTTACAAAAAAGTTTATGAATATGGAGGGTCTCGCCTCTCTGACCAATTCAACATTCTACTTGGGCATAAAAATTCTAAGGAAAGCACTTTCCTGGAAAATATTAGCACTAATGAGTTAAGCCTGAGCAGATTTCAATCACTCACTTTTGATCAAGACTTTCAAAATGGCCCACTATTCTTTTTAAGTCGTGCAAGAAAAAATGGAAGGATTCTAAAGCAAGAAGTCTTTGAAAAAGATGGATCACTTTTAAATAGAGTTATTAACACTTATGCCGAAAAAACAGACTTAGGCGAAAACCGTCTTTATGCTTATTTAAAAGAGCAAAAGAATTTCACAAGAGGACTTGGGAAAGTTGATCTTGAAACAATCAATGATGTTTCATCTCCCCTGGCCCCTTATACATTCTTATCAAAAAGAGAGACTTCAAAATCAAGCTCTAACTCAATTAATAGTTTAGATAAATATGACTTTAACTCCGAGCAGTTTCTTTTATTGTTAAAATCATCTCAAACTTTTGACGGTAATCTTTTGAAACTAAGATCTGATTTAACATTAAGCTATGATGAAGCAGGGCTTTTAGTTGCAAAAAGACAATCTGGTATTGAGAGCAATTTTAGTTATGACTCTCTTGGAAGAATTGTCGGCACTTCTGATCAACGCGGAAAAAATGCAGAGTATAGTTATCACTTAACGACTCCTCTTGTGGCAGATGTTGTTGAAGACGGAATCTCTCGTCACTTCGATTATGACTTTGCAACTAACTTTCTTAATAAGTCAGTTATCAACAATAAAACTACTTTTTATAAGTGGAGTAATGATGAAATTCTTCTATCACTTGATCGTGAAGCCAACAATCAAATCGTTAATTTCTATAAATTAGAAAAGAATGGTTTAAAGTTCGACATTAAAACAGCTGACACTTCTAAAGAATACTCAATTGACGGTTTTGGTAGAATCATCGAAATTAGAAAAACAATTGCTGATCAGGTTATTATTGAAAAGGCCGTGACTTATAATGACCAAGACCAAGAGATCTCTGCAAAAATCCCTTATTTTGCTGATGAAAGAATGAGTGTGGCCCTATCATATACATACGACGGTCTAGGGCGTCAGACATCTGAGCTTCTAAGTGGGTCTTGGAATAACTTCTATGTAAACTTCTTAAAATCATCACAATATGATGATCAAGGCCTATTAAGCCAGTCGGAAACATTGAGTGATTCAATCGTTAAAAAAAGTCATTTCTATAGCAACGAACGCGGTCAGGTAGTGGCCCACGAAACTCCATCTGAAGCGGTAAGCTTCTCAATAAACCCTTTAGGAGACATCCTTGGTGTTAATGAGTTGGAAGCAAAATACTCATATGATGAATTTGGAAAACTTCGCTCAACGACATCATTAAAACTTCCTTGGGAAGAAATGTTCCAGGAATTTTCTCCGGTTATTAATAAAACATCTTCTACAACTGGAGACATGACTTATGACGCTTACAATAGAGTTTCATTAGTTAAAAACTCATCTACTCTTGCAAGCTTTGAGCAAAGTCTAGCTTACGAACAAGGCCTGCCAGTAAGAAGCCAAGTGAATTTTGAAAACCTGGGTTTTACATCAGAAAATAGTTATAACGATAATAGGCTTCTCATTAAAAAATCATTCAACAACGTTGAAAGCAAACTTGACTATGATTTATTTGATCGCTTAACAGAAGAAAGTATTAAAGCTGGTGTTAACCAGTATAAAGTTTCTTACGACTTTGCTGATGGCCAGTTAGCTGCCATTAATCCTTTTATTAGATCAATTGAATACAATGCTAGCAATAAACCAGAGCTTATTGAGTTTAGTAACAATGTTGTTTTAAATTTAGGATACGACCTTTTTCAAAAAATCGAATCTGTTCAAATTGATTTAAATGGATCTAAGTCTGCAGGAATTATTTATAACGACATCAATAACGGCAAACCTACTAAGCTCTATAATAATGCTCGCTACTACGGTCTTGCTCAAAAAAATAAAACGTTTGGATATTCTGAAAATCTTTTCTTAAAGAAGCAGCCCCGAGTGAACTCTGCTTCACAGTCAGTATTCTATAATCAATCAAATCTTGAAAGGCTTGATGGTTTTAAATTTGATTATGAAAATGATCTACTGGTAAAAATCTCTCACCCGCAATACGGGTCATTTAAGAATTTCGTGTCCCCTGATAAAGCATGGCACGCGACTTGTCCGCTAGAATCAAAATCACTCAATGAGTGTTTTGTAAAAATCAATAATGACGAGTTCCAGGTTCAAGGTGCCTACACCCGCGCTGTTCGTATTGAAGGACGCCTTGTTGGTGTTCTCTATGCAGGCGAGTTCTACCCTGCTCTTACAGATCACCTTGGAAGCTTGATAGCCCTTGTCACTCCTAAGGGCGACTCACTTGCGTTTGAGCGCGTTTATAATGAATGGGGAGAAAAAGAGTCTGTTGTTGGAAATAAGGAACTTGAAAAGAAGATCCCATGGGCCTTCGCTGGACTTATCCAACATCCATTTTTTAATGGAGAAGTTTTACAATCAGAAACTCGCCAGTACATTCCTTCTCTAGGACAATGGGGGTCTGCGGATAATCTTGTGAAGTGGAATCCGAACACTTTAAAAAATCTTCCAGGGAATTGGTCACCTCTTCTTTACGCCGGTGGAAATCCTGTTAACATTATAGATCCAACAGGACACTATAACTCTGACCCAAGTGATGGTGCTAGTTATAGTATGACTTATAGAGAGCAACAAAAAACTGATGAAGCTAATAAGTGGAACTCTGCTGAGGGCCAAGCTTATAGAGGTCAGGCGCAGAGAAATCTTGGAAAAGTGGCGCTTGGTGGGGCTGCGATGCTAGCGGGAGGAGCTGCAGGTGGACCAGTTATGGCAGCTGCGGGAGCCGCTGCAAGAACAGCTGCGATAGTCGTTACATTAGAGGTTAATGTAGCACAAGTTACGATTGGAGCATTTGTAGCGAAAAAGCCTAACCTAACGAACGAAATAATTAACTCTGCAACTAGTTTTATTAGTGACTATTTTTTTGATGAACATGGATTTACACCTGGGCCACCAAGTAATACATACGAATATGCAACGAGTATAAAAAGCGAAATTGAAAAAATGTACTATTTATATAAAGAGTAAATGTAATGAAAAAGTATAAAAAATTTATTTGGCCGGCTATTTTATCAATTATTTTCACAACAATGATAAAACTAGGTTTAGCAACGCCGAGAGAAAGATTTACAGGAAGACCTGTATTAGCTGATGACACATTTTCTTTTATCACATGGCTAATAGTCGCTTATCTTGGATTTTACATTATGCTTAACGGTCCAATCTATTTAAGAAAAAAGAAAGAAGATCGTATTGAAGGATTTCGCCGAAAGGATAAGGAAAAAGATTAACATGAATAAACTTTTCATATCATGAACAAGATAAAAAAATTACTACTCTCAATTCTTATATCTGTTAGTGTTTGCACATTAACTTATTATGAGTTTTTCACTCCACATTCTCCAACAGGTGCGCCACTATTTATCAAAAGCATTGATCAGTTTATTCTTTATTCTGCAATAAGCTCTTTAATAATTTTTGGAATGATGACGGGTTTTATTCCAATGCGACATACGAAAAAAGAAGCTCAATCTCTAAAAAAAGCTGATGACAAAAATTCTAAAGGTACTCATATAAAAAAATATATTTGGCCAGCTATTCTAGCAATCATTTTTACTGCATTAGTAAAAATGGGTTTCATTACTCCTAGAGAAAAATTTACAGCGAAACTTATATTAATGGAAAATACCTTCTCATTAATTTCCTGCTTAATTATCTCCTATATTGGATTTTACATTTTATTCAACGGTCCAATCTATTTAAGAAAAAAGAAAGAAAATCGCATTGAAGGATTTCGCCGAAAGGAAAAGAAATGAGTGGATGTGTTGGAACATATTTAGGCACAAAGTTAGGGGAATTATGAAAGTTTTATCTGTCACAATGAGCTGGCTAGCTGTCCTAACAATACCGTTTTCTATCAATTCTTACCTTAAAACAGGAACTGTGCATACGCGCTGGGGACTTTTTACTGGCACTAATGCTCGTGATGCATTTTGGGGATTTCTGTTGATGAAAATTATTTTCGGTGGATATGCCTTTTGGGAAACATTTAAATATATAAGAAATAAATATTACCCTAAAGTTGAATCTATAGAAAAAACAAAAAGGTTCTAATATGCATTTCTCTTATAAGATTACATCTCTACAGAAATCTAATATTGAAAATCGAAGATTTCGAGCTTGGCTAAATGATGAAGAAAGCGAAACTCTGACATTTTTTAATGACGAAGTTTATTTCTCTACAATAATTTTTAAAGGGGCCCTTGTATTAGATAATATGACTTTGAAAAAATCAGAGGGAAAAGTTATTGTTAACGTCAAATTTAACAAATGTGCAAAGTATATAATCTCAGCCATTTATTTTATTTTTTACGCTTTTTATATTTTTAATATTCCCAATGATTTAATCTTTCATGGAACACTCTCTGTACTCTTTATTGGACTATTGATGTACCTCGTTTCTTATCCAATTATTCGCTATGATGTAAAATCTGCCCTAATAAATGAATTAAAATAAAATTGGTAATGATGAAAAAAAATAAATACTTTATGTGGCCAGCAATTTTAGCAATCATCTTTACTAGTTTGATCAAACTAGGGACACTAACTCCCAGAGCAAAGTTCACAGGAGAGCTTTTATTAGCAGATGATGCACCCTCTTTAATTACATGGGTGATTGTCTCCTACATCGGCTTCTATTTTATGCTCAATGGACCTATTTATTTAAGAAAAAGGAAAGAAGATCGTATTGAAGGATTTCGCCGAAAAGATAAGAAAAAAGAGTAACATGAATAAACTTTTAATTTTCTCTGGTTATCTTGCTCTTGTAACGATTCCATTTAGTGTAGTCCTTGTATCAACACAGGAACTGTAAATACTAGCTGGAGCCTCTAAAGAGACCAATAATTGACTCTATATATCTGGCATCTTGTGGCGGATATTAGCTTTTCTCATTAAAACAGCATCTAAATAAGACACTTTTTACCCATCTTCTTCATATATCTTAGCTTTTTTAAGCTAACCACCTGTAAGCCGATGAGATAGTTAATTAATACAGTTCTCGAGGAATTTTATGGTTACTTATTTAAAACACTTAATACTTCTGATGAGCATTTTTGCATCTTCATTAATAATGGCCGCAGATAAAAACTGTGTAGATTGTGGAATGAAAGATGTTCAGGGGATGCCGGCGAATAAGTCGTTGGCGCAGCTGGAGAGAATTGTTAAGAGTGCTAGTAGTGAAGATCTCTACCCACAAGCAAGTCAAAATGATTATATTGAAAAGTATTGCTTAAAATTTAATCAAACTCCCAAAGAACTAGTAGGCTCATTAATTAAAGATTTCGAAAAAACACCATTCCCTGTTGATGAATATTTTCTTCATAATAAATGTCAAATGGAAGGTTATTCAACAGCAGTTAAAAGTCCAATGATTCACTCTATAGCAGAAGCACCTGAATCAAGAGCTGATTTTTTAAATAGTATCTGGTTATATTATTCTAAAAAAAGAAAACAGCCTGAGATATTTATGAAAATTCTCAATACTAAAAATACGAGAGGAGAAACTATATTAGATTATATAGAATCACTTCGTGTGAAAGGAAGAAACAATCATCCTGACTTAGTCGATCCAGTGAATAATTTAATTGAATATGTCTGTTCCCATGGTGGTACATACTCTTTTCACAAGAATAAATCATGTCCAAAATAATCACGACATCCATCATTTTTTTTAATTTATCATCTTTGCATGCAGATGAAATCTGTACGTACATGACAGGAAAGCCTGAGTCTAGTGCTTTAGAAAAATTTGCAACAAGCTGTGATTTACAAAAAAACATCGTCACTAAGGATGAGATTGAATCACTTCATAGAAAAAACATTTATGAAAAACTTGCTAAAAAGCTTGCTCGAAAGATGGAGCAAAACTCAGAAGAAATTGCAGTTCTGGCCAATTATTATAATGTAAATGATGCTGACTTGATGATGAATAGCAAAGGCGTTGCTAAAGAGTGTAATCTACTAAACGTTAAAGAAATTGAAAACTGTCATGGCAAAAAGAAAGGTCCTCACTTCGAAGATAAAATTAAGTTTCTAAAAAAGCACCTTCAAAAAAGTAAAACAAATTTTAGCAAAGATGATAGCCTTTTCGGCATACTTGCCGGCAAATTTACAGCTGATCTAAAAGGTGAAGAAAAGTCTTGCCCGGTAAATGATAAATCCGGTGTTTTCGTTCTAAAAAGCCAGATTTACTCTAAATCTGCTAAAGAAATTATTGAAACTATTAAAAACAATGTTCGTCATAAAGAAAATGAGCTCTTTGAAAACTTTGCCCAATTAAAACTTTTAAAAGATTCTCCAGACCCTGAGCTTTTAAAAAGTTTCAAAGAATACATTCGTAAAATACCTGAGAATGTTAATGAAGAAAAATATATTGCTAAATTCTTTACTGACTCAAATAATAATAAAATCATAGCTCCAGCACTTGAAAGTCAATGCAAAAGCATGAATGAGAATATGAAATTGTATTTATGCTCAGATCTATCAGAACTTGCAAGTGTCGATGATAAAATTTCAAAAGAGCTTTTCAGCAAGTTAAACACAGAAGAGCCTTTAGATGAACAATATGAAGTCGATCTCAGAGATCCATCTGTCTTAACTGCATATGGACTTCAGTGCTTAGCCAAAGAGAAAATAAAAGCTTCTAGATTTGATAAAAGTAAAGATGCTCCTAATACAGATAATTGGTATAAAAAATTCACAGCAAATATCAGAAAATTTGAAACCTCTTCAGCAGAAGCAGCTAGTACTGTTGGTGTCTTTTGCGAAATGTACGAATGTAACAACAAAAAGGCAAAAGAAGTTCAATCTTGTAAAAATGGTGGTCCAATTACATCAGAGGATTTATCAAATTTATTTTTGTGTAAGTCAAATGGTGTAGATTGTGATGATCTAATTTTAAAATCTATAACACTTTTACAATCATTAGAAAAGATGAAGACAAGTCCAGATAATTCAACGTCAGGTAACTTAGCTAATTCTACATCTAATGAAAATGGACGAAATTCAACAAACCGTCTATCTAGCTTTGCTGAAAACTATCTTGGAATCGAGGGTAGTTTACGTGCACTGGGAAAACCCGTCACTCCAGAAATCATCGCAGAAAAAACCAAAGAACACGAAGAAAAAATCAGAACAATGGAAGACAGCAGGCTCGCAGCTAAAGACGAAGCAACCTCTCCTATCCCGACGATAAAGCCTAAAGAGCAAACAGTATCAGACTCAAGAGAAGATGCCTACTCTGTAGCAGAAGCTCAAAATGAATTTAGAGCAAACCGCTCTGGTGGCAACAATTTCAACTCTGCCATTAGAACAGCACCCACTAAGGACGAAGAAACTAAGCGCTCACCTTTTGTTGCTAAAAACGAAAATAGTGACAACTTAAAAGAAGCTCAGCGTATGCGCGAAGAGATGGAAAAACTTATCGCCGGTATGAAAGGAGCAGGACAAGATAGCTCTGATCTTGAAACTCAACTTGAAGAAATGAAATCAGCTACAAATAAAAAACTGGCATTGGGTTCAAGCTCTGGCACAAATAAAGCAGAAGAAGAACGTCTTAGAAGATGGGATCAAACCCTGAAAGACAGGTCTCGTGATCTTGATCAATACAGACGTGAGCTTGATGAAAGAAGATACTATAATGAAAGTGGATCTGCGAGAGATGAGTCTGGGCGCGTTCCAACCGCTAAGGCCGCTGGAGTAGCTCAGGATGCAGACAAAAACGACAGAGATGCATCAGGCTCGAGCTCAGCAACTGGCGGAGCTGGTGGAATTAAGTTAACCGGCTCTTCTCAATCAGGCAAAGTTGAACAAAAGGCAGAAACGGCAGCGATCATTCAATCTGGAAAAGAAAGTTCGACAATGACAACTGATGAGTTAACGAGACTCTCTCCTGAGAATTTAGAAAAACTCGGAATTGATGCTTCAAGACCTTTTACGTTGAGAGTTAACTTTAACAACAAGACTTATGACATTCCTGTTAAGAATTTTTCATATAAAGGAAGTACTATACTTGGTCCGATTGTTGATAAAAAGAATAAAGAGCTTAATGGATTCTTGTTAAAGAGCCCGCTCTTTAAAAAATACTACGACTATCAATCTGAAACTCTAAGAAATAGATAAAAAAAGCGCTCTTTAAGAGCGCTTTTTTTTTATTTCTTTTTTAGAACACCGTTGGTTAGATCTTTAAGTTTTAAGTACTCTGCTCTTTCACGCTTAAGTTTGTCTTCCTGATCACGCTTTAAATCCGCTGTAGAAGTGATGGCCGCAGGTGCTCTTCCACTCTCCTTAACTTTTGCAAACTTCTTATCAGTTGCCTTCCCCTTTACAATTTTTTCATAAAGAGGATTTCCTTTTTCATCCAATTGAACAACGCCATCTTTTAGTACGGGAATGATTTCTTTAACCATCCCACCTTCTTCGATATAAAAAGGAATACCTTTAAGTTCAATGATTCGGCTTGAAATTGTTTGAGTTACTTTTTCAGCAGACATTCCGTCTACTGTGGTAATCGTTCTCGCCTCTGCACTGTTTGATGCTGTCAATGTAATATTGCTTGTAGCGGCCTTGGAAGCAGCCGTAGCTGAAGAAATAGCACTTGCTACACTTGTATCACTCTTTCCTTTATTGTCTCTTATATCACCACTCGAAGTTTTTGGTGCCGATACATCTTGTCTTGATGCTGGCGCGCGAGACTCGGTGCTTGAGCTTCCAAATGAAACTGTAGAAGACGGCTTCATATAAGGCTCGTTTGATTGGCTTACATTTCTAGCAATGCTCGTTTCTGCTTTTGCCTGGACCTGAGATTGCTGAGCTTTCTTTAAACTATCAAGCTGTGCACGAAGATCTTTAATTTTTTCATTTTCGGCATCAACTTTCTTTTGATTTTCTCTCTGCGCTTCTGCTTCTTCTCCAGCAATTTTTATCTGAGCAAGTTTTTTGTTTGCTTCATTTAATCTGGTTTCTAAATCAGCAATCTTGCTGTCCATAATTGAATTTGCATTTGGATTTATATAAGACTCATCTACTTGGGCCTGTGTTTGTTTATCCTTTTTATCTACTTCGTCATCTTTATGAGAAAGAGAATTGTAGTACGAATTGTTGTAAGCATCGTTATTGGTTACTGGTGAACTTGAATCAAACCCTGTGCCATTGTTTCCTGTGATAGCTTTTGCAAAGCTATCTGAGAGCACACTGTCTCCAACCGGCTCTTTATCCTTAAAATCAAATTCTTTTGGAATAACTGACTTTGAAGCAGCATAATCAGATCCAGGCTCAGTTCCCGGAATTTGGCCAAATAGGTTGTATATTGATTTCGTTTTTACTGCTTCATAGTCATCTGCACTTGGAAGCGGGATTGAAGGAGCTCTCTCTCCACCAAAACGTTGGGCCAGGCCACCACCTACGCTGGAAATTCCAGAATTATATATTTCATAAGAGATACATCTTTTTGCATTCAATAAAGCTTCAGCATCTTTTTCACTTATCTTGTCTCCCAAAAGATTTTTAAGTCGACCAATATCTCTATCAGTCATTTGAAATCTAGATGAAAGAAGATCAGCCTTTCCAGAGTTTTTTGGATTTGTACTTCCCTCTGAATATTGAGTCATTTCACCACAGATTGAAGGCATGATCGCTTCTTCTTTACATACACTTTCAGCTCCGAACACAGCGTTCGCGCGCTTTTCTCTATATTTATCAAATTCTTCAATAAAAGATTCTTCAGTGACTTTTTTATTTGTGAAAACCAACATCAAATCTTGAAACTTTTTAGATTTTTTTAAAGTGGCCTTACTAGGTGACCCCAGTGCAAAGTCATAAGACAAAATTGGATCTTTAACCCTTCCATCATAATCTGCCCCCATCGCCTCTAATACTTTTTCAGCTTTTTGATCAGGATTTAATTTCATGAAAGTGGCATTAGTTGCAAGGGCCGCAAGCTTACTCAGATAAGCTGCTTCTTTTTGCTCTTCTCTGTCTACTTGAGCTTGAACTCTATAATTAGGATAATCTAATACGAAGGCCGTTTTGGGAGTTTTTTGTTTCTCAACAAAAGTTTTATAACTGTCAATTTCATTATCATCCTTGTTATAACAACCTGACCCTAATTTACACGTACTTTGTAAATCTTTAAAGGCCGCTTCAAGCATGTGATAATTACATTTTGCTTCAGCTCTTGGATCCGGTGCAAACTTAGGAGGACATTTATTTCCCAATCTTTTGTTATCAAACTTCTTTCTTGCGAAAGCTTTCATGACTTCCATTCTCTCCATTGCACTAATAGATTGATATAAACTATTTCTAGCAAAATCGAAGGCCATAGCTTCGTTTAATACGATAAAAGACTCTTTACTTACTTCTCTTTTTATATTTACACCCAGACAAGCAACAGCTTCCGCACAAGACTTTTCAGTGAAGGTAAACATTTTACTATCTGTAGCATTAGCACAACTAAGAATGTTACCTATTTTATTGCTATCAAGTGCCAATGAATACATCCCCCAAGCACCAATATTTAAATCTGTGGGAGCACTACAATTTAATGGCATTTCAAAAACACTAGGAGTTGTAATTCTCAGCCTATTTCCTGGTTCTACTTTCTCTCCAAACTTCGCAGGCGTGAGCTTCAGGCCAGGTTGTGAAAAATGAGTTATCCCTTGTCCTTGCGCATACAATGATGAATAAGGAAGAATGATTGCACACATACTTAATACTAAAATCTTCATTTTGGGACTCCTACAATCTATCTTATCGGATAACTGCCCCATAACTTGAGAAACTCGCTCAGGTATCAATCAAGTATTTAATAACAAATAATTGTCTCTAAAAACCCCGAGTTAATATGCCTCTAAAATTTGTCAGTTACTTAATCATTGGTCTAAAATTGTTTAATATTAAGAGGTAAACTATGAAGCAATTATTAAGTGAAGAACTGGCCACTTACTGGAGTGAACTCGCTCATTCTTATGTATGGAAAAAGAAATGGGACACACTTATTTCAGGTGATTTCCATAAGGCCGATGTGACTTGGTACAACGGTGCTGAACTCAACATTGCAGAAAACTGTCTTGATCGACACCTTCCAGATAGACGCCAAAAAAAAGCGCTCATCTTTGAGCCTAATAACCCTAATGAAGAATCGAGTTTTTTAACTTATGGTGAACTCCATATTAGTGTCTGCAGGTTTGCAAACCTTTTAAAGAGCCGTGGCATACAAAAAGGTGATGTCGTAAGCTTCTACATGGGAATGACTCCAGAACTTATGATAGGACTTCTGGCATGTGCAAGAATCGGCGCTATCCACACGGTCGTCTTCGGAGGATTCTCTCCATTGTCTTTAAGAGGACGTCTTGAAGACTCTCAGGCAAAAATGGTTGTAACCCACGATGGAGCTTATAGAGGCGACAAGACGACCCCATTAAAAGATATGGTGGATGAGGCCGTAGAAGGATTGGATTTTGTAAAAACTGTTTTAGTCGTTAAAAGAACTCATCAAGAAATTAAAATGAAATCTGGAAGAGATTTCTACTATGATGCCTTGATAAAAGGAATGGACCTTTACTGTCCGGCGACTCCTGTAAAATCGGAAGATCCACTTTTTATTCTTTATACATCTGGATCAACAGGGAAACCAAAAGGGCTTCTGCATACAACGGCAGGCTATATGGTTCACGTTGGAAAAAGCTTTAAAGATGTTTTCCAATACAAAGAAAACGATGTCTTCTGGTGTACTGCTGATATCGGATGGATCACAGGGCATAGTTATGTTACATACGGGCCGCTTCTCAATGGTGCAACGACGGTCATGTTTGAAGGGGTACCTACCTATCCAACTCCTGCAAGATTCTGGGAAGTCGTAGAAAAACATAATGTCACTCACCTCTACACGGCCCCAACTGCAATCAGGTCTCTGGAAAAATTTGGCCATGAGATTCCAGAAAAATATAAAATGCCATCGTTAAAAGTTTTGGGTTCAGTTGGTGAACCTATTAATGAAGAAGCATGGCAATGGTATCATAAATATATCGGTAAAAATAAATGCCCGATTGTAGATACATGGTGGCAAACGGAAACTGGTGGGATTCTCATTTCACCAATGGCCGGAATTACAAAATTAAAACCAGCTCACGCCACTCTTCCACTTCAAGGAATTGTTCCGGCCATCATGGATGAAAAAGGCGTTGAGATCACAGACACTGTCGCGAGCGGAAACTTATGTATTAAAACTCCATGGCCTTCACTTGCGAGAACAATCTGGGGAGATCACGAAAGATTTATTCAGACTTATTTTTCAACTTATCCGGGTTACTATTTCACAGGGGACGGCTCTAAGAGAGATGCTGATGGCTACTATAGAATCACTGGAAGAGTGGATGATGTTATCAATGTTTCAGGGCACAGAATTGGAACAGCAGAAGTTGAGGAGGCCATTAATGAGCACCCGGAAATTATCGAGAGTGCTGTCATTGGTTTTCCTCATCCAGTCAAAGGCCAGGGCCTTTATGCTTTTGTTATCCCTACTGGAGAAATCGCTGACCCAGCAAAGTTAGAAAAAGAAATCAGAGAAACTGTTCAAAAAATAATTGGGCCAATTGCAAAACCTGATCTCATTCAAGTTGTGGAAGGTCTTCCTAAAACACGCTCTGGAAAAATTATGAGAAGAGTTTTAAGAAAAATTGCTGAGAATGAACTTGATAGTATCGGCGATATTTCCACTCTATTAAACCCTGAGATTGTAGAGAAAATTATCGCAGAGAAAAAATCTTTAAATTAATTTGTTTTGATTATGAATTTTCGTTATGTGGGCTTCTATCGTCTTTAAAGCATAAGGTAGAAGCTCTGGTTTAAGCCCCACATAAATGACTTCCAGGATCTGCTGAATATTTCTACCCATTCCTAAAAGCTCAATAATCTGCTCTTCTCGCTCCTGGCGATGCTTGAGTGTCTCAACTAATTTGTTTGTTCCACCAATAATAATTCCATGGCTAGGAATAACGTTCTTAGGATTTAACTTGATAACTCTATTAAGAGAATCGAAATACTTTTGCATGTCTCCTTCAGGGCCACCGATAACAACTGTTCCAATAGTCTGGATTAGATCCCCTACTAAAAACCAGCTCATATTATCAGGAGCAAGAGCAAGTTGTCCCTCATCATGGCCTGGAACTTCATAGATACGAACCTCATGCCCTAGACTCTTTGTGATGACATCGCCTTCCTTAAGAAGCTTGACTTCGACATCTCTAAAATACTCTTTCCCGATAATCGTATAAGTGAACTCACTCATTTCCATTGGCACTTTAAATTGCAAAGCGATATCGCGAGAAAACTCATAATGATCTGGATGATGGTGAGTGATAAGAATTTTATCAAATCCAATCTTAGAAATTGATTTAACAAATTTTTCTAACTCTTCTTCGTCTCTTGGAGACGGATCAATAAGATATTTTACTGCATTATCGTCACCGATAATAAATGAGTTCGTTCTATTGGCCGGAGGAAAGGTATGTGAAAGAGGAAGAAATTGTCTCACCCCATAAATAGACTCAATCATCGGAACTTCTGTATCCGGATCATGAGGAAGTGTCATTTCAATAGGAGTATTATGTTGAGGATTTTTTTCAAACGTTTTTAAAAGCGTAACTGCTGGAGGTACGGCAAGAACAAGTCCTTCATAATACCTTTGCATAAATTTTGCTGGTGTATTCCACTCGCCAAACTCAACTTCGTTTTTATCCAGATTAAACTCTTTTGGAGCTCGCATGGTAATTTTCACGTAATAATTTTTAAAACGGTAAGGATTAAACTCTGGAGTAATGGCAATTCCGATATCATCAATAGCAATCACTTCACCAGACTCAATTCCTGCTAGCAGGTCATAATTTAATTCTTCTTTCACTTCTCTGATTAAAGCATGAAGGATTTGTGGCTTCATGTGCACAGGCCACAGTTTATGAGAAAGAACTTCTTCACTGTCAGTTGCGTCTACTTTTCCACCTGGAGTTGCATAGTAGCCAGGAAAAACTGATAAGTAGTTTTGTCTCTTAATAAAAAAGATTTGCTCTGGGGTCGTGAATACTGCTGATACTGATTCTCTCATAGAGAGAGTTTAACATCAAAGAAGTTGAATTAGAAGGTTTTGAAGTCTTTTTTAAGAACCGGATCTCGAAGCACGCGAGACTTGTTCATTAAACAAAGTCTTAAAGAGTGTGCTGCAATAATGTCTTTTGGGATAAAACAATAATTTAGCGCTACGGCCATCGCATGCGCGACTGCGCGCGAAGTGCCAGTAAATTTCTTTTTACCAGAAGGGAAATAGTAATCTATTTGGTCCTGATAAATTAAGGCCTGATCATAAAAATTTGTTTTGCCATCAAAATAGTCACCAATAACAAAAATGTTTGGTTTTGGTGCCAGGTTTTGCGGAAATAGAACAGTTGTTTTATCAATTAGTCGCTCTAGCCTTCCCGAAGGAATAAACCAGATTGAAGGAAGCTCATTGACTATTTTTGGGCCATTAACGAGCCCAGATGCGGTTAAAACCATATCTATCTTTTTCTCATTGATGAACTCAATCGATTTTAACCAGGCCTCTTTCGTCTGAGTACTAGTCTGATCATAAATGACTAGTGGATAAATTGTGACTTCGATATCTTTTTTGAGATAACTTAAAAACTCATTCAAAACTTTTTGTCCGTGAAAACGGCCTGAAGTCTCCAGCTCAAGTGCTGTGACTTTACTACAGTCAAATTTTTGGGCAGAGCTCATATCCTGAACTGTTTCGATAATGTGTTTGCTAGATTTAATTTCTGCTTTCTCTATACAAAAGCCTGTATCGAGCAAGGCAATTTTGAGAGTCGCTTCTGCGTGACTGAAAGCGAGCATTGAAAAAAAGGCCGCTCCATAAAGAAGCGGTCGAATTTTATTAGTTACCATAGTTAGGTGCTGGCTCAGCGATAGCAAAAGGTCTATGAATTTGTTTGTATGCATGTGCTTTAGTATACAGGTCTTTGAAATTCTTTTTCAAATTTTTATCGTATGATTTTTCCATATCATCCAATACGTCATTAGTCGCGTTTGAAATCTTAAGCTTCATGTCTCTTGAGATCGTAGTGTCGTTTTTCATTGCCTGAGACACAGTATCTTTCATGGCAACCGCAGCAAGGATAGCTGGAAGCTTAGAAGTTACGACGTCACCACTCGATGCAGCTTTAAGTTGGTTGTGGAAAAGTGACTTATCTTCTTCAATCATCTTTGCCCATTTTTTATCACGGCTGAAAATTCCTCCAGACTCATCGTACGCCATGTTGATGGCAAGAACTTCACTCAAGGCCTTTGTAGAGTAAATCTTTAGTGTCGTATTTGGAGTCGCATAGTTCTCTGGAGAAACTTTTGACTTAATCTCAACCAACATTTCTGGAGCTGTTAAAGTTAAGTTCTGAGCAAGGCCCAGGTCATTTTTAAATGATCTCAAGCTTGACTGGATAAATGTAGATGAGGCCACAACTCCTGCCGCTCTATGCTGATTAGAAAATACTAACTGGCGCTTATCAAGAGTTAACTTAACTGCATCTTTAAGTGATCCAAGACTCTGAGCATTTTTTAGACCAGTATTATTCTCATCAATGAATACGAAAGTTGATGACTTCGACTTCCCAATAAATCCGTTTAAGCTCTTGATGCTTGATCCATTTGAATCATCAACAATCAGAAGAACTTTTTGCGAAAGACCATTTGCCACTGTGGCCGCGTTTAATCCCGAAAGACTTAGATCCAGGATAGAAACATTTTCTGATCCACCAAGATCATTTAGAGCGTCAAGGAATCCTCTTAAGTGAGTGTCAGAGTTCGCAACCAGCACCGGAACTTTTCCTTTATCAAAGAACTGAGCTTTTGCCATTGTTACGAAGTCATTTGGAAGAACCCCAATAAGAACTCCATTTTGCTCAACTGTCGCTGAGAACGATAGGTCTCTATAAGCATCTTGTTCAGCTTCAACTAATACTTCAGCATCGTTTAGAGTTGTTGACGTTGCCAGAGTTGAAACAACTGAGAAATCTTTTTTAACAATTGAGTTCTGTGAGTTCACCAGTAACTTAATTTTAATCTCTCCTGCGTATTGTCTCTTAGAGTTATTAGTAAGAGTGATTTTTAGTTTATTCTTAGTACCTTTTAAAAGCTGAGAATCAATTCCTAATCCTGAAAGCGCAAGTGGGTATCCTACTTTTACAATTTTTTGCTCAGCAGACTTTAAGATTCCACCAGCAAGTTTATCGTAGTGACGGCCTTCTACTGCATCGTTTGTAGCTAAAGGAGAAACAACTCTTAAATTAGAAACCATTGATCCACCGATATTTCCGGCAACTGATCCCTGGATAACTCCTTTAAGTGATGTCTGGCTTCTCGCCGGGATATTTGGAAGCTTCACAGACTGACCGTTTTCCAGCATAACTGTAACGTTTGTAGCTTCTTTAAATCCAAAATTTCTTAAAACAACATTGTGGTTTGTTGTCTCACCTGGTTGAAATACACCATCAAGAAGAGCAACACCTTTAATGCCACCATCTAACATCTCACTTGAAACAAACTGTAATACAGCATTGTTGTTATAGATGACGTTAACTTCGCCAATTCTTTTTTGACGGTAAATTTCAGTCTGAGCAGCGATGTTTTGGTTAAACACTTCAAGCTCAACTTTATCAAAGTTAGCACTTCTTATTTCTTCATATCTTCTGTTGTAAGCTGATAACTCAGAACTAGCGTATGTCGATTTAAATTCAGCTGAAGCTCTGTTTGGACTTGCATCGAATTGAGCAAATGCCGCTCTAAAAGCTTCCGCTTTAACTAGAGGGTAATCGCGTCCGTATGCTCTTGCATCTCCATCGCGTCTTCCCTGATCAAAGTGCGCCGGGTACTCACGATTAACAGCAGCGTCGTAGGCAGCTCTGTAGCTTGAATCATAATTTTGATTATAGTCAGTAGCGATTCTTCTTTGAAATTCATACTGCGTGTATTGACGGTAGTTAAAGTTATATCCATCAGCATACGCTCTTCTCATAATGTCTTTGCTGTGACTGATGTTTGGCCTGTAAGCTGATCCGTTAAAATCTCCCGGGTAATCAGGAGTTCTTCTCTGGAAACTTCCTGCGAAAGCTCCATTTAAATTAACAGAGTTCAAAGTACCAGATTCATGTTTTTTAGTTGTTTCACTCTCTCCAATATTATGTCCATCGGCCTGGCCAGTAGAAACTGCTCGCTCCATACCTGCAGACTTACCTTGAGCAATACCTACAGCAGCAGCGTTACTTGCGTCTCCGCGCTTAACTCCAGCAGCAGAGCCTTCTCTGTGAGCAGCACTCTGATTTCCGCTGATTGTTCCTTCTCTTAAACCATCTCTTTGTCCGTCGATGCGAGCTCTAGATGCCCCATCACGTTCACCTTGGTCTGCTCCTCTTTTGTACCATCTATCCTGTCCGTCAACAGTTCCCTGTGTGAATCCATCGTTTTTACCATCGGCACTTCCGCGCTCATAACCTAATCTAGCTGACAATGCAGCTCCGTCAGAGCCACCATCGTTTTGTCCAATACGAGCACCTTCGTAATTGATTTTTTTAATCGCTTCAATTATTTCTTGTCTATAATCTTCTGCCTGACGAACCGCGATCTGCAATCTTTGGCGAGACTCATCTGATTTTCTTGTTGCTAACACAAGATCATTTCGAAACTGATCAATACGAACGTTGATGGGAGCACTTTCTAATTTAAGCGCGCCAGCTTGCCTGCTTCTATCACTTATAAGAGCATCAACTTCTGCAATTTGATTTGTTGTGACTTTAATAGCTTCAGCATTAACTTCAGGAGATTTTTGTAATTCTGATAACGTTGACTGGAATGCCTGACGTCTATTTTTTGCACTTTCAATTTCTCTATTTAAAGACTCCATACGTTCTTTAAGTTGTGCTTGTTGATTTTCTAGTCCTCGCAATTGATCAGCGATCTGACTTCTCACTTGATCAGCACGAGCAACATCAACCTTCGCGTCCTCAGCTCTTCTTAATACGCTATTGAGATCCGGATCATCATTTAACCTAAAAGACTGACTACCGATGTAGCCTGAAATCTCGGATGCCTGTACGAAGCCAGTCGCTACGGCAAGAATGAGAAACATGTGGGTTAACAATCGCATATAAAAATTCTCCCTATCCGGCACCAAAAATAAAAAAAACGATTTTTTAGGGCCATTTAGACACCGTTAAGTGCTAAATAGTCTCCAAAAATCGTCCGTTATTTTGGTGGAGTAAATGTCAGTTGGTGCTAAAGCAAATTAAAGGCCAGATAAACACTCATCATCTACTGCTGTAGAGTTCGTCTGAATATCTTCACGGCAAATCACATTTACAGTCGATGATGTAAGTCCATCTGCTGATTTAATTTCTGCCGTTTGTTCAAAGATGGTGCTGGCCACATCCGAGTTGCATGAGTTCTCATACTTCTCGCTTAAGATTTTTTGTGATCCTAACCAAGATACTGTTGCGACTCCTGAGCTTAATCCAAGATCGTAGTTTTCAATTGAGGCTTCACTATTATCTGATAAATAAGTGATTTGTCCCAGGCCGTTGTCACTTGAAAAAGTGATGCCTGTATCGCTCGTACAGTTAAGTTTCCACGAGCCCCCAGCAAAAGCTGAAGTCGTCATAGTAATAGCTACAAGAACAATGAAAGCACGCATGTGAATCACCTGGTTTTATAAGTTTAGAAAAGTATAACTAAACAAGGAAACCAGGTGTGGGTTTGTGAAATAATTACAATGATGAGGTTAAAACTTTGTACATCTCATAGCGGACTTCACGATAGCCTTTGATGTTTTCCAGCGACTTAAGTTCTTTAAATGTCATAGCAGGACCCATAAGCTTTGCCCTGATATCAAGGGCAATCGCGCGCTCGGTTTTGTGCCAAGAAGGCAGCATTGAGCGAAGGAATCTGGCATGTCTCATAAGTCTTAGCATCCACTTTGTCGGTGAGAAGTCGAACTCGACTTTCTTTTCGCCAAGATCAAAGCTAGGTCTGTTGATGAATTTTTTCTTGTAGCTTGTCCCAAGGCCTTTGTAGTTCATATCATCACTAAGCTTTCTCATGGGACTGATCATTATATGGGCAACATAAACTTCATCTTTAATGAAATACGTTTTTGCCAGAGTTTTTATACTCATTGAAAATAATTCTGCATGGTCATTATAAGTGACTGCTAGGTTCTTAACCTGAGCAATAAAATCATCAAGTCTTTGCCCTCTATCGAAAATCAGAAGATCATGAACATAACGGGCAAGGTAGGCATCTGACTGCTTAAGAGTCTCAGGTATTGCATTTTTTAATGCTACAAGCTTAGTCTCGAAAAGCTTACCGAGTTCACTCCCTTTAAAAAGCGAGCTCTCCACTACTGATTTTTTTAAAATCTCTAATTCTGAAACAACAATTGAATCCACTTTCAGGTTATCGCCTAAAGCAAGTCTTCTTCCTAGCGTGAAGGCCCTAAGGTTATTTTCCATTTCAGATTTTTTCATCGTTCTGGAAAAGGCATCTTCCAGATCTTTTAAGTCAAAAGGAATAAGCCCCAACTGAAAAGCTGATCCTAAAATCATCGCTGATGCGTAAACACTTTTCCCAAGATGATTTTCTGAAACTTCTTTCATCGGCAGAAGCTGAACTCTATCTCCTAGAAGATTTTTTAATTTTCGAGCAAGAGCAATTTCATTAATAGGATTTTTCTCCAGACCTCTGTCTAAAAGAAGAGTTAGCGGAATTTGAAATTTTGTATCTAAAACGGCCATGCCTTTGTCACTTAAGAAGGCCAGGTGATGAGAGCCATCTAGTAGATCAGGTGAAAGAAGAACATCAGCTCCTCCCAGAGGAGTGACTTGAGCGTGTGATTTCCCTTTTTTATAAAGAGCTAAATGAGATGTCACATTTCCGTTTCTTTGAGCAAGTCCTTTTTGATCAACGAATTTAAAATCGATGTCTGATCTGTTACCCATGACTTTAGCAGCTTCAGCGAGAACTCTTGAAATTGTTGTCACTCCAGAGCCACCCACACCAGTAATAACTATTCTGTAGTCTTCACCTTGAGAGATAGACTCAAGTGACTTCTTTTTAGCGGGCATTGGAAGATTGATATCTTTTAAAACAAGATTTTTTTGAGACTTATATTTTGTCGGGTGATAATCACTAACTTCTACAAGTTCAAAACTCGGGCAAACTTTAATTTTCGTGCAGTAACTATCACTCACACAAATTTGCGGATCAATACTGACCTTAGATCCATAAGCATCAAAAGTCTGAGTCAGTCCCGGGCATCCTGTCATTTCAACACAGGCCCTGCAATCTTCACAGGCATCTGTATTGATCTGATAAAAACTTTGAACCGGAATTGTTTCATTCTTATTAAAGATTTTTCTCTCTGCTGCTTTTTTTCTGCCATGAAAAGTAAGCGCACATTCTTTATTGGAGATAATAACTTTTGTTCCTTTTTTAAGAACAGTCTCTCTCAACAAATTTTGATAAAAATAGCGATCACTTGGATTAACTTCTATAGCTTCTTTTACTCCAAGCGCCTGGACAAGTTTCAACATATCCTGAGCAGGACGCTTGAACCCATCAACGGACTCACCTGTTCTTGGACTCATTTGATGCCCAGTCATCGCCGTGTTGTCGTTATCAAGCAGAATATAAGTTATGTCATGGCCCATCTGAACAGAGTTAGAAATATCAGTGATTCCCGAGTGAAAAAAAGTTGAATCTCCCATCAGCACAACAGAAGGGTTAGTCGTAAATAAATCGACACCAGCACCTAATGCTCCCCCTTGTCCCATGGCCGAAAGATTGTGCATTTCTTTGAATGGCTCAAGAAAAGAAAGCGAATAACAACCAACATCTCCGTGAGAAATAAGATTGATTTTTTGCTTCTTTAAATGCCCGCGAAGATCTTTTAAAAGTGACAGCGTTTCTCTGTGAGGACATCCCGGACAAAAGGTCGGAAGTCTTCTCGGCATCACTTCACTTAAAGTCACTCCAGGTTTTGCTGGATGACAGGCCTCTAAATGAAGTTGCTTAAATAGTGTTGAGACCTTATCTAAAACTAAATCGTAGTTGAGGCCACCGTGAATAGGAAATCCTTCTGTGCCATTAAAGCGCTTTCCATAGATTTTGCATTTTAGATTATTTCTATTGATGACTTCAGTTAATTCAGTTTCTAAAAATCCACGTTTTTCTTCTACGACAATCAGGGTTTCAAGATTTTTTAAATAAGGAACCAGTAGATCATCAATAAGCGGATATGGCGCTGCAATTTTATAAAGAGAAAATCGATTTAAAGCATCGTTGTCATCTAAGACCTGTTTTAGAATTTCAAAAACAGCTCCGCTGGTAATAAAACCGACACGAGAGTCAGTATTTCCGAAAGTCTGATCGAGAGACTTTTGTTTTAAGGCTTCGAGCACTTTAGGAAATCTTTCATTAATCATGGCCACATCAGCTTTAAGTGAATTTGGTGGAACCATAACGTTTTTAGAAAGATCAAAATCAGCAGGGTTGAGTTCAATCAACTGACTATTAATTTTTACTTCAGGGCCAACTTCAACTCGCCCACCACCTTCGGCCATAAAAGTTGTCAAAAGAACACCTTGATACACAGAAGTGGTAAGACTTAAATCAAGAGCAACTCCCATCCAGTCTAATAATTCTTGCGGTGTGGATGGATCTAAAAAAGGAATGTGTAAATGTTTAAATAAGTATCTCGAGTCTGCAGGGCTTGATGTAGAAATTGACCAAGGATCATCTCCAACGACAACAACAACACCACCGCGGCCTGGGTTGGAAAAATTACCAACAGAAAGTGCATCCGCCGCTACGTGAAGCCCCATTGATTTCATGGCCACTAAAACGTTTTTGTGTGCTTGTTTTGCACCAGAGGCCATCGCTGCTGCATTGGCTTCACTGTTAGCGATAACTACACGAATTCCTTTTTCTTGAAATTCATTTTTTCTTTCATAAAGAATGTTGAAATAGTCAGCTAGTGGCGACCCTGGATATCCGGTGTATAAATGAAATCCTGCTTCAAGAGCGCCTTGAATAATAATTTCATTTCCATTGAGAATTTCTGTGCTCATATATTTTTTCTTCTAAATGTAGTTGTTTAAGAAGAAAAATATCTCACAGTTTTATGGATGTGCAAAGCTGTGCGACTTGTGTCAAATAAGCACAAGAATCAGAGCGATAAGCGCTGGTAAGGCCTGTACATAAAGGATTTTTTTACTTGCAGTAAGTGCTCCATAAATTCCTGCTACTAAAACGCAGCTGAGAAAAAATACTTTTAGTTGAAAATTGATTGGATCAGCGGCCAATATTGACCAGAATAATCCCGCTGCTAAAAAGCCATTATAAAGCCCTTGATTCTTGGCAAGTGAGGCACTTCTTTGTGCAAACTCAGCGTCAATTCTAAAGGTTTTCAGTCCTATTGGTTTCGTCCATAGCACCATTTCCAGATACATAATCCACACGTGAATAATGGCAATGAAAAAGAGTGCGGCATTTTGAATTATATGCATAAAATTCCTGCTATTTGTTGCGGTGATCCGTTTGCTAAAGATAAAAAACTAATGTTACTATTCTACAGTTTTTAACTATTCATACACAAGGAAAACTCATGTTTAAAATGATTGCCATTTATAAAATGCCTGCTGACGTTAACGCTTTTTCTGACTGGTGGGCAGGACACGCAGAAATTGCTAAAAAAGTTCCACTAGTAAAAGAATTTCGTTTTACGAAAATCACAGGTGGACCTCGTGGCGCTAGTGATCTGCATTTTATGGCAGAGCTTTGTTTTGCTTCAAAAGAAGATTTTAAAACAGCGATGGGCTCTCCAGAAAACATGGCCGCTGGTAAAGACGCTTTTTCAAACTACAAAGACATCGTCTCTGTTCACTTCGCAGAAGAAGAAATACTTAAGGCATAATAAAAATGGAAAATATTCTTTTAGAATACCCGTACAGAGAAGACTCACACATTGCTTTGGTTAAATTAAACCGACCAAAAGTATTAAACGCTCTTTCAACAGACCTGATGCAGGAGCTTGTTGATTGCATGCTGGAGCTGGATAAAAATCCAGAGGTGCGAGTGATTATTCTGACTGGAAGCGATAGAGCATTCGCTGCTGGTGCAGATATCGGTCAGATGATGACTGCCACACCAGTAGATCAAATCAATGACCAACGCTTTCGCACTTGGGAGATGTTAAAACTCATTACAAAACCTATCCTTGCTGCCGTTAATGGTTTTGCATTAGGTGGTGGTTGTGAGCTTGCGATGTCATGCGATTTAATTATTGCTGGCGACGAAGCAAAATTTTCTCAACCAGAAATTAAAATTGGAACCATTCCTGGAGCTGGTGGGACTCAAAGACTTACTCGTGCTATTGGAAAATCAAAAGCGATGATGATGGTTTTAACGGGTGACATGATTGATGCTCAGACGGCTTATGATTGGGGTCTCGTAGCTAAAGTTGTTCCAGCTCAAGCACTTCTGCAAGAGACGTTTGAATTAGCTAAGACTATTTCAAATCGCGCTCCTGTGGCCGTTCGTCTTGCAAAAGAAGCTGTTAACAAATCATTTGAGATGACTTTAAAAGACGGAATGGATTTTGAGCGTAGAAACTTTTATCTGACTTTTGCTTCGCTTGATCAAAAGGAAGGAATGAAAGCTTTCATGGAAAAAAGAAATCCGGAATACAAAGGAAACTAGATGTCTCAATTTAAATTTATAAAATACACAGAAGAAAATAGAACGGCGACGATCACCATGAATCGTCCAGAGCTTTACAATGCTCTTAATGCCGAAGCAAAAGTTGAGATCGTCCAGGCCATCCGCGAGGCCAATAAAAATAATCAGGTTCACTCTATTATTCTTACGGGTGAAGGCAAAGCCTTCTGCACGGGTCAGGATTTAAATGACCGCAGTGTTCAGGTCGATAACGCTACGATTGATTTAGGTCACACTCTTCAAACAGAATGGAACCCACTTGTCACGGCCATCAGAGACTCTAAGAAAATTGTTCTCGCTGTCGTCAATGGTGTTTGTGCGGGTGCCGGCATCTCTGTTGCTATCGCTTGTGATCTTATAGTGAGCAAACCTGCTGTAAAATTTGTTGGAGCTTTCAGCAAGCTAGGCCTTGCTCCTGATGCTGGATCAACTTACATTTTCTCACGTGCGCTTGGATACCAGAAGACCATGGAATTTTTTCTTATGGGTGAAGCTCTTACAAGTGAAGAACTTCATACCGCAGGACTGATCAATGCTATTAGCGAAGACCCAATGGCCAAAGCTCAAGAGTATGCCATGACGATTAATGGACTCTCACCTCTTTCAACTGAAATGATTAAGAAAAATATTAAAGCAGCACTTGATTCAAACTATAACGAGTCTCTTGAGAGAGAAACGTACGCTCAAAGATTTTTGGGCAATAGCGCTGACTACAAAGAAGGCTTGACTGCTTTCTTACAAAAAAGAAAACCAAACTTTACAGGTAACTAAGTGGATAAAATGCGGCCACAGCTGCATTTTTATTCCGCTTGAATGATTTATTAGAAAAACGATTTATAAAAGAGTTCCACTTAGACGGAGAATACTATGACAACAACAGCTCACTCTTACAGCGCAGAAGAACTTCAACTTTTTAAAGACATCAAAAATGGTAAAACATTTGAAGCTGACTCTGCGGACATGCCTGCATTTTACCGCAAGCATTTATTAAACCTTTTATGGATGCAAGGAGATTCAGAATACTCTGGGGCCCTTGGATACATGCCATACATTGAGAAAGCTCCAACTCTTCAAGAAAAAGTTTTAGTTGCTCAAATGGTTAAAGATGAAATGAGACACGCTTCAGTTATTTATCGTCTATTAGAAGAACTTGGACAAAATACAACTGCGCACATTGAAAAAACAGATCTTGGATACAAGCTTGAAGAAGATCAAATCAATATCGGTTTCAAAAGATTAAAAGACGACTACCGTGTAAATATTTTTTACTACGATATCAAGTACTGGACTGACTATATCCTTTTTAACTTTTTAATGGATAGAGCTGCAGGTCACCAACTTCAAGACACTTTTAACTCAAGCTATATGCCATGGAAAAAAGCGATCGAAGGTATCTACAAAGAAGAAGTCATGCACTTAGCTCACGGAGATAAGTGGGTACGTATTCTTTCAAAAGATCCAGAACAAAAGAAATTCTTACAAGAGCGCCTTAATCTTTGGTGGCCAAGAGTTATGAACATTTTTGGTTCAACTCAAGGAGCTTCAAACGATCTATACGTAAATCTTGGATTAAAACAAAGAACGAATGGAGAAATCCGTGCTGTCTTCGTTAAAGAGATTCAAGATATGTGTGACGAAGCAGGATTAACACTTCCTGAATACAAAGAAGAAGATCAACCAAAAAGAGAACCAAAACAAAAACAATAATATGGAATTAAAAAAAGTTATAGTGATTGGTACAGGAACCATGGGGCAAGGAATTGCCCAGTGGTTTCTGCAACAACACCTCGATGTCGAGATGGTCGACAGCAATCACGACTTTGCTAAAAAAAGTCACGCTAAAATCCTTGAGCAGCTAGATACTCTGGCGAGCCGTGGAAAACTTAGTGCTGACGATGTGGCAAAATTTAAACCGCGATTAAATGTCGTCACTCTAGAGCAGGTTGATCCAAACTCTGATCTGGTAGTTGAAGCTATTATCGAAGACCTGGAAGTCAAAAAAGACCTTTTTAAAAAAATTGATGAACTCATGAGCGATAAAACAATTATTGCTTCAAACACTTCATCATTTCCCATCACTGAGCTAGGAAAAAATCTAAGAGACAGCAGAAAGCCAAACTTTTTGGGACTACACTTTTTTAACCCGGCCACGATTATGAAGCTGGTTGAAGTCATTAACGGTCTTGAAACAAATAAAGACATTTCAAACGAAATACTGAGCTGGTTTAACTCGAGAGGAAAAGTCGCCGTCTTATGTGCTGACGCTCCGGGATTTATCGTCAACAGAGTGGCCCGTAATTTTTATGGTGAATCTCTGCGTGCTGTTGAAAACTATGACCTGAAATTAATCACTGAAGTCGATCTTGTCATGCGTGAAGTTGGTGGCTTTAAGATGGGCCCATTTGAACTCATGGACCTGATTGGTATCGACGTTAACCTAAATGTTACAGAATCAGTTTATAAAGCATTTTTTGATGAACCGAGATTTAAGCCACATCGACTTCAAAAAGAAATGGTGAATGCTCAAAGACTTGGAAGAAAAAGTAAAAAAGGATTTTACCTATATGAATGACAACTCAAATACTTTGGTTGTTATTGATGACAATCACCCACTATACGAAGTGATCAAACCTCACTTTGAAGTTCGTAACGCCAAAGATGCGCTTGCAAGTTTTGATACTTATGAGTTGATCATTGACCTGACAGCGATGAGAACAAAAGGCAAGATTGCTTTTTTGAAAGAACTCTCTCGAACGACAAAAGCAGAAATCATTTCTGATTTAACTCTTTCATGGGGAGAGATGGTTTTAAAAGAGTGTCCTAAAATTTCAGGAGCACTTTCTTTACTATTTTTTTCTCCAACACAAAAAGTTGAATACTTCGCCAAAAATGAGCATACAAAAAGTCTCATTGAAAAATTTCTCACAGTTATCAATAAATCAGGTATTGAACATAGTCATCTTCGCCTAGGATTTCACTACCCTCGCGCGATTTCAATGATCGTGAACGAAGCTTATTTTGCTCTAGGTGAAAATCTGGCCACTAAAGAAGCTATCGACCTGGCCATGAAAAATGGTGTGAACTATCCATTGGGGCCGGTTGAATGGGGAGAAAAAATCGGACTGAAGTATATCATTGATCTTCTCACTGAATATTCAGAAATCACTCAAGACCCGCGCTATAGAATTGCACAAGAATTAAAAATGACAGGAAAATACATATGAAAAGAACGTTTATTGTTCACGCAAAAAGAACTGCTATTGGAAAATTATCAGGTAAGCTATCAACAGTAAGAGTGGATGATTTACTTGCTCACGTTTTTACTGATCTTAAAAACTCACTTAATTTTGATCCGGCCCTGATCGACGACGTGATCGTCGGTTGTGCTAACCAGGCCGGTGAAGATAATAGAAACATCGCCCGCATGGCCGTTATCCTTTCAGGGCTTCCATTAGAAGTCCCAGGAACAACTATCAATCGTCTTTGTGGGTCTTCACTAGACGCTGTCATTGATGGTTTTGCCCGCATTCAATCAGGCGTGGCAGACTGTCTGATCATCGGTGGTGCTGAAAGCATGACGAGAGCTCCATACGTACTAAGTAAAGCTGGAGACGCTTTTGGGCGCGACCAAAAAATGTTTGATACAACTCTAGGCTGGAGATTTCCAAACGCTAAGATGGAAAAAATGTTTCCACTTTTTACCATGGGTGAAACGGCCGAAGAGGTGGCCAACCTTTATAAAATTTCACGAGAAGAACAAGACCAATTTGCAGTGAACTCTCACAAGAAGGCCGTAGCTGCTTGGGATAGAGGCGACTTTAATGATGAAGTTATCCCCTACACTATCGAATCAAAAAAAGACTCGTTCGTTTTTGCTAAAGATGAATGCCCGCGCGCTGATTCAACGATGGAAGCTCTGGCAAAACTAAAACCTGTTTTTAGAAAAGATGGAACAGTGACTGCTGGAAACTCTAGCCCGATGAACGATGGTGCTTCAGCGGTACTACTTGTCAGTGAAGAGTTTATGAAAAAGCATAACCTCACTCCAATGATGGAAGTCACGGGAGCAGCAACCAGAGGAGTTCATCCTAATACAATGGGAATTGGGCCGGTTGAAGCTGTAAAAACTTTATTAAAACGTTACAACAAAAAAGTTTCTGACTTTGATGCTATTGAGCTTAACGAAGCGTTTGCCGCTCAGTCTATTGGATGCATTAAAGGTCTTGAGCTTGATCCATCAAAAGTTAATTTAAACGGCGGGGCCATTGCTATTGGGCACGCTCTAGGTAGCTCTGGAACGAGAATTGTGACAACTCTTGCTCACCAGATGAAGAAAAATAAAAATATTAAAGAAGGCCTAGCGACTATGTGTATTGGTGTAGGCCAGGGTATCGCTGTCAGCTTCAGAAATTGTTAAGGATTTTATGTTTAAAATAATTTTCCTGTGCTCACTTATTTCAATTTCTGCGCACGCTGATTTGTCAGGCATGCCTCCGCATATCGGGCCAGAAGGTCTGCAGTTTTCTAAAATTCATACTTATAAAGTTGAAAAACTGATTGAAAACCAGCTTTCACAAAAAGAATTGAATGCTGAAGATGCGGCCGAATTAAAACAAATTGAAATGATTCTCACTGACGGGAAAAAGGCCAGTAAGTGGATTGAGATTGTAAACGAGTCTCGCCTTCCTGGATCTAAGCTTGATCTTTCAAGTCCTACGAAGTCAGGAGGAATCCCTATCAATGCTCCTCAAAAAAGTAGCACTGAAATTATGGTTAAGAGATATGAAGACTTTTTAGCAACTGCTCCTGCCGCTATAACAGATGTTATTAAAAGCAATCAGGAGCTTCCGAAAACTGCTCCTATAGCAGATGCTGAGTTTGTGACTTCACTTCGCATCCTGGATAGAATTTATCAATCAACAATCAGATGGGCAGGAGCTCGCTCTTGGTTGTCTTGGTATATTAATCGCTCAATATTCGATATGAGAGGATTTATCTTTCTTCGAGACACTCCTAATCTGGAAGCCACTCTCAAAACTTATCCAGAAATGAGCTCTGAAGACAAATTAAAATATAATAGCTGGCTCTTAGGTTTGTGCAGAAATGGTGATTTCGAATCAAGTGATTGCAGAACAGAGCTTAGCAATTCAATCAAAAGAAATAACTTATTTGGTTTTTATACTCGTTTTAACAAATATGGGCAGAGCATGTATGACCTGTTCTTTACTGTGAAAAAAACCCGTAAAGAGATGTTCTGGAATCCAGAGCGTACAGTTCTTCATGCGCCTTTCTTAACTCCAGATCGCGCTGATGTGCAGAACTGGTTAAAAGAAAATGTAGAAGATGAATGGAAGGGCGAAAATTTCAATCTTCAAATCGACTTTAAAAAGACCACTCAGGATATTCCAAAGATTGAGTTCAAAGAAGGCGTAACGGCCCACGTGAACGGCATTGCCGGCAATACAATAACCATGGAAGCCGAATACCCAATTGATTCAAAAGATCAAAAGTGGACTATCCGTCACGAATACGGCCACGTATTGGGATTCGAAGACTGCTATCTTGAGTTCTACGACACCAATGAAAAAGCCATGATCTATTACGAAATAGATGTGAACAATTTAATGTGCTCAAGAAACGGACATCTCAATTCATCACATATCGAACAACTTCAAAAAATGTACAAATAAAAGGATAAAAATTATGGAAATCAAATTATTCATCAATGGACAATTTAGAGACTCAAGCGAGAAAATTATTAAGACTTCTTATGACCCTTCAAACGGAGCAGAAGTTGCAAAATACCACGTGCCTTCTACTAAGGATATCGACGAAGCCGTAACGGCCGCTCATAATGCTTTCTACAATCCTGAATGGAAGAATATGTCTCAGGACAACCGTGCAGACCTGCTTCTAAAGATTTCAGAAAAAATTAAAGAGCGCGCTAAAGAAATTGTCGATATCGAAGTTAGAGACTCTGGTTCTACTCTTAGAAAAGCAAAAGCGGATGTTCATAACACTGCTGCTTTTTTTAAAGTGATGAGTAAGACGGCCCGCGAATTAAAAATGAACATCAAAGATGAAGCGGCCACACGCGCAGGCTTTTCAATCAACTCACGCGAGTACGCTCCCGTTGGAGTATGCGCTCAAATTATTCCATGGAACTTTCCTCTGGTCATGGCCGGATGGAAACTTGGACCTATCCTGGCAACAGGATGCACGACTGTTTTAAAGACAGCAGAAGAAACTCCGGCATCAGCTGCTATTCTTGCTGAAATTATCAGAGATGCAGGTGTTCCAGCTGGGGTTGTAAATATCATCACTGGTGGAGCAGATACAGGGCGCGCGCTACTAAATCATTCACAAATTAGAAAAGTTGCTTTCACTGGCTCAACAATGGTTGGAAAAGAAATTCTAAAAACGGTTGCTCCAAACATTACAACGGCCACAATGGAGCTGGGTGGAAAGTCTGCCAACATTGTTTTAAACGATGCTGACCTATCAATTGCTGTTGACGGTGCTCTCTATGCTTTCTTGTACCACTCAGGACAAGCTTGTGACTCTGGAACAAGACTATTAGTTCAAGAAGAAATCTACCCTGCTTTCATGGAAAAATTTTTAAAACGTATTAAAGAAGTAAAAGTTGCTCCAACCACTGATCCAAACGCAGGCTACGGCCCGGTTGTTAGTGAAAAACAAATGAAGACAATTTTAGGATTTATTGAAAAAACCAAAGCGGAAGAAGGAGTTCTTTTAAGTGGTGGAAACAGAATCACTGAAGGCGAGTTCGCAAAAGGATTCTTCATTGAGCCGACAGCTTTTGAAATCACTCCAAAGCACACAATCTTCCAGGAAGAAATTTTTGGGCCAGTTGTTGGGATTACAAAATTTAAAACAATCGAAGAAGGTGTCTTGCTTGCAAACAATTCTAAATACGGTTTAGCAGGTGCCGTTTGGTCTAAAGACAACGCTCTTGCTCATTCGGTAGCAAGCCAGCTTGAAGCTGGGACAGTTTGGATTAACGAATACCATTTACTAAATCCAGGAATGCCATTTGGAGGATTCAAGGAATCTGGTCTTGGAAGAGAGATGGGTTCAGAAGGAATTATGGCCTATCTTGAAGTCCGCCACGTATGGGAGTCTGATTGTAATGAGCGCGAGAAAAAAGTGTGGCTTGATGCAATTTTTTAAAGTTTTTCTACTTTCATTTATTATTATGTCGGGGGCCCAGGCTTCCGACTTAAAAAATATCATTGAAACTAAAGAGTACGGCAGCTGCGAAACCAATAACCTTTCTTTTTCTGCCATGAAATTCTACAAGATCCCTCTTGGTGAAAAATACGAAAATTATGATCTCTACTTAAGAGTTCTTTTATTTTTCAATCAAGACGAAACTCTCTCAATGAGACTGACCACTCAGGCACTGCTAGGATGTCAGGGCGACGCTTGCAGCTATTATCCAGTCGCTGATCAGTGGACAAAAACAACTTATACTGAAAATGGAATTATCCAAATCCCAGAACTAGGTAGAATTATCTTAGACAACCCTGAAAATACAAATCGTGGGTTTAAAATAACTTTTAAAGATGACTTTATTCATCCACACTTGAGTGGATTAAAGTTTATTGGCGGCATGGTAGCAGTCAATTTCAATCAACATGGTGTCAACACCATGAATATTTGCAAATAAAAAGGGATTTTGCTCTATGAAAAAACCAATTGATCTCTACTGTATGGCCTTACAAGATAGAAGTGACCGTGTTCGCTGGCTTCTGGAAGAAATGAATGTGCCTTACACAAATCACTTCATGCCTATGGGCTCTGCTGAAAAAAACTCTCCTGAATATCGTAAACTAAATCCAATGAACAGAGTTCCAACTATCGTTGATGGAGACATTGTCCTTCACGAATCGGCGGCCATCTGTATGTATCTTGCAGATAAGTATAGCTATGGAAAACTTGCCCCAGAATCTTCTAACGTTAAAGAGCGTGCTCTTTATACACAATGGATGATTTTCTCTGTTGGTACACTTGAAGCGGTCGTTGCAAGAATGTTTACTCACATGAACTCTCCTACTGAAATTGCTGAAACACTAAAATACGTAAAAGAGCAGTCAGCTTTCTTTAAGATGGCACTAAACCCAATCCTAGAGCGCCAAGATTATATCCTTGAATCAGGATTTTCTGCAGCAGATATCATGCTTGGAGCAGTTATCCCTGGGGCCTATGATGATCTCGTAAAAGATAATCCCCCTATTCAAAACTATATGGAACGCCTAAAGTCCCGCGAAGCAGCGATTAGAGCAAAAGTTTTTTAATATGAAAAAATGTAAAATTCTTCTGATGGTGTTTATGATCTTCCAATCTGTTTCTTGCAGCTCAAATGAAAAATATAAAATCACAGATCACTACAATGGAAAAAACTTCTTTAATCCTGGCACTAACGATGAACCAAAAAGTATCTTTACTGTTTTAAAATGGAAGATTTTTGGTGATAGCTCTGTCTGGCCGGATAAAATTACTCCTGCCTATGAGCTGGCCGTACCGGCCCCATCTTCAGAAAAATTAGTCGTCACCTTTGTTAACCACGCGGCCTTTTTAGTTCAGGTCGACGGCCTTAACATTCTTACTGACCCTGTATGGGCCAAACGAGTGAGTCCACTAAGTTTTGCTGGCCCATCTAGACTTCATCCTCCGGGAATTGAATTTGATAAACTTCCAAAAATTCATGCGGTCCTTATTTCTCATAATCACTATGACCACATGGATGCTGAAACAATAAAAAAACTAGAAGATAAAGACGCTCCACTTTTTATTGTTCCTCTGGCAAACATGGAAAAAATGAAATCGTTTGGTGCAAAAAATGTTGTCGAAATTGACTGGTGGGACTCTATCAATCTTTCTGGCTCGGTAAAAGTAACTCTTACTCCAGCAAGACACTGGTCGAGCAGGACACTTTGGGATAAGCGCAAGTCTCTATGGGGTAGCTTTTATGTCGAAACCAAAAAAGAAAAAATTTATTTCGCTGGAGATACCGGATACGGTGCTCACTTTGCTGAAATTTATAAGCGCCTGGGAGCTCCAACTCTTTCAATGCTCTCTATTGGAGCTTATCAACCTCGATGGTTTATGAAAGAAATGCACATGAATCCCGAAGATGCTGTCTTAGCTCATCTGGATTTGCAGTCTAAAATGTCTTTGGGAATGCACTTTGGAACCTTTAAACTCTCAGATGAGAAATTTGAAGATCCAATCAATGACCTTGAAATGGCAAAAAAGAAATTAAATGTCGTGAATTTTAAAACAATTAATCCAGGTGCAACAATAGAGGGAATTTAACCTTTATTGGATGGCCCAGCATTTAAGATTACTGTCTTCAAAGAAACCCATCTCTCCAGAAAAAGATGCGATATCAAGTTTTACGTGACGATTTTTAAAACTCTTACTCGTGATAAGTTTATTGCTTGAAGTGTAAGCGTGGCCCCCAAGGGAAATCTTAATTCCATCTCCAATAAGAGATCCTTGAACACCAAGAAAAAGAGTCTTTTTAAAGTCTTTTCCTTCTTTAAGACAGCTCTTTTTTCCTTTTGATCCTTCTGCAAATCCAAGTGCTTTAATAACGCCGTTAGAGAGTTTTAAAACTTTCACTCTGACTCTAAGCCCATTACAGTAAGTGATATCAGAATCAGATAGTTCTTTTTTTACGGTCTCTTTTGTTCCAAGCTCCAGCTTTAAAACATCATCAATACATGCTTCATCATTGATAATTTTTTCAGCTCCCACTCCTTTTCTTCCAACCAGGGAGTCAACAATTCCCATAGTGGCTGGATCCATCGATACAGATTTTTTTCCACACGATGAAACGCTTAATGCTATAAGAATTATGAGAAGTGCTTTCATGAGACCACCTAATTTTTTATTAAGTGGATTATATTGAATCTAGAAAAAATAGGTTGAGAACCGGTATTTTTTACATAGTCTAAAATGAAAAAGGGCCCGCCATTCTGGCGAGCCCCCTATAAATTCTGGTTTTTAGACCAGGAATTAACCGATAAGTTTCAGTGCAGCTTGTCCTTGAGAGTTCGCTTGAGAAAGAACTGAAGTACCAGCTTGAGTTAAGATGTTCATCTTAGTGTTCTTAGCTGATTCTGCAGCGAAATCTGTATCTCTGATACGAGAGTTAGCAGCAGATAAGTTCTCAGACGATGTCTGAAGGTTGTTGATCGTAGAAGTTAGACGGTTTTGAACCGCACCAAGTTCTGCTCTTTGTCCTGATACGTTTTGGATCGCCATATCGATTTTAGCTAGAGAAGCTTGTGAAGATTCTTTAGATCCAACTGATAGTTCAGAAACTCCAAGAGCGTCTAGACCAGCATTTTGTTTTGCAGCGTCGTACTTGATTCTATCTTGGAAATCATCATTGTTGATACCAACTTGGAAGTCAAACTTGTCACCTGAACCGTTAAGAAGTTTCTTACCGTTGAACTCAGTAACCTGAGAGATTCTTTCCATCTCTTGCTTAAGGTTTTGATATTCTAGATCAGTATACTTTCTTTCTTGATCCCCTACTGTATCAGAAGAAGACTGGACAGCTAGTTCGCGAAGTCTTACTAGGATATTTGATGTTTCATTCAAACCACCTTCTGCAGTTTGAATCATCGAGATACCATCATTAGCGTTTCTTTCCGCTTGATTTACACCTCTGATTTGTGCTTTTAATTTTTCTGAGATCGCTAAACCAGCAGCATCATCCGCAGACTTAACAATTCTTGTACCTGAAGAAAGCTTACCTAATGTAGATGCTTGTTCAGCGTTGTTGGCACTCAAAGTTCTTTGAGCAGCTAGAGAAGTAACGTTCGTGTTAATACGTAAACCCATGAGATCCTCCGTGTAATTTCGGTCGTCCCTCCTTGGTTTTGATGGGCCTTTTTAGGGGCGAACCATCAACGAACATACTGTTCAACTGAATTTGGTATTCAAGCTTCGTCACCATGACTCAGCCTTTGATTGATTTACATTTCGGATTGGTTTCAAGAAGCTTTAATATTTTTTTTGAATTATTTATTTTTTTCACTGGTGCTTTTTACTCGGGTATATTCCCCTACTATATAGCAACAAAAACATCACAAAAGACTTATCTCTTTAGGCCAAAAAGACGACAAGAATACCAATGGAAACTAAGAAACAACTCATAATTATTCCTCCCATGTCAGAAGCTTTAAAAAAGCTTAACGAAGTTCTTGAAGGAATTTCTGCGGATGAAAATATGGAGATCTCAATCATTGACGATCTCAAAGAGCTTGCACAATTTCTTGGAACTACCGGCCAGTGCATAATTCTTGCTTCGAATGCTAAAAAGTGCGCGACGTTCCTGCAAGAGAATAAATCAATACTTGCAAAACACCATTGCAAGACCATTCTGTTCACTCCAAAAGAAATCCCGATGAAGACTTTAACTAAGTTTACAAAAATCGGATTAACAGAAAGTATTCTCGAGAGCTTGCCTCCTAAAACTTTTTTATACAAAGTAAAACTTCTACTGAGATCAATTAAAACGGCAAAGCCTCAAGACGACGGAGATAAATTAGTAAAATCTCTTGAAGCTAAGGCGCAAGAAGAAGCCGAAAAAGAAGTTAAAGAAAAAAAAAAACAAGAAGAAAATGTCTTAGACTTAGGTCTTGGTAAGAAAAAAAATAATGACTCTGATGAATCCATTGACTACGGAAATCCTCTCAAGGGGAAAGTAAAAAAAGTAGATGAGAATTTAGATACGCACTGGAAGTCTGACAGGAAGAAAGATCCGAATGCTGAGACCCAAGAAGAAGAAGACATGTCAGTCGACTCTGCTCCTGATAGCATTGATATGTATTATCGTGGAAAGAAAAAAAGATCTGAAGAAGCTCTACCGATGGCGGAAGCAGAACTGGAAAAAATAAAATTAGAAAATGTTGAACAAGAAGCGACTGAAAAGAAAAAAAGAAATTACGAAGACGCTATAGACGAAGGCTCGATGAAGTCCAAGCGTCTTGATCAAAGACCTGAAGAAGAAGTCGCCCCTGCAGACAAACCATTAAATGTCGAACTTGATCTTATTGCCGCAAAAAAGAAAAGGTCAGAAAAAGAAGATGTTGTCGATGACCTGGGAAGGGGCCTCAAACCAATCCCAATGGAAGAAGACTCTTCTCCTGAAAAAGAAAGTACTATTGAAAATGAAAATGCTGATCTTGGCGGTTACCTAAAAGGTAAGGTTTCTAGGATTCAAGAAGAAGCAGAAAGCACTCCAGATGTTGAAGAAACCAAGCAATATGATAATTCGGAAAAAGATGAAAAAGAAAACTCAGATATAGACCTCGATCTTCTGGATGGCGATAAGAAGTCCAAGAAAAAAGAAGACATTGCTCCAGAAGAAGATTCAAAGGCCCATGACGGTACTGTTGACCATATGGAAGGCAACATGACTGGCGATTCAGGGACTGTTGAAAAAATACGCACGCGTATGATGGGTGAATCTACTTCAAAGGAAAAGAAAGAAGAAAAAGAAGACTTTGACGACTTCTTTGCCAAAATGGAGAAGCTGGCCGAAGATCAAGAGAGAGCTCAGGAACAAGGTCTCGACCTGCTTCCTGCTGCCAAAAAAGAGCTTGAGAGGGCACAATTAAGAAAAGAAGCTGATGATGATCTTGAAGAATCAGAGCAGCACGCTGAACTCGATCTCATAGCGGCCCAAAAGAAGAAAGATAATGCTGTAACCAAACAAGAAGAAGAAACTCAAAGAGAGAATGGACAACCTACTCTTGCCAATCCTGAAGCTTCTGAGCGTGAAAGACAAAAGTCGCAAATGCCCGAAGAAAAGGAATTAGGTCTCAGATCAATGGAACCTGATCTAGAGAAAAAATCTAAAAATAGAACTCACGACTCTAATGTTGATAAAATTGATACTTTCTACCGCGGTGGAGATAGCTCTAAAAAGAAAGAGCAAAACTGGGATAACCTGACAGATAGAAACACTTCACTAGATATTACTCCTGGTAAGTCAAAGAGAGCTGACGGCGGAACTCAAAAAGCTGATGATAAGAATCAGGGCGAGATCACCATTGATTATAAAAAACTAAAGCAAGAATTTGAAATGATGTCTGGTGGGATTAATCCGGATGGCACTCTAAGATCTTTTGCTATTAATGATACGACACTAAGAAATAATGATGATGAAGGCTCTTTTAAAGTAGTAGAGATAGATCCTAAAAGCTTAGATTTTTCCATCACTTTACTAAATGCCATTTATCAAAAAGATGTAAAACCAAAGCAGATGTTCGCGATGATGGCCATGGAGCTTATCAAAAACTACCGCTGCACACCTGTTTTTTATACTTATAAGTTAAGCGAGAAAAAATTCATTGATGCCTATAACCCGTTTGTTGAATTGAGTGGCGACATCATGCCGAGCTCTAAAAAAGACTGGTGGAATGAATTTAAAAAAGACACGGACACTATGGAACACTTCCAGTCGCACTCTATGTCAACATGGAGATGTACGGAAATGTCATGGGAAGATGTAGAGCTTCCTGCATGGGCAGAACAAGAATTAAAAAATAAAAGTGTAGAACTGGTATTCCCCTATTTTGATGGTATCGACAGGATGGGAATGGCGGTCGTGTTCTTTCCTGAAGGCCTGAACCCTAAAGATGCTATGGGGATTCTTACGGTACTTGAAATGGCCCGTACAATGTTTTTGGACACTATCCAGCGCTATCAGGTTCAGCCTATCAAGGAAGAATTGAAATTGGTAGATACCTCAACTGAGAAAGAAGTATCTGTACCTAAAAAAGGTCTTATGGGTATGGTAAGCGGCCTCTTCGGCAAGAAGAAAGCAGGTTAAAATGAAAACAGAATATGATTTTTTCATGATTGATATCGAACATCTAAAAGGGAAAAAAACTTTTCCTTTTCAACTCTATATTTTTAATCCCGCACATAAAAAATATTCTATGTTTTTAAATGGAAATCGCCCTCTAACTAAAGAACATTGCGATTTCTTAAATTTCATGCTAGAGCGCGGTGGAAAACTGGCCATTTTAAAAAACCAAAGAAAAACTTTTTTAACAGCTCAGGAAACAGAAGCTTCAGAAATTCCTTCTTTAAAAGACAGAGAGCTTCACCCTCTGGAAAAAGAAAGAATTATGAACATTAAGTTAAAAGAAATGTACGATGAAAAAAATGGTGCTTTTTCTTTTCAAAGTGAATTTGAAATTGCCTGCCAGAATGATAATTTCGAAAAGATCATTGAAAATGCCCGAATGGAAATTCTTACTTTCAGTGTGACAATGTCACCTACTGTAAGCCTTGCCCTCCATTTGGCAAAGACTCACCTTCTTCAGGACAATTATTTAAACAGAATTGTGGCAACCTCTTACCTGCTTGCTAAAAACTGCAACATAGTAGACCAGGATGCTTTAAGCGATATTATCTGCGGAGCTTATTTTGCTCATCTAGGATTGACTCAAACTCCTCTTACAATTGCTCGTACACCTTACAATTCTCTTCCTACTACCGAGCGTTCTCTCTTTCAAAAACATACTATTTTAGGCCACCATTTGATTAAAAAAAGCCAGCTCAATATTAGCGAGCGATGCAAGAAAATTATCCTTGAACACCATGAACGTGCTTCAGGTGGCGGCTATCCCGCAATGAAATATGGTGAACAGATTGAGACTCTTTCACAGATCGTAGGTTCCGTTTCTCACTTGTTCGAATATTCAAGTGGTAAAATTACTGGTGGAAAACAATCAATGAAATCTGTCATTATTGCCATGAAATCTAAATCTTATTTGCCGGGTCTCGAATATGATTTTGGAGAAAAGGTTTTTCAGTCTATAATTACTCTAATTAATACAGATAAGATTGAAACTAAAACTTCATCCGAAGAAAATGCTGATTTAAAAAAAGCTGCATAGTCGTTTCAAGAAAGATCACCAGTGAGGAGTTAGAATGACATTAAAAGCAGATATTAAAATCTTGATCGTAGATGATATGACGACTATGAGAAAAATCATCAAGAACATGTTAACTCAGATCGGGTTTACTAATATTACAGAAGCTGATGATGGCGCTGTCGCATGGCCTATGATTCAAAACGCGATAAAAGAAGGCTCTCCATATGAATTTATTGTTTCTGACTGGAACATGCCTCAAATGTCAGGACTAGATCTTCTTAAAAATGTTAGAGCGACAGAAGGGCTGGAGAAACTTCCTTTCTTGATGATTACCGCGGAAGCTGAACAAGGAAACGTTGTTATCGCAGTAAAGGCAGGAGTAAGTAATTTTATTGTTAAGCCATTTTCACCTCAAGTTCTTAAAGAAAAAATAGATAAAATTTTTAAATAAGTAGAATAAAAATATGTCGATAATTAACGATCCTTCAATGAAGGAAATTGTAATTGATTTTTGCAATGAAGCTGAAGAGCTTTTTGATCAACTCGAACAAGCTCTGGAAAATTTGGAAGAAAATCCGTCTAATACTAAAGAGCTTGAAAAATTCGGCCAGATCATCGACAGAATCATGGGCGCTGCTAAATCAATCGGCGCTTCTGAAATTGCCCTCTTTTGTGAACTTGGAAAAGTTATTGGGTACAAGTCCTCACAGGTAAAAGATATTCCACTTATAGAAGTGGTCGGTGCGATTTTATTTGATTCACTTCATATGCTTAGAAAAATGGTCACGGCCTTAAAACTTGGCGATGATAAATCGATGGCAAATTTAAATACAAAAGCATTCGCAACCAGACTAACTTGGCTATCGGCAAAGTTTAAAGATATAGATCGTGCTTCGTGTGCTGTAGATAATTTATCTCAGTCTTCTATTGACGATATTATGCAGAGTTTAGGACTTTAATTGGAGATATTATGGCAGCTGATACTAGTTTTATTGATTTTTCTCGCCCCTTCGTTGATGCGTGTAAAAATATTTTCACAACCATGGTTTCATGCAACCTTGAAGCACAAAAACCTCAGATCAAATCTGACTCTACATCTAGAGGCGACATCACTGCCGTTATAGGACTCTCAGGAGAGCTTGAAAAAGGTGGCAAAAAAACACCTTACAAGGCCATGCTGGTCCTTGCATTCCCTTATGAAACTTATTTTAAGGTCGCTAGTGTTATGCTGTCCGAGACATATACGACTTACCACCCTGACATTCAAGATTTGGGTGGAGAGATTGTTAATATGATTATGGGTAATGCAAAAAGAGATCTAAAAAATCTGGGTTACTCATCTAACATGGCCATCCCTTCTATCATTGAAGGAAAGGGACATTCAATTAAGTACCCTGCCGGCACGACAGTTGTCCTTATTCCATTCGACTCCCCTAATGGGCCACTCTATATGGAACTTTGTTACTCTACAGCTGAATAATTAGTGGGTAAAAATTAGAAGCGAAATTCTTTAAAAGGAAGGTCGCTTTTACCTCTCCATTCATTGAGAGTTATATCGAGATGATCAAACTTCTCAATATGTTTGCCTTCAACTGGTTCATCCTTTTCTTTGACGTCGACTCTGGCAAAAGTTAAACGGGCACCATAAAAGTTTTTACCAAAATCCAGGTTGTACATTTTTGTCCACGTTCCAGTATTAATAAAAATAGAGCCATCATCATACTCTCTAAAGATCGGATCATGAGTGTGCCCTACAATGAGTGCATGCACATCTTCATTTTTAGTCACAAACTCTTCTGTTAATGCTTCATAGTTTTGAAACAACTGGATCTCTTTCTTAACGTGATCAAGGACCTCAAAGACTCCCTTATTCTGCTTAAAGATCATAACGAATCTCACCATTAAGAAATAATAGAAATTCGCAAAAGCAAAACGCATGGTATAGAGAGAATCGTAAATGATCCCGTTAATCATAAATTTGTTGATAGGACGAACAGCATTGATGTAGTCACGCCCTTCTTTGAATTTATTGATAACTCTCGTTACGTAATATGATCCCCATGGTGGAATAAAATATTTTTTTCCTTCAACATCTGTTGCAATGCTACTTACCGGGTCAAAGTGGTGGGCCACTTCATACTCATGTCCGTGTTTTAGAACAACACCTTCTTCCGGAATATAAACGTCCTCTGTGTTGAGAAGAATTTTAAATTTATGCTGATCTTCTGCTGGAAAAATATCGATTATACATTGGCGAAGTGACTCAAAAATCAATTCAGCATCGTGATTTCCGACAATATAGACAAGCCTATTATTGGGAAAAGTCAGAAAATTTTTAAGGGCCTCAAAAACCCCAGAATGGGCATTAATAATCATCTTAAGTTTATCGAGTGAAGCTTTTTCACTCCAAAACTCATCGTCAAAGTATGGCACAAATGGAACGGCCAAGAGATCGAGAAAATCCCCATTGATAATGAGCTCAACTTCCCTTTCCTGATAGTGCATACTCGCATGATATTCAATGAACTCGATTAACTCTTTATCGTAATGAAAATCTTCAAGAAAATTCTTTCTTTTGTTAACAATCAAACCTGCACCAAGATGTAAATCAGAAATGACAAGAATCGTTTTTTTAATATTATTTTTTTGGAGGAATTTCATAAGTTTTATTTCCCACAATAAGTTCTACTTCCTGGAACGCTGGTGACAGCGGGACGAAATGAAGAATATCACCTTTTTTAAGTTTTACATTCGCTTTTTGATACTTTTCTGAATCAACAGAAATGAAGCTCGCATTGGTTTGTGAATTAATCGTCAACTTTCCTACCAGACGAACTAAAGTTTTATTCTCAATAATAACTTCCATTGTCCCTTTAAATTTTTCAGGTGAGATCACTCTAAAACGATCGTCATAAGCACTCACAAGAAACCCATCAAGGGATTCAATCGCCTGAACACTTGTTGTGACCTGGAATATTAAGAGTAGAGCTAGAAACAATTTATTCATAAGACCTCTACTCTCATAATACCTAAATTCTAGAGTTTATACATGAGAGGACAAGCTTACCGGATGTCTTTTGTCGGACATTCATTTTTTTTCAATATTCTCACCCCCAGCTCCGATAAAGTGTCATGTTAGACTTCTTCAAAAAAAGTAGACCGGTTGATTTAAAAACAAAAAGAGAAAACTTTCTTAAAAGTTTTTTAAACGATTCCAATCATCGATGGATCAACGAAGACCGTCTTATCCGACGTGGGGTCAGTCTTTTAATTGAGGCCCTGGAAGAGCGACACTTGGATTTCTTTACCAAACATCCGACCTATCTTATCCCCTGCCAGGCGCACTTAAGCTGTGCTATCGGCAGAACTCAGAATCATCATTTAATTTTAGTTTTTCCTGAACTCATGCAGATCCTTAGATCGGCAAGCTCCATTCATGGCGTGGCCATTCTCGCTCATGAATTAGGCCATATTTTTTATCAGCATACAGAAAATAAAATAGACACTCTTCAAGCTCAGATTGAAGCTGATGATTTCGCCTTTGAATTAGGTTTTGGTGAAGAGCTGCAGGAAATTCTCCTCGATCACGTCTACAGTGTTGACTGTCGAGTGAGAATTTCCAAACTTACTTCAAAGCTCATTTCGCAAAAAAATTCTTAAAAGAACCAGAAAATGATTCCGGCAATTGTTGTAGGAATTAATGCTGACAAAAGAAGCTTTAGTGGCTTTAGACTTTTGCCTGGGCAATAAGCTCTCAGAAGCGCAAATCCGGCCGGGTTTGGAGCGTTTGCGATAATCGTCATCCCCCCACCAACAACGGCCGCTGCAACGATAAGGTATTTAGAATTTTCACTTAGTGTTGCGACCTGTGAGGCAAGTGAAGTAATGGCAGCGTTATCTGTAACTGGAGCAAGTAAAAGTGTTCCCAAATAAAGCTGAAGATTTTCAATTGAACTTAAAATTGGCTTTAGCCACCAGCCCTGCTTTGCTGTCAGGATAACTAATCCTCCAAGGAAAAAACCTACCAGCATACTCTCTTCAATTCTAACTGCTGATTGCTCTTCTTTTGTAATGGCGTAGAAACCAAGGAAGAAAATAAAAAGACCAATTACAAACGATGGATGATGAACTGAAAGAACACAAAGAGTGATGAAAACTAAATGAACACCAATAATCCATGCAGGAGCGCGCTTACTTGGAGCATGGGCAACGCCAGAGACTTTTTTAATTCCTTTAAGATCTTTTTTATTAATCCAAACTGCGACAGCTGTGTTAATTAATGCCGCGATAACGGCTTTCCATCCGAAATTCATAAACATGTACTGAGTATCCCAATCCCAGACGCGCGCTACCATGAGAACCGGAGGTGCCGCAAAGTGAGTAAGAGTTCCGCCAATAGAGATGTTTACGAAGAGTGCTGCTAGAGTTGAATAGAAAAGTCTGTCTGAAATTTTTCCGACCAGTGGTTTGAAAACTGATCTCTTAAGTAACAAGGCCGCGATTGTCATCGCTGCTGGCTCTGTGATGAGTGACCCCAGTAAAGGCCCAATAAAAAGAATAGTCGCATAAATCCTGATACCAGGGGCAAATGGTAGCAGTCTTGAAATTGCATTAATAATCATCTCTGCAAAATCAGTCACTGGTTTTGATGAAGCAAGAATCATAATAACAAAAACGAAAGCAACTTCAGAAAAGTTTCTTTCATCCATCCAGAAAAGTCCTGCCTGAAATCCATTCATTATCATGAGCGCAGCTAAGAATATGGCCGCCCACATACCAAAAACAATTTCCGGCTCTCCTGCAAAGTGCAAAAAGCGCGATACGAATGGTCTAGTTGTTTTTAATTTGTCCGAAAGATTGAGAATTTTACCCGCAACTAGTGACATCACTAGCGCGCACATAAAGCAGAAGGTAGCAATAAATCCAATTGTCGTCATTTCCATAAGGGCTCCATAAATCTAAAAATTAAAGCTGGTATTTAAAATTAGGATAAAACTGGTGGGGCCCTGGCGGTTGAACTGCTGGTCAAAAAACTGATAAGTTTTTTTTGAGATGAAAAAATTTTAAAGGTGTGAGCAATTTGAAAAACTTCTAAACGAAAATCATCAGGAGCAATTCCTTCCTCAATCAAAGTGTATCTTTTAGAAGTCGTATTCTCAGCTTTGGTGTGAGAGCTGACAAATCCATTCGAGAGATGCTCTTGTGAGTGCTTGAGTGTAGATTTATTACCGCTAACAGCTGTCGAAATTTCTGCCAAAGGAACATTTAGCACGAAATTGAGAAGGACAAGTAGTAAGGAACACAAAATAAAAAAAGGTTTTTTGTTTGAAGTCACCGCATAAGTTTACCATAAAAAACACAAAAAAACTACAATAAGATTCTCAGATCAGTCACTGATTTGATCTCATCGCGAATTTTTGCCGCATCTTCAAAACGTAAATCACGAGAGGCTTCTTTCATCAATTTCTTGAGTTCTTCAATGCGCTTGTCAATGGCATCCATGCTAAGGAGCTCAACAGTATTTCGTTTATTAGCAACTTTAACACCTTTACTTCCACGAAGTGTTTCAATAACTCCACCACTGACACTTTTTTTAATCGTCATCGGAGTGATATTATTTTTAAGATTATGTTCTTCTTGAATTTTTCTTCTTCGGGCCGTCTCACTAATGGCCATCGCCATACTTTTTGTCGTCTTATAAGCGTAAAGTATAACTCTTCCATTAGAATTTCTAGCGGCCCTACCGATCGTTTGAATCAATGAGCGCTCTGATCTTAAAAATCCTTCTTTGTCCGCATCGAGAATTCCAACTAAAGAAACTTCGGGAATATCGAGACCTTCTCTTAAAAGGTTAATCCCTACTAAAACATCAAATTCACCTAGGCGAAGATCGCGGATAATCTCCATTCTCTCCAGAGTATCGATATCAGAGTGCAAATAGCGAACCTTTATTCCACTTGAGGTATAAAATTTTGTTAATTCTTCAGCGAGTTTTTTAGTAAGAGTCGTAACTAAAACGCGGTTGCCTTTTGCAATCGTCGCACGCACCTCTTTTAATAAATCATCGACCTGAGTTTCGGCCGTGCGAACTTCAATCACCGGATCTAAAAGCCCTGTCGGTCGAATAATCTGTTCGACATATTCACCATTGGTTTTTTCTAATTCGTAAGCAGCAGGAGTCGCTGAAACATACATGACGATATCTTGTCTTTCTTCGAACTCAGCAAATTTTAATGGACGGTTATCAAGCGCTGATGGGAGCCTGAATCCGTAGTTGACCAGGTTTTCTTTTCTCGCTCTATCCCCTCGATACATCCCACCAACTTGAGAAACTGAAATGTGAGACTCATCAATAATCATTAAAAAATCGCGCTCAAAATAGTCAATAAGAGTTGGAGGAGGATCTCCTGCATTGGCCCCAGTAAGGTGGCGAGAGTAGTTTTCAATCCCTGAACAATAACCTAACTCTTCCATCATCTCGATGTCGTAAAGAGTTCGCTGCTCAATGCGCTGGCGCTCAAGAAGTTTTTCTTGTCCTAAAAATTCTTGGATACGCTCTCTTAGTTCAACTTTTATATTTTCCAGAGCTGATTTTAGTTTCCCTTCACTCACGACGTAGTGAGATTTAGGAAAAATAGTCACACCTCTTAAACTCTCAATAACTTTTCCTCTTAGAGGATCAACCATGGCGATTGTTTCAACTTCATCACCAAAAAATTCGACACGAACCACGTTACTTTCTTCGTGGGCCGGAAAAACTTCAACGACATCTCCACGCACTCTAAAGCAGCCACGTGAGAAGTCGATATCATTTCGCTCATATTGAATAGACACCAAAGTTTTTAAAAAATCATCGCGGTCTAAAATTTCACCAACTGAAAGTTGTGCTTTCATGCCAGAGTACTCTTCTTTAGAACCAATACCGTAAATGCAAGAGACAGAGGCCACAACAATGACGTCATCTCGCTCAATCAAGCTTCTCGTAGCAGAGTGACGAAGTTTTTCAATCTCATCGTTAACCGCAGAGTCTTTTTCAATGAAAGTATCTGATCCGGCCACATAAGCTTCCGGTTGATAATAATCGTAATAAGAAACGAAATACTCCACAGCGTTGTGCGGAAAAAACTCTTTGAACTCGGCATAAAGCTGAGCGGCCAGTGTTTTATTGTGGGCAAGAACCAGCGTTTTTTTACCGAGGGCCTGGATAACGTTGGCCATGGTAAATGTTTTACCGGATCCGGTTACACCAAGCAGAGTTTGTTTGGTTTTTCCCGCCTCAAAACCTTCGACCAGCTCTTTAATGGCCTTGGGTTGATCACCTCCCGGCGCAAATGGCAGGACGAGATTAAATACTGAGCTTTTTTCTTTATTATTTTCTTTCTTCATTGTTGATTTAACTTTTATAATGTTCCTATGAAAAATATACTACCAAGTCCTCTTCAATACAAAAATAATCACCTGTATTTTGACGGTAAACGTTTAGATACTATAGCTGCTAAAAAACGCACGCCTTTTTACCTCTACAGTAAAAAAACCCTGCGCTATTACTACGAGTATTTTAGCAAGAGTGCTGCCAAAAACGGTATTGTGTCACCACTGGTTTGTTACGCACTGAAAGCTAATTCAAACAAACATGTCCTCAATACACTTAAATTAATGGGGAGCGGCGCTGATGTTGTCTCTGTCGGCGAATTAAAAAAGGCCGTTAAAGCTGGTATTGATCCACAAAAAATCGTGTTCTCCGGAGTAGCCAAGACAGATGAAGAGATTCGTTATGCCCTAAAATGCGGCAAAAAGGGAATCTACTCTTTTAATGTTGAATCCATCGAAGAGCTCGATGCTATTAATAGAATTGCTAAAAAAGAAAAAAGATTTGCTCGCGTTGCTTTTAGATTAAATCCTAGAGTGGCCGCAAAAACTCACAAGCATATTTCAACAGGCAACAAGACTCACAAGTTTGGACTTTTAAAAGAAGATATTCTTGAGGCCATGGACGCCTCTCATCTTTGGACAAATACAACACTGGTGGGATTAAGTATTCATATCGGAAGCCAACTAACAGAAATGAAGGCGACCATTAAGGCCATTGAAGAGCTTTCAAAACTTGCTCTTGAACTTGAGACTCCTCTGGAGTTTTTAGATGTAGGTGGTGGACTTGGAATTGATTATACACAAGAAGAAAAAGCGAAACTCACGTCCATCGATACCTATATGAAAGACGTAAGTGCAGCTCTTGAAAAATACTATTACAGCAAAACTGATCACTGCCCGCGCATCGTTTTTGAGCCGGGAAGAATCATTGTTGGTAAGATGGGTGTGCTTGTCTCACGTGTAGTTCGAACAAAAGTTTCTGACAGTAACCATTTTACAATCATAGACGCGGGAATGAACGATCTTATCCGCCCTGCTCTCTATGAAGCCTATCACGAAGTTCTCCCTGCTGCTGCTTCTAAGATAACAATTTCGACAGATATAGTAGGCCCTATTTGTGAAACCTCAGACTGCTTTGGGACAAAAAGAAAACTTCCAAAACTAAGTAGCGGTGATTTAGTCGTGATCGACAATGCTGGAGCTTATGGGCAAACCATGGCCTCAACTTACAACGAGCGACAAATCGCTCCAGAGTTCTTCATTTAATGACAAAAACCACTATGGCAAAAATTCTATTTTTCATCATAGTGGTTTATGCCCTATCTCCTTACGGAAATTCGGCGATCGCACTTTTTTCAGGAATTATTCTTGCGAGCTTCCTGGAAAATCCTTTTAAAGTTTTCACAAAAACTTATACATCTAAACTTTTACAAATTTGCATTATCGGTCTGGGGGCCGGAATGAATTTAATGGTGGTTGGGAGTGTTGGTGCTCAAGGTGTAGGTTATACTGTCGTTGGAATTACTCTCACCGCTCTTGCTGGATTCATTTTAAGTAAACTTCTCAAAACTGACTTTATCCTCTCGACTCTTATCACAATAGGAACTGCAATCTGTGGTGGAAGTGCTATCGCTGCAACATCTCCCATTTTAAAGGCCGACAACGAAACAATTTCAATCTCTCTTGGAGTCGTTTTTATTTTGAATGCCCTCGCTCTTTTTATCTTTCCGCCTGTGGGCCATATGATGGATTTATCTCAACACCAGTTTGGACTATGGAGTGCTCTGGCCATCCATGATACGAGCTCCGTAGTAGGTGCGGCCATGCAGTACGGGCCCGTTGCACTTGAATACGCCACAACTGTAAAACTTGCACGCGCACTTTGGATTATTCCCATTAGTCTTGGATTGGCACTGCTTATGAAATCAAATAATAAAGTGAAAATCCCATGGTTTATTTTTGGTTTTATTCTGGCCGCTGCTCTTGTAACCTGGATTCCTGATCTGAAGCCTGCTGGTGATATTCTATCGAGTGCAGCGAAACGACTTCTGATCGTCACACTCTTTTTTATCGGTCTAAATCTTAATTGGGCATCTATCAAAAAAGTAGGACCTAGGCCTTTGCTACTTGGAGTGTTGCTTTGGTTGATTGTTGGAAGTGGAACACTTCTTTTTATCAAACTCAATATCATTAGCTGATTTTATTTTAATTTACAATTTTTTACATGCTCTGCAATTTTAGAAGGCTCTCCCTCAAATAAAAATGCGACATACTCTCGCCCTGCAACCTTAGGAATGCTCCACGTATAGCTTGGATACTTTTTGATATACTCATTCTTTTTAGCAGTAGCGAGTTTTTCCCATTCTTTAATCGACCATTTTTCAAAACCAGGACATGCTACCTGATAAGCATGAATCCTCTCGTGATTCACCGTCAGCATCATATCTTTTAAAACTGAGTCTGCAGTTGGGTTTGGACTTTGAATAGAAGCATAAGGGTTTAACCCAATGAGAGCGACTTTATCTTTAAGAGAGACTTCGAGATTTGCGACACTGACTTCAGCTTCTTTTTCAACTCGCGCTTTACACTTTTTTCCTTCATTGGCACTCACAAGCCATTTTTGATAGGCCTTCACATCTTCATTTAAAATTGAAAAACCTGAAGCACTCTGTGCCAGGGCATCAGGGCCAACTTCACTTGGAGATATCCAGTTTCTGTAGACGAAATAGCAGTAAGCAATCCCCGATAAATAGTTCGGATCATTGAACATAAAAAACTGAATTTTACTGTCTAATGGAGAAGCGGGCGCTCCAACATCTGCGGGAGTAATAGTTGTTAAGTCAGATGTCTTATTTTGAACAAAAAATTTCTGATGAATGGTTTCACAAAGAGGCAAGCTTGTCGGGTTATTCTGAAGAGTGACTTTACATAAACTTTGAAAATCTGAAGTCGGCTCGCTACTAAACACACTTGCAGAAATGGTAGCGGCCAATATAAAAAATAAACTTTTCATAACTCTCCAGACTATTAAATTGTTTTTACAAACTGCTCGCGAGAAAACCTAATGCGAGGGCCATACACTCCACCATCTGCTCTTCTTCCAGCACTGATGATCATAACGATTTCACAATTGCCTGTTAAGTTCATAGCAGACTTAACTTTCCATGAATCAAACCCTTCCATCGGACAGGTATCATAACCGTAAGCTCTAAAGGCCAGCATTAAATTTTCGCAGGCAAGCGCCGTAGATTTGACGGCCCAGGTGTTCATTCCACCGGCACTTATCGGATCTCTTGGAACAACTTTAAATAGACCCACGATCGTATTAAAGAGCCACTTAAAAGGTGTTAGAACACTTAATGGGCCGACTGTATAAACAAAGGGAACCAGTTTGCCATAATAAGTTTTTGCCACTGCTGGAGTCTCTACAGGAAGCTTGGCGAACTCTTCGAGCATTTGTTTACTGTGAGCTCGCCATGTGTCTCTTCTTGCAACACAGACAATTAATTCAGAAGAAGTTTTTGCTGCTGATTGAGAAAAACAAGCGTGAACAATTTTCGCTTTCACATCTTTATTTTTAATTCTGTAAAATTCCCATGGCTGAAGATTCGATGAGTTGGGTGCAAGCAGTGCCATATCAAGACAGTCATTCACGATATGATCGGGAATCACTTCATCTGTATATCTTCTGACTGATCTTCTGGCATTGATGAGTTTTTTAAATTCCTCTGGATTGTGATAGTCCCCGCCTTCGGCCTGGAATCTATCATTGCCGTCAAAGGTTCCATCCATTTTAGTAAAAACATTATTTTGATCGCCACTCATAATACTTTTTCCAGATTGAGATTTGTAATTCCATAACCAAGAGACTCATACAAATTTCTGGCAACATGATTATGGCCAAATACATGAAGGCCTATGTGCTTAAGACCTAATTTTTTAACTTCATCTTCAAGAAGGAGCATGGCCTTTTTGCCATAACCTTTTCCTCTTGTCTCAGGCGCTAAAACAATATCGTAGATAAAGGCCTTGCGGTTATCGACCGCCCCTCTTACTCCAAACCAAATTGTTCCTAACCATTCTTCTGCCAACTTAATAGCAAAGACATGTTGATCCGGCGTCAAGTGGCCTTCAGGAAGAAGTCTCCCCATATCATCATCGGCCTTTTTTTGGGCCTCATCAAACGTTGATCCGTTTTTTACAATCTCGTCTCTGTAAGTGTCTTTACTCTTCACCAACCAGATAGCAAACTCACTTTCTGTGATCGGTGTTAGTGTAACTTCACTCACTATTTGTAACTCCAAGTCGCCGTCCCATCCGGATTGTCTTTTACAACAACACCTAACTCATTGAGACGATTTCTAATCTCATCAGACTTAGCGTAATTTTTTGTCGCTCGTGCTTCTTTTCGCTCAACTAAAAGCTTTTCAATTTCATCATCGCCGCCCTCGTTATCAGTTCCTGATAAATGTTTGCGGGCAATATTTAATTGTCTTAGCACTTCTTCCGGATAATCGTGAACTAGACCTGTTGCCGCTTTCATGAAATTGACGATTTCAATTAATTCGAAAATATAATTTTCATCTGAGCCTGTTTTAGAAATACGGTTGTAATCTTTAATCACTCCAAAAAAGATTCCCATCGCTCCTGGAACATTAAAGTCGTTAGCAAGCTCTGCTTTGATGTCGACTAAAGCAGATTTTACATGAGCAAGTTCAGCAGGATTTGCTGGTGCGGTTTTCTGCTCTCCATATAAATGAATGACGAAATCGTGAATACGTTCAATCTCGCCGATTGCTTTTGTAATCGAGTCTTCAGTCCACTCTAGCTTTGATCTGTAGTGAACAGATAAAAGAATATGGCGAAGGATCGCCCCAGAATAAGTCTCAGTAAATTTTCTGATCGTCACAACGTTACCTAGTGACTTAGACATTTTCTCTGAACCAAAATTTAAGAACTCATTGTGTGCCCAACTGTTACAAAATGGACATCCATTAGCTGCTTCAGACTGTGCAATCTCATTTTCATGGTGAGGAAATAATAAATCCACTCCACCGTGGTGAAGATCGATTGTTTTCCCTAAGTGTTTTTTGGCCATGGCGGAACATTCAATATGCCAACCCGGGCGACCTTTCCCCCATGGTGACTCCCAACTCCAGCCTTCATCAGCTTTAGCAGGCTTCCATAAAACGAAATCTGAAGGGTGTTTTTTATTGCCGTCAGTTTCAACACGAACTCCGTGCTGAAGAGACTCTAGTTGGATTTTAGAAAGTTTTCCGTAGTCTTTAAACATTGGAACATTATAGAGAACTTCTTTTCCGCCATCTTTATCAACTGTGTAGGCATAACCGTTTTTAATTAGGTCTTGAATCATCTGAATAATTTCAGGCATTGATTCACTAACTGTTGGTGTGACTGATGCCGGAAGCATTCCCAGGCATTCCATATCAGTTAAACACTCGCGGATAAATTCATCAGCATGCTCTTTTGGATGAATGCCGCGAACTCTTGCAGCTTCCAGAATTTTATCATCCACATCAGTAAAGTTTCTTACGAACTTTACGTTGTAGCCCATAGACTTCATCGTACGGTGAAATAAATCGCCCACGACCAAAGCGCGCGCATTTCCTACGTGAAGGAAATTGTAAGTGGTAGGCCCACAGCTGTAGAACTTTACCTGGTTTGAATCGATGGGTTTTAGAACTTCTTTTGAACGAGTAAGATTGTTAAATACTGTGATTTTTTCCATGAATATTCCCGATAGACCAATATGTTAGACTGTATAAGTCTAACATATTTTATCTATTGAAAATAAGAATTAATTTTTTCGTTAATTGAATTTTTGTCGCTTTGATTTGTCAGTGAAAATTCCTGCGCCAGTAACTCACGGCACTGATCTAACATTTTTTTCTCACCAAAAGATAAGCTCTTCTTTTCCTTTAATAGGAAAAGTTGACGAAGAACTTCGGCAATTTCAACCACAGATCCCGTCTTAATTTTCGCAGAGTATTCTCTGTATCTACGGTTCCATGTCGAATTATCTACTTTAATGTCATGATCATTTAAAAGGGTATAAACCTCTTCAACATCAGAGTCACCAACTAGGCCCCTGATACCATTTTCACTGTCAGTCGGAACCATAACGGTCATGCCGTTAGCTAGAATTTTAATGATGTAGAAAGTTTTGGTCTGTGAACCCATTTCTCTTTCTTCAATGTCGCAAATCTGGCCGACACCGTGTCCGGGGCAGACTGCATAATCTCCAATCGAAAACATTTAGACCTCCATTTAATACTCGCTTCAGGATAACGCAACGAAGCTCAACTTACAATGAACTCTGTAATATCTACATAGTACGCTTAAAATTGAAGCTTTTTAAGGTAAGGCGCAGCCTGTCTAAGAGTTAGTCAGGGCATATAAACAATACTCTTAGACCCCCATTACGGCAAGGCCTGAATTATCATCATTAAAAGCATTTTAATCGGAGATTTGGTGATGAAACACACTTTTTTGGTCGTCTTATTGGTCCTTGTATCTGCATGTAAAGTTCAAGTTGATGAGAGCTCTAAGGTTCACATTGAGGGCAACACGACACTTACATCAAAGCAGATTGGAGTGACGACACAAAATGTTTCCTCTGTCGAAGTTCAAAAATTCAAAGAAGAAATTGAATCAAGACAAGCTGAAAACCCTGATCAGATTTTTGAGGTCGTTAATACTGATATTAAGACTCAAGGTGCAGTAAAACTCTCTGCTCTGAAAGATGATGTTCTTTATACAAATAAAAATTTTTACATTTTAATTGGTCTTGGAGCGACAGATAAAGATAACACTATTGCAAAAACAGACTGGGATGCCGTCTATTCAATCATGGGATATTTATCGAGCTTGCAATATAGAGTTATGATCAACGTCAGGGCCACAACCCAGCACTTAAGACTTGCTTCTCAAGACCAGGATACATCTGTTGTTCTATGGAGCTCACATGGAAACAAGCAGGGATTTTATGACTATAAAGGTGAGAAAGTCCCTTACGATATTTTTAAAGACAAGAGTCCAAATTTTCATCAATTACTTCTTTCAACCTGTGAAGGAAGAATCGCGCTCAATAATCACTACAATATCTATGGACTAAGAACTTATGCATGGACTGGTTTAACCAGCTCAGCAGAGTTAAAAAGCTTTATTGTCTCTAATAAATGGTCAGCTGATTCCGGTAAAGTGCTTCTCAATCCTAAAATAGGAATTACTTGTACTGAATCAGGTAATGAGTTCGCCTTAATGCAATCCGCTTCGCGAAGAGAACTTCACGGTTATAATTTTACTACCCTTGAAGCCTGTAAGCAGAGACTAGATTCAATGAAAAATGGCCAGATTTGTAATAAAGATGAATATGGTTTTAGAAAAATTACTGCACTCAATTTAAAAGTTGAAGATGTGGCCTATCCAAGTTTAGAGAGCTGTCAGTTATCAGAGTAACTCGGCAAAGTTTCCATCGAGAACGACTTTCGCCTCTTCTAAACTAACCCAGAAAAACTCAAAAACTAATCCATTGTCCTCTCCCAATGAGCGGACAATGTGTTTCCATCTGTCGGGTAAATCAGTTTTAATCACAGAGTAATAATGGCGTAAATTGATCTCTTCGCGGTCTCGTCTTTTGTAAATCGTCTCACCTATTTTATTAAGCTCGTGAGGATGAATGATTAATCCTGACTCCTCTAAAATTTCTCGAGACAAGGCATTTTGAAAATCTTCTTGAGGCTCAACAGTCCCGCCCACAACTTGAAGACCCACTTCTGGAAAATCCACATGAGAGAAGACCAGAATTTCTTCTGGTCTTCTAAAAATGTAGGCAATAACTTTAGTTTTTTGAATCACTTATTTAATTGTACAAGTTTCAACGATTTCATTTCTGTCGAAAACAGCACAAGTGAATTTTTGTTTTACTGTAAGAGAATTTTTTGTGATGATCACTGATTTCTTATAAGACGTTAGAGGAATATAATCTCCACACACAGAACCTCCCACTCTCTTACCGTTATCAGTAGTAGTGTAGATAATTTCTTTTGCAGAAATTTCTCTTTTGGCACCTTCTAGATCCGCTTTAATAGCAAAATATGTCCCTGCATCGATGCTCACGACTTCTTCGTCTTCGTTAAATGAAACGGTACAATGCCCACCATTTTCTGCTTCGAAAACTTTTCCATTATAGAAAGAGGTAAACTCTCCAGACTTATTAATTAAATTTTTTATCTCTGTTGGAGTAGCTGCATTGGCCGCTACAGCGAATGTCATCATAAGAGCAAGTGCGATTGTAAATTTCATAAGAACTCCTCATATCAGATTATGTGAGGAGTCTTTAACATGAGAAAGGGCCTGGACAAGAAAATTTGTAATAATTATAGAGCGGCCTTACAGCCTCCCTTGATAATTCCGTAGCATATATCTTTTTTAACATCAGGTCCTTCAGTATAGATTTCCATAGAGTAAACCTTACCTTTAGGATCTTTCATCTGCGCATACCAGATACCTGTCGATTTATACTGGCCGAGCTCTACAAAGTCAGGATGGTTTAAAACATAACTTGAAGTCTTAAGTTTTGCTTCTTCAAGTGTGTCGAACTCTGACATGCCAAGACTTTTCCTTGTATCACGCAAGAGCTTTTCAACTTTTTTGATATTTGCATTGTTTTCTTTAACAGCGCTATCTCGCCATTTCATGACTTGAGTAAGAAATTGATCAACACGATTAAAGTAACCTATCCTTTGAAAAGGTTGTCCAAAATACACTTCTGACTCGTTCCAGATTAAAATAAAATTAGATGCATTTTTTTCACCTTCTGAGAGACCTACTGACTTCGCAAATTCGCTGGCACTACTTATTACGGCCGGAGTGATATCTTTAACACATTCCAATCCACTCTTTTTTCTAAGTGAGATCATATCCTTCATTTCATTCTGTAGAAGCTCCTTCCAATTTCCTTTATTGTTGTCAGGCATGCCTGCAATTTTTTTCATTATGTTAACTTCTATGGCATTTAACTTTCCATTGAGCTCGATTGTTCCTTCCTTTAAAACAGAATAAGTCACAGCATAGTCATTTAAAAGTTTTTCAACATCAGCAAGATCACTGTAAATCCTGTCGCATGTATTGTTAACTTCTTTACAAAATCCGCTTACTCTCTTTTTGGTTTCCCCTAAAACTTCTTCGACAAGATACATCTCAAACTGTCTTCGCAGTTGTTTGTCATATACCTGTGAATTGTGAATGGCCGTGGCTTGAGCAGCTTTCATTTTATTTAAGACAACTCCGTAACTCTTTATTCCGAACTCAACTGAAAGATATTGGTTGTACATTTTATACATATTGATCTGCCACTCAAGGGGCGCCAGTTGAGATGACTTATTTTGTTTTGCGATAGTCCCCAGTGAAACTTGGGCAGCAACAAACTCTTTATAAACTTCCTGATAATACTTAATAATTTCGACTACCGCTTTATTCCACTCTGCCATCTGGTCAACATTTCCTTCCAGAATCCTGCACTGCTTTTTATACTCAGCTGAACTCCAAAGAACAGCTGCAATCTCTACAAGCTTATTTTGAAAAACGGCAGTGTCGTAAAGCTCTTTTGAATAAAAATCTTCAATTTCTTTTAGAGCTGGGTTTACTGATTTTAAATTCCTGTTAACAACTGAATCACGTAACGTATACCCGCTCTTAACAAGGTCAGCATATTGTTTTTCATCATAGACGTACCTGAACGGCCCGGACTCATCGTAAACATGAGTAGCAATTCCATCCATTTCTAAATTTGAGCAAACTAAAACTTTTTTGTCTGTTCCTGCTGTACCACTATATGGAGTCGTGCATCCTTTCTTAGGACAGGTATAAGCGCCTCTTGAAATAAGTATGCATCCCCTTTTTAACATTTCTGAGTCAGCAGTAGCGTAGGCCGTGACAGAAGCAGAAAGAAGGATAAAGGCACTTACAAATAGTTTCATAATATAATTTCCCAGGATCAGGTAATATCTAACTATTATAAATTATTTAGAATTTATGAATATTAAAATTTTATGGTTATAAACACTTTTAAGATCTTAGGAAAATTAGCAGAGTATTTTGATTGCTCAAAAAATGGGCATAAAAAAAGGCCCTCCGAAGAGGGCCTTTTTATTAAGACTAGTATCTAGCTTTAACTTCGTTTTTGTCGAAGAAGTAGTTGATCTCGCGATCAGCTGCTGCTTGAGAGTCAGATCCGTGAACAGCGTTAGCTTCGATTGACTTAGCGTATAGCTTTCTAAGAGTTCCTTCGTCAGCGTTAGCTGGGTTAGTTGCTCCCATGATCTTTCTGTTTTTTTCTACTGCGTTTTCACCTTCAAGAACCATAAGAACTACTGGTCCTTCAGTCATGAAACCAACAAGTGAACCAAAGAATGGACGTTCTTTGTGCTCGATATAGAACCCTTCTGCTTTTTCTTTTGATAAGTGAGTAAGTTTAAGAGCAGCAATACGAAGACCTTCTTTCTCGAAACGAGCTACGATGTTTCCGATGTTGTTGTCTGCTACTGCGTTTGGCTTAATGATTGAAAATGTTCTTTCCATTTGTGTTTTCTCCTTTATAGAAAATTATGAGTTTCTTAATGCTACGTTTGCTTTCTTCATTGCTTCTTCTAATTTTAATCCTAGGTCAGCAGGCGATCTTGCAACCGTAATACCACACTCTTCTAGAACTTTAAACTTCGCTTCTGCTGTATCGTCTTCTCCAGAGATTAGTGCCCCTGCGTGACCCATTCTCTTTCCTTTTGGAGCTGCTGCCCCTGCGATAAATCCAACAACTGGCTTTTTCATGTTCTTTTGAATCCATCTAGCAGCATCAGTTTCAGCTGATCCTCCGATTTCTCCGATCATGATGACACCATCAGTATCTGGATCTTTATTGAACATTTCTAAAACGTCGATAAAGTTTGTTCCGTTAACCGGGTCACCACCGATACCAACACAAGTTGATTGACCGATACCACGAGCTGTAAGTTGTCCTACTGCTTCGTAAGTAAGTGTTCCAGAACGAGAGATAATGCCAATACGACCTGGAAGGTGAATGTGACCTGGCATAATTCCGATTTTACACTGACCTGGAGTGATAACACCCGGACAGTTCGGGCCAATAAGTCTTACTTCTGGGTTTCTTGATAGGGCGTCTCTTACTTTAACCATATCTAAAATAGGAATCCCTTCAGTGATTGTAATAATGATAGGAAGTTTTGCTTCGATACACTCTAAGATAGCGTCAGCAGCAAATGGAGGTGGTACAAAAACCATCGCAGCGTTTGCTTCAGTTGTTTTAACAGCTTCTTTAACAGTGTTAAATACTGGCCAGCCTTCGTGAACAGTTCCACCTTTTCCTGGAGTCACTCCACCAACAACCTTAGTTCCGTATTCTTGTGATTGCTTAGTGTGGAAAGTTCCTTGTTTACCAGTAATACCGATAGTGATTAAACGTGTATTTTTATCGATCATGATTGCCATTGACTACGCTCCTTTTGCAGCGGCAACTACTTTTACAGCAGCGTCGCCTAAATCTTTGGCCGCTGTGATAGCAAGACCAGATTCATTTAAGATTTTTCTTCCAAGCTCTACGTTTGTTCCTTCAAGACGAACCACTAGTGGAACGTTTAATGAAACAGCACGTGCCGCCGCTACAACACCTTCAGCAATAATGTCACACTTCATGATTCCACCGAAGATGTTAACAAGGATTGCTTTTACGTTTGGATCAGAAAGAATAATTCTGAAAGCTTGCTCTACAGCTTCTTTTGTTGCTCCACCGCCAACGTCAAGGAAGTTAGCAGCGTTTCCGCCGTTAAGCTTTACGATGTCTAGAGTTGCCATAGCAAGCCCTGCACCGTTTACAAGACAGCCGATGTTTCCATCAAGCTCGATGTATGAAAGACCATATTTTGAAGCTTCAACTTCTTTAGCTGATTCTTCAGTAAGGTCTCTGTAAGCTGCAACTTCAGGGTGTCTGAACATTGCGTTTTCATCAAAGTTTAATTTCGCATCAAGTGCGATCATTTGGTTGTCACCAGTTAACACTAGTGGATTGATCTCTGCGATTGAGCAGTCAGTATCAATATATAGTTTGTAAAGGCCTCTGTAGAAAGCGTCTGCTTCTTTTGCTTGAGCAGCATCTAACCCAAGAGCATTAGATAAAATTCTTCCAATGTATGGTTGGTATCCAGCACCTGGCTCAACGGCAACTTTTACGATTGCTTCTGGATTTTTATGAGCAACTTCTTCAATTTCAACTCCACCTTCTTTAGAGGCCATGAATGTGACTTTTGAATTGTTTCTGTCTAGAACGATCCCAAGGTAGAATTCCTTAGCAATGTTACAGCCTTCTTCGATAAGAAGAGTGTTTACTTTTTTTCCTTCAGGACCTGTCTGGTGAGTGACCAGAGTCGAGTGAAGAATTTCAGATGCATATTTTTTTACTTCATCTAGTGACTTAGCAAGTTTTACACCGCCAGCTTTTCCTCTTCCACCTGCGTGAATTTGTGCTTTAACAACCCAAATTTTTCCACCAAGTTTTTCTGCGCCCTTTACTGCTTGTTCAACAGAAGTAGCGACTTCGCCTTTTAAAACTTTAATACCAAATTTGCGCATCAAATCTTTTGCTTGATACTCATGGACGTTCATAGATTCTCCTAATTCAAGAGTTTGCTGAGTGTAAGACATTCGTAATTTAGACGCGATCATAATAATTCCCGCGTCTTCGTCCTTAAAGGAACATCGCCCCAATAAAGGCCCTTTTAAGAAAAAAAATGCCAAAATCAAAACAATTTTTTACTCTAGAGACCTCCGAGGGGGCAATCTCCTCATAAAATGGACATAACAAGATGCAAAGTAAACAATATTTCTCCCTTGAACCTGCGCGCTTTAAGCTTGATGGTGGTGCGATGTTTGGAATTATTCCTAAGCCACTCTGGAGTAAAGTTCATCCCGCCGATGATCAAAATAGAATTGAACTTGCTCTAAGATTAATCCTGATTAAAGACGGTAAAAAAAATATTCTTATTGATACTGGTATCGGCGACTACCATGGAGAAAAATGGGATTCGCGCTTTGGAGTTGTAGGAAGTCCTTCTCCTCTTGAGCACGCACTAAAATCGATTGGATTAAATCCAGAAGATGTGACTGACCTGATTATTTCTCACCTGCACTTTGATCACGTCGGGGGCCTTGGAAAAATGGTTGATGGAGTCATCACTCCCGTTTTAAAAAACGCCACTATTCATCTTCATAAAAAGCATTACGAATATTCTAAAAATCCCACCGACAGAGACAGTGGCTCATTTCAAATTGAGTATTTTGAACCAGTCATAAAATGGTATGAACAAAAAAATCAAATTCATTTTGTCGATGGTATGGAAGGCGATATTATCTCTGGAATCAAGTTTAAATGCTCTATGGGACACACCCCTTATCTTCTTCACGCCTATGATGAAAAGATGATCTACATGGCAGATTTGATTCCTACCAGTAACCACGTTCACATCCCATGGGTCATGGGCTATGACATCTCGCCAGGTGTAACGACATCGGATAAGAAAGAGTTCTTATCATTCATCGAAGATAAAAAACTCACGATGATTTTTGAGCACGATCCACTCTATTTTGGGTCAACTGTGAAGAAAAATGAAAAGGGTGATTTTGTCTGCGAGCAAAAAATGGATTTTAATCCTGCGATTGCCTACCCAATTTTTAATTAGAGATTTTTTTAATTTCCGCATTGAGTTTTGCGATGTGAGCATCAATCTGACTCATGATAGAGCTATGGCGTTTTTGAAACTTTAGCCTTAATACTGCTTTATCTTTATCAGTGATTTTTTTCATCGCTCTCGTTTCAGTGATCATGTCTGCGCCGAGCTCGCCAATTTGTTTTCCTAATTGAACCTGACTTGTATAAGTGGCCACTTTTTTTCTCGAGTCAGTCTCAAGTGCCTCACCTTTTTTTGCCAACTCGCTGGCTGCAATCACTAATGATTGAAGGATAGGCGAAATTTCTTTGATGTACTGAGTTTCAAAAGCGTTGATGTCTTTTGGTTTTTTGACTTTTTCCAGGGCCAGTAAATAGTCTTCCGATGTCTTATTTAAAATGGACATGAAAGTCTGCAGGCGTTCAAGTTTGTCATTGAATGGCTTCAATTGCTCTGCCACGATCGTATCGGTGTACTCAAGCAGCTTCTTTTCAAACTCACGAGGAGTTCCCGCATAAATCAAGGCCTGAGTTTTATAAGTGTAGTTGGTATTGAGCTTCTTGAAGAAATCAATCCCGTTTAAGAACTTAAAGCGCTTATTAAGAAAATGCATTTTTCTTCCGGTAAAATCGACATCATACTCGCCCGGGACGAACTGTGGCCCACTAATGAGCTGCATTTTTCCAAACTCTCCGAGATGATTTTTAATCACGCCTCTGACCATCAACTCCACGTCATCCGTTCCTAAAACGCGCTTTGGAATTGAGCGAAGTTTGATAATGGCCAGGATTTCGCCATCCTTATTAGTAGTCGCAAAAATCGTTTTACCATCAAGAGATAATGCAATCGCCACTGCAATTGATGAAATTTTTTGCTCTGCTGTTTCTGAGAGCTTCTCTAGGTAAACTGGCATTAGCCCTTTTACGCGAAGTTGAATCGAAGCAGATTTTTCGTTAACAAAAAACCACCCAACGATGGCAATGAACAAGACCACAACAACACTAAAGACCACCCTCGGGACAATCTTAGAAGATGGGCGTGATGATTTTTGAAAGCCTTTACCAGCACCTGTTGGATCCAAAATCGCATCTAAAGGAAGCGGAGGTGGCTCATCATCACTGATCGTATCATTAGTCTTGGCACTAAAATCTATAGAGTTCTCTACCCCTAAAAACCCAGGAGGCATCGGTGGCGGCAAGTCTTCATCGGGAAGATCTGGTAAGTCAGGAAGCACCGGAGTCTTTTGAACTTCCTTCACCGCATTCATTTTTGAATAAGGCTTCTTGGGAGGTGTGAAGTCAGGTGTTTTATAGGCCTCACTTAAAAAAGCAAGCTCGCGAACCTTACCAAGCGCTTCCCATTTTTCTGCGCCTTCACGCCACACTAATGACTGTGCGGTAATTTCGCCCACTGACATGAACTCTTCCATCTCTTTGATGGAAAACGGACCTAAGTGGTGAGTGCCTTTAAATATAAACCATTCTTTATTCATTTGATCTTTTAATGATATACTACGTTGTCGACTTAGGTAAACCGCAAATGAGGACATCGCGTGAAAAAAGATTTGATATTAGAGAATGCTGCTTCAAGAGACAGTGAACGCCTGATAAAAAACCGCACAAAACCCTCTAGCGCCGATATTCTTTTTTTTAAATCCTCGTCCGACATAGGAACAATCAGAAATACTGGCAGAAGAGGAGCTTCTTTTGCCCCGGATGCCCTTCTCAATATTGTAAAAAAACTGGCCCTGCATAACGAACACCTATGGTCTGATATTGAAGTGGCCGATCCGGCACTTGAAGCGGAAAATTTTTCCGAAGCACAAGCAAGTTACATAACCACTCTTTCAACAGCACTTGAGAGTTATACAAAAGCAAAAAAATTCATCTATCTTGGCGGCGGTCATGATCATGTTTATCCACTTTTAAAATCACTCAATACCAAATATAAAAAAATTAAAGTCATCAATATCGATGCTCACCTCGATACCAGGATTGATGAGTTCACAAACTCGGGCACGCCCTTCAGACAATTTGCTCAAGAGTTCACAGGCCAGTTTGAACTTATCCAAATCGGTATTCACGACTTTGCTAATGCCAAGTCTACGATGAGTGATTTGGGCCGTGCGAAAGAAGTTGTCGCAACTTATGATGACTTAAAACACCTCACCAATAACTTCACTAACAACAGAAAACTATTTGAGCGAATGATCCCTTATGATCACGAGGCCCTGTATCTTTTTAGTCTTGATGCTGACGCACTAGACTCTTCTATTATGGAAGGTGTCAGCGCCGTCAATCATCGAGGTCTACCTTATCACTTTGTGGAAGAACTCTTAATTTACTCACAAGATGTATTAAGAACTAAACATTATGGGTTTTATGAATATAATCCAGTTTATGACAACCTTTCTCAAAAAGGTGCCAGAGCACTGGCCAGTCTTATTTATAAAATTATGGACCATGATTAGTGAACGTTTTAGAAATTATAGAACATAACGAGGCGATTCGAAGAATTAGAATCTTCATGATCAGCGGTGCTATCTGTAGCATGGTCTTCTATTTCCTTATGACCAGAGTTCATCCTCAATATGCTGACTTTCTTCCCGGTAGAATTGCGATCAGTATTTTTTCTTTATTCAGCGTGGTCTTCACTTATATAAAAAAAGATAATCTCCTTTTTTGGAGCAGAATTTTAATTAGAATCGGTACCATGTCGTTTCTCATGCTCTACCTATATCTTCTAAGTATAAATGGATGGTCACTTTTTCACTGCTGGTCTTATTTTGTGGTCGCGGCCATTATCTGCTCAACTTCTATGACCTGGAACGGCTATGTTCAATATGCTATTGTTGGTGTTGGCGGACCTTTAATTCTTAGTTTATGGGCACCTCTTAATTGGCTGGAGCTTTTTCATTTTCATTCTGCCAACATTGCCACCTTCGCGATTATCGGAGTGTCGGCCAAATCAACTTTTAGATACAAAAATGAAGTTTCAAAATTAACCAACGATCTTATTTTGCAATCAAAAATGGCAGCCCTTGGTGAAATGGCCGGTGGTATCTCTCATGAAATTAATAATCCTCTGGCCATTATTAAAGGTGCTGTTGAGCAGATTAAACGAGTCGGCCCAGACTCTAGCGAAGACAAAGAAAAATTCAATAATCTAACAGATAAAATTTCACGCATGGTAGAAAGGATTACTGTGGTCACCGGCGGTCTTAAGGAATTTTCTCAGGATACAGCAGATCAGAATCTTCATCTGCATGATTTAAATACTATCATCGCTGAAGGAATAAAAATGTGCATGAGAAGATTTCCCAACTCCAACGTTGAGATATCTTTTACTCCACCAGAATACCCTTCATTGTGTTTATGTAAAAGAAATCAAATTATTGAAATCGTTTTAAATCTTTGCACTAATGCAGTAGAGGCCACGATAGAAAAAGAAGCGCCGATGGTTCATATCTCTTTGACTAAAAATGATACTCAATACTCGCTTAGCATCTCTGATAATGGAGATGGTGTCTCTGAAGCTATCTCTGGAAAAGTGATGGAGCCATTTGTAACAACCAAAGACATTGGAAAAGGTTTGGGATTAGGTTTGTCTATCTCTCATGGATTTAGCAGAGTCAATGGCGGAGAATTATCTTACTACCGCGACGGTCAACTCACCCACTTCGTTCTGACTCTTCCTATTCCTGAATCTACTCTATTATAATTCCCAGGCCAGTCAGTAATGCCAGTCCCTCAGGCATGCTGAATTTCGCTTTTTTAACATTAGTTAACTTAACGTCTATAAAGTAATTTACGGCCCCTCTAAAGTCGACCTCTCGAAGATCTGCTCCATTAAAGACTGTGCCTCTAAGATCTGATTTTGAAAAATCCGCCCCGACCAACTGGGTTTGATAAAAATCCACTTCGTGCATTTTGCATTCAAGGAATTTATTAGACTTTAAATTGAGTGATTGAAAGACACAATAATCTAGCAAGCAGTCTGAGAAACTCGCGCTAGAAAAAGTTGCACACTCTACCCAATTAATTCCTATCATTCTCGACTTGGAAAAAACCGGGCTTCTAAAAAGTCCACCTTTGACTGAAGTGTTGCTGAAGTTACATTCATTAAAGCTGCAGTCGATGAACTTCATCCTGCTTATATTGGCCTCTTGAAAATCAATGCCTGTAAAAGTGCATTCGACATATTCGCCAGGGCCAGGAAAGTCATCTTGAATGTAATTTGAGTTTTCGAAGTATTGATTCATGCAAAAGATTTTAGTGTCCTAAAACAAAAAAGCCCAGTGCGTATTTCAGCAATGGGCTTTTTGAGAGACATTCACAGGAGAGCTAAAAAAATCCTTTTAATAGATTCTCCACACACACACTAATACTAATTGCACTGTTCGTGCCAAGTTTTCTCCCCCCTATTAGAAGGGCTAATAGTGTGGATAAGATGATTAAGTACCTGATATATGATTACTAAACTTACATTATGTAAGTCACTAATTTGACGATAAAGTGCTTTAGTAAGTCATTAAAATGACAGAGCTTGCTTACTGGATCTTACATTTGATGAGATTTAGTGTGTAGACTGCCAAAAAAGTATCAGAAAAGAAAAACTTCAAGCTAAGGAGGCCCCAAATTCTTAAGGCCTAGTTAGCTTGAAATGTTTTTTGGTTTTAGATCTTAACTAATCCACGCTTTTGAAGCTCTTCGATTAGAGAAACAAAATAATCCGCTGGGTATGCCCCTCTCACAGGTACACCATTTATCAAGAACCCTGGAGTTCCCGACATTCCGAATTTTCCTGCTTCTGCCACGTCAGCTGCGATTCTATTTTTAACCGCATCTGAGTGAAGATCTTTTTTAAGTTTTGTCATATCGGCACCAACTTTTTTGGCTGCAGAATCCAAAAATTTCGTACCTTCTTTTAGCTTTGCTTGGTTCTTAAATACTTCGTCGTGGAAAGCAAATGCCTTAGAGCTGTCTTGAAGTCGGATGGCTTCAAAATATTGAGCGGAGATCATCGCTTGTTCATGAAAGCTCAAAGGCAAATGTTTATAGATAAAACGGATTTTTCCGTCGTACTTTTTCATTAAGGCCTCAACTGTTTCGTTTCCACGAGAACAAAAAGGACATTCAAAATCAGAATATTCTACAAGTGTAATAGGTGCATCTTTAGGGCCTCTGATGGCCTCATCAGCTCTGATTTCTGCCACAAGTGGTTTACTAAAAGATTCTTCAAGTTGTTTTTTCTCTTCTTCTTCGCGCTTTTTACCCATGGATTCCTGAGCATTTTTAGCGGCATTTTGAAGAGCAGTGATAAACTCAGCAGGATTTTTCTCAATGGCCTCTGTCAGAATCTTTGGATTCTCCTGTAGAATCTTCGACATTTTCTCTTTCATATCTTTGTCAGATGTCGTACAGCTTGAGAGCATTAGAGCAGTTGTTAGCGCAGTAATTGTTAGCAAAACTTTCTTCATTAGTTCCTCCTGATGATAGACTCATCGTAACAGAGGACTTTTTTTATAAGTCAGTTCTCGGTCATTTGATTGTCAATTCGAGCTGACAATTCCCATAGTACCCAGACGGTAACCAAGGCCTCTGATAGTTTCAATGATGTCATCAGCGGTTTTTTGACGGATCTGCAGAACGTGAGTGTCTACAGTTCGTGTAGTTGGAAAATTTTCATAACCCCAGACTTTATCCAGAAGGTTTTCTCTTGAGAATGTCTGCCTTGGATTCTCTGCCAAAAGTTTGACAAGCTCGTACTCCATCTTGGTTAAGCTTATTTTTTTACCGTCGTAGAAGAAATCTTTATCAAGATCGTTGATCAGAATTTTTCCGGCCACTACTTTTTCTTCGCGTGCCTTCCCTGTGAGTTTTTCTCTAAGCTGCACACGCACTCGCGCCACCAGCTCTCTGGACTCAAAGGGCTTAGTCATATAATCGCTGGCCCCAGTCTCAAGGCCCAAAACCTTATCTATAAGATCCGTTCGTGCTGTAAGCATAATAACCGGCACAACTGCATTTTTAGCGCGCAGTTCGCGCAGAAAATCGATGCCCTGTCCGTCAGGCAGCATCCAGTCTAATACGATCACATCCAAAGGCTCACTAAGAAGAGTGCGAGCGCGCTCCAGAGTCGTAGCAAGAAAGACATTCATTCCCTCTTCTTCCATAATCTTCTTTAGTGATTTACCTAAATTTTCATCGTCTTCAACGATCAGAACCTGCTTCATTTTTTATTCCTTAAAAAAAGAGTAAAGGTAGTTGGTGTTTGTGTATAGAGAAGTTTTCCGCCCATCTCTTTCATAATTTTTTGAACGATACTCACTCCCAATCCTAATCCAGAAGAATTTTTATTTTTTCGGTCTGAATGAGTGAGCTCATCAAGATTTCGATAAGGACATTTTCCATAATCCGTCACTGTTAATTCTAAAACTTCTTCCGTGTAATTCAAGCTTACATTAACCGGGGCCTCTCCGTGAAAGAGTGCGTTTTCCACCAGGTTTTTCACACAGATTCCGTACCAATAAACATCAATATCGACCGGGCCATCTTTTAGCGATGGAGTAAACTCCACTCCTTTTTCAATGTAGTCGTGAAGCATATCACCAACGATCTCATTAGCAGAAGGGACAGTCGCAAGGCTGATGGCCAGAAGGGATTTACCATCGTTAGTCTGCAGATAGCTGGTGCTTTTTTCAGCAAGCCTTTTGAGCCTGTAGACTTCCCCTTCCATCTTTAGAAACTCTTCTAAGATCGAATTGGGAATCATGTCAGATTGTTTATTAATCCGCTCAACTTGTAACATCAAATTAGCAATCGGCGTTCTAAGCTCATGGGTAAGAACTCTTAGTGCGTGCTTTTTTCTTTCTTCTTCAAATTTCTGATTCTTTATTTTTTTGAAGAGAATCATAGCAATTAAAAGTAAAACAACCAATGAGCCCGCAAAAACAATAATTGAAGACTGCATGAAGACTTGCACCAATGTGCGCGTGTCTTTTTCCCAACAGAAGCGTCCTTCATGATAAAAGCACTCTTTTCCTTCCTGATAAGTCCTGATGTAGTAAACTTTTTCTTTTAAAAAATCTTCCAGGTCTGGTTTTGTAAAAATTCTATATGTGACATTAAATTCCTGGCGATTTCTCACCATGAAGTAGTCATCACTTAAAATATAATTGGCGCCTTTTACCAACGACTCTAAATCTGATTTGCGAAGCTTGGAGAGGATTCTAAAATTTCCTTCGAGACTCTCATAAGGAAGCTCCTCGAGTTCACTCACATGAAAGAGGTTGAGGTTATTTCTCACCCACTCATTATTAAAAAAAGGCTCCCTTCCAGATAAAAAAGCAAGAAAAGCATAACTCACACCACTTTCATGGACCAGTGGTGCATTTTCAAAAAACTTAACTGGAAGCCTCGAGATGCGGTTACAACGAAAATCCTCCCAGGTCTCGCTCTTATCAAAAAAGACCTTACTCATCTTTTCTTGATAACCATTGCACGACTTTGAGAAATAGGTTTTCGCAGAGCTTGCCTCTCTAGCAAAAACATTTTGTGGCTGAAGAAGCTGTGAGTATCTACGCGACGGATACATTGCACTTAAATCAATTTCTAAAAAGGGATGATGAGTCTGCTCGAACTCTTTTTTATATAAAGCGATGTTCGCTATATCAACTGAGTCGGCCACCGTTTTCTTCTGCATATTAAGCGCGTAATAGGCCGTCGAAAATGACAGGATAATGGCGGTAAAAATCAGGAGGACGTACATTCGCATGGATGATATTTTACCACTAATCAGCAACAGAATGTCAGCTCATTGTCAGGTTTAATGATAATTTTAGAAATTATTTACGTTTTACATAGCCTGAAAGCATTTGAACTGAGTTAGTAACGGCTTCATCGAGATCACTTGTATTGTAGAGATTTCCAACGTGAGCAAATATTTTCTTTGATTCTTTCTGGACAATGTCTACTTCAACCCAAAAACTTCCATTCATTTTATTAATAGAAAGACGGCCAAGAAGAAAATCCTGACCTTCTAACTTAATAAAAAATTCTGCGGGAAATTCCTTTATATCCACTTATTATCCATTCCCTTTCGTCTCAGTAGAATTTTTATCCATGCGCTCAAGATACTCAATGATCATTCCAGCAACGTCTTTTCCTGTCGCCGTCTCAATTCCATTTAATCCTGGGCTGGAGTTTACTTCCATAATAAGCGGGCCACGTGATGAGCGGAGCATATCCACACCCGCAAGATTTAATCCTAGTGCCTTTGTTGCATCGAGGGCCGCTTGCCTTTCTTCCGGGGTGATCTCGACAATCTTAGCTGTTCCACCGCGGTGAAGATTTGATCTGAACTCTCCTTCTTTAGCTGTTCTCATCATCGACGCCACAACCTGGTCACCGATAACAAAACATCTAATGTCACTTCCACGAGCTTCTTTAATAAATTCCTGAACAAGAATGTTGGCGTCCATTTCTCTGAAAGCATCGATAACCGACTCTGCCGCCCCTTCTGTTTCAGCAAGAACAACGCCCTTGCCTTGAGTTCCTTCTAATAATTTAATAACCAGCGGCGCTCCGCCAACCAGCTTGATTAATTCCTGAGTCATCTTTGTCGAGTGAGCAAATCCTGTAATAGGAAGGCCCAGGCCTTTTCTCGATAAAAGTTGAAGCGAGCGCAGTTTATCGCGTGCGCGCGTAATAGAGACGCTCTCATTAAGTGAGAAAACACCCATCATCTCGAACTGGCGAATAACCGCAGTTCCATAAAATGTAATTGAAGCCCCAATTCTTGGAATAATTGCGTCAAAATCGTCCAGATTGCGGTTTTGGTAATGCACCATAGGTTTGGTCGAGGTTATGTTCATGTAACACTTCAGTGTGTCGATGACCTCTATCTCATGTCCTCTCGCCTTGCCGGCCTCAACTAATCGCTTCGTTGAATAAAGATTTGAGTTTCTAGAAAGAATGGCGATCTTCATTGAAGTTTTTCCTTTTTAGTTTTATTGAGCAAATTGTGTTTGGCGGGATTGATCACAAATCTTCCATTTAAAGCTTCACGACCTATAAGCATTTTAAAGCCCATCATATCGCGGTTAATAAGAGTCACTTCAATTTCAAATCGCTCTTTGCCCATTTTGATTTCTGTTTTAATCACGGGTCTTACAGTCTTGTCGCCATTGGAGCTTTTAATCGCTCGCTCCTCAATAAAAGGAGTTTTAATAGTTAAGTGTTTTCCTTCTTCGGTAATAAAGAGAAACTTCACTATTTTTTTTCCGTTAATAGTAAGAACTTCAATTTTATCAGCGTGAAGTGCAGATGTTTTAGCACCTGTGTCTATTTTTGCTCTCAGATCTTTTAACTTAAATTTGGGCAGGCAAACAGTTTCTCGCCACCCGACAAATTCCAATTCATTTTTTGTATCTTTCATAATTCCTCAAATAAAACTCACTTACATACTGCCATGGACACGCATCAAAAAATAGAGTCTTTTACACTTTTAAACAAGGCTAAAATTGACTTATTTTAAATGAATCAAATATTACACATTCTGCTTAACCAAACGTGCTGGCCTTGTTAGAATTGGAGCGACCAAAGCACATTATATTAAGACACAATCATGATACGAATTTTTTCCAAGGGGCACTTTCCTATGAGTTCTAAATCTTCGTCCTCATTTTTCAATTCTGTCGTAAAAAAACAGTTTATGGGAATTTCTGGACTTCTTCTTTGCGGTTTTGTTATTGCACATTTGTTAGGAAACCTAACACTCTTTATCGGTCCTGATGCTTTTAATAAGTACGGGTACACGCTGACGAGCAATCCTCTGATCTATGCTGCAGAAGCAGGCCTTATGGCCATCTTCCTAGTGCATTTAGTTTTAGCGGTTCAGCTGGTTATCGAAAACAGAAGAGCTCGTCCGATTCCTTATGCTTATTCGAGAAAGCATTCTGGAAGAGGAGCAACACTTGCTTCTTCAACAATGCCCATCACTGGGGCACTAACTTTAATCTTCTTAGTTCTGCACATCAGAGGATTAAAATTCGGAACACATTACGAAACTGAAGTTAACGGTATCGTGATGAGAGATCTCTACAAAACAACGATTGAATACTTTCAAGATCCACTACACGTTTTATTTTATGTTGTAGCTGTATGCTCACTTGGTCTTCACGTGAGTCACGGATTCTGGTCAGCATTCCAGTCATTAGGACTTAACCACCCTAAGTACATGCCAAAAATTAAGTGTGCTGCATGGGCATTCGGAATCGTGACAGCGGTAGGATTCTCTTCACTTGCAATCTTCAGTTACTTTCAAGGAGGAAGATAATATGTCTTCGACTAATCCAAACATTAAAAAACTAGATGGAAAATCGCCAACAGGCCCAATTAGTGAAAGATGGTCTAACCATAAATTTCACATGAAAATCGTTAACCCGGCCAACAAAAGAAAATATAAAGTTATTGTTGTCGGTACTGGTCTTGCTGGGGGATCAGCAGCAGCTTCTCTAGCGGAGCTAGGATACGAAGTTGAAACTTTTTGTATTCAAGACTCTCCAAGAAGAGCTCACTCGATTGCTGCCCAAGGTGGTATCAACGCTGCAAAAAACTATACTAATGATGGGGATTCAATTCACCGTCTATTCTACGATACTGTTAAAGGTGGAGACTATAGAGCTCGTGAATCAAACGTTCACCGTCTCGCTGAAGTAGCTAACGACATCATCGATCAATGTGTGGCCCAAGGGGTACCATTTGCTCGTGAATACGGTGGAACACTTTCAAACAGATCTTTCGGTGGATCGCAAGTTTCAAGAACATTCTATGCCAGAGGACAAACAGGTCAGCAGCTTTTATTAGGTGCCTACTCTGCCATGATGAAAGAAGTTCATAACGGAAAAATTAAATCGCACACTCGCCGTGAGATGACTGAATTAGTTATCGTTAACGGTAAGGCCCGCGGGATCATCACAAGAAACCTTGTGACTGGCCAGTTTGAAAAGCATATGGCAGACGCTGTCGTGCTTGCCACTGGTGGATACGGAAACGTGTTCTACTTATCTACTAACGCTAAAGGATCAAATGCTTCAGCAGCATTTAGAGCTTACAAAAAAGGGGCCTATTTCGGAAACCCATGTTTCACGCAAATTCACCCAACTTGTATTCCTGTATCGGGCGATCACCAATCAAAACTAACTCTAATGTCGGAGTCATTAAGAAATGACGGACGTGTTTGGGTTCCAAAAGCAAAAGGCGACAAACGTCCACCTGCTCAAATTCCAGAAGAAGAAAGAGACTACTACCTAGAGAGAATCTATCCTTCATTTGGTAACCTTGTTCCTCGCGACGTAGCTTCAAGAAACGCTAAAAACATGTGTGATGCTGGTTTTGGTGTAGGAGCAACTGGTCTTGCCGTCTATCTTGATTTCGCTTCGGCCATTAAGCGCGAAGGTGAAGACAAAATTCGTGCTCGCTACGGAAACCTTTTTGAAATGTACCAGCAGATCACTGATCAGGATCCATACAAAGTTCCAATGATGATCTACCCTGCTATTCACTATACGATGGGTGGTCTTTGGGTTGACTACAACCTAATGTCAAACATCGAAGGTCTCTTCGTTTTAGGAGAAGCAAACTTCTCTGACCACGGAGCTAACAGACTTGGAGCTTCGGCCCTAATGCAAGGTCTTGCTGATGGATACTTTGTTATCCCTTATACAATCGGTGACTACTTCGCTTCTAATAAATTTGAAAAGCTTGATCCAAATCATGCTGAATTTGAAACAGCACTTTCTGCTTCAAAATCTAAGTACGATAAACTTCTTGCGATCAATGGGACAAAAACTGTTGATGAGTTCCATAAGCAACTTGGAAAAGTTATGTGGGATAACGTCGGGATGGCAAGAAATGAGCAAGGTCTAAAGAAGGCCATCGCTCAAATTCAATCTATCCGTGAAAACTTCTGGAAAGATGTAAAAGTCACAGGAACAAATGTTGACGTAAACACTGAGCTTGAAAAAGCTGGGCGTGTAGCAGACTTCTTAGAGCTTGGTGAGCTTATGGCACTCGACGCTCTTGAGAGAACTGAATCATGTGGTGGACACTTTAGAGAAGAGTCTCAAACTGAAGAAGGTGAAGCAAAACGTGACGATGAAAACTTCGCACACGTTGCTGCTTGGGAATACCAAGGTGATGGGGCAAAACCTCTTCGTCACATCGAAGAATTGAAGTTTGAGTACGTTAAATTAACACAAAGAAGCTACAAGTAAGGAGAAACCCCATGGGTGGAAATAGTACAGAAACAATGTCCCTGAAGTTAAAAATCTGGAGACAAAAAAATGCAAAAGATAAAGGTGGAATGGTCGACTACAACCTTGATGGTGTATCACCGGACATGTCTTTTTTAGAGATGCTTGATATTTTAAATAATAAGCTTGTTAGAGAAAAGGGTGATTCAATCGCTTTTGACCACGACTGCCGCGAAGGGATCTGTGGAATGTGCTCTCTCATGATTAACGGCCAGGCACACGGGCCGCAAGCTAACACGACAACGTGTCAGCTTCACATGAGAAAATTTAAAAATGGTGATGAAATTGTTATCGAACCATGGAGAGCAAAAGCTTTCCCTGTTGTAAAAGACCTAATGGTTGATAGAACGGCCATGGATCAAATCATGGCCGCTGGTGGATACGTTAACGTGAACACTGGAAACGCACCAGATGGTAACTCTATCCTGATCGGTCAAAATGAAGCAGAACTAGCAATGGACGCTGCTGCTTGTATCGGTTGTGGTGCCTGTGTAGCAAGCTGTAAAAATGCTTCTGCAATGCTATTTGTTTCTGCAAAGGTTTCTCAGCTTGCTCTTCTTCCGCAAGGACAAATTGAAGCTGAAACAAGAGCTCTAGCAATGGTTGAAAAAATGGATGAGCTTGGATTCGGAAACTGTACGAACGAAGCTGAATGTGAAGCTCAATGCCCGAAAGGAATTAAGCTTGATAACATCGCAAGAATGAATCGCGGAGTTGTTCGCGGACTATTTGCTGCTAGAAAGTAATTTAAAAATATTGTGTGGGTGGATTCTTTTCTAGGATTCACTCATACACTTATTCATCCTTCACTAATCTCACCTGCGCCCCATTTTTCTCTACATACTCTTCCAGGATCTTTATACACTCCACGCTCTTCGCTGTTGTCACGGCCTTCTTGGCATTTTCATAATTTTCTTGAGTGCACTTTTTCAATTTTCCATAAACGTCATTGCACTGATTGATGGAATTAAAATGATAAGTTCCGTTACTTGTTTCTAACTTTCCTTTTGTCTCCTCACATTCTGTGGCCTGGACGTTTTGAGAAAATCCTAATACAAGAAGAAAACACATCGTCTTCATACAACCTCTTTAATAACCATTATATTCCTTTCCAAATTCCCCTCCTCCTATCAATGAGTTGGCCCCTAAGCACATAAATAAAATGCCCCATAAAAAGGGCTCTTTGTGACTAAACTTTATTCACCCCTCTGGAAATATTTCTCGTGCGCTCTTTTTGGGCCCTGAAGTTGATATGATGGAAATACATTAACCCACTCTAGGATTTAGACATGAAAAAGCTATTAGTACTTCTCTCAATGTTTGCTGCTGTAACAGCGAGTGCTGCAAGTGTAGATTGTAAAATTGAAGCTCACGTAGCTGCTGGAGAACTTTATACTCAGGAAAATCCAGGTTCAACCTTCTTTGTAAGAACAAAATTTAAACCAGTAAAAGAAGAAAAAGTTATTTATCAAATAGTTGAAATCGTCGATAGAGAAAATATCGGAATGGTGACTCAAATGACAGTAAGTCTAAACCCAAAAACCTGTAGTGTTTTGAGCATAGACTAACTATTTACATCTCTCTGTTTCACCCTGATCTTTATGATAACAACCGTTACCTACACTAACCCATGGGGCACTAAGTTCAGTGCCCGGGTTACATCTGAAAGCAACTTCGTGTTTGAAGCTACAAAAGATCCCTTCACTCGGAAGAACTTCTGGAACAGAAGCAGGTCTTGGACCATTTTGAGTTCCTTCACCTACAGTAAAATTACCTGAGTTTGTGATAGCACGATTTTCTTTACCGCTGGTAGAAATACCATGAAAGTACATTTTCTTACCTTTATGTTGTGCCACTGTTGCAGCAGAGGCCGTGTAAGTAAAACGGTGAGTCTTTCCACTCTGATCACCACACGCAAATGATACTGCTGGCTCTGATAAAAGATCGGCCTTTGTCGCTCCAATCATCGTTGACCCTGCCACTGCTGCAGATCCACCTACATAAACATGCAGATCAACCTGGGCATCTTTTCCATAATCACAGGCCCATCCATTCACTATCATCTCGCCATTTTTTTCTACAACATTATCAATATAACCTATAATTTCATTTTCAATTCTCTTTTCACAACTAATCCATAGATGATTGGCATCACTTTCTTGTGCTTTACCGAATTGACTTGGAATGATTTCACCAAAAAGATTTACAGATTTTTGTTTGAAATAAAAGTCATTTCCGTCGGTGTAAAAAGCACTGTCTTGAGCAGATTTTAATGCTGCATAAGAATCAGATGCACGCATATTATCAATTGAACACTGCTTACCAAATCCAGTCAGTTTAAAAATTGGTGAAAATTCATTTGGTTTTTCCATATGGGCAGCAACTAACATTCTTCCTTTAGAAAGCCTGTCTTTTACAAGGATTTCATAAGTAAAGTCAGGTGATGAAACCATTCTGTTTTTAGCAAGGAATCCAACTTTATTTTTTTGTGCGATTTCTTCTTCAATGAACTTCCACTCTGACATTGCATAAGAAATCTCACCATCATTACGTCTCATAATATATGGAGTTCCCGGCATATCAGGAGTTGCCATCCAAAAAAGTGTTGATTGAGTTTTTGGAGGACATACTTTAAATAAACTAAAAGATGGATTTCCATTAAATGATTTTGAAGTACATTCATCATAACTTCCGTAAGCTGAACCAGAAAGAAGTAATCCTCCTGCCGTGCCGGTCAAAGAACCATCAACGTCACGAGTAGCATTTCCATTTACTTCTTCAATCCATGCCTGATTTCGTGTTGGAGAAGTAGGGTCTACGAAAACTCTATAATAAGGCTCTGGTGAAAACTTAACGTTACTTACTAAGTTAGTATATTTTTCATTTCCTCCGATTGCCATAAATGGAACAGCTGTCCTATCAAAATGAAATCCTCTCATCGTAACGTTAACTTCTTTTGCAGGAAAATTAAGGAAGTCTACTTTATCCACTTCAAGTGGCCCATCGTAAAAAACCATCCCTACTTGTCTCCACGAAAAATATTTATCTGCTTCAGTGAACTCTCGTTCAAAGGCTCCGTTGTTTTTAGACTCACCAACAATAGCAAAGTTTTTAACAATTTGGTTGAAGGCCAGGAAAAATCCCCAACCATTATCCGCTAAAATACCACCGTCAAAAACCGCCGTTTTACCTCTAAAATAAATTCCACTTTCAAAGTTTTTATAAGCAGAAAGATTCTTAAAAACAGGAGGAAAACTTGGTGAATAGTTAACGATATCTAAAAGCCTGTCTTCCGGATTGTTAGGGTTTTTATTGTTGTATGATTTTCTTTGCGGATCTTGAATCGCTCCTCCATCCCAAGTCATACCTGTTCTACCAGAATGTGCAATATTACTTGAGAAATCAGTTGTATTTGTTGATCCGGGAGTGGCCAATAGCGCGCCATCAAATTCTCCACTTGCTCTATTGTAGGCCCTAACTTCTGGAATAAAAGACATCCAGAATCCTGTTCCAACTGAACCAGCTGAAATATTTTCAGTAATTGTATTTTGTGGATTCGTAATCCAGAAATTTGAAACCGCCGGAAATCTTTTATCAACAGAGTTTGCAGGGTTATCTGAAGCTAATAAAAATTTTGTGCTCGACGGATACTTAGACATGATAGCAATATTCTTTCTCATGACGTTATCAATTTCATTACCAAGCTCAAAGAAATAACCATGTCCTTTAAAGTCGAAACAAGTATTGTTTTCAACTAGTGCCTTATTAGTTCCGTGAACCGTTATACATCTTTGATAACTTTTATGAATAGATGAGTTCTTAATAAACTGTCCGGGAGCATCTCCCACAAGGTGCCAGTGAAATGGATAACGGGCCATAACTCCAGCTTGTCCCATTTTATAAAACTCTACGCCATCAACATAAGCACGTCCGCCTCTGTTGACCATAACGTGTCCACCGATTTGAGCACCTGCTGCATCTTCTTCTGAAATCGCACCTTCAGATTCATCGGCCATAATTTTTATATTACGAGTAAGGTTGGCCACTTCGGCCCTTTGATCCAGGTCAACGACACCTCTTTGAGTGTTGTATTTTTCAATTTCTCCCCAGTGCTTGAAGCGAACTGCAGAGTTTAGCGTGACAACATTTCCTGAAACACTCTTAACAGTGAATCTTTCTGCCTGATTAGGGTCATATGAAGTAGGAGCAAGAACGACATCGTCTCCCTCTTTCCAGTTAACTGCTGAGCTTAATGTTAATGACGTCGCCCCTGGATTTACTGTCTGAGTAATGCGGTGAAACCCTGCTCTTTCAGTCGCTCCGAATAAATTTAGAACCCCGTTACGATTGACTATAAGTCCTCTGGAGCCAGAGTTCGTTTTTGGATCTAATGCTGGATTTGGCTTAAGCAGGATGAGTAATTTTTTATTAAATCTATTTTCTGGACTTCCACATTCAAACTTTCCATTTACATAAATTGTTTTTGCTCTAATCACAGTTTGTTCAACATCGTTAGAACATAGAAGAGTTCCGTTAATGACAAGCTCACCAACATTTATATTATTTGAATCAAGAACAACTGTTTCTTCCGGTTTAATTTCAATACTTTTATTTCCATCTTCACCAGCACTTGCTTTTACGACTTCTGCAAAACTAAGCTGACCACTTTTCAGTGCTACATTATTAGTCTTCAGGTTACTAACTGAGTTTGCTGCCTGTGCTGAAACTGAATCGTTAGCAGATTTAGATGCAAGACTTGATAGTTTTTCTACACCGCCTTTAGAGTCACTTTGAGATAATAATTTTGTCGAGATCGCTCTTGATTTACTATTAGCTGCTCCATTGATAGAAGCACCTTTCATAGAACCTGACCCCATTGTACCAGAACCGCCACCGGCCCCTGAAGATTTTCCTAAAGTCGACAGACCACTTGAATAAGCTTCTCCTCCCGCATTAGGCATTGCATAGATGTCTTGCCCCATTGAGGGATTTGCTTTTATGACTTTATCACTAGCGATCGCTCTGGCAACACCTGAAACTTTTCCATCACCAGCAGAGTCTGAACTCTTTACTTCGGCCATATACTTATCAAGTTTCGATTTAGTCGCAACAAACTCACTTAATTTTTTCTCATCACTTGAAACAAAGGCCTTTAGTTTTGTTAAGGCATAATCAAAATACTCATGACGATTCCCGGCCTGGCCTATAATTTTATTAGTTGTATCCCAATAAGTTTTAAAGATATCCGCGGCCTGTGCGCTATCTGCTTTTTCTACACCTAGCTTAGTAAGAAAGTTCGGCGTATTTTTTTCTAGTGCGGCCTTAGATTCATCAGGACAAATAATCCCGGCATTCATTCGAGAATTTCTAATGGCAAGAAAGGCTTCATGAAGCGGAAGCACCCAGTTGAATTGGGCATTGGGTGATTTCGGAATTGCGGCAAAGATATTGTTAATATCTTTTTCGTGAGCTTCCATGTTGAAGTTCATTTCTGCACTTGGGGCATAACTTACATAGACTTCATTTGATAGTCTTGCAACGATAGGCTTGATTGTTGGAATGATTTTTTGGGCCACATCACAACCAACGACTTTATGACTACAAGCAAGGCCCGCAATGTTCATTGATTTAGCAATGGCCTCATTTAGCATCTTCTTATAAGCGGCCTGATTTTCTTTATCCTCTATTTCGTTTAGCTTGCTAGCAGCTTCTGTCGCTTTGATCAAGTTTTGAGCAAGAGTAATCCTCCCTTGCGGGCCACGTAAATACTCAATGCTGGCCAAAACAGTATTTAACTCCTGTTGAATAGATTCAACTCGAGCACTCGATTCTGGATCAGCTTTTTTAACTAATTCATCCATCTCTGATTTTAAAGAAGCGGCCTTTGCCTTAAGATTTTTTTCGTTTTCAACAATTTCTTCAACAAACTTATCAACAGAAGTCCACCATGAATCTAATGATGCAGGAGTTTTTGAACCAACTGCTTTACAAGATTTTAATCCTATTTCGTTTGCACCATATAAGACTGCGTACATGGGAAGAACTGATTCATCGTTGACTGAAGCTTTATCAGCAGCTGTTGCTGTGATACTAAACGTTGCGACTGTTAAAATTAAAAGTGCATTATTAAGCTTAATCATCTCGAACTACCTTTTTAAAAATAAAGAAATCTAAAGACTCTTATATTTTCGGCTACATCGGGCCAATTCCTTAAATAAAACGCATCGAACTCGACTTGGGACACCCGAGGTAAATAAAATTAAGACCTTATAGTTGATAAAAAAGTGCTGATTTCAAAAAGCGCTGCCAATATATATGGTCTTCTTGATTAATTGGGACTGATCATTCATATTAAAAAAATGCACCTATACTCCAATACAATTAAGGCCTTTATCGCTCGTGTGAGAGAAGACGTGCGTGAGATTATTAACCTCGAAATGAATCTCAAAATGGACCGCTCCCGCGTTTTATACAACGGCATCTTTTATCCGCTCAATATTATCGTTTTTGAAGACAACTCTCGCCTGGGTTATTTTGATTCCAGAACCTATGAGCTAGGTCTTTCTAAAAAACTTATGTATCAGGCCAAAGATAGTGTCTTAAAAAATGTTATCAGGCATGAGCTCGCTCATTTTGTCGCCTTCATTATCCATGGCCCGCAAGTCATGCATGGTGAAGAGTTTAAAAATATCTGTCGCAAATACTCTTGGGACCGTGATGTTGAAATGGCCTACGCCAACGTCGTTTTAGAAAATGATAAAATTGAAGGCGACCTTAAAACTGAAAAACTCTTAGAACGCTTAAAAAAGCTTCTGGCCCTAACTAGCAGTGATAATCCTCACGAACGTGAACTGGCCACTCTAAAGGCCAATCAGCTCTTATTAGAACATAATCTGGATATGACCAGACAGATTCATCCTGAAGATGAAACGGTTTATGTTAAACGCGTTTTAGAGGCCACTAGAAAACAAACTAAACATGTCGCCATCTATGAAATCCTAAAAACATTTTTCGTCTCTCCGGTATTCAATCACGGAAGAGGAATTTTTTATCTCGAAGTCATTGGCGATAAAACCAGCGTTGAGCTCGCTGAGTATGTGGCCCACTTTCTAGATCATGAACTAGATGTCATGTGGAAAGATGCAACGAAAAAAAATCGTGACTTCAAAGGCCTTGCTGCCAAGAACTCTTTTTTAAGAGGTGTTGCTAAAGGATATGTTGAGAGAATTGAATCGCAGAAAAAAGCGTCAGCTCAGAGCTTTGAGCTTGCCTTGATTGAAAAGAATCTAGCAACCCAACTAAAGACGGTTTACTCAAGGATTGGTCATTCTTCAATGAGCGCGGGCTCCCATCACTCAGGGGCAAATGCTGCAGGAATTGAATCTGGCAAGAACTTGAACATAAGGCCCGGTGTCAGCAATCAATCAACCAAAAAACTTTTGCTTGAATAATAAATTCATCACGTTGTCTCCCTCCTTTGATAGGCAATATATTTAGAGTTGTTAAAAATTCTAGATGCCAGGATAATTGAATCAATAGGAGAATCGAATGAAATATTATGGACTCATTGGTTTATTATTAATTCTTGGCTGTGTAAAAGAGAATAAAAACCAAAAAAAAGCAGTCAATGCTGACACAATGACCAGTAAAATGATTAATACGATTGGTCCTGCCGGAAGTACCCCAACTTCGCTCGTAAAAGCGGCCAGCGATAAAATTATTGAATTTAAAAATGATGGTAATGGACTCATCGTTTGTAAATACCCGAGCAATGTATGCCGAACAAATGCCGATGAGCACTCAGGTGGGGCCAGCGCCTATGGACTGATTCCCAATAGTGCTGACTCTTTTATCCATTATATGAAATTTAGATTTTATTCAGACGGGTATTTCGCAAAAAATCCTGAAGGCCATATCGCTTTTGGCCTTAGGGGCAAGCGCATGAGAGTTGAAGAATACGGCGATAAAGCAGGTGTAGATGGAAGAGGAATTATCATAGGCCACATTGGTTATGGCTACTTTTATAACAATAATAATAAAGCATGTGTTGATAGAATGGCACAAATTGAAAGTTATTATCGAAGCGCAAAAGAAGCTAAAAAGGCTGAATTTGGCAATAAGATTTTTCCTACGACTTGCTCTGACACTATCTTTGAAGACAATAAATGGTATAGCGTAGAAATAGAGGTCACTTCACATCAATACATTATCTATCGTGTGTATGATGCTACTGGAAACATTATCTATAAGACTTATTACAATGACCAACCAAACTACCTTGATCCTAATCTAACCGAATGGTTCGTGGGACACGTGTTTGAGTCTGCGAATACTAAATGGTCAGTAAGACTGGAAGATTTTGAAGTCGGTCACATCGTGAAAAAAGATGTCTTTTATCCGGTTAAGGATTTTACGCCTCCACTAAATTTTTCAACTAGGTTTGGTGCAGCTTCCGCTTCAAACTCTAACAATTATTCTATCATTTTAGATAAGAGTTCACCTTCGCAAATAAAACTACACAACATCAACGCGAGAAAGAAGCTTTATGGGTGTGCTTCTTGGAGAAAGACTAAGACCGGTACGGACTCGGTAGATTGTGGAAAGGCGGAAAATTACCGTGAAATGATTTTTTCTACTGAGACCGACTGGGACATAAATGGTGACACCCTCTCTTTAAAAGAGAGTTTTATTCAAACCTTGCCCCCAAACTTCTACACTATTTATTTCCGCATGAATCCTCAAGATCAACTTACTCAAGTGTCGCTGTCGTTGGAATTAAAAGAAAGTCAGCCCAATTCTTCGAGTTCTGGCACATTTTGTAACACTTCCTTAAAAAGAATCACAAACTGGAAATGTAACACCTCAAGGCCTGATAGTACCTGGGTCGACGTAGGGGCCGGATGTTTTCATCAACTGACTGGGCAGTCGTGTAACTAAACTCATAATTACTTTGTTGAAATAAAGTTTTTCCACCTGAGACTGAGAAATGAAATTTCAACAAAGTCTGATTTTCCAAACATGCACCTGTCAGTGCTCTCCCAGTCTTTGCCTTTTTTCTTAAACTCATATATCTGAGGAACTCCGCCTAAAGCTTCACAAAGTTTAAATCCTGGAGAACCAAGGTTCTGATAATACCCGTTTATCTTCAATGGAGCTGGAGTGCGTTTTAAAATCTCACACTGCTGACTTGAGCAAGTTTTTGAAACATAAAAAAGCATCTTCTCTGAATCTACCAGCGAGCACAGTGTCTCTTTAGCGAGCACTGGTTTACTATCAAAAATGATTTTTGTTTCAACTTGAAAACACTCGGCCTGAAGATTAAAAGAGAATAAAAGAACTAATAATATTTTTATCATTGAATGTACGTCACTTCTAAAATGCTTCTCTTTAAGAGATCGGCACCAACCCAGAAGTGTCCACTAAATCTGCAATTGCCACCTTCACAATTTTTATGGCAAGAAAGCTCAGCATGCTCTTTTTGATCACAGGTTTTTCCCCAGCTATTTCTGACCAGGTAATCACATTTACCAGTTACCGGATTCGTGCGTTTTCCCACTACGATTGAGCCATGCCCACTCGTTCCGTTTTCAGCATTGATTTGAGAATAATCATATCCGATCGCTGCGATTTCATTTTTCTTTAATCTTTCGTCAATGGCATTCATCAAAGTATCGTCATTACCATTGTGTTTCACTAGTGTCGTTGTCGTGACTTTAAGTCCTTTAAAGCTCAAATTTCTGCATTGCCTGTCATAGGCCGCTTCCACTAATTTTCTCGTTCCAAAACGATTGATATGCCCTCTGATGCTTCCTGGGTCAAAGCCAGGGAAAGCGCGCTCAAGATCCTGGCCGAAACATGAATTGCTATCCATTTCTTTTTCAAAACGGTTTTCTTTTACAACGGTTAACAAATTAGTGAGAAACGTCTGATAAGTTTTATCCGTGCAAAATTTGAAATCGCTTGAAGGAAGATCTTCTTCCAGACACAATCCATTTTTTTTCATCAAGTACTTATCAATACTTTGACCGATAAATCCTCCCACTGGAGTCGTGCTCTTAATGTCACTTTCAACGTCGATTTGTCCGGCAGAATTATATAAGCTCACGGCTGAAATTTTCTTTCCGACTTTAAAACTTAAAAGATCGGCGGCCGTGTAAGCGTAACACCAGCCGACAGTATCCTGGTTTCTGACGTTATGAAGATTAACTGAGTCGTTTTCAACAATAGTGTCGCCACATTTTCCAGCAAATGCTCTGGGAGTTTCTGTTCTTCTGGAAGGCTGCACTGGCTCATCTCTTTTGATGACAGTTTCCTGTTTATAAGAAAAAACATTTTCAAATTCATAAGTAAAACGCTGACTCTGTCCCATCAGATAATCATACTCATTCTGAATATTTCTTCCGCCTTCTTCCTTAATTCCAAGATCAAGGTATCTCTTGATGGTCTGTGCTCTTTTAGTTTTGATAGATTCGCGAAGCGATTTAGTTGAATCAATGGCAGCTTGTCCACACGACTCTCTCGTGACTTCTTCTTTAAAAAGCGCATAGGACTCAGCAAAGACTTTTAAATCATCAAACGAGACCATTCTTTTATTTGAAATGATTTGGGCATCCTGCTCAAACATGTCGACGCGCTCACTACAGACGTCAGCGTAGATCTGACTGATAGTCAGAATGAGTCCAAGTGCAAAATAGACGAGCGCCTTCATGGCATCGTTGAGCTTTGTCATGACTATATATTAACGTGTGATGGGATTTTTTTAAACCTGTTTTTCGTCCGGCCCGAAGATCCACTTGTGTTGTTGACCGATAACACGGAAGAATCCGCCGTTTTCCTCATTCCATTTCATAACATCGATGAAGCGCTGAAGAGGAAATTGCTCTTCAGTGTTAAAACAAGGAGTCAAAACCCATGGAAAATTAAGAGAATCCTCTGTAATACACAGAGATTTATAAGCGTCTAAGACAGCATCGAAATCTGCTTTATCAGCAATCACGGCCTTCACCTGAAATTTATTAGGGTATAAAACATTCATCTTCTGAATGTTCCTAAGGGGAGTTTTTACCCCTGTCGAAGGAGTTTTGAAGTCAAAACTAATGTAGTCAACTATGTCAAAGATCTCGTCAACCACTCTCGTTCCGGCCGCTTCGATATTGATAAAGTAACCGCGGTCTTTTAAAGCGCTCGCTACTTCTAGAACATGAGGAACATGACTTGGATGAAGTGGGTCACCGCCAGTGATGGAAACGTTTTTAATTTTTCCATTGAAGCCTTCAGTGTAAACTCTCTCTAGGATTTCAGTGGTTGTTACACCCATCTCACGATCAAAGTCCCAAGTGTCTTTTGAATCACAGTTCAAACACCCGACCGCGCAGCCCTGGTAGCGCACGAAGATCTGCGGACGTCCTAAAAAGACGCCTTCCCCTTCGGTGGCACGGTAAATAGAATTTATGAGCTGATTTCCTTTCATATGTAATCGCATTTTTTACAGGTCTGCTTGACCCCCGTCAAACGCATATCTCTAAGGCAGGTACTTTTTTCAGTATTTTTGCCCAAAAATAGTGATAAAATACCTCTATGAATGAGATTTACACCAAACTATACCTTGATACCATTCTAAAGCTTAAACAAGGCCAGAGACCTCAGATTAAGTTGACCCCTGAAATGATCGCTGGCCTCAAAGAGGAATGGCAAAAAGCGCTTAATACAAACGCTAACGATGTTATTACGAAGATCCTGTGCATTTTAGATAATACTCAAAATACGACCAGTGAGTTGAATGAACTTTTTTTCAAAACACTAAAGACGATGAAAGACTCTGATCTTTTGGTCTACACTCTTTCGGCCTCGCAAAAACATGTCATCGCTGATGGATTAAAATCAGGTGTAATGATTCCCATGGAGTATTTTGAGATCTTAAAAAATTTACTGCTGGATAAAAATCCTGAAGTTAAAGAATGGACACTCAGAACAATTGAAACAATGGGACCACTTAGTTTAAGGTTAAGAAAAGAAGTTCTCAATGCGAAACCTGGTTTCATGAAACTCATTAACTCTCATCAGAAAAAAAGTGCTCAATTGATTGAGTTCTTAGAAAATGAATGGAAACGGATGACCAAATGACAAAAAATTATAACGAAGAAGAAGTCAGAAAATTTTTACAAAATAAACACGATCCACAATCACAGTTTGATAAGTTAAAAACTTATACCAATGCTGCTAATACGCAATTGTTCGATATGGATATGCATGAAACACACAACGTAAATATCATTCCTGATAAGGGTATCAAACCAGCGATGTTCATCCCTGATCCGCTCAATCCAAAAAAATTTCGCGCGCACCCGACTACAATACGCGCTATGAGAAAAGATTTATTCATGGGTGGAGAAGATTTTGTTGACCTAGAGTGTCTCATCACTTGCGCATCATGCAAGACAGAGCTCGATGTGCAATTCTGGCACTTTTGCCCTTACTGCGAAGCCTCGTTTCCCTCGAAGATTCTCTAATTCTCAATGAAGATGTTAAGCTTTGTTAGATTTTAGTAATTTACTACACTATCCCCCTATCTGTATTGTGAATTTCCAGAACACAATAATAATTGATCTTTGAAATGTTTGCCGATCTATCACGGAGTAAGAATGAAGAGAGAAAATGCTTATCTGTCTGACAAACAAATTGCTGTATTAAGAGACAAATTACTTTCTGAAAAAGAACGTATTTCTAATAAGAAAATGGAACAAGAACAGTATCAACTCGACAGAAACGAGTTGTCTGATCCATTAGATGAAGCAAGTGTTAATACACAAACTTCTCACGATATCAGATTCATCAATCGCGAAAACTTCTTCCTTAAAAAAGTGAACAAGTCTCTTGAAGCTATGAGCCGTGGAACTTACGGACTATGCGAAGAGTGCGACGGTGAGATTGGATTTGAGCGCCTAAACGCAAGACTTACAGCAGAAATGTGCATTGCATGTAAAGAAGAAGCGGAAATGGCAGAAAACAACAACTTCTTCGATAAAAAATCAAAGTCACTAGGAAGAGCTCTTCACGATACTCTTAGATAATAGGCATTATTTAAAGTAATTTTTTGTTATGAAAGGCCCGCTTATGCGGGCCTTTTATTTTTCACCACTTTTCAATTTTTTCATTTATATTATTCCTATTAACAAAATAGGGAGAACTTATGAAAAAGAACATCTTGGCCGCGTTATTACTTTCTCTTGCCCTTGCAAGCTGTGCAAACAATGCAAAAGTTGAACAATCAATCGAAAAGAAGATTGAAGAAGTTCCAGCTACAACTCGCCCACTAAACGAAACGATCAAAGAACAAATCAGAACTTCTGCATTAACAGCAGAACAAAAAGAAAAACTTCTTGCTCTTGAAGAGAAATCTCACGCTGAACATACTGCTGTAACTGAAGAAATTGAAAAAGCAAAAGTTGTTCTACTTGAAGCTGTTCTTTCTCCAAAAATGAAGCAATCAGAACTAAACGCTCTAAAAAATAAAATTAGATCATTAGACAAAAAAAGAATGGAGAATGGATTTGCAACTATTGCAGAAGTTAGAAAAATCATCGCTCCAGAAAAAAACGTTCAACACACTGAAGTTTACAAAGCTATCTTAGAAAACCGTTTCAGAGGAATCGAATAGATTTCTTACATGAGGGCCCGCTTTAAGCGGGCCTTTTATTATTATGAACAAATTAACAAACTTTAAAGACTCACCCATTTTCGCAGTCGCCTTAATTATTCTCTCAATGCTCTCGCTCGTCAGTGGCGCCTCTCTGGCCAAACAACTCTTTCAATCTATCGGCACCGAAAGCACTTCGGTTATCCGCTTAGCTGTGGCCTCATTTTTTCTCATTGTTATCTGGAGACCCTGGCGAACAAAGCTCAATAAGAGTCAGTTAAAGATCATTGCTGTCTACGGTGTTTGTTTGGGAGTGATGAATTTTCTTTTTTATATGGCCATTGCAAGACTACCTCTTGGAATTGCGATTGCTATTGAGTTTACTGGCCCTCTTTCTGTTGCAATCTTTTTATCCAGAAAACCACTGGATTTTTTATGGGCCATTCTCGCCATCCTTGGCATCGTACTTATTCTTCCCATTTCAAACGTTCCAGAGCAAATTGATCTTTTAGGCGTTGTCTATGCTCTTGGAGCGGCCGCTGCTTGGGCGCTTTATATTATTCAAGGAAAGAAGGCCTCTGGCGCTGCTCACTCTGGCATTGTGACCTCTCTTGGAATGACGGCCGGGTTTATTGCAGTTTTGCCTTTTGGTGCCACTAATATCCCTATGGTATTTTCAAGTTCAACATTAGTTCTTACGGCCATTGGGGTTGGGATTTTATCGAGTGCTGTTCCTTATTCATTAGAGATGATTTCCTTAAAGAAACTTGCTTCAAAACACTTTAGTTTGCTGATGAGTATGGAGCCTGCAATTGGTGCTATCGCTGGTTATTTCTATCTCGATGAGAAATTAAGCCTTATGCAGCTCTTGGCGATTTTGTGTATTATTGCGGCCTCTGTGGGGAGTACGTTGATGGCGTCGAAGAAAGTTAATGAGCAAGTTGAGAGTGGGATTGTTAATCCCTAATCTAATGAATCACCTTACCAATTCTTGAAGGACTAAAACTCAACCCAGTGCTGTCTAAGACAGGCAAAGTTAACGACATCCAAATAGCGAATGCACGACCTTTGATATTTTCCTCAGGCACAAATCCCCAATACCTAGAATCTCCAGAAAAATCACGATTGTCCCCCATTACAAAGTATTTCCCAGCAGGAACTTTGAAACGTGTGATCGTATCGGCCTTAGTGGCCCTATCTGTTGATTGAATAAAGTAGTCATGATTATTATTTGGAACCTTAAAAATATTAACTTTCATCCCATCAAAACTATCTGCAAAATCTTTTGTTGCGACAGAGCTATCGGGAATGTAGCTAATAAGCTTTCCATTCAAAAAAACTCTCTTTTCTATCATTTCGATTTCGTCACCCGGCACACCAATGACTCTTTTAATATAATTAATACTCGGGTCTTCCGGGTACTTGAAGACGATCACATCATCTCTTTTGGGTGGCTCAAAGTTTGTTAAATAGATCGGGTCTGAAAACATATCTGAGTAAGGCAGCTTGAATCCATAAGAGAATTTATTCACGAGAATGAAATCTCCAATGTTTAAAGTTGGAATCATTGATCCGCTGGGGATTCTGAAAGGTTCAATGAACGTGGACCTGAAGGCGAAGACTGCAAGGATGATGATTGCGATTGATTTGATTTCTTTGAAGATGTTTTTTTTCATTGGGGGCTTTCCGGTAAATATATAAGTCATATTATCGTAAAGCTTGGGAGATTTCAAATCTAGTTGTTTTAATAGGAAATGAGCTTATTGGAAAGTTGTACTGGCAGTGTGAAGACAGCTAGAAGCCTATTAATCTTATTCATTAAATTTAAATTTTGGATTTTTATTGGGATGAAAAGGTAAGGATTACGAGTATTTTTTAATGACAACCTCTGCCCATATTATGAGCAAAAAGGTTATCAATACATATTAAATAAACTTAAGAGGCTAATAAACATTTAAAGGAATAAAGTATTTAACAGTAAAAGCTCTTGCGAAATTCACTTTATTTTATTCTTGTTTGATAATGTTTTTGAATTACATCCGATTTAAATTTTTTCGCTTGATCATTTTTCTCAACTAGTTTCAAGACATTATTCGCAATATTTTGAATTATTTCTTTTTGAAGAAATTCGTCCCTTTTTTGATTCTTTTTATTTGGATAATTACATCCAGCAAATTGTCCTGATAAAGATTCGTTATAAACGTAAGCATTACAAGTTGCTGTAGAGCCATTCAAAAAAGATGAAACGACTATTGCATTTTGATTAACGAGAGATTGATTTGTAACAGATGAATTAGCAATGTCAGCACTTCCAGTTGCTGTTGATTTTTGTGTTAAGGATGAATTATCGTAAAGTTGAGCATCTCCACTCACAGTTGAGTCATTTACGACTGATTGATAAACAGCACTATTCCCACTTACAATTGACTGATTCAAAACTGTAGAATTTATTATCCCAACGTTTCCCGTTGTTTTAGAATTCTGCACTAGAGAGTCACGAATATCTTGAATATAGAGCCCGTCCCTCAGAGATGTACCCGCTACATCTGCATTATCTAAATCAACACTTCCCTGTGTATAAATTGCCCCGCTCAGTTTTGAACCATTATGAGCCCTGCATGTATCACAGAAATTTATCCCTGCGTAATTTCCTGAAACTTCATATCCATTAATTGTCACGCCACCTTCGACTGTCCCTAAAATAAAACCTATTCCTTTGAAAGTTGAAGAAATAAATTTTTTATTTAACCCCTCTGTGTTAGTTAAATTAGCAACATTAGCAATAGCTCCTCCTCCATCATATACAACAGATCCTTCGATGGTTGAATTTTCAATATATTTATTCACAAAATAAAAACCTGAAAAATTATTATTACCTTTAAGAAGAATATCTCCAAAAATAACTGATCTATTCATAATAGTGCCGTGTAATTTAGCCTCAGCAGTATAAGTACCACTATTTTCTATTGTGACACCATCAAAAATCATTTCGCCTATAATTGTTGGGGATCCTTGAATATTCGTATTTCTTAGATCTGCTCCTCCTCCCACAAGCCCCCCCTTGATATTAGGGCTCCCTACAATAGTCGACTCATAGATAAAAACAGATGACACTGAATCTGCAGTAAACCCAAGAGGAACCTTTTCCTCAATCGTTGGATTTCCAGTAACTTTAACCTTTTCTAAATATATTCTCTTAGTGAAAGTTTTAATTTTAGGATCACCTTCAATTGTAGTATTTTTCAAAATAATTTCGCCTGTGCCTGTAGACTGATCCTCAAAAAGAAACTTTCCTTTTAATTCAGTATCAGCAATATAGGCCGATCCGTTCGACATAATTTTTGACTGTGTAGCCCTTGAGGGAGAAGTTGACTCAATATTTGAATTTTGTATTACAATTTTTCCAAGAAAAGTTGAATAGCCGCATACTCGTGAATTTCTTATAAATGTTTCTTCGTCGTAATTAGTTCTTGTGCTGACTATACTGTATTCAGGAGGAGCTTCCCCACCTGGATTGAAAACCCAATAACTCCAAGGTTCAACAGCTCCATCAGCATCTCTACATAACAATGCAGGATCGGCTTCAAAACTAATTTTTTTACAACTTTTTCCTTCGGAATTTTTTAATTGAATAACAGAGTTATTTTTAAAATCACCCATTAAAAAAAAGCTTACATCAACTCCATAAACATTTTTTCTTAGCGTTGCTTTCAGATTACCATTTCTAGACACACGAAAAATAAAATCATTAAGATGTATTCTTTCATCAATCAAAGAGCAATCGCTTGAAAAGGCATTAAAAGATAATAAAAATGTACATAAAAAAACTATTCTTCTCATAAAGCATTCATTCCTAATAATATTTTACTTCGAGCAACACTGCGAAAAACTAACAAATTAGATCTTTATATTATTAATTCCTATTACAAGGTAGCGGAGCCACTTCTACACTGTCCTTATAGAAAAAATATAGATCCATACATCCCTCAATCCCTTTTACATTTAGTAAAACAACTTTCTGTTTCTCCCAATCTGCCACCAGTAAGAAAGAATCCTCATTGCGAAGAGAGAAAGTTGTCGTAAAAAGCTTATGAAAAGAGGTGGGAGTTTTTATTCCCGTAGAAAAAGGTCCTTCTGGACCTGAGTCATTATAAATATAAAAAACATTATTAAAGATATTTATAGATTTCATTGTGACTTCTTTTTTATTTAAATCCCACCCTGAATATTTAAAATTAACCTTTTTCACAGGAGTGGTTGGTATTAAATTAAATTTGATTTCAATGAGCTTTCTTTTTGTCCCAATGTAGCCAAAACCTGTAGCATATTCACTAAAAGAAGATATTTTTTTGATCAAAGAAATTTTATCTTCATCATAACTTAAAATAACTCTTAGTTTCTCGTAAGCATTATCTCCTTGATCTGTAGGTACAATGCCATAGACGTAGTCCTTTACAATAAAATCTGGATTTTTTACCCCTTTTTCTATATCTACAGACTGAATAATTGTTCCAATATTTATTCCATAACTTTTCAACTCACTTGTTGGTACTTTAAAAACTGAGTTCGCACCCAAATCACCTATCAGTTTGACTGTAGAAAAATTTGGTATAATTATCATTCCTTCTAAATAACTTAAAAATTGTTTTGAATCTGCAACGACAGGAACAGGTGTTGGAATTACACTTACATCACCTGCATTTGCGAGATCAATCAAAACAAATAACATAATAAATAACCTCATAAAAATATCTCCCTATATGTCTTTTTCATTCTATTATATGTCCACATTAACGTTCCAACATACTTATCTGGCCGCAGTTAAACACGAAAGGTGTGTTGGAACCATTTCGATCATAACTCCAAGGCTCAACAGCACCATTAGAATCTCTATGTAGTAAAGCTGATCAACACTAACAAGAAGAAAATTCTATTATTCATAATTTATCCATATTATAATTTTATTTTTCAAATAAAAAACTACTGGAAATTAGAGCAAGGAAGAGGAATGTATGAACTAGTAACTTTTCCGATTATGTAAACATAAGAACATCCTCCCCAAACTGAGTCTGATAAAATTAACAATTTTTCATCTTTTCCCCAACTAACTAGTCTCATATTTTTTCGATCAGATGTCAGGATTCGGCCATTCGCCGTCAGGCCAAAATACCCTGAAGGAGTTTTCAGAATAGGCTCATAGCTTGAAAGCTCTTCGCTAGATTTTCGAATAAACAAAGTATTATTAAATATATTAGCAAAGTATATATTCGTATTCTTATCTTTGGGATTCCAGCTCTCTCGCTTAAAGTCGACACTTCCAATTTCAGCTACTGGATATAGACTTTCTTTAGATTCATACAATTTTCGATCAAGACCTAAGTAAGCTATTCCTGTTGCATAAATAACTGAAACTTTATTTTTCACTACTTCATCAATAACTTTATCATCATAACTTAAAATTATGTGTAGTCGACCAAGGGACTCCTTTCCACCGTCTTCTTCTTTTGGCCATCGTGCATAAACATAGTCTCTTACAATGAAATTAGGATTTTTTCGGCCTGTTTGAAAATCTACACTCTGAACAACGACTCCAGCCTTTAAGCCATATTTTTCTAGAGCCAAAGTTGAGACCTTGAAAACTAATGTTTTTTTTGCTTCATTTTTGTATTGATCAATAGAAAAATTAGGTAGCACAATTAAACCTTTACTATAAAAAAGAAAATTCTGAGAATCTTTGGCAAGAGGAGGATATTCTTCTCCGATCTCCTTAGCAACTCCAACTGAAGACCAAAACAGCAAAACCATAAAAAATACCATTATCTTTTTCATATTATTTCCCTATACACATTAGCTTTTTTTTGAAAAATCCATTTTTTCTTTTTTAGCAAACTAGCATTAAATTTAACTTTTCTATCAACACAGCCCCCACTTCGCGTATCTGCAAATACAACATGTATCCATCTCTCATCACCATCAAAATTATTCTTTCTCATGTTATTCTTTTCTTTTTTACTAAACGAAGTCGGAGGAACAGTATCCAAATCAATTAAAGCATCTATATCGTTAAACCCTTCAATTTTTTGAAGTCTCCAAAATGTTTTTATATAGGAAGGGACAATTGAAGCATCTTTATAATTAACAGATAATTTATCATTGACCATCTCAAAAACTAATAAGTCTAAATCTAGCTTAGGACTTATAATCTCCTTTAGCTTAGGAAGTCCAAGCGTAGAATTATCAGGAACATTATAAGTTAAATGTATGTGGTCCCAATGTCCATTTTGCTGACGTAGAAGCGAGCCTCCACTCCAGCGAGGTTCATTTAAATCGACATAACGTGTTTTATTTATCCCAAAGCATCTATATTGAAATCGACTTTGCACAAATTTTTTATCTATAGGGACCACAAAACGACCATCTTCAGACTCTTCTTGCTCCATCGTAATAAATATTTTTTCTATAATATCAAACCATTGCTCATTTTGATTAATAAAATTTTCAATTTTGCTAAACACTACTTGCCATTTTTCATTGGAAACATTTTCAGCTATCATTTTAGAGAAATTAAAATATACAGATGACGTTTCATCAAATCTAAAGTCGCCCTCATGTCCTGTGCTATGGCCAAAATGTCCTGGAAACTCTCCACCATTAAGCTTTGCTAAATCATTTATATTCCAACCAGGTAATCGACTCATCATACTTTCCAGAATTGAAGCGTAACCAGGTAATATCCACTTATCTCCTCCTGTTCTTAAGTAAGATCCTTCACTCATGTCATAATAATCAACTTTTCCATAATACCTAGACTTACCAATAGCAGGGACAACTAAAGTTTTTAACCTGATAGGATTACTTAAAACAACATTAGGACCAGCTCTTTTTAGAGTTAGTTTTACAACAAGGTCGACAGTGCTTCCCGGATAAGTATTTATTCCTACTGTTGGTAATGGAATTGCAAAAAGATGCCCAACCAGACTTTCGTTCTTGCTTAAAAAACTTGTTAGTGTATTTGACTCTTCAAAATTTTTCTTAGCGCAACTTGCAAGAGGTTGCTCAACAACAACTATACCATTTTGAATAATCTGTAATTTTATGGATTCAACTTGTGCACCATACGCACCAGCGATATCGATGGTGCCATAAATTCTGTTTTGGCTAACCACTTCTGCCATATCATAAATCGATCCAGCACTGAAAAACGGCAATCCTTCTTGCATACTTTTTTTAAAGAATGGTGATTTTTTATTTGCGAAGTTAAAACTAGGATCTTTGCATTTTGAATTATCATTAGTATCTGGTAAATTAAACTTAATCCTATTTAATACATTAAATGTGTATGGTGCGAATTTTACGGCAACATCTGCAACTAAGATATCGAACATTTTAAATAATTCATTTTGATTTTTAGATGTCACGTGAGGCTCAATACGGATCATAATAACATAATCCCCCTCACTCTCCTTGTTAAAGACAGAAGCTTTCGACTTAGAGTTAGGCTCACTCACAGACTCATCACTTTGAGAAATAATTGACTTATCTTTCATTGAAATAATCAACACATCTACCATTGTCGAATTATTAATAAGAAAACTCGAAGAAGATGGTAATATATAGTCAAATTGCAATCCTGAGTTTGTTCTGTTTAAACGAAACTTTTTAGAAATCTCAACTCTTTCTGATGCTGAACCAACTATTTGCAAATTATTTTTACTATTTTCATTAACAACACTAACATTTGCAGGATGAGATATTTTCCAACTTATTAAATTATCAGAAAAATCTGGATTATTATTTACATAATTGGGTAATGTATAACTTTCTATCGCTGCTGGAACATCTTGGACATTTAAAAAATTTTCGAAGATCATCGTCGTCGCGCCGACTGCTCTTATCTTTAATCCATATGAATGAGAGTCTTCAGGGATTGAATCTACAAAGATCACATTATTACTTATTTTTCCTGTTCCTTTATACTCTTCTCCATTCATCTGAAAAGAAATATCGACCTTCATATCTTCTTGGATATTATTTGCATTTACAATCTGAATTTCTTTAACACCTGTCCCAATATAAAATTCTATTGCACCTTCCGTGTATAAATTTTTATTATACTCATCACGTCCTTTGATCATTACAGTATTTAATCCCTCTTTTTGGTAGTTGTTAGTATCTGTTATAACAAGTTGATTTCTGTGAATATTAATCATAGAGGGTTCTAAAAGAATTCCATTCAAATAAATAAGAAATAATTTTTTGTCTTGATGAAAATTATACTTATTCAAAGATAACCTAATGTTACTTTTCTTTTTATTTATCCATTTAACATTATAGCTTTTCAATGTTACTTCATCGTTGGAATAACTTTCTCCAAGATTACAGAAATAGCTATCTATTAATACCTGCTCTTTAATACTGTACTTATCACATACTCGTGCTTGCTCCGACAATTTCGAATCTTTAATCGAAACATCTCCGTACACCTGAGAATCATCTGCTACTTCTGTCCCAGTTAAAATTTTAGCTCGCTCATAAATTTTACTTCTCCCCGAAACAATAACAGGCGCATTACGTGTCCCCCACAATACAGCATCATCACTAACAGCCGCGTAATCCTTAACTGTCGAATACTCTCGAATCCAAGCATTTCCTTTTACAACCGCTTGATCTAAAACTTTAGCTCCAGCATCTACCCATGCTTTCCCACAAATTTTTGCATTATATCCAACATAAGCATTTGCATTTACTTTTGTTAATGGCCCAATTAAACCACCAATCGAACTATCTGGATTAGTATGGCGAACTGTACCCACTTCATCGCAAGCTAATATTGCCGAAGACCATAAAATTAAAAGAAAAAAATATTTAAAAAATTGCATAGATTTTAATTCCAAAAAATTATTATTCAAAAATATCGCCCTGACTTACATGATCAATAATGATAGATGTTCCATAAACACGTGCATCTCCACCGACACTCCCCGTATTTTCAATCAAAGCATCGCCAAACACCTGAGCATTTTGACTAACAGTACCTTTTATAATTGAGCGCCCATAAACTTGAGCTGCTCCTTGAATGATTGCTTCATCCAAAACATAGGCATCTTCAAAAATTTGTGCCGAACCAAAAACTTTAGGATTGCCTTCAATGAATGATGCCCCATAAATTTGGGCATATTCGAAAATTTCTCCACCATTTATAGTAGCTTCGTCATAAATAAGAGCTTCACCATAGATAGAAGAATTTGAAATAATTGCCTTGTCTTTTACAGATGCTCTACCAGAAATCAAGCTGTCTATAACGATAGCCTCTCCGAGGATATTTGCTTCACCTTTAATATTAGATTTGCCAGACACTTTTACCTTGTCAGCAATTTTAGCCTGGCCATATATCCCATATATTTCTGATCCAACTGCTAGATCTGTATCAACGAATGATTCACCATAAACTTCTGCATTTCCTGCAATTACAGAATTCCCTACCACGTTTGCAAAGCCAAAAACTTTAGCATTTCCAGTGATAATAGAATTCCCTGACACTGTAGCTTTATCAAAAACGATAGCGTTACCACCAATATAGGCAGAGTCTTTTATCTCTGCTTTAGCAAGAACGTTTGAATTATCACAAATGCTTGTTGTAGTGTCTGTAAAAACTGTTAAATCTACAGTTGCCGTTACTGCTACAAATCCTCCGGGACTTCCATCTGGATTCGTACGAAATGCTCCAGCTGCTCCATTGCACTGAGAATAAGAATCCTGAGCCAGCAAATAGAGGAAAATAATTAAAATATTTTTTTTCATAAATAAATGAGGAGTGCCTTAGCACTCCTCTCCTTTAATTTTTATTGGGAAATGTCACCGTTACCAACAAATGTTGTAACGACAGCTGTGCCATGAACTCTCGCATCTCCACCAACTCCACCAGTTGCCTCGACTGTAGCATTACCGTAAACTTGGCCACCTTGACTAACCTGACCTTTGATCAATGCCAAGCCATACACTTGAGAATTTCCATAAACCATAGCAGTACCTTGAACTATAGAGTTTCCAAAAACTTGTGCAGCACCAGAAACAGAAGGGGTACCTGCTGTAAGCTTCGCTTGTCCATAGACTTGTGCATCTTCACTTACTGATCCCGCTTCGATTCGAGCTAATTCTTTTACGATTGCATTTCCAAAAACACTTCCAGAAACTCCAACAAAAGCAAAGTTAGATAGAGTTGCATTTCCATAAACACGCCCCCCGCTTATTGTTGAATTCCCATTCACAACTGCATTATCTCCAATATATGCTGCCTGATAAATATTAGTTTGATCATAAACTTTTGCGTAGCCTACGATTCCAACGTCAGAAGAAAAAACACTTAATCTAATATTTGCATGCCCAGAAATCTCAGCGTAGCCTGCAACATAAGAATTCCATCCTACTTGCGAAAAACCATAAACTTTTGAAGAGCCCGTGACCACAGCTGAATCGTAGACTTGAGCCTGTCCATAAACTTTTGCATTTCCTTTTACATTGGCATATCCAGACACTTGAGAGCGACCGTAAATTTTTGCATTATTAGAAACACGGGCATTTTGAAAAACAGTCGCTTTGTCATAAACAAAAGCATCATTTTCCACAATTGCGTTGTCTTTTACAATTGCACCACCATAAATGCGGGCTTTATTTTTGATCTGAGCCAAAGATAGCACTTGAGCATTATCAGTAACTAACGGTCCTGAACCTAAAACAGTAGAGTCTCCAATAATTTGGGCATATCTACCAATAGAAGCATTCCCTTTAATTTCTGCACCATTCTTAATTTTTGCAGATGTTGCAATCACTGCATATCCTTCAACTGTAGAATTTTCAATTTCCGTTACATCAGTCGGATGATTTGAATAAATCTGAGCATTCCCGCTAATTTTAGAAGTCCCTAAAATTTTTGCGACACCATTTACAATTACTTGGTCACAAATCTCTGTCGTTGAATCTGTAAAAACATTAGGAGAAACTGTGGCAGTACTTGCAACAAAACCTCCGGGACTCGAATCTGGATTTGTTCTAAATGCCCCAGATGCTCCATTACATTGAGCAAATGCCTGTGCTGTTAACAATGATAAAAATGTAATAAGAATATATTTCATAGTTTTTCCTTTTTAGTTATTGAACACATTTAGTTTGATCGTCAGTAATAATTGCAAACTCACGTACGAAGTTATTACCGCAAATTTTTGAATACCCCAGCACTTGAGCATAATCTAGTACTTTCCCCCATCCAAAAATCTCAGAGGAATCCCCAACAATAACTGATCCTTGTAGAAAAGCATGTCCATAGATTTTCGCCTCATCCTCAACTAAAAGATCTGTACCATTTGGATTGATGATGTAAGCTTCTCCATAAACTCGTGCTTTATCTTTTATCACTACTTTTCCACGTACTGTTGCTCTGCCAGAGACTTCTGCACGGCCCATTATTTTTGCACTTTCAATTACAGTTGCTCTTTCACAAACACTAGCTTCAACATCTAAAAATACAGTTGAATCAACAGTCGCAGTTGAGGCAACAAATCCTCCAACAGTGCTATCAGGATTCGTTCTATAGGTTCCAGAAGCTCCACTGCATGGATAATTTTTTGTTGAAGCATAAGTTGAAAAAGAAAAAGCGAGAATAAAAAGTCCTAATTGGACAGCTGACATAGATCGCATGAAGCACTCCTTTGCATTGATCATATTTTATCGAAACTCTCAAAAGAATAATGAGATTTGAATACTAAAACAATATAAAAGTTCATCAATCTAAATATTTTTTTACTTAGACCCTTAACTACCTAAAGACAATCTAAAGTTATTTGAGCTTATGGCAACACTTTCAATTTCACTAAGGTTCTACAGCCTTACTTAAAAACTAGACCCACTTGCATCTAACGCTGGTACTGTTAGAGACACCCAACCAAAACTGACTTAATCTAAATTTTTCAGCAGACCTTTAAGGCTAAATCGTTCACTAAAAGTGTTTTATGCCCTATATCTCATGGCCTCAAGACAAAACAAGATCGCCAAAGAGACGATCAATCCTTAACACTTGTTTCATCACATCTTTCTGGTTGCACTACAGTGATTTTATCGTGTGCTGAAAAATGTGTTGGAATCATTTAAGGAATCTTTTAATTATTAAATTGAAATTTTGAAATTTTGAATTTTGAATTTTGAATTTTGAATTTTGAATTTTTATTTTAGAAAAGACTAAGGTTGCTTAGATTCTCAAGGCAACCTAAAAATATATATACTTACGAGAATAACGTGACTAACTAAAACTTCCTACACTCAGGCAACTTCGCAATCGCCTCTTTTGAAGCATTAATCGCACTCGTATTCGGCACCATCCAAAGCATGCTACAAGAATTTGCTTGAGCAACGGCTGACTTTCCTTTTTGAACATTTGTTAAAAGCACAGACGAATCAGCACACTTCCCACCATTTTCTTCACTCACTTCAAAAACTTCCAATTTATGAGTGGCATTGTCTTCAGTATTCGTGAATCTATAGCCTTTGCGGTAAAAATTATTTTCTAATAATTGGATTTGAGCATATCTATTGTGTTCTACTTCAAAATTTTTAACTGTTTTAAGCATGGCCAGTTCATCAAAATAAACACGGCATCCGTTATCAGCAAATGCACTAGACGACATAAGTGATAATAGTAGTAATGCTAAAGCTGACTTTTTCATAAGGGGCTCCATGAGAGTTTTATTCATGGATATGTTACAATCAAGCTCTGCTCTAATCAGGCTTAAAGAATGGACTATGAATTTTTAGGATTACATGTCTAAAGTTCAGACACTATTTGAGAGGGAGAACTTCCCCAACAGGATGTTGATAAAGATTTAATTCTACGTATTTTAAATCAAGAGACTTCTTCAATATGGCCTGTGCTTCGGCTTCACGGCCCTTAAACTCTGGAGTGAGCACAACTTTTAAAGTGGCACCGCTCACGACAGTGACCTCCTTAATCATGTCTTTATAGTTATTTTCAAGAAGCTCTTTTTGAGCAAGGTTTTTCACCCCTACAATCAACTCTTGCCACTTATAACCATCACACAAATTATCTTTCGAGACCTCCAGGCCTCCTAAAGATCTTACTTCTAACTTACCTTTATTTAGCTTCAACCACAGGCACACTGGAAGATTATTGACCTCGGCCTTCACGACGAGGCTTGAGCCATATCCACCACAATGAAGATTGAGATCACTGCTTAATGCTTTGTTTTTCTTATTATTCTCAGAGACCAATTCTTCAATTTGCCACTCGATATCATCTCTTGAGGTAAGAAGTGATTCACGGTCATTAAAGCTCGCTATTTTTAGCGACTCTGGCCCTTCTTCTACCCAGCAAGCACCTTGTGCTATCGACTGAATCATAACGTCTTCTGCCTGGGCCGAAAAGGCCATAGCAAGAGCGATCATGAATGGTGAAAGTGAGCTAAGTTTCACTGTAGTTTTTCCTCAAAAGGTTACTGTACTGAACCTATCGGAAATTATTTTCAGAAATTTAGTCTTTTACTCTGGTATACAATTCTAAGCGCTTAGACTATAATTTGGGCATGCGCGAACTCATCTACATAGTGGTCGAGGCCTTCTACCAAAAGGCCCTGAATGATATCCTTCTGGGTTATCATTTTGCTCGCTTTCAGGACCCGGTCTATCTTGAAGAACATCTTCAAAGGATCACTACATTCTGGGAAATGCAGCTCACAGGTAAGGTCACACAACCTCTCGTTGGTGGTGGTTTTCATTTATTATTCACTCACCTGCAATTAGGAATTAAGCGCGGTGAACTTGGTAGGTGGATTGTGTTGTTTCATAAGACTCTTGATGAGCTCGAAGAGCACTTTAAGGCGAATAATACCGAAGAAGAACTTCAAGAAATAAAGCTCATCACGACTGAGTGGAAAAAGAAAATTGAGTTTTTTGAAGTTAGATTTAAATCACATCCGCAGATGTTTAATACCTAGTGGCCTGCGGGAGCAGCATGCTCACCAGCACCATGAGAGTCACCATGAGATTCTGCTGGAATATTCTTAGGTTTCCTCTGCACTCTCCTCTTAGGATTCGTTGCATGGAATTTGATTATAACTAAATCTTCTAAAATCGGCTCACCTTCAACTTTATCGAATAACCAATTTTTAGAATAATACTGATTGAGTCTCATCGCTTCATCGCGGGCCTGTTTGACTGTTTCAAATTCTACTATGGCAAAACTTAATCTCTGATACTCCATAGGGCGCGAGTTGATTCTATTCACACCTGGTGAGTAATCAGCAAAGTTAATGGCATTGGCAGTGTTTTTATCTGGAATAGCAGATGTAGTAGCAAGAACAGCATTAAATTCTTCCAGCGTGTAAACCGGCTCTGGTTCAGCTTGTTTTTTAGAACATGCTGAGAAGATCAGTAAACTTGCTAGAAGAATGGCTCTCATCATTATTTTCTCGATTTACCAGCTACTCTTTTGAAGTTATCGCCGGCGACATCTCTTTTTTTAGTGTTCGTATTCGACTTAGGATTTGTTCTAGCGTTCGGCTTTGCATTTCCTTTCGAGTACGGCTTTGCTTTTTTATCCGTTCTTCCATCTGTCATTTTAGCTGGTCTATCAGTTTTGAATGCTGACTTTTTGCCAAGCTCTTTAGCTTCTTCACGTTTATATCTTGGAGTTGAAGTTCCTCTCACCGTCTTAACGTGTTTTTTCTCAACTTTCTTTCTAGGATTTGCTTTTTCTTTCAACGTCTCAAGTTGCTTTTTCTTCTTATCAAGTTTCGTCTCGATGCCTTTTGCTTTGATTGCTTTTACAGCAGCAAATTTTTTCTCATCAAAAGAAGTCAATCTAATGGCAGTTTGATTTTTAATCGCTTCGTTAATTCTTGCGATAATGTTGATGTCTTTTGGAGTGACAAGGTTGTAAGCAAACCCTTCAGTTTGTCTTCTACCAACACGCCCACATCTATGAATGTAGTAAACAGCTTCGAAAGGAAGATCGAAGTTCATAACCCACATAAGTGCATCGATATCCATCCCACGAGCAGTGATATCAGTTGAAATGAGAACTCCACCTTCTTTTAAGAATGAGTCGTAAGCTTTCTTTCTTTGTTTTGCTTCCATCTCTCCGTGAAGAGCGTGAAACTTCATTTTAGGAAATTTCGCTGGAAGTTCAGCGTACAAGCTATTAACTGTATCGTGCTTGTTAACGAAAATAATCCCGTTACCTTGTGCCTGGTTTTTCAGGAAGGCTTCCGTCATCTGCATCTTCTCTTCATCTTTCAAGTAAATATTGAAAGTACGAACAGCTTGAGTCAGCTTGTTTTTATCTTCGCTATTATAGCTGGCAAAATCAATTTCAGAAAATGTTTTTGCACAGAACTCATCAAGGCTTGGTGAGTGAGTTGCAGAAAATAATCCGATGTGTACAAGTGAAGCATCACAAGACTGATAAATATTTTCTAAGTCTTTTCTGAAACCCATTTCAAGAAGCTGATCAGCTTCATCCATGATCAGATAGTTTGTCCCTTTCATGTTGATTTCTTTTCTCTTAAGAGCGCTGCTTAAGCGTCCTGGAGTGGCGATAAGAATATCAAAAGTGTCGCGAGCTAATAAATGGTTTGCTTTAGCGGCTTCACCACCAGCAAGCATTCTCACTCTTAGTTTCACATGGTGAGAGATTGATTTGAAAACTTTATGCAACTGAAGAGCAAGCTCTCTGGTTGGTGCCAAAATCACCGCGCGTGGTTTTGCAAAATTTTTCTTTGGGTCACCAACTGGAATGTCGCCTTCTGAAAATTTCAGAAGCTCCATAACAGGAAGAGCGAAACAATATGTTTTACCAGAACCAGTCTTCGCTATAACGTTGACTGATTTACCTTTAATAAAATCTGGAATGACCAAATTTTGGATAGAGGTAGGCTCTTTTATTTTTTGTTCTTTAACAAATGAAAGGACTGAAGGATGCGATAGGATTTTTTCAAAACTCATAATGATCTCGTAAAGGTAAGCTAGTAGTTAAAACTAGCTTACCACGAGTGATTTGGTATTAAAAGAAAATGCGGAAATCTACGCTGTGAAGAGCAGTAAGTTTTACGTCTCCATCAGTGTCTTTAAGTGGCTTTTTAACCGAGTACTCAAGCTGCATCAACCACAATTTTACTCTTGGAGAGATAGTTAAGTATTGTTTATCGACCATTCCGCGTAGTTGAAGGCCTAAACGGTCTCCCCAAACGAATGCTCCCAGGTTTGTTCCCAGGTAAACCCCGTCACCAAAACCGTAACCAGATCTCTTATGCACACCAACGAAAGGCTGGATAGAAAGCGCGTTAGCTCTGAAAGTTGCGTCAGCGTGAGCTCTTAAAAGAGCATCATAACCGTAAGAATGAGGTTTTGAGCCCTCTTTTGCGTCTTTAAGCTTGGCGATTTTTAATTCTTCTACACTTAAGAATGTACTGTAATTTGTGTTTCTGTATCCAAGTCTATAGTCAGTTTGAATCGTAACTTCAGTATTCATCTCGTCCGGTGACTTGATTGAGTCCCCTTTTGCGATCTGAGTTCCCGTTACGAATTGGTATAAATCTGCTCTTCCCATTCCGTATAGGTTCCAGTGACCAAAGAAGTGTTCTCCGTAAGTGTAGTCATTGAAAAAACCAACTTTCGCGTCAGCTTTTGCAAGTAAAGTCATTGTTGGATCTGTTGTCGACATTGCTGGAACAACATATTTTCCTGCAACTAAATTTGTACAATAAATATTAACAGGAGTCCCTGCTGTCGGGAATTGATCAAGACAGATTTTTCTTACATCGCGGTCTGCTTCAGGAAGAGCTGCGATAGCTTCAAGATCCAGAGTTAATAAAAAGCTTTGTAATTCAGCAGGAACCTGGTCTCTGAATAAGTTAATCAAATCCTGGTTATTTAACTTCTGATTTCTGATACCAATATTGGCCCCAACGTCAACTAGTGCTCTGAAGTTAGGCTTAAACTGCACATCCCATGCAGTAAAAGATGGAAGTGGGAATCCAAGGCCTACGTTAATTTTCACAGACTGTTCAGTTTTGTCGTATTTTGTAAGGACTCTATTAGCTTCATCGATTTTTTGCTGATCAGTTCCATTGAAATTTGATGCTTTTTCAACATCATCAATAACGTCCGTCAGTTTTTTGTTCATCGATGCACCAACATTAAAAAAGAAATCGTGCCCAATTGGATTAAGCATGCGTTCTGTCTTAAGTTTATCGTCGATGATTTTGTAGCGTTCAACAACATCATAAGCTTTTACAGCTGTCATGTTCAAAGCTACGAGAGATCCTAGGGCAAGCGTCCTGACTGGTTTCATTTAATCTTCCTTGATTATGAAAAGTTCACAATAAATGTATAACACCATCCTAATTGAGGCCAAAATTTTGTAAAGGGCATTATGCCCGAGTGTGGACGTACGTTTTAACTTTTGATTGCAAGAGTCGGAGAATTTAACAATAATAGACTTCATTATGAAACACCTTCAAAACCAGTTTCGCCTCGATGTGAGAATAGAAAATCAGCCACCTCTAAAAATCGATGTCATCGATTCAATCACAGTGGGCCTCGATCCAAGAAATGATTTGGTTCTAGTCTTAAGAAAAATTAAGAATCGCCACCTGGTTTTTCATAAAAAAGAGGAAAATCTTGCTCTACAGTATTTGGGAAATACGAACCAAACTTTCCTCAACTCCCTTCCACTTGAAGAAGGCAGGACCTATATTCTTGAGCCGGGAGACTCACTTACTTTCGCTGGTGCCGAAATCATCATTCGTCATGAGCTTATTCATGTTCACGAAACCCAAAATATAAAAAAAATACTTTTTGATAATGCCTCAGACCTCGTGCCTGAATCAGCAAAAGACAGCATCATTTATGCCGACAACCCAACCGGTTCAATGAAAAAGGAAAAACATGTTCGACCGAACATTGTTAAAGAAGTTGTAAAAGTTAATCACGGTAAACTTTTATCTCTTTGGATGATTAAAATTTACGCCATCATCACAGATGCTTTTATCACCTATGCCATTATGGTTTCAGTTCTTCCTCTGGTCTATGTCGATAAGTACTTGCTGGGATTTCTCCATTACGTAACCAACCTCATCATCCCTGGATCGACCAGCTCCTTCTTTCAATTTTTTGTGGCCTGGTACATTCTTAGCTTTATGCAAACAATGGTTCTGGGAACAACTTTCGGTCAGATTGCTTTAGGTCTTCGTTTTGAATCCAATGCAAGTTTTGGAAAATTAATCCTCTTTCGTTTTAAAACATTTTTTTACTCACTTTTCATGTTACCGGCCCAAACGAAAGTTCTCGAAACATTTTTTTTTAAGGCCATCAGAAAAGCAGGTATCATTTTTATTTTTGCCTTCATTCTCATGTCTCCTTTTCTTCTTCCTGCTCCCTACAACACTCCTGTCATTTCTATTAATAATAAAAATAGTTCCGTCAAACACGACTTGAGAAGTAGGTCAGTTTATAGTCATTCAGAAAATTTACAACTGACTCTGCAAACAGAGCTCTCTTTCAGGTATTACCTTCTTCCATCCGTTGTGGAAAATGCCACGAAACGTGCTTTTGTCTTTACCGATTTAGAGTCTGGCAGAAGCATTGAGATCAGAGAAACAGAAGTTTTAAGTTATGACGAACTGGAAGCACAACTTCAATACGGCAACCCGCTTTATAGTCTACTACACAGAACGAAGTTGAATGAGTTAACTCTTAAAGAGAAAAAAGAAATTGTTGAAAATATTTTATCTCTTTCTCCGATAAAATTTATGTCAACCACTGCTTCCTTTGGCCCTTTTTTTGGAAGTGGAATCCTTCTTAAAGAAAAATTTCTCGGAGGAAACTCTTCGTCTGATATTACTGTTAAGGCCTATGCTCCTGAGACCCCTGTTATAAGTGTCAGTAGCTCTCAACAAGATTTCTTTTATCTTTTTGGGAAAGATGGCATTCACCGCTTTGTGATTGATGCTCCTTCGAGAGGGGGAATGACCGCTATTTTAGAAGATAGTTTCTTTACAAAATTCACTGCTGATAGCGAAGGCCCTGAAATTAAAAACACACAAGTGGTCACACTGCTGCAGGCGCTGGATGCATTTTTACAGGGTAATGAGCAAAGCTTTTTGACATATTACATAATCGAAGCTAATAGTCTGTCTAACGTTAAGATATTGCATGCAGAAATGGATTTGACTGAGACTGCGAAGCTCGCACTCATCAAAAATATTGAAGCTGTACAAAAGTTTATAAAAGATAAAAACGTTTATAAATCTTTTAACGACATTAAAAACCAACTCGCGCCAATGGAAAAACCTGGAGAGAAACGATGAGTGAACGCATTCAAGATCAAGTCAAAGAACATTTCAAATTTAAATTAGATCACGTTGATAAGAACTCTAAAGCACGCGCTGGAACTATCATCACTCCCCATGGAGAGATTCAGACACCAGTATTCATGCCAGTAGGAACTCACGGAGCGATCAAGGCCCTTCAGCCAAAAGTTCTTGAAGAGATGGATACAAAAATCATTCTCTCAAACACTTACCACTTACACATGACTCCAGGATCAGACCTGATTAAAAAAGCAGGTGGCCTTCATAAATTTATGAACTGGCCTCGCCCTATTTTAACTGACTCTGGTGGATTCCAGGTTTTCTCACTACAGAAAAAAAGTATCAAAGAAGAAGGAGCAGAGTTCGCCGATCAAAAAGGCAAAAAAATTCTTCTTTCTCCCGAGACATCAATCACCATTCAGCAAAATCTTGGTTCAGATATCATGATGGCCTTCGATGAGTGTATTCCCTATCCAGCGACACGCGAGTATACAAAAAACTCAATGGATAGAACTCACAGATGGCTAGACCGTTGTATTGAGACATGGACGAATCCAAAACAAGCACTGTTTGGAATTATCCAGGGATCAACTTATAATGACCTTCGTAAAGAGTGTATCGATGAACTAGTCAAGCGCGACCTTCCTGGTTACGCAATTGGTGGAGTTTCTGTTGGTGAAGGTGCTGAGTGGATGGAAAAAATTGTTTCATACGCAGCTCCTCTAATGCCGGAAAATAAGCCTCGTTATGCAATGGGGATCGGAAATCCTGAAGACCTGTTCATGTTATGGGAAAATGGAATTGATATGAGTGATTGTATCATTCCTACAAAGTTTGCCCGTGGTGGAACACTTTTCACTTCACGCGGAAAAATCAGAATCCGTCACAGAAACTACAGAAGAGATTTTTATCCGCTAGATCACAGCTGTGACTGCTACACTTGTAAAAACTTTTCACGTGCCTATATTAAACACCTTTTTGACTCTAATGAAATCTTAGGTCAGGTTCTAGCGACAACTCACAACATCGCTTTCTATAAAGGTCTTGCAGAAGGTGCAAGGAAGGCCATTCTTGAAGATCGCTTCTTAGATTACAAAAAAGAGTTTTTTGCTAATTATAAGAAAGATGACTCTGGGGATGATGATGGAGCAGACGACTAGGAAAACTAGACGTCTGTATCAGCTTTAATGACTCCAGATGCTTTAATCACATCTTTAAATTCTTTATAACGGATGACTGGACGACGGTTTAGCTCATCCATTTTTTTGACATCTGCTGGAGAAGTGGCCTTTTTCTTCTTTTTGTCATTATCAGCAATTTTAAACTCGCCGATTTTTCCTTTTACAATTTTTTTAAAAACTGGTTGCCCTTTATCATCAACGATAATTTTTCCGTCGACAACTTCTGGTACGATGTATTTTACCAATCCTTCTTCTTCAATATAAAAAGGTTTTCCAGACTCAGCAAAAATCATATTGCTAATACTCTCTCTTGAGGCCAGGGCCCCGTTTGATGAATCAATTTTGGCGAGAACTATGGATTCAATCTTTCCACCTGAGTCTGAATTAGAGCTATTGCCCGAGATTGCAGCACTTGCTTCTTTTGAAGAAGGGCCGACAGAAGCTCCACTAGAGCGTGAGCTTTCAGAAACCGAGCTAGAATTAGTTGATGGAGCAACTGCTGATGGTGCACGCGAATTGGCAACTGAGCTCTCTGCGCTAATTGAATTTTGTAACGTATTTGAAAATACTTTATTTCTAATCTGTTCCTGCTCTATATTGGCAGTGGGTGATGCTACACTTACAACTGCCTTTTTAACAGGAGCTTTTTTCATTGCATCCAGTTCGGCCTGCAAAGAGGCCAGCTCTTTAGTGACAGCACTTTCATCATCTACTTTTTTAACGGCACTACTGCTATCTGAAATTTTTCTTTTTATTTCCTGCTCGGGAGTATTCATCTGCTTTAAACGTGTTTCTAATTCTGCAATTTTTGAAACAAGTGCAGAGTTATTGTTTTTTGCATTTTCAGAATCCTTGATTTCTTGGTTGTCCGCTTGGATAGAGTTAAAACTATCTACTCTATCTCCGGCCTGCGGCTTTATTTTATCCTGGGCAATGACTCTGCTGTCGCTATAAAGATTCTCAGAAATCCCTTTAACAACTTTTGATTCATTATGATCTCTTACGACAACATGCTCTTCGACAATGTCTTTCTTTTGACCATTATTATTTGGACCTACAAAACCTTCAGACTCTGACGAATCTTTTCGTCTTTCGTTTGAACTAGAAAATTTTCTTACTAAAAAAAGATCAGAGGTCTTCTCGTTGTTTGAATCTTCATTACCCTTTGATCTGGATGCTAATAATTCTCCATAAACCGCTACATGTCTCTCAAGAACACCATCTTTTCCCATTTTGATAACGGTTCCAGATGCCAGGTTATTCATGGCATTTTTTCTTGGAGTAAAAGTTCTAAAATCATTATCTATGCTCGCAAATAAATCCCACTTATGTGCCAATGATTGATTCGAAACAACCATCCCTTTGTGTGATTTTTTTAATGAAAAAGTTTCACATCTCGCAATATTTTTCGCTAAATGCTCTTCAAAGTTTGGAGAATTTAAACTGAGAGGCTCTTCCATAGAAAGCATCTTGAAAAAATCATCCGCCTCAACTGGTGTTTCAGTACCCGCAATTGCCTCATCAGCAAGCTGACACAGACCACTCATTGTAATACTTGTTTGACATTTTTTTTCAAGTATTTCTTTTATTTCGGCCTGTCTTAATTGATCAAGCTCCTTTTCGAATACATCTGAATTTTTATTTTTATTTTCTTTTAACCATTTTACTAAACTGGTACGAATGACATCAACTTTTCCAGTTGCAATACTATCCAACGATTTATTAAAATAGCTTTTAAAAACGGGGTCTAGGTATAAATAATTAGCAGAGAGATAAGCAAAAGACTCACTGACTTTTTCTTCTTCTGTTTTAGCTTGAGAAGCATAAATACTTGCTAGATGAGAGGTTATGTCCGTACTTTGAGTAATAATATCCATACTATTAAGGACGGCGGTCTGTTCAAAAAAATCAGATGCCAAGCTCTGCCCTGGCACTCTTTGTTTCCCGTTGGCATATTCTGTATATCCCGGGTAACAATGCTTATTGGGCAATTTACAATTCTTCATCGCCATCAATAGACCTGCATCTACCACGTCGGTACGACACTTATTTCCCCCACTCCCAACATAATCTCCTGGATTAAAAACTTTTACATCTTTACAGATGGCAGGTATAAAATTATGCCCATATTTAGATGCAGCAAATACTTTTAAGGCCTCAAAGTCTAACATTTCTGAGATACTCGATTGTGCTGTTAGGCCAATAACTTCTTCTGCGACTAGGGCCTTGGCCTTCACTACCGTGCCTATAATTGAATCACTTTTATTTTTATAATTTTTTTTAAAGCATCCAGCAAGGCCTAGGCAGATATTTTCGTTAAGCTGTTTTGTTTTGTTAAATTCCTCAATTGAATTACAGTGTGTGCTTTCTAGAGAAGTACCAATCAATGAAAGATTTTTTTTAATACTTTGGCTAAAAGTCTGCACTTCTCCTGATCCGCATTTTACCATATCCGCTGAAGGTTTTACCTGATTAGCACCACCAGAGAATAAAAGAGGATTCACTAACTCTGATACATTATTATCAATCATCAAAAGTTTAGTGTTCTTTGAATAGTCACCAAGCTGATTTGAAAGCAATATCGTTTTCTTAACAGTCCCGGCCTCGTATTGAGACTGTGAATGGGCCAGTGATATTCCAGTAATTGAAAATATGATTAAAACCATTACCAGGTTTTTAAAATGATGAGCGAATGTTAAAGAGATAGTTTTCAACGTTAAACCTCAGCAATCTGATCGGTCAAAATTTGCTAATACTTAAGTTGGATCACCAAGAATATCAAAACTAGATTAAATAGATTTACATTGGAGTTTAAAGACAAAAACTTAGCTGGCAAAAATCAAAGTAACAGTAAGAACTACACTCTAAATGAAAAGCAATTGTAGAAAAAGTTTACCCATTTATAAATAAGATTAGTACAATTGTTCTGCTAGAACTGGAACAAGCATGACCTTCGGTCCCTCGCTTTTTTCTATGGCAGAAGTCACTTTTGAATAGGCCACATACCCCACTCCCATATCAACCAGAGCAATAACATATCCCACCAGTTTAATTTTAGGATTATTCTTTTTCTGTGCCATTTTCTCAAAGTACTCCAGTGCTTTTAAGTCCAACTGAACTTGAGCATTACCAATCAAAGTTTCCCATGTTGTATCAAGGGCCACACGTGAAAGATTAGCTTCTTCTTTAATGGCAAAGTTCATAATAGATGAGTTCGTCATCGCGATCGCACCACTTGCCATAAATTTTGCTTTAGTCGTTTTTAAACTTTTAGATATCCCTGTCATCATGACAGTATCTGTCGTCATGAAGCCTACGTTTTCGATGACCTCAGGGTTTGTTAAAAGATTTTTCGCCATCGTCGCTGGGTTTGCATCATAGATTTCATCCCAACGTGCAACTGCTTCAGAGCCAATTTGAACTCCGCTGTTCATAACAATATATTTCCACTCAGACTTCGCACCGTTGACTATATTGGCAGGAATTTTAAGAGTCTTTCTAATAGCAATTTGAAGACGACTTTTAACTTTTTGGGCCTTCAAGGTATTTTTAAGCGCCATCTTATAAGTCGTCACAGTAAGTGCCATCGTCACTTCTTTTTGTGCTGTCTTCATTCCAACTTTAGTTTTTGCCGTACGAAGCTTCTCACTAATTGTAGAAATACGATTTTGAATTAAACCTTTCTGTTTTTCAAAGAATCCAAAAAGTGTTTCTTTAACTCCCGTTACAAACGCTGTCTCAGAAGCGATCAATCCGACTTTCGCCAGAATCTTTGCTCCCCAATTAAAGACAACTCCACCCGTAATCCATAGTCCTAGATCGGCGAACAGGTAGCCAAAAAATGTTCCTTTAGCGAATTTATCCATTTTATCGGCCATCGCTCGAAAGCCGATAGACGTTAATTCGTATTGATACTGAAGTTGGTCCCACGTATAAGTTGATCCCAGCTCATTATAATCTTTTTCAAAATGCAGCCTGACTTCTTCTAAGTCCATCCAGTCGCGGTAGTACTCTTCCTGAATATTAATGCCTTCATTGATCGATAAAAGAAGATAACTAAAAATACTAGTCGTCGCTGTGGTTACATACATCATTAATGTTGATTGATATTTTTTGTGTAAGAGTCCTGCAAGAACATCTTTTCCATCAACTTCCTGGCCTTCAAGAACGACCACATCCATTCCATTTTTAGTCACGAAAAACCAAGTGTCGACTTTACCGTTTTCATCAGTATCGCGGCCAAAACCTAATAGTGGATTAATCTTTGAAGCAAATCTTGGAATACCAGCGGCCTCAATACGCACTTCAAGTGCATCATTGTGGTTCTTATATTTAGACAAATTGACCTTAAAGGATCTACCTTCAGAATCAACTAACTTCTCGGCGGCCCCAACTATTGTGGGCTGTATCCATAGAAGTGCCGTAAATAAGACAGCGCTTAGAGCTTTAAACATATTGTATTCCTCGTCGAGGATCTATTTAGCAAAAAACAAACCAAAGATTTGGACAAGTATTATCAGTTATATGAATAGTTTATCCTGACTAAAAAGAAGACAATTGTTCAAAGTGTTTTCAATACTGCCAAGCAGTACTAAACATAAGAAAAGAGGGTCTTTTAAGATTGCTAATTCCCCTATTGTCTATAAAATATAAGGACATCGAGAGGTTTTTTATGGATAGACGAGAATTTTTAAAAGGATCATTTCTGACTAGTATGGCCCTCACTATTCCGGGCCTTGCTCATGCTGATATAAAATTTCCTCTAAAATCCGCATATGATCACAAAGAACTTTTATCCTTAATCGAAAAATCTAAAAAGAAGTACTCATCTTTAACCATGACTGGTGTTGACCCGGCAGTTAATTTTATCTACGAAAGAAATGGTGATGTTGGGGCCACACGCCCGGGTGTCGTCTTCTTTAACGATGACCAAGAACAGGCCATTATAGATGTTCCAATCTTTGCTCATTCAATAGAGCAAAATCCTAATCACCCGAACCGTATTATGCTCATACCAAAGAGAATATCAAAATGCGTAGAGTTCGATATTATAGAAAATAAAGTCGTATCAGAAATCTCTCTCGATCAGAAAAAGTTTTACGGGCACGGCTGTTATATTCCAGGCACTGACCTTTTTTATGCCTCTACTTATTTATATGGCTCATCAGATGCTTCCATGCTCATTTTTGATCATAAAAAAAATAAGATTGTAAAAGAAATTGAAATCCCAGGTGGCGCAGGCTCGCACCAGTGCACACTTTCCCTAGATAAAAAATATATTATTATTACTTTCTCTGAACCAACTAAAGGCCATACGCCCTCTCTTGCATGGTTTGACATAAAAACAAATGAGTTAGTTGATCGTGTCTATGGATTAGATGCCCATTCAGAGCACTTTTTAGAATTAAATGACGGCAACATTGTCTACACGGGTGGCAGAGTCACGAATGAAAAACAACTACCACCTGTGGTTTTCGGATGTGTAACAAAAGAGAAGAAAGTAAATAACTTCAGCGTTGCCAATATGCCAAAGCCTACAGATTTTGTTGGTCAAGGAATTGCGATCGTGGCCCTTGAACATAAAAAAATGTTTGTAGTAACGAACCTGACGACTAGCTTAATTTATTTTTATAACTACGAAACGGGTGCCCTGATCAAGACCATGCCAATTAGAAAGCCAAGAGGAATCAGCCTCAGTAACGATGGCAAAAAAATGTATGTGACCTCTCTTTCTTTTAAGCCTGTCAAAGTGGGAGCAGAAGTGACAGTCATTGATGTTGAGACAACTAATATCATTGGTACATTTATGGTTAAAAACTCGCTTGCGTTCTCAAGCCATATTTCTCAATTTCTTTTAAATAGTTAAAACATGAAAATATTTTTTTTCCTCACAATCATGGCAAACATAGCTATCGCTGATCAGATGGTCGATACCTCTGGTTACGACGTAAAGCTTGCAGAAAAGCTCAATGCTGCTTTAAAAAACTATGATCTAGAGTTCAGACTAGTGGATCAAAACGGATCGGGAGTTTCTTTATCAGATTATGCTGGTAAAAAAGAATTAGTAATCACTTCAATAATGCCAGAATGTGATAACGAAAAAATTGTGAAGGCCGCAAAAAAACTATCTAAAAATATCATCTTCCTTAATCCCGACGCCTCTACTGACAGAGATGTTCAGTCTGCCAAGTTTCCAGATCAAACCATCCTTATGGATGAAAACCAGCAAGTTTCATTATCTCTACAGTTCACGAATGCTGGCGACTATGTTGTCATGGACCCAGGAACTCAAAAGATAAAAAAATCTGGAAATTTTCTAGATAAAAAGAAAGAAAAATCCTGCAAAATTCCTTACGTCACTTATGTTCCGGGCCAGTTTTACAAAGAAGTTATACCTGCTCTAAAAAATGCATGCCTTAACTGTCACGCCAATACACAAAATCTAGACTACTTTCAAACACTAGAGAGTGTGCAATCTTGGAAGCAGATGATGCTCAGAACGATTCGTTTAAGAAGAATGCCTCCAGGAGCAGACCCTCATTACTCTCACATTAACTCTCACTCAGCAAAAGATGTTTTGATCATTACAAAATGGCTTGAGTCAGGAGCAGTGATTGAAGGAAAAATGAAAGAGAACTATGAAAGGATGATCAAGGCCCGTGCAAACTATAAACCACCAGTTCCCAAAGATCGTGTTATTCGCCCAGTGGTGCTTTTTGATTTACCTCCAGAGAAAATAAGTGCTGGTGGAAGTGATTTTTACAAGCACTATACGACAGAGACTCCGACAACTCAGGACTTTTACGCGACTTCATTCTTTTTTGATATCAATGACAATGTCGCTCACCATGTGGCCCTTCACTATAGTATGAAGCCTTTTCCTAAAGTTGATTTAAAAGGAAGACCTATAGATGAGCCAGGATCAATGCCACTTTATGGAAATAATCCTGAGAGAATTACGGGTACCTATAAAAATAAAATCATAGAGGGTTTCAAATTCCAAGACCCTAACATCATCCATCTTTCCCGAACAAAAGGAATGCAGCACTCTCCTAGAGGGACAACTTATTTTATTCCCAAGGGCTCTTATCTCAATTTAGAAATTCACTATAATCCAAGTGGTAAAGATGAGGAGTCCAAAAACGTCTTAACCATTTTTCATGATGAATCCCTAAAAGATAGACCAAAGCTAAAGAGATTCTCGATGATGCCAAATGACGGAACTGTCATTGCACAGCCTTTTGAAAAAGATAGTGTTGTGACAATGACCTATAAGCTTAAAGAAAATATTGATTTGTTAGGTTATGGTCTTCATATGCATTATCGTGCCCGCTCTGGAAAACTTTATGCCCAACTCCCTGGAGAAAAAAAGAGCAAACTTATTTTCTCGATTCCAACTTATCAGTATAAATTGCAGGTCAATTCGATGTTAGAGACCCCGATCTCTCTTCCGAAAGACACTGTCATTACTCATGAAATGCATTACGATAACTCAAAAGAGAATCTTTCTAATCCAGGGCCTGAAAAAGCGGTCAAGATTGGTATTTCAATTCTCAATGATGAAAACTATTTACCACGCTTTTATTATGTGGAGAAACAATGAAAGTAACTTTCATTTTCTTATTATTTTTAATAGTAACGAACGCTTTTGCTGATGTTACTGTGAAGGATATTGAATTAAAAAAAATTCCTAATACTGAGTTTAAAAAAATAAGTGATTTAACAAAATCTGATTTAATCATTATTGTCGCTTACGGAATTGAGTGCCCTATTTTAAGAAAACACACTGCCACTTTAAAGAAACTGGTTCCCGAATTATCTAAAGACAACATCCCTGTCTACTTTGTAAATCTGATTAAGCACACTACTAATGATGAATTGCTAGACAATATTAAATCTTATGATGTTGGTGGAGATGTCTATAGTCCAAAGAGCTCTGCTCAATTAAAAGATCTTGGCTTCACCGTCTTATCTGAAGCGGCCCTCATCAGATTATCAACCAATGAAATCTTGTATAAAGGTGCCATTAATAATCAAATCACCCTGGACCTTACCCGCCCTGCTGCAACAGAGCACTACCTCCAAGATGCGGTTAAAAGTGTTCTCGCAAAAAGTGCGGTGAAAATTCCATCCACTAAAACATTTGGTTGCGAGATCACCTATTAAGCAAGTCTTGGTCTACTCGACTCAAACGAATCAATAATATTTGGCTGATAAAGAATTGAAGTTTTCATCTGCATTTGTAAATGTTGAGCTTGTGTATACATGAGCGCGATAGTCAAAAATAAGAATAGTATTTTCACATGTGCCTCCATGGCCAGATTTGGCCTTACTTCACAACAAATTGAAGTGCAAGCTCAGTACCATGGATTTGACGGGATTCTAGTGAGGATTTGCGGAAAATAGTCCCAGTTTTGAAGCTTACACTTCGCCACTGGGACAACTCTATTTTAAAGTTTAGATTCAATCATAAGAGAAAGTAACTTAGTAAGTTTCTCAAGATCACCAAAAGAGATATTGTGGAACATAGAGATACGGAATTGGTTTCTTCCTAATTTTCTATAACCATCAATTCCGTAAACAACTTTTTTCTTTTCAAGTTGCTTAATAATATCATCAACATTTACTTTTGCATCAACATCAATTGTTGCTACAGCAATTGATCTAAATTGTTTTTCTTCAATATAACAAGACAGGTACGGCTTCGACTCTGCCCATGAATAAAGAAGGTCCGCTTTCTTTTGTGAAAGTTTTTGAATTTCAGCAAATCCTTGCTCATTCATACGCTTTACCTGCTCATTCATAATGAAGATTGTAGCAAGTGCCGGTGTATTATAAGTCTGGTTTGCTTCTGAGTTTGTAATCGCATGATTCCAGTTCATGATATCTGGAACGTAACGAGATTTATCTTCTGCAATTTTCTTCGCGCGTGCCATCGCTTTTGGTGACATGATAGCAACCCAAAGACCTCCATCACTTGCGAAAACTTTTTGCGGAGAAAAGAAAAAGATATCTGTTTTAGAAACGTCACAAGGACATTGCCCTGCTCCTGACGTTGCGTCTACGGCCAAGATTGTATTGGCGTCTACCACTGGAAGCTCAGACAACTGAACACCTGTTGAAGTTTCATTTAAAGTCACAGCGATCATATCAGACCCAGCAACGGCCTTACCGTTAATCCCTTTTCCAAAAGGAACATTGACGTTTTCAGCTGTTATCCATGGAACAAGTTTTGTCGACTTAAACCATTTCTCAGAAAACTCTCCACATGTGAAGTGAGTCGCTTTCTTCTCAACAATCCCAAGCGCGATCATATCAAAAAGTAATGTCGCTCCACCGTTACCAAGAACAACAAGGTAATCAGATGGAATATTAAAATATTTTGCAATACCTGTTTGAAGTTCTTTTACTACATTCTTTACCACAGGCTTTCTATGGCTTGTTCCCATGTATTCATGGCCAGTTTTAGCTAATCTCTCCAGGAATTCAGTCGGAACCAATGAAGGCCCTGAACCAAAACGTGGATCAGCTGGAGTGAGTTCTTTAGGGATTTCAAAATTCTCAAACATATCATTTCCTTTGAAGAGTTTAGTGATTCTAATAGGCTTTTTTACATAGACATTTTAGCTCAAGATTTGACAGAATACGATGACGAATATGAATAAAATAATTAAACCGACATTTAAGCCGATTAAACTTAGTGCCTTATTACTCACAACACTTCTATTATCTGCAAATTTAACATATGCAGCTAATAAGGCCCCTGCCGGGAATAGACAGGCGGATCTCAATGTTTCATTGGGGAATCTTTGTGAGTATATAGGAACTTATCAAACTGACTCTGATGGCTCAAAGAATACCTGTAGCTTTCTTCCCTCGCTTGCTTTGTCTTATGAGTACTATTTTACGCCTAAGTTTGCCTTGGCACCCCAGTTTGGCGCAACACTCCCTAAAAAAGGCGCTGATGACACCATCAATCGTATGACTCTCTTTGCTCTGGCCAATATGAAATATAGAACCAACTACGTTAATCTCATCGGAGGACTTGGTTTTTATTTCACTCGCATCTCTGGTCCCGGTGGAGAGCAAGAACTCAATAACGGAAGTGGCACTGATTCGTTTCCCTTGCCCAAAGAAGCCGTCTACTCAAGAAATGTTATCGTAAACCTGGGCCTTGGCCTGGATTTCACAGATACATTCTCAGGTGAGCTCTATACCTATATTTTTAATGCTACAGAAAGTGAGGACCGTGCTTTTAGCATTGGTGCTGCACTCACTTATCACTTTGGAGATGTTCTATGAAAATGCTGACTCTTTTTTTCATCATTGCACTCTCTACGCTCTCAATAAATGCCCAGGCCTTCACTTTTAATAATTCTGCAAAACTGGTTTTTTCTCAGGATGAAGTCTTGGTTAACGTGGCCGCAAACTGCACAAACCTTGGCATCACTAATGAAGAACTGTTGTCGCTAGTTGGAAGTGCGGTAGATAATTTCTGGAATCAATCTCCAACGAGTAGATTAAAACTCAGAAAAGGCTCTGTGGTGAATGTCGCAGCAGCTTTTCACACTGGAGAGATTTGCGTAAGCGGAACTAATTGTGATCCAAATCCTATACTAAAAGTAACAAACGATATTTTGATCAGCTGTAATGAAAATACCGTCAACTTCCCCAGCACTGCTATTTTAGGAGTGACCATTCCCAACAACATCAGTGGTTCAACCATTCAAGGTGCATTAGTTTTAATTAACGATCAGGCCGGAAATCAGTTTGAAGATAAAACGAAAAACGAAAAAATTTCTATTATCGCTCATGAACTAGGACACGCTTTTGGTCTTGGCCACTCTAAGGTCGAAGACTCTCTTATGTACTTTATGACGATGTCTAAAAGAGTGGCATTAGGAAGAGATGATATTGATGGAATCAGTTATCTGTATCCAAAGCAGCAGCCTAAAGCAGGTTGTGGAACTGTCGACTTCGATGGAGGAACAGGACCCAACTGGTGGTCAGGTCTGTTCCTGGGATTTTCAATTATTGGACTATCTGAGCTATTTAGAAAAAGAAAAAATAATACAAAAGCTATCTAGCTTTTGTATTTAAAACTTCTTCCGCGCTTTTGGCACTCTCTCTCGTATTCTTCTAGCCATTTTTTTTCTTGATCATTGAGCATCTTTTCTTCAATTAGATCGTGATCGAAACCTACATAAACCATGTTTCTGAAGTGAAGCATGTTTTTGTGTTCAGGGTGACGCTCAACTGCTGCTACGTTTTCTAGCCTTACTCCACCGAAACCTGGGATATAAATTCCCGGCTCAATTGATCCAACTGTGTTTTCTTTTAGTGGAATATTTGAAGTCGTCGATAGTCTATATCCACCTTCGTGAACATTGATACCAACACCATGGCCTGTTCCGTGATTGTAGTTTAATCCGGCCGCAAAAATCGGCTGTCTCGCTACCCCATCAACCACCGCTCCCCATGATCCATCAGGGAAAGCAGCATTCATTGTATTTAAAATAGATTTTAGAACGAGTGTATAAACTTCCTTCTGACGAGCAGAGGCCTCTCCACCTGAAAGGAATGATCTAGTCGTATCTGTTGCATAACCGGACTCAAAGTATCCACCTGAATCAAGAAGAACGAGCTCCCCTTTTTTAAATGGAATGTCAGCACTCGGGCTTCCGAAGTGAATGATAGAAGAGTTTGCACCAATAGCAGAGATTGTATTGAAACTCTGATCAAGGGCACCGTTATTTTTATAGAACTCATTAGTCTTGTGATAAAAATCCAGCTCGCTGAACTCTACTCCATTTTTCACGTTTTCTTTTACCCAAGAAATAGTTTGAAAGATAGCAGTGTCACCGTTATTGAATGAGTCCTGCATAGATTTTAGTTCAGCAGGGTTTTTCATCGCATGAAATGGAACAAGGCCGTCTGGTCTATTGATTAATTTCTCTTCTCCAAAGTGAGCAGATAATTTTAAGAAATCTGCTGTGTTTGTAGAGTTGGCAGAGTAGAAAACTTTATTGATTTTATAAGTGTCTAATCCTGCTTTTTTCTTCCAGTCAGTTTCATATTCATCAACTATCATAAAGAAATTTTCTAACTTAGAAAATTTTCCTACAGATAAATTGATCGCGGGATTTGTGATCTCTCCTTCAATGTGCTCCATTAAAAGATAAACACACTCTCTAGTCGCCAGAACTTTTGATCTGAAAGTACTTTGGCTTGGAAGCTCATGTCTTCTCATGTTTGTTAGCCACGCAATTGAATCAAGGGCCGAAATAAAAAAAGCTTCGCCTGGATTTAGGATACGCTCTAATTTTTCTTTTGTGCTTTCTCCAACTAGATCAAGAGAGAGCTCTCTGATTTTTTTGTCGAATGAAGTCTCTTTAAAAGTTAAGACATTAGATAGTTCTGAATTATTAAATGCTGTGACTTTTGCTTGAGTTTTAAAATCGTTGTAAAGAGAAAGCTCGATTCTATCGCCTTCTACTCCTAGAGATTTTAATTTTTTTGAAGTGATTACTTCTTTCATTGCTTGTCTGAGTCCTGTTCCGTAAGGAACTTTAAAAACTTCCACCAGACTTAGATCGCATTCAATATCTGCTTGTTCATAATAGCGGCCATCAACAAAGAGGATAACTTTCCCTTCAAGAGGCACCAGGCACTCAGACGTTGAGCCTGCAAAACCTGTTAAATAATAGCGGTGACACTCTTCTAGAGGCACATATTCATTCAAAAAGATGTCCGAAGACGACAGATAGAAGCTGTCGAGCTTCTTTGACTTCATAAATGATTTCAAAGAGTTAATATTCGCTTTAATTTCTTCTTTAGATAAAAAACCAACTTTAGACATAAACTATACCTTTTTACTTAAGTTATTTAGTCGACCTGACGATAGATGGATCACATTGTAACCCAATACAGAGAGCTTATGAAATCAAAACTCAATCCGGTTTATATTATTATTGGCCTGTTCCTTTTTAAAGTCGGCGTCATTGATAATTTTAGATTCCCGCAGAATAATAGCGGTAATAGAACGGTAGCGAGTGTGGATTTAACTAAGAAATCAATTCGTTAAAATATTCACAAAGTGCTTACCACGCTCTGCATAGTTTTGAAATTGATCAAATGAAGGAAAGCCCGGCGAAAATAAAAGCACACCCTTCTTATCACTAAAATTTTCTCTCAAAAATTTCAATGTCTCTTCAAGTGTTTTAGTATTCAAGTACTGCACTTTGCCTTTTACTTCGCTTTCTATTTCATCTGCCATTTCACCAATCAAATAAAAATGCTGAACATGAGCTTTTAAAAAATCTAAGTGAGGTAAAATTGAATCCCCGTGCCCGCGTTTTTTTCCACCGATAATTAAATGTATCGGAAGTTTAAAATCTTCCATCGCTTTAACGGCCGTGAGTGTTGCGTCCCAGTTGGTGCTTTTGGCATCGTTGTAAGCACAAAACTCAGGAAGACCTTTTATACCCGTGACATATTCAATTCTATGGTGAACACCAGCAAAAGTATTAATTGATTGTTGAATCGCTTGAGAACTTAACCCAATGCTCTCTGCTGCTTTAATAATAAAAGCTAAGTTAACCAGGTTATGAATGCCTGGGAGTTTAAATTCTTTCGTCTCAAATGTTATACTTGGTCTTGCTGTATTCACTACGGCTTTTTTACCCGGCTCTTTTACTGCCCAGTTTTTAATAATCTCAAAATCTTCCGGATAAATCAGAAGATCATCACTGGTAAATTTATTCGTGATAAAAAACTTCGATTTAGCGTAGTCTTCAATATGCTCGTAGCGCTCGCCGTGGTTTTGATAAAGGTTTAGTAAAATGGCTACATTCACATGAAAATGATCAATACTCTCCAATTGAAAACTAGAGAGCTCTAATAAAATAAAATCGACTTCAGCATCTTTTGATTTAAAAATATTGAAAGCATAATCACAAAATGGAACTCCGATGTTTCCACCAACAAATACTTTTTTATGATCACCTTCAATCATCTCACCTAAAAAAGTTGTGGTTGTCGTCTTACCGTTTGTTCCCGTAATCCCAATGATAGGCTTCAAGGCATTCATCGCTTCCAGATACTGATAAGCTAATTCAATTTCGCCTATAACCGGAACATTCTTTTTTAAAAGTTCTGCCAGGATTTTATGCTCTCTTGGAATTCCCGGACTCAAAATAACCATTTCAACTGAATTTAATTGAGTGCCTAAAGCGGCATCATCTTCATTAAAACACTGATCTCGAGAGACAAAATCCAGCACTCCTGGTGACTTTGCCCATTGATCGGGGTTACCGCCATTAATAGCGATAACATCCGCTCCCAAAGCTTTCGTGAAACGAAGGGCCGAAAGTCCTGAAACTCCCATGCCGTAGACTGCAATTCTTTTATTTTTGAGTGTAAACATGGTACTAAGAATACCTTATGAACTTTAAAAGTCACGCCCAAACCCTGGCGGAGTTCATTCAAAAATACTCTTCCATTTGGAAAAAAGAGATTATGAATGAGTACCCCGAAACGATAGATGATTATCCCATTGAATGGATCAATCTTCTGGATTCGCTGTCTCCACAGGAGCTCTATGATGTGGACTGCAAATGCGATGTGCCTAAAATTCATGGAACAAGCTTTCACGAGTTCATGCAAGAGATTCAATCTCTCTCACAGGTAGAGAGCATTCCAGACTCTCCAGAAGTCCCACTGGAAGACTGGGCCTTTCAGGGTGTGAAAAAAAAGAAGCGCCATGAAATTCAAAAAATTGTTCCGGTCTTAAAAAAAGTCAAGGCCGACACAGGTTTTGAATACGTGATTGATATTGGAGGAGGTGTTGGACATCTCTCTCGCATCCTTTCTCATTATCATTCTATAGCTTCTATTTCGATTGACCAAAATACTGAGTTTCAAAAAATTGGACTTAACCGTCTACAAAAATACAGACGACTCGAAGGAGCTGCTGACGTTACTTTCATGAATCTGACTTTTGGCCTCGATACCGACGAAGAAAATCTAAAATTAGTTTTTAATAAAAAGGCCCTAGGGCTAGGTCTTCATACTTGCGGGCCTCTGGCCAATACCCTTATAAAAGCATCTGCAGATTACAAGACCCAAGGTTTATTAAGTTTTGGTTGTTGTTATCATCAGCTCACGCCTCAGAAAGATTTCCCGATTTCTGGTTTTTATAAAACAGAGCAATTGCCTGTCCTTAATCTTTACGGCTTTACTCTGGCCACCAGGTCACACGCTGGAATGGATTTTGATTCCTATATGACTAAAATGAAAGTTAAGAGTTACCGTTACGCTCTTCATCTATTTATTATGAAGCACTTCAATAGTAATCAGTATACGAGTGTCGGCGAATGCCACATGAGTTTATACACAAAACCTTTTCACCACTACATTAAAGAAAAATTAGCAGAGCTAGGTCTTCTTCATTCTTTTACAGATGAGTATTTTAATCAATACTTTGAGTCTGCTGAAATTCAAAGACAGTTAAGAGTCATGTTTTTGTGCAATATCATCCGCTGGCAAATGGGACGAGTTTTAGAAATTTATCTGTTAGTAGACAGATGTGTTTATCTTGAAGAACAAGGTTATAAAGTAGACCTGCAGCAATATTTCGACGAAAATCTCTCTCCAAGAAACCTAGGCATCCTTGCCCTTCATAAATAAGACCGCTATCCTTGTCTGATATATTTATCAGGGGATCAGTGTGTTTAAATATCTCACATTACTTTTTGCAACATTATGCTTAATGCTTTCTTGAGCAAAGTATTTTGAAAGGGGCCTTGGACTACACTTATCTTTGGCGAAAACTTAAATAAAACTAAAAAAAAAGGCCGGATAAAAATCCGGCCTTTTTTATTCAAACTATCTTAAAAATAGCATGTCGTAGTATTTCGGAAGCGTATAAAACTGATTCGGAATCAACTCTTCAAGCTCATTACAAATGCCTGCCATCGCAGTTACAGTTGTCATAAGTTCAGTTGCAATCTTCTCTGCATACTTCTGGTGATCAGCATGTTCTCCAGAGAGTTCTTTATGAAGATTAACTGATAGAGCGTGAATCTCATCTATTTTTCCAGATACTTTTTTATAAGCATCCATTTCAAAATTAGAAGCAGCAAGACCTAGGTCTTTTTGTCCTTTGATGATCTTAGTTAAAAGAGTTTTGTATTCAAGTCCTGATGGAATCACGAATTGGTGAATCATATCAATCATTGTTTCAAACTCGATTTCTCTGATCTTGATGTATCTCTCAAGAAGGATGTTGTAGCGAGTTTCGATTTCCTGCTCTTTGAAGATTCCGTTACGAACTAAAAAGTCATACTGTTTGCTATCAGTCATGGTCTTTAGTGCTTCTGGAGTCGTGCGAAGATTTGGAAGTCCTCTTCTTGCAGCTTCATCAACCCATTCTTTTGAATATCCGTCTCCGTTGAAGACTGCTTTGAGTGAATTGCCCATTAGTTTTTTAATCAGTCCCATAAGGGCCTGATCAACGCTCTGGCCACGTCCAAGCTCAGCTTCAAGGTAAGTGTTAGCTTCGTTGAAGATATCTGTTACAGCGGCGTTTAGGACTGTCATAGGAAATCCGATCGCCTGACTAGAACCCACTGCTCTGAACTCAAACTTATTTCCCGTGAAAGCAAACGGAGACGTTCTGTTTCTATCAGTGTTGTCCTGAAGAAGATGCGCCAGCTGGTTTGTTCCAAGGTTAATAATATTGTTTGAAGTCGGAGTAAAAGATTTATCTTCCATGATGGCATGGAAAATTTTATCAAGTGTATCTCCCAGATAAGCAGAGATAATGCTTGGCGGAGCTTCGTTAGCACCTAGGCGGTGATCGTTGCCTGCTCCAGAGATCGCCATGCGAAGTGGGTTTGCATGACGGTGAAGAGCTTCAACGATGATAGCAACAGTCGCTAAAAATCTTAGATTTGATTGAGGTTCTGAGCCTGGCTCAAGAAGATTCAATCCAGTGTTGTCGCTCATTGACCAATTGACGTGCTTTCCTGATCCGTTAATTCCGGCAAATGGTTTTTCGTGAAGAAGAACCATCATGTCGTGCTTTTCAGCAATTCTTCTCATCGTTGTCATGACGATTTGATTGTTATCAGAAGCAACGTTAGCTTCAGAAAAAATTGGTGCCATTTCAAATTGCCCTGGAGCAACTTCATTGTGACGAGTTTTTGAAGGGATTCCCAGGCGGTGAAGTTCGTAATCAAACTCCTGCATGAAAGCCAGCACTCTATCTGGAATTAATCCAAAGTAGTGATCTTCTAGCTGCTGGTTTCTTGTTGTTAGAGCTCCAAAAAGAGTTCTTCCTGTCATCACAAGATCCGGACGAGCGTAATAGAAAACTTTATCAACTAAGAAATACTCTTGTTCAGCCCCACAAGTCACGTGAACTGATGTTGATTCTTTATGTCCTGAGAGTTGCAAAAATTTTGTAGCAGCTGGAGAGAGAATTGAAATTGATTTTAAAAGAGGAGTTTTAATATCAAGAGACTCACCAAGGTATGAAACGAATGCAGTTGGAATACAAAGTGTTCTTCCATTAACTGTTTCAATTAAAAACATCGGGCTCGTTAAATCCCAAGTCGTATATCCACGTGCTTCGAAAGTTGATCTCGATCCACCATTAGGAAATGAAGAAGCATCTGGCTCTCCTTGCATTAACTGAGAAGCTGAGAGTCTCTCGATTGGTTTTCCTTCTTTATTAAGACTGAAGAAGGCATCGTGCTTTTCTGCTGTTCCACCTGTTAAGGGTTGGAACCAGTGACAAAAATGTGTCGCTCCGTTTTTTACTGCCCATGCTGTAACAGCATTAGCAACGGCTTCTGCATGATCTTTTTTAATTCCGCGACCTTCATCTAGTGCCTTGATGATTTCGCGCTTTGTAGTATCTGAGATGTCTTCTGAAGTTTTAAAATCAAAAGTTAGTTCCCCGTAATATTCGCTTACTTTTTTTGTTTGTCCCTTGTTATCAACCGGAATTGAAAATTTGCGTGGTTGTCTTCCTGTGGCGCGGTTACGTAAACTTGAAACAGATTCTCTAAGATCAGTCATCATTAACATCCTCCCCGATGGTTTGTGTGGCACGAAGAGATTGTAAAGTTAAAGAGATAGTTGATAAAGATAATTTGTCGGAAATCTTCTTAAGGTAAAATGGCCGACAACAGTGGCCGACCATTTTTATCTGATAACTATTTATGGATTTAAAACTTTCATTGCAAGAGTCTTATCTGTTGCGACAATAGACTTCAGTCTCGCTGGAGTAACACCGACATTTAATGTCGCTGTCGTCATGCTCGCAAGGCGGGATAATGTAACTGTGTATGATTCATTCACACGAAGGTATTTTCCGAACTCATTGAACCTATCTTTTAGAACTCTCATTCCGTTAATTGCAATGATTTCATCTCCGGCATTAATTCCTGCTTTATAGGCCGGGCCATCTAAAATGACCGTGCGTGCAATAACTCTGTCTCCAGAGAACTCCACATCCATTCCAAGCCAAGGAGATTCCGATTTTTCCCATTCAAATTTAAGCCCTGCTTCCAAACAAATGGATTCCAAATCGATTTCTTGAGTAGTCGAAGTCATAATCTCAAACTTCTCTCTAATGTCTGCTCCACCAATTTCTTCCACCATCTTATAAACTTGGAGAGCATTTACTCCGCGCTCCGGATGCTTTTGGTAGTCAGTCCATAGAAGAGCTAGAAGATCGTTGATACTCTTTCCTTTCTTGGCCAAAAGAATGTTTAATGCAAAAAAGACAATTCCACCTTTAAGGTAATAGCTCACACTAGAGTTGTTTGAATTTTCATCTGGTCTATACAACTTGATCCACGAGTTAAAAGATGAATCATCAAGAGTGTGAAATTTTCTTCCAGGAACAGAAAAATATCTATTCATATTATCTTTTTGCATTTCAAGATACTCTTCCAGAGAAATCATCTCTGCTCTCAAAATAAAGAGTTCATCCATCAGTGAAGTAAGCCCTTCAGCAAGCCATAAAAGTTTTGACGTTGCTTCTCTTAAATAATCAAATGGCCCTAGCTCAAAAGGTCTGATTCTTTTTACGTTCCATGTATGGAAATACTCGTGAGAGATAAGAGCGAGATAATTAATGTAGCCTTTGCGATTTGTAATCTGAGTCGGGTCAAACTGAAGTGCTGTTGAGTTTGAATGCTCAAGGCCTCCGTATAATCCTGGAACAAAATGTGTGATGAATGAGTATTTCTCATAAGGAAATCCACCCATGAACTTTGCAATATGCTCAACGATTTTTTTCGTATCTTCTTTAATGTTTTCTTTATGAGGAAGAAGATTTCCATAAAAGACGACATCATGAGGAACTCCATCAACCATGAATCCATCAGTTTCCTGACAACCAATCTCAATAGGTGAATCGATAAGATCATCATAATTTTTGGCCTCGTATAAAAAGACTTCTCTCTTGGGAGAAATGTCTTTTAATCCGGTTGTCACTTTCGACCACGCTGGAGGAAATTGTAATTCAATAGAAGGATTTACAATATCTTTGCCTAAGACTCCCATTAAAAGTGTAGGAAGATGTAAGAAAGCATGTGAATCATCAACGTGTGATGTACGAACCGTTAGCTCATGGCAAAAAACACTGTAAGAAAGGGTAAAAGAATCAGCATCTGTTGATTTTTTTAAATCACTTTTACTCCAGTTTATGTGAAAAACTGAAACATCTGTTTGATCAACAAACAATCTCTCACCGTTACTTGTTTCAGCTTTAATGTTTGAAAGATGGCGAGAATATTCACGCATTAAATAAGAACCTGGCGACCAACGCGGAAGAAAAAAGTCCAGAGAATTTTCACTAGTTTCTTTTTTTCCTGTAATAGTCACTCGAACTTGGTGCGTCGAAGGTGTTTCAATCAAGAGTTTATATGTTAGCTTCATAAAAAATTCCTTTTTTGACTTGTAAAATCTTTTTTGGTTGGATAGTACTTTGAACCTCTACAATAACACTAACAACAGATTTCCGCATGGGATTTTCACATGGCCTTTAAACAAAATAAAGTGAATAAAGACGAGGTTCTTGCACCTGTCATTATGTTTACTGAACGCGCGCTAAATCAATTGAAGCTGATCATCGATAATGACTTTACCTTGGCGGGTAAATACTTTCGTATCGTCGTAAGCGGGAAAGGTTGTGAAGGTTTTACCTATGCGGCTGGCTTCACCGATCTTCAAGATGAAGACTTTCAAGTTCAAATTTATAATACGACTGAAGAAATTTATGTCGTCATTGATCCTTTCGCAGCTTTTTACCTGCAAGAAGCTTCTGTCGACTTTATCCAGGATTTCAACCAGGACGCCGAAGGATTTGTTATTACAAATCACTCACAAAGCGAGTTCAAAGGAAAATTCTGGAGAGCAAACCCTGAGAAAACTCCGCCCGTAAAAGAAGGATTATAATTCATGCTCGACTTCCGCTATTTGAAAGCGTTCATGTTGACTGCAAAGTACTCCAGCTTTTCCAAGGCAGCGGAAGAACTCAACATCGCTCAATCGGCCGTTAGTCGTCAGATAAAACTTTTGGAAGACTCTCTTCAAGAAGAACTCATTATCAGATCTAGTAAAAAAGTTATTCTCTCTGAAAAAGGCAAAGAGCTCTTTACTGCCATTCAAAGTTTTGAAAAAACCAGTCTTCAGATTTTTCAACGTGAAGACCAATTACCACTTTCCATTGGTATTTTAGAAGGTCTACTAAAAAACTGGTTCACTCCCCTTCTTACTGAATACTTAAAAAATCAAAAAAGAGATGTCACTGTTCACGTGGCCGATATGCCTGAGTTAAAATCAGGAATTGAAGAAAGTAAATTTGATGTCATCTTTGGCGTTGAAAATATCCAGTCAGAGCTTGTCACTTCTCTTAAGCTCTTCGAAGAAAAACTCGTTTTGATCTCTAAGAGTGAACTCAATAGAAAGAAATTAAATGAAAACCGCTGGATTGTATTTTCCAACAACGATCACTTATTTAAACTCTCAAAAGTAAAAAGTGACTCAATCGTTATGGTTGATTCATTTTCATCAATCATCTCTCTGGTAAAAAATGATATGGGAATTGCCGTTGTCCCGGATCATCTCATCAGAAAAGATGATAATCTAAAAGTCCAGGAGGTTCCCGGACTTCCCTCATCACAAATTTACATGAGTACATTGAACTACAAGAAGATGCCTGAGAGGCTTAAAGCTCTTAGCGATATCGTTAAGAAAAAAAGCTAATAACTATTTCTTCTGAACAGCTGGCTTATTTTTAAAGTTATCCAGACTTTGGAAATAGTCATGGAAATATCCATTAAAATAATCTTTCGCTTTAACAAACTCATCACTGTTTGTGTTGAATAAATCTATAGCATTGTATGACCTGGTATCATAAGGGCCGAAGCGACCTGCTTGAGTGATATAAATCATAATGTCTTTTGCATTTTTTTGTTTTTCTTTCATGTAGATATCTATCCACTGATCAGGTGTAACAAGTCTTCCCTGATTTGTATCTAGAACTCTCCACCCCTTTTCAGTGTGAACCATAGTGGCCACGTGATGGCCCCAAACTCCCATATCGCCGGCAATCCAGATTTTTTTAACCGCATCAGGATGCACTTCTCTTACAATGGCCTCCATGTGGGCAATCGTCGCACGTCCAAAGCAAAAACCAATTGTGCCTTTTGTATCATAACAATGGTGATTCTTATTAACGTTTGAGTTCTCCATTGCATCGTAAATTGTCTGTGTGTCTTTAGTAGGCACAGAAGAAATTTTCCCTTTCATCTCTTCTACTTTGTAAGGAGCATTAAGAAGTTTTCTAACGTTGGCATTGTTAGCTAAAATCTCAGCATTCGGAATATTTCTTTGAATCTCAATAAGAGACTCACCTCCGTACATTTCTTCTAACTCGGCCAGATTCTTTGCTTTATCGTAGTTGCCAGTGGCACTACCATAAATGGGTTTATAGCCCATAATGTCTGCCATCAATTCAAAGCAAGTTCTAAAATTTGCAACATCTCTCTCAGGTGTTGCCGTCTGAATCACAGGCCCTGATGAGCAGCCAATAAAAGTAAGAACGAATAATGAGATAATTATTTTTTTCATACTCTTATATTCGGCTAATACTCTTAGCTCCTTGAGTATGTTTAGGATGCTTTAATAACAGTTTTTTGATCGAATCAAGACTCTGCCGTCTTCACAAAGATTTAGCTCGGTATGGCGCCCTTTGGCCGACATTTTTTGTAGGTTATATTTCTTAACAACTGGAGTAATTCTTCCTAAACGATCTTCAACTCCGATGCTCCAGCGCACTTCGACGGATTTTGGGACTTCTGTATTAAAAGCAAAGTAGACACCTTCTTCATTTTGCGAAGGAAGAGAGCCATAAATGTAATCAACAGATGCGATACGAGACTCTTTATCTGTTACAAAAGTAAGCTGTGAAGAGATCCCATGAAAATTACTTTTTTTACCCTGAAGATGAAACCTGATCGATCCACGCCCGTTTCTTGGTGTATGATTTTCAAAAACATAAAGCCTGCTATTGATATCTCCAGCGCGCACTTTACTTTGGCCCGCAATGAAATCCATCACACCATCTCCATTGAGATCTATTGAGACAACTCCAGCTGGGTTCATTAAATTGATTCCCATAGCTGCTGCTGTGTCGATATATTCATGATCGGCCTGTTGTTCAAAAAACACCAAACGCGATGAAGGAGGAAAACCAGAGTTCTCTATAATTAAATCATTGAGTCCATCTAAGTTATAATCAATCCACAATCCTCTTCTATTTCCTTCTGACCAATTCTCTTTTTGCTCTGTTAAATAAAAATCAGAACGATAAAATTTGGGTGGAAAACTCTTTCTTGATCCGGTTAAAATGGCAGATCTGTCGCGCTCTTCAGGGTCACTCTCTTTTGAGAGATTTCCTACAACAACATCCATAATTCCGTCGTTATTGTAGTCGCCGCAAAGTGAGAAAAATGAGTTCCCACCACTTTTACTTTCAGCACTTCCTTCAGAGTCACCACCATAGCCTGACTCAACTCCGTAATTGACGAAATTTTTTCCATCAGTATTCATCCAGAGTTTATTAAAATACCCATTCGAATTATTAGTTAATATATCTGGGAAACCGTTTCTATCGACATCGCAAACCGTCGCTCCAAAAGTAGGAGTGGCATTAGGATAAACTTTCTCACTTTTATTGTATTCGTACTCGCCTTTGAGCTGGCTTCCAACATCCGTGAAGACAAAGCCCTCACCTTTAAATAAAAAATCCGTCACTGGTTTTGGGGCCCCGGTTTGCGAAAACCAATTGGCCATATAAAGATCAATTTCTCCATCGAGATTAAAATCAAGTGGAACAATACTCGCCGTAGGGAGAATCCCTGTCGGTAGAACCCCTTTTAAAGCATACTGAAGTTCTCCATTAACAACTTCACCTTTGTAAATTCTTGCGGGAAATTGGGTCATCTCACTTTTTTGATTGAGACTTCCTGTAATCACATCGAAAACTCCATCGTGGTCTAAATCGACAAAATTCATATAACTAATGCGCAAGATTTCATTAAATGGATTTGCCCCTAGTTTGAATTTTTTTTCTTTTTTATCAAAAAAATAGAACTTTGGTGAAGAGACGTAATCTTCTAAAACAACCAGATCAGTCGAGCCATCATTGTTGGCATCTACTGCATATAAATGAACACCACTGACACCACTAAGCCCGTACTCTGCCGTTTTATCGACAAATGTTTTTTCATAGGGAGGAGCGGCCAGTGTTGGTGTTATATCATAAGGAATCGAAGACTCTCTAGGCCCTATATCTCTTAGTGGCGAAATCTTTTTATCAGCACATCCTGACAGCAAAACTGTCAGGAGTACTGTAAATGTTTTAAAAGTCGATGATGTCAAACCCATATCCACCTGCCTTCACGACAGCTTCAGAAATTTTCGCTACAGACTTGTCATTATTTTTTGCCATCGCCTTCAGGTTTCTCTTAATTTTTCTACCTGAATCGTTACAAATATATTTCGTCAGACGAAGAATATGCTCTTTTTGTTCTGGAGTGGCCTTTGTCCCATTAAGGATGGCCGTTGTGCGTGAAATAGTGGCAAGAATGATATAAAGATCAATCGACATATCCGCCAGACGTCCTTGCGGAAGTTCGTTGTCGATAATTTTTTTACCATACTTAATTAACGAGTCTTCAACCACAATGGCAAATTTTCCAAGCATTGAAGAAAATTTCTCTGCTTGCTCTTTTAATTCTGGGTGAGCTTTTGTTAAAGCTTTTGATCCCATCATATTAGACATTCTCTTGCGGGCAAATTTTGTAAATACCCCAAGTGACTTGATAGGATCTTTAAGCGCAGTTGAAACGTCTGAAATTTTTCCAAGTTGTTTTAACTCTTCCGACGGTCCTCTTACTCCTGACAGAGCAAGTAAGCAGCGAAGAATTTCATTTGTTCCTTCGAAGATCATATTGATTCGCACATCACGCATGATGCGCTCGTAAGGATACTCTTTCATGTATCCGTTACCAGCGGCGATCTGCATGGCCATATCAATACATGCCCATTGCGACTCTGAGCCATAAACTTTACATACGGCCGTTTCCATATAGTAATCGTTCATTCCCTTAATCATGTTTCCAGTCGTAAGGTAGACGATACTCTCCGATGCATAAGTCATCGCTGCCATTTTTGTAAGTTTATCTTGGATAAGACCAAACTCTGCGATAGGACGGTCAAATTGTTTTCTGTTACTTGCGTGATTAGTTGCCATCTCAAGAATCATCTTCATTCCAGAAACACAACCAGCTCCAAGAGAGAGTCTTCCTGAATTTAAAACGTTCATCGCGATTTTAAATCCCTTCCCTAATTCACCTAAAATATTTTCTTTTGGAACAACAACTTTATCGAAATACACAGCTCGTGTTTCACTTGCTCTGATTCCCATTTTGTTTTCTTTTTCACCAAACGATAACCCGGGACTTCCGCCTTCAACGATGAAGCAGGAAATTTTTTCCACAGTCTTTCCGTCCACTATATGGTCTGTCTTAGCAAATACTGAGTAGAATCCTGCTAACCCACCATTCGTAATCCATAATTTTTGGCCGGTAATTGTGTAGGTACCATCCTTATTGTCCACAGCTTTCGTTTTAATAGAATAAGCATCTGATCCTGAACCTGGCTCAGTTAAACAAAATGCTGCGATAACCTCACCTGAAGCTAGGCGTGGAAGCCATTTTTGTTTTTGTTCTGGAGTCCCTTCATTTAAAAGTGCTCTATAACCAATTGACTGGTGAGCACCAATCATTGTTGCAACAGAACCATCATGACTGGCCACTTGTGCGAACACGCGACAGTATAAAGAATAATCTAAACCAAGGCCTCCCAGGTCTTCCGGAACACCCAGACCCAACAACCCCATTTCGGCCAAACCTTGAATGACTTCTTTAGGCAAATGAGCTTCTTTATCAAACTTCTCACCATTGATATTGTCTTTAGCAAACTGGTCAACTGCTGCTGTCATCTCTTTTGACATCTCAACCTGAGCGTCTGAGAAATGTGGATATGGGAAAACCAAATTTTCATCAATTTGACCGAAGAAAAATGAACCAACAACTGATTCTGAATTGCCATTAGGATTACTTGCCATTTTTGATCACCTTATATTTAACGTTTGAATTATAATACCCCTACAAGGATACTCAATCTTTTTGAAAAGAGAAATGAAAACAATAAACCGACAAAGCCAGTCGGGAAAAAGAAACTTATTGCGCCAAATCTGCTAACTTCTTAGAATAGAAGAACAAGAATAAATTTGATCCACCATGGAAGGTGAATTTGAAAGCTGTAAAAAGGTTGTTTCAAACGGATGTGAAACAAATATGAAAAAATTTAATTTCAATTTTAAATTCCTAGACCGGTTTAAAAAATCTAAGCATTCAGAAGATACTGAACAGACTGATCCAAATATTGAAATGGATGAAGTTGACAATGAAAGTGAAGATAACTTTGCAAATTTTCAGGAAATGCCACGCTCTACTTCCGAAAAAACGCAGCCAGGAATAACTACTCCAACATTTGACGAAGATACATTCTCTGATGAAAATCCCGAGGAGTTTGCAGAGAAAACTCTTAGCGGATACAACCTTGATAAATTTAGAGAAGAAAATCAACATTTGATAAATGATAACCTTGAAGAAAGAGAGCAAACTGACATCAATATGCAGTTTAATGAACTAGAACCTCCAGGGAAACCTGAAGCTGTATCAAGATTCAAAATTAAATTTCCTAAATTTGGCAGATCAAAATCAGACGATAGTGATGATACTCTGGAAAGAAACATCAAGAATCGCCTTTCTAAAACAAATCCTATGAATGCCATGGAGAAATTCAGCTGGAATGATTTCATTCTTAAGCTTTTTTCTCCCTATAGCCGCGGCAGAATCCATGGCGTCTTTGTTATTTTATTAGTTGTTACTTTTACCTATTTGCTTGGAAAAAGTGCCGCTCTTTTTATGGGTAGCAAAACTCCTATCGCTTCAAATGTTAAAAGCAATATTACCATTCCGATTGAAAAAGCTGATACAACTCTTCAAGACATCAATCGCATCTCTTCTACTAACCTTTTCAATGCAAAAGAAAGTGATAAGGCCGCCAGCAACAAAGTGGTAAAAGATATTTCAAGTATCGTTTGTGTTGATGCTGAAAAGCCGACAGCTGAGCCTCTTAAACTTCTTGATACTATTGTTCTTCAGGACTCTGTTAAGTCTGTGGCTTCAGTTCAGATCCGTGGATCATCAGACCTGGTTAACGTTCGTGAAGGTGAACAATTAAATAACACTGTTGAAGTTGCAAGAATTAACCGCATGAAAGTTATTCTTAAAAATTTAAGCACTGGTGATTGTGAGTATGTAGCAAGTGAAGAAGAAGATACTCCGGCGATGCCAGATATTAAGATTTTAAGACCTGGAACAAAATTTGTTTCTAAAAACCCTGATATCAAAAACAGTGGGAATAACTTCAAAATTAAGCGACAACTTCGCGACAAACTTATCGGAAACATGAGTGAAGTTCTTACTCAGGCCAAAGCCGTTCAGATTACTAATCCTGATGGATCACTTTCATTCAAGATGACTGAAGTTGTTCCGGGAAGTATCTACTCTATGCTTAACATTCAAGATGGTGACATCATCACTAGCATCAACGGGAAAAAAATTGAGAACTTGAATGAGCTTATGACCTTGATGGGAAGAATTAAAGAAATTGACCAATTCCAAATTGGAATGAAAAGAAATGGCATGAACGAAACACTAGAATACGGATTCGAATAAAAATATTTAATTGGACGTTTTAAAATGAAAAAAAATGTTTACCTCTCTAAAGTACTTACCGCGACTCTGCTTTTATCAGCAGGTCTTTCTCCTGAGGTTAGAGCTCAGTTTGATAAGTATAAGAGCAAGACAAAATTCAGCAGACCTAAAGCTTCTCAATCAAAAATGGTTGCGCCATCTGATATTTCTGTTCCAGACACAGGAAAGTCGGCCAGCTCACTTTTAGATAATGCAAGCAGTGATACCACCAACTTTGCTCCTGGAGATGAAGAAGGTGAAGAGATCGCTGGTGACGAAGGACAAGACTCTTACGAGGAAAGCTCTTCTGCCCCAGGCGCAGACACTTTTGGAAGAAAAAGAACTGGGTCAGCAAGCCCATCTAAGACTGATAAAAAGTTTGTTAATTTAAATCCTGAAACGGCCTTCGGCCCTGAAGTTGTAACAAGCTTTGACTTCCCTAACGTTTCAATCCTAGACCTTACAAAACATATGCAGAAGCTGACGGGATTAAATTTAATCCTGGATAAAGACATTAAAGGAAAGATTTCAATATCGAGCCCTACTCCAATCACGATTGGAGATGCATGGAAAGCTTACCTTCAGGCCTTATCAATTAACGGCTACTCTCTGGTTAAATCTGGTGCATTCTACACAATCGTTAACAACCGCGATATTCGTTATAGTCCTACGACCATGTATACGGGAACATACACTCCCAATACTGAAAACTACGTCATGCAGATTATCCCGCTAAAGCATGTTAACTCTAGAGAAGTTGCTAACTCTTTTAGACCTTTCATGTCGAGATACGGGCGAATTATCGAGATCAAGCAAACCAACACTGTTATCGTTCAAGAAACTGGTACACACATCAATAGGTTGATGAAGCTTATTAAGTTCATCGATATTCCAGGACACGAAGAGTCTCTACAAATTATTAAAGTTAAGAACTCTTCTGCGCAAGAAATTGCGACTCTCCTGGATAAAATTCTTAAAAATGGTGCTGCCGCTGGAGCTCAAAGAGCTGGCGGTGCTGTCGCAACAAGTGGCTCAACTTCTCAGTCAAACATTTCACGTATCATTGCTGAACCAAGAACAAACTCTATTATTGCGATGGCCAACCTTGAAGGATCAAAAGAACTAAGAGGACTGATAGAAAAACTAGACGTAAAAGTTGTAGCAGCGGGTTCTGGACAAATTCACGTTTACTATCTGAACTACGGTGACTCAGAAGCACTTTCAAAAACTCTCTCATCTCTCGTTGGAAATGCTCCGAGAGCTGGTGGCGTTGGTGGACTTACAAGATTCACTTCGCCAACTTCAGGAACAGCTACAACCGCGACACTTTTTAACAGTGAAGTAAAAATTACTTCAGATAAAGACAATAACGCTCTGGTTGTTACTGCCTCACCTACTGACTATGAAACGGTAAAACAAGTTATTGCTCAACTAGATATTCCAAGAGACCAGGTTTATGTTGAAGGTCTTATGATGGAAACTCAAGTTGGTAAGACTCAAGGTTTCGGAATTAGCCTAATCGGTGCTTATGGCTCTGGTGGATCGCAAAAAGCTGGTTACGGTAATACAAGTGATCTTCTTTCTCTTATGACTAACAATATTACAAACCTTTCAGGTCTGTTTGTTGGTGGTGGTATTGGACGCAAAGTGGATCTCAACACGCCAGATGGAAAAACAATTCAGGTTAACTCAGTTAATGGTCTTATCAATGCAATCGCCACTCACAATACGACGAACGTTCTTGCAACTCCACAAATCCTTACAATGGATAACGTTGAAGGGGTTTTCGAAAACGGGGAAGAAGTTCCAGTCGTAAAACAAACAACGACAAACGGTACGATTTCAAACTCAGTTGAAACTCAAAAAGTTGCATTGACTCTGAAAATCACTCCTCAAATCAACAAAGTCACTCGCTTTGTAAAACTTAAGATCGACCAGCAGATCAAAGACTTCTCTGGAAGAAAACTTGAAAACAACTCTGGTGGGGTTGGTACAGTTATTAGATCAATCAACACGACAGTGGTCGTTCGCGATAAAGACACCATTGCAATGGGTGGTTTAATGCGTGATAAAGAAACAAACAGCGTAAGCAAGGTTCCTCTTCTTGGTGACATTCCAGTATTGGGATGGCTATTTAAGAATACTGCGAAGTCTGTAGAAAAAGTTAACCTACTCTTCTTCATGACTCCAAAGGTTCTAGCTTCGTATGAAAAAACAAACTCAGAAAACGTCAAAGATCTTCTTAACCGTCGCCAGTCACACTTAAAAAATGTCGTTGGAGAAGATGACGCTTTTGCAACAACAGTTAAAGGACTTTACGACAAAGCTAAAAAGCAAGGTGAAGGCCCGTTATACGATACAAGTGATACACTTAAAAATCGCGAAACGCCTCCTGCTTATGATACAACTGAGAACATCCCTGTAGGTGTAGACGCTACTCCTAATTATCAGGACATTGTGAAAAATGCAGAGAATAAAGAAACTGCAGCTACTACCGCGACAACAGTTCAGTAATACTAAAGGATGAATGAGTGAAAATAACAGATCACATGCTTGAAAAAGTTGAAGGCCAGAAAGAAAAGATCGGGCAGCTCCTTTTAAAGCACACGACATTGACTGATGATCAGCTCGAAGAGGCCCTGGAGATTCAGCAAGAATCTGGAATGCTTCTGGGGGAAATTCTTTTAAGAAAGAATTATATTCATCCGCACGATATCATCAAAGTTATTTGCCATCAGGTTGATATCCCCTACATTACCGATTTAAAGCTCGAAGAGATTGATCCCAATCTTACGATGAATATCAGTATTAACTACGCTAAGACGCACGAGATTCTTCCACTTCTAGAAACTGAATATTCGATTACTGTTCTTGTGACTGACCCCTTTAATTTTGATGCGATTAACGACATCCAGGAGATATTCAAAAAAGAAGTGAAGATGGTTGTCTCAAGCCCACTAAAAGTTCAAGACGCTATTAACCGCGTTTATGAAAGAGCAAACAGAAACGTCGTCGATACCATCGATGGTGAATTTGATGAAAATCTTGATCTCGACGGCCCGATTGATATTCTTGAAGCAGGGGCCGATGAAGCTCCAGTTATTCGTTTCGTTAACTCTATTATCTTTCGTGCGATTAAAGAGCGAGCCTCAGATATTCACATTGAGCCCTATGAAAAAGAAGTTGTGTACCGCTTTCGTGTTAACCGAGTTATGCGTGAGATTCTACGCCAGCCGATTAAAACTCAGGCCTCAGTCACATCACGTCTAAAAGTTATGACAAAGTCTATGGACATCGCTGAAAAACGTCTTCCACAAGATGGCCGTATTAAAATTAAAATGGCCGGTAAAGATATCGATATCAGGGTTTCTGTTGTTCCGATTCAAAACGGTGAACGTATCGTAATGAGGGTTCTTGAGAAATCAAACAACATTCTAACCTTAGAAAATCTTGGATTCCACGGCAACAACTTAAAAGCTCTGGATGAACTTTCACAAAGAAAACATGGAGTCGTTTACGTCTCAGGACCTACTGGTCACGGTAAGACCACCACACTCTTTGCAATGTTAGATCGTATCAACACTCCTGATAAAATGATTATCACTGTTGAAGATCCGGTCGAGTATGAGCTTCAGGGTATTTCTCAAATTCAGGTTAACCATAAAATTGATCTGACTTTCGCTAAAGCACTGCGCTCTATTCTTCGTCAAAACCCAGACGTTATCATGGTCGGAGAAACCAGAGACTTGGAAACTGCAGAGATGGCCATTCAGGCATCCCTCACTGGTCACTTTGTTTTATCTACGATTCACACGAATGATGCGTCCTCTGCTCCCAACCGTCTTATTGATATGGGAGTTCAGCCATTCTTGATTGCTTCATCTCTTGCTGCTGTTCTTGCTCAAAGACTTATAAGAACATTATGCAATGACTGTAAAGAAGCCTACACTCCCACTGAGTATGACTTCCAAATGCTGGATGTTCACTCAATACCAAAAGAAGCGACACTTTATAAACCTAAAGGTTGCGCAAAATGTAACTATCTTGGTTATGGAAGTATGACGGTTGTTTCAGAACTTTTAATTTTGACAGATGATATCCGCCCTCTCATTCTAAAAAAAGCAGATGCCAATACTGTAAAGAAAATGGCGATGAAAAACGGAATGAAGTCTTTGAGACAAGATGCCCTTGAAAAAGTTTTCAAAGGTATTACTTCTGTCGAAGAAATGGTCAGAGCAATTAATGAAGAAGATGAGGATGTTCAACACTAATGGCAATTTACATATATAAAGGTCTCGATAAGTCTGGCAGCGAAGTAAAAGGTACCGTTAATTCTGAAGGTATGGCCGCTGCAAAAACACGTGTTCGCGGCATGGGAATCATGCTGACGGAAATTAGTGAGCAGACTTCCGGCACAATGAAAAAAAATGCCAACTTCTCTTTTGGAAATACTGTTTCCATTGGAGATCTTTCTTTAATGACTAGACAGCTGGCAACCCTTCTACGTGCAAAGATTCAAGTTGTAGAAGCTTTCACTGCTCTCGTTGATCAGACAGATAACCCGAACTTAAAAATTACTCTTTCAGAAATCAGACAAAAGGTTAACGAAGGGTCTTCCCTTGCTAAAGCACTATCAGATTATCCGAAAATCTTCGACAACGTTTACGTCAACATGGTCGAGGCCGGTGAAACGTCTGGAACACTCGAAGTTGTACTCTTAAAGCTTGCTGACTTTACTGAAGGCCAGGTAAAACTAAGAAATAAAATTAAATCTGCTATGACCTACCCTGTCGTTATGATGGGCGCCGGTGGAATGATGATTGGTATTATTTTTATCTTCGTTATTCCAAAAATTACTAAAATTTTCATCACGATGAAAAAGACTCTCCCACTTCAAACTCAAATCTGTATTTGGATTTCAAATTTTCTTACTGGTTACTGGTGGCTTATTCTGATTTTGGGATTTGCTGGATGGGCAGCTTTTAAAAAGTATATTGAAACTCCGGCGGGAAAATCAAAATGGCATGCTGCTATTTTGAAAATGCCCATCATTGCTGAAATCGTCACAATGATCAACGTTTCAAGATTTTGTTCAACACTTGCCACACTACTTCAGTCAGGTGTTCCAATTCTTGTCTCAATGAAAATTGTTTCAAACTTAATTTCAAACGTTCATATGAAACGTGCCATTGAAGAGTCCCGCACCAGCGTCTCCGAAGGTGCTTCACTGACAGGTCCCCTTGTTCGCTCTGAGCTTTTTCCTCCCATGGTTACTCACATGATCAAACTGGGAGAAAAATCGGGAGAACTTGAACCAATGCTTCAAATTGTAGCTGAAAATTATGAGGATCAGGTCAACACAAAACTTAGTGGACTAACATCAGTATTAGAACCTATAATGATGGTTATGATGGGTCTTGTAGTGGCATTTATTATCTTCTCGGTAGTAGTTCCCCTTATTGATCTCAACTCGATTAAAAGATAAAATTAACAAACAATACCTTTATTATTCCTACTGGAGATCCAATGGAAAACGCGTCTTTTCAAAAAGAATTACTTAAAAACCAAAAAGGTTTCTCACTTATTGAGATCCTTATTGCATTAACACTACTAGCAGTTGCTGGTACTTTTGTTGTCGGTAAGTTTTTTGAAAACTTACACGAAGGGCAAGTAAACTCTACTAAAATTCAGATGAGCAACCTTGATGCGCGCTTAAAAGAGTTTAGAAGAAAATGTTCATTCTACCCTACAACTGAACAAGGTCTTGAAGCTCTTGTGACAAAACCAACTGGTGGACGTGAGTGTAAAGATTATCCTGCTAACGGATTTATCGAAGGTGAACAAGTTCCAAAGGATCCATGGGATAACGACTTCATTTACGAATCTGATGGAAAAACAGTTAACATTTATTCATACGGCCCAGATGGAGAAGCTGGTGGTGAAGGAAATGATGCTGATATTTACTTAAGAGCGTCTAAAGGCGGAGCGGCTGCTGGTGGAGCAGAGGCAGGCAATGAGGCCCCAGCAGAATAACATTACTTTAAAAAAACTTTTAAAATCAAACCAAGGCTTCACGATTGTAGAAATCCTGATAGCCTTGTTTCTGATTGTTCTCGTTCTCAGCATGGCGATGTCCAACCCCTTCTCTTCCAACGACGATCTTGTAAAACAAAGCGACGACATTGAACGCGGCCTTAGATTCATGAGTGATGAATCTGCTCTTAGAAACTCTGTAGTGCGAATGCATTTTATGCTGAGCAAGGCCCCACAGGAATACGCTATTGAGTACGGCCCAAGTGATAATTTTATTCTTCCTCCTGAGCCGGAGTTCGAAACAACTTCTATGAGCAAAGAAGAAGAAGACAAACTCGCAAAGCTTAACAAAGATACCAATATGAAATTTAATAAGGTTCAGGAGTTCCAGGATTCCAACACAGAAGTTTCAGATAATGTTAAAATAATTGGTATTGGAAGTGGAAGTTCCAAACGCTTTAAGTCCACTGGTGACGCCTCTATTTACTCGTTTGCGAGTGGAGAAAAAGATGATGCCTTGGTGATCTTAGCAAATGATGAAAGTGTTATCTCGCTTGAGATACTTCCTTTCACGAATAAAATTGAAAGAAAAATGGTGAAGCTTGAAACAAGTGGTAACCGTGAACTTATAGATCTTCAAAACGAAAAGGCAAAAGAGATTTTTGAGCAATGGCTGAAAGACAAAAAATAGCTCATCTCCTTAAGGGAAATCAATCAGGCTTCACACTCATGGAAGTTATGATTGCTATTGCCATTTTTGCAACATTCGCTACCGTTTTTGTCACGGGTTTTGGATATAACTTAATTGATTCAGGAAGCTTAAAAGAAAATATTATTCTGAAAGATTTATGTGAAAACAAAATCAACGATATTATCACTAACCCTCCTACTCTTAACGATGCTCTGACACTGACTAAAGAAACTAAAGATGTTGAGGGTAACACCAACTACCAAACGATTGTTGAGTTCAAAAAATTCCTAGTTCCGGATATGACCAAGATCGCTGATAAATCTGAGGATGAATCAGGAGACAGTGATGAAGAAAGTCAGCAGGCACAACTTGAAAAGCGAATGTTCACTGTGTTTAAAGAAAACATGGAAAAGATGATCTGGCAGGTTGAAGTGACAGTGAAGAATAAAACTTCTGGCGAGTCCTTCAAACTAGATGCCTGGATTTACAATACGAACGCGGATGTGAAAATTGGAACCTTTTAGTGTTCAATCAACATTCAAAAACAATAATGGCTTCACGCTTTTTGAAGTCATGGTCGCTATTACCATTTTAGCCTTCATTTCATTTTCAACTTATAGAATGATCGACTCCAACACTGATACCAAAGACAGAGTGACTAAAGAAGACAGTGCAACAGTTCAGACTTTAACGGCCATCGGTAGACTCGATAGCGACTTCACACAAATGGTGAATCCTCTTTTTTCCAGAAGTAAACTCGCTCCAAGTGCAGCTGCCACAAATGACGTTTATGCCGATGCTCCAAGCACCGCAAACGGGTCTTTCGATGGCAAAGCAGACAATGGTGAATTGATTCCACAATTTAAATCTGAAGACAAATCAACTATTGTCTTTCTCACTCAGGCCAATAGAAGAAAAATGGCAGACTCTAAAGAGTCTCGTTTTGCGTGGGTTAAATACAGTCTCTCAAATATGGAAGCAGACCCAGAAAATCCTGATGATAAAGTTTCAGGACTCTATTCTCTAGTCCGTCAAACCATTTCTACTGATATTTATAATACGACTCTCAACTGGGATGAAGCTAAAAACCAATTGGTAATGGACAGGATTAAATCTCTGGAATTTTCATTCTGGGATGAGCGCACTAAAAAGTTCACGACTTCCCTTCAGGAGCTTAACGAAAACAAGAATCTTATCCGTTCTTTAAAAGTCGTTATCGTCTGGATGGATGCTGATAACAATGAACAAAAAATCGATAAAGTCTTTAGAGTCATGTACCCATACTTTAATGCTAAAAAAGATGCCTTGAACTCAGGTGGCACCGGTGCTTATGGTGGTGGAGTCGCTCCACCGGGAACAAGTGATCCAAGTACCCCTCTTCAACCAGGAGATGGTGAAGTTGTACAATAAACATAGACCAGGATTTACAAAAGCTGTTTTAAAAAGTGAAAGCGGAATTGCTCTCATGATGGTTCTTGGAGTCATCGCAATTCTTACTTTTCTTCTGGCCGATTTTACTTTTGAAACAAAACTCAACAAAATTAAAATCTACAACCAGCAAGATAAAATCCAGGCAAGACTTAACTCTGAATCGGGTTTACATTTTGCCATGGGAAAACTGCGCCTCTATCAAGAAGGAAGAAACAAGCTTGAAAAAGAAGAGTCCTTAAAAAATGCTTTCCCCACTTCTGATCTGGAAGCTATTTTAACCTCACCTTTCATGTACCCTCTTCCAACACCTAAAGCGGCCAGTATTATTCAAAAAACGGCCCTTGCTGAATTTCAAAAAAATACCATGTTCAGAGGGGAAGTCTCTGTCACAATTACCAAAATTTCTGGTTTTTTAAATCCTAATGGATTAAGACTCAAGCCTAAGCCGACGACTCAATCAACTCAAGACCAGGACCAGGCCGCTGCCGATGTTAATCCAGACTTAGATGATCCAGGTGAAACTGGCACTACCGACGCTGGCGACGGCGCACCTAAAAAGAATGAGACGGCCGATGTTATTATTGAAAAAAAATTAGTCAGCACTCTTGAGCGCTTGATGAAAGATAAAAGTGACACCGACGAAGATTTTCACTCGAAATACGCTAACGTTGACGCTGCTTATTTAGTTAAGGAGTTGAAGTTTTTTGTTAATGACTCTTCAAAATTTACGGATGCTCAGCGCCCTGAAATTGAAGCGAAATTTTCTCAAAAAAACATTACCCCAAAACACGCACCATTATCATCTATTGATGAGCTCTATCTCCTTCCTTCATGGGATGACTCTATCGTCAATCTCATCAAAGATCGCATGAGCGTTCACGAAGTCAGTGTCATTTCCATCAATGAACTTACGATGGATGATTTAAAAATTCTTTTTCCTACCGTCAACGATGTTCAGGTTGAGCAATTTTTCAAACATAGAGATGGAGATCCCGATAAACAAATTAAAGCTCAAAAGTTTAAAAATGCTGAAGAATTTAAAACTGTTGTTGTGAGCAATCTCAATATTGTCAGCGATACTGAATACAACGATAGAATCAACGAGCTTAAACAAGCAGGCCTGACAATCGATACGGCCGGAAAACTTTATAAAGTTAACAGCCGTGGTTCTATGAACGATGCCGTCTACAACGTGATTGCCTATATCGATCTTCCTATTAAGCCAGCGGCAAAAAAGGCCGGTACGGCCAAGGCCCCAGTTAATCCGGACGAAGCAGCAGCTCCAACAAATCCTGATAACCCAGCAACTGGTTCTCCTGACAAAAAAGAAGAAAAGGCCCCGCCTGTCGAGCTTCTTTCACCAAGAGTTATTGAAATGCGACTAGAATAGTCTGGCATTAGTTTTCACAAAAATTTCTCTATGCGGAAATCGCCTTTGTCGATAAACTTAAAGATATGAATATATTGGCCATTGATATCGGGTCGTACTCAGTCAAGTTTATTGAAGTAAGACCTGAACGAAAAAATTATGTACTGGTTGAAAAGCAGGAAATCATCATCGATGAAGTCAGGCCTCATTATCCAAATTTAAATTCACTGCAAGATTTGCAGAAAGAAATTATCAATAATTATATTCAGAAAAAGCCAAGCGACATTCGCATTATTTTTCAAATGCCCAATGAAATGCTGACAACGAGATACCTGGAAATCCCAGGAACATCAAAGAAAAAAACTGAACAAATTATTCCGTTTCAGTTGGAAGAAAATCTTCCCTACTCACTTCAAAATGCTCACTTTAGTTCACGTATCAATAAAAAAAGCAGCAGCTTTTCCGTTCTTTCAAATATTACTCAATTAAGTGTTTTCAAAGATTTTTTTGGCTACTTCGAAAATAAAGAATCTCAGCCTTCAATTCTTACGAGTGAAATCTCTATCATGCAGGCCTACATTGATCATATTCGCATGAACGACACTTGTTGCATTATTGACCTTGGACATAAAACGACAAAAGTGTATTTTGTTCAAGACAGGCAGATCGTCTCTAACCATACTTCTTACGTAGCAGGACAGGCGATCAACGAAGTGATCTCGAAAACTTATCAAATCAGCATGGAAAATGCGATTATCTATAAGCATGCCAATGCTTTTATGCTCAACGATGACCAACTTTTGGAAGTCTCACCTGAACAAAAAGGCTTCGCTCTTTTAATGAAGCAGATTTTCAATCCGCTTATATTAGATTTAAGAAGATGGGAAATCGGACACAGAGTAAAATTTGGAACGAACATTGATAAGTTTTATATTTTAGGTGGCTCAAGCGCCATTAATAACCTTGATAATTTTATTCATTATCACACGGGAATTCACGTAGAGAGCTTGCCTCCCATACTAGATTTAAAAAACGACTACACGGCCAGCGATAAAAACTTTTATCTGGCAAAGATGATGGCCGTTTCTCAAAAAATCCCTTCGAGCATTATCAATTTCCTCACTGGAAAGTTTCAAACCGCTTCGAATGCTTTTATTTCAATTCACTCTGCTGTCTTTATCTGGGTGAGAACAACTTTTATTGCATTGTTATTAATCCTGGGTCTTTCGGGAGAGAAATTTATTTTCCTTCAAAAGCAAAACGCTGCTGCTGATTCAAAAATCAAAGCATTGATGAAGAGAACGAATCTCAATATCAGCACTCAAGAACGTAAAGCATATGATAAAAATCCAAATAGGATTTTAAATCTGATGAAAAAGAAAAACAAACTGGTTAAAGATGAAGTTTCATCAATTCTTTCTTCTCAATCAGTCAATGCGCTCAGACCACTTGCTGCTCTCTCAAAAACGATTCAAAATAATCCTAAAATCAGCCTTGAGAGATTTGAGGCCCTTGATTCAATCGTCAGTGCCAGCTTCTATGCAGAAGATCCGACAGAACTGGAAAAAATGAGCGAAACATTAAAGAGTTCAGGTCTACCAGGGCTTACGGTTAAGTACCTTACAGGCCAGACTAACCTGTCCATTCAATTTGAGGATAGATAATGGAAAAATCATCCAGCATCTTCATAAAAATAGACGATTTTATTTTTAAGAAGCTCGACATGCTTAAAAATGAAGGTGTCTTTCAAAAATTTAACGACACTCTCTCTATGTTGGATGAAGCCCAACAAAAGCTTATCGCCCAGATAACAACTTTTGGCCTTATCCTGCTGCCTTTTATTTTTGTTGCCGTCTTGTGGTGGGGAAATTCACAAACTAAAAAGTCCATCGAAATAAAAAAGCAGATCATAGAGCAAATCGCGCTCTTTGAAGGTAATCAACAAGCACTCAATAATATCAGCTCAAGCTACCTGTCACCTTCTGCTATTATCGGCCGTGATGACCTGGATAATAAAATCAGAAACATCATGTCTCAAAATGCTATCGATCAGGAAAAAGTGTCAATAAAAGACTTTCAGGTGGCCTCTACATCAGGTGCCGTAGCAAAAATTGAAGCTGAAATCTCTTTCAAAGATTTTGGAACTTCAGATTTTTCAAGTTTTATGAGATCAATGGTTGAGAGCGAACGATTTAAAATTCTTTCAATCAACATGACAAAGATTAAAGAGACGAATCTTCTTCAGGGAAAGATGAAACTAATGCACCTAGGGCAAAATGCAGTCAGCCCACTTCAAGAGTAAAAAACAAACACAATGAAAAGAAAACGCATTCAATATAACGAGATATCAGAAGAAACCTACGCACCAAAATACTGGACGAAGGCAAGACTTATACTCATTGGTATTGTCCTTCTCTTTTTTGGTTTTTTAGTTAACTTCTCACTTGAAGAAAGAGTTAATAAGTATCTTCAGACGACACTTGGATCAAATGCGGCCTGTCCGATTCAATTTGAAAAGATTGAGCTTTCATACTTTCTTCCTAAAATGATTATGAGAAGGCCTGTTATTTTAGGTGCGTGTTTTGGCCAGTATGCCAATAGACTTGAGTTCAAAGATATTAAAGTTGCCTTCCACTCTCCATCATTTTACCCGGTAGGATTAAGGCTGCACATTGAAGCATTGACTGGCAGATCAAAAATTAATCTGTTTCCAGTCGTTTCACTTTTTTCTCAAAACGTAAAAATTGAAAATACCATCATTGACACACAGTTATTCGCCCCAATGACTCAGATGAACCTCTCACCTGTTTCAGGATCAATGTCTGTTGCTGGATTTTTAGAGTTCAAATCTGGAAAAATCAATGACGGAGAATTACAGATCGTTTCAAAGAATTTTTCTCTACCTTCACAAAATATCCAAGGCTTTGAGCTTACTCAACTCAATCTAAACACGCTGAGGATTTTTGCAAAATTTAATGGGCCAGACACACTTACCATTGAAGAAATCAAATTAGGCGAAACAAAAGCTCCTGTTGAGCTTACCCTCAAAGGAACTTTAAAGCTTAACCACGAAAATATTATGGCCTCAAATTTAACGCTATCAGGACCACTGAAACTCTCTGAATATATGCTGGTGAATTTCGCCTTTCTAAAACTATTCTTGCCGGCAAACAACACCAGTGGTACCTATACTTTAAAGATCAACGGACCTCTGGGTAATCCAGGCGCTCCACAAATACTTTAGTTGTAACCAATGCAATCTGAACAAATTGAAAAAATTTTATCTCTTCATTTGACGAGATCCCTTCCTCACCACGCGATTAAAGATGTTTATTTTTACGCATCACTTCCTGGTGGTAAACTTTTTCGCCCACATTTAGTCTGGTCAATCTTAAAAGACTTAAACCCGACTCAATACTTAGACTCTATTCAAAATTTCAATTCTAACCACGCTTATTTGTCTTCTGCGGTCGAATTTCATCATACCTATACTTTGTTGCACGATGATCTTCCGGCCATGGATAACGACCTTACAAGACGTGGAAAACCATGTACGCATATTGCCTTTGGTGAGTGGCAGGCATTACTTGCAGGTGATGGTCTTTTAAATATTTCTTATCAACTGATTGCAAAAGTGAAGCACCCGCGCTTTCAAGAAGTTTTTCGTTTCATGAGCTGGGCACTAGGCCCAAAAGGTTTGATCCACGGCCAGGTCATGGATCTTAATCATGAGATGACAAAAAATTTCGCCAATACCCTTCGCACTCATGAACTCAAAACAGCAAGACTCATTCAAACGGCCATTTTAGGAAGTGCAATCCTTGCTAAGACTTCTCCTGACTCCGCCAAAGAAAAGAAGTTATGGAGATACTCACGACTTCTGGGAGTGAATTTTCAATTGATTGATGATCTAAGCGAGCTGGCAGAAGAAACTCTAAGTGAGCATGAACTAGATGTGAATCCATGGATTCATTTTAAAGATGAAGCTTACCAGGAAACTTTGAAAGGCCTCGCGGACTTTAAAAAACTAGCGATTGATTTAAAATTAAAACATACAGATATGATTGTGGCAGATTATTACAAAAAAATGCTTACGATCATTGAACCAAACTTAGTTCACATTAATAAACATACGAATGGATCGTTGGATTTAATCCCAGTGATTCTTTTGATGAAGACTTTCGGTGATGCTTAAAATCTCGGCCAGCTTAGATTTTGCCAGCATAAGCTTTTGAAAATCAGATTCAATTAACACTCTCTTTGCCATCGACTCACGTACAGGATACTGAGCAGCTGGGACAACTTCATCAGAGCTTAAAAAGTCATCGACATCAAGTTCATCGTCTTCAAATGAAAATGTATCTGAGAAATTCTGCTCAACAAGAGACTCGCGAGGCATAAGAATTTTCATCTCTGCCTTCGCGCGCTCAATTGTCATTTTATCTTCGAATAATAATTTTTTGATTAGAAGAATAGCCTCGATATCACGGTGTTCGTAAAGTTTTTGTCCTGACGAAGAAGTTAACGGAGCAATTTCTGTGAACTCTGACTCCCAAAAACGTAAAACATAAGATTTTACACCAGTGAGCGCACAAACTTCATTGATCTTGAAGGAAGATTTGTTGGGAATTTCAATTGGTCCAAACATCAACTTTTCCTATTAACTTAAACTTACAACTAATCGTTATCTTCATCTTCCGGAGAAAAATCCATATCGTCTTCACCTTCATCAGTGTTCGACATGAATGAGCTTAGAGCTCTTGCCGTTCCTTCTTTTGGTGGAAGAGATTTATTCTCATTACCTTTTTCATCAAGGCGGTGAGCATATCTGATTGTAACGTCTTCTTTTAAAACTTGTGAAGGCTTAAAAGTCAGAACTCTTCTAGCAGAGATGTCCATTGCTTCACCCGTCTGAGGATTTCTCCCTACGCGAGTTGCTTTGTCTCTGATTGAAAAATTTCCGAAGCCGGATATTTTTACTTTCTCACCCTTTGAAAGAGTGTCTTTGATAACTTTAAAAACAAGATCAACTAAATCAGCTGCTTCTTTCTTAGAAAAACCAGCTTCTTTGTATACTCGTTCAACGATATCGGCCTTCGTGAGACTCATTATCTTCCTCCATGAAAATTAAAGTGCGCCTTAAACCTTATATTAACAGGTTAACTTAGAAGGTCATTTTTATCTATAAAAAAATTCAAGCTTTTAAGTTTAATCAACCGTGCCGGTCAACTACTTGCGCTTAACCTTCTTCTTCGTCGTCTCTTTTTCGATCTTTTTCATCAAATTTGCCTTCTCAGCGTCCTTTTGTTTGATCAAAGCTGTCAGTTTTGCATCAACATCACGAAGTTCTTCGATCAATTTTTTCTTTACAAGCTCTTTGGACTTGGCAATTTTGTCGTACTCTTTCAAAGAAGCAGTGTCGTCTTTAACCATTAACTGGCGTTTTTCAACTTCTTCTTTTGTCATTCTATAAATCGGCATGTCGGCCAGGTACTCAGCAAACGTAAACTTTTTCTTATCAAGATACTCTACGTAAGTTTTTCTGTTAGCTGACTTTGTTGCAACTTCATATTCTTTATCTTTGATGAAGCGGATGATCTCGTTATTTTGACGAATCTTCTTTTCTAGGTCTTCAGACATGAGTTCATAACGGCGCTTAACAACTTCTAGTCTTTTTGCACCAAAGATTTCAATAATCTCTTCAGGTGCTGCAAAAATTCTTACTCCGCGCTCAGAAATAAGCGTGTAGTTTGGAACCATTGTTGAGTTAACAGACATCTTCTCAATGACTTCAGAAAGTTTTGGCTGCTGCCCTTTCTTGAAGATAAGCTCGATCTTGATATCGTTGTTAACTGATGAGTCGATAAAGTCTTTGATATAATCTTCATCGATATACTTCGTTAAGTATCTATAGATTTTTGTAGCATCGTATCCGCGTGGAAGCTCAGTAATGTAAATTGATCCATGGATCTCTTCAAACTTCATACTGAAAACTAAGCGCTTTCTTTCATCTACTTCGATTTTATTTTTGTAGTAGTGAACATAACTCTTAAGTTTTTTTGCAGTTCCTGTTTCAACGAACTGAATAATTGAATTAATTAAATCGCTGTGGTGAAAGCTTGGGATGACAGAAGAAAAGCCCGTTCCAATTCCTTCAGCTCCGTTCATAAGCATGATGGGAAGTTTTGGAAGAAGACAAACCGGCTCCATGACTTTTTCATCATAGTTTGGAACCATATCAACCTGGTTCATGTCATCGAATAGTATTAGGTCCGCAACTTTTCCAAGTTTACATTCAATATACCTTGAAGCAGCAGGTGCCGGCTCCATTCTCTCTCCGAAATATCCTTTTTTATCAATCAATGGATAGTTGTTTGAGAAAGTATAATCCTGGGCCATGTTAACGATGGCCGATTCAACTGATGCTGGTCCATGGGGGTGCAGAGTTAAAACTAAACCAGTCGCACTTGAAACTTTCATCAATCCTTTTGATTGATTCTTCCAAAGTGTGAAGAGAATTCTACGCTGCCCTGGCTTCAATCCATCTTGAAGATAAGGGATCGCACGATCCATCAAAGTATAAATTTGATAATTCCTGTATTCTTCTTTTACGACTTCAGTAAGTGAAACTGTATCAAGTGAATGAAGATATCTTTCTTCCATTTTAGTTCAATCCTTTATTTCTTAGCTTTTTTTGTAGTTTTAACTGGCTTCGCTTTCGCAGTCGCTTTTGCTTTTGCTGTCGTCTTTTTTACTGGTGTCTCTTCAGGCTGTTGGCCATCGTCACCAAAACCAGTTGATTCAGCATCAAGAAGCAGCTCTTTTCTTAAATTTGTATCTTTTCCAAAACAAACATCCAGCATATTTTTTGCTGAGTTCATATTATCAACGTTGATAATCGTAAACTCTTCACGGTTAAGTGTATGCTTGAAGGCCTCTGGAGACATCTCTCCTAGTCCCTTGTTTCTTTGTATCTCTTTAATTTTCACTGAAGATTTCTTCAACCTTTCTAACTGCTCTTCACTTTCAACAAACATTGTTTCTTTGTCAGTGATAACCTCAAACAATGGAGCTTTTGCAAATTGAATCGCTTTTTGTTCGAACATTTCCGGCCAGAATGTGAAGAAGAAGTTCACTAGAAGTGTATTGATGTGACCACCATCCACGTCTGAGTCGGCAAGAAAAACGATTTTTGAATAACGAAGTTTATCCACTTCAGCTGGCTGACCGATTGTCAGTCCGATTGAAGACATAATATCCATGAACTCTTGATTATTTAGAACATCATTGATTGATGCCTGCATAACGTTCATCGGTTTTCCTTTTAGTGCAATCCCTCCCTGATACAGTTTATTTCTTGCTGATCTAAGCCCTCCGATAGCAGAGTCCCCTTCACAGATGAAAAGTGTACACAGGTGACGGTCCTTTCTCTCGTTAGCGTCGAGAAGTTTTTCAACTCTCATTTTTTTCGCTTTTTTCCCTTTTAGTGAAGCATCTTTCAGCTCCTGGAAACGGTGGCGAGACTTAGCACGCTCAACAACAAGTTCAAGAAATTCCTTATTTTTTCTAAGAAATTTTTCGATATTTTCCTGCATGAAGTGCTCAATTCCTTTTTCAAGGTTCAAGTCACGCACGAGTTTACGTTTTGTTTGCGATTCAAAACGTGGATTTGGCATGGTGATACCCATGACAAATGTGATCCCCGTTAGAACGTCGTTATCAACAACTGAAATTTTTTCTTTTTTAGCTGCGCGCTCGATTTTTTCTTTAACAGTGTTAATGAAAATTCTTTTTACACGGTCATGGTGAAATCCACCGTCGTAAGTAGGTGTCGAGTTCACGAAAGAAATGAATTTTTCGCGCTCTTCTGAGCGTTTATCAAGGGTCAAAGACAGGTGAAAATCGATTTTTCCCTTAACTTTTTTGCCTTTTGCATTCTCTGTTTCATAAATGTAGACATCTTCACCCAATGACTGAGCACTATTTGGGTCAATTCTTTGAGCTAATTCGAATAATCCTTTCTTAAAGTGATATTTTTCACCGTTAAAATAGAATGTTAATCCCGGATTATTGTAAGCAAGATCGATGATTCTTTTTCTTAGTAAATCTTCATTGATCGTGTTGTCTTTATAAACTTCTTTAGCAAGTGTAAGAGTAACACTTACACCTGATGCCCCTTTAAAAGGCTTAGGTTTTGTCTTTTTAGTCTGAAGAGCACCGTTAATAAATTCATAAGTCTGCTCCGTCTTAGAATTATAGTGCCTAACTGTTGCAACAAATGAATCACTTGTTAAGCATGTTGCTGCTGCTCCAAGACCATTTTGTCCTAGAGTTCTATAGAGAAATCCCTTTTCGTCAGTTTCTTCATCTTTAAATTTAGAACCTGTTCTAAACTCTGTATAAACTTGCGGCACTTTATCGACTGGAAAACCGATACCGTTATCGGTAACAGTAACCGTCTTTTTATCAGGTGAAAGTGTTGTGTGAATTTCAGTAACGTGACCACGGTAGTACTCATCGATACTGTTATCTAAAATTTCTTCAACGGCCTTTGATTTTGCCTGGTGAAACTTAATGGTTTTGAACTCAATTCCATTAGGTTTATAGATATATGCTTCAAGATCTTCTACATCGTTACTTCCGAAAACGAGTGTGACACGATTTCTAACGTGCCAGCGCTGATCTTTACTTTCAATTAAGGCATCTTTGGTGCTACCTTTACGGACAACAGGCCCTACACTACTCATTATGCATCCTTTTCATTCTCTAAATATTGGGAAATAGTCACTAATCTCGACTAGGTTAAAGAGCCAACTGGGTCTTAGAAAAGGTACACTGCACAAGTTTTACGCTCTTTTGCACCGCCTCTATCTTGACGTTAATGCTCTCACTTTCTCTCTGTGGCGAATCAAAAAATGGCCACAAATATGGCCTCAAAAAAAATTTTAGATTTTTTTTCGCCCGTCTCTTTTGGTCCGATTTAATAAATTTAAATTATTTCCCAAAGAATCTGTGAAAATCGCAAATTTTTTGAGGATAAATCCCTAGGGATGATAATGTTTTATTATGCGTAACCTTCTCACATTGTGCCTGTCATTTTTGCTCTTTTTCACTCTCATAACACCTAATTATGCGAGCGAATTGGATGCCAGTGTCTTACCCTATAAAAAACAGCTAAAAGATAAGATTTTAGACGGCTTAATCTTCGCGGAATCAAAAGTCACCAGCACAGAGGCCAGCTCTAGCGGTAAAAAAACTGTTAACCAGGAATTGCATTTTACAATAGCGGGGTTGCACCCTAAATCTTGCAGTTATGTATTGAAAAAACTTTCTCTCTATGAAGATTATAATCAATTTCTAGATTTTGTTAAAACCAGCGAATATGATCTCTTCACTGGAGAAATTGATTTTCTCATTTCTCACACTCTCTTGCCCTATGATATGCGCCTCGTTTTTAAGTTACCGCGAATCACTCAGCCAGGTGTGTACCCTTTCTCATTTGAGCGTGGATTACTGCTAAATTTGAAGGGAAATATACACGTCATTAATCACAAAAATCGCTGTCTCTTTTACACCAAAGCAGACTGGTCTGGGCCACACACAGGGTTTCCTAATTTGATATTTGAATTTTTTTCTCAAGCACTTGCAAAGATCTCTATGGAAAAACTGTTTAGGATCTCAAACACACTTAGTCATTAATCAAGCATTGCCGTAGTGCCTAAAGTCTATTATAAATTTTTTATGAAAGTTTTAAGAATTAATGCTGTGGACACGTACCAGATTAGACAAAAGGTACTGATCCCGGATCACGATATTAAGAAAGTAAAATTCGAAAACGACGACGATGAAGATATTTCTTTTCACTTAGGTGCATTTAAAGATTCTCAACTTGTTAGTGTCGCTTCGTTTTATTACGAGCGAAATACGATCTTTAGCGACCTTCACCAGTACCAGCTCCGTGGCATGGCCACACTTCCTGAGTTCCAAGGTCAAGGTTTAAGCTCAGAATTACTCAATATGGCCTTCCCTATTATCAAGCAAAATTTCTGTACTCTTCTTTGGTGCAATGCTCGTGTGACGGCAATCGGTTACTACGAAAAAGTAGGTTTTAAAATTCAGGATCAAACTGTTTTTGAAATTGAAGGTATTGGTCCGCACGTTTTGATGTATAAAAATATCTAAGTCTTAAGCTATTTATATTTTCATTGCTTATATCAAGTAAACACGTTCTACTTATAATATATTTATTATTAGGATTTAAGGCGTGTTGAACATTGGCAAATATCTAAATTTTTCAATAAAAGTTGCATTAGCAAATCTTAACAAGCTACATCATCCCTATAAAATTTTTCTAGTTATTACAAAGTCATGTGGTTCGAGATGTCTGAACTGCCACATATGGAGAGAAGTTCCTACAAATGAATTAGGCCTGGACGAATACGAAAAGTTATCTATAAATCTAGGAAAGCACCTCTCATGGCTCAATATTTCAGGTGGCGAACCTACGGACCGTGATGACCTTATAGAAATTCTCAAAATATTTATAAAAAATTGCCCAAATCTTCTGATTGTAAATTTTACTTCAAATGGTTTGAATCAAAAAAAACTTATTGAAGCTGCTGAATATCTTTCTAACAGCAATATCCCGATAATAGGGATAAATATAAGCATTGATGGCCCTGAAAAAATGCATATAAAACTTCGTGGTGGCGAAGATAGTTATCTAAAGGCGATTGCTTCTTTAAAAGCATTGAGAAAATTAAAAAATATTAAAGTACATGCTTCTATGACTCTCTTTGAAGCGAACTCACATCTTATTGAAGAAACATTTAAAGAAATAAAAGGCCATATCCCCAACTTTAGAAGGACTCAACTGCATCTGAATCAATCCTTTCATTCTGAACATTATTATCGCAACAAAGCTTCATCAGGAGAAACTCCTAAACTACAGCCTCACATCGGCACTAAATCTCTCTTGCGTTTTTTAGCACCAATGGAAATTTTAAAGTCTATTTATCTTAAAAACCTTATCAAGTTTCAAAAAACTAAAAAAAACCCCATACCATGTAGCTCCCTTACATCAAATGTATATATCTCAGAGCATGGTGACCTTTATACCTGCACCATCTGGAATCAAAAAGTTGGCTCACTTCGAAACGAGGAGTTCGATCTTCATAAAATCATGAACACTCAAAAAGCAAAAGACCTGAGATTAGATATTTCTAACAACAAGTGCATTAATTGCTGGTCCCCTTGTGAAGCTTTTCCTTCGATACTAGATAATCTCTTAAAAATTCACAAATAAGGAGTATCTGTGAAAGTCCTAAAAAACTATTTCCCAGTTTTTATTCTAGCTCTATGTTGTGTACTCTACTCATGGAATTTTTACGAACGACTCATTTTCGTTCATGGAGATGAAGGCTTTTACTCTATGGGGTATTTTGAAGGAGCTGGCGACTGGGGCCCTTTATACATGCTTCACTATTATTTACTGAATCTACTTACAAATGATTCTTTTATAAGCTTATATATAAATCATTTTATACTTACATTTGCAGCTATTCCATGGGTTACCTACCTGACATTGCGATTGTTAAAATTCAATATCACAAGTTCTTCACTGGCTGCCCTCATTGCTCTACTTTCTACCTGGAACTATCCCTCAGAAACCAGAGTTCATATCTTTAACTATGTTGTCATACTTATAGCCTTTATTCTCAGATGGGACTCAGTAAAAAATATTTCTTTCAAAAATACTTCATTCAATCTGGGAAAATTATTTTTTTATGTCATTCTTGGTATGTCGCTTTACATCAGGCAAGATAATATCATTATTGCGATAGTTGCATTCGTATGGGATTTCTTTCACTCAAAGCAAAAAAAGCATCTTCTGATCTTTGCATTAATATCAATTAGTATTTATTTTCTTTTAAAGATTTTTTTTGGCAATGCTTACTCACATGGCAGGTCTGTCGAAATTTTTATGGACCACTTTCTTGTTAACAATCGCGAGCTGTTTACACAGTATGCTGATTCAAAGATGTCAGGAAGAGAAATTCTAGCAGTTTACTTTAATAAGCCAACTACGTTGTGGCAAATATTCCTTTCACACCCAAAAGAGGTTATCGCGCACTTTATAAAAAATGCACTTTTGTTCTTTAAGAACATGTATGAACTCAGCTCACTGTCTCTCGATAGCCAATGGACTGCTCCTACATTTTTAAAAGTTTTTTTTGTCTTTGCTATCATCAAAATTTTTTCAAATGATCTCAATTCTCCTGACTCTAAAATTAATTTCAAAGAGCTGGTTTTGCTTACGCTGGCCTTTACTATTAAATGTGTAGGAATAAGCATTCTCTTAAACTGGTGGCTCAAGTATTATTTTGAACTACAGATTATTCTCATGGCATGGATCATCGTTATTCTTAGTCTTTTAAAAAAGCATAGAACCCAGATAAAAGATCAGATAATTGCCAGCTGCAACGATCTGACAGACCTCCTCAACCGAATAATTTCAAAACACTCAAGGAAAGAAGCCTCTTTTCTTCCAGTAAATAGCATTTTCAATTTCCTAAAAAATAATTTTATCTGGATAATCCTCCCATTTCTCTTCTTTTACTACGATTATGAAAATAGAACTCCTCGACAGGAAAAGGAGTATTACAAGATTGTAGAGTTCTTTAAACTTGAAAACTCTATCGATCCTATAATGGTAGCAATCTCTGGTAATCAGCTTTACCTAACGCCTGCAATTGAACACAAACAAATAGATCCTTGGTATCATATTGAGCTACATCCACAAATAAAAAGTGATTTCAAGAAATTCTTAGATGACAATAGAATCGATACAGTTTTCATGTATAACGTGCTTAGAACAATTTTAATGGACAATGGTATAGCTGAGCCATTTGAAAAATTTGAAGAAGCGCCTGAAGACTATGGCTTTCAAAGAAGATATGTTAATTTCAACAATCAGATCGTTTATAGAAGAATTGAAAAACTTCCGCCTATTTTGGATAACAAAAACGTTGTAAAGTAACCCTTTCAATTACATCGTAGTTTGCTTCAAGGCATTCTTTTTTACCATTAAACTTTTTAAGAGGGGCACATCTATACCCTGGTTCTTTAAGCTTTTCTCTCTCTGATCTCTTTTCTTTGCATGCCGTAAATGAATCTTCATTTACACATGCATAGTACTTTGCAAAACAATCATAGATCAAATACTCGCCGGCCTTATAACGGTCATTGATCCGATACTCCATACGCCTTTTAACAACGTCAGGATCCTTTCCTGCATCAGGATCTACACTCTCCTGAGCAGGAAGAATTTTAAAACTAAGAAGAAATATCATGAAAAGTATTTTCTTCATTAAAAAGTAACTACCCTTGTTTAGCGATCTTCTCATCACTTCTGATTTTTTTAGCAGCTTCTTCCTGAATCATTTTTAAATCTTTTAGTTCCATTTCAAAAAACATATGTGAAGCAGAAACTTTTGGAACAGATTTTCCAAACTTCATTTCATCTTCAAAAGATTTGATACGATTGTTTAAACTATTTCTGATAGTTCTCATTTGTTTTGGAGTCTTTTCTTTGAAGCTAGCGACTAGCTCTTTTACGCGATCTTGGGCCATGGTTTTAGTGTCCTTCTTTAAGTCCAGAGTAATATAAAATATCTGCCATTGAGCTTTATCCCTTCAACGCCAATAGTGAAAGCTAAAAATATAAATGCCAGCGATAAATACTTAAAATGCTGTCTGCTCCAGATTGCAGGGGCCTTATAAATAGCAAAAAGCATCCCTACAAAGAGCCCTCCAGCATGCGCCGTATTGGCAATTGGACCTAATAATCCAGTAAGGCACAAGAACAACCAGCCCAGCATAATGGTGATATCTCTAGCTGGCAGAGAGTAATCAAAATTGCTATCGAGTTTTTTGTAAACCCATACAAAGCCTAGCATCGCGTACAAGACTCCAGACATTCCGCCAAACTGTGGGCCACTGACAAAGTACTGAGTAAGATTTGAGATCACACCACTTACGGCCATCAAAACAAGTAGCTGATTTTTTCCAAATTTATACTCAATGATATAGCCTAGGTCCTTAAACCAGAGCATGTTAAAGAGAACATGCAAAATAGAGAGGTGGATAAAAATGGGAGTGATGAGCCTCCAAATTTGCCCATGTCTTATCTCTTCTAAAAAACCACTCTCTGGACTTCCCATAAAAAGAGAGGCCTGAAGACGAGCTCCCATTTCGGTATAGCTTAAAACGAATAAGACAACACATACAATGACAATGGCAAACGTCGTCTGACCTCTTGGAAGAGTTTTAATTTTTACCCATTCTTCATCAACTTCTATCGGTTTTCTAAAACCCAGTTTTACTCTGTAATAATCCTGAGCGCGGGCCAGGTCATTGGCCTCTTCAACAGTTAGGAAATAAATATCGTCTTTAGCGCTGTGGTGAGTTTCACAAACTATTCCCATTTGAAATAGTTCATCTCTCATTTGATCGAGCATTTTTTTATCGCGGAGTTCGCCTACTACGTGCATGGATATTCCTTTCAAATGGGCAGCAATCAAACATCGTTTATGTCGATGATTCTAACAACACTCTCGCCCGACTTCATGGGAATTCCTTTTAGAAAAGTTTCTTCGATTATTTTTCTCTCTTGGGCCGTCGGCTTAAGACCACCGATATAGAGATTATAAGTTCCACCATTTTCTAAAGGAGTCGAGTCGATGGCAAAAATCATCTGCTTGGCCCTTGTTGAAGTAATTTTATCATGGCCTGTGACTAATTCCCTAAGAGATTTTTCAATCTCTTCTGCACGTACAATTCTTGTCGATCGCTCAATCATTGGCACACTTGTCCCATTAAGAAATTCTGTCTTGGTAAAAGTGACACGGAATTTTGATGGGTCATGGGCCTTAGCAAGTGCTCTTAAAACATCTTTTTTCTCACCATCTGCCCAGTTTTTTGCAGGCATTAAGATTCCGTCATCTCCGGAGAACACAGGAGCGACAGCAGGCGCTTTTGGATCTTTAGTGACGTATGAAAAAATCCTTTTTGCTTTGTTCATATCTTCCGTAACAGAGTCAACATTACTTTGAATCTTATCAAATGCATCTTTCAGCAACAGGCGTTTATTGGCTTCAGAATACTTAACATTGGCCAGTCCTTTCATCTGCTCATAGGCATTATCGACTCCTACACCAGTAAAATCGACTGAGACAATTCCATTTTTTGCTTTAGCGAGATCAATTGTTTCTCTGCTTCTTTGAAATAAAGGAGGAGAAAGTGAGTCTACTTTTTCAAAATACTTTGTCAGCGACTCAATTTGCGAATCACTTAAATTAGTATTAAAAAGTGTTTTAGCTTTTTTTCTGATTTTTGCATAAAAATCTGCTACATCATCACAATCAGCAAGCTTAATTTTTCTTAAAATCCCTATCATATCTTTTGAAGGAATAACTGCACCATTTGTTGATGATGCCATCACACCACTTTTAATTAAAGAGGCATCCGTCGCAAGCGTTTTTCTCAAACTCTCAATGGAAAAGACATCGCTATGAAGATTATCAACTTGTCTGGCAAACGACATCGTTGTGGCATTTCCCTGAGAAAATCCTGATGTTCTTGCCGATCTTGCGGCCATATTTGCTTCAAGAGGAGTGTTTCCTGATCCTGATAAAAACCAGGTACTGACATCGACGGCTTCATCGGTTCGAGGTGCGATTAATTTATTAAGTCCTCTTTCTTGAAACTCGGCGACAAACTGATCATTGGTTTTTTTATAAACATCATTGAGTCTTTTTTGAAGAGCAACTGCTTCATCTTCACTCGTAGCAGTTAATCTGAGCCTTAGTGATTTATAATCCTGATAATTTCCTTGCAGATTCTTTTTTAAAACAGGATCGGCCGCAAGATTTTTATTAAATTTTTCCATGAATGAGTTGTTAATCGCATCGACCATACCTTTATCGCGAATAACGGCATCGTTTAATTTTTTCTGAGCTGCATTTTCGACGTCGAAATAAACGATATGCTCTCTTTTAAGCTTATGATCAAGGTCTGCAAATTTTAAGTAATCACGGTTATCACTTTCTCTTGCAGTGATTGTTGAATACTTTAATTTGTAATTTTGAGCTTCAGGTCTTCCCCAGTCCTGAGATTTTGCAGCGGCCCCATCAGCTTTAGTTGATTCCCTTGAAGTAACTTTTGCCATTGCTTTTTCAAGAGCAGTCTCAAACTGAGCACACGGAGCTGCAATTACATTTCCACTCAGTGATAATGCCAATATACAGATTAAATAAGAGATTTTTAGGTGCTGTTTCATTGCAAACTGTATCGGAATATTGAAGCGTTCCGTTAGAGAAAGCGTCGTTTTTCCAGCTGTCTAGCAATAATCAATGATAAATAGGTTTATTTTTAACGTATATTGGGATACTGTCGCCTTCATAGCAGTAAATAAGTGTTTTTTAAAAATGATTTTAGTGAGGAAACTCCTATGTTAAAGATTAATAAAAAAGTGGAATACGCTTTAATGGCCCTGAAATTCATGGCCGAGAAAAATGATCAAGCTCCTTTGGTTTCGGCCAGAGAAGTTTGCGATATCTTCCACACACCATTTGATACTACTGCTAAAGTCATGCAGGTTATGAATGCCCATGACATTTTAAAATCAGTAAAAGGAATCAAAGGCGGCTACTCTCTTAATCGCGCGCTTTCATCGATTACCTACATGGAACTTGTCCAGATGATCGAAGGCCGCGAAGAAATCGGCCGAGTCTGCAGCAATCATAAAGGTACATGCGAACTCATCGGCACATGTAATATTTCAACTCCGGTGGAAAACCTAAATCGCAAACTTAATATATTTTTAGAAAATTTAACTTTGGCTGAACTCCTTCAAGGCACTGAGTTCAACAGACCCAAAATTTCAGAGGTCCAAGTATGAGTACAGATATACTAAATTCTGACTACAAATACGGATTCTTCACAGACATCGAAACGGAAGCGTTTCCCAAAGGTCTAAGTGAAGAAATCGTCAGAATGATTTCAGCAAAAAAATCAGAGCCACAATGGCTGCTCGATTTTCGTCTAAAGGCCTTTAGCCACTGGTTAAAGATGCCTCACCCAAAATGGGCAAAGCTAGAAATTCCTGAAGTGAATTATCAGGATCTTTATTACTATTCTGCTCCCAAGAAAAAAGAATCTGCAGCAAGCCTGGATGAAATCGATCCAGAACTTCTTGCGACTTTTGCTAAGCTTGGAATTCCACTAAACGAACAAAAAAGAATCAGTGGTGTCGCAGTTGATGCAGTATTTGATTCAGTTTCAGTTGCAACGACTCACAAAGAAGAATTAGAAAAAGTCGGAGTTATTTTTTGCTCGATCAGTGAAGCCGTTAAAGAGCATCCTGAACTGGTAAAAAAATACTTAGGTACAGTTGTTCCTCATTCAGATAATTTTTACGCTGCTTTAAATGCAGCCGTATTCTCTGATGGATCTTTTGTCTACATTCCAAAAGGAGTGAGATGCCCACTAGATCTATCTACGTATTTCCGTATCAACGCAAAAGAAACAGGCCAGTTTGAAAGAACCCTGATCATTGCGGAAGAAGGATCATTCGTAAATTATCTCGAAGGCTGTACAGCTCCGCAAAGAGATGAAAATCAGCTTCACGCTGCCATCGTTGAACTTGTAGCAATGGATGATGCAGAAATTAAATACTCTACTGTGCAAAACTGGTACGCCGGAGATAAAAACGGTGTTGGTGGAATTTATAACTTTGTTACAAAACGTGGAAACTGTCTTGGGAAGAACTCAAAAATCTCATGGACTCAGGTTGAAGCGGGTTCTGCGATCACTTGGAAATACCCATCATGTAATTTAATTGGTGATAACTCTGAAGGAGCTTTCTACTCAGTTGCACTGACAAATAATTTCATGCAGGCCGATACGGGAACCAAAATGGTTCACATCGGAAAAAATACGAAGTCGACTATCATCTCAAAAGGGATTTCTGCTGAGAACTCTGAAAACAATTATAGAGGTCTGGTAAAAATCAACCCAAGTGCAACGGGAGCACGTAATTACTCTCAGTGTGACTCGATGTTAATTGGGGCAAAGGCACGCGCGAACACATTCCCGTACATTGATGTGAAAAACAATACGGCGATTGTTGAGCACGAGGCATCGACTTCAAGAATTTCTGAAGACCAACTTTTTTACTTACAGTCGAGAGGACTTTCAGAAGAAAAATGTATTTCGATGATCGTTAATGGATTTTGTAAAGACGTCTTCAAAGAACTTCCTCTGGAGTTCGCAGTCGAAGCAGTAAAACTTATAGAAATGAAATTAGAAAACAGCATAGGATAAAGTTATGATCGTAGTTAAAGACTTACACGCTAAGATTGGCGATAAAGAAATTTTAAGAGGAATTAACCTAACAGTTAAGGCCGGTGAAGTGCACGCTATCATGGGGCCAAACGGTTCTGGAAAAAGTACGCTTTCAAAAGTGATTGCAGGACACCCTTCTTACGAAGTCTCAGGTGGATCTATCACTTATAAAATCAACTCAAAAGATAAAGACCTCTTTGAACTTGAAGCAGATGAGCGTGCAAAAAGCGGAATCTTTTTAGGATTCCAATACCCGGTAGAAATCCCGGGAGTTTCAAACTTCACATTCTTACTTGAATCATTCAATGAAACTTGTAAGTACAATGGTGCTCCAGAAATGAACTCTGAAGATTTCAGAAAGTTTCTAACTCCAAAGCTTGAGCTTCTTGAAATGAATGCTTCTTTTCTTGATCGTCCGGTGAACACTGGATTTTCAGGTGGAGAAAAAAAGAAAAACGAAATTCTTCAAATGGCCGTTTTAAATCCGCGTCTGGCACTTTTAGATGAAACAGATTCTGGTCTTGATATTGATGCCTTAAAGATTGTCGCAAAAGGTGTAAACGCCTTGAGAAGCCGCTTCAATGCAACGATCCTAGTAACTCACTATCAAAGACTGCTTGATTTTATCGTTCCAGACTACGTCCATGTTCTTTACCAAGGCCAGATTATTAAATCAGGCACAAAAGAGCTGGCATTAGAGCTGGAAGAAAAAGGTTATGAATGGCTGATTAAAGAGCATGCTGAAAAGGTATAAGACATTTTATGGAAAACTTAATTTTTAATGAACTTATAAAAAACTCTGCTAGCGTCTCTGATGTTACAGCAGATCTTGGTGCAAGTTATAATACTGCAATGAAGAATGCTCTCGAGCAATTCAAGGTCATGGGCATTCCCACTAAAAAACATGAAGACTGGATTTATACAAATATTTCCAAATCACTGGCCCCGCGCTTTTTTACTAAAAATGCAGAGATTGATCAGGACATTCCCGCTCAGGTTATTGACCAGCGTGGAATGATCATTCTCAATAACGGCGTTTTTAATAAACAACAATCTGTTCTTCCTGAGGGAATCAGTCTTGATCAGATGAAGCCGACAGAAAACTTCTTCGACACATTTGATGCACTAAACTTTGGAGTTGCTGTCTCTCCCCTGTTTTTAAGAATCAAAAAAAATACAGTGATCGATTTCCCTATTACGATTATTCATCAGGTTGATGAAGTCGGTGTTAATCGCATCGTTTCTCCAAGAATTAATATCGTCGCTGAGCCGTTCACAAAAGTATCTTTTGCAGAAATATTTACTTCGACTCAAAATTTATTGTTTCAATATACAACAAATAGCTCAACTCACTTTGAGCTGCATGAAAATGCTTTTGTTGAACATGTTAAATTTCAGATCGAAGCCGCTGGTGCCACTCACATTGGTCTCACAAAAGCAGTGATCGCCAAAAATGCTAACTTCAAGTCCATGACGATTGATTTAGGGAACCTAGTATCTCGTCACAATATTGATGTTACTGTCGCGGGTGAGGGAGCAGAAACTCACGTCAACGGATTGTATGCACTAAATAAATCACAGCACGCTGATATTTTCTCGCACATTAATCACACGGCCGCTCACACTAACTCTGATCAACTTTTTAAAGGTATTCTTGCTGGTGAGTCTCACGGAGCTTTCACTGGTAAAATCTCAATTGCTAAAGATGCTCAATTAGTGAACTCAAATCAGTTGAATAAAAACCTGATGCTTTCTAAAAAAGCTCATATCGACACTCGTCCTCAACTCATGGTTGCAGCCGACGATGTAAAATGTGCTCACGGGGCAACGATCGGACAACTATCTCAAGAAGAAGAGTTCTACCTTCAGTCGCGCGGGATTCAAAAAGACATGGCAAAAAGAATGTTGTGCCATGGATTTGCAACTGACGTGCTTTATAAGATAGATAATAAAAAAATTCTAGAGCTATCGGAAAAACTTCTTTATGAAAGTTTTGAGAAGACTGCTCTGGCCGAGATGACTCTATGAAATCCACACTAGATGTTGAAAAAATCAGACAAGACTTTCCACAGTTAAAAACAACTGTGAACAATAGACCACTCATTTATCTTGATAATGCTGCGACCACTCTTAAGCCTCAAGTGGTCATCGACATGATGACAAAACACTTAAGCCAAGACGTGGCCAACGTTCATCGTGGAATCCACACGCTCTCAGAAATGGGAACGAGAGCTTTTGAAGAAACGAGAATTGCCGTTCAAGAACTCATCAACGCCCGCCATGCTCACGAAGTTATCTATACAAAAGGGACTACCGACTCACTTAACTTATTAGCGAACTCATTCGGTGATAAATATTTAGAGGCCGGAGATGAAATTCTTCTGTCTCAAATGGAGCACCATTCAAATATTGTTCCTTGGCAGATGATCGCAGAAAAAAAAGGTGCAAAAATTGTCATGATCCCTATCAATGACAACGGCGAAATTTTAATGGATGAGTATAAAAAACTCCTTCATCCAAAAACGAAAATTGTCTCAATCGTTCACACATCTAATACTCTGGGAACCACTAATCCAGTTAAGGAAATGACGAGACTTGCTCACGCCAATGGATCAAAGATTTGTATCGATGCCGCTCAATCGATTGCTCACCAACGTGTTGATGTACAAGATCTCGACTGCGACTTCCTGGTTTTCTCTGCTCATAAAATGTACGGCCCGAATGGATTGGGATTTTTATACGGAAAAGAAGAACTCCTAAACGAGATGCCTCCTTACCAAGGTGGCGGATCAATGATTTCAGAAGTGACGTTTGAAAAAACAACTTACCATGTACTTCCTAATAAGTTTGAAGCTGGTACTCCGGCCATTGCTGAAGTGATCGCTTTTAAATCAGCACTCGACTACGTCAAAAAAATTGGCATGGATAATATCGCTCAATATGAATTTGAGCTTCTTGAATATGCTACAACTGAACTTAAAAAAATCGAAGGTGTCCGCCTGATTGGTACGGCCCGCGAAAAAGCTGGTGTACTCTCTTTTGTCATTGAAGGAATGCATCCACAAGATTTGGGAACAATTCTCGATAAACAAGGTGTCGCTATCAGAACAGGCCATCACTGTACACAGCCCCTGATGAAGCGCTTTGGAATTTCAGCTTGTGCGAGAGCAAGTTTTACTTTTTACAACACCTACCACGATGTAGATGTATTTATAGCTGCCATTAAAAAGGCACGCGATTTTTTATTATAATAAAAAAATATAAAGAAGGATTAAATATATGAATGAAGCAAATAACAGCACAATTGAACTCGACATTGATATTCAACCAACACCAAACCCGAATGCCTTAAAATTTATTTTAAACATTCCGGTTAAGCTTGAAGGCAACTCTACTTACAAGTCTCCAAGCGAGTGCGGGGAAAATGCTCTGGCACTTGAGCTCTTTCGCGTCAGAGGAATTGATCAACTGCACTTTTTTGAAAACGTTATTGCCGTTACAAAGTTTTCTTATGAAGACTGGGGCTCGGTTGAAACAGGTGTGATGAAAACTCTAAAAGAGTTCATGCCTACTCACAATCCAAACTACAACGATCCAAATCCAGAAGCAGACAGAAGAAAAAATCTTTCTCCGGAACTTCAACAGATCGAACACATTCTCGATAAAACAATTCGCCCCGGCCTTCAGGCCGATGGTGGAGATATTCAAGCATTAACCTACCAAGACAACATTTTAATGGTTAAATATCAAGGTGCTTGTGGGACATGCCCAAGCTCTGCAACGGGGACATTGGAGGCCATTAAGGCCATCTTACGTGATGATATGAATCCTGAGATCGAAGTTTATATCGCACCAGAATTCTAAGTTATAACAAACACTTAGAAGATAATAAAAATCATTAAAAAAAGTTTGACTTGCCTAACTTTCGGTTTAGAATACTAACAGGAGGATCTTTATATGATCGTTCAAAATTGTAATCTCCTGTTAGTTGTCATCTCTAAAATCGAGTCACTCATAGCAGAGCAAAAGACTCAACATCCGAACTTAAACGATGAAGAAATCATCGAATTCTTAAAATTTAAATTTTCGATCGAAAATAAATCATAACATTTTTAATCCATCGACCGAGAGGAACATAAAAATAGTCTGTCACAAAAACTAACAGGGGAACATTTTTATGTTAACAAAATGGAAAACGTCTTTATTGACTCTAGCTACAATCGCAACTCTAGGATTTACAACTTCGTGTGGAAAAAACGACGCTGCTAATATCGAAATCGCTGGTATGAAGGGACCAAACATTACTCTTCTTCAAGACAACATGATGATCTCTGCTGTATTTGAAAACATCCAAATTGATGGTGGATTAAGATACAACATTCCAAAATATAAATACTCTTTCCTTGAAATCTCTCCAGATGTAGCGAGCACAGGAACTTTAATGCAAGTCTCGATTTCACTTAAAGATATCGTTGATGGTGGTCTTGATGGACTTGACCCACAAAAACTTCCAGGTGGTAGACCACTTCCAGGTGTTTCTGGTGGAGCACTTCCAGCTGTAGCTTTCTCGGTTGAAAAATTCAACAACATGTCTCTATATGTTGGTAAAGATGTTTTCGGTATCTTCCTTCCAGCTGCTGTTGGAATTGATGGAGCAATGGCCTCATTCAGATACTACGTTGGTGACAAAGCTGCTGGTACAATCTCTTTAATTGGTAAAGATGCTAACGGTGAAAACTCTGGTGTTCTTTTACTTCTTAACATGAAAGGACAAATTAAGTCACAAATGATGAACGTATACAAAAAATACAATCAATAATTAGTTACTTTAGTGACTGCCTGGTTTTACCTGGGCAGTCACTTCTCTTCCTAGAATTGGAATTAAGATCACGGCCAGCATAATCAAAACAGCTCCTACCATATTCATAGCATTGAGCATTTCACCTAAAACAAAATAACCGGCGATAGCAGCAAACGGCGACTCTGTTAAAAAGATAAGGCCTGCAATATGATCAGGGATTTTTTTCTGAGCAATGACCTGAGCAGTAAAAGAAATCATGCTTGAGATGATTCCTAGGTATAGCAGCCCTTTTAAAATATTTTGATTGGGGTCAATGACAACTCCCCACTCGACACTTCCACCAAAAATAAGAGCAATTGGCACAGCGGTGAAGGCCACAAAAAAATTCTGCAAGAAATTAAACTCTACTGGAGATTCAATCGTGTTTGCAACCATACCAATATAGATAATATGAAGAGCTGCAAAAGCAGAACAAAGAAGTGTAAGAAGATCTCCCTGGTTTAAGTCTTTGACTTCCAGGTTACACATTAAGGCCATGCCAAACAAGGCCATAAAAATCAGTATCCAAAAAGTTGGTCTGTATCTCTTTTTGAAAACAACCATGGTGATGATAGGTATAAAAAATGAATACAAAGTTGTAATGAATCCACTCTTTGCCACTGTTGTTTGGGCAAGACCCATTGTTTGAAACAGTAAAATCCCTAAAAGCAAAATTGAGCTGATAAAAGATTTCTTTAAAATATTATTTTTTCTTGTAAATGATTTTTTATAAAGAAGAAATGGTAATGAACAGACAGCTGCAACTGAAAATCTTAGAGCATTTGCCCAAATAGGATCAAGTCCTTCCAGTGTCCATCTGGTTGCAATAAAGCCAAAGCCCCAGATAGATGTGGCAAACAATAATAAAAGTACGTTTAAAAACATTATTTATTCCAATCGCGTGGATAATAGTACTCCATCATTTTTTCGTGAACAGAGCCAGCAACTGGTTTGTACTTATATGAAAAACATGCTCTCGCAGGAAGCGAAATAAGAATAGAATCTGTTCGCCCATTAGTTTTCAGGCCGAACATCGTTCCTCTGTCGTGAAGAAGATTGAACTCAACGTAGCGCCCTCTACGGTGAAGCTGAAAGTCTTCATCTGCAGTCGTCCACTCTTCATTCATTCTTTTTTGAACGATAGGGAAATAGGAATTGATAAAGTGTTTTGAAATATCTTTGATAAATGCCAGATCTGATTCAATATCTGTTGTATTGAAGTGATCGAAAAAAAATCCCCCCACTCCACGCATTTCATTATTTCTATGAGTATTAACAAAATACTTATCGCATTCTGCTTTCATCGCTTCATAGTGTCCGTATGGCGTAAGGGCCTTTTTCCATACATCGTGAAAGTACTGAAAATCTTCAACGTGCGGATAATAAGGCGTAAGATCTGCTCCACCACCAAACCAAAATTTCTCTCCGGCCTGAATCATTCTAAAATTTGCGTGAACAGTTGGCACACGTGGATTTTTGGGATGGATGATAAGGGAGATACCAGCGGCCCACATCTGATCCCCGGTTCCTCCAAGTTTACCAGCAAAGGCCGGATCGATCGCTCCGAAAACCATCGAAGTATTGACTCCTGCATTTTCAATAATCTCACCAGTGAAGGCGCGAGTAATACCACCGCCACCAGGGTTGCCTTTGTGATCGAGTCTCTCCCAAGCGTCTTCAATCAAACTGATGTTTGAGTCGTAACTTTGAAGTGCCTTTGTAATCTCATCTTGTAACGCCCTTACGTATTGATGAAATTCACTCTTTTTTAATTCTAAATTTTTCATGGTTTATCCATTTCCTTTTTCATTCTGGAGTCATTGTGTTAAAAAAGGAGAAATTTTCTTAATAATTATTAGGTACTGATACCACACATGACGAAGTTTGTCCTCCAGCTCATCCTACTATTTTCACTGATGCAGATGAACTCTTCATGGGCACAAACCTATACTTCTGAACTACAAAACGACCCGAATGCCCCTTATTTAAAAGATGACTCTATTATTGAGCCCCGTACAGGCAAACAGACAAAAATTTACCAGTACGGCTATAATAACCGCGATCACAGCCTTGAAGAAAATGTAAAAAACATCGCGATTGTCTATGGACTAACCTGGGTTTTTTATCCACTGATTCAACCAAAGGTTTTTAAAGTTCAAGATGGTGTAAACCAATACAAAAACAATTTCGGAAAACTTGTTTTTGATAAAGATGAGCCAGTCTGGAATTTTTTTGTTCACCCAATTTCTGGATCTCAACTTTTTCTTCTTTATCGTGCCGAAGGATACTCACGCATGAGTGCCCTGGGTATGGCGACAATCAGCTCAACTTTATTTGAAGTCACGGTCGAGATTCTAACTGAGCCTGCAAGCGTTCAAGATTTATATATGACACCTATTCTAGGAACAGTTTTGGGTCTTGGAATTGAGACACTTTCGATGTCGCTCCTAAACTCAGGCTCTACTTTTGGTAAGATTGTTGCTCATGCCATTAACCCTGCCACTCTCCTTCCTCTTTACGAAGGAAGAACTCTTATCATTCCTAAGTTTGACCAGGAAGATAAAGGAGCGATGATGAAGCTGGAGTTTACCTACTAATGAGAGCTTTAATCCTACTCTTTATTGCAATTATCTATTCGGGAAACGTTTATTCAGATGTTTTCTCCAATGATAATTTTACTTTGAGAGCAGGTTTTTCTTTCAACCTTACAGAAATTCGCACTGATAAATTTATAGATAATCATGAAATAGATGATGGTGAACCAGAAGACGAAACTAAAACTTTTGGATTCGGACTCGTCACATCGATTGGATACCGCTTAGGCAATTGGGAATTTGCCTTTGCTTCAGATGTCTTATTCGGAAGCATTAAAGATATCACTTTTATTAGTGGCCAGGACTCTATTAGGGGCGGAGGTCACTTTAGGCTCGTGAGCATCGGACCTCAGATAAAATACTTCACTCCTTATTCTCTTTTTAACCGTGCTAATTTTTATGTTGGATTTGGGCCATCGTGGTCGCTGCAGACTTTTGTTTTTAGAGATGCAACGACTACTGGAACTCTAAGCAACAAAAGAAGAATTAGTTTTGAAAATTATGGTGGAGGACTCTTTATGGGCCTTGAAGAAATTCTGCCTTCTAAATCACAACACCCGATGTTTTTAGAAGTGGGTTACAGTTACATGCACTCATACCGCGTCTCAATTTTAGATGCTGAAAACACCGCTGATGTTGTAACTTTAAGTCAGGGTGATTCAAATGATTTTTCCGCCCAGTATATTATCATTCGCGCCGGCTTCACACTCTTCTAAATACCTGACAAAACAACACTCCTTAATTCAATAAAATACCCCCATTCTAGCAATAATTCTGGCCAGGATTATTGGACAATATTCATTATTAGTCGAGATATTAAGTGCTTGAGACTCAACAAAAATCCCCTAAAGAACTCATCTATAATGATCGAAGAGTCTATTGAGTTATGGCCTTTAATGAAAGGGTTTTTATGAAATTTAAATTTCTGATTTCAGCTTCTCTTCTGTTTGCACTTGTCTCTTTTGAGATTAGCGCAGCTGATAATGTTGCAAAAGTTATTGTCATGCGAGGAATGGTTAAAGCGAAATTAGCTGATGGAAGTATTATTGATGTCAAAGCAGATCAATCTCTTCCAGAGGGTGCAACTGTTCAAACAGCAGATAAAAGTTTTGTTAAATTAATGTTCATTGATAAGTCACAAATGAACCTTGGCCCTAACTCGCAAATGGTTATCAATGCTTTTCCTAAAAAAGAAGCAGGGATCATTACACTTGTAAAAGGACAAATCAGATCTCAAGTCACAAAAGACTATATGGAAATGGATGATAAGAGTAAAAGTAAACTCTATATCAAAACAAAAACCGCTGCCATGGGTATCCGTGGTACGGACTTTCAAGTTAACTACAACCCAGAAAACCAAAACACAGCACTGATTACTTTCGAAGGTAAAGTTGTCATGGCCCATATTGGAAAAGATTCACGAAGTAATAATTTTGATCAACAAAATCTTGAAAGAGTTATCTCAAGCGATAAGGCCGTTATGGTGACCATGGGACAAATTTCAGCGGTTAACTTAAACGTAGCTGAAAGAGCGATGATCCCTACTAAGCTTGGTACAAAGCAGATGGAAGCTCTAAAGGACAATGAAACTGGCCTGAAAGAAACCAATGCAGCCGAAGAAAGTGTTAAACAATTTAGAAACCCAATTCCACCTGGGGCAGATGGCGCTACTTTCTCTAATTCAACAGGTGCTCTCAATAATGAAGTTGAAAAAATGGGAATGGACTCTAGAGTATTAGGTGCGGGAGCAGATAAAGTCACAAGCGCTGAAGGTTATTTTAACGTCAATACTGGTGAGTACAAACTTCCTGCAGGAAGTATTGTGGATTTAGCAACTGTTAACATTATTCCTCCTCCGGTGAATGCTGTCTTTGATAATAACTCTGGTACATATGTTGTTCCTGAATCATTTGGTAAGATTGATAAATCAACTGGTGAGTATAAAGCACCTATCGGATTATCTCTTGGTGCTGATGGTAAATTTACAGTGACTGACCCGGAAGCCTATATAAAATCAATAGCTATTCCTAAGGAAGAAAAGAAAGAAGAAAAAAAGGAAGACAATAAAGAAGACAAGAAAGATGACCGTGCACCGGCAAGTGTTGCTCCTGCAGAAGTACCCGTTGTAAAGGCGCCTGAAATCTTCTCGGGTGCGGCCAATAACTTTATTGCGACCTACGCCACTCCAGTTGTGCCAACAGTCCCCGCTGCTGGAACTCAAACAAGAACGGATCTGGCAGCCTTAGCTGCAACAGTTATTCAAAAAAATGACCAAGCAAAACAGACAGCTACTGAACGTGGTGTAACCCTTCCTACTTCAACGAAAGTTAAATTTATTTTGAATGCAGAGTAATTAAATATCATTTATAATTATTGAGTATGAATTAATTTAAAAGCATCCTAACCGGGTGCTTTTTTTGTTATAGGGATGTAACAATGACTCTCAATCGTTTAATAAAAATGACGACTCCACTTGCGCTTGTTCTTATGAGCTCTGCTTTGCAAGCAAGTACTGTCGAAGAGTTTTATAAACTCTTTAGAAGTGGCCATTATCCAAAGGCACTAGAGGCACTGCAAACTCTTCCTGCTGAAAAAAATAAACTGGGTATTAAAAATTATCTTGAAGGCCTAAGCTACTCAAGACTTCAAGAATATGACAAAGCTATCCTGAGCTTTGAAGCCGCTATAAAAGACAACAATGACAGTATTGATCTCTACTATGAATACGGCCAGGCATTGTATGCTGCTAATGAGTTCAAAAAATCGCGTACCGCTTTTATGATGTCTGCTCAAAAACAATTTAACCGTTCAGCTTCACTTTATTACGTCGCTCACATTTCCCAAATTCTTGAAGACTACTCTGTTGCCAGAGAGTACTACACACAAGTGCTAAAAGAAAAAACATCTGATACAAAAATGAAGCAAATTGCTCAGTTCCAATTATCAGAAACACTGCTCTTAATTGCACGCGAGAAACCGGATGCATCTGAAACTCTCTCAAGAAGAGTTGAAAACTTTGTTCTACCAATGATGAATACTGCACTTGCTCTAGATCGCAGCTCTACTCTTGCGGCAGAAATCTCTCATAGAAAAGCAGAAATCATGGGTGAGTTTAATCTTGATCCAGAAAAGCTTATTAACGGTAGAAGAATCAGTGCCAAAAGATATAGCGGTTACGTCTCTCAAAAAATTCGCTTTGATAATAATATCTCTTTAACAAACGAAGAAAATAACGTTCAGCAATCAAAAAAAGAATCTTATATTTTTGAAACTGAAGCCTATGCGAAATATGACTATATCGCTAAAAAGCGCTTTGTCATTTCCCCTGAAGCAAGATTCACTTTTACCGAGCACGGCGATCAATCGACTCCTGAAGTCTATACGAATGATTCATTCGTTATGAACTTTTCATTAAAAAATAAGTATGAACACAAGGCCTTCAACCAACCGGCCAGTTTACTTTTTGATATCGACTACACTCATACCTTAAAAGACTGGAAAGCAATCAAGAAAAAAGAGTTTTATGCTAAGTCCGTCAACTTCACAATCGGTGAGAGCTTCAGCTATTTTGATATTGGCGACACCACTGTCAAACTAAAGAGAAGAAACTATAGCGGAGAAAATGAATCTATCAGCAACCACACCACGATTCTGAGCGCTGATCAAACATTTTTCCTTCCTATTCAACACTTACTAATTGCTCTTTTTGAAGCAAGCTACATCGACAACTTTAATAATACTTCGAGCAATACTGATACATACCTTCTGCGCTTTGATTATATCATTCCTCAAGTCATGCCACTCTACACCCTAGGTCTTGGGTTTGCGACAACTCTTACTGATACAAAAGAGCAGGAGTTAACTAGAGGAACTGAATTATCTTTCAATCCTTCTATTGATTTTGCCAGAGAGCTGGGCGAGCGAAGCGAAATCAGCGTCAATTATGATTACACAAAAAGTAAATCGAAAGACGTTAACTATTCATATAACAAACACGTTTTCACCACAGAATACAGATATAGTTTTTAAGGCCCATAGAGGCCAAGGGCACAGCTATGTTTTTTAGAATTTTCCAGTATCTTGGAATATTGGCCATCATTGCTTTTAGTTCAATAAGCATTGTCATTTCGACAAGCTCTAGAGAACTAAATACTTTTAGCAATCAATCCTTTCTTTTAAATTATGCCTCATTCTTTGAAGACCGCTTCTACGATTTAAGAATGAAACTCTCTATCGATAAAGAAAAAAAAGACGATCGTCTGGTCTTGGCGGCCATTGATGATGAATCACTGACAAAGATTGGGAGATGGCCTTGGAGCAGAACCCAGATCACCAAGCTTGTAGATAAACTTAACAACTATGGCGCTAAAGTCATTGCTTTTGATATTTTCTTCTCTGAGCCAGAGCTTGCCTGCAATGCTGAGTCCCCTGACTTGATGCTGGCCGAAAGTTTAAAGAATTTTCAAAAGACGCCAGGAAATAAAGTTATCCTGCCCTACTCTGTAGCTAAAAAAAGCACAAGCATGCAAAAAATTGACGAAGAAGACTATTTTAAGGAAGCGCCTGATCAGCTTCTCAATTTCATCATGAATACCAAACAAACTGAAGGAGCTAATCTTCAGGAGTACCTTGCAGAAAAGCGTGTCTTTCCCATCCCCGTTCTCATTTCTGCTGAAACAGGTATTGCTCATATTGAAGCTGAGGCAGACTCTGACGGTGTTTTCAGACACTATCCGGTGCTGGCCAATGTAACTGAGATGTATATGCCTTCTTTTTCTCTTCAGGCCTACGAGATGTTCTCAGGCGATCAAACAGTCCTTAACATTCCCGGCCCTGAGTCTGCTTATCTCCAGACGAAAAAAGGCAATCTCTACGTCAACTACAACGGGGAATCGAAAGTTCGCTGGTTTGGTGGTCTGGATCACTTTCCGACTGTGAGTATTTATAATATTTTTCAGGCACCAGATGACGATGCTGAAATGAAGAAAATTTTTAACGGTAAACTTGTTTTTGTCGGATCCACTGCCTATGGGGCAAACGATTTGAGAAATACTCCTGTCGACCCTATTCTTCCAGGAATTGTTTTTCACATGAACATGACTCATATGTTACTTGAAGGAAAGTTTTTAGTTTCAGAAATGGAGTCTGCTAAATACTCATGGATCATGCTTTTAGGGGCCAGTGTGATCATGATAGTCGTGACGTTAGCAGGTCATGCGATCCTCGACTTCTTTACGGTCTTTACTCTTATGGGAGCTCTGTTTTATCTTGATACTTATTACTTTATTCCCAGAGGCTACAACAACAGATTGTTCTTTTGCCTCTTTTCCGTGCTAAGTTGCTATTCTTGGTCAACCTTCCTGCATTTTTATCAGTCCAATAAAGAAAAGAAAAAAATCAAAGGAACATTCTCACGCTACCTTGCTCCTTCAATTGTTAACGACCTTTTAAAAAATCCTGAAAAAGTTCGCCTCGGTGGTGAAAAGAAAGTTATCACTGTGTTTTTCTCTGACGTGCGTGACTTCACCAGCATCTCGGAAAAATTAACTCCAGAGCAGCTTACTCATTGTTTAAATAGGTATATGACCATGATGACCGACACGCTCTTTGAACATCAAGGTACATTAGATAAATATATCGGAGACGCGATAGTCGCCTACTGGGGTGCTCCTGTGGACCTTGCTAATCATCCATACTGGGCAATCAAAGGTGCGATTCAGATGATTGAGCGTCTTCCTGCCATCAATGAAGAGTTCATAAGAGAAGGCTTTCCAGTCTTCAAACACGGAATAGGATTAAACACTGGAGAGTGCTCAGTCGGTAACATGGGATCAAATCAAATTTTTTCTTATACGGCCTTGGGTGACAACATGAACCTTGGTGCACGTCTTGAATCCCTTTGTAAATTCTATGGAGTGCAGTTAAACATTTCTGAGTATACTAAAGATGCTATTCCCGCAAATCTTCAAAAAGAATTTACTTTTAGAACACTTGATAAAGTAAAAGTGAAGGGAAAAGAAAACTCTGTAACCATTTACGAAGTTCTTCATCCAAGTCATCCACTTATAAAAGAAGTTGAAGCTCTCCGTCTCTATGAAGAAGCTTTCCAGCAATATTTGAAGAGTGATTTTTTACAGGCCTATGAGACATTTAAATCTCTCAACGAAAAATTCCCAACGGATCCAAGTTTTGAGAGAATGCTGCATGTATGCGAAGACTTTAAAGAAGTGCCACCTCCACCAGGATGGGATGGGTCATATATTCATAAATCAAAGTAAATTATAAGTAGATCAAAGGAATTACTAATACATAGGTCCTCTTGAATATTTGATTCATAGGACCTATGATTTTCCCATGAAAAAATTAATCCTAATCTTATCTCTCGCTTTTAGCACTCTAACATTTGCAGCACCGGTACCTGCACCAGCAGAATTGAAATACCCTGTTGAATTTTTATTTCAAAAAGTTTTAGAAAAAAAACGTCAGGTAAAAAACGATAATATCCCATTCCCTAAAATATTCTACGCAAGCAAGACTCCTCTTAAACAATTTCAAGATGCAATAGAGTCACAATGGGGATTCAGGCCCGATGTTTTCACCAATGCATACTCAGTTATCAACAATGAAGTTTATATCTTAGATGAAGCTGCCTATTATGCTAAACACGGCAGATGCATGGATGATTCTCTCGTTCACGAGCTAGTCCACTATGTTCAGGTGGTTTATCTGAAATGGGACTTGAATGACGAGAGTCTTGAATGGGATGCCATTGAGATTCAAACTGAATTTCGCAATGAGTTCTGCAAAATAACTAAATAGGAAGATTCACTAAAGTCTGTACGATCTTCATATAAGATGGTGAAGGAAACTCCTCAATTAGCTTAGGAATAATCACCTTCATTTCAACTTTTTGTTTCGCATCGTGCACCATCATAAATTGTTCAACAAATGCTTCTGCAATCAAAAGAACTTTTGAGATCGGCGATAAGTCTTCCGGGTATTTAAAAGCAAATCCAGAACCTTTTTTCATTCCATGATGATGCTTAATAAGAATATCTGCCCCCATTGGACAGCGCTTGTAGGTCACTACCATTTCAGCGGCCATTCTGGCGTGGTTCATAACTATTTCTTTTTCTTTTTCATTCAGCAGTGGACTATTAATTAATACTTTTTCATATTTAAGGGTTGGATATTTTAAATAAATTGGTGAGAGGTAAATGTCATGAAAGAAGAGAACAAAATTAATTTTATCCGACTGCCCATCTCCGCCCCATGTAACATTTTTAATTATATGATTGGCCACATAACTTGCGATCATTGAGTGAGTAAAAATGTATCCACTTTTATTATTAAGCATTGTGGATAACAAACTCTGAAGCTGCTTATTATCTTTAACCACATCGCTCATGACCTTGGCTGATGCAGTGGCAATCTCTGCCATTTCCTGCTTAATCTCATCACTGGAGAATAAATTGGCAGCGGCAAACTCAAACCCATCGTTGAGCATTTCTACTTTTTTCTCAGCAGGAAGATTCGTGCTATTTTTAAGTGCAGTTGTAATTTTCTCTACGAGCTTCAACGAAACATTATTAACGATAACTAAACGATCAGAGCTTCGAACATAGATTTGCTCTACCTTTTGAGCTTTCAACATTTTCACATTTTCTTCCAGAGGCTCTTCTGCTCTAGTTAAAAGTTTATGCTGGTTATCTACCATCTGATAAATATTACAAGGTGCTTTTGAAAGACCTTCTAGTGGTGCCATTGAAATTGGATAATAGGCACCCATCTGCATTTCTGCCATTTGTTTTGCCGTCACACCAAGAACAGAGGCCGACTTTTTTAACAACGCTTGAATATTGTAGCGAGATGAAACAGTAAATGTTTTAGCATCAATATCCTGATCCTGATCAGCACCTACGATAATGAGAGGAGTTTTTACACCGTAAGATCCACGGTACTCATTGATATCTTTTAATGCATCTTTTTTAGAAACAGAGTCCAGTGAGATAATCTGATCAAAATTTTTCTTTGCTTTATGAAGTGCAATCCCTGCTTCAACTGTGCTCACTAGTTCAACAGTCGTAGCAAGATAAACTTCAAGATTCATAACATACAACGTGCTTAGGAATTCATTATCACATACAACGAGAGTTTTACTCATTAGGAGCCTTCTATTGGATTTTCAGAGAGAAATAAACAAGAACTGATTAAAAAAAGAATATCATACTTTGAAAAATGATCGAGGGTTTTGTAGCAAGAAAAAATGGGCCCCTAAAATTAAGGGGCCCGAAATCATAACTTAGTATTTTAGTAAGCTTAACATTCCCTGATAAATACGATCTGTATTTGGCAGAATCGCTTTTTCAAGAATACGGTTGAATCCTACAGGTGTATTAGTAGAACCAATGCGCTTAACTGGAGCATCTAGATATTCAAAAGCTTTTTCATTGATGATACCAACTAACTCTCCACCGAATCCGCCGAAAACTTTATCTTCGTGAACGACAAGACAACGCCCTGTCTTTTTAATTGAAGCAACGATTGCATCAACATCAAGAGGAACGATTGAACGAAGGTCAATCACTTCTACATTATGGCCTTCTTCGCCCAGCTTCTCAGCTGCTTCAAGACACATATGAGTTGTGTTTCCGTAAGTTAATACAGTCAGATCAGACCCTTCTCTTCTTGTACGAGCTTTTCCGAATGGTACTTCGAAATCTTCAGGCACAGGAGTCATAGCAGACTTTGAGTTATAAAGGGCCTTTGGCTCTAGATAAAGCGTTGGTCCTTTTGATCTGAAAGCTGTTCTTAGTAATCCTGCTGCATCGTCAGCAAATGACGGAACAACAATTCTAATTCCTGGAATAGCTGCCAGAGATCCTTCAAGGTTTTGTGAGTGATACAAACCACCACCGATATAACCACCTGAAGCAAGTCGGATAATAACGTTCGGTGAGAACGCTCCGTTTGATCTCCAGTAGTCGTGAGACATCTCGATATATTGCTCCATCGCAGGCCAGAAGTAGTCAGCGAACTCTGCCCCTTCAACGCACACGCGGATGTCATCTCTAAAGCGAGAGAATCCGTTTGCAGTCCCTAGAATAAAATCTTCAGCGATAGGTCCGTTGAAAACTCTCTCAATTCCAAATTCCTGCTGCATTCCTTTTGATACGTTGAAAATCCCGCCTTTTTCTTTGTTGGCCATATCCTGACCCCAGATAAAAGTATTTGGATTGTGACGGAACTCTGCTTTAAGTGTCCCGTTGATTGAATCAATAAATTTTACCGGTTCAGTCGTCGCAGTATGAGTTCCTTCCGGGTATTTTGTAGAAGTGAAAGCTTCTGGATACAGATAATCGTAAATTGATTCTGGATCCGGGTTTGGTGCTTTCATTGCTTTTGTATGAGCATCAATAACAACTTTCTTCTGAGCTTCATCGATATCTTTAAGTTCTGCTTCTGTGAAAACTTTTGCTTCAAGAAGCTCTTTTCTAAATCTTACGTATGGATCTTGTGCTTTAGCAGCTGCAATTTCTGCATCGTCTCTGTACCATTCGTGCTTATCTGAGTTTGAGTGGTTTCCGATACGAACACAATCAGCGTGAACGATAACCGGCTCTGATTTTTCAATTGCAATTCTTCTTGCTTCTTCAACTGCTGACATAGAATCGAAAACATCTTTTCCATCACAGTGAATGATTGTTAAATTTAAAAATCCTGAAAAGTTATCAGCCACTCGCTCGTTAGCTGTCTGGTCACGCTTAGGAACAGAAATTCCATAACCATTATCCTGGAAAACAAAAACGACTGGAAGTTTTTCAACAGAAGCTCCGTTAATAGCTTCGTAGCAGTATCCTTCTGAAACAGAAGACTCACCCTGAGAAGAGAATGCTACACCTTTATGCTTGTATCTCTTCATTGCACGAGCAACACCAACAGCGTGAAGTGTATGGTTACCTGTACAAGATGAAACGTTGTGAATATTCCATTCTGGTTTTGCAAAGTGATTCGACATGTGACGACCACCTGAAGACAAGTCTGTCGCTTTAGAAATACCGTTTAAAATAATTTCTTCAGCGTTAACACCTGCAGAGATAGCAGTAAGCATATCGCGGTAATATGGGAAAAGGTGATCTTCTCCTCTTACAAATGCTTGTCCGATAGCAAGTTGGATTCCGTCGTGGCCAGCATATGGAGCGTGGTATGACCAACCAACAGCTTGTTTTAAATAGTTTGGTGCGCGCTCATCAAGCATGCGCCCAAGAGTCATTAACTCATACCATTTTTTAAGTTCAGTTTTCGGCGTCTTTTTCGCCGAGTATTTCTTTTCTACTTTTTTTAGCATAGATACCCCAAGTCATAAAAAATATTAAATTCGATCTTACCAAATTTGCAGAAAAAATGCACCTTCAGGTGCATTTTTATAGCGAAAAAGAGACGTATTAGATAAACTCCCCTCGATGAGTTCTGTAAATAAAGTTACTAAGGAGTATTGATGCCTGTTGCCACACCTAAACAGTATAAACAAATGCTAGAAAGAGCTAAAAAAGACGGTTATGCGTACCCCGCTATCAATGTCACGTCGATGTCTACGGCCAATGCTGCCTTAAAAGCATTCGCGGACAAAAAATCAGACGGTATCATCCAGGTATCTACAGGCGGAGGAAAGTTCGCTTCGGGTTCTGTGGGAGATATGGCATTAGGTGCCATTTCTATTGCTCAGCACGTTCATCTAATGGCCGAGAAGTATAATGTGCTAATTGCTCTGCACACAGACCACTGTCACCCACAATATGTTGATAGTTTCATGCTGCCTCTAGTGGCCGAAACTGAAAAAAGACGCGCTCAAGGTCTTCCAAATTTATTTAACTCACACATGTTTGATGGATCTGAACTTCCACTAGAAGAAAACATCAAAAAATCAAAAGAGCTTCTTACTCGTTTTGCAAAAAGTGATTTAATCCTTGAAGTTGAAACTGGTGTTGTTGGTGGTGAAGAAGATGGAGTTAATAACGAACACGCCCCTGCTGATAAACTTTATACTTCTCCAGAAGAAATGGTAGAGATCGCAAAAGCACTTCGCCCTCTTGGGACGTTTATGTACGCTGCTACATTTGGAAATGTTCACGGTGTTTATAAACCAGGAAACGTAAAACTTCGTCCGACTATTTTAAAAGAAGGACAAGATGCCGTAAAAAAATCACTTGGTGCTGAAGCCGAACATTATCTTGTTTTCCACGGTGGATCTGGATCTGAACTTTCAGAAATTCACGAGACACTTGGTTACGGCGTTGTAAAAATGAATATCGATACTGATACACAATATGCTTACACCAGACCTGTTGTTGATTACATGTTAAAAAACTACGACAAAGTTTTAAAAGTTGACGGCGAAGTTGGATCTAAAAAGCATTACGATCCTCGCGAATGGGGAAAGGCCGCTGAAAAAGCAATGACTGAAAGAATTGCATTAGCGTGTGATGATTTAAAATCAACTGGAAAAAGTTTACTTCTATAATTCAAAATCCTCACGCCAATAAATAAATTGTCGTGAGGATTTTCTTTTTATTTTTGACAGAAAGAATTGCCACTACTTCCCACAAAGGCCCTTCCCAGATCTCTCAAGTTAAACAATGATTCTAGAGAGTTACGATTCTTCCAATGAAAGGCCCTAAAAAACCATACTTTTTTAAACTAAAAAGAACTCTTTATGGTTAAATATTCTAATGAATATAAAAGCTTTAACACTTATAATTTTTTCTCTTACCTCAACCAATATTTTAGCTGCCAATCATATGATGATTATCGGTGGTGGTGGTGAACCTGCATGTGTTGAAGGTGCAACAAGTGGCAAGAATGCCAGACCAAATTGCGAGAAAACCATCTTCGATGCTCCTATGCAAAACCTTGGTGCAAATTTAAAAAATGGAAACTGGAATTATCAAGTGGCCTATAACGGCGGCCATGCTCAATCAGAACAAATCTTGCGTACTGATTTTCCTAATCCCACTAAAACAAATTCTGCTTTTACTCCTGATCGATACAATCAGATGATAGCCGATTACACTGCAAAAATTTTAGCTGGTGAAATCAAATCTGGTGATCACCTTGTTATTATCATCAATACTCATGGGGCCGAAGAAACTCCAGACTCTAAAACCCACTTAATCGCCGCTTCAGGCGGTGCGATGACTAACTTTAATACCGGAAAAGGCTCAACTCTCGTTAATCTTGATGCTCTTGCTGGCCTGACTAAACTTGCTTCAGATATGGGTATAAACATGGGAGTGGTAGATTTAAGCTGTCACTCCGGAAAAACCATGTCTCTCAAAAAGCTAGCACCTAATGCTTGTATCGTAACTTCTACAGGTCCAAAGCATTACGGCTTCAGCGGCCCTTCGACTTTTGGGGCCAGCTTACTTAAAAATTTTAAGGCCGGTGAAACACTTGAGTCAGCATTTTTAAAAGCACGCATAAATGATAGGGATCCTGCCTACCCTATGATTTCCACAGATGAGAATGAGCAAATTGTCGCTGAAATTTATTCTAAAATTACTCCCTATTTATATTATTACGATCCAGAAGCCGACAAGCTCACAAAGTTTATGAATGAGAACTCAAGCGACATGATTATGTGTAAGCGTGAGCACGACTTTAAAAAACTTTTTTCAAGCATCAATCAACTTCAAGCTGCAGCTAATGGCAAAAAAACTGGCTTTAATGGAGAGGAGCTAAAGAGATTACTAACTTCTTATAAAGCTACTCAAGACCAAATACTACAAGAGGCCAATAGACTTGGCGCTGGCCTTACGACAAAAAAAGAGATCATTGTAAAAAAAATTGGGCCATATAAAACTAATGTAAAAAACCCACCTACCGAGTTTAAACTAGAGTTGAGTTGGGAAACGATTCTCAGCTCTAAGCCTGATGAAATCATTGCGAATATTTCGAAAATGTTAAATCAAACAAAAGATCCATATGAAAAGGCCAGTACCTTAGCTGCGATCGAAGCATGGAAAGAAGTAAAAATAAAAAAGCAGCAGATGGTCTCTACCTATCCTGAAATACTGACAGCTAAAGCGACTATCGAAAGCATGACTAAGCAGATCGGCAATAATTTCGACACTGCTGCTAAAATTGCCATTCAAGAAAAGAAATTCTACGATGAACTATACAAAGAAAAACAATCTCTCAATTTTAATGACCCTTGCCGAAAAATTACGTTCTAAGGACTTATGAAATATCTTGCTCTACTATTATTATTTCCCACACTAAGCTTTGCCAGCATGTTCACTGATTGTGGTGAGTACACTGTTAAAGGTGTTGTGCGCGTAGGTCCTGCTAATTTTGCCATTATAGTGAATGAGAAGACTCAATCTGAAAGCATTATTAACTTCCCGATCACTGAGTCTCAAAAGCTTGGTGCATACATGGATCGTTCAATCACTGCTGTCGTTTTATTAGATAAAGCTTTTAATGGGACAGTTGGCCTATCTGAAAAAATTGTATCGGTTACATCTCGCATCCCCGATCCGCTTAATCCCAAAGACACTGGTTTTATTTTAACAAAAAAAGTCGATTGTAAAAAAATCTAATTTTTTTTCCTGATGTAAATAAGCTTATCAACTTCAGCAATGACTGTACCCTCTTCATCTTTAATTAAAACCTGAAGTGTTGGTTCAATTTTACTTTTAGACTTTAATTCGTCTTTAAATCCTTCAATCTGTTCACGGGTCAATCTAAACTGTGCATACACTTTAGTCATGCCTGGTTTTTTAAATTTGATATTTGCTTCCTTATCCCAAACAACATACCCCTTCCCTAAAAGTTCAATCAGCATCAACATGTAAAAAGGATCTGTCATTGAGTAAAGAGAGCCACCGTATTGCGTTCCTACATAATTCCTGTTCCAGAATCTTAACTTAAGAGAGACATCAACTTCTAGAAAATCTTTAGAAATGCGATCTATATGAATCCCTGCCCCCCAAAATGGCGGCCAATAATTCATTATTTTATATAGTATTTTTTGACGAAAATTCAAAACATCACCCCTTAGCCAGGAAGCTCTCCCTTACTGATTCTTATATGCAAATGGAGAACATCTTTATTATATTTTTGATCAGATTCATCAGAGCACCTTACAAAGTCTGTAAATGCTTCGATTTGCTTTAGCATAACATTAAAATATCTTGGAGAAATTCGTCTGATCATCATTTTATTTAAATACTTTTTAAAGCCAAACTGATTTGAGAACTCAACATCCCACTCATCAAAATGTTCATAAGCTTCCGCCATCTCTGAAGTCTTTGTTTTAGGAAATCTAAACTCAGGGGATCTCGCAGTAATAATTTTTTTATCTAAAGTGATAATCCCTACTTCAACTAAATTTTTGATAGACGTTTTTAACTGTGGGTATTTAATAAATTCTTCAACTTCAATAGATCGCCTAGAAAGAGTCACAATCAAAAATAAAAAATAGTTTTCTTTCTTCTTTCTAAGCATCGCTACTTGTTTCGGTGTAAGCTCTTTTTGCCCTTGTTCAACTGCTGCGATCTTTTTGTCTTCGATCATTTGATCATTGTAAGGCGCTGGATGCTCACCTGATGAAAAGAGGTAATTAAACGATTCAAACTGATGAGAGCAATAAGACAGTATAATTTCTTCACCATCTTCTTTTTTTACGGCCTTTGCTATTTGATTAATCACCTGTGAAGAAGGAAATGACCCCCCTTTTTCAATCTTAACGTAATACTGATAATTGCACTCCAATCCTCTGGTAATCAGATAGTTAAAAAAACTTTTTGATGTTTTAAAACCGTTTGTTAAACGTATCCTAACCAAAACCTGACTGAATGACTCCAAAAGTATACTCCTAGGCGATTATCGCCTCTCAAAAGACTTCTCTCAATTCTATCGGCATTGTACAAAGCAATCATTAAAAAAATGAGGAACACATGAAAATAATTTCGGTAATTCTAATCGCTTTAACATTATCAACAACTGCCCTGGCAGGGAACGGTGTTGAGCGTGGAAGTGTGATGATCAAAGGGAGCAAAGAAATCAGCTCAGATATTTTAAATTATTTAAGTAAACAGCTAACTAAGTGTAGTGACTCTAATACACTTGAGAGCTTTTCAATTAAAAATTTATCTCAAAGAAACCATAAAGTAGACCAGGGAATCATTGATGTTTATTACCGAATTGACCTAATTCACCAGGATCAATCGGGAAAAAAACTCAACGACCTTACGATTGAAGTTCTAGATAGCGATTTTGATAACTGGCGCCAGTATGAAGAAAAGCTATCTATGGAAATTATTAATGACCAAAACAATTTTTGTATCTAAAACTTAAAGGAGACCTTATGAAGAAATTAATTATCGCTCTATCACTAGTTCTGTCTCAAGCATCATTTGCTGCTATTTCTAACTCATCTCTTGAAGTAAGACATGCGAGCTTAGTTGAATCTGCCATTGCTGATAACTGTGGATCTTTTATGAAACTTGTTGAAGTAAACTCTAAAAAAGAAATCATCAAGGTTGATCAAGGTATTACAGACGCAAAATTTGTTACGACTCTTGAAGGTGTTCAGAAATTTGATCAATTTTTTGATAAGTATGTCATCACTGTTGAATCTGAATATTACGATTCATACGACCATGATGTTAAAGACTGGGGAATTTACCGTGTTTCTTCAGTAAAATGTACTTTTGTAAATAATTAGCAAAAAAAAGGGCCATCATTTGATGGCCCTTTTTTTATCTTTTATCCAAGTATTTTGGAAACAATTTCGTAGACGTTTTTAGAAAGCCCGTCAGTCTTAATCACTCTCTCCAGCTCTGGAAGCATGAGCGCCTGAAGATTTGCAGGCACGCGCTTATAGTCTTTAAAACCAGAAGCAAGTCTTGAAGCCACCTGAGGGTTTAGTTTATCCAGCTCCAGTAAACGATCAGCAACCATTTTATATCCACGTCCTGATGGATGGTTAAACTGAACTTTGTTAGTCGCTACGAATTGACCTAGAAGAGATCTTACTAAGTTTGGAATCGTGCGGTCGTAGACGCTGTCTTTTTCCAATTTAAGAATATTTTCATAAGCAGCATCACTGCTATCAACCGCCTGAACAGTTAACCATTTTTGCATAACAAGTGTTTCGTTTTTCCACTTTGTGTAGAATGCTTTTAGAGCTTCATCTTTAAATGCAGAATTTGAATCTACAAGAGTGCCAAGAGCACCAATTTCATCCGTCATATTTGTAGCTGTTTTAAACTGATCGAATGCCAGCTTTTTATATTTATCACCATCAACCAGAGATAAAAGAGAAAGACACTTATTTTTTAAGTCTCTTTGTCCCATTGATTTTGGATCAAGCTTATAAACATTCCCTTGATCAACTGACTTATATAGCGTGAAGAGAACTTCATGGTGAGCTTCCGCCAGAGTCTTTCTTACAAACGATCTTACTGTTTCAGTTTCAGCGTAATGAACAACACTTTGTTCTTGGTGAAGAATCCCTTCCGAAGGAATTGACATTGATAAGGCCTTGAAAGCTTCATCAATATTAGTATCTGTCAGAATTTTTCCAAATGCCTGAACATATTGTGCGTTCAACTCAAGTGCTCTACCCGCTTTTTGATCTTCAATCAGATCAAGCATTAGCTTTTGAGAAACAACTTGAGCTGCTTCAAAACGATTGAATGAATCAGAATCGTTGGCCATTAAAAATAAATGGTCGTTGAAACTTAAATCAGTCGTAAGTTTTACTGGAGCAGAAAAATCGCGGTTAACAGAAGCGATTGGTCTAACATTAATATTCTCAAAAACAAAAGTTTGAGTTGGTTCTTTCAATTCTAAAACTTTTTCAATCAAATCTTTTCCGTCTGGCCCAATTAAACCCACTCTCACTGGCATATGGTAAGGAAGAGCACCAGCAGGAGCATTGGCCGGAAAACTTTGAGTTAAAGTCACAGTCACATTTTTCAATGTTTCATCGTAAACTGATGTCGCTTTTAAAAGTGGTGTTCCATTTTGTCCATACCAGTTTTTAAACTGAGTAAAATCAAAATTATTATTTGCGATACTCATTGAATGAATAAAATCTTCCGTGCGCACGGCCTGGCCATCAAAGAGCTCAAAATATTTATCCATCCCTTTTCTAAATCCATCAACACCTAAAAGTGTCTGGATCATGCGGATAACTTCCGCCCCTTTTTCATAGATAGTAGCTGTATAGAAATTATTAATTTCCATATATGTTGAAGGCTTGATCGGGTGACTTGTTGGTCCCGCGTCTTCAGCAAATTGAGCAGCTCTTAGTCCTTGCACAGACTGGATTCTCTCAACACTTCTTGAGTTCATATCGGCCGAAAATTCCTGGTCTCTGAAAACAGTAAGACCTTCTTTTAAAGTTAACTGGAACCAGTCGCGACAAGTAATTCTGTTACCTGTCCAGTTATGGAAGTACTCGTGCCCGATAACAGACTCGATTCCATAAAAGTTAGTATCAGTTGCACTTTTTTGATCAGCTAAAACGTAGGCTGAGTTAAAAATGTTCAGTCCTTTATTTTCCATTGCTCCCATGTTGAAAGCATCTACTGCTACGATCATATAAATATCAAGATCGTACTCAAGGCCGAATCTGTCTTCATCCCACTTCATCGATTTTTTCAGCGACTCCATAGCGTGATGACATTTATCTTCATTGCCTTTGTCACAATAAATTTCAAGGGCCACTGTGCGTCCCGAAGTTGTTTTATAGGTATCTTTAATAAATCCTAAATCCCCTGCAACAAGAGCGTACAGGTAAGAAGGTTTTTTAAATGGGTCTTCCCATGTAACAAAATGCTTTCCATTTGGAAGGTCCCCCTTAGCAATTGGGTTACCGTTACAAAGAAGAATTGGGTAAAGTTTTTTATCAGCGATAATTTTAGTTGTGAATTTTGCCATGTTGTCCGGGCGGTCAACATAGTAAGTGATTCTTCTAAAACCTTCCGGCTCATTTTGAGTACAGAAAATAGTTCCAGATTTATAAAGGCCATCAAGAGTTTTGTTGGCCTCTGGATTAATCTCATTTTCAATTTCTAGTGTGAATTTCTCTGGAACTTTATTTAGCGTCAGAGTGTTGTTTTCCTTTGATTCAGAATAATCGCTGAATGCCTCTCCGTTAATTTTCACAGAAAGAAGTTTTAACTCTTCACCATTTAAAACAAGAACTGCTCCAGGAGCGCCGTTATTTACGATAGTCATTTTTGATAATACATGTGTGTTTGTATTTTCAAGAGTCACAACCAGATCGATTGTTTGAACCAGGTAATCTGGTTTTTTATATTCGCTAAGTTTAATAATTTTTGGAGCGTCTGTTTTCATATCTACCTCTTTTAATATTCTAAATGCACTTTATGGCCCGTCTGGCCTCTTATATTAATAACCCCTGTATCAAAGATTAAATACTGTCCTTTAATCCCGACCAGCTTTCCACCTACAAATTCGTTTTTTTCCAGTGAAAGCGATGTCACTTTATCAGGGTATACCTGAACCGGATAATCAATATGCGTCACCAGCTCACTCTCCAGGATGGAGATCTTATCGCTGCCGTACTTATTCTCAATATCATCCAGGTCTTCGCCAAAGAGTTCAAAAAATTCATCGCGTTTTTCTTGTAAATCAATCTCTTCGGGTTCCCCCTTGAGCATTTTTCGCCAATCAGTCTTATCATTGATCTCACTACTTAAGAGCTTCTCCACCACACCAGAAAGATACCTAGTTCCCACTTGTAATATGGGAAGTGCCGCTACTGCGCCCTGATCAATCCAACGGGTAGGAATCTGAGACGTTCTCGTAATCCCTACCTTTAACCCTGATGAGTTTGCGAGGTAAACGTAGTGAGGAATCATACAATTGGTAAGTCCCCAATCTGGTTGCCTGCATGTTCCTTTATCAAAGTGGCACAGCTCTGGTTTTAAAATGCACATGTCGCATTCAGCAAGCTTTAACGAGCAAGGATAGCAGTAACCACCAGAGTAACTCTTCGCCGTTTTTTTCCCGCAGTTGCAGCAGTTAATTTCTTTATGTGAATAGATCCTAAAGTCCTGTCCTATAAAATCATTCATGACAACGTGACCTTCACTTGTCAGAAGTTTATAGAAGGCCTTGGGGCCCACGAGCTCTACTTCCATTTTGTCTAAGTTAAATTCGATTGATTTTGTCATATAGGCGGCTAATTATACAAAGCTCAGGGCCCTAAGTCACAGGAATTAAGTATTTAGCACTATTGATTAAAGAAATGTCTAATAAATTCCGAATATTAAGTATGACTGAGAAAAAGGATCCCAATAAAAGACATTATTTTCAGGTGGCCTCGCATGACGATTTCATCGAAACTATGCAAATGCATTGTGAGATCGAAGATTCTCCACCTCTAACTGTCTGGGAAAAGGGCGATGATGAAGATCAGGCCGAGATTTATGAGGCCACAGAGTACTTTCCCAACCCAAAAATTATTAAAATGAAGCCCACTGGAAAGCTGATGACCAAAATCACCGGCTCAACCAAAGCTGGTAAACAAGTGCTTATTAAAATCCCCATTGAAGATAAAATTAACTATTTCACTGGAGGAAGACTAAAGTTTCATCCTGAAGACTTAACTTACTCACTTGAGATTCAACAAGAAATTTACAAAAGCCAGGCCCGTGGAAACTTCCGACTTGCAGCAAGTGCAGTCATCCCTATTCAGTTCAAAATCGATGAACAGGTTTTTGAATCTCTCGATATCTCAGTTAGTGGAACCAGCTTTATCATCGAATCAGGAGACAGCGAAAGGTTCGCCAAAGGAAAGATCTTCCAAGAATGCACCCTGCGCTTTGATCGCAAGAACTACCATGTTCCCATGGTTCAAATTGCCGTCCAAATTCCCATGGTCGACGAGAATGGAAACCCCACTGGTCGCTATAAAATTGGCATTGCCTTTAAAGATCTACCGCGCAAAATTGAAGACGAGCTCTATATAAAGATCTCTACCGAGGCCCGTGGTGAAGAGATGAAAAAGAAGTTCGATACCATCCTTACGAAGAAGGCAGAATAGCCTCTACTCGCTTTTTATTTACCAACAAGATTCCAATCAAAACAATGCCTTCAGTATCCTTTTTGTCTGCATATTATTTTCACACTGGCCCATAAATAATTGACGATAGCGGTCTATAGGAGTAGTTTTGCCGACTATGAAACATAACACACAAGAAAATCCAGGCGATCTGATTATGAACCCACTGAACCCAGTTGCGGCCAAAAAACCCTTCTCTGATAGCAAAATTATCGAGAGAGCTAATTTACTTAGAGACAATGATCTTTATTTCTTTTTCAGAGCGATTGAAGAAACAGAAGCTTCAACAGTCACTGTTAAAGGCCAAAAACAAATCATGATTGGTTCAAACAACTACCTTGGTTTAACTCACCACCCTGTTGTTAAAGAAGCTGCGATTAAAGCTATTGAAAAATACGGAACAGGTTGTACTGGTTCACGTTTTTTAAATGGTAACTTAAATATTCACGAAGAATTAGATGAAAAACTTGCAGATTACTTAGGCCATGAAAAAGCGATCGTTTTTTCAACTGGTATGCAAGCTAACCTTGGTGCTCTTTCTGCTATCTGTGGACCTAAAGACTTAATGCTTTTTGACTCTGAAAACCACGCATCTATTATCGATGCTTCAAGACTAGCTCTTGGTACAACTTTTAAATACAAACATAACGACATGTCTTCTCTTGAAGAATTACTAGAAAGTAACGTTTCACGCTTTAACCGCGTGATCATCGTAGCTGACGGTGTTTTCTCAATGACTGGAGACGTGCTTCGTTTACCGGAAATCGTTAAGCTTGCTAAAAAATACGGCGCTTACGTTTACGTAGACGATGCTCATGGTATCGGCGTAATGGGACCTCAGGGACGCGGAACTATGCACCACTTCGACGTTGTTAAAGATGTCGACTTCAACATGGGTACATTTTCTAAGTCTTTCGCTTCTATCGGTGGTGTAATCTCTGGTTCAAAAGATGCTATGGATTACGTTCGTCACTCGGCACGTTCGTTCATGTTTTCTGCTTCAATGCCACCAGCGGCAGTTGCAACAGTTTCAGCATGTATCGACGTAGTAAAAAGTGATCCAACAATTCTTGAGAACCTATGGTCAAACGTAGCGTTCATGAGACAAGGATTCCAGGAGCTGGGCTTCTTCACTTATGGATCGCAAACTCCTATCATCCCGCTGTTTATCGGGGACGATATGAAAGCTCTTCAAATGACAAAATTCCTTGAATCAAAAGGAGTTTTTGCAACTCCTGTTCTTCCACCTGCAGTACCTAAAGGGGAAGCACTGATTCGTACAAGTTATATGGCCTCTCACGATAGAGGTGATTTAACTCGCGTACTGGAAGTCTTTGCAGAAGCTAAAAAAGTTTTTGAGATTCCAACAAACCTTCACTAGAAGTAACTTATGAGCTTTTTAATAAGAGAAATCGACCTCTCAAAAAAGAAAGACCTTAATGCTTTTGTAGATCTTCCTTGGGCCATTTATAAAGACGATCCTTATTGGGTTGCTCCTCTAAAAATGGCCGTTAAAGACTTACTTAATCCCAAACATCCTTTTTATAAAACTGCCAATGTGAAAGCATGGCTGGCAGAAAAAAATGGAAAAGTCGTTGGCCGAATAATGGCCATAGAAAATTATACTTATAATAAGCACGTAGCTGATAATGTCGGACACTTTGGGTGGTTCGAATGTATCAATGACTCTGCTATAGCGAAGGCCCTGGTTGATGCGGCCGCTGATTATTTAAAAAGTGTTGGTCTTAATTCAATGTTAGGCCCTATGAATCCTGGTACAAATTATGAGTGTGGGATTTTAATCGATAATTTCAAAGACGATCCTCAAATCATGATGACTTATAACCCTGAATACTATGAGAAGCTTTTGACTGATCAAGGTATGACGAAATCAATGGATCTTCTGGCCTACAATTTTTTAACTGATACGGCCTTGCCTCAAGTCATTTACGATATTGCCAATAGAACAGAGAAAAAAAATAACGTTACATACAGAACAGTCGATTTGAAAAACTGGAAAAAAGAACTCGATATCATGTTTGATATCTACAACAATGCATGGGAATCTAATTGGGGATTCGTACCAATGTCTAAAGAAGAGTTTTATCATACGGCAAAAGATTTAAAATCTTTTGTAGACCCAACTCTTATTCAATTCGCATTAATCAATGGGGTCGAAGCAGGATTTATTTTAACTCTACTAGATTTAAATCAAATCTTCAAAACCATCCCTTCTGGGAACTTGAGTATTCCAGCTATCTACAAGCTATTAACTGCCAAAAAACGCATTAATAGAGCTCGCGTCGTTATGATGGGAATAAAGAAAGAGTTCCGTAAAAAAGGACTAGAAACACTTCTCTATAGAAATGCTCAAGCTTCTATACAAAAGAATACGAGACTTAAAAACTTAGAAATGAGTTGGATTTTAGAAACGAATCTTGAAATGAATAAGCCACTTATCAGAATGGCCGGACCTCACTATAAGACCTATCGTCTGCTTGAAAAGGCCATCTAATGAAAATTCTTGTTACTGGCGCAAGTGGCTTTGTAGGCTCTCATTTGTGTGCGAGACTTATTAAAGAAGGCCATGATGTTTTTGCATTAGTCAGAACTCCTGCTAAATTTGATATCGTAAAAGATGAAAAATTAACTCTTATAAAAGGAGACCTGGATTCAGAGTCTCTTTCATGGGTAGACACTCTCCCTCCTGATCTTGATAGCTGCATTCACACTGCCGGCATTGTCCATTCCTATTCATCTGATGAGTTTTACAGAGTGAATGTTGGAGGTACTGAAAATCTCGTTAACTCACTTAAAATTAAGTTTAAGTCTCTTCATTTTGTTCTGATCTCCTCACTCGCTGGCTCTGGCCCAAGTATTGGAAGTGAAAAAAGAACTGAAATGGATATGGATTTACCCGTGAGTATTTATGGGCGCTCTAAGAAAAAAGCTGAAATTGTATTAAGTGAGCTTGCACCAAAAGAATGGATGCTCTCAGTCGTCCGCCCCCCAATGGTCATCGGCCCCCGCGACTCTGCCGTTTTAGATATTTTTAAAATGGTTCAAGGTGGATTCATCATTTTACCAGGGAGAAACTCCAAAGCTAAACGTTATAGCTTTGTCTGTGTTTTTGACCTGATTGAAACCATCATTCAAATAACCATGCAAAAAAAAGCAGGGATCTATTTCAGCGCAAACCCTCAGGTCATTACGTTTGAAGAATTAATTGTCGAAATAAAAAAACAGCTAAAGAAAAACTGGATGCTTTATATTTCACTACCACTATTGCTAGTTAAACTTGTAACAGTGGTGTTAAATATCATCTACAAAATCCGTCCACACCAACTAAGACTGACTCCTGATAAATACTTCGAATTGGCCGCTCTGAACTGGACTTGTGATGCTTCTAAAAGCGAAAAAGAATTAGGCCAGGTTTATAATTATAATCTGGAGCGAACAATTAATGTCACTCTCCTCGACTACAAATCCCGAAAATGGTTATAAGTTTTTCTTAATTTTCAGCAAGGCCGCATTAAAGTCTTTCATTATTTTTTGGGCATTTGGGTATTTTTTGGGAACGACGAAGTGATACCTTAATTCGTTTAAAAAAATGGGAGAGATGACCATCTTAAAAGGTGAGACATTGGGATACAATCTCTTGATTGTCTCCTGCCCGATATTTTCATTAACCGAAATAAAATCGACTCTATTTTTTTCTAGCATTCTAAAGCATGACTCAATTGTAATAGGTCTCACCTGAGTGAGTTTATACTTCGCAATCATGTCCTGATACATTGATGACTCCCAACCTTCGGGGTGACACAATATTTTATGATTTAACTTTTCATTAAACTCTAGATTAAAATCACGTTTCACAAAATGAACAATTTTATATTTATGAATAGGTTCAGAAAAATAGAGAAACTCTTTGCGCTCATTGCTCATGACCCAAGGAAACGATCCGGCAACGCTGTTGTTTTTTAATTTATTCATTCCCCTGTTCCAGGGCATGAACTCAATTGTTATATCCTGATTCATTTCTTTAAAGACACTCTTAACGATCTTAGTGCTCTCACCTTGATCGGGAAGCTTCTCGCCTGTATAGGGAGCGAACTCTCCTGTTGCAAGACTTAAGGGGGCCGCAACAAGCTGCGAGGACAACAGAGTTAAAAATACAGAGAATGTTAATTTATTCAAATGCTCTATCCTTCATCTTTTTAGGCATCAAGCTTATTTCAAACCAGAATGTACTTCCTATTCCGACAACACTATCAACACCTATTTCACCTTGCATAAGATCAACAAGTTTTTTAGCAATAGAGAGTCCCAGACCTGTTCCACCAAATTTTCTGGTGATACTTTGATCCTCTTGCCTGAAGGCCTCAAATAAATTAACCATTTTACTTTTTTCGATTCCAATCCCAGAGTCTTGAATTTCAAAGCGCAACGAACTTTCACTTTTAGAAAGACGTACATGGACCAGCCCTTTTTGATCAGTAAACTTGATAGCATTGTTCATCAGATTCAAAAGAATCTGCTTTAAGCGAAGCGGGTCTCCAACACAGCTATAATTCTCCAACGAATTATAGTGAAGCTTAAAATCAATTAGCTTTTTTCTGGCAGAAAGTGAGAGCATTTTCTCACATTCCAATAAAACTTCAACAGCGCTGAAGTCCACAAACTCAAGCTCCATCTTACCTGCTTCAATCTTAGAGAAATCTAGAATATCGTTAATAATTCCCAGAAGTGAGTCAGCAGATAGTTTTGCCGTCTCAAGGTTATCGCGCTGATCATTACTTAATTCTGAATCAAGCGTGAGTTCTGTGAGTCCAATAATAGCATTAAGAGGGGTTCTAATTTCATGGCTCATAGTAGAGACGAAATTTGATTTTGCCTTGGTTGCCTCTTCGGCCTTATTGATTTGTCTTTTTAATTCAAGATCCCTTTCATTAATGGCGCGAATGGCGGTGTTTAGTGCTTTGGAAATTTGCTGGAACTCTAAGGCCGCTTCTTCTTCGACTTGGAACTGATAATCACCTGACGCTATTTTTTTTGAAGCATCAACAGTTCGCTTAACTGGTGCAGTGATAGTTTTTTCCATTCTCCACAAAATTAAAGTTCCAAAACCTAATCCAACTGCAATAAAAGCAATTCCTAGTTTTGTTAAAAGCATTATAAGTTCATCAGAAAATTTTTGAGTTGAATAAATAAACTGCACTTTTCCAATGGAGATATCTTGTCTCTTAATTTCACCTTGATCTAAAAATGTATTTGGTTTTTTTAATAAATCGATGAAATCAGCATTTTGATACTCCGCCGCCTTACTTTCAACTAACGTTTCCCCGAACTCATCCAGCACTCTTACCGCAATAATCAGGTTGTCTTCTTTCACAAACGTATTAGCGGCATTTTGAATATTATTAGTATCGACTGTCCAGATAGGATCAGTAAGGAGGCTGGTCGCAATCTGTAAGTTGGATTGTTTTTGCCATGTGATGGCCTCGTTATTGCTTTTGATTAAAGAATTGGCCACGATGGAGCCCAAGATAACAATCATCAAAAAAATAAGCGCGATCACACTGATAGTGATTTCTTGAGTAATGCTGAGCTTATCAAACAGCCTTTTAGTTTTTGTCATGGGTTAATAAGATAACATTAGTTTGAATTAATCAAAATTTAAGATAACAAAAAGATATTTTTTTTGAGTAGTCCTACCAATCAAATGAGAATTTTGGACCGATCGCTCCATTATGAGAGGTATAACCTATTTGCAGGTTGTGCTCGAATACGGCCTTATAAACAATATTGTTATCATGATAATTGGCCGCTTTTCTTACGCCTTCTGAAGCAAAAGCAGATAAGAAAATTCCTCCGACTACGTCAGATAAGTAGTGCTTTCCATCTCTGACTCTCTGGATACTGGTCGCAGTCAATAAAGCTGCCGGGACAAGGGCATAATAAGGCCCGTAGAATTGAAATGCCTTAAGGGTCATTACGGCATAAGGAATAACGTGCCCAGAAGGAAACGATGAACTTCCTCTGAAGTTGGTTTCCCACTTCGAGAGCTTATTATTGTCAGGTCTTTCATGAATGTGGATGGCACTCATTGCTGCTGACTCAAGAAGGGCCAGATAGGTGGCCGCGAAAGTTTCTTTAGCAAATTGAGTGGCCTTAGAACTGTCACTCTTCACACCGTAATTAAAAAAAGCAATTGGGATAATAGGAAAACTCATGACTGGTGCCAGGTCGCTGGAGATCTCCATATACTTTGGAATACTCTTTTGTCTGGCATTTCTCGATATGCGATCATCTTCTTTAAATGAATACCAAAGAGATGGGGCCGCAGCTGCCGCATAATAAAGATTATTTTTTGCAGAAAACTGCATGTAAGAGCCTTGGTAGAAATAAGTCAGTGATGACTTAAGTCCGTCCCATGCTGTTGGCACATCCATTTCTGCCGAATGCGCGCGCGAACTCATTACTAATAGCGAGAAAAAAAAGATTTTAATTATTTTCATTCTAGTGGTGAGTATCTTTTGGGCCAGTGGTTGTCTTGAAAATGTAATCCCACAACGGAGAACTTACACCGTACTTCGATCTCTCACCTGAGTAGTGGTGTTGCAGGTGGTATTTTCTTAAATACTTTCCAACTTTAGACGTCATCGCAAAGTGGTGAGTTGCATAGTGAATATAATCATAACAAAGGTAGCCGACCATAAAGTAGGCCATGATAACTTCAACATAATTTGCAGGAAATATAAGAGTAAAGAGCGCGAAGATGGCAGATGAAATAAGTAACGCTGGAACTGGTGGCATTACTAACCTTGTCGGGTCTTGTGGATCGTCATGGTGAAGTCCGTGGAAAAGGAAAACAAAGTATTTTCCCGCGCGACTTTTAGCATCCCAGTGAAAGACATATCTATGCAGAATATACTCCATGAACGTCCAAAGAATCATTCCTCCAAAAAATAAAGAGACAAATTCTGTTAGAGATAAGTTATAAACACTGTGTCCTCTATAAAGAAGAAAAGAAATAATTGGAACCCATAAAACTAAAGGCACGATCGGATGAACGTGAGTAAAGGATTCTAAGATTGGATTTTTAAAAATCCTGATGGATTCGCCAGTATGCTTTTTCATAGGCCTTTATTATAATAAAAACTCAAATCTGTAAATTAAGGTGTATATGAAGACTTACTTTTTTACCTGCCTGGTCACTCTATTGTCTGCTAGTTACGGACTCGCTCAAACAGATGTTCAGTCAGAGTTAACAAAAGATGAGATTAAGCGGGTAACTGCCCGTGAATTTGTCATTAAGACCCGCGAGATACAAGGCCTGGCCTGGCCGGAAGTCACATTCTATACAACGATAGATGCCACCCCTTTAGAGGCGATGGCCATTTTTGCGGCCTACGATATTCAAAAAGATTACGTTCCCGGTGTCATTAAATCGATTCCTATTAAGCACGTCTCTGCGACGGATGTCTTAACTGCTTATGAAATGCATATGCCATTTCCAATGTCGAATGCTGTATACACACATGGTGGAAGAATTTTTCGCCATAAAGATGATTATGAACTTCAATGGTACATGCTGGAGTCGACATCTGCCGAAGATGTGAAAGGCTCTGCTTATTACGCTCCTTTTAATGGAAAAACTTTACTCCGTTACAAATCTCTCGTTGTACCGAAGTCAATCTTTGGAAGTTTAGTAAAAAAAGTCATGATGAAAGACGTAGAAAAAAGTCTTGTAGCGATTAGAAATTTCACCGAAAAAAATATTAAAGAAAATCCTGCACTCGTCAGTAAATATTCTGAGTTTATAACTCGTGCTCTTAGCGGTGAATTTGTTTATCAGACTATTATTGATAAGAAGTAGTTGACTAAATTTCCGGATATAGGAATTGCCAGATTGAGCAGTTACGCACACTTGCAAAAGGCCGCGAGAGAGTAAGCTCAGGTGTCAGAAAATAGTTTGAGTTTGTAAGAAAAAACCTCTATTAAAAAATTCAATCTACCCCTAGTATTTATCCATAGAGACAAACGGATATACACGTTGATGGTCGACGTTAAAAATGATTTTGAAGCGTCGATTTTTTTCTTTTTTACTCCTTCACTAGCTAAGTTCTTCTTCTTCCACTCTCCCCCATAATTCTTTCATCACTGGCCCCATAGGCTTACTAGCATCTCTCACCATATAAATTTCTATTTCACGATCTTTTACCAGTGGAGTTTTAATCACTGTGAGCTTCTTTGAAGCGATATCTGCTTTGACCATATCAAATGGCAATCCACCCCAACCCAGACCCTGCTGGATAAGTTCTTTTTTAAAACCGATATCACTAACAGTTAAGTTTTTTGACCCGGGAAGAATACCGGTGTTCACTTTATTAATTCTTCTCGCGCTATCGGCCAGAATAATCTGATTATGAGCGCGAAGAAAATCATCAGTTATTTTTTTCTGATTTTTTACCAACTGAGTACTGATAACTGAAACCATTTTTGTCGTCGTAAGTGCCCTTGAATCAAAAGTGTATTCAATCTGAGGTTTTGGCGTGATGGCGATACTTACATCTCCATCAATAAGGCGCTCTACAGTGCCTGAAAGCACTTCAAAATGCAGAACCAGGCGTGTACCAGGGTGTTTGGCGAAAAACGACTTTAAGAACTTTAAAACGAAAGACACGGGGCTGACTGCATCAATGCTAACTCTGATCTCGCCTTCGACTCCTTTACTCATTTGGTGGGCCAAGGCTTCAAGCTCTCTGAACTCTCTGATTAAAAGGCGGGCCTTCTCATAGAAGACTTTTCCGTCTGAAGTTAAGCTTGGGCGGTATTCATCCCTCGAGAAGAGATTTAGTTGATACTCTTCTTCAAGTTTTTTAATTGCCATACTAATTGATGGCTGACTTTTGTGCAGATAATCTGCAGCAGCTTTAAAACTTCCCTCTTTTACGATGGCCTCAATAGTCAAAAGTTGTTCAAGAGTCATTGGAAAATCTCCGACTTTACAGTCACAAAAAAGTATCACTTAAACTTATTGAATTAATCAATAAATTATAATTTGTTTTTATACAAACCTAAGTTAGGATTTTTGACAAGAATAATTATTCACAAGTCTTTGGAGGACTCATGTTTAAACAACTAGTAATCGCTACTGCTCTTATGACATCTGTATCAGCTTTCGCTGCTGTAGAAAAAATCGAAACTGATCCAGCTGCATCTAAAATCGTATGGCTTGGAAAAAAAGTAACTGGTGAGCACACTGGTGAAGTAAAAATTCAATCAGCACACTTAAACTTTGATGGTACAACTTTCAAAGGCGGAGAGTTCACTGTTGATATGACATCTATCACTGTTACTGACCTAACAGACGCCGAATACAACAAGAAATTAGTTGATCACTTAAACAGCGACGATTTCTTCGGTACAGCTGCTAACAAGACTGCAAAATTTGTTTCTAAATCAGTCACAAAAGTTAAAGGCGACACATACAAAGTAACTGGGGATCTTACAATTAAAGGTAAAACAGCTCCTGTCACTTTTGACGCTACTGCAACTAAGACAGGTGCTACTGCTGTAGTAAAATTCGACAGAACAAAATACGATGTTAAGTATAATTCTGGAAAATTCTTCCCAAGTTTAGGTGACAAAATGATCAATGATGAGGTTCAATTAACTGTAACTTTAGCTACAAAGAAATAATTTAACTTTTCGGAGAGACCATGAGTGATATCGCGACACTAATCAGAACAATTCCTAATTACCCAAAAGAAGGAATTATGTTTCGCGATATCACTACTCTCTTAAAAGATCCAAAAGGTTTCCAGACAACCATCAACATGCTGGTGACCAAATATAAAGACGCTCCTATTGACTACATCGCTGGAATTGAAGCACGTGGCTTTATTCTTGGAGCTGCTCTGGCATTCGCACTTGGAAAAGGTTTTATTCCTGTTAGAAAAAAAGGAAAACTTCCAGGTAACGTCATCACCCAGGCCTACGATCTTGAATACGGATCAGACACCATCGAAATTCACGACGATGCTATTCATAAAGGTGCCAATATTCTTCTTATTGATGATCTAATCGCGACAGGTGGAACGGCCATCGGTGCGATTACATTAATTGAAAAAGTTGGTGGAAAAATTTTTGAGACGGCTTTTGTTGTCGATCTACCAGAACTTGGTGGTGCTCAAAAAATTCAAAGTCTTGGTCATAAAGTCTTTACTCTGTGTAAATTCGAAGGCCATTAGATCTCAGATACATCATATCTAAATTTTATATAGTACTTTTAGGTTCTATCGAACTATAACGCCTCAATATTAAAATTGATCAGGAGGCCTATATGAAACACATTCTTTTCTCAGCACTATTTTTAATGTCACTTAATTCATACGCCATTGATATGAGCCGCACTGAAACTTACGAAACTTCGTATAAAGAAGATGCTGAAGGAAATGTGATGTATATCGGTGGATGCTCAGTTCACCAGGACTATGAAAGCACTAAGTTCATTGTGACAAAAACAGTTGTCGAGTATTTCGAACCAAGAGACTTCAGCCCTACTGGTTTTAGAAAACAAATGAAGAGTGTAGAAAAAGAATTAATCACAGCGGCCACTGCTCAAACTGGAATTGACTCTCTTAACGATGCAGATGATATCACTGTTGAAACGATTAAAAGTACGGTCTCTAAAGGACTGGACCTCTGGAGACTAAATATTGGTGTTGGTGGCGGAAACGGAATGTTTCTGGTTTTCAACAGAAGCATTGTTAATGGAAAACCATTCTATGAAATAGTGTCTAATGTTTTTGATGGCGACGTCGAGTTCTGTGACAGCAGCGTTTGGATTTCTAAATAGTTTTTAAAACAAGACACTGATGGGCCAATTCTTGGGGGTAAGTACTCCTAGGATGATCCCCTTCTGTATGCCTATTCAGAAGGGGATTTTTTTTTGAACTTATGATCTTTAAATTATTTTGCACATGTGGCCCAATCATCAAGTGTAGCTCTCACTGCTCGCTCAACGGCCAGTCCATTTTTATAAGTTCCTAAAGCTCCCTGTCTTGCAACAATACCAAAATAATTTTTTTGCTTGTCCCAAAAAGGATAAGCCCCATAAGCTCCAGGATTAGACATTCTTGTTCCCGGTGAGCAATTATAAGTACTGCTTTGGCATTCATGCCAGATACCAAATCCAAAATGCCAGTCTTCATTTATTCCAGCTACGACTGGAGAATAACCAAAAATCACGTTGCTGGTTTGATCTGATGTGAGTTGAATAAACATCGCAGGACTTAAAAGAGTCCCGCTTTTCAAGGCCTTTAAAAAGGCAAGGTACTCACTTCCTGTCCAGTGCATTCCACCAGCAAGCCTTGGATTGCTCGATGATGGTAAATCATAAGCTGAAGTTGAAAAAAGTCCTGTCTCATTTTTGAAAGCTGTAAAAATATCCTGCCAGCTAGAAACGTTCTTCGCCTTAATGGCCATGAGTCCGGCGACTTGTAAGTGTGAACCTGAGTAATAAAATTTTGCTCCAGGGGCAGCACCATTGCCGATATTAATATTGGCAGTATTGATGACACAATTTTCGAAATTAAAGGCACCTGCATTCAAACAAAGTGCTTCGTTCTCGAGTCCTGAAGTAAAATTTAAAAGTTGAGATAAGTTTATATTATAGAGAGGATCACTGACAGGTACCGGCCAGCTAGTAATATAAGTCTGAGGTTTGTCACTTAATTGCAAGACTCCCTGATCCACAAGTCTTAAAAGAATAACTGTTGTGACTAATTTAGATGTTGAAGCAGATTCAAGTTTTGTTGCTTGAGTGACTGCTCCTTTATTAAAAGTGTATTTTCTTCCATCACTTCTTTCCACTGAGAGCGAAAAGTCAGTATCAGTGACAAGTGCAGATAGAGTCTTGTTCATTTGCGACTCAAGATCTTCAGTTGTACACGCAGATCTTAAAACCTTATCTACTTCAGGAGCTGGGTCAGCTTCCTTACTGCAACTTAGTATTGTCAGTAGTAAAAATGTGAGAAGAAAATGTTTCATCAATTAGATCCAATTAATTTTTTTCAGATACTTTTTTACATGAGAGGCCGCAAACTGCGGTTCGTGATGAGGCAGTTTTGTAGGTCTCTCCATTGTAACTCTATTATTTTTTCCTTCAAGGCTTTCCATAAAGCGCTCCATCCCATCACTTCCGACTACCAAATCGTCGTCACCACTTATCAAGTGGATATCCTGATTTGAAATCTGAATTGTTTCTTTTTCTTCTTTAATCCAAGGAAAAACATTGTCTGGTTTAAGCTCTGGAGACACCAATTGCTCGCGAACCTTTAAAGTCGACTTATAAAAAGGTGTATCAAAAAGATGAACGACATCTTTAGGCGCCATTCCCAGCCCCACGCCTATTGCTCGTTTTTCAAACTCGGCGAACTCTGGCATTCCCATGGCCTTTAATGAAAGCATGGCCCCTAGTGAATGGCCCCCTAAAACGAGTTTCATATTATTAGCTTCAGCAAAGTGTTCATTGAGTGGAAACTCTTCTTTAAAGGTTGTTACAAGGCACTTGAAGGCCTCATAAAACAACTCATGAGCGTGTACTTTGAAATGTTCGAAATCGGCCACCTCTGAGTAATTCCCCTGATAATGTCCAGGAATATCAAAAAGAGCGCAACTCACTCCTACTTCCGCAAGGCGGATAGGCCAGTTGATAATAGAGCTCTTGTCGGCCGTATAGCCATGAGTAAGGATAACAAAGACTGGCTTCACATCTTCAGTAGCATCCGGGATGAAGTACATGACATTAGTTTTTTGATCGCTATAAGAAAGGGTGTTCTTTAAAATTTTCATACGAAAATACTAACAAAAAGGGAGACCTGATGTCTCCCTTTGTAAGCTCTGATTTTATTTTTTGTAGACAACCGGCCATTCTGTCTCTTCGCCGTCACATTCCATTTTTACTCTCGCTTCTTCCAAAACGAATTTCTCATTTCTTGGGTCCCACTTGTAAGTAGCTGAGCTTCCACAATCACCTATTCCGCGACCTTTTTGGAATGTTCCAAGAGTGTTAGTTGTAGCATCGTATCCAGCTCCCATTAAATCACTCGTTGCTACGATTTTTCCTTCATCTACCACTTCTGCTACCACTACTGGAGTGATCACACCTTGTGGGTTCACTACGTAAGCTTTTTCCAGTGAGTTGTAGGCGTACATTTCACAGCCCATAACGTATAAAGTGTTGTTGGCCTCAAATTCAGGTCCATTTGGAAGCTTTTGGATATCAACGTAAAGGTTTCTCTCAATAAATTCTGGGCAGGCCTTCGCATGAAGGTCAACTAATCCTGTTGGAAGTTCCATTGAGTTAGCAAATGCGCTAACAGTAGTAAGTGACATAGCTAAAGCTAGTAAAATTTTAGTTTTCATTGGGAGTCTCCATAATTTTATAAAGTGATGTGAGTCTTTTTAACACATACAGGAAAATAGTGTAGGAATCTGAAAACTTTATAGGGGGCCTAAATACTGCATTTTGAAGACTTTTTTTAAGAAAATAGTTTGACGAAATCACTCAATTCTAATACTTTTTAGACTCCAAAAAATTGGTACGCCCAGGTAGCTCAGTCGGTAGAGCAAGGGACTGAAAATCCCTGTGTCGGCGGTTCGATTCCGTCCCTGGGCACCATCTTTTGAGTAAAAAAAACCTCTGTTAACCCCAGAGGTTTTTTTTTGCCTTTTTTTCAATGGCCCTATTTCTGATCCTTAAGGGCCTTATATTGAATATCAATATTGGCAGTTTTTCTTTCGCTGTACCTGTCGACTAAAAAATCTGAAACATCTCTCGTTAAATAAGTAAATCTCATTAACTCTTCCATCACATCGACTACCCTGTCTCTGTAAGATGATGCCTTCATGGTTTTATCCTCATTAAATTCATTGAAGGCCATTGCAACAGAAGATTGATTTGGAATTGTAATCATTCTCATCCATCTTCCTAGGATCCTCATCGAATTTACCGCATTGAAAGACTGGCTTCCACCTGAAACCTGCATAACCGCAAGTGTTCTCCCTTGAGTTGGTCTGACAGCATTTAATGCCAATGGAATCCAGTCAATTTGATTTTTCATCACTCCAGAAATATTTCCATGCAACTCTGGACTAGACCATACATGAGCTTCAGACCAGACACTCAAATCTCGCAACTCCTGTACCTTTGGATGGTCCACTGATCTGTTATTGTCAAAAACCGGAAGTCCATCAGGGTTAAAGATTTTAACTTCAGCTCCCATGTGGATAAGGATTCTCCCCGCTTCTTCTGCGAGCTTTTTACTATAGGATTCTTCTCTTAGTGAACCATAAAGAATTAAAACTCTAGGCGCATGAGTTGAAGACAGTTTTTTAGTCTCATCTGGTCTTAAATTAAATTTTATATCATCTAAAAACATAATATGTTTCCTAAGCTGCGGCATGGTTAAAATAATATTTAGTACGAATCCACAAAGACACTTTAACTAAAGCAATGAGAACCGGGACTTCAACTAAAGGGCCTATGACTGCTGCAAAAGCAGCACCGTGATGGATTCCAAAAGTTGCGATCGCAACTGCAATGGCCAGCTCAAAATTATTAGAAGCAGCAGTGAATGATAATGTAACTGAGCGCTTATAATCTGCACCGGCCTTTTTACTCATATAAAATGAAAAGAAAAACATAACTAAAAAATAGATGGTTAATGGGATTGCAACTCTGACAACATCAAAAGGAAGTTGAACGATCGAATGTCCTTTTAGAGAAAACATTACAACGATTGTAAACAATAAAAAAATGAGAGTCATTGGACTGATTATCGGTATAAATTTTTGCTCATACCATGTTAATCCTTTTGATTTAACCAGTATTGTTCTGGTTAGAAATCCGGCCATAAATGGAACTCCAAGATAGATCCCGACAGATTTGGCAATTTCTAACATTGTAAAATGAACTTCGAAACTCTTCATTCCAAAAAAACCCGGAAGATATGTCATAAAGAAATAGGCATAAATGGGAAAAAATAAGATTTGAAAAATTGAATTAAAGGCCACAAGTCCTGCACAATACTCTGAGCTTCCTTCCGCTAATTGATTCCAGACTAAAACCATAGCAATGCATCTTGCGAGTCCAATCAATACAAGCCCCATCATATAGTCAGGATAATCTTTTAAGAAAATCGCTGCTAATGCAAACATTAAGAGAGGCCCTATAATCCAGTTCTGTATAAGTGACAACGCTAAAACTTTTTTGTCTCTAAATACAAGACCTATCTCTTCATACTTAACCTTTGCTAACGGTGGATACATCATCAGGATCAATCCGATAGCAATAGGAATTGAAGTTGTTCCAACTGACATAGAGTCTAAAAGCTCAGGCACATGAGGATTTAAATATCCAATGGACACACCGACAAGCATCGCTAAAAATATCCAAAGGGTTAAGTATCGGTCCAAAAATGAAAGCTTTTTCATTATAAAATATCCTTTATATTCTTAATTGATTCATGAATTTCATCTCTAACCTTGCGATAGACTTGTAAAATGTCTTCTTCATTTGTCATCTCTTTTGTGATTGCCGGAGGATCCTGAAAGCCGACATGAAGAACTTTACCACCAGGAAAGTAAGGACAAGTCTCTTTAGCTGCATCACAAACAGTCACGACATAATCAAAGGTAATTTTTGGAAGCTCTTCAACAGTTTTTGAAAAATGATGAGAGATATCAACACCTGCTTCCTTCATTACTTTTATGGCCCTCTCATTCATTCCGTGTTTTTTTGTCCCCGCTGAATATACGTCAAATTCTTCCCCCCAATACTTTCGACACCAGCCTTCTGCCATCTGAGACCTACAAGAATTTCCCGTACACAAGAACATAATATTTTTTTTTGTCATTATGACTCCATATTTTTTTTAGGTTTGCATCCCATAACAGAATCAAAACACTCTTGAACTTTATATTGTTTAACTGAGTCAATCCCAGAATCGCAGGCACAAGATAATTGAACGAGACTTTCTTTCATTTTTTGCAGGGCCTTTATCTTGCTATCAATTTCGACGATTTTTTGCTCGGTTTTAGTTTTAACGACTGAGCAAGTATTGCGGGGTTTTGTATTTAACTCTAAAAGCTCCTTCACTTCACTAAGGGTAAAGCCTAAGTCCTGAGCTTTTTTGATAAAGATTATTCTTTGCGCATCTTCTTCATTATAAGTTCTGAAGGTGTCAGTTTTTTTGGGTTCTCTCAGAAGTTCTTTTCTTTGATAGAAACGAACTGTCTCCACACCGACTGATGCCATTTGGGCCAATTTGCTGATAGTTATTTTTTCCATGAGCTAATATATCCTCCGTACCTAGGTACGGAGTCAACGTTTTTTACCTTGATTGACACTAATGGAGAGATGTGGTGAAATAAAACCTACAAAAAAGGGTTTCGTCTTTTATTAAAGATGAGAGTTTTCCATGGTAGGGTCGCCATTGTAATATCAATTTGGTAATTATTATGAACCCATCTTTTTTAGAGATTTCAGCTTCTATTATTTTCTTTCTCGCAATTATTCATACTTTTTTTGTGAGTAAATTTGCAAAGATTGCCCATCGATACCCTGAAGGTTCAATGGGAGAAAACTTTTTTCATTATTTATCTGAAATTGAAGCCGTTTTTGGAATCTGGTCATTATTGTTATTGGCCATAATGATTTTCACTTCAGGGTATTCAGAATCAGTTAACTATATTGAAAATTTAAACTTTACGGAACCCGCATTCGTTTTTGTCATCATGGCCATGGCCGGAACCAAGCCTATCATTAAAATTTCAGAAAAATTTATTATAAAAGCATCCCATTTATTACCACTACCTGGAAAAATGGCATTTTTTTTAACAGTGATGGTACTAGGCCCTATCGTGGGCTCATTCATAACAGAGCCAGCAGCAATGACAGTAACGGCACTTATTTTACTTAAGTATTTTTTTACAAAAGAAATGAGTGATAAATTTAAATACGCGACTATCGGATTACTCTTCGTCAATATTTCGATAGGTGGAACACTTTCTCATTTTGCTGCCCCCCCTGTCTTGATGGTAGCTGCTAAATGGGGATGGGGCCTCGAGCATATGTTTACTAACTTCGGTTATAAAGGGGCCATCTCATGTATTATTAGTGCCCTGATTATTACATTCTTTTTTAAGAAAGAACTCACCGGTAAATTAATTATAAACTCAAAAGAAAATAAGACCCAAATACCTTTATGGGTAACACTCGTTCACGTTCTTTTCCTAGCAGTAGCTGTTATTACAGCTCACCACATGGCCATCTTTGTTGCTCTGTTTTTATTTTTTCTTGGATTTACTTCTGTCACAAAGGAATATCAAGACTCTATAAAAATTAAAGAATCTTTGATGGTTGGTTTTTTTCTGGCAGGCCTTATTGTTTTAGGAACCCCTCAAAAATGGTGGCTGCAGCCACTGATTGCGAATCTATCTGATTATGTTTTATTTTTAGGTGCAACAGGGCTGACAGCATTAACAGATAATGCGGCATTAACATATTTGGGCTCCCTTGTAGAGCTTACCGACTCCGCCAAGTATTACTTACTAGCAGGAGCAGTATCAGGGGGAGGCTTAACTGTTATTGCCAATGCTCCCAATCCAGCAGGCTATGGGATTTTAAAAGTATCTTTTAAAGATGAAAGTATCTCTCCTTTGGGTATATTAAAAGGTGCAATCCTACCGACAATCATTTCTCTATTATGTTTTGGATTTCTTCCTTCCTTGTAAATAAATCGAATGAAAGTTCATTTATTTTAAAGGAGACTTGCATGAAAAATGATTCATCAAATGTAGATCTTATTTTTTGGTTATTGTGGATAGGATTCTTGATTTACGGAGTTTCATCATACTAACAAAATATTTTTATTCTGATTTTACTTATCCCATAAAATAAATCATTCTAAACAGCACCTGCTTCTTAGAATGAAGCGAAATATTTTTCCAACCTGGAGATTTTATGAGTCTTAAAAATTTTCAACTCTACCGCCCACACCCTTGGCATGGAATTAATATTGGAAAAGACGCTCCTCAAATAATCAAGGCCTACATTGAAATTATTCCAAATGATGTGATTAAATATGAAATCTGTAAAGAAAGTGGCTACATCAAGGTAGACAGGCCTCAAAAATTTTCGTCTCTTCCCTCTTTTTTATATGGGCTAATTCCTGAGACTTATTCAGCGGAAACGACTGCTGCGTTTTCTAAAATAGCAAAAATTGGAGATGGAGACCCTCTTGATATTTGCGTACTCTCTGAATTACCTATTACAAGAGCAGACATCATCATGGATGTTAGAGTTATTGGTGGAATTCGCTTGATTGACTCTAATGAGGTTGATGACAAAATAGTTGCCGTTTTAAATGGTGACCCATTTTATGAAGGGATTAACGATATAAGTCAGATAAATCCAGTCATCATTGATCGAATGAGACACTATTTTTTAAGTTATAAATCGATTCCCGGGGAATCTATAAAAACTCAAATTGAATCAATCTATGATGCCAATGAAGCTTATAGTGTCATCTCTGCAGGCATGACTGATTACGATAACCATTTCAGAAAATAGATTTTTTTAGATTAATTCAGCAGATAAAGAATCAGTTGCCCCACAGTGGGTTTGCACAACTTCATCAAGTGCGGCCAACTGAGTTAGGCCCGCTTGTACATATGGCCTAGTGTTGGCTTCAATTTCGATTGAAAAATCGCGGTATTTTTTATGCGGACAAGTCTTGCTTAAGTCTTTAGCGATCAAGTTTCCATTCTTATAATTTTTAGTCACTTTAAATAAAAGTGCTCTTGATTTGTGTGCTTCTTTACAATACTTCACATTGTTTGAAACAGGTGTTCCTTCGTTAATCAACCTTGCTCTACCAAAGGCCTCATTGCGGCGGATCTCTGCCTCATAAAGGTACTTTTGCCCTTCTTTAAAGTCGCCCACACAGCTAGCAAAGGCGTTTACAGAAGATAACAAGGTTATGGCAATGATAAGCTTAATGATATTCATGGACTCTCCAAAGGTTTGATTAAGTATCCCATGGATGGCCAATACAGAGGAGATCAGCATGTAAGAATTAGCTTGCTGAACATTTTTTGTACACTCGTTAAGGACTAGAAAACTGGTTTAGCCAATCCAACTGTCTGCAATAAGTTTCATTATCTATTTTTAAGATTCTGTTAAGCTAATTAATCCTGTTGTATGAAACTCTAAATATTGATAATTAACCGCCATACTAATACTAGCCTATGGGGTCCCAATGAAATCTTTAATTCTTTTAAGCTTATTGCTCGCTTCTACAAGTGCTTTTTCTTTTGAAGATAAATGTTACGATGTCGCCAAGGAAGTTGCTTTTCATGCGGTAAAAGATGATCAGGAAATCACAGACATTGAAGATTTCAGCAATTATTACGGTGATGAGTCTGTCGAAGTTTTCAAACAAAAAAATGGATGGCAAAAAGAATTTTGGATTTTTTCAAATATCAGCTCAATGATCCATGTCGAAATTCACGCAGTGACAACCAATTGCCATGTAAAGAAAGTTGAGTTCTCTCAAAACGACCAAGACTGGGAATAATATCCAAACAAAAAACTCAAGTAGGCAACAGCTCGTTGCCTACTTGAAAATCATCCAATTGCAATCTATGAAATTTCACCTATTCCGGTTAAACTTTTATTATGAAAAAAAGTTTAACTCTATTGGCATTTCTTTGCACAACCCCTCTTCTTGCACAAGTCTCTAGCGTCATAAAAGAAGATCCAAAAATCTTTGCGGGAAAAAGTGAAGTTAATGGCATCGTTTATGCTGATTACAAAGAATTTCCCACAACCTGGCAGTTAGTCACTATTCGCTTTCGTAAAGATACGGGTGAAATGCGACTGACCTACGCTAATGAGCTGGCCTTGAAAACGTTGATGTCAGGATCTATTAATTATCCAGATGGAGCGATCTTCGCAAAGACAAATGTTCGAACAATGATGGATGAGCAGTACCCAAATTCGATTGCTCCCAAAGAATTGAGCCGTTACCAATTTATGGTGAGAAATAAGGATAAATACTCATCTACGAATGGCTGGGGTTATGGCCTATTTGATCCTGATGGAAAGACATTTCCAGAAGAGCCTTCAAAAATGGCCAATGCTTGTTACTCTTGCCATACGGCCGTCGAAAATCGTGGCGATGTTTTTTCTCGTCCCTTCTCTTTTATCGAAAAAGTGAAGATGCCTAATTATAATCCACCAAAAGAGTTGGCCCTTAAGTATTCATGGATAAAATGGAATGAACTTACTCCAGAGCTTAAAAAAATTGTACCTTCTACAATGAAGAAAATCAGAGTGCTTGTTCACCAGAAAATGATGGATAATACGTTTCAGGGGACACTGGATGAATTAAAGCCTCTCTTAATTGATGAAGCAAAGGCCCACAAGGCGCCTGCTCTATTTCTTGCCTCAGATAAAAAAAGATTTGCGCTGGCTGTGCCTTCTAAAAATGACAAATGTAACGACTTTGCTGCGTTTACAGTGACTACAACTGCACTCGACTTAAGTTTAATCCAGAATAGTGTTTGTAAGGATGACTCCCTATGAAATTAGCTGCTCTTTTTTTTCTGATAACTTTGGCCAGCTGTTCAAATCTGGAATACAGAGAAATTCCTGTCACCTCTAAAGAGCAGGCCCGTATGGTTATCAACAACGAAGTCACTTTTCTTCAAGATACTTTTATCCAATCCAGGGAGCCTTATTATGGAGGTCTTCGCTGGTCCCCTGAATGCCTGGCCGACAATACCATTGGAAAAGTTATTGAAGACGAAAAAACAATCAGGGTTCAATCCCGACTTATTTTAAATTCTAATGGTGATCCCGGGTTCTGTGCAGGAGAAAAAAGTATATTAGTACTCTTATATTGCGATGGAGAGAAATTTGTCAGGGAATATAAAGTAGCAAACTCATCAAAAAAAAATAAACCTGGAATTATTTCATGCGATTAATTTACCTTTTTTTTGCTATCTTTTCTTCAATGCCTGCCTACTCTCTTACCCAAAACAAACTTCAAGCTTTAAACATCATTCAAGACTGCAACATTCTCAATATAAATGGCGATGTTGTAAGATCTCTTCCGGGAAAAATGTGTCTTTTTTTTGAAGATGGAAAATTTATTTCGGCCAATGAAAAAAGAATGAGGCTTTATGATAAAAACTATACGGCCCTCTGGACTATCGAAGGCCATTTTCATCACCAGCTTGCTCTGTCTAATGACAAAAAAAGAATACTTGCTTTTGATTCAGGGAAAATTGATATCAAAGGCAAAAACAAAAGAACTGATAGAATTTTAGTTATTTCACTGGAAGGAAAAATCCTGCATGAGCAGTCATCTGATGTACTATTAAAAATGCAAAAGCTTCCTTATTTTGACTGGCTTAATAGTCCTTGGCTGAAACAGGAAACCAATACTGAAAGAGAGATTAGTCACTTCAATAGCATTTACGAAATTCCAAAAAATGCCAACGACCTCCCGGGCTCACCTCTACGCGAAGGAAACTTTATTGTTAACGGGCTCACTCATGGGATATTTGTTCTCTCTCCTGATTTGAAAAAGATCGTTTTTCATAAAATCTTAAACACTTCTATTGAACATTTTATTCACGACGTACAGGTCACTAAGCGCGGCAACATTATCTATTTCAACAATATCACAGCGGAGCCGACACAGAAGAACCTATACTCTACCATTCAAGAGTATGACCTTCTAAAAAAAGGCGTTGTCTTCGAGTTTAAGGCCAGTCCTGAAGCGATGTTTTTTTCTCGCTACTGTGGAGCGATTCAAGAGCTAGATGATGATCATATTTTATTTTCTGATAAATTCAATGGAACTTATATTTACTCAAGAAATGAAAAGAAGATGTTCTCAACAATAAGAGGAACGCATTTTCAAAACAGGCTTCCAGTTTACAACCAATCAACCAAGGCCCAGGACTTATCATTATTTCTTAAAAATTTTAAACGATAGCGAAATGGCTGCCGCTTGCACCGGCCATTGTAGAATAAGCTGAAAAATCAAATTTGAGAAGCTTATCCATTTTATACACATTGATATAACTTTTTTCTTTATTATAAAAAGAAACCAAAATATTTTTCTCACTTCTATCTCTTATAATCCCTTGAGGCTTATCCGCGAAGTCTTTAATGTAGAGAACTTTGTTATTTAAATAATCCCAGAACACGATTCTATTGAGACCTACAACTGTTATAATCGCCAGAGACTTGTCTTCAAAAAGTACATGGCTTAGCCCTTCATTTCGATCCCCTACTAATGGACTAGTCTCCTGGCCCACAATTAATCTACCATCTCCAAGATGTAGAGCTTCATAAAGGGTCATATCTTGAGCAGATCCGGCCCTGCAAATAATGGCAATGCTTTGATTGTTAGTTAAGCTAAAATGGCTATGCCTTCTAGTCGAAGTCTTAAACGATTTTACGAGCTCGCCATTTTGTACATTAATGATGCTCAACATAGAGTGAAGCTGCTCTTTTTGACTAAGTAGTGGTGTTGAATTGATAACGGCAATTGTTTTATCAGCTTCCATCCACTGTAACTGATGAGGCTCTCTACCATAGGTTGAAATCGTTTTAACTTCCTCTAGTGTATCAGACTTCCTTACTGAGATATAACCTTGTTGTGTCTCATGATTCATCATCGAGGCAAAAATAAACTCTCCATTCGTAGAATAAAGACTATGCCCATAAAAGGCCTTACCATTACCTGCTCTAACAGAGCTTTGCAATTTACCATTTTTTATATCGGCCAGATAGGCCTCTTGCCCCCACTTGCTCGATCCAAAGGCCAAAGAAGAATTTTTAGGATTAACAACTGGCCCGTGGGCCTTGCAAGGAGCTTCAATATAAGTGTGCTCACCGTTAGTATCGGTAACTAATAAAGAGTAAGTTTTATTTGATTCGTTTTCGTGGCCAATGATAAATTTTGAATGAGATTCGACAAGAGAATTATTTTTGGGAACACATGAGCTTATTAAAAATAGTCCTGCTGTGCCTGCAGTATTAATCAGGAAATCTCTTCTTTTCATCAAAGTATTATATCACTAAGTTAAAAAAAAGATATTTCCCAAGCATTCTGACTTATTTAGTACTCTATCTGCTTAATAGCTCTTGCGAAATGTGCTCTAATTTGCTGGCAGTCGTTCCAGAGATAAAGCTCTTTATCCAGTTAGTTTCAAAGCTATCAAGGGTGCTTGAGCTCTCTACTCTTGCCACCTTTGCTAATTCTAGCTTAAATCCTGGCCCAATTTTGTACTCAATCTGGGATCTATCACTAACTGAGAATCCAGATTGATTCATCACTCTTTTAATATAATCACTTAAATCATCTTTTGTAGGAGCGGCCATGTTGCAAGAAACTCCAGCGTTACTTAAAATATCACGCAGGCATGAAATATTTTGAGCGACTCCCATATAGTTAAATGTGCTGTATTTTATTTTTGCTTTGATAAAAAAATCTTCAAGAGTTTGTCTTTCTATTTTTGCAAAAACAGCACCGATCAACTCTGCTTTCGAATTTAGTAGACCCGTTCCAGAATTTCCACTAATCACATTACAGTTGCTTCCGTATAAAATAGCACTCGAGCTTGTGGCCTTCGTCGAGAGAGTGTAAGCATTGTCAGTTGAAAGCGTGCACGTCTTATGTCTTATAACTCCCAGACTTCTATCTGATTTTGAAGGATCCATAACAAAGGCATGTACTGTTGCATTGTCTACGAAAGATGCAGGGGCCACTTGGACAGACATTCTATTTACGGTTCTATCGAGCTCGATAACAGCAAGATCAGGATAGCTGCCATCTTCATCAAAAACCTGAATGACTCTAGAGCATCTTGCGCTTTCTTCAATTGAGTTTACGTTTTTAGGAAAAAGAGCTTTCATGCTTTTGCTACAGTCTGCTCCTGCCACTTTAATATTTTTTGGAATACAGTGGGAGTTTGTAATAATATATTTTCCGTTATAAAGAGTTCCAGAGCAGACTCCTAAATAATACTCAGTCTCTGACTCTTGTCCCCAATAAACTAATTTGGCCGAAAAATCAGGGCAGTTCAATCCTTCCACACCACATAAAACGTATTGATTTGCGATTGCTTCTTTAAGCTCACTACTTTCTTGAAATGTTTGAGTACTATCGGCCAGTGACTTGTTAGATGACTTACTTCCACAGCTCACAAGAGTTGATAAAAGTAGTAAAGTTAAAAATGGCATCTTAAAGTTCACAGCATACTCCGGATATAATAATTTTAAGTATTATCCGATGTACCTCTGCTTAATTCGAGCCTTGTGAACTTCTTACATGGAGGCTTTCTAAAATTGATTAAAGATCAGTCACTTTTCCAGGCCTAAGCACTTCATTGCTTCTTCAGGACTTAAATCAACGAGAATATCTTTTTGCTTCGACGTCTCCCCTCTAATGATCTGTATTTGATTTTTTGAGATTCCCAGGAGTTTTGAAAAATAAGAAATGACTTCATTATTAGCTTCACCATCGACAGGCGGTGCCTTGATTTTTACTTTCAATCTCGCAGGGTCTCCATATACACCAACGACTTCGTTTTTACTGGCACCAGGGCCGATATAAAGCCTAATTAGCGCTTTATCTTTATATAAGGATATTATGCTCATATCTATTATTATCATATTCTTGAATGCATTTGTATCGAATAGATTCTGCTCACACTGTCTAAATTTTAAACACCCAGCTCCTCTAGCTACCTCTAAATAGGAAGCCCATATTGGCCTCTATCTTGCGAATACTTATTACAAACTGTCAGGAGCCATTATGCAAAATATTAAACTAACACCCGTTCTATTTCTTCTTACACTATCGGGTGCTCAAGTCCTTGCCGGGACTCATGAAACAAAAATAATCTCTAAAAGAGTTGTAGAGAACTCAAAAATCTGTGATCAAAACTCTGAGTACACTAGACTTACAGGAAAAGAGTGTCGTGTAAAAAAAGTACGTTTTGAAACTCAAAATTACTCTATTAAAGACCAAGATGATCCAAGTCCATTCTATGGAACACTTGCTTACTTAGGTTTTGAAACCAAAAGTTGGGCCGACATTACAAAATATGCTTTTGTTCAAAGAATAAGAGGATGTACATACGAAGTTAGTAAAAATGAAGATGGGTCCATTTCTAAAAGAATTGGTGAAAGTATTATGCACTTAGGAAAAAAGAGAATTTATGTTTTTCCTGATTGGTCTAACGATGCAACAACAAAAGACCCACTTTATTATGGGCCACTTGAAGAAGATGCTCACTTACCAGGAGGGCGAGTTTCTCTTTATCGTTGGACTCCTAAATTAGGTGTAATAGACAGCAAGAGTACTAAAGACCTTTATCAAATGCTAACTTTAAAGAATAAAGAAAAGGCCAAGCTATCTCCTTCTGTTTTTGTAACAGACTCTCCCTCTATGGCCTATATGAAAGGAGTTGATGGCACAACTTTTCAAAACGTTTCACTCGAATTTCAAATTTGCTTGTACGATATAAAAGATATTCCCTTGGAAGTTGAAAATGATGATGCAATAGCGGCCACTCCTATTGTTTGTCATGACTGGAATAGCCAGTTTGAATATGATTTTAAGAAAAAGGATTATATCAATGTTCCTAAAAAAGGACTTGATCCATATTGCGCTTCACAAGAGCCGCTTAATCCCGCTGATGTTTTTAAAAGAGAAATGCAAGGAAAATAAAAAAGGGCCGCACTATGCGGCCCTTCTTATTTTTATCAGCTTTCTATCAATAAGAAACTTAGTCGATTTCAACTTCTACAGATGTACCAGTTGATAATTCTCCAACCTTTGGAAGAAGAATCTCACCCATGTCACCTGAATCAATTTTTAGTTTCAGTGTCACAGTATGCTTTCTGTTAAATAGTCCACCTAACTTAGGTGCTCCAACAGCTTCCAGGTCTACAGTCACAAGAGTTCTTGATCCATCAAATTTCGATTTAAATTGAGAAGCTTTTAGTGTTTTCTCAAATTTTACATCATCTTTTTTATTGATCTTAATAGCAAGGCTTGATCTTGCATGGTCATATTTTCCATTCACCACAAAAGTCATCGAGCGCTTCTTAAGTTCAACATCTGTGATTCCTCTGCTTTCAACACTGAATAGATCTTCTTTGCTAATAAGAGCAATGTTGTACACAGCTTTAATTGAGTTCAGGTCTCCAACAGTCGCTGCCTTAATATTCTTTTTCATGAAGGCCACAGCTTTGTTTCCTGCCAGTTCTTGACCCGAGATATTCAATTCACCTTTATTATTAAGAGCTACACTGAATTTCGAAGCTGCCTCAGTAGACTTCGCATCAAATAGCACCTGAACATTGGCCTGGTGAGTTTTTAAAGTCACTTCATATGGCGTTTGAACATCTTTCTTACATGCATAAGGAATCTGGTTATAAAGAGTTTCATCTTTACATTCATTTACTGAGTATGGAACTTGGCTACAAACTTCGCGAGCTGGTTCCCAATCACATTGCTCACGTGGACGGCTGTCACAAACCTGGTAAGGTCTATTAACTTGGTTACAAACTTGTTGAGATGATCCAGGAGAGCACTCTCTTTCTTCGTAAGGAACTTGTCTACAAACTTGTTGTCCTGGACGGTTTTCACAAACCTGACGAGGTGGGATTTTTTCACACTTATTTTCACCATTAACAACTCTACAAACAACATCTCCAGGAATTGTATGACATTGCTGTCCTCCACCTTGAGTTGAACACTCTTGTCTATATCTTACGACAACACGACATTGCTCAGGGCCTTGTTGATAATGGCATTCATTTTCATATTTATATTCTGTTCTACAAACCTGGTCATAGACTGTTCTACATGATTGATGACCTGGAACTGTCGAGCACTCTTTACGGTAGCGAGTCACATCACGACAAACATTTTCAATATACGGCTCTTGTCTGTAACAAGTCGTATCGATTGTTTCTGCTTTGTAACGAGTTTCTTTCAACCAATTTTCAAGATCAAAAATTTCTTCTCTTTGATTTTCAAAATTAATTGTTTTTGATGTTTCTGCTTGAAGAACATTCATGAATAAAACCATAAATGCCAACAGCACCGTACGTGCGACTGATCCCATTTCGTCCCCCTTTGACTACTTTTTGTTATATCGAGTAGTACTGGAGGCAATTGCTATGCCATTATGTTTTTCAATTTGAAATGCGTTAAGTTTTTAATAAATAAAAAATGTAAGAGATTGTAATAATTGATTTTCTGGCACCAGTGCTAATCTGGCACCAGCTTAAATTATTTCTAAAACTCGCTCAGGTGGTCTGCCAATAATCGCTTTGTCATTGTGAATAAATATCGGACGCTCCAAAAGAATGGGATGCTTCATTAAAAGTGTAATCCATTTCTTATCACTTACTATTTTTCCATCAAGGTTAAGCTCTTTAAAAATGTCTTCATTTTTTCTAATCATCTCAATGTAAGAGAGCTTCAGAAGTGACGGCAACTTTTTTAAAAGTTTTTCTTTTAAACCTTCATTCACGTAATCCACTGTTACAAATTCAATACCTGCTTCTAATAAAATATCTTTTGCGTTTCTCGATTTAGAGCAATGTGGATTGTGAATCAGTATAGTTTTTTGCATTTCATAAATTCCATTTTCAAGTTACGATTAGTTTAAAATATTTTTGCAGATATGAGGAGTATCTTAATGATTAAAAAACTAATGTTTAAAACCACTCAGGAAAATTCATTCATTAATGAAGGTGGTATCACTCTTCTAAGATTTGCGGCAGGGATTCTTATGGCCGGACTTCATGGAAGTGGAAAAATACCTCCAAGTGAACAACTCATTGGCGGGGTCACCGGCCTTGGGTTTCCAGCACCTGCTTTATTTGCATGGCTAGCAGGGATTGCTGAGCTTCTTGGCGGAATCTTTTTAGCAGTCGGCTTTATGACTCGTCCAAGTGCTTTCTTCATTGCTGTTACAATGTTTGTGGCCGCTTTTGGCAGACATCTTCAGGACCCATGGAGCGTAAAAGAGCTCTCAGTCTTGTACTTAGTTATTGCAATCTTCTTTGCTCTTCGTGGAGCAGGTAGATGGTCAGTAGATAACTTAATCAAAAAATAATTCAGACACCGATTGGAGTGAGTACCACAATGCTGACTCCAATCGCTTTTGTTTTGCTCTTATTAGAATAGATATGATTGACTTCTCCTGGAAAGGCCAGCACATCTCCTTTTTTAACAACATAACTTTGCCCCAAAACGACAACAGTCATCTCACCTTGAATGCAATGGAAGTATTCTTTCGTTCCAGAAGCATGAGGAGTTCCCTTCATCTGAGCTCCTTCTTCGATTTCAATTCTCTCTATATTCATATTGGGAAGAGCATCAGGAAGTAATTTAAAAATCTGTACGGCCCCTTGCGATCTGACTTGAACTGGAATGTCTTCAGCTGACATCAACTTACAAACAATCGTCTGTGGAGTTAAAAGTTTATCAATGGGAATATGTAAGGCCGCTGATAAGCGGGCCAGATTTGTCAGAGAAGGATTACCTTCACCCGATTCAAGGTTGGCAATAGTTGAACGTGGAAGTCCTACGAGTTTGGCCAATGAGTCCTGAGTCAAGTTACGTCTTTGACGTAACTCTATTAAATTATGAGCGAGATTCTGCGAAAAAACGACGAAGTCTTTGTCCATATAATATCCACCTTGTTATTATTTTAGCAAAGATCTAATCTTTTAACAATCACGGGCATGCTCCAGTCTTCTCCTATAGAATGAATACAACTAAAAGGAGAACATATGAAATTTACACTTCCTGAACTTCCATACTCAAAAGATGCTCTACTTCCGCACATGTCAGTTGAAACTCTTGAATACCACTACGGTAAACATCACAATGCTTACGTTGTTAATCTTAATAACTTAATCCCTGGAACTCCTCACGAAAATAAATCTCTTGAAGAGATTATTAAATCTTCAGAAGGACCAGTATTTAACAACGCTGCTCAAATCTGGAATCATACATTTTTTTGGAACTCTCTCTCACCTAAAGGAGGCGGAGCTCCAACAGGTTCTGTTCTTGAATTGATCAATAACACTTGGGGTGACTTTGAAAAATTTAAAACTGAATTTACAAAATCCGCTGTTTCAAATTTTGGAGCTGGCTGGACATGGTTAGTGAAAAACAATGATGGAAAGCTTGCTATCGTCAATACAAGCAATGCTCAAACTCCACTAACAATGGGGGTCACTCCTCTACTGACTGTAGATGTATGGGAGCATGCTTATTATATTGATTATCGCAATGAGAGACCTAAATTTATCAATGCTTTTTGGGCACTGGTTAACTGGGATTTTGTTGCAAGTAATTTAAAGAAATAAAAAAAAGGGCCGGATTATTTCCGGCCCTTTTTTTATGATTTTTTAGCTGCTTTTTTCTTTTTCTTTTCTTCTTTTTTTGGCTGAGTTTTTATAGCTGCAGCTGCTTCATCGTCACCTTGAAGGTAATTTGATTTTTCACCTGGAGCAACACCTGCATCAGCAGACTCTGGAGTTTTCCATTTAGAAGTTGCATCTTCAATTGAAGAACAAGAAACGGCCATAACGGCTGCCATAAGAATAACTAATAACTTTTTCATATAAGCTCCTTTTTACGATTAAAGTTTCATTAAGAATAAATCATTTTTAAAATTAATCAAACACTGGAGCATCTTTCATCCCCAAACGTCCTACTAGAGGCAATTTTAAAGCAGGTCGCCATAAATCTACACCAAACGAGAGTCCTAAAAGATTTACCTCTACTCCATCTCCTAACCCTAAAGTAAATCCCAATGCCCCAAGAAGAGAAAATTGCACGCCAGTTTTCGTTTCCGACCAACCGACAATTCTAGCATTATGAATCCAATCTTTTCCAATAGCATTAGGCGGCAGCTCTACTCCCATTCCTGGCACACTTCTGATGATGTGGGAGATGAATGTATTACTATTTGGCCCAGGCCATGCTCTGTACATATCAGGATAAGGATAACTTTTTGCGGCCGCCTCAATTTGAGGAATCATCTCTTCTGCTTTTGGCCCGATGTAACTTGATACGATTTCAGGCCTTGCTCCAAACCAGTGCCTATCTGGTATATCTTTTTCAATTCTGATTGTTCCAAGACCACGTTGAGATTTCCATCCCAACACATGATAAGTTGTATACTCAGTTGCATTTTTTTCTTTTGTAGCAAGCCAGCTATGAACACTAAAATGCCCTCTCCAGCTTACAGTCTTTGCTGCATACACTTGAACGACTGCTTCTTTCTCAACTTCAGGCAGCGGAGCAAGCTTCGCACTCTCTCTAGTGGCCACTCGCCAGTCTACTGTTTGTGCACAAGATGTTAAGAGAAAAAACAAGATGAGGAGGATAGATGATTTCATAAAGAAATCTTAGAAGAAAAAAGACATCAGTGAAAGTTGAAAGTGATTTTTATTTTTTTAGATGAACAACTGTATTAGCAGAGTATTGAGATAAGTTTTTCCATGCATTAATCAGTTCGTAATTTTTTGAATTAATGTAGACGCCACCATTTTTCTCATCACCGCCGAAAGTATGAACTCCTACAATGAAATTATTTAGGTCGTTCTCAAGAAAAAGCGCGCTTCCTGACATTCCACCGTAAGAATCACAAAGATAAAAAAATAATTCATCTGTGATTACCCCCGGACAACTAACACTCCAAAGAGTACCGTAGTCTTTGTCCCCAGGATAGCCTGCAAAAGTGATAGGGAATTCGCGTGTCGCTATGATTTCTTTTTTTTGAATCGCTCTGAAGCCTGCCCATCCCACGAGATCGCCCGCAGGCCCATCAAGTTCGATAACTGCAAAATCGTATTCTTCTTTCATCGTCTCAATGTATTCTTTTTGAACAAAGATTTTTTTAAATGAGTACGTTGTAGGAATAAGTCCTGTCGTGAAGGAATTTTTTCCAGGTGAAAAAATAAAGCTCTCACTCCACTCCTTCGTTTTAAAATCATAAATACAATGAGCGGCGGTAAGAACCTGACGAGGCCCTATGAGTGTACCAGTGCAAGTGGCTTCAGACTCAGTATCTACAATCAGGCCAATAACTTTATTTCTAAAATTATTTTCTTCTTGAACTTCTTTTCTAGAATACTTTCCATGAATGTTTCGTGCATTTAACCCAGTCTCTTCGGAATGAACTCCAAAAGACAGACTGACTAAATAAAGACCTAATATTGTAACCTTTTTCATGTTAAGTTTTTATTAAAGCAAAACATTTTAATTGCCAAGGAGTATGTAAATTCGCTACATAGCTAAGCTATGAAAATCTTAATTAAAAGCCTCTTTTTTGCTGTAATATTTCTCTCACAAGTCTATGCAAAGACTCCTCAGACTAACCCTAGGATCGATTCATACTTCGAAGAGTTGAGCTATGAGAAGGTTGATTTTGAAGCAGTTGGAATGGTTTGTGAACGAGTGGCGGTCAGAGAAGTCGAGTCTATCTATCCTTCTGCAAATTTTAGAATTGTTAATGGAATCAGCTATGATGACAAAAAAACAACGATTGGAGAACTAGACGTTGTTATTTTCAATAAAACGACAGATAAAGTTGAAGCTGTTGCGGAAGTAAAATGCTGGAAGAGTTTTAAAGGTGCACTAAAAAAAGTAAAAGACCAAAGAGTTCGCTTCATCACAAACTTAAATAAGAACATCAAGATCTATGACAAAGATGGAAATATTTATTCAAAGGCACAATTCAATCAAGTGCAAAAATATTTTTCAATTTCTCAAGCAGGTGGGATGAATCAAGAATTTGATTTTGAGCTCTCTCTCGACTTCAAAGAATTGATGGATCTTCGCTCACGTCTTCTTGACTGTAGAGCACAAGGAAGATGTCCTCGCAGATAATTCTCTCAAAAAAAAATAGATGACTAATGTCAGCTTATTGTAAGTATATCTTCACAAATGCTTGTCGTGATTGCTGTCCCTAATGGTATTTTGTTCCTAGATAAGTAAAACATATCATCAGATTTTTTATATTCTTTTTTTAAAAATCAAAAATTCTTATAAAAAAAATTCGTATCAAATACATGAACATAACTTCATTTATGAAGTTTTCATAACACCTTTTTTTACTCTATACCCCTATTTAAACATTAGAAAAAAGTGACTGACCAAAACGCAGCGGTATTTGTTTCATCAAGGTACTCTTACGTTTACCGATAAAAGTATTGAATATTAAAAGACACCACTTTCAAGGATGAAGTATGTTCTGCCAAAAAATAATTTTTCCAATATTTCTCTTAAGTTTTATAAGTGCTTGTTCTAGCACTTCTACTGTAAAAATTCAGTCTACTCCAGAAGATGCTGTTGTAAGTGTTATGGACAACAATGGAGTGGCGACAGTGATTGGAAAAACACCTTTAACATCTGCTGAGAGTGAAGTTTATAGAAGCAGTAATCGTTACTCTCAAATTCAAATAAAAAAAGATAATTATAAACCGCAAGAAATTGTTCTCGTTAAGTCAACAATGGGTAGTGAGACGATCGTTAACGTGCAATTAACCAAAGAAGAAGCAAACCTAAATGGTATAGAGCAATCCCAGGCGCAAGAAAAAATTGCAAGTGCCGTCGCTCGTGCCAACGGATTAATTCAATCAAAACAATACGCGGAAGCAGAGGCCATCATGGCAAATTTTGTTGAGCAGTATCCAAACATCAGCGTTGGTTATGACTACTTAGGCAATTTGAATTATCTGCAAAAGCGCTTCCCTAAGGCGCTTAGGTTTTACAAAAAAGCACTTAGCCTTAATCCTCAAAACGCAGAAAGAAGAAATATCGTCGATAAACTTGAATCCCTTGTGAAGTCTGAAAACTCAGGAGAGGCACTATGAATTTTATAATTGGTTTTTTTGTTGCTGTTGCAGGACTTATTGCAGCTTCAATGCATCTTGAGCAAGGGCCGAAAGACTTCTGGGACTTCGTTGCGTTTGCGGTTGTTTCAGGAGGGACTCTCTCCGTTCTCGTCATGACTAGACCTAAAATGAAATTGAAGTTTCTTATGACGAATTTTGCTTATTATCTTTTTGGACCTAAAAAAGACAAAGTAAAATTTATCAAAAGATGTTTTAAAGCAATGACAGATAGAAAATTAGAAAATGCTCAAATCAAAAGAATTGAAGACAAAATGATTGTCGACGGCCTTGAAATGATCGAGCTAGGTTTTAGCAAAGAAAAAATTGAAGACATTCTTGCAGATAGATATATTGCCTACAAAAAATCTATCATGGCCATTTCATCATGGATTAAAAGATGCGCAAAATACCCACCTGCCTTTGGTCTTGGCGGAACAGTTTTAGGTCTTATCCACTTAATGAAAGGCATCTCAGGTGGACTGGATCCAAAAGATACAGGTCTCCTGATGGCAGTTGCCCTAGTCGCAACTCTCTACGGCCTTCTGCTTTCAAACTTAGTACTCAACCCTATCTCAGAAGCAATTGCTGAAAAATTAAAATCTGATGAGGAACTCTCAGAAGCAGCAATCAGAACAGTTCTCATGATTAAAGATGGACACAACCTTCTTGAAAGTCAGGAAGCACTGAACTCTTATTTAGGTGACGAAAAAGAAAAAATTAATTTTATGTCTGCAATGGGCCCAATTCAAGAAACTGACGAAGAAGTCGCAGCAGCTTAAGGTAAAAAAAATGAGACTGAATAAAAAATTACACAGTGAAGGACATGAGGAACATGAAAACGACGAGCTCTGGGCAATCAGCTACGGCGATATGATTACCCTTCTTCTGAGCTTCTTCGTTATTTATTTCTCCATTGATCCAAAGAAAAACGAGATGGAAAAATTAGATAACCATCTCATTTCCAGCTTTAAAATGGTTGATCTTAAAAATTCTAAAAATATGCCTCCTTCTATCAAAACAGATGGAAGTATAAAAACACTTGGAGATGCACCAAAGTTTGAGGCCCTAAAAAATGCCAAAATCACTAAGATTGACGATCGCCTGTTGGTCACTTTTGATCAAATGTCATTTTTCAGCACAGCTAAAGTAGAGCCCCATGCTCAAGGTGAACTGGCCCTAAAAGAATTTGCCGCCAAATTTCTTCCTTATGCTGGTCTCTATAAAATTAGTATCAAGGCCTTTACTGACAAACGTCCTGTAAAAAATAAGTATCGCTTCAAAGATAATATGGAGCTTTCCGCCCTACGTGCTCTTTCTGCACTTAGAGTATTGCAAAAATCAGGTATTCCTCTGGATAGGATGGAAATTGCTGGCTATGGAGAAATGAATAAACTTCACTCTTTGATAGATGCAAAAAAACTTCAAGAACTTACGGATCTTCAAATAAAAGACTTATCAAGAACAATTGTACTTATTATTAAGCATGAAACCGAGCAGAGTGTATTATGAAAAAACTAACTATCTTTTTGCTACTAACATTTCTTATCTCGATTCAAGCAGCTTTCTCCCAAGACTCTGCTTTTATCAAGCATCCAAAAGTTATTGAAGTTGAAATGCAACTAAGTAAAGATGCTACCAGTTTTTTACAACATCGACTTCCCAATGAGCAGGTTTACGTCAACGTAAATATTGAGCCATTAAGAAGAAGCTCTGATGCAAAAAATGAGCAGCTTCCTTATTTTGCAAGTGAAGATGAAGTTGGTGACGAATGGGATGTTTTGGAAACACCAGTTATACTTTTATTGTCGAGAATTAAGCATGCGACTATGACCGTTGAAGTACCAAATCGCATAACTGATGCTGAAATTTCTGATCTAAAAGAAAAGCTATATGAACATCTAAAACTTATTCCGGTAAGAGACACCATTACTTTTACAAGAAAGTCGGCTCCCGCACCAGTTGTGGCCGAAAAAGATAATACTCTCTACTATTTTATTACAGGACTTTCCTTATTAGTTTTTGCAGGTCTATTCATCTCTCTTAAGTTTACAAATTCAAAATCAACGACGACATCGGCTTCTTCAACCAATTCAGCTGGAGCAAGTTCAGCTCCTGTCGCTTCTGCTCCTACAATGAGATCAAACAACTCTAAATCATCAGGATCAGGAACTCTTTCATCAGTCCACAGTAAGGTTAATGGTGATATTAATTTTAATGACAGTATAAAAGCTGCTGACATGTTAAAAGAAAAACTTCACGGAGTCATTAACTCACAAATCTTCCCACTTTTATCTGACATGTTAATCCTTGAAGAGCTTTCGCAAAAATCACTAAACTCACTTGGTGCCTTCATTTTTGAGTTACCAAGAAAGCAGCAACAAAAAGTTTTCTTTAGAGGACGCTCTGACAAATGGTTCAGAGGATACATTGAAGCAACTACGGTTAATATGGATTGTTTCATGGCCGTTGATAAAATGGTGAGAAATCGAAACTCATCAGACTCCGAAAAATGGGAAGAACTCCTTATTCAGGTATGGAGGCTTGATGATGAAGCTTACCTATTCTTGAAACAAATTCCCGCAGACGAAGCCTTTAATATCTTGTCTTATATGCCAAAGTCTTTCTCTGTACCATGTGCGAAAAAAGCTTTTCCTGGTGGATGGGCACGCATTTTGGAAACACGCGACTCTAAACCAATTGAAGACCAGGCGAAAATTGAAGATTATTTAAATAGAACTCTCCAATTAAAGCCATATTTCAGCTTCAAATCAATTGATGACTATAAAAAAGACCTAGAGCTAGTTGATTACTTAAGAAATGCAACTCTAAAAGATGAAGAAGAAGTTTATGAATCATTGAGCACAACTTCATCAATTCATAAAATCCGTCCTCCTTTTTACGCTGTTTTTCGTGCTGATGATGAAAGTTTCAAAGCAGTCTTCGCCCAGTATGATCTCTCTGAATGGGCAATGGCTGTGCTTAATGCTCCAAGAGATTACATAAAAAAAGTCACCAATGAACTTGATGACAAGAAAAAGTATATATTCTCTACCTATTTAAAACAACTTGATGAAAATCAACCTCCAGCTAAAGAACAAAATGATTTGAGAGAGGACATTGCTAAAAGTTTTCAATTCATTTCACTACAAAATGCTGAAAACTCAAAATTAAAAAACGAAGATAAGGTAAAAAATGAAAATGAAAATGCTCAAGCTGCTTAGTGCAGGGGCCATTGTGCTCACAACAATGGATTTTGCGAATGCAGGTAAAATTGACTTCATGACAGGGTTTTATTCCTTTGATGCTGAAATTGCCGGTAAATCTGCAAAATTCTCAGGGTTAGGTATTTATGAGGCATCGTATCTGATGCCTTTTAAAAATCATTTTGAACTATCACTCGGTTACAGCTTCACGATGACAGACATCATCGGCGGAGATATGAGCTATGGACCAAAAATTGCTGTGAACTATTTTCCATTCAACTTTTCCAGTAATGAGAAGATTGAGTTGCAAAATAAAACAATTGAGGTCAGAGACTTTTATAAGCCTTACATCGGTATTTCTTTCAATCAAAAACAATTTCAATCTGCAAAAACATCTTTTGCAGGTTTTGGCGTTTCGCTCGGGATGGAAAAATTTATCAATACTGACTACACCATTAAAACTGAAATCAAAATGAATAATTATACAGGAGCATCTGATTCGACTGCTTCTGAAATGAACTTATTAGTAGGCTTGCTTTTTAATTTTTAAACAGGTTATTTATGAAGAATAATTTACTATCATTCAAAAACATTTCATCTTGGCCGGTTGCCATTATGATGATGATTGTCTTAACAGCATGTAATGGCGGCGGAGGAGACAGTAAGTTCTCAGTTCTCGACGCTCCAGATACAGCAACGACAACTCCGGCAATACCCCTGACGGTAAAAATCAGTGCTCACACTCCTGAAAATGCTAGTATCAGCATGCCGAGCAAAGGGCTTACAACATTTGGTGTCACCCTAGTTGCTTCTGATGATCAGGTAAAATTTAAATTTGTTCTGGATGATACAACAACTCTTCAAGATGACTCTAGTCCCTTCTTTGCGCTTGATCCCGCCTTGTTAACAGCAGGAAGTCACGCACTGAAAGTGACCGCCTACAATGCGACAAGTAGCGATTCATTCCAATGGACAATTTCCATCAACTCACCTGTTTCTATTAATAATTTCGCTCCAAACTTAACCGGCACAACTCTTTCCTGCGGAGTAGACTCAATAACTCTTTCGGCCCTTTATTCTGATTTGAACTTAGATGCTATCAATATAAAATGGTATGTTAACGATCTTCTCGTATCATTCGGCAATACAACGGCCAATGCTAGCAATGACCCTGGAAACAACATTGCGATGTTAAACTTTCACCCAAACTGTACGCAAGGTGGAGTCAATTTTGTTCGCGTTGATTTATTTGACGGTAAAGAAATAACAACACAAACCTGGACTGTTTTCGTTACGGCCCCTATCACTGTCAACATTGCTGATGCTATTCCCGTAGCAAATCCAATAGTCATGACAAATACCTCATCTACAACTTTTGCAGTCACTCTTACAACACCAGATCAAGCTGCCAATTATAATTTCGTGCTTGATGGAACAATTTCATTACAAAATGATCATCGAACTTATATCAATCTTGCCGGTTCGACATTAACTCCCGGAACACATACATTAAAAGTGTCAGTGGCCAATGCGACATCTTCTGATAGTCATACATTCAACATCAGAAAAAACTCTCCACCTCAGTTATCTACTTTCTCTCCCTCTTTTTCTGGAAATACAATTTCATGTGGAACAACACCACTTACTCTTTATGCTGATATGACTGACCCTAACGGGGATAATCTTTCGTATACATGGACAGTAGATGACGCCCCTTCTGCTTATATCGTTCCTGCGAACTCCGGAAATCGAGCTATGGCCACTTTTGTTCCAAATTGTGGAATCGCCGGGACAAGGGTTGTAAAAGTTATAGTGAGTGATGGATTTGAATCTACTGCAGTAACATGGTCTGTAAATGTCATCTCTCCAATCTCTATTCAAATTACAAGTTTCCTTCCTTCATCAAGTCCTACTATTTTAATTGGCGGTCAAACAACAACATTTGCGGTAGCACTGTCAAATTCTGATTCCAATGTTACGTATAGTTTTATGCTTAAGAATCTGACAACATTAACAACTCAAACACTTCAATCTGGAACAGTTCCATTTTATAACCTGGTTTCTAATTCAATTACTGGCGGACTTTATGAGCTGACAGTTATCGCTTCTAATGGAACTTCATCCGATCAGCACGTTTTCATTGTAAGAAAAAATTCACCACCAGCACTCCCTCCTGCGCCTCTCACATTTTCACCAGCACTTACAGGAGTTACATTAAGTTGTGGAAGTTCTTCACAGGTTTTCAGATCTGCTCTTGCCGATCCAGATAATGATATTATGGCCATCACTTGGTCTCTTGATGGCGCTGCTGCCCCATCAAATTTAATTAGCACTTCAACCCAAAGCGAAGTGCGCGCAACTTATTCTCCCACTTGTCTTGAGGTAGGAATAAAAAATATTAAAGTTGACGTTTATGATGGCCATGAAACGACTTCTAAAACATGGACCGTTAATATTATTAACCCGACCATCGTTACAATAAACGGCTACTCTCCAAGCACTGATCCAGTTCAAGTCATGAGCCAGGGGGCCCAAACTTTTACCATTTCTGCTTCTGGTAAAGATCCACTCGTGTATGAATGGAAACTTGATGGGAATATTATTTCATCAGCAACCGGGGCCTTTACAACTATTTCAGCGGCTTCTCTCTCTACTGGAAGTCATACATTAATTGCCAAAATCAATGATGCCGATTCGAATGCATCACATACATTTCATATTACAAAAAATGAGCCACCAGTCCTTGCAAATAAACTACCGGTCAATCAAACGCCGAAGATAAATATCAATACTGTTTTAAATTTTAGTGCGAACTACACTGATGCCAATAATGATGCCATGACTGTGCAATGGAAACTTAACAATATTGTTGTCAACGGCTCTAACTTAAATGCATCAGTTTCAGGAAGCACTGGAAGTACAACACTAACTCTATCTCCAAGCTCATCGATCATTGGTGACAACACCGTCGAGCTGGTTATCAGTGATGGGAAAGAGCCGACTTCTTATTTATGGAATGTGAACATCAATTATTTTTCTGATATCTGTAACAACATGGGTGCTGGTAGAGCATGTACAATCATCGGTCGCCCAGGTATGGGAAGTGGTATCGACCCAGTTAACAATCCTGAATATACACGAGTGCAACCCATGTTCATTACTCTCTATGGTGATGGGGCCGGAAGTTATTTTTTCACAGACCCAAACACTCACACAGCATGGTTCTATAATAAAAGTGCTGCTCCTATTGCAATGTTAGGTCAAGTTTTTGGTGCTGGAAAATTAACGATCATTGCCGGTATTGGTATGTACGGTGTAGGAGTAAACGGCATTTCTTATAATGACTTTCCACTCTATACTCCACGCGGTCTTGCATGGGACCCAATTAACAAAAGAGTTTTCATTTCTAACGAATCAACTAACCAGATCGTCATGTTAGATAATGATGGAACTGTTAACATCATTGCTGGTGGTGGTGGTAACAATACTGCCGGAAATACCAATGGTTCATTGGCCACAGCAAGTTATTGTTCGACACCAAGAGGACTCTATTATCACAGTACACAACAAAAACTTTATGTGGCCTGCGCTGGTTCAGGAACGATTAAGTATATTGATACATCTGCAAGTAACTTTACATCATGGACAGCAACACTCGTAACAGGACGAGTTTCTGGTGGGGTAACAACAAATAACGTGACAACAGATGGTACTAACGGATCGGCCGGAACTGCACAATTAATGTCACCTAACCATTTAAAGTATGACCTTGTTAACGATGTTCTATACGTCACGACTTCAGGTGATTGTCGTGTTCGCGGCATCAACATGACAGGTCTTAGCAAAACAAACATTTGGTACAATAGCGTGACTCTGCCGGCCAGCACGACTTCAACTTACGTAGGTACATCTTGTGGAACTTTTACGACAGGGGCCTATAATTCTGCAAGATATAATGGTGGATGGATGGGACTTGAGTTGAAAATGAACGGCTCAATCATGGAAGGAATGTTCGTCTCGGATTACAATACTCACAGAATTACTTATGTGAATAATTCGGCCACCAGTGCTACTTATGGAGGCACTACAATTGCGAGCAACTCAATGGGTATTATCTGGGGAAATCCAGTAGGGACGGCCGGATATTATATGCCATGCTCATCGGCCAGCTCAACGACTACATGTTACTTAAACAATCCATCAACTCTTAATATTTTTAACAATAAATTGTTTGTGGCCGATTACACAAACTATAGAGTAAGAACATTAAATCTGGCATCAAGTGATGGTGCAGTTGCTGATGACATAGGCTTTGATAGCAAACGTGGATTCGCCGGTAACGGTGGTACGTCAGCAGAGAACGTTCAATTCAACACTCCTTTGAATCTTTATTATGACGACTATGCAAACAGGCTTTATATCTCTGACTTTCTAAACTACAGAATTAGATCTCTCAATATGGTCAACGGAAGAATCGACTCTTTCATTGGTAACGGTGCTGGTGACGCCAACACATCTAATGCCGACCCAAGTATTTTAGGAACAAGAGGGCCTCGCGGAGTAGTTAATTATCAAAATAAAATTATCTATGCTGATAATCAGAATAATAACTGTGTACTTCGTGCGCTCAACACTGATTCAACTAACCAAAATATTCTGGGTGTTTTAACAAACGCTAACGCCGTCCAGACGATTGCCGGTAACTGGGGACAAGGATGTAATGCATGGAATGCGACAGCAACAACAGGGACGCATCCAACAGCACGACTTTATAACCCTCAAACTGTAACGACTGATGGATCAAACATCTATTTCTCTAATACAAATGCTCATTGTATTATTAAAGTTGACTCTTCTGGTAACATGTCAGTGCTTGCAGGGCTCTGCGGGACTTCTGGTCCAGCTAACGGAGCAGGTACACCATTTACAAATTCGACAATTCGTTTTTTAAATCCAACTGCAGTTGTTGTGGATCCAAAAGCACCGTATACGACAGCCGGCAATCTTTTTATTCTGGACCAAACAACGGGGGGAACTCTTTCAAGAGTTCGCTACTTAAATCAATACTCAAGCGCTGTAACAATTTATGGTATTACTATTAACCCGGGTGAAATTAAAACAATCTACAATGCTGCTGACTCTTATGCTGCAGATTTAGCGGCTTTTGATACGATGGTGTGCTTTTCATCTGGTGGTAACTATACATACATAGGAGCAAACGGTTCATCGTCAACCTCTAACAACAACGTCATCTGCTTCAATCGCGATGAATCAACAGGGACAAACTACTTTAGATTTGGACGTGCACCAGGAAGTTATATCGGCCGCGGGGCCCAGCCTTACAACACTGAAGAAGAAGGGGCCCCTGCAACGAACATCTCTTTTGCAGGACCTGCCGGACTTTCATTTGATGAATACGGAAACCTTTACGTAGCAGAAAGAGATGCGCACTCAATCAGAATGATCAGAAAATGGTGGTAGAAAAATGAAAATAATAAAAAACTTATCTTTGATGTCCCTTGCAGCTGTTGGCGTTTATTTCGCGTGCCATGCGTTTATTCCTAATAGAGAAATGAATCAGGCCCCAGGCCTTGAGGATAATGAGATAGATAGTGCCCGTAGTACAGAAAACAAAGCATGGGAGTTATCAAGGAAAGTTGCCTCAGCTGATTTTTCTAAAACAGACCGCGCTGCAACTTTCTTTAGCAATACTTACGAAAAAGTACCCGATGCTCATGGTAGGCCAAAATTAAAACATGGCAAAAGATATTACAACGAAGAGTTAATGGATGAGATTTCTACCAGCGCAAACCTCGAAGAAATTCGTGGAGACGATGAATAATTTTTAGTCTTACATCCTTTCTTATTGTTGAAAATTCATAGCTCGTACAGTAGAATTTTGATAGTTCTTTACAATCATTTTTTTACCAAAGATAACTATGAATCATCTACCAGATCTAATCCGAGACCTAGGATTTATTCTCATTACCGCAGCTATTGTTACGCTCTTATTCAAACGCCTTAAACAGCCGGTTGTTTTAGGATACTTAATTGCAGGATTTTTTCTCGGCCCTCATTTCCCCTACTTTATTCACGTTCAAGACACTCAGTCAGTTCATATCTGGGCAGAAATTGGGGTTATCTTTTTACTTTTTGGCCTAGGCCTTGAGTTCAGTTTTAAAAAACTCTCACGAGTGGGAAAAAGTGCAGGCATCACCGCCTTTGTTGAAGCGGCCTTCATGTTGGGAATTGGATTTCTAACCGGTAAAATAATTGGCTGGAATAATATTGATAGTCTCTACCTCGGCGGGATTCTTTCTATTTCTTCCACAACTATTATCGTGCGCGCCTTTGATGAGCTAGGCCTTAAAGGAAAAAAATTCGTCTCTTTAGTTTTTGGAATTTTGATCGTTGAAGATCTTATCGCTATTTTGCTTCTGGTTCTTTTAACAACTGTCGCAGTCTCCAACACATTGTCAGGTTCTGCCCTGGCAAGTGCAACGTTTAAACTAGGCTTCTTTCTGACAATATGGTTTCTTGTTGGAATTTACATCATACCGGTATTTTTAAATAAAATTAGAAAGCTGCTCAATCCAGAAACGACAGTTGTTGTCTCACTTGGTCTATGCCTTTTGATGGTTATTATCGCAACGAATGTAGGCTTCTCTGCTCCATTAGGTGCATTCATTATGGGGTCTATTCTAGCGGAGACAAAAGAAGGAAAAAATATTGAACACCTTCTCAACCCAATTAAAGATTTATTCTCAGCAATATTTTTCGTTTCTGTTGGTATGATGATTAACCCTACATCTCTTTATGAATATGCTGACATCATCCTCATCATTACCATCGTTACAATTATCGGAAAAATTTTCAGTACGAGTATTGGTGCTCTGTTGTCAGGGCAATCCCTAAAGACATCAATGTATGCCGGAATGAGTTTAGCACAAATTGGGGAGTTCTCTTTCATCATCGCCACTCTTGGTGTGACTTTAAAAGTAACTAGTGAGTTCATCTATCCAATTGCTGTTGCCGTTTCGGCCATAACAACTTTTACAACTCCCTACCTGATTAAAAACTCTCATTATCTTTATGAATGGTTTAACGGAAAACTTCCACAAGGTTTTAAAGACCGCCTTAGCCATTACGAGACAACTTTTGTTTCTAAAGGTGAAACTGGAGTCATGGGATTATTGTGGCAAGCATACGGGATAAGGATTCTCTTAAATGTAACGGTCGTTGTCGCAATTGCGCTCTTCACTGAACACGTTATTTTAAATTTCGTTTACTCATGGACATATTCACGTGTAATTCCGGGAATTGGTGCCATCATTTCAATTGTGATCTCTGCTCCATTTTTATGGGCCATTATTTTCGGGGCCCCTGCCCAGTCTTCTATCAGCTCACCTGCAAACGTTATGAAACTTCGCAGTCTACTAGTCGGTGTTACAATTGCCAGAGTGATTCTAGGCGTGTTGCTTTTATTTGCTCTTATCAGCCGCTTTACAACAATGCAGAGTGCTTATCTTGTAGCTCTTATCATTATCGTTTTAGCTGCATTGGTTTTAAGAAAATATATTGAACCGTTCTACCACTCTATTGAAGAGCGCTTCATGTACAACTTGAATGAAAAAGAAAGAGAAGAGCTCTCACAGCAAAAAAGTAAACCTGTCTTAGCTCCTTGGGATGCTGTGATGGCCGAATTTATTGTCTCTCCAAACTCAATAATCATTGGAAAAACCCTGCAAGAAAGTGAACTTAAAGAAAAGTTCGGTGTAACAATTGCACTCATTGAAAGAGGGCATAAAAAAATTATGGCACCTGGAAGAGGCACTCTATTAATGTCTTTTGATCATCTCTACCTCATTGGTACAGATACAGAGTTAACAGATGCTAAAAGAGTTATCGAAGCCACTGACTTTGAATTTATTGATCCAGAACATGCTAACTACGGACTGGAAAATTTTAGTCTCTCAAAATCTTCACCATATATTGAAAAAACAATTCGCGACTGTGGCCTTCGTGAAAACATTGAAGGACTGATTGTCGGCGTTGAGCGTGAAGGAAAAAGGATTTTAAACCCCGACTCAGGAATGATCCTGAAGGCCGGGGATTTATTATGGGTAGTGGCAGATATAAAAAGAGTTAATCAAAGTCTTAAATAATTATTTGTTTTCTTAAAGAGATGGAGTTCTCATGAAGTATTTATGTTTTTTTATTCTAACGTTTGCAATTAATGCTAATGCACTTGAATACAGAGCTTATTGTACTGGTAACAGAGGCAAAGTCGCTATTTCTGTTTACTCAAGTAAAAATAGAATCTACTTAAGATATAACAATGCAATGGGTTCAGATGATTTTCCACTTTTTGAAGGAGTTGTTACTAAGCTAACTCTTCCAGTAATCGATATCGCAAGAGATCAGTTGTCTAGCCTTGATGAAGAAGTTCTCGTGTCATGGCCAGTGGAAAACTGTGAATTTAACGACAAGGACCCTCTTATCATGCAATGTGGTGGTAGAGCTGAATTTCACTACCCGCAAAATACGAATCTTACTTCCTACACTTTCATTACATCGAGAGTAACAGAAGAAAGCCTCACTAATGTTTTTAAAATCTTCAAAATTCGCTGGGGAATTGACTCTCCAGACTTCCACCACTCGCTTGCTATGCCATTTGATCCAAGCTTATGTACGGCAAAGCTGACCAGATAGATTTGGTATTCATTTACCATTGTTTACCACTTTGTAATGACTGCATTTTGAATTAAAATAGAGCCATCTTCAAAATTTTCGAAAACGAGAAGGACGGTTATATGAAATGGTTCGGCACATCCCTGCTACTTATACTTACATGTTTTAATGCTCATGCTGCAGATATAGATGCAAATGAGATTGTAAAAAAGGCCGATTTAAAAAGAGGCCTTGGAAATATTTCTCATTCTTTTGTTGTCACTATTACTAATCAAGATGATAAGCGCGAAGCTTACAATGTTTCTTTTAAAGACGTTAATGCTTCACTCACTGTGCAGACTGAGCCTGAAAGAGCTCGTGGCAGAAAACTTTTAATGAAAGAATACGATATCTGGCTCTACACTCCAAACATAAAAAAGCCACTACGCATCTCTCTTGAACAAAAACTTACTGGTGAAGTTGCTAACGGTGATATTGCCAGAACTAATTATGCTGAAGATTACGATGCAACTCTTCTTGGTACTGAAAAATTGAATAAAGTTGATGTCTACAGGCTTGAGCTAAAAGCAAAAAATAAGAAAGTCACTTACGGGAAAATTGAATACATTGTTTCAAAAAAAGAGTTCAATCCAATCTCTGCTACATTCTTTGCCCTTTCTGGAAAACCACTTAAGAGTGCGGATTTTTCAGACTTCAAAAATATTCAGGGAATGAGCCGTGCTTCAAAAATGGTGATCCGTGATTATTTACAAAAAGATAAAACTTCAACATTAGTTTTCTCTGATCATAAACCTCAAAGTTTTCCAGATAGCCTATTCAACAAAGACAGGCTTGAATTTTGAAAACATCTTATCTGAGTATTCTCGGAGCACTCTTAACCATTCAATCTGCTTTCGCAGTGGATTTTGCGCATAGAGGATATTTATCTGCCAAGGGCATGAAATATGTAAACGATGAGACCAATGAGAGTATCGGACAAAGATACCGCGCTCAGTTTGAGCAGACTATCAGGTTTAATGAAAATACAGAATTGATTAACCAAGTGCGAGCGAACTACAACTCTCTTTATGGAGACATCTCTAAGACAGCTCCTGCTGATAAAAAAGACAAACGTGAGTTATATCTCGGTGATAACTACCTCAAGATTAAATCAGACTCGTGGGTTTTGCAGACCGGATACCAGGATGTAGCGTGGGGAGAGGCCTTTGGTTTTAACTATGCCGACATCATTAATCCAAAAGACTTAAAAGAAACTTTCTATTCTGATTACTCCGAATCCCGCCTTCCCTTATTCATGGTGAATTTTAAATACTTTTTTGAAAATGGTTCATTGCAATTAATTTATTCTCCAGAGCCACGCTTTTCAAAGGCACTTCCCGTTGATCTATTTACTAGAGGGATTCTTCCTCAAACAAATATTATCGCCCACAGGGAAGAGACACCTGATTTTTTTAAACAGCATGAATATGGTGGAAAATTAAGTACTAGCTTCTGGGGTCTGGATGCTTCCCTATTTTACTTTTCGTACCTGGACCGCGATCCTGTCTATACATTAAAGTCTGCAACTCCAAGCTCAGTTGTCCTCCAGGAAATTCACGAGCGCAATAAGTCTCTGGGAATTTCACTGGCAAGCACTCTGTATGATAACTTTGTTCTTCGCTCTGATGTCGTTCATACTAAAGATAAAAGAGTGAACTCTGTTAATGGCCTGAGCCTTGTGAATACTCCCGTAGATGTGACAAATGTGCTTCTAAGTTTAGATACGCCTTCGTATGAAAAAATCTCTGCGGTATTTATATTAGCAGGATCTTTTTTATCAAAAGATATTCCAATGGCATTCAGAGAAAAGGAAGAAACTTACTCAATTGCAAAACTTTCTTATGACTTAGGAGAAGAAAAAGTCTTCGATCTTTCCTACACTCATGAATTTTCTCATACGGCCCATGCGATTCAGGCGCTTTATACATGGCCGGTCAGCTCGACTCTTGAAATCAGGATTGGTGCTGAGAACTATTGGGGTAATGAAAAATCACAGCTCGCTAAAATTAAAAATGTAAGTAATGTCTTTTTTGGAATAAAAAATTATTTTCAATTATAAGGATCCCTATGGAAAAGCTCTCTGAAACAGTTCTGCGGTTTCAAAATATTCATAAGATATTTTCCTCTGAAGGCGTACAATTCACCGCTCTTGAGAAAATTAATTTCTCAATACATAAAGGTGAATTTATCGGTCTATCGGGAAAATCAGGAAGTGGAAAAACAACTCTACTCAACATCGCCGGTTTAATTGATCCACCGACAAGAGGTGATCTCTTTATTAAGAACATCAATATTAAAGATTTAAAAGATAGTGAGCTCTCTCTTATCAGAGCTCAAGAAATAGGTTTTATTTTTCAAACCTTTAATCTTCTTCCTCTTTTGACAGCACTGGAAAATGTAGAATACCCATTAATGCTTTTAAATATTCCGGATGCTGAAAGAATTGAGCGAGCTCACCAGGCCTTAAAACGCGTAGGCCTCGACGGATTTTCGCACAGAAGGCCAAGTCAATTATCTGGTGGACAACGTCAGCGTGTAGCACTTGCCAGAGCTATCGTAAAAAACCCTACACTTATTTTAGCAGATGAGCCAACGGCCAACCTGGATACAAAAACCTCTGATGAGGTGTTTGAATTACTTATGGGCCTTCAGCGCGATCTAAAAGTCACAGTTATGCTTTGCTCTCACGATAACGATTTAATTGCTAAGACTCATAGACAAATAAAAATCTCTGACGGTCACATTATAAGTGACAGCCTTACAGGAGGTGCCCTGTGATGAGATTAAAACTTGCCATCAGAAATATTACCCGTCATAGACTGAGAAGTTTATTATCCATTAGTATGATTGCCGGAGCTGTGGCGGCCGTTGTATTATTCCAAGGTTTTTCAGACTACTCTCTTACTGCCCTAAAAATGATTGCCGCTGAAAATCAGTATGGGCATATGCAAATTGCACCTAAAAAATACTGGAGTCCAGGAAAAGAGTCGCGTGCAGAAAGACTCTTTTTATTAAGTGACCTCGATGATCTTAAAGTAAAATTCCCTCAGATTGATAGCTTAAGTGGACGAATCAGCTTTTTTGGTTTGATTAGTAACGGTGATCTATCTGTTGGTGGAAAAGTCATTGGAGTTGATCCTACAGGAGAGCCTACTTTTGATAAGAGTATGAAGATAGTCTCTGGAAGATTTTTTGATACCTCTGGTGAAAAAGAAGTTGTTGTTGGAAAACTTCTAGCAAAACAAATGAACGTGAAAGAAGGCGACAATATCACAGTACTCACAAATACTATTGATGGTGTCATGAACGCTATGGATTTGACTGTTGCAGGAATCTTTTCTGCTGGTATCGATGAAATCGACGGACAGGTTATCTATCTTCCTTTATCTGTGACACAGGAAATTCTCGACACTCAGCACGTTGATATAGCTGTTTTAAAATTTAAAGAACTTCCAATGGCCGAATCAACGCTAAAAGCGATTAATGATCAGCTTGACTCTAATAGGCCAGATCTAACGGCCAGGTCATGGAGAGAGCTTGCCGTCTTATTCAGACAGGTTGATAAATTCTACGGAGTTCAAAATCGTTTAATCGAACTTATTTTATTAGCATTAATGTTTCTTGGAATCCTCAATACTGTCAGTATGACTGTTGTAGAAAGAACCGGAGAAATCGGAACATTAAGATCTCTTGGTGAATCGAGAAAAGAAATTGTTTCTCAGTTTGTCCTGGAGAGCATCATGCTATCCATTGTGGGTATTGTCTGCGGTATTATTGTCTCTCTTGGGATGATTCAATTTGTAGAGAGTATAAATCTGATGACTGAAATGCCTGGGGCCTCGACTCCCTTTCAGATTAAAATTTATTTTATGATGTCTTCAGTGATTTATGCCAGCTCACTTGCTGCCGCAACGACAGTTATCGCTACTATTATTCCAGCAATCAGAGCTTCGAGAATGGATATCGTAGAAGCACTAAGAAAGAATATCTAATTTCTGTTTTATATAAAATCTTATATTTTTTAAAAGACCTCTTTTTCCTGAACGGGAAAAAGAGGTTTTATCAAAGCGTCTTTCAAACTCTCCCCCACTCATAGACTCAAGCTCAGAACTCAAGGCCTCAACAGGCCTTAACATAAAAAAATCCAGGATTTTTTTATGATTATCATTCCATTCTATTCTTTCAAATTTTTGCAATCTATCTACTCGTTTATTCCATGGGCAAACATCTTGGCAAATATCGCAGCCAAAAATCTCACCACTAGATAAATTCATTTTCAAAGAAGGTGTTGTTTCAAGCTTAAACTGCTCAATGGTAAAAGTACTGATGCAATCTTTGGCATTAATAGTTCTAGTGACTGGATCAATCGCTTCTGTCGGACAGGCTTCAGCACAACGGTTGCATTGGCCACAGTGATCAACTTCAACTGCTGCTTTCGAGTACTCTAATTTTTTATTTAACAAAAGAGAGCCTATGATAAAAAAACTTCCCTCTCTTCTATTGATGAGCATAGAGTTTTTTCCAAACCATCCCAGCCCTGCCCTCATTGCAAGATCGCGCTCTAATACCGGATGAGTGTCTAGAGTAAATTTGTATTCAAGCTCATATTGAGATTTTAGCTGATCACCGATTTTTGTAAGTTTATCTCTTAAAAGATTATGATAGTCCCCACCATCAAAGCCCAGCGTATAGGATGCGACTTTCAGCCCATTCCACGCAGGATTATTTTTCATGAGTTCTTGAAGTTCAAAATGAGTGGGATGATAAGAAAAAAGAAAAACAACGGCGGATTGAAATTCGCTCCAGTGATTTTTTAAGTCCTGTCTTTTATCCTGCCTGTCTCCTTCTAGGTATTGCAATGGAGTATGCTTTGCGGATTCTACCCATTGATTATAGTGATCAAGAGATTCTGGGACAGACTCTTCAGTGTAGCCATAATCGACAACATCCAGGTCTTTTAAAAATGCTTCGTCCCACTTCATTTTAAATTACGGATTCAGGGGAATAATTTCAATGGCCCCGGTTGGACAGGCGTCCACACAAGCGAGATCCATTGCACATTTATTAATATTTTTTGCTTCTATATAGATTTCTTTTTTGTCATCTTTAGAGACGGCCCAGATTTCATGCGGACATGCCTGGATGCATGCTTGGCATCCAGAGCAGTTATTCGTGTCTAGAAGAATTTTTTTTTTATCGTCTGAAGCTTCCTCCAGACCTTGTGATCCACCTATAACTTTTGGTGTATCCCTTATGAGTTCTACTTTTACCGAGTTTGAACTCCCTTGTGAGAAAAAGTGTCCATCGCCTTTTGTAACAACAAGTTTGTCACCATTTTTAAGCTTCAGTCGCTCTTTGACTTCTTTTAAGACGTTCTTCATAAACTCAGAACTTTCTTTTTCCTGATCAATAACAATAAATGGGCTAACTCCCCAGTATAAACACATACGTCTTGCGACTTTGATCGAGTTTGTAATTCCTAAAACGGGAATGATAGGCCTAAACTGAGTAATTCTTAAGCATGATGCTCCCGACTCAGTCACTGATAAAATTCTTCTCGCTCCAATTTTCTCTGCAATCATCGAAGCCGCAACCATAACCGAAGCTGTCACACTTGATAAATCCTGATGCCTTAAAAGTGGGCGCTCTTTAGGAGTTCTCTCTGCTTCTCTAACGATGTTATCCATCATTTTCACAGTCTCTATAGGGTATTTCCCTGAAGCTGTCTCACCTGACAACATAACGGCATCTGTACCATCCCAGATAGCATTGGCAACGTCTGAAGCCTCTGCTCTCGTTGGTGTTGGATTTTCAGTCATACTCTCTAACATCTGAGTGGCAGTGATAACTGGAATACCTAAATTATTACAGGCCGTAATAATCTTTTTTTGAATGGCCGGAACTAGGTGATTTCCAACTTCAACTCCCATGTCTCCACGAGCAACCATAATCATATCTGTCACAGATAAAATTTCATCAAGGTTGTCGATGGCCTGAGGCTTTTCAATTTTTGATATAATGGGAATATTGACTTTCAATGAGTGAAGCAATGTCTTCACCATCATAATGTCTTCTTTTTTTCTTACAAAAGATAAGGCCACATAATCTGCACCCTCTTTAAGAGCAAACATTAAGTCTTCGCGGTCCTTCTCAGTGAATGCAGGAGCTGAGACTTCACAATCTGGAAGATTGATTCCTTTATTTGACTTTAGAGTTCCGCCAGTAATAATTTTAATCTTATAAACATCTCTATCACGAGAGACAGCTGTCGCAGACATAAGGCCATCATCAAAAAGGATTCTTGCACCATCGTGACAATCCTCTACCAGTTTTTCATAGATAGTAGGAATGTAGCTATCAGCATACTCTGGATACTTGTCTTTAATTTTTGATGAACCAATAACCCATTCACTTCCACTTTCAAGCTTCAATGGTTCAGGAAGTTTATCAACGCGAATTTTTGGGCCTTGAAGATCTGCAAGAATGGCAACTTCATATCCTGACTCTCGTGAAGCTTCACGAATATTTCTTATAACTGCAGAGTGAGCTTCATAAGTACCGTGACTCATGTTAATTCTGCAAACATTTACTCCAGCTTCAATAAGCTTAGAGAGCATTTCTTTTGAATTGGTAGATGGGCCGATCGTGGCAACAATTTTAGCGCGTCTCATGGATTTCCTAGGTTGGACTGTTCTCTAACCTAGGATACCACAACTATGCTTTTTTTGAATTTTCTTGTGCAAGACTATTGAGACGAAGAGTTTCTATGCGCTGCTCATACTGGCTTCTAAGACTTGCCTTTTCCAGCTCTGAGCTTTTGTATAACCTTTCAAACTGAGATTGAGATTCACCCACACGAACTGCGAGCTCTTTTTGACTCTCTGTGCGCTCACGGGCCAGCTGATCTTCGTACTTCTGAATAATAGAGTTGGTCTTTTGCTGATTCAATTGCTGATTTCTAGAGATAACACCTTCATACTTATCTCGCATCTGAGCAATTTCATTTCTGTTTTCGGCCTTGATAGTATCAAAGGCCAGGGCATTGGCCTGAGTTTCTTTTAAACTTCGGGCCTCGTCTTTCGTTTTAACCGTATTAACTTCATTTTCAGCTTTTCTAGCAATCTGAGAAATTCTGTTTTCATAGTTTTCTATGATTTTGCCGGTCTGTTTTTCAATCTCTGCCAGTTTTTGTTCATAAAGTGAATCTTTTAATTGAGACTGGCGATTGAACTCATTTTTCATCGCAATCTTTTCTTCGTTAAAATCTTTTTTAGATTTTTCGATCGATGTCGACTTATCTTTTGAGTAATCTTCTTTTAAAGAATTAATCGTTTCCATGTTTTTGTCGTTCATCGTATTAACGACACGGCCGAACTCTACTCTTTGCTGCTTAATTTTATTCTTACTTTGCTCATCAGCATGAGTAAGTTTCTCATCAGAGTTTTTCTTAACGTTATTATTTTCCATTTTGTAACGGTCAATCATGCTGTTATTTTTTTCTCTATTTTCGTATACCGTCTTCTTTAGCGTTTCAGCAGATTCAGCTTCTTGTTTTGCAAGATTCTCAATACCGGTCGTTTTACTTTCTTTGAGTTTATCTCTGTACATCAAATCAATCGTTTCTTCTTTTTCAGTATTGTACTTATTTTTTTTTGCCAACTCTTCTCTTGCTAATTGCAGCCTGTTTTCATAAGAGTTTTTTGATGTCTTTAATTCATCGCTTAAATTATCAGCGTTTGTTCCGCCTTTAATTTTTTGATTTGCGATACTTTGAATATTCTTTACGTCGTCATTAAATTTCTTTTCCAGCTCTTTGGCTTCTTTATTATGAGAGACGTTCTGCTTTTCCTGGTCATTAATATTCTTTTGGCGAATGCTTTGCTGAAGATTTTCAAAATTCTTCATCCCATCGTCAGACTCTTTGCCTTTAAGCTTTAAAAGATCTGCCACACGCTCTTCCTGACGGTCCTTAAGCATTTGGTTGTCTCTGCCTAAAGTCGTGCGAAGATTTTCGTTATCGTCTCTCAGACGATTTACTTCTTTAAATTTTTGCTCATTTGAAGTAGATCTCAGGCTTTCCATTTCTTCAGAATTTTTATGCTGAAGATTATGTTTTTCCATCCTGCTATTTTCACGATTGGCCAGATTTTCGGCCTTAGACTTATTGTCCATATCCGTAATCTGCTTATTGAAGTCTTCCTGATAACGTTTATTGGCATTAGAGTATCTCTCTCCCATGCTCTTTTTTACCTGCTCTTCGTAGCGGTTATTTTCTTCAAAGCTTTTTTTATACGATTCCGAAAGACCTGAGAGTTTTTCATTTAACTGATTTTTAGAACTATTTCTTTCTTCTTCAAACTTTGTCGTATTTTCTTTAATTTTGTTTTTAAACTCTTGCTGACTTTTAGAAATCGCTGAGCGAGTTTTTTCAGAATAAAGCTCGTTATTAACTCTATTGTCTTCTTCAAGTTTAGTTTTATGTTGATCGTAATTTTTGGCCTGTTTATCAACTTTGAAATCGTATGTTTCTTTCATTGATTTAAGATTTTTATCGTACGAGTTCTTCAAGTCTTCTTGAGCTTCGCGATACTGATCTCTGGCCTGATCAATTTTACTAGATTGGTCTCTAACGTCCATAATACCCTTGTCGCCTTGTCCCTTATTCATGATTTTGGGAGTGGCATTAAACAATTATATAGGATTGGGAGCTAGATTTGACAGGAGGGCAAAGTTATCCTTTCCCCTCCTGTTATGATCAAGTACTGGTCTTACTTAGCTAATTCTGCGTCGATAACTTCTGAGAAAACTTCAAGTGGCTGAGCACCGCTGATAAGTTTTCCGTTGATATAAAAAGTCGGTGTCGACTTTAATCCTAGAGCTGCCCCTTCTGCCACGTCAGCATCTACTTTTGCTTTATACTTTCCTGACTCAAGACAAGTCTTGAAGTCAGCTTCTTTAGCTCCTGCTTTTTTAGCAGTTGCAATCAGGTTGTCTTTATCAAGCTTAGACTGGTCAGCAAACATAGCATCGTGCATTTTCCAGAAGATTTTTACGTCTTGCTCTTTTCCACAAAGAGCGGCTTCAGCAGCAATTCTTGCTTGAGCATGGAATGGAAGTGGGTAGTTTTTGAAAGCTACTTTAATTTTATTTCCGTATTTTTTCTCAAGGCCTGCTAGAACCTCTGCTCCTTTTGAACAAAATGGACATTGGAAATCAGAGAATTCTACGATTGTAACTTTTGCATCTGATCCGCCTTTTGTAGCAGCGTCACCAACGTTAACTTCAAATACTGGAAGTGTTGGTTTTTGAATATACACTTCAACCGGAGTTTTTTTAGTTTTTTCAGCAATCCATTTCTCAACTGCTACTTTTTTTGCTTCAACACTTAAGTATTCAACGATTCTCGTTTTGATTTCAGGGTTAATTTGCTCTTTAGGAATCTGACGGTCTTTAATGAATTTTTCAATTTCAGCGTCGGTGATTTTAATATTTTTAGCAATATGCTGATCAAGGAACTCATCATTCGTTAAGTTTTTCTTAGCTGGATCAGAGTTCATTAATTTTTCTAAAAGCATAGTCTGAAGTTTTGCGAATTTGATTTCGTAAACTTTCATTTCAGCTTCGTATAAATCACTTTCAATTCCTTTTACCAGGTCTTTCTCAAGGATTTGCTCTCCTCCGAAAGATGCTGAAACTTCCTTAGAAGGTGCAGGCTTAAAAATAAAATTTGGTTTAGAGTTCGCTTCTTTTTGGCATGCAATAACTACAACAGTTAGAGCAATTACGGCAGAGAGCGACGCCAGTTTCTTAGAGAGTTTTTTCATCTTGAAGTCTCCTAACATTCGGTACATGAATTTAATGAGATCATGATAACGTCATTGACTCAAGAATGCGATAGCTCTCTGATAAATTCTTGATAGACGCGACTCTTTGCGATCAGCTCATCATGTTTACCCGAGTCCGTCACTCGGCCTTTATCCATAACCAGAATCTGGTCAGCTCTGATAATAGTCTCTACTCTGTGAGCAACGATAATCGTCAGCGAGTACTGCTGGATAAGCAGAATACAGACTCTAAGAGCGTACTCCAGCTCCGAATCAAGAGCAGATGAAATCTCATCAAAGAAGACGATATTCTTTTTAAGGTAACAAGCACGCACACCGGCCAGAAGCTGGCGCTGACCTAGTGATAAACTTGATGGAACAATTTTATCGAAAGTTTTGATATTCATGCTTTTTAAATAAGGAATACTCTCTTCAAATTTTTTCCATGTCGCTTCAAAATGCTCAACCTCAGAAGGCTCGAGCTCACGTCTGAGTGTGATGTTGAATAGGAGTGACTCACTAAAGATATGTGACTCTTGAGAAACGATACTCACTTCTCTTCTGTATTCATCTAAATCTTTAATCAGCAGATGATAATCACCTGCCTCACCATTCATAGACAGATCAACCTGAGCTTCAGTTGCAATAACATTTCCTGCGAGAATATTAAGCAGTGTAGACTTTCCGGAACCAGATAGGCCGACAATCCCTATCAGCTCTCCAGGCCGCCCGCTGAACTTTATGTCTTCAAGTGAAAAGGTATCTCTCACCTCTTCAACTTCTTCGTCTTTTCTCTGAACTCTTTTTGGATAAGTAAACTTTGGAACACTGACATCCATTTTTAAAAGTCTGCTGTGATGATCAACTGATAAAAGCTGATTCTTAGTCACGGCAATCTTCATCGGCATATCATTTAAAAAATGCTGAATGCGATCAATTCCCGTGATGGCCCTTTGAATATTGGCAATTTTGCCGGAAATTTCTTTGATGGGGTTAATCGACCTTTGAATCAAATCGACGATAGCAAAAATGAGTGCTGCCTCAGTAAGACCCGAATAAGGAAAGATAAAAATAACGAGTGCCAAAAGAATCGGATACAACGATTCTGCCACTGCATAATAAGCAGCATCCAGGTTATTTGCCTGGTTTTGTTTTTCAAGAAAGTCTTCAAAAGCTGCATTTGATTTTAATGAAGCGTATTTATCATGGCGAGTGTAATACATCTGGTGAAATCCACCCAGGACATTGGCCGTCACTCTGTTAACTTTGGCCTGAGAGTTTCTAAGTCTCATGAATACATCACGCATTAACTGGCTTCCCCAGATAAGTCCGAGTGTAACCAAAATTTCCGTGCCACTGATAAAAACACCAGTAAACTTATTAAGAGTGATGAACCCCACTAAACAAGAAGCAACAAAACATAAATCGATAAAAATTCCAAACGATCCCGAGGTGATTAAATCTCTTATCGCTTCTGTATCAGACATAATTCGAGAGAGAATTTCACCTTGAGGGTACTTTTCACTGTCGTGCTCGTTACTTGAAAGCCATCTTCCATAAGTCTGAGTGCGAGCGTATTGAATCAGAAGTCTGACATATTTATTAACGGCAAGTTGATAGACAACTCTGTTGATATAAACTGAAACAAAGTTAATAAAAAGTGCCCACAAAGAAGCTTTGAAGAGATTGTCATCGCTATAAGTGGCAGACAGATTTGCCACTAATCTCGGAGTTAGAACACCAAGCCAGGCAGATATAACAAGGCACACGAGGACCAATGCCACCATGCCTTTTGAGCCTTCAAAGAAAAATAATTCATACCATTTGTTTTTGGAAGTATTCATACGTTTTGCTGTTTTCTCTTAATAAGTCGTTAACTGGGCCTTCTTCAATCACACCGTTTTCTTTATCCAAGAAAATCAGGTAATCAGAATGCCTTACTGTTGAAAGACGATGACTGGTTAAAATAATCGTTTTGCCTTTCATGATTGGATGCTTTTTAAGCTCCAGAATAATTTCTTTTTCTAAAATTAAGTCTACTGATGAAAACGGATCATCCCAAATCAGGATTTCTGCTTCACTCATCAGACTTCTAACGAGACTCAGTCTTTTTGCCTGTCCACCTGATAAACGTTTACCGTTTTCTCCGACTTCCATTTTCATAAGATTTTCTAAATTGGATTCCAGATAATTGAGTCCCAGGATTTTTAAAATAACTTTGGCGTACTCTCGCTCCTCATTAGTTTCTTTTTTCCCAAGGAAAATATTTCTCTCGATCGTATCGTTAAAGATGTATGGGTCCTGAGCAACGAGACTAATGTTTTTCCCGTGCTGTCTTAAAACCTCAGCGAGCTTTAAGAGAATCTCACTTTTGCCATGCCCCGTTTTAGCAATTAAAACGTTCCATGAGCCAGGTTTGAAATTAACAGCAAGAGAGTTATCCCAAAATGGCAGTTTGAAATTATTTTCAACAACTTCAGTGTTGAGATTTTTTAACTTCTCTTCAGCTTCAATTCTGGTTGTTAATGTCAGGTCTAATTCTTTTAATCTCTTCCATGATGCATTAGAGCGTGAAACAACCACGCCAATCCATGAAAGATAGGCCATTGGTTCCATAAAAAGAAAAATGAATCCAGAAAAAAGAATCAGGGTCGTTGCCCCTAGATTCTGATCTTTAATAATCAGCGCTCCCCAAAGAAGCGACATTCCAACTCCCAGGCCAATAAGTGGCATGGTGATCGAAACTCCTAAACTAGAGCGGTAAAAATAGTAAAGCTCTTTAAGAGAGAGCTCTGAAAACAATTTCATGAATGAGTCTTCAGAATGAAAATTCTTGATGGTTTTTTTACCAACATAACTTTCCATAATAAGATTTTGCACTTCTCCCTGCATATCTTGAGTCAGCTTAAAATATTTTCTATTTTTTGAGACAACGACTGTAAAAATAATAAAGCACACCAGCATCGGCGTCAGTGCAAGTAGTAAGTGTGAATTAAAGGCCACCATCTTTGGGATGAGAATACAAAACGCGATAATGAAGTTAGCACCCTGAAGACCAACAAAGCCAATCAAGGCCCTGATCTGATCAATATCCCCTGAGAGGTACTGAAAAAGCTGTCCTGAGTTCAAATGGCGAAATCTTTGAGGAGTATTCGATTCTAGCTTTTCTAAAAGTTCCGAGCGAAGAAATTTTTGTAATAGCCTTGCTGGATAAAAGAAAAGAATCCTAGAAGAAGTTCTAAAAACTAAAATTCCGAGAGCACATAAAAAGAACAAACTAGGTTTTAATTCATTATGATCTTTCGCTACAAAATCCGCCAGCTCTTTTGCCATAAAAGGCAGCTGACTTTGAATTTCGTGAGTGGCAATAAGGGCGACGACTCCGAAAAAATAGTAAACTTTAAATTCTTTAAACTGTCCCCACAGGAGGCCCATGAAGTTGAGTGGCATTCGATTTTTCTGCATGCTTAAATATAATGAGGATCAGACAGCGTGTCTTCGTAAAAATTCGATAACACACAACAGAAAGTTTGACATAAAATCATCAAACTTTTAGTATGTGACTTCCTCGAGATTCTTTATTGGCGGATAGCTCAGTGGTAGAGCGCTTGGTCGACATCCAAGTGGTCGTAGGTTCGATCCCTATTCCGCCAACCACTTTTTTGTAACTAAAGCACCAATTAACTATTTATATTTTAGGCAGATATCTTCTTTTTTTGATTAGTTAGCAAAGTAATCCTCTCTGCAATATTGCCTAATGGCTCAACAAATTCTGCTGCCCCAATATGGATGGCCTCTTTAGGCATACCAAAAACCACTGATGTCTCTTCGTCTTGAGCAATAGTGCGCACACCTTGGTTTCGTAAGGCCAGCATCCCCTTTGCTCCATCTTTTCCCATTCCCGTGAGGATTATGGCAACAGTGTGAGTGTAGAGATTTTTAGCGAGAGCAAGAAACATATAATCAACCGAAGGTCTGAAACGATTAACCGGCTCGTCTTGATTAATTTCAACAAAAGTTTTTCCTGCCTTTTGAACCAGCTTCATTTGAAATCCGCCTGGAGCAATTAAGACACGATTGATTTTTACTTCATCGCCATCAGCTGCTTCTTTAACTTCAAATGGACACAGATCATTCATTCTCTTAGCAAAGGCCAATGAGAAAACTGCCGGAATATGCTGAACGATAAGCATCGGAGGAATCTGAGCTGGCATGGCCGTTAAAATATCTCTAATCGCTTCTGTTCCACCTGTTGATGATCCAAGAACAATAAGAGAGTCAAGATTACAAGTCTCTCTGGTCTGAGCGTATTGTATGCGTTCACGCTTTGGTTTTTTATTCATGTTCGACAATGCCGCCGTCTTCACTTTTTCAAGAATCATTGGCGTTACACTGGCAATTTCAGACATCTCAGGCTTTTGAATATAATCTACTGCTCCGTTTTCAAGAGCATCTAAAACCATCGGCCCCTCGGCCATACTGATAGAAGAAATCATAACAACAGGGATATGATATTTTGGAGCAATGATCGTTTTTAAAAGAGTCACTCCATCCATTTCGGGCATGTGAATATCAAGCGTAATAACATCGGGTCTATGCTGATTGATAAGTGCTTCTACATCAGAGGGCTTTTCGGCCATCGCACAAACAATAAACTCTTCATCAGTTGAGAAAATTTTTGCCAGGATGTTTCTGATTGTTTTTGAATCATCGACGACCATGACTTTAATTTTCTTTGGTGCACTCACTTGAACGGGTTGTTCAATGATGGCCACTCTTACTTTTCCAAGAACAGGCAAAAAGCAAACATCGACAGACATCTCTCTATCGATTTTTTTAACTGATTGAAATTTTCTTTTTTCAATAAAAGTTGAAATCTCTGTCAAAACTTTTGACTTAGCAATGGCCTTAATATCAAGTTTCGAGAAATCGCATCTAAAATACTCTGTGACTGTTGCAAAGATTTTATCAAAACTAGCAGACGTTACATCTGCTTTTTTCAAATAAACCCCCAGACAATCCATTTCTCCCATATGAAATGAGATAAACACATCACCAGGAAAAAGAGTTGTTAGAAACTCTCCTCCTTCTTTTTTAGACTGTGATTTTAGCGAAATCATCTTTTTCATTTTGTACTCAAATACCGATTAGACATGTAAGGAAAACTCGTTGCCGGAACGACATCTGAAGCACGCACTTTAAGCGGGTGCTTTAAGTTTCCTTTTTCTCCCAGGTCTTCCAGAAGTAATTCACATCCTCTCCAGTCTGAAATTGCTTTTGCCGCATGCGCAGAAGTATTTCCATAACAAAGAAGAGAAGCTGGTCTATCGCCATATTTCTTATGGATCATTGAAAAATATTTCTTAAAATCTACAAAGTAAATTTTATTTGCTTCAAGAGTCATGTTCATATCGTCAAAGAAGACAACTGTTTTTCTGAAATCTCTTTGGTGCTCTTTTACGATTCCTTCCAGAATTTCGCCCTGTCCTTCAAAGAAGATCATAGTTGGTGGCTGACTATTGTCGAGCTCTCCAAAAAATCCTTTAAAGACCGGAAGATCAGAAAGAGATCCGAACATAAGTCTGATTTTTGTCTCTGGTGTTTTAATCACAAAAGTTTTCTGAGCTTCTTTGTCAAAGCTCGAAACTGCAGTAACTCTCTTTGTACTTCCATAGATAGATTTCAGTTTTGTTCTGATTTCTTCTCCGCGCTCTTCAAGATTGCTTAGTGCTGGCTTTTCAACGTAGTCACTAGCACCGAACTTAAAGGCCCTCATCGCTGTATCAGAGTCCGCTCTTGAAGCAGAAGAAATAATCATAACAGGAGGATGTGATTTAGAATGATTCTTTTCAAGATAAGCAACACCATCCATTTCAGGCATGTGAATATCAAGAGTCATTAAATCTGCTTTTAGCGTTTTCATTTTCTCCATTGCATCTTTACCGTTAACGGCCGTGCCGACAACTTCAAATCCATGCTCTGGTGTTAAAACTTTTTTAAGCAGTGTTAAAATACTTGGTGAATCGTCTACGCAGATAACTTTTAACAACTGAGGCATTGAACTCACAGGAGCTGCACCAACAGAGGTCACAGTTGTTCTTGTAGGCATTGGCAACACGTTACTTACTGGGGCGACTGCTACTTTATGAACATAGGCAGATGGACCGATTGAAGAAATTTCCAGCTTCATTCCTGAGAGTGGCTCAGAAATCCCAGAAAAGAAAATTCCATGCGGCTGTAGTCTTGCCACTAGTTCTTTTGAAATAGCTTCGATCTGGTGTGGTTCAAAATAAATGAAAACGTTACGGCAAAAAATGACATCAAACTTTTGATCTTTAACGGCTTCACTAATCTTTAAAAGGTTTCCTGGTCTAAATTCGCACTTAGATTTAAGAACCGTTTTAACCTTAGCATACATGGCGATCTCGCCACTGCCTTTTGCCCAATTATTCCCCATAAAGTTCATAGGAATTTCTTTAATTTCGTTTTGGTGATAAACACCATTATTGGCAACCTTAACTGATTCACCATCAATATCTGTTCCCAGGATTTTAAACGTCATTGTTGGATCAATTTGAGAGAGATGAAAATCTAAGAACATTGCAAGTGAGTAAACTTCGTGTCCGCGGCTGCAAGCTGCTGACCAGATTGAAATTGTTTTATCGTTTCTTTTCTTAACGGCAGCAACCAAGTCTGGAAGCTTATTTTTTAGAATTTCAAAATGTGGAAACTCTCTGAAAAAGAAAGTATGGTGAGTCGTAATGAGTCCGACCAAAATATAAGATTCATGATCCAGGTTTTTATCAATGTAAGTGCTGTACTCTTGAGCAGATTTTAATCCCAACTCCATCATACGTTTCTTTACACGAGTCTCAACCATATAGGCCTGTTTTTCACCTAAACGGTTTCCTGAGATTTTATGAACAACATTTGAAACTTTTTCAATTAATGCTACAAAATCTTTACTCACAATTCCTGCAACTGCTTGACTCATTACTTACCCCGGATATCTCAAAATTTAATAACGATTAAGCAGATTTTTTCATTCCACTGATTGCTTCCATATCCTTCAGGTCTAGAACCTTTGCGATATCAAGAAGAACAGTTAAAGAGTGCTCTTTTTTGTAAACCCCAAAAATAAAGTGAGTGTTTACTTGATTTTCAACTTCCGGCATTTCACTGACTTCATCACTTGAAAAGGCCAGAACTCTATTGATGGAGTCAACAACCACACCAATATTCATTCCACCGATATCAACGATAATAACAGCTTCTTCTTTATCTTTACGTGCATCTACTTTGAGTTTCTTTCTCAGATCGACAACCGAAATAACCTGTCCTCTAAGATTCATGATCCCAAGAAAATGTGGAGGTGATTTTGGAATGGGTGTTGTATCAGGAACAGAGATCACTTCTCTAACCATCAACAGAGGAATTGCGTAGTCTTCTTGCCCTAAGCTAAACTCGATATATCTGTTAAGCTCTGAACTCACTGTCTTCTTCATTTTTGTAACATTATCTTTTTCCATTTTAATACTCCTATGCGGCCTTTTCATCTATAAAGTTAGATTTTTTCTTTTTCATTGAACCAGCAAATAGTTCTACCAGATCGAGAATGAAGGCCGGACGGCCATCTCCCAAGATCGAGCTTCCCATAAAACCTTTCTGATTTTTAATTTCTTCACCCAGCTTTTTAATAACAACCTGCTGCTGGTGAAGAATATCATCAACCAGGACTGCGAAACTTCTTTCATTATTATTAACAATAATGGCAATTTGCTCATGAATAGGCCTATCCACAACAGTCCTCTGTAATGCTTTTGAAATTTTAAACAGAGGGATAACTTCTCCTCTGATTTTCAAGCAATCACCCACACCATTTACGTGGTGAACGAGATCCGCTGTCGGCGAAAGCGATTCATAAACTTGTCCCAATGGAATAATGTAGCGTTCATCACCAATCTTAGTAACCATGGCTTCAATGATTGCCAGAGTTAAAGGAAGAACAACTTTAAAGACCGACCCTTCACCTAATTTAGTAATAACTTTTACTTCACCAGAGAGTTTTTCAATATTTGTTTTTACAACGTCCATCCCAACTCCTCGTCCTGAAATTTCTGAAACTTCAGACTTCGTAGAAAATCCCGGATGGAATATAAGATTGACGATATCGCTGTCACTCATTGTAGCGTTAGCAGAAATAACCCCTTTTTCAATCGCTTTTTCACGGATGATTTTTGGATTGATCCCTTTACCATCATCGCTAATTTCAATCACAAGGTTATTGCCTTCGTGGTGAGCTTTAATCGTTACGATACCTTCTTCACTTTTTCCTGCTTTGATACGGTCTTCTGTCGTTTCAAGTCCGTGGTCAACTGCATTTCTAACAATGTGAACAAGAGGATCTGCTAAATGCTCCAGAACCGTTTTATCGATTTCTGTTTCTTCACCTACTAACTCTAGTGTTACTTTTTTATTCAAGGCCTTTGAAGTATCACGAACAATCCTCTGCATCTTTTGTAATGTCTGCTTAAGAGGCACCATTCTCAAACTCATTGAGATATTCTGAATTTCTTTTGAAAGTTTTGCCAGATGAGAAAGCGACTTTAGCATAAGTGGATTTGAAACTTCCTCTCTGTGCTGATTAAGCACGGTTTGAATAATTACCAACTCTCCAACCACATTATTGAGCATCTCAACACGTGCAAGACTCACTCTGATACTATCTTCTTCGTTCCCTTTAGCTGCATGAACAACGGGTGGAGCTGCCTTCTTTTCGGCGATCTCTATAACTTCGGCGACTACTGGAACTGATGCGGCCGGAGCATTGAGGTTATCTTCAAAACTCTTTAATAGTGCAATATCTTCTGCTGATATTTCTTCTTCACCAAAAGCAGAAGATTCTGGTTCAGCTTCCATAACTGGAGCTGACTCAACTAAGTTGCCACTTAGAGCAGACTGAATTTTTGTAATAATTTCTTTTGAATCAAATCTTGAGTTCAGGTCCATGTTAAGCATTCTGATCATAACGCTTACGTGGTCATTACATTCAAGCAGAAGTGAAACGATAGAATCCGTGATTTCCAGTTTACCTTCTTTTAATTTTAAAATCAGGTTTTCCATTTCATGAGTGAACTCTGCCACATCACCAAAACCGACTGCTCTCGAAGTTCCTTTAAGATTGTGAGCAAGTCTGAAAATCTGGTTCATCAAATCAACATTATTTTTGTCACCTTCAAGTGCCAAAAAGGCCTGTTCTGAATCATCCAAAAGCTGAAGAGCTTCAGTAAGAAAATCTAATTTTACTTCTTTTTCAAAATCATCCATATTCACTTTCCCAATAGAAATTCAATTTTTCACATTTATTTATCGGAAGGATTTGAAGACGATATGAGCACTATTTAAGTTAATTTTTTATAGTTTAGGGCCCTAATATGGTGATATCTGCATTATTTCTTCGACAAATGTCGTCATATGGACTTTTTTTTTGATTCTTCCCCAATAATGGATATAATAACTCCACTTTTCGTTATCACTTTTATGTAGGAATACTATGACTCAATTAAATATAGACCCAGCTCTCGCTAGCGCTATTAAAAATTTCCAACTTCCAGAAACTCTAGGATTCGGAAATGTTATGGCACCGGTGATGGCAAGCTGTGAGTATGAAAATGGCAAATGGGGTGAGTTAACACTGCTTCCTTACGGCCCGATTACAATGTATCCAACTTCAAAAGTTCTTCACTATGCTCAAGAAATTTTTGAAGGAATGAAAGCCTACAGAGTTAATGGCAAAGGGCCTTTCATCTTCCGCCCGGAAGAAAACTATTTAAGATTCAACCGCTCTGCTGAGCGAATGGCGATGCCACATGTTCCTCATAGCATTTTCATGAAATCTGTTTTTGAATTAACTTCATATTGCGCTAATTTTGTTCCAAGAAGATCAGGTGAATCACTCTACCTTCGCCCCTTTATGTTTGCTTCAGAAGAATCTCTTGGGATTAAGCCGGCCGAAAAATTCCGTTTTATGGTCATTGCTTCTCCATCTGGATCATACTTTTCAGACACTACAGTAGGTGGAATTTCAGTTTATATTGAAAGAGAAAATGCCCGTGCCTTCCCAGGTGGGACTGGTTATGCAAAAACCGGTGGAAATTATGCGGCCGGACTCTCTGCTGCTATTAAAACAAAAAACTTAGGATTCGTTCAAACTCTGTGGCTTGATGCCAGAGAAAAAAGATACGTTGAAGAAATGTCTGGGATGAATATTTTTGTCGTCATCAACAATGAGCTTGTCACTCCGATGACTGGCAACACTATCCTCGATGGAATTACCAGAAAATCTATCATCACTCTTGCCCGCGATATGGGCTACACAGTGGTTGAGCGCAATATCGATATCAACGAATTGCTCTCAGAAATTAAGGCCGGAAGATGTACTGAAGCCTTTGCATGCGGAACGGCCGCTATCATCTCTCCTATCAATTATTTCGGTGAAGCAACTGGTGAGCGATACCCACTTCATCACCCGGATGGAAAGATCGCTATGCTTTTAAGAGAAGGTCTTCTTGCTATTCAAGAAGGACGCGTTGATGACAAGCATAAATGGATTGCTGCAGTTGAGCCAAAAACTTTATAAATGTGTCTGAGATAATGGCGCGGTCAGCAATGTCTTTCAACATGCTGACCAACGTTTCGAGTTTGCCTAATTAGCCGTCTTTTCCGATAGAGGCCACTGGACATGCCTCCAATTGTTCCTGACATAATTCAATTTCTGCAGGAGTCACTGGTTGCTTATAAATATAAGCATTACCATCTTCGTCTTCTTTATAAAATTCAGGTGCACCCGTGTAACAGACGTTACAAGCAATACATCCTTCTCCATTATCATCATCCGGATCTGTGCAATACCATGCTCCAGGGATGTTTAATTTGTGCTTCATGTTTTTATTGGCCATAAGTCCTCCGCTAATCGATCTCGACTATAGCGAAAAAATTATGATCTATGAAGAGTTATTTGCTAAACTAGCCTCCGATTAACATTTTAAGGATGAGAGTATGACTGATAAAACTACACTTGAGAAGGCCCGTGAATGGGCAGCAAACCCGTATTTTAGCCCTGAATCGCGCGCTGAAATCCAGAGGCTATTGGATACTAACAATACTAAACAAATCGATGAATGCTTCTATAAAGACCTTGAGTTTGGAACTGGCGGGATGAGAAGCATCCTGGGCCAGGGAATCAACAGAATTAATATCTATACAATCAGAAAGGCCACACAGGCCCTGTGTACTGAAGTACTTGCACAAAAATCTGCTAACCCTAGTATGTGTATCAGCTACGACTCGCGCATAATGAGCTTTGAGCTCGCTCAAGTAGCAGCTGAAGTCATGGCCGGAAATGGAATCAAGGCCTACATCTATAAGCATTTAAATCCGGTTGCTCTATTATCTTTTGCAATCAGACATCACAAGTCTATGGCCGGAGTTATGGTAACAGCTTCTCACAATCCACCAGAGTATAACGGCTTTAAGGTTTTTTGGTCTGATGGAGCTCAGGTCACTCCTCCGAACGATCAAAATATTATCAATAACTATTATGCCATTAATGATTTTTCTACGATCAAGTTAACTCCTTTTGAAGAAGGCATGAAAAATAAAATGATCCAATGGATTGATGACAGTGTTGAAGATGCTTACTTCAAGGCCATCTATTCTAAATACACTAATCCAGAAATGTGCAAAACAAACGGATCGAAGCTAAAGATTATCTACACACCTATTCACGGTGCTGGTCTTGTTCCGTGCTCGCGTGCTCTTAAGGAATTAGGATTTACGGATGTTCACGTCGTCCCTGAACAGGCAGAACCTAACGGAAAATTTCCGACAGTAAAAAGCCCGAACCCAGAAAATCCGTCTGCCCTTAAAATGGCCGTAGACCTTATGGAAAAGCTTGGCGGTGATATTGTTATGGGATCAGATCCTGATACAGATCGTCTGGGTGTCGCTATAAAAGTTAAGGGCGAAATCGTTTATCTAACTGGTAATCAGATCGGTATCCTGAAACTTCACTACATGCTCTCTCAAATGAAAAAGAATGGCACGCTCACTGGTGAGAACTATATGGTGAAGTCTGTTGTAACCACTCCACTTTTAGACACCATTTCAAAAGCATTTGGAGTTGAAGTCTACAACACGCTTACCGGATTTAAATGGATCTGTGGAAAGATGAATGAGCTTGAAAAAACTGCTCCACAGAAAAAGTTTATCTTCGCCACAGAAGAGTCTTTTGGTTACTTATGCCATACTTTTGCCCGCGATAAAGATGGTGTGAGCTCTGTCTCTCAAATGGCGGAAGTGGCACTTCACTATAAGCTTCAAGGTATGAATTTGATCGATGCTCTCGATACTATTTATGGAGAGTTCGGCTTTTCAAGAGAAGACCTTCTGTCCCTGGATTATTTTGGAATTGAAGGGCAGGAAAAAATTTCACGAATCATGACAAACTTCAGGAATTTCAGCGATAACAACATCCTTGGAAACAAGCTTGCGACAGTAAAAGATTACGGCCTTGGAATCGAGGGATTGCCGAAAAGTAATGTCATTGGATTTTTCTTTGAAGACGGCAACCAGGTTTATTTAAGGCCATCGGGAACTGAGCCAAAAATTAAATTCTACATTATGATTCAGGAAAAAAATGGTTCCCTTGCTGACAAGAAAGCTAATGCTGAAGTAAAAGCAAAACAATTCCTGGAATATTTTAAAACAGAATCTGAAAGAGCTTAATTAAGAGTAGACTATGACAACAAAGAAAAAAGAATTAGCAGTATGTTTAGTAAGTGGAGGCATGGACTCTTTAGTCTGTGCGGCCATTGCAAACTCTGAATATGAAAATCTTGCTTTTTTGCATTTGAACTACGGACAAAAAACAGAAATTAGAGAGCTTGAGAGTTTTAAGAAAATCTCTGAGTTTTATAAAGTTCCAAAAAATCTTCAAAAAATTATCGACGTGAGCTTCCTGAAACAAATCGGCGGCTCAAGTCTGACTGACGATAATATTGATGTAAAAAAATTCAAAGGTGACTCGGAAGAAATTCCAGATTCATATGTCCCCTTTAGAAACACTCACATTATTTCTATGGCCGTTTCATGGGCAGAAGTCGTTGGTGCAAAAAGAATTTTTATTGGTGCCGTCTATGAAGACTCTTCAGGATACCCGGATTGCAGACCAAGCTACTATGAGGCCATTAATAATCTGATCAAAGAAGGAACAAAAGATGGCGACATTCGCGTTGTCACACCTGTTATCTTTCTAAAGAAAGATGAGATCGTAAAAAAGGCCATCGAGCTTAAAGCTCCGCTTGAGTTCAGTTGGTCTTGTTATGAAAGAAACGATAAGGCCTGTGGTGTGTGCGATTCATGCGCACTAAGACTGAGAGGGTTTAAGAAAGCTGGTGTTGTAGATCCAATTGATTATCTGGTGAGACCTGAATACTAGAAACCAAACGCTGGTGTAATCCCCGATTGATAAACAGACGACGAAGAAGAACCTGCTGTCCCTACTCCAATAGAGCCAGAAATCATTCCTGTGCCGTAAGTTCCTGCTCCATACGGTCCATTAAAGCCACCTAAATAACCACTAGTGAAACCGTTTTGTAAAAATGGATTTCCAAAACCACCATACATATTTCCTGTCAGTCCGCCGTATCCAGCGTAAGCGCCGTAGCCATAACCATTGCATGAGCCCAGTGCTGAAGCAGTTTCAGTCGGAGTAATAGGATTAGCTCCAATAGTAGTATTATAATTTAAATAAGCATTGTACCTGTTAGTACATTCCTGATGTCCTGACTCGTAGGCCTTTGCCCATCTTTCCTGAATTTGATTTTGTGATTTTACAGTTGTGTATGTTGCAAGCAAAACGGCCGCTGGCTGAGCGATAGCTCCAAGAGCAGCTACGAAACTATTAGAGTTCTTTTCATTTTGATCGACAAAACAAGTTTCACAATCCACGCCTTGATCACTTGCGGCCTTTTTAATGTTTAATCTAAGACATGTACGATATTCATCTTGGGTGGCCGGATGGTTGATGTTAGCGCAATCCATGGCATCTTTCGAATAACCAGAGTTCATTAAAAGGGTGAATATTATTAAAATTAAGCACAACTTCATAGAGGACTTATCGGGTGGAGGCGGCCAAAATATGAATTTATTTAAAAATTTGCTCTCAAGTCTATAAAATGTCTAAAGTTTAGACGGCCTGATAAAAAATTCAGGGAAGCCCCTATAAATTCAAATAGCTGTTAAACTTCGAAAAAGACCTATTTCAGGAGAATACTATGAAGGCTTCAATGTTAATCGCTCTAATCGCTGTAATGTCAGTGATGTCGACAGGTGCTCAGGCAAGGCCACCATTTCCACCAACTTCTGTAAGTTCAGAGCCTGCGGTCATCGTCTGCAAAGACCTTAACGCTTTAACTGAAGATGAAATTGAATTATTAAACGAAGACGTTGAAAGAATCGTTTCAGTTGATCTTGAATTTCGTGAAGTTTGTTACAGAGAAAACTAATTTTTTACGGAGTGAAGAAACTCTTCAAAGTTTTTCACTCCGCGCTTTTTGAAATCAATTTTTAATTGCTCTTCAATCTCATAAAGAAATTGAGGCCCTTGAAAAATAAATGAAGAATAAATTTGTACCAGCTTGCCGCCCGCTCTCCAGAAATCCATCAGATCATTGTAAGAAGAAATCCCACCAACGCCGATTAACTCACAAGTGCTTTTTGAATTTTTGATCTCTTTTAATAAGAACTCTCTTGTCTCGCGCGCTTTTTTAGTCAGAAGTTTTCCGCTAATGCCACCTTCTCCACGCTCTTTCATAATAGTCGTATTAGTTGCGATAATTCCATCAAGCTTATATTCATTAACAAGGCCTACGACAGAAGAGAGTTCTTCAAGGGCCATATCAGGTGAAACTTTTACCAGAAGAGGTCTTTTCATAATACTTCTTTCTGCATCAACTGCTTCAAAGATTTGTCTTAACCCCGCATCTTTTAAAAGATCACGCAGTCCCGGAGTATTAGGGCTTGAAACATTGATAACCAGGTAATCGGCAAACGGAGCAAATTTCTGGTAGAGGTAAGCATAATCTTTGGGAGCATCATCGTTTTGGGTAATCTTATTTTTTCCAAGATTAACTCCGATAATTTTTCCTCTGCGATCTGCTTTCTTGAGATTAATCAAAACCTCTTCGGCCCCTTGATTATTAAATCCCATTCTGTTTCTTAATGATTCTTCTGCTGGATACCTGAAGAGTCTTGGTTTATCATTGCCGGCCTGAGCTTTCGGCGTCACTGTCCCCACTTCTACAAAACCAAAAGGAAGATGAGTCATATAATTGATAACTTCTGCATTTTTATCAAGGCCTGCAGCAAGCCCTATAGGACTTTTAAACTCTAACCCCATCACATTAAGACTTAGAGCGGGGTTAATTTCCTGATCAGGTAATAGTCGTCCCAGCACACTCATAGAATGAATTGTCAGCTCGTGAACCATTTCTGGGTCCATCTTAAAAACTAGGCTTTTAAATAATGGGTAGGCGTGTTTGTATAAATTAATAAAGCTGAACGAAGTCCCCTTCCAGGACCTGTCCTCCAGAGTGAAGAATAGCAATCGCTCCATCAGTACCAAAGTAGTCGACGACTTCAATTGTGCCTTTCATATCACCTTTACTCATACCAATCAGAGCACCTGTTTCCGGATCATAAATCTCAGTTCCTTCAGTGATGATTCTTAAAATATCTCCGATATTAATTCCACTTTCTCTTCCGGCATTCAAATAAACTTTTGTACCGATAATTTTTGCGACTCTTCCTACCCAATCAAGCTTGCTTGCTAGCTCAAGAATTTTTGGAACTGATTTACGGACAGCGACTCTCACCGCATATCTTAATAAATCTCTTCTGTAGGCCAGTTGATCTTCACGATCAGATGAGAAGAATCTAAATGTCGCATCGTCAGCAAATCCGTTTAGAGTTTCAGTATAAATTTCTTTTCCAGCGTTTACATCATAGACGCGGACTTCAACTTTAGATTCAGAATAGGATTTTGTTTGTCTCACGATTCCGATTTCATCTGACTTCTCTCTCACTCTCGCATCGATAACACGGCCGAAAATGATAAAATTAATTCCTGCAATTTTCGCTTGTCTGGTTAACTGCACCAGCTTCATCCCGCCACCAGCATAAATCTCTTTTGAAGGGCCAAATAGTTTTTGTGAACTTGGATCAACAATAAACTCACCTGACTTTGTCAGCTCCATGCGAAGCTCTTCAGTAGCATTGATTTCCAGGTCTTCACTTTCAAACGGTGATTCATTAAAAAATGGCAGTAATGCCACTTTCTTTTTTACGCCTGAAAAATATTTTCGTTCTTCTGCGCGCGGACGTTTTCCCTGGGTGTCTCTTTGAACCACAGATGAAGAACACGCAACGAACATATTAATTGAAAGTAGTGCTAAGAGGATTTTCCTGACCATTTTTATCCCTCAATGTCTCAATTGGTCTTAACTCTTCTTAATTATTAGCTTCTTTTGGAATAATTGCAAAAGAGCGCTCTTCGGGCGAAAAAAGCAGAATTTTTTGCTCATTAATAAGCATTTTTCCACCATCTTTGGCCAATAACACATAAAGGGACTCGGCCGTAGCACTGCTTTTTATTGAAATAACAGACGAGTCACTTGAGTAACTTTTTAGCTCTGAAGAAAGAGTTAAGTCTTTAAAGCGCTCTGCTAAGAATGAATTGATTTGAGTAATATCAAAAAGACCGTGTTTGCCGGTGATTTTAATATCAACTGAGTACACTCCTGCTGTTTTTGGCGCTTCAAGAATGCCGTTAATTTTCGCTGTCTGAGAGTTAAGTAAATTATAAACCAGACTGGCCAGTCCAGAGCTCAACTCTTTTGCTGAACTAATTCCAAACTCTCTTTTTTGAGTGGGAAAATCAAATCCTAATAAATTTCTTCCAGACTTGGTATCAACTAAAATGTACTGAGCAGTCATTTCAAAACGAGCACTCTTTCTATCTTGAAACACTTCGCTTTTTTTAATTCGTGACGTCCACTTTAATGTTACCGATTCAGGATTAAGATTTGGAGGAATCGTCGTGAAATCTTTTTCTAAAATAACGACATTTGGAAACTTTTTAAATTGATTTGTGGCCCAAGACTGCCATGAATCAACAATAACTCCTACGAAGTTTTCTTTTTTCGTAACCCCAACATCACTCCAGCTCATGTCTGAATCAATGAGAATTTCAGGAAGGATGTAAAATGTTTTAATACTTGTGTCCGGTAGAGTGGATAATAACTCTGCCGTCATCGCTGTAAACTTTGCCTGATCAATTGTATACTTAAAGAGTGATTTCTCAAAAGTATCTGTAGGAAGGCCTTTGGCCGATAAAAAAAGAGGATTGATAAACAGTGGTCTTAAGAACTCTTTTTCCTGATCATCCGATAATTTCTTCTCTTCTAATTTTTCCCAAAACTTTTCTGAATCAAGATTTTTTTCAACTAAAGACTTAGTCACGGCCTGTCTAAAACCGTTGAGTTCAATACTCGTCAATGCCGCTGTATTGCCTTCAGCTTTTTTAATGAGAACTTCAACCGAATCTTCTTGAGAAAAAGCTGAAAAGTTTAAGACCAATAAAAAAAACAGACCAAAAAAAATCTTATTGAACATGTACATCCTCAAGTTTTCCATCAATGATGAATTTTACCGCATCACGATTAAAGACTTCATTAATCTGATGGGCCATCTGCGGAGTCGGATTAATCATAAACTCTTCCCCTAAAGGAAGTCTCGCTTTTCCACCTGGGCCTTCAAAAATCATATGCATTGGCGTGGCCCCTCTGTAAGACAGAAGAACCTGGCGAAGCTTATTGAGCTTCATCTCAGTCAGGTCATTCAAATCAACGTTGATACGAACGCCTGTAATTTTATTTTCAGAGTGCTCTTTAAGTTTCAAAATTTTCTCTGCAAAAATTTTGCGTGGACTCTCCTGCATATTTACATAACCTTCAATGATTAAAGGCTCATCACTAGCAAGAATAAGTTCATACTCTGCAAAAACTTTTGGAAAGACGATACATTCAATTTTGCCTGACAAATCTTCAAGATTGGCAAAGCACATCTTGTCGCCTTTTTTAGTCAGAATATTTTTTCTCGTCGTAATTTGTCCTGCCAGAGTCATTGATCTCTTCTGATCTGATCCCAGGAAATCCTGAACATTAGAAATTGGCATAGTGGCCAACTCTTCCATAAGATTTTTATAACGATCCAACGGGTGGCCCGAAATATAAATCCCCATAAGCTCTGCCTCGTGAGAGAGCTTCTCTAGTTCATCAAAGTCACTTACTATGGCAATATCAAGATTTGACTCAGCAGTTTGAGACATTCCGACTTCACCCATATCAAATAGAGAAATGAGTCCCTGACTAGATTCTTCCTGACGTTTTTTACAGTAAGCTAAAATAGTTTCAAGATTTTCCAGAAGAGTTTTTCTGTTCATCTTTTCACACTCATCAAAGGCCCCAACTTTAATCAGGGATTCAAATACGCGAGTGTTAACTGTTTTTAGATTGATTCTTTCACAGAAATTTAAAAATCCAGTGTAAGGTCCGTTTTCAGTTCTTTCACGAACAATTTCTTCGACGGCGTTTTGACCGACGTTTTTAACGGCCCCCATACCAAAACGGATATTTTTTCCAACAACGTTAAACGGCCATAGAGACTCGTTCACATCAGGAGGAAGAACTTCAATATCAAAATGTTTTGCATCGCTAATATATTGAGTGATCTTATCCATACTTCCAAGTTCAGAACTTAAAAGTGCAGCAAAAAACTCTGCCGGGTAATAGTATTTTAACCATGCCGTCTGATAAGAAATAACTGAGTAAGCAACGGCGTGGGATTTGTTGAATCCGTATTCCGCAAATTTTTCCATTTTATCAAAAAGGTCATTCGCTGTTTCAGTATTATAATTTCTCTCAGCAGCACCTTTTAAGAAAATTTCACGATGGTGGGCCATTTCATCGGCCTTCTTTTTCCCCATCGCTCGTCTTAACATATCCGCTTGCCCAAGCGAGTATCCAGCAACAATACGGGCAACGTTCATTACCTGTTCTTGGTAAATGATAACTCCATATGTATCTTTTAAAACTGGCTCAAGACTTGGAAACGGATAGTTTGTTAACTTTCTTCCGTGCTTAATTTCAATAAACTCATCTACCATTCCAGATTCAAGTGGCCCTGGTCTGTAAAGTGCGTTGATCGCCGAAATATCATCGATAGACCCCGGAGCAATCCTTTTACAAAGATCGATCATCCCCGAAGACTCGAGCTGGAAGACTCCAACCGTTTCACCTTTAGAGATGAACTCGAAAACCTTTGGATCTTCAAGATCAATAGACTCAATATCAAAAGTAGAGTCTTTATCGCGCTTGATAAACTTAGTCGCATTCTCAATAACAGTAAGAGTTTTTAATCCTAAGAAGTCGAATTTAACCAGACCAATTTTTTCAGAAAAGTCTTTATCAAACTGGATAACCTTCTCGCCTTCTCTGCCTTTAAATAAAGGGCAATAAGTAACAAGAGGAAGATTCGTGATAATAACACCCGCGGCGTGAATCGAAGCGTGGCGAAGAAGACCCTCAAGTCTTCTACTGATGTTAATAACCTGCTTAATCCTAGAATCTTGCTCCATTAGTTCTGTAAGTTTTGGTTCAAGCTCTAGTGCTTTATCAATCGTCATCTTTAATTCTTCTGGAATTAATTTTGAAATGATATCTGCTTCACCGAAAGTTAATCCGTATACACGCGAGACGTCTTTAATAACAGCTTTGGCCTGAAGTTTACCGAAAGTAATAATCTGACCAACACGCTCGTCACCGTATTTTTGAGTAACATATTCAATGACTCTATGACGATTCTCCTGACAGAAGTCGACGTCGAAATCCGGCATCGAAACACGCTCAGGATTGATGAATCTCTCAAAGAGTAAGTTAAATGGAATGGGATCGACGTTGGTAATATCCAATGCATAAGCGACAATTGATCCAGCTCCAGAACCCCTTCCCGGGCCTACTGGACAACCATTATTTTTTGCCCACTTAATGAAGTCAGATACGATAAGAAAGTATCCGGGAAACCCCATCTGTACAATCATATCGATCTCGCCTTCAAGGCGCTCGATGTATTTTGGTTTTAGTTCTGATTCCCAATTTGGCTCTTCTCTCAACTTAATAAAATGAGGGCCATTAAATCTTGCTTCTAGCCCTTCTCTAGATTCACGTCTGAAATAATCAGATGGTGTTTCAGAAGTTGGGATTGGATAATCTGGAAGGTGATAAATTTGATTTCCCTTCTCATCTTTCCAATTAAATTTCACATTACATTTATCGGCAATCTTTAAAGTGTTATCACAGGCATCCGGTGCATAGTGAAAAGCTTCACGCATTTCGGCCGGCGATTTATAGAAGAACTCATTAGTCGTAAGCTTCATGCGGTTTTCATCCTGCAGAGTCTTACCTGTCTGAACGCAAAGAAGAACTTCCTGTGCGGCCGCATCTTCGCGAGTTAAGTAATGGCAGTCATTGGTTGCAACCACCTGAACATTATTGGCACGAGCGTATTCGATAACTTTTCTATTAACAATTTGCTGCTCGGGAATTCCGTTTTCTTGAATTTCCAGATAAAAATCGTCACCAAAAATATCTTTTAATTTCTCAATTGCTTTGATGGCCCTGTCGTCTTGATCAGAAAAGAAATTGTAACCAACCTCTCCTTTCAAACAGGCCGTTGTACAAACCAGCCCTTCGCTGAACTCGCGAAGAAGTTCATAGTCAGCGCGAGGCTTATAATAAAAGCCTTCCATGTAAGCGCGAGATAAAAGTTTACATAGATTTTGATAACCAACTTCGTTTTTACAAAGAAGAATCAAATGGTGAATCTGGTGGCGCGACTCCATCTCATCTTGAGAGCCTACGACCTTTTGCTTTTTTAGCGCCCCTTTTTCAAAACGCGATCCAGGAGTGAAATAAATTTCAGAACCTAAGATGGGCTTGATGCCGGCAGCATTACATTGAGTATAAAAATCAATCGCTCCAAACATGTTTCCATGGTCTGTTTGAGCAATGGCCGGAACCCCAAGTTCTTTGGCCCTTTTAATAAGATCTTTGAGGCGGATGGCCCCATCCAGAAGTGAATACTGGGTATGTAAGTGTAGGTGAACAAAACTGTCTGAGTGTGACTCCAAAAAGGACATAATCCTCGTCTCCTTGAAGGTGCGTGTGTAAGTCTAAATTTAATCATTTTCCAGAAGCATTGTATGTAAAAATTGAGTCCTTTTTTACACGGTTTTAGAGGCGAGATTGAAGCCATCTGACTTTTAGCGTAAAATACCCTGAACTAGATAATTTTTATGGAGATCCTATGAAACTCCGCGGGTTGTCCGCCATTGTTACCACTATCGTCCTAGCAGCTTTGTTGGGTGCTGGATCATATTATCTTAAATCAAAAAATACGGATCATTCAAATGATATAAAAAGTCAGTTGACGAGCGAATCTCCCTCTCAAAATGCTGCAACTGTCACTGAAAACAAACCATCTGCTCTAAAGAATCTGATCGCCAATACAATTAAAAAGCAAGAAGAAATGACTGAGAGAAAAGACTTCGACAACAGCGTCTTAGAGCTTGAGCGCTTCTATACCGATCAAGAAATTGCCGACATGACAGAAGAAGAGTTCACGGTTTTAGTCCAAGAAATCGAATTGAAATTTCCAAAACTCTCAGACATCAAAAAACTTCCTCCTCAGGCCCTTCACCGCACTCCTGCTCCAGTCCTTCAGGCCGGAAAAGAGCTGGGACTTTTAAAAGAAATTTTAAAAGTTCACGAGTCTTATGAAAGAGTGGCCGTGGGCTTTTATGAAAGATGTGCCAAAAGTGCCGAGAGACCAACTCCTGTAAGAGCACTTTGTTTGACAAATTTAGTAACAACTAAAAAGAAAAATAGCGAGAAAGTAAATTTGAAAGAGTATCCAAGTGAGTTAGTAGAATTGACGAGGATGATTACTGATTTATAAAATAGTAAAATGAGTATGAAGAAGAAAAATAGTTCATTAATTCTTCCCGGGCAGATGGCTTTTAACTTTGATGTGCCCAAGGAACAAGACCGAAATTTTCATTTGGGTGGACGTTCATTTTATTTTTTTGACTTCGATGACAACGTTGCTTTTTTATCTACTCCTATTATTATTTTCCATAAAAAGACGAATGCTGAACTGGCCTTATCATCAGGCGAGTTTGCTCACGAAAATAAAAACATTGGTATCAGCGGAATTTATGCTGACTACTATATGGATTTCAATGATGCCTACGGCTCTTTCAGACATTTCAGAGATAAAGACCTGCACCCGATGGAAATTAGGGCCGGAAAAAAACAAGGCTTTGTGGAAGATATCTTAAAGGCCATGAAAGAAGTTGATACTCATTGGAAAGCTCCTTCTTGGGAGTACTTCTATCACGCTACTTATAATGAAAGACCTGTTTCGCTCATCACGGCCAGAGGTCATCACCCGAATACAATTATGGAAGGTGTCGATCAAATGGTTGAAGCAGGCTACCTGCCAAGAAGACCGAACTACCACAGCATTTATCCGGTCTCTAATCCAGAAGTAAGGCTTGCCCTTGGCGATACAGAACTCAAACAAAGTGTCGCTGAACTAAAAAAGCACGCCATCAGAGCAAGTGTAGAGAAGGCCATTGAACAATACGGCCACTCACCTTTTCACCGCTTTGGGATGAGTGATGACGACCATAAAAACGTCGAGCTTATCACTGAAGAGATGAGAGACTTAAAACGAAAGTATCCTGAAATGAGTTTTTTTGTGATCGAGACATTTAAAGACTCTTTCTCTAAACGAGAAATCCTGATGCACGAAACCAGAGAAGTCATCTCGGCCAAAGAATCGACTAAGCCTCAGTTAAGTTTATTTGATTAATTCCCCCCTTACATTTACTATGTTCATAAGGAAAAATTATGAACCAAATAAAATGCTATCTAGTGTTTTCTCTAGTCTTTTTTAAAGTCGCTATAGCCTCCGAATACCGTGAAAAAATTCAGCCTATTTTTGATAATCGCTGTATTTCCTGTCACAGTTGTTTGAACGGGCCTTGTCAGCTGAACTTACAAAATTATGAAAACTTCGACAGAGGCGCCAACCATAAAAATGTCTATGATGGACTAAGAACTGAAAGTGTTCCTCCAACACGCCCGGGAATTGATGGAAAAAATAAAAATGACTGGGTTCAGTTAGGTTTTTTTGATGTTGCCCGTGCTAAAAAGCTTGAAGATAATCTTTTTTATCAAATTCTTGGAACGAAAGTTCTAACTCAAAGAGATATTCCTTTCAAAAAAGTTGAAGAAAGTATTTCTTGTTTTGATAAAATTGAGCAACTCAAGACCGCCCTTGCTCATAGCTCTGATTTACAAATGCCTTACTCTCTTCCCCCGATTAGTGAAGATCAAAGGCAAACACTTGGGACGTGGCTTTCTAAAGGGGCCGAAGGACCTGAAAAAATCGAAGCTCCAAAAAATTTAACTTCCCAAATTCGTCAATGGGAAGTCTTCTTTAATCAAAAATCTGAAAAAGAAAAATTAGTCAGCCGCTACATTTATGAGCACCTTTATCTGGCGCATATTTATTTCCCGGAAGCACCTACCTCTTTTTTCAGATTAGTAAGATCAAAAACAAAATGCGAGAAAGGAATTGATGAACTGGCGACCAGAAGGGCCAACGAAAGACCACAAGCAAATGAATTTTTCTATTGTTTGAAATTTCAAGACTTAAGTATTGTTGCTAAAACTCACATGCCTTTTGAATTTAACCCTAAGGTTGAGGAAAGAATAAAAAAATTATTTTTTGCTGAGAAGTGGGAAGTGACGGATCACGGTCCTGAATATGATTCATACTCAAATCAGATTGCAGAAAATCCTTTTATTGCCTTCAACGACATTCCGGTAAAAGCACGTTATCAATTCTTACTCGATAATTCGCATTTCATTATCAGTACTTTCATCAAAGGCCCGGTCTGTAATGGAAGCAATGCCGTTAATTCTATTCAAGAACAATTTTATGTCATGTTCATAAAACCTGAATCAGATAATATGGTCATCTCTAAAAGTTTTGAAAATAAAGCACGCGACCTATTGATTCTTCCAGGAGTCTGGGGAAGTGAGGTTAAATTATCCAACACTCTTGACCTGACAAAAAAGATTGTCGCCCACAGAGAAGGATATAGAAAATTGCGAGCTGATGAAACGTTGAAAAACAACCCCATTGGATATGAACTCAACGATCTTTGGGATGGTGAAGGACACGATCAGAATGCTCTTTTGACCGTCTTTCGCCATGATGATAATGCGGTTGTTCTAAAAGGCTTTAAAGGAGACCTCTCAAAGACGATGTTCTTTTTAGACTACGCCCTTATGGAAAGGCTCGTTTACAACCTGGTAGTGAACTTTGATGTTTATGGAAATGTCTCTCATCAAATGCTAACTCGCATTTATATGGATATGATCCGAATGGAAGCTGAAGAAATCTTTTTAAACTTTCTTCCTATGAACCAAAGAAAGCCACTTAGAGACTCATGGTACAAAGGCCTTTTGACGGAAGCAAAAATGAAATACTTATTTCCGCTAGTCAATAAAACGCCAGGGGCCATCAAGTATAAGGACCCAAAAAATGCAAAGAAAGAGTTCATTGAAAAAGCCTATTATGAATACTTAAAACCTGAAGTCCGTGGAGTGACGGATGCCCTTAATTGGCGCACGATTACTCCTCGTGAAAAATCAAATCTTACGAGCAGTGAAAACATACTCAAGGAGTTCATTTCACTAAAAACAAAAGGCAGTAGACGCTTTCCAAACTTTTTTCCGGAGAACTCATACCTCATCGTAAGAAAAGAAAATGCTCCGGATGAAGTCTTTACGCTGATAAGAAATCGTGAACACGAAAACATTTCATGGATTCTGGCAGAGTCATTAAGAATGTCGCCTCAGGAGGACACATTAACTCTGCTTCCTGGTTTTTATAGCTATTACCCAAATCAGTTCTTCGTTGTACCTGAAGCAAAACTTGAAGATTTTAAAAATCGTGTTTTAAAAATTAGAATTGTAGAAGAGTATAAAAAGCTCGCTAAGGAATTTGCAGTCTCTCGAGTCTCAGATGATTTCTGGAAAGAATATGACAACCTTAATGCCATTTACAAAAAAACAAATCCTACTGAATTTGGTTATCTGGATTTAACAAGATATTTAATGGAATAGCTGCGATCTTGCAGCTATTCCCACTCAATAGTTCCAGGTGGCTTGGAAGTAATGTCGTAGACAACTCTGGTAATTCCCGCGACTTCATTGGTGATTCTGCGGGAGACCACTTCTAAAAACTCGTGAGGAAAATGCGACCAGTTCGCCGTCATCCCATCACTTGAGTTCACCATCCTAAGACAAATTACATTTTCATAAGCACGGCCATCCCCTTTTACTCCAACGGTTTGAACCGGAAGATAAACAGTGAATGCCTGCCATGTAGAGTGGTAGAGTTTGGCCTCCAGTAATTCTTCATAAAGAATCTGATCTGACTCCTGACAGGCCTTAATCGCTTTAGGATTGATATCTCCTAAGATCCTTACACCAAGGCCTGGCCCTGGAAATGGATGGCGGTAAACCCAGTCACGTTTTAAATTTAAACTCAGTCCCATTTCTCGCACTTCATCTTTGAACAAATGGCGAAGTGGCTCGAGAAGTTTTAGCTTCATTCTCTCAGGCAATCCTCCCACGTTATGGTGAGACTTAATGGTCACCGATTTTCCACCATTAATATGCGGAGAAGATTCGATAACATCTGGATAAAGAGTTCCTTGAAGCAGGTATTCAAAATGAATCTTATGACTAGATTCATACTCCTTAACTTTCTTTTCAAATATCTCAATAAACATGCGCCCGATGATTTTTCTTTTTTCTTCCGGCTCACTGATATTTTTTAAGGCATTTAAGAAATCATCCTTGGCATTGATGACTTCGATATTTAAGTTCGTCTCTTTTTTTAATTTTTCAATGTGATTGTAGTCTTGCAATCTCAAGAGTCCATTATCGACAAAAAAACAGTGAAGGTTATCACCTAAAATTTTCTGGCTCAAGGTCGCCGCAACTAAGGAATCCACACCACCTGAAAAAGCACAGAGAACCTTTTTATCGCCAACAGCTTTTACCATATCAAAAGCTTCTTCCAGCATCTCGCTGGCATTCCAGTCTTTTGAAAGCTTTGCTATCTTTTGGTAAAAATAATCGAGAATCGATTTACCGTGTTTTGAATGCTCAACTTCCGGATGAAACTGCAATCCCATAATAGGAAGTTTTTTATGCTTAATTCCAGAGACGAGTTTATTAGAGCTCTCCATGATGACATCAAAATCATCCGGAACACGGCTGACGTGATCGGAGTGGCTCATCCATACACTCATCTTGTCTGGGGTGCCGGCAATTTTAAATTGATTAGTGAAATGAACATCGGCATTACCGTACTCACCGATAATTCCTTTTTCGACGACACCACCAAAATATTTTCCCAATAGCTGCATACCATAGCAAATTCCCAGCACAGGAAGCTTTTCATTTTTTAAAATTGTACTGTAATCAAATGTATCTTCAAAAACAGATTGAGGCCCACCTGATAGAACTAAGCATTCAGGTAACTCCCCTTTCGTAAAACGAGAATGACACTCATCAAGCGAGATAATCTCACTTGAAAAACCCAGCTCTCTGGTTTTTCTAGTAATAAGCTGAGTGTATTGAGAGCCAAAGTCTACAATCCAAATCTTCTTCGCAAAATTCTTCGACATAATTTTTAACTCAATCTGTAGTTAGGAGCTTCTTTAGTAACGAAAACATCGTGTGGATGGCTTTCTTTTAATGAAGCATTTGAAATAGTAATGAACTCTGCTTTTTCATAAAGCTCTGCCAGATTTTTTGCTCCGACATAACCCATGCCGGATCTTAATCCTCCGACCAGTTGAAAAATATTTGTTGAAAGAGATCCTCTATAAGGAACCTGTCCTTCAATTCCTTCTGGTACAAGTTTACCGATATCTTCAACAGCGGCCTGTCCGTAACGGTCTTTTGATCCTAGAGTCATTGCTCCCAGAGATCCCATTCCGCGATAAACTTTATAAGCTCTACCTTGATACAGAACCATCTCCCCTGGAGCTTCATCAGTTCCAGCAAATAAAGATCCAATCATGACAGAGTTTGCTCCTGCGGCCAGGGCCTTAACCACGTCACCAGAGAGTTTTATTCCTCCGTCAGCAATCACAGGAATCCCGGCCTTTCTACAAAACTCAGCACATTCTAAAACAGCTGAAAATTGTGGTACACCAATCCCTGCCACTACTCTCGTCGTACAAATTGACCCAGGACCGATTCCGACTTTTACGCCGTCAACTCCTGCAGCAATTAAATCTTTACACGCTTGTGCCGTGGCAACGTTTCCGGCGACAACGTCAACATTCGGAAATGTCTTCTTTAAAAGTTTAACCATCTCCATAACACCTTTTGAGTGTCCGTGAGCAGTATCAACCACCAGTGCATCAACATTGGCCTCAACTAAAATTTTAGCGCGCTCAAATTCTTTTTCTCCGACACCAATAGCAGCGGCCACTCTCAGGCGACCTAGAGAGTCTTTATTGGCATTGGGAAATGTAATTGTTTTTAAAATATCTTTTACAGTGATGAGTCCATGAATTAAACCGTCTGCACTTACGAGTGGAAGTTTTTCAATACGGTGTTTGTGCAAAAGTTTTTTTGCTTCATCCACGGAAATTTTTGGATCGGCGGTGACTAGTTTGTCTTTTTTAGTCATGACGTCTTTAACTTTCTGATTAAAATTTGATTCTAGCTGCAGGTCTCTATTGGTAAGAATCCCTACTAGTTTTTTATTTTTATCAACGACGAGAACGCCCGTGATTTTCTTTTGATTTTTTAAATCCATGACATAACTTAACGTTGTCTCTTCATCTACACTTACTGGATTTAAAATCATCCCTGCTTCAAACTTTTTAACTTTTTCAACTTCTTCTGCCTGACGATAGGCCGTAAGATTTTTATGAATAACACCAATACCGCCTTCTTCAGCAAGAACGATTGCGGAAGAGGCTTCAGTGACAGTGTCCATTGCTGCTGAAACAATGGGAATGTTCAAACTGATGTTTCTTGAAAATTTTGTCTCAGTGATTGTTTCTGAGGGAAGATTCTCAGAATAAGCAGGTTTAATTAAAACGTCGTCGTAGGTAAGGGCCAGTTGTTCTTTGACTTTAGTCATAGCTGCTCTCTCTTTTTTTAAAAAAGCAGATGGAGATCAAACTGTACTCAACAAGCTTAGAGTTTAAAGCTTATTGAGTTGTTCAATTAACTTATCGCTCTCTTTATATTGTGGTGTCGTTGGAATTGTATTCATATTAGTGCTGGCATCACCTGAATCTACTTCAGGAACAGATGCTGGCGCTCTATTACTTATACCTTTAGCAGGTATATCATAGATCGCAGTCGTTGCACTAGTCTCCATTCCTGTTTGACCATAAATTTTTACAATTAATTTATTGGCCACAGGAGTCGTCGCTTTTTTGACAGGAGCTTTAGAAGCGTGATTTGCCTGAGTCATCTTTACGACTTCGGCCTTCACAACATGCTCTAGCTCATGTGTAGCAGCAGGAACTGATGCAATAGTTCTTTTTGTTTCTTTTTTCGTTTCTGTATGCGCTACTTTATGATCTTTAAAAATCTCCGCTGATTTTTTATCCATCGGATTTACACCCGTAAAGATTGATACAAGCTGCCCGTATGTTTTTTCCCCAACAGGCGTTGGATCTCTTGGCATCCCTTCCTCAAATGCTGGGTCTACAAAAGAAAAATTTCCTTCGGCCACAGTCAAATTAAGTTCCGGTGATCTTAAATTAGAAAATTTCATTAATCCGTTGATGACCATCAACTGAGACTTACCTTTTGTTGAATCATAAGAAAGAATGGCTTCTCCGCCTGTGTAATTTACAGTTGCATTAGCAGTCGTCAATTTATAGTCTTCTATCTTGTTTACAGACTGCATCCAGATATCACCACTTCTTAACTCAACTGCTCCAGCATAAACTGCCGCTGTTGATGAGTTTCCTAAATGGAATCGGTGATCAGCATTATCCGTAAATGTTACTTGTCCTGAGTGCTCTACGATGAGCTCAGAGTTTACATACACTACTTCACCTTTTTTTATTTCATGAGTTTTCCCCTCATAAGAAATAAAACCTGATCCTTTAATGTCCACGATACGCCCGAAGACAACTTCGGAAGCTGAAGACATAACAGGAAGTACGATAAGTGCTGTAACAAGTAGTATTTTATTCATTTGTTTTCTCTTCGATATTTTCATAATACGAACTTAGGATTTTCCACTCGTTTGTATTTCTGTATTTTTTTCTAAACTCTTCAACTGTGGCAAAAAACTTTTGCTTCTCACCCATTTTCATATGTGTCAGGGCCACCCAAAGTTTTGCACTTCTAAAATATTGTGATGTCGGCCATTTTTCCATCAGCACTGAAAAGTGCTTAAGGGTCCAGTCGTGGTGCTCACCTGATTCATAAGCAGAAATACCTGCTTTGAAATAAAACTCATCATCAAGGTGTTTATAATCTGGATAATAATTGACTAATGATGTGTAAAACTGAGCAGCTTTTTCAAAGTTTTTAGCTTTGAACTCTTTGTCTGCCATTTTCACCATATCGTCTGCTGACCATTTATATGTTTTGAACTCTACCAGATCTTTTTTTACTTCAAGGGCCACGGGTTTTACGCTGGCAATACCACGCGATGGAGCTGCTCCATGATCATCAGCATGGGCCACAGTTTTATGTCCTGTCTCCTGCTTTAATTTTTGGATTTCAAATTCTAGTCTTTTAACTTCTGCATGAAGTTCGCGATTTTCTTTCGCCAGCTTCAGTGCAACGTTTTCATACTTATTGATGAGAATCGCCTTATGTTCGATCTTTGCAATTTCTTTTTCAAACCCGCAAGAGCTCACAAGAGGTAGAATTAAGCATGTCGCTAAAATTGTTTTTTTCATAAGTGTCTTCCCAAAAAAATCGCCAGATGGCACATCTCCTTATGATTTTCGGAAAGTTTTGAGAAAAATTTAGATAATTGTGGGGATTTACTCGGATTATGAGTTAAATGAGCTAAATAGGTCAATTAACCGATCAATTCCATCAACAAAAAGGGCCGGACCAGGTTGCAAGAAAATCTCGGGTTCCAGCTCAAACACTTTATTATGTTTAATGGCCGAGACATTTAAGAGTTCGGGACGTGCTTTAATACTCTCTATATCTACTTTTTTCCCGCACCATGAAGCGAGAATAATATCAGGATCGCATTGGGCCACTTCGGAGTTAGTAACAAACCTCTCGCTTGCTTTTATGCCATCTTGAGATTTTGATTCAAAGATATCAACTCCACCGCATAGGCTTGCGAGCTCTGAAAACCAACGTATTCCGCAAATCTGAGGTTCATCCCACTCTTCGATATAAATCTTAGGTCGCTTCTTAAGAGTCTTGGCAAAAGCTCTCGCCTTTGCCATTTTTTCTTCCAGCGTCTTTATATAAGCTTCAGTCTTCTGCGCTTCTCCTACCATGTTTCCGAGAGTCCACATGTAACGGAAAATTTCTTCAAGGGATCGTTGATTAGAAATATAAACGTCAATTCCTTCAGCGATTAAATCTTTCGCAATATCTTTTTGGATATCTGAAAAGCCGATCACCAGGTCTGGTTTAATCTTTTGAATTTTTTTTAAGTTGGCATGAGTGAATGCAGAGATCACCGGGTGTTGTTTTACCTCAGGAGGCCTTACTGCATACACAGAGACTCCAGCTATCAAATCACTTCTGCCAATAGCGTGCAGAAACTCTACAGACTCTTCAGTCATGCAAACGATTCTCTCCACACTGTAACGAAAATTATTCATAGCTCGGAAGATAAATTGTAAAGTCGGTCATCTCACCGACGCGTTGATATTTGAGAGTTCCTTCATGAGTTTCAACAAGACCTTTTGAAATAGATAGACCAAGGCCTGTTCCCTTCCCATATTTTTTTGTTGTAAAAAATGAATCAAAGATTTTTGACTGAATTTCCGATGCCACTCCAAGACCACTATCTCTAATGTGGATCTCTACCCATTTATCAGTAGAAAAAGCTTCGACCTGAATAAGCTTTACTTCAACATGTTCAACAGCATCAATCGCATTATTTAAAAGGTTGATAAGAACTTGCGAAATATAAGAGGGATAACAAATGACTCTCGTCCCTGGTGCAATTTTTAAATCAAAAGTAATTCCAGACTGAACAATGCGATCTGATCCTAAGAGCACAAGTCCTCTAATAAGTTCATCTGCACTCACTGAAACCATGGAGTCTTCGTGTCCTTGTCTAGCAAAAGTACTGATGCCTTTAACGATCTGAGAAAGTTTTAAGATAGTGCTCTCAACATCTTCAATAATAAGGTCACACTTTTCCAGGTCTAGTTCATCATGAGAAAAAAGATTCCTAATCTGATGAAGCTTACCTTGAATAGTAAAAAGCGGGTTGTTGATATCGTGAGCTAAATTAGAGGCCATCTGTCCTAAGGATTGAAACTTAGCACTTTCAAGCAACAGTCCTTTTTGTTTTCCAATTTCTTCTTTTAGCTGCTCATTAAGAAGAACAAATAAGTACGATAAAATAAAGCACGAAACAAGAACGAGTGTCAGATACATGATATAGAGATTTTTAAAATTCAGAACAATCTCAAGAGGGGCATAAAAACTCTGTCCAAAAGTCATGTAGACACCGATATATATCAATGTATTAAAAATAAAGAAAATGAGACCGTAAAGAGGCTTAAAATAAAAGGCCGTCATTAAAAAAAGAGGGATGAGCCAGATCATAGAGAAAAACCCCAATCCTCTCCCTGAAAACGCACTGGTATACACGGCCACAAATAATATCAAAATCTGAACAAAGGCACCTAAGTTAAGATAGAGTAGAAAGCGGTCAGTTCTCGTTTTAATAAACACCAGTAAAGTGCACATGACGATTGCACTAAAAAGAATGCCGATTCTGATAATGAGTGGGACTTCCAAAATCGTAGAGCCAATAAAAAGCATGGTAACGACAATGATGCCAAGTAATCCTGCCGCAATGATGGATCTTGCACGAAAAACAGTGGCAATTTCTACCTGGTCCTCAATATTCTGAGGAAGGAAAAAATCCAAGAGAAGATAGAGTTTCTTTAGCATCATCAACCGATTTTATTACACTTAAGGTTAATAAACTTTATGCCTGTGCCCTCTCTTTGTAAACTTTTTGTGTGGAGAATGAAATTTTTGTGTCAACTTTTCTTAATGTTGTTTTTACGGGCCAATATAGGGTAAAATTCTAAAGAATTACTAAAGTTGACACTCCACTCTTAAGAAGGTTTTTACTATGCGTTTCACAATGCTGCTCTTTATGTCGCTTTGCTTTTTTTCAGTCGCTAAAGCAGACGAAACAGTTCCCGCGGTTCCTGTTAAATTTGGAATTCAAAATTTTAAAATTGATAACACTGAACACATCGCACTTAATTTTGAAAATTTTCCGAAGTGGCATACCTACTGGAAAAATCCAGGAGATGCAGGACTTCCTGTTAAGAATATTTTTACCGTTGACTCCAAAGAAATAAAATTTGATGAAGTTGAATGGCCTACTCCGCGCCGCTTTATTGAGCCGGGAAATCTATGGGCCTATGGGTATGAAGGCTCTTATTCATTCTTCTTTAAACTCTCTAAGGCCGACTTAAATAAACTTAACGGTAAAACGATTGAGCTAAAATCAACGTGGCTAGTGTGTAAGCACATTTGCGTTCCTGGTCAGCAAGTCACTCAGTTTAAAGTCTCTTCTGGATCTCTTTCTTCAAGCACGCCTAATTTAATGCCGGCCCTTGAAGATACAATCTTAACTGAAAGATACAATGCTATCCCAAAATTAAGCCCCTTACCTGATTACTTAAATATCAGGCTGGTGAAAGGTAAAACTCCTTTAACACTGGTGTATCTTTACACAGTAAAAAATACGACCGATACAAACTTTCTGAAAGATACTAATCTTCTCTATGCTTTTCCTCAGCTTCCTTTCGACGTTAAACACGAAAACTTAAAAATTGCCGCCACTAATCTTGAAGGTCAAACGGAAGTCAGTTGGGATGGAGAATATCAAGACCCTCCTATGGATTTTCCTAAAGATGGAAAATTCAAAAAGCCCTTTAAGTTAAAATTCTTATTCAACGATCCTGTTGATCAAAAAACGAAAATCGTTGAAAAGTCATTCAGCTCATTTGAGCTTGATGAAGTCACTGTTGTGGCAGCAGCTGAAGGTGCTCCTCCTGCAGAAAGTGCTCCGGTAAGTGCAACTCCTGCTGAAGCCCAAAAAACAATTGTCGTTCAATCGACCAATACGATTACCTACTACCTTATCCTGGCCTTCTTTGGTGGTTTGATCCTGAACATCATGCCATGTGTATTGCCGGTTATCTCCATTAAACTTTTTGGTTTAGTGAAATATAAAAATGAGTCTCATAAAACAATTCTTCGCCATAATCTCTTCTATACGTTGGGGATCCTTTTTACTTTCATCGTTCTTGCCTCAGTAGTGTTATCGTTAAAATCTATTGGCTCTCAGGTTGGTTGGGGATTCCAGCTACAGTCTCCTACTTTTATCGCCATCATGATCATGGGTCTTTTCGTTTTTGCACTTAATCTTTTTGGGTTATTTGAGTTCAGTACTCCAGGTGGATCTAAACTAGGAAACGTCACAACGAAAGATGGATTCACTGGAGATTTTTTAAGTGGTGTTTTGGCCACTGTTTTATCGACGCCATGTTCAGCACCTTTTTTAGGGACAGCATTAACTTTCGCATTTACTTCTTCAACTGTAGAAATTTATCTAATCTTCATTATGATAGGTCTGGGCCTTGCCTTCCCATTTATCCTGACTGCTATTTATCCTAAGCTCGTCTCATTTTTACCTAAACCAGGTAACTGGATGAACACTGTAAAAAAGATTTTAGGTGTGACACTCATCCTGACAATTGTATGGCTTCTTGATGTTTACAATGCACTCGTAGACGGCTCATCCAACTTGATTAAACTTGGAACTATTCTTGCCCTTATTTTTGCAGGATTTTTACTTGCTAAGAAAAAAGAGAAATGGATTGGGGCCGTGAGTTTTTTACTCGCTCTTGGCATGTTTGTTAATATCTCAACGACTCAGTTTATTGCGAGCACTGATGAGCAGACGGCATTAATCAGAGACAAACAAACTAAAGGCCTAGACTGGCAACCGTGGTCAGAAGCACGAATGAATGACCACAAAACGAATGGGCAATTAGTCTTCATCGACTTCACGGCGAAATGGTGTTTTACCTGTAAAGTTAATGAAAGACTTGTTTTAGACACTGATGATTTTAAAAGTTTAGTTAAAGACACGAACCTAAAACTCTTGATTGGCGACTGGACAAAAAGAGATGAAGTTATCGGAAGTTTTTTAAGAAAGAACGGACTGGTTGGTGTCCCAGCTTATTTCATTCAGAAAAAAGATGGAACACTGGTTAACCTAGGTGAAACAGTGAGTATTTCAAAAATTAAAGAGCACTTGAATTAAATAATTTGAGTGCCAGCTCTTCAATCATATCTTTGTCATAAAGATCCTGGAGCATGTATTGTGGAAGACCACTTTTTCCATAATACGCTCCGGCCAATTGGCCAAACACTGCGGCCGTCGTATCTGTATCATCCCCTAAATTCACAGCAAGCTTCACGCCTTCTTCAAATGTTTTAGAGTGATAAAAGCACCACATGGCCCCTTCCAGGCACAAAAGTGCGTCCCCTTTACCCGAAACCTCTTCATAAGATTTTCTAAAATCAATATTGGTATCGATAAAAATTTCTTCTTTAGATTGCCCTTGAAGGGCTCGGTGAATGTAGACGGCAAGATCAACACAAGTTTGAATGCAATTTTTTGGAGCATGTGTAACTTTAGAGCTTAATCCCGCATAAAGTTTTGTCTCTTCAATGTTATGAAAATAAAAAAGAGGAATGGGAGCTAGTCTCATAAGAGAGCCATTCGTTGCCGGATCATCGCGAGAGCCTGCATAAATATCCTTATGCTCTTCATAACGAAGAAGGGCCGCTTTCGTTGTGTTGCCGATATCAAAACAATGCCCTGTACAGCTCATATAGCCTTCACGGAACCATTTAATATATTTTTCAATCTGGTCGTGGGGATCAAAACCTTTTTTCTCTACGAGGCTTGTGCCTAAGCACAAAGCAAGACTGGTATCGTCCGTCCACTGCCCTTTTTGCAAATTAAAAGGTCCTCCCGCCTGCATTTCAAATACAGGTGGAAATGATCCACGTTCTTTAAATTCAACCGGAGCACCAAGAGCATCTCCAATAGCTAAACCTAATAGGCATCCAGTGTATCGCTCGATGAGAGAAATTGAACTCATTATTCAAACCTGCTTGGGCTTCTCATAATCTTAGTGATCACTTCTCTAGGCTCGAGATCTTTATAAAGAACTCCATAAACCCCTTCAAAGATCTGAGCGCGGATATCAAATTGCTCAGCAATAAAGTGGGCAGCTTTGGCCGTTTTATATCCTTCAACAACTGAGCGTTGTGACTTAATAATTTCTTCGGCCTTACGTCCTTTAGCAAGCTCTAGACCGAAAGTTTTATTTCTTGATAAATCTCCCGTCGTAGTGAGAATGAGATCTCCCATACCAGAGAGACCGTAAAACGTTTCAGGTCTGGCATTATAAACAGCACCAAACCTAAGCATCTCGGCGATTCCACGGGTAATCATGGCAGCTCTTGTATTGTGATTGTATCCAAGGCCTTCAATAACTCCACCAGCAATAGCGAGAATATTTTTTAGTGCTCCACCAAGTAGCACTCCTTTTACATCATAACTTGCCAGCACTTTAAATGAGCTGGTGTTGACCATGACAGAGACTTCTTCTAAAACTTTTTTTGAACGTCCTGCAAGAGTCACAAGAGTGATTTGTTCCTGCATAATTTCATGAGCAAAGCTTGGCCCAGATAAGAAACAAAACTGGTCTTTAAAATGTGGGTACATATCGAAAAATAAATCATCTGATAATTCAAGTGTATCTGGATCAATCCCTTTGGAAAGAGACATGATAGGAACTCTCTGAATCAGATAACTTAAAAATCTATCATAATTTTCTTTAAAGTATTCGCTAATCCCGGCCGTTGGAAGTGCTGAGACAATGAAATCAATCTGGCCTGGGATGCTATCAACTTCTTCCCATGTCAGTGCCGCATCGATATTTTTTGCGATCTTGAGACCTGGAAGATAAATAGAGTTCTCACCTGCTTTAATAGCATCGTAAATATCTTTGGATCTGACTTTTAAAATGACCTTTTCAAAGTTTTGAGAAAGTACCTGGGCCATTGCGGTCCCAAAGGCCCCAGCTCCAATGACAAGTGCAATTTTCTTCTTACCAATTTCCTTGCCTGTGTTCATAGGGAAATAACTCCTTTAATAACTGAAGCACGCTGATAAATAGTAATGACATCGGCACTGCTATCCATCATTGATTTAGCACTTACACTTATGTAGTTTCCGTTTTGAGAAGCTTTCTGCTCAATTTCCATTCCCTGAAGAATAAAAAGAATCTGATGAACTTCACCAACTGGCACGATAAACTTAAACAAGTACTCGGCCGGAAATTTTACTGTTTCATCTAAAACAAGTTTTAAGTTACGAAGAGCATCTGACAATCCGCTCATACGAACTCCAACAACTCTAGTGGTATCTCCTGCGCATAACGAAGGATATCTATCACTTCACGCGCACAAGCGTCTCCTGCTTGTCTATGAGTGATGTAATCAACAGCTTCTTGGATTTCCAGGCTGGCATTGGGAACCGTTGCAGAAAATCCCGCACGCTTTAGTATTGGCAGGTCAATAAACTCATCGGCCATATAAAGAATTTCTTCATCTTTAAAGCCAAGAGCTAAAACTTTTAAATACGATTCGCGCTTATCTTCATTTCCAAAATAAGCGAAACTTAGTTTCAAATTCTCAACAAAACGCTTTCTTACGCCAACACTGTCTCCGCCCGAGATCACTCCGACTTTTAGACCCGCGGCCATAAGCATTTTTAGTCCATGTCCATCCAGAGCGTGAGTTGAGCGGTTAAATCCAACATCCTCTCCTTCCCATGTAATTTTTCCATCAGTTAAAATACCGTCAATATCAAAAATGCAGACTTTAATCTTAGATAATTTATCTTTAAATTTTTCTGCAGTAACTCTCAGGGATTTTTTTTCATCTAGTGCTATGGCCATTTAAACTACCTCGTAAATTCTAAGTAATTGCTCAACAATTGATTTAATTTGGTCAAGCGGAAGACTTGTCGCTGAATCTGATAATGCTTTATCCGGATTAGGATGCGTTTCCATAAAAATTCCATCAGCTCCTGCTGCAATCGCTGCTCTGGCAAGAACTAAAATTTGCTCGCGCTTTCCACCAGTCGCCGTTCCAAGACCGCCTGGCCTTTGAACACAATGAGTAGCATCGTGAACAGTTTTCACTCCAAAACTTTTCATAATTTGAAAAGAGGCCATGTCGACAACTAAGTTATTATAACCAAAACTAGACCCACGCTCTGTGAGTAGAATCTGACTTTTTGGAATAATGGTGGTTGCTTTATCAACGATATTTTTAGTTTCTTCCGGAGAAAGAAATTGTCCTTTTTTAACTTTTAAAATTCTGCCGTATTTAGCACAGGCCTCTGCTCCAGCGGCAATCATATCTGTCTGACGACATAAAAATGCCGGAACCTGAAGAACGTCAACAACAGTAGCCAGCTTCATCGCCTGACTTGCTTCGTGAAAATCTGTAAGCACTGGTAGTCCAAAAGTATCTTTAACTTTTTGCAGGATTCTCATTCCTTCATCAATACCAGGGCCTCTGTATGAGTTGATTGATGTACGGTTGGCCTTATCAAAACTTCCTTTATAAGTCAGAGTGATTTTATCTTCAAATGGCTTCAAGTCTTTTATAAGCCTGTCAGCAATACTAAGAGCAAGCTCCTCACTCTCCAGTACACATGAGCCAATGAATAAATCCAGTTTGGGTTTTGTCATAATTATTTCCTGTTCTTAATTGTAAATTTATCTGACTCATCAATAAAAGCTTTAAAAAGCGGATGAGGTGAAAATGGTTTTGATTTAAACTCCGGGTGATACTGGCAAGCAATGAAAAATGGATGATCAGCAAGCTCTACCACTTCAACCAAATTTAACTCACGGTTGAATCCAGAAACAATCATTCCTGCATCCGTCAGGTTTTTCATATACATGTTGTTAACTTCAAGACGATGGCGGTGACGCTCTTGAATTTTTTCACTCTTATAAACTTTAAAAGCGAGAGACTTCGGTTCTAGATGGCATTCATAAGAGCCAAGTCTCATGCTCCCACCTTTACTTCCCGTATCACTTTGCCCTTCCATATAATGAATCAAGTGGGCTCCACCTGATTGAAACTCTTCTGAAGTGGCATCTTTAATCCCTGCTACATTCCTAGCGTATTCAATGACAGCTAATTGAAGACCTAGACAAATTCCAAAGAAAGGAATTTTTTTCGTTCGTGCGTATTCAATCGCCTTAATTTTTCCTTCTGTTCCACGACTTCCAAATCCGCCAGGAACTAAAATCCCCTGCACATCTTTAAAGATCTCATCAAGATTAGAATCTTTCTCTAATTGTTCTGAATCGATATAAACCGGTTTAAATTTTAACTGCGATGAAATGGCACCGTGATTAAGAGCTTCATCAAGTGACTTGTACGACTCAACCAGGTCAGTGTATTTTCCAACGATCCCGATCTTAACTTCTCTTAACGGATTGGTAAAATTGTAGACAACTTTTTCCAGGTCTTCAATCTTGGGAGCTGCTGCCCAAATTCCCAGCATTTCACTGACTCTTTCATCAAGACCTTGTTTGTGAAATTCAAGAGGAACTTTATAAATGGAATCCATATCAATTGATTGAAAAACATTTTTTCTTCCAACGTTACAAAAACGCGAAATTTTATCAAGTGTGTCTTCATCCACTTCTCTATCTGATCTGCAGATAATAATTTGTGGAGAAAGACCTTGAGACATTAATTCTTTCACAGAGTGCTGAGCAGGCTTTGACTTAAGTTCACCGGCAGCTGCAATGTAAGGGAGAAGAACTAAGTGAATAAATAAAACGTTCGCTGCCCCTTCATCGTGGGCCAGCTGTCTGATTGATTCAATAAAAGGAAGAGATTCAATATCACCAACCGTTCCGCCAATTTCTCCAATGAGCAGGTCACAGTTCTCACTTGCCGTATGGATTCTTCTTTTGATTTCATTGGTAATATGAGGAACGACCTGAACCGTCTTACCTAAGTATGTACCAGCTCTTTCGTTTTCAATAACTTTTAAATAAACCTGACCAGTTGTAAAATTACTTTCACGCTTTAGTGTAAGCGAAGTAAATCTTTCGTAGTGACCTAAATCCAAATCAGTTTCAGCACCATCATCCGTGACAAAAACTTCTCCGTGCTGAGTAGGACTCATTGTTCCCGGGTCAACGTTGATATACGGGTCCATCTTAAGCATAGAAACTTTAATTCCACGTCTTTCTAATAGTCCTGCAATACTTGCTGCTGCTAGACCTTTACCAAGTGAGCTTGCAACTCCACCAGTGATAAAGATATATTTTTTTTGTTTTTTATTTTCTGCCATTTAACACCTCTTCTACTTTTTTAACATCTTCTGGATGATCCACGCCCATCACCACGCTTTTTGTCTCCATCGCACCAATGGTCATTCCCAATTCAAGTGCACGAAGCTGTTCTAATTTTTCTAAATCTTCCAATCTTGAAACTGGAGCTTTAGCAAATTGAGAAAGGGCCTCTGGTCTGTAGGAATAAACACCAATATGAAGAAACCAGTAATCACTGCCATGAAGATCAACGCCAATATCTCTTTTAAACGGAATGCCCGCTCTAGAAAAATAAAACGCTTTACCTGTCGTTTCACTCATGGCGACTTTAACTTTATTCGGGTCTTGAAAAGCCGTATCAAAACCCATTTGTTTTTTTACCAGTGTCGTAATCTCAAACGGGTTATTTAAATGAAATTCAGCGAGCCTGACTAAATCACTTCCTTCCAAAAGAGGTTCATCACCTTGAACATTGATCACCAGGTCATACTTTTTATTTTCAAAAAAACGTTTATAGGCCAGCTCAATTCTCAGTGTTCCAGAAATGACATCGTCATCAACTCTGACAACATTTCCCCCCGTAGATTTTAAATGATTCTCAACTTCATCACTGTCAGTGACGGCGTAAGATTCAAAATGAATATCTGGATGAGTGGCCTTTTGACAGTTTTCCAGCACCCGACTAATCATGGATTTTCCAGCAATCAAGGCCAAAGGCTTTCCTGGAAACCTAGTCGAAGCAAAACGCGCGGGAATTAAAATGAGGACGCTTTTTTTACTCACTTTAAAGCTCTCCAAAGTTTGATATAATAAGACAATATTATAGTGGAGACACCTCAGTATGGCCCAAATATTTTCCATTCTATCGCTGATTATTTCCATCGGATATTATTCGTTGACTCATGCCGAAGATTATAAGCGCACAGTCATTACCGATCCTAGTATCAGCCGCAGATGTGAGCTACTGACAGAAACCAGAAAAGAGAAAATTGCCAATAAACAACGCATACTGGCCATGATTGAACGTAATAAGCATCTTCAAACCATCACTCCAGAAAATAAAGTCACACTCAAAAAAAAGCTGGAGGTCAATTTAGGCCATCTGGAGCATGAACTGACTCTGACCCTGACACAAATCCAGTATCAGGAAGAAAATATCGTGAGAAAAGGCTGTCCTGGCGTAACTCTATAAAAAACTTTTCAATGCATATCGTCCACTCTATCCTATTCTAAACCTAATACTGTTAAGTAGAATTAATAGAGAAAACACCTATGAACAAAAAGCTTTTTTTGTCCCTTCTTGCTCTGTGTATTTTAAATTCAGGGGCAGCCGTCTCTCAAGACGACGACACCATTGAAACTTTAAATAGTTCAGACACTTCTTCTAATCCTGAATTAAGTGATGAACCACAAACTCTTCCTCCTGCAGAAAATTCTGCACCAGCGCCGCAAACTGAGGCCATCCCTAATCAGGCCTTAGATCAGATGACTGAAGAAGTTGAAAACCTGGAACCAGTGAACACACCTCCAGCTAAAGAGTCGGCACTACAAAAAAAGACAGGTGTCATTTCTGAAGAAGAGCTTTTAAAACCAAAAACAAAACCGACTCAAAAAGTGAGATCGCAAAAGCAAACTGAAACACAAATGTATGTTCAGGAAGCTGAAAAATTCAAATTAAATGAAAATTACAAAACACTTCATTTGAATGACATTATCGAACAAGGTCTTAGAAAAAATTACGATCAAAACCTTCGTGGACAAAGACAAGAAATTAACGAGATTACTTTCTCAGGTGCTAAAAGTGCCTTCTGGTTACCAGAATTAAAAGTGACTCTTACGACAGATAACCAAAGAATTTCCAGACTAAAATCAAGTGAGCGCCAGCCTCTTGTTCCAAACTCAACTTCTCCAAGTGGAACTCTGGGACTCTCTTTAGGGGACTACACTGTTTTTAACTGGGGAAAGGACTACGCTCTTTATCTGAATGAAAAATCTATTTATGAAAGAAACACTCAAATCTATAACGAATCTAAAAGAGAGTTAAAACTAGATTTAATTAATAGCTTCTTCTCATTAATGGCCGCTAAAAACATTGAAAAAATCCGCCAGGATCAACTTCGTCAGGCCTCTTTCGTCTATAGATTAAGCAAGGAAAAAATTACTGTCGGGAAAACTTCCAAACAAGATTATTACCAGGCAAGAAGTGAATACTTAAAATCTCAAAACGACTATCACGAAGCTAAAATCATTTCGGACCAGGCCGATGAAAGTGTCGCTTTCCAGATTGCTGATGCTGTCGGAACTAAGTACGTTATCAATGAAGCTCTGGACTACAGAAGAATAAAAATCACGCTTGATGACACTGTCGCTTTAGCAGAAAGAAATAACCCAACTCTTTTAACTAACAAAGTTCTGATCGAAAATGCTGAAAGGGCCTACGATGTGGCCTTAAAAGAAAACATGCCTCTTCCCAAATTCTCTCTTAATCTTGGGGCCTATAACCACCGCTTCGGTGCTGCAACGAACTCTACCCGTTATGAAACTTACTCTGGTGGTGGAAACGTTGAACTAGTTGCTTCAATCAACACAACGTGGAGTATTACCGGAAGAGACGGCCTTCTCAATTCAAACAAACTTGCTACCAGCAGGATCAGTAAAGAAATCGCTCGCAAAGAGTTTGAAAAAAATGATCACTTCACTCAATCAAATATCAGACAGACTTATAAAACAATCCTTTCACTTCAAAATCAGATTGTTATTTTAGAGGCAAGACTTCCAAGTCTTCAAAAAACATTTGATACAATTCTGGAAAACTATCTTGCAGGACGCACTAAGTTTTACGACTTCTCGCTTGCCCTTCAAGACTTAACAACAACTAAGATTTTTTACGAAGACATCAAACTTCAGCACTTAAATCAAAAGCTCACACTGGCGCGCCTTGCAGGTATTGAGGATTTCCCAGGAGAGAACTTTGAGTTACTGGCAACAAGAGTGAAAGGAAAATAAGATGAAAAATACAATTAAAAAAATGCTTTCAGTGGCCGCCTGCTCATTCATTTTTTCTGGATCTTTAATGGGCCAGGAAATACAAATGAATTTTGATGATACTTTCAATCCAACTCATGAAAACAGATTCTCGTTCATGCTAGGAGTTAATCCAAGCCTTACGAAATCGGGAGACATGTCAAACTTCACTTTTTCTTACGCTAGAAAAATGGAAAATTTTTGGCTCGACTCCAACGTTATGATGACTAAAGGAATGTTTAATAAATTTTCTGCCAATAACCCAACTGCCACCGGTGCCACAGATGCTCAACTCGAAGAGCAAGAAAACAGCCTAACAACAATTGGTATAGGAGTAGGAAGAGAGACTCGCTATGCACAAACTCTTTTACCATTTAACGACATATACGAATTGATGGCCGCGAACCTTACTTACAATATGTATAAAGAAGATTTTTCAGGCAAATCTTTCAGTGGGCCTGGTATCCTTGCTAAATTTTCTGTTTACAAGAAATTCAATGACTATTTTAGTGCTGGTACTCATTTCAATTACAACCTTGCTGTGGTAAAAAGATCGAAGGAAATTGATACAGAAACTAACTCGCAAAGATCCCTGACCCTGGGCTTTTTGACCATCGGTTTTGATCTGAGCTTTTACCTCTAAAAATAAGGACAGCTTATGATTCCTCGTTACGAAGCAAAGGCCATTACCCCAATATGGAGTGATGAAAATAAATTTAAAACTTTCCTTCGAATCGAGTTAGAACTTCTTCGCGCACTGGAAGAAAAGAAGATGATCCCTGCTGGAATTGCAGCGGCCATTGAGAAAACCGCCGTTATAAAAACTGACCGCATTGATGAAATCGAGCTGACAACCAGACACGATGTAATCGCTTTTTGTACTTCAATCACTGAGCAACTTCCTGCCGACATTGGAAAGTATTTTCACTACGGAGTCACTTCTTCCGATGTTATCGATAGCGCTCTTACTCTTCAGATAAAATCCTCTCTTGATGTTGTGATGAAATCCCTCGATTCTTTTCTTGAAGCCTTAATGTCACGTGCTCAAGAAACAAAGATGCTCATGACTCTGGGACGCTCTCACGGCATGTACGCGGAGCCGATGAGCTTTGGACAAAAACTTTTAGGTCACTACGCTGAGTTCAAAAGAAGAAAAATTGAGCTTCAAGATTTCTATAAAAACGAGTTAACTATCCAGCTCTCTGGTGCAGTCGGAAACTACACGATCTTAACTCCTGATATTGAAGAAAGTGTTGCAAAAAAGTTGGGTGTAAAAGTTGAAGATGTTTCAACTCAAATTATTCCTAGAGATAGAATCGCCAAACTTATTTCCATCACTTCTCTTCTAGCAAACGCCATTGAAAGACTTGCAGTTGAAATCCGCCATCTTCACCATTCTGATGTGAGAGAAGTAGCTGAAGGATTCAGACCAGGACAAAAAGGCTCGAGCACAATGCCTCATAAGAAAAATCCTATTGCCAGTGAAAACCTTACAGGATTATCGAGATACCTGCGCTCTCACCTGACGCTCGCTCTGGAGAACTCTATCTTGTGGCACGAGCGTGACATCAGTCACTCAAGTGCAGAAAGACTTTATCTTCCCGATCATTTTGGAATTTTAACCTACGCACTTGATAGATTCACAACCACTCTTAATCTTCTCGATGTAGATCAGGCGGTTGTTGAAGGAAAAGTTTTGGGTCACACTCATTACCTTTCAAGCTTCTATTTACACTTCTTGATTAAAAACTGTGAGTCTCTTACCAGAGAAGATCTCTACTCTGTCGTGCAGGCAGCTTCATTTGATACTGAGGCAAAATCAAGTCCACAAAAATACCGTGAATTTATTCAAAATGATCTGTTAAAAAGAAAGATTGACGTAAAACTGCCTGAAGTAAATGCTGATGGGCTTCGCAATATTTATCTAAAATCAGTGGATGATATTTTTAAAAGAGTTATGTAAAAGCACATATGATTGCTTATAATAACAATCCATTTTCTTATAAAGGCAAGCTTTCAAGAACAGCTTACATTTTTACAAATCTTTTGATCAATATTATTGGCTTTAAGTTTCTTTATTACCCAAGAATAATGCAGCTCCTTCATTCTAGTTCAGAGTATAGAGAGCTTATCAATCAACTGGCACAAACCCCTGACAACGCCTGGCTGATTGAGCGCCTTAAAGATTCTCCAAAGGTAATTCCTTTCGTTGCTTTTATTTTCCTTATACCTTTTAGAATTATAGATATTAAAAGAGTAAGAGATGTCGTAGATCGTGAACTAAAGAATTTTGAAGCTTTGTTTCTTGTTATTTTCTTCTCTCTTCCCTATGTAGATTTTTTCTCAACACTACTTCTCTCACTCCTCAAACCTGGTAAAAATACCAGTCCAAGTGATATCGCCAAAGAAGTCCGTGTAAAAGATTTAAAAGAAGCTCACAAAGAAAACGCTGTAGAACTCAATAAGCGCCTTTTTGAAAGTGGTAAAATCTCTCGCGCCGAGTTCATCGAAAGAAGAAAAAAACAAGAGAGTGAAAAACTAAACTAGTTCAGAATCATTTAAAAAGATTCTTCCTGATCCATTTTTTACAGCTCCTATCACAAAGGCCTTCTCCCCTGATTTTTCAAGCTCTGCAATGAGCTCTTCTGGTTTGTCAGTAGCGATGGCCATTCCAACTCCCATGTTAAAAGTTTTATGAAGCTCTAATGTATCAAGTCCACTTAAGTCACAGACAACTTTCATAAAATTAGGAAGCTCAAGAGCTTGGCTAACATGATAATCAAACTTATCGCTCATTCGGGGAATATTTAAAAATCCAGATCCTGTAATATTGGCAATGGCCTTGATCAAATGAGGATTTGTTTTAAGAAGGTTCATAACTGGTTTTACATAGATTTTAGTTGGTACAAGACAGGCCCTTTTTAAATCTAAGTCTGCCTTCTTAACTTCCAGAATTTTTCTTACCAGAGAAAATCCGTTTGAATGAAATCCTGAACTCGCAATCCCTACTAACGTATCTCCTGCTGATATTTGAGAGCCATCTATCAGATCTATTTTTTTCACTTCCCCAACACTGAATCCTGCCAGATCGTAATCGCCCTCTTGATACATTCCTGGCATCTCAGCTGTCTCGCCACCAACAAGTGCCATGCTTGATTGTAAACAGCCTTCAACGATTCCACGCAGGACTGCTTCACTGACATCTAGATCAAGCTTACTTGAAGCAAAATAGTCCAGGAAAAAAAGAGGTCTTGCCCCAGAGCAGATAAGATCATTTACACACATTGCAACCAGGTCTATTCCGATTGTGTCGTGCTGACCTAGTTCAATGGCGAGTTTTATTTTTGTCCCTACTCCATCTGTTGATGAGGCGAGGTACCTATCAGGATCAAGAGCGTACAAAGCACAAAATCCCCCCACTCCTGAGACGACTTGCTGATTATAAGTGGACTTCACCATTTTAGAGATTCTCTCAACAAAGAGATCACCTTTTTCTATGTCTACACCTGAATCTTTATAACTAATCATCATTTTCCTTGTCGTCCGAACTCATCAAAATATTTTATCTTACTACATTTTTTCGGCCGACTAATGTCTAAAATGTCGTCTTCCTGTCATCATCATCGCAATTCCATACTTATCACAAGCAGCAATCACTTCATCGTCACGGATACTCCCACCAGGCTGCACGATAGATTTAATTCCTACTTCCATGCAGACATCAATTGAGTCAGCAAAAGGGAAAAAAGCATCAGAGACCAAGAGCATATTATCCATCGAAAGACCTTTATTTTCAGCACGCACTTTTGCCAGCATCTTTAGAGAGTCTAGTCGATTAGGTTGTCCCATTCCCGTTCCGGCCATCGTAAAATTTCCATTTGGCATTTTGCACACGAGTGCGATTCCATTGCTCTTTAAATGCTTGCAGGCCAGGATTCCAAAATCTACCAGTTCCAGTGTCTCAAATGGCATATCTTTTTTAGTAACGAGTTTTAATTCTTCAGACGCTCCAAAACTTTCATCTTCATTTTGCATCAAGAGTCCACCAGAAATACTTTTTACAATAAACTCCTGTTCTGTTTTGGATCTGTTGCCAATTTTTAGCAATCTCACATTCTTCTTTTTCGAAAATAGTTTTAAGGCCTCTGCTGAATAATCAGGTGCAATGACGGCTTCAATAAATTTTTCAGTTAAAAACTTTGCGCATTTTTCATCAACCATTTTGGAAAAAGAAATAATCCCTCCAAAACTGCTTACGCTGTCTCCGTTCCATGCTTCTTCTAGTGAAGAAAAAAGATCTGTCGAAACCGACAGCCCACAGGGATTGGCATGCTTAATAACGGCCGTCACACACTTATCACCAGAGACATGTGCAATATCACTCATCACTCGCCAGGCCGCATCGGCATCAACCCAATTATTGTATGATAATTCTTTTCCTTGTAAAACTTCGGCGTCAACCAAACTTATTTCACTTGTCGTATTTTTTAGTTTGAATAAATTTGCAGACTGATGAGGATTTTCACCATATCTAAGACTTTCTTTAGGAGTTATTGATAACCACGACTTCTCATTTTTATCCGCATCTTCTCCAAATCTCTTGGTCATCTCTTCAGCAATCATCAAGTCATATTTTGCAATTCGATTAAAAGTTTTTACAGCAAGTGCGCGCCTTTGTTGAAAAGTAGTGCCCCCTTCAAAATGAGTTAAAAAAGAGTCATAGTCGCTAACGTCTGAGAGCACTGCCACTGATTCGTAATTTTTCGCAGAGGCCCTGAGCATTAAAGGTCCACCAATATCAATATTTTCAATGAGCGTGTCTTCATCAGCATTTGTGCCAGCATATTTTTCAAATGGGTATAAATTACAAACGACAAGGTCAATAGGAGCAATGTTGAGTTCTTTTGCCTCCATAATATCTGTTTCATGATAGCGTCTGAATAAAAGTGAGCTTGAAACAGGAAAAGAGATGGATTTCATTCTTCCACCGAAAGCTTCCGGACTTCCTGTCAGCTTTTCTATCGATGTAACCGGAATGCCTAAATCTTCTATAAATTTCTTAGTTCCACCAGTAGACACAATTTCAACTTTTTTAGAATGAAGTTTTTCCACTAATAATTGCAAATTGCTTTTATCAGTTACACTGATCAGGGCACGCTTAATTTCTCTGGATTCTTGTCTCATATTCATCCCCTCGAATTAAAAATTAGATTCACAATATTTAATGGCGCTACTAAAAATCTTTTCTCCAAATCCCTTTTGGTCTTTTTTGTCTTTTCCAGAAGGATAAAGCCACTGACTAATCGCTGCCTCTGGGTGTGGCATTAACCCAAAAATTCTTCCTGTCGGATCACAGACTCCTGCAATATTTTGATAAGAGCCATTCACATTTTCTGTATAACTAAGAGCAATCTGCCCATTTTCATAAAGATTCTGATACGTTTTTTCTTGAGTGAGCTCATCGCCTTTAAATACAATTTTTCCTTCTCCATGCCTTATAGGCAAAGAGATAACCATTCCTTCAAGATCAGTAGTCCACGCACATAATGAAGGAGTGACATTTAAATCTACCCATTGGTTGATAAAATGACCTTGATCATTATGAGTGAGTGTCATCTCTCTTGCCTCAAATGGTTTCGGCAACAGACCAAGTCTAACCAACGCCTGAAATCCATTACAGATACCGATAACTAATTTTTTATCGTTGATAAACTTTTTAAGTTCAGCTTCAAAAGAGTATTTAATCTTCAGCGCCAGAATCTGCCCTGATCCAATTTCATCACCAAAAGAAAATCCGCCAGGCAGAGCAAGAATGTGAGCAGCGTTCAGCCTATGAGGATGAGAGATTAAATCTGAGATATGAATAATCTCAGCATTGATTCCCTGCTCGCGAAAAGCAGCGGCGGTTTCAACTTCGCAGTTAATCCCATCTCCTGTAATGATCAGCGCTTTAATATCACTTCGCTTTATAGTCATACTAACTCCCTCGTCTGAATTTTGTAATGATCCATACACTCTGATCCACTTACCGCTAGAACACTGACTCCATCTAAAGCAACTGCGAGCATTTCATCATTGGTAGTTTTTCCAAGTCTGGTGAAAAAGTGTCCTGTCAGATTGTCTTCAAACTCACGGGCATCCTTGGGATTGACAGTGACTACAAATCGTCCGGCACCTTCATTAAAGAAAAACCCTGTCAGCTCATGCTTTTTCATCCCGCTTAATTCAATCTGCATTCCGTAAGGTGTTCCCATCATTTTTTCAGCAAGGGAAATCAAGACTCCTCCATCTGAGACGTCATGAGAGCTTGCAATCAGTCCTTCTCTCATTGATTTATGAAATGTTCGATAGAGATCAAGCTGCTTTTTTCCATTGATATAAGGAAGTGGGTACTCAATTTTATAATCTTCATACAACTCACTTAACTCGAAAGCTGATTTTAGATTTAGGTGTTTTTCTCCGATTAAATAAATATAAGCATCGGCCGACTTCACTTCAGAAGTTGTTATCGTCTTTAAACCTGGGACTTTTCCCATGGCCGTCACCAGCAAGGTTGGTGGAACACTGATTTTTACTTTTTCATTTTCTGCGGTGACACCTATGAAATCATTTTTCATACTGTCTTTTCCACTTACAAAAGGCATTCCATAAGAAATGCTCAAGTCATAAAGCGCCTTAGAGGCACGAACCAGATGGGACAATTTTAATAATGCATCTGGATTTCTTGGTGATTCAATCGGATCTGGCCAGCAGAAATTATCAACAAGAACCATCTCATCTGGATTGGCCCCTACACATACGGCGTTTCGAACAGCTTCATCCAGCGCATACTCTGCCATCAAATAAGAGTCATACTCACTCACTTTTGGACAAATCCCACAAGCAATAGCTATTGCATTATCGGCATCTCCACCATGAGGCTTCATCCAAATAACTCCGGCATCACTTGGAGCAGAAAATCCTTTTTCACTTGAACCAGTAAAAGGCTTCACTAAAGTCGCCCCTTTGACTTCGTGATCATATCTTCTAATTAAATGTTCATGACTTCTTATATTGGGACTTCTAAAGAGATCGAGAAGGATTTCTTTGTAATTACCGGGAAGAGATTTTTTAGTAATTTTCTTTTTTATCCAATGAGCACTTTTAGTCTTTACATCAAAATGCGCATTGAGCTTCATTGGAAGAAGTGACTCATGTAAAAAGTGTAGCGAAAGCTCCGCGACTTTCTCACCATTGTATCTAATATTCAGTAATCCAGAATCAGTGAATTTTCCAATAACTGAGGCCTCAACATTTCTTTGCTCGGCAAGCTCTAAGAACTCAGCAATCGTCTCGCTTGCAACTGAAAACGTCATACGCTCCTGACTTTCACTGACCATCAATTCATAAGGGCTGAGTCCTGGGTATTTAACTAATGCCAATTCAAGATCGATATCAGCTCCATTAGTCAGTTGGGCCATCTCACCAACACTTGAACTTAACCCACCCGCACCGTTATCAGTGACACTATTGAAAAGACCATGACTTCTAGCTTCGATTAAAAAATCACTCAGACGCTTTTGAGTAATAGGATCTCCAATCTGCACCACTGAAGATGGCACACCATCAACTAGCTCCATAGAGCTAAAAGTCGCTCCATGAATCCCATCCTTACCAATGCGTCCTCCGGCCATGACAATCAGGTCTCCGGGGCGCTGTCCTTTTTCAAAAGTATTATGATTATTTTCAATTTGTGGCATCACTCCAACGGTGCCACAAAAAACCAGTGGCTTTCCGACAAAGTCTCTATCAAAAACGAAGGCCCCATTAACTGTGGGAATTCCACTTTTATTTCCACCATCTTGAACACCTTGATGAACTCCGGCCTTTATCCTGTCTGGATTTTTCAATAAAAGCGGCATCGAGATGTCATTGTCTTTGAAATAATTATTTTCTGCCAAACAAAAGACGTTAGTGTTAGCTATAGGTTTTGCTCCAAGCCCTACTCCTAAAATATCGCGATTGACTCCTAATATTCCAGTAAGTGCTCCACCGTATGGATCTAGTGCACTAGGAGAATTATGAGTCTCAACCTTTATACAAACATCAACATTGTCATCAAAGCGAACAATTCCTGCATTATCGTGAAAAATTGAAATGAGCCAAGGAAGCTTCCTGTCTTCTTTAATTTTTAAAGTTGATCCTCTGATAAATGTTTTAAAAATCCCGGGAATTTTCATTTCACCTAGGGCCTTTACCCCCATTGGTAAATTCGATTCGCTATAAGTAATCTCAGAAGAAAAGATCTTGTGTTTGCAATGCTCACTCCAGCTTTGAGCGATAATCTCCATCTCAACATCTGTAGGGTTTCTTTCTAATTTTTTATAATGGTTTTTAATATGTGCTAACTCTTCTTTGCTCAAGGCCCAGCAATTCTTTGAATTTAATTCACTTAACTCACTGTCATTAATGTCTAAGTTAATTAAGGCCATCTGCTGAGCAGTGATGTCGACATTGGGAAAAGTAATATTTTTTAAGCGCGTATTGTGAACAAGTTCATCAAAGCTTGTAACAGTCACTTTATGTAATAAAAAGTTGGCCATTTTTTCATAAGTTAGTTTCTGAAGTTTTTCTGGATTTAAATCAATACCTTCTACAAAGTACATAGCGCCGGAAGAGACATTGAGATTTCGTTTTTTTAAGGCCGGTAAAAGTTTCAGTGCTTCTTTTGCTGCATGGGCTGAATTATCAGTCACTCCCGGACGAAAACCGATATCAATCATGAAAGGTCTTGTGAATCCTTTTTCTTTTATCCATCCGTGATACTCTTCTGAATTGGTGCTTTCAGAGCTAAATAACGTCTCCGTCACGCTATCGGTAAAAACCTCTGAAGCGTAAGCATGGATGCCTTCGATTTTTTCATCTGTTTCCACTAAAAAATAGCGAACTTCAAAAATTCTTTCAAACTCAGTCTGGGTAAAATCCTTAAACCATTTTTTTAAAGCATTCTCATTTGCAGTAACATTTTTGAGACTATGCTGATTAGGATAAATTTCAAAGCGATAAACATGGCCCATAAAAATCCCTGATAAGTTTTTCTATTACTATTGGATAAAAATGATTTTCTAGATTAAGTCCGCGTGCTTTAAAATCTTCAAAGCTCTCTCCCGGAATTAAGTCAAAACTCTGTTGCGCAATGATCTCTCCGGTATCCACTCCTGAATCAACGTAGTGGACAGTGCACCCCGAAGTTTTAACTTGTGCCCTAAAGGCTTCCCCGTAACCATCCAGCCCTGGAAAATCTGGCAATAGTGAGGGATGAATGTTGATAATTCTTTTTTCAAATCTCTTAACAAAATGCTCTGTCAAAATCTTCATGTAGCCGGCAAGGATAATGAGATCTGGATTATAATCTATAAGAAGTTTGATAATTTTTTTATCAAAGTCCTCACGGCTTTCTTCCTTTTTTTTTGTAACATTTAAAGCAGGAATATTGTTAAAAGTTGCACGCTCTAAAACTCTTGCTTTCTTTTTATCGCTTATCACACAGACGACTTCCGCCTGTTGAGAATTTTTTGCCCAATTCATGATTGCCTCAGCATTTGAGCCTGATCCCGAAGCTAGAATGGCAAGTTTGATCTTTTTCATTTATAAAAGCCCACTCCCAATGTCAGTGCGGTACTGAGCGCCGTCAAAATGAATTTGCGATACATATTCATAAGCTTTTGCTCTGGCAAAAGTGTAGGTCACGGCCATTGAAGTAATTCCTAAAACTCTTCCACCTTTTGTTTTGAGCTCATTCTTGTTTTTTTCAACTCCTGCCATGAATAAAAAGTCATAGGGAGATAAATTGAAAGTTGAATCAATTTTTACCGAGTCACCTGTCCTCACTTTCACTCCCTCGGTTCCCGGATAACCATGAGCGGCCATAACCACATGAACAGCTTTCATCTCTTTAGTCTTAGGACTCATTCTTTTGAGTTCACTTTGTAGTTTTTTTATTTCCCCTTTAGCAGAAGCGAGAAACCATGGGAGGATATCCTCATCCATCAGAGGAAGAAGAACCTGAGTTTCAGGGTCTCCCAAGCGCGTATTGAACTCTAAAACTTTCCAACCCGAGCTTGTTTTCATGAGACCCGCAAAAAGAATCCCGCTGAAGGCCTCTCCCCTTTTGGACATCTCTGTCATCATGGGTTTAAACACACTAGCATTCATCCATTCAATATCTTTTTCACTCACAATAGCTGCTGGTGAATACACGCCCATGCCACCTGTGTTTGGCCCTTGATCGTTATTTTTTAGTCTTTTATGATCGCAAGCAGTGCCTAAAAAAGTAAAACTTTCACCATCACAAAGAGCAAAAGCTGAAACTTCCATCCCTTCTAAATACTCTTCAATGATAATGTGAGAAACATTTTCTCCCAGCATCTGCTCTTTCATAAATCCAATGACAGCAAGGCGGGCTTCATTTTTACTTAAACAGACAACGACACCTTTTCCTTGAGCAAGGCCGTCACATTTGACGACCATTTTTTGATTTTGACTTTCTTCAATATATTTCAAAGCAAGATCAGCGTCGAAGAACTCAGCAAAACCAGCAGTCGGAACCTTGGCATCCATCATGACTTTTTTAGCAAACGCTTTTGAAGCTTCAAGTAAGCTTGCGGCCTTTGTAGGGCCCACAATTAAAAGATTATTTTCTCTAAAGAGATCAACGATTCCAGAAGATAGAGAGGCTTCAGGACCCACTATGGTTAAGTCTACTTTTTCTTTGATAGCAAGCTTTAATAGTTCAGCAGAATTTGTGGCCTCCACCGATTCAATCTGCAGATTGGGAAGTGTCTCTTTCATGGCCGAGTTCCCTGGGCTCACAATAACTTTACAAACTTTGGGAGACTGGCCCATTGCCCACGAAATTGCATGCTCACGCCCACCTGAACCTATAATAAGAACTCTCACATATACCTCTGGGAATAATTTTCAAGACTAAAATCTTCGGAAAAATACTTTTGTCCGAAAACTTTTTGCGTAACTGCATTTGCGTAACTTTTATAAACGCTCTGTGCTCTCTCCAGAATCTTAGGGGAAAGGGCCTCTGGCGCTAGATGGTATTTTTCTAAGCAGATAGTTTTAAAATCCACTCCACTTATCAAACTTTCTTTTTTAGATTTCTCTAAAGCATCATACCAAGCGCTATCTTTATAAGACTCTCGCAAAAATTCTTTCGAAAAACTCTTATCTTTATAATGAAGTCTCAACTCATCTATTCCAATTGAATCAACTAGCATAAAATTTCGATGACTTTCATTGCCAGAAACAAAGGCCATCTCAAGCTTTCCATCAATTAGCTTTAAACCAAGCTCGTGATGAAAATTGTATAAATTAAGGGCAATCAAATGAGTCATTTGCTGAAGATTGATCCACTCTTCATCATTAATGCCCGCTATTTTTTGGGCCTCAACATAATCAAGATACCTATCACCTTTTTCTAATTTGGTAGAAAAATCAATGGCAGGTGTCTTCAGCATTCCAAACTCAGGAATACTTTCAAACCCAAAAGCTCTCCACTTAGAGAGATCCTCCCCTAATCTTTTAGAAAGAGAATTGCCCTGTGGAAGACCTAGTCTGAAAATGATCTCCAATGGCACAAGAGTCTCTACTGGCCTTGAAACATAAGCTGAATAATCATAGCGATTATTCGTTTCAGCAGGCCTTAAAACCTTGATGTTTTGAACAGTCATTATTGGGCGATCTTCTAGTATTGTTAAATGTTGAGCGTGATGTTTAAGGCCATTTTTACAATACTCAATATACTGAGCAGAGTTTTCTAATGCTTTTAAATAGTCTGCTGAAAAAGCATCGCTTAGTGCTTTTGAGGAAAAAAGCTTTTTCCAATTTAGAGGGTTTTCAAGGAACTGGAAAAAACTTTTTCCCATCAAAGCAAGAGAGAGTCCTTTGTCATTTAATTGGTCGGGCATCTCTCCCCAATCAAAAACTGAGTAGCGGTCTGAGAACTCAAAGACCAGGCTTTTTGCAGACACTTCTCCCCTGACATTTTTTACCGATCCACGGTATAAGACAGGTGGCAAATTTGTCATACATTACTCCCTATGAAGGCTTCTCATATCTTGAAATTTCTTCGCACTGGCAATATCAACAGGGTAACAACCATTGATACAGGCCATGCAAAGGCCTTCTTTATCTATGCTTTTTTTAGTTGCGGATTCACTTAAGTAAATTAATTTATTAGCACCAAGGTAGGCCGCAACGAGTGCAACTGTACGGTTACTTGCCACCAGCTCATTTGGATCTGGAAAATCCACTCCGTAATAACATGGGTATCTAATTGGTGGACAAGTGGTTGCAAAATAAACTTCATTGGCCCCAGCTTCTTTAACCATTTCAATAATGCGCTTTGAAGTTGTTCCACGGACGATGCTATCGTCCAGAAGCAAAATATTTTTACCTTTGATTTCACTGGCAATGGCCGTGAGTTTTAATTGCACAGCGCGCTTTCTACTTTCTTGTGTATTGAGAATAAAACTTCGTTGGATGTAACGGTTTTTTATTAAAACTTCTCTATAAGGAATTTTTAATGTTTCACTTAAACTGATGGCCGCAACTCTGCTGGTTTCAGGAATTGGCACGACCAGATCAGGTTTGATTTCACCACTATCAATCAAGGCCTGGATTTCTCCGGCCAGATTTTTTCCAAATTCAAGCCTGGTCGAATAAACACTTCGCTCTTCCAGGACACTTTCTGGATTAGCGAAATACACCCACTCAAACATGCAGGACTTTGGTGCAATATTTTTTAGTTTTGAATAATCAACAGATGAAAAAATCTCTCCTGTTTGATCAATAAAAAGAATTTCTCCAGGAGCAAGATCCCTGATAACGTCGTAACCTAAAAAATTGAGAGAATTTGACTCTGAGGCCAGGCAATAACTTTTTCCAAAATGCTTAGGGTGGGCAAGCTTCTCTTCTTCAGTCAGTCTTCTTTCTCCGAGAATTAATGGTCTCAATCCATGTGGATCTCTGAAAGCAAATAATCCCTGGTCAGCAAGCAGTCCTAAAACAGAAAAGCCCCCCTTCGCTTGATCAAAAAGATTTTTTACAGCTTTCTGAAAAAGATCAAAGTGATGGGCACCAGCTTGTTTTTCTTTTAATCCATCAGAGAGAATATTAAGAAGAGCTTCAAGATCATTATTAGTGAATAAATGACGGCGTTTATCTTGAAGTAAATGTTGTTTTAACTCAAAGTAATTAACAATGTTGCCATTGTGAACCATTCCAATTCCATGAGGGTAATTAATGGTCATTGGCTGGATGTCGCGTTTAGCGTCTATTGGTGACTTATTTTTTTCTTTTGGTCCAACTGTAGCATAGCGGGTATGAGCGATACTCATCTGTCCTGAAAAGCCCGCTAGGATTTCAGGACGAAAGACATCGCTGACCAGGCCCGAGTCTTTATAGTGGTGAAAATTTTTATCATTGAAATCAAAGCTTAGAATTCCAGCGGCGTCTTGTCCTCGGTGCTGCAATAAAAGCAGACCTTGATAGACTTCCTGAAATGAATAAGGTGTACCAAAGACACCTACGATTCCACACATCTAAACTTATACCTTTGATTAGTAAAACTAATAGTAGATAACAGAAGACTAATTTTAAATATGTGATGTGGCCAATAAAATCTTTGGTAATTTTAATTTTCTTCGGGCACACTCGTGAATAAGTATGAAACATTTAAACTCCCAGTCTGTTCTAGGAATTTTAGGTAGTGGTCAACTCGCTCGTATGACGACTCTCGCCGCAAGTGATTTCGGAATCCTTTCACATATTTACTGCAATGAAAAAAATCATGAAACATTGAGTCCAGCTAGTCTTGTCGCTGCAAACACAACGCGTGGAAGCTTTAACGACTTAGAAAAGATTCTGGATTTCTGTCAAAGTTGTGACATCGTAACCTTAGAAAATGAGTTTATTGACCAGAATATCCTTGAGGCCATAGACCAAAAATTTCCTGGTAAACTTTTTCCAAATTCAAAAACATTTAAAAAAATTGGCGATAAAATCTCAGAGAAAAAATCTTTCAGAGAAGCAGGCCTCAATGTTGTGCCTTCTGCAGAGGTCAAATCAATTGATGACGTTTTAATTTTTTGTAATAAACATGGATACCCTGCTGTCTTAAAAAGCTCAAAAGGTGGCTATGATGGGTATGGGAATATTACTCTTAAATCAGAAGACTCAGTCAGAGAAAATTTTTCAAAACTAAAGGGAGACCTTTTAATTGAAGCTTTCATTAACTATAAAATGGAAGTTGCTACCATGGTCGCAAGAAACTCTAATGGTGAAATGGTCGTCTACCCTGTGGCCCATACCATTCAGGAAAATCATATTTGTCATTATGTCAGTGCTCCTGCTGAAATATCAGTGCAGCTTGAAGAAAAAATCATCCATGCTGCAAAAAAAGCGATGGAGAGCATCGAAGCTGTTGGAATTTTTGCTTTCGAATTTTTTATCGATCATAATTCAGAAATCTATTTGAATGAGTCAGCTCCGCGCCCTCATAATAGCGGTCATTATAGTCTTGAAGGATGTGAGACATCTCAGTTTCACAATCATGTAAGAAGCGTTTTTAATCTTCCACTAGGAAGTACTAAGCTGAACTCTCCTCAAGTCATGATGCTCAACTTACTCGGAACTCAAAATAAAATCGCAAAACTTTCTCCCATAAAAGACTTTATGCAAGTACCAAGATCTTATCTTCATCTCTATGGAAAAAAAGAATCAAAGATTGGAAGAAAAATGGGTCACTATACTCTACTCGGCGACGACAAGAAAAAAATGTTTGAGCAACTACAATCACTAAAATCGGAATATACATTATGAAAAAAATGAAAAACAAAACTCCTATTGTTGCTGTGATTATGGGAAGCCAATCTGACTGGCCAACGATGAAGGAAGCTTGTGATGTGCTTCTGGCCTTCGGGATTATCTATGAAAAACAAATCCTCTCAGCTCACCGAACTCCTGATGACATGCGCTCGTTTGCCATTAGTGCAAGAACAGCTGGATTAAAAATTATTATCGCTGGAGCTGGTGGAGCTGCTCACCTTCCCGGTATGACTGCTGCCTACACAACTCTTCCCGTGATAGGTGTTCCTATACTTTCTAAAACTCTCCAGGGTGTTGATAGCCTGCTTTCTATCGTGCAGATGCCTAAAGGTATTCCTGTGGCGACTGTGGCCATTGGAAACGCAAGCAACGCAGGTCTTTTGGCCGTTCAGATGTTAGCGATGAATGATAGTGAATTAGCTGAGAAGATTGAGACATTCAGAAATAGACAGAATCAAGATGTGAAGCAGTCTAATAAGCTTTTAAAAAAAGCTAAGTAGACTGCTGCGCATTTTAGTTATTATTTTTTAGGAGCGTCTTCTACTTTTTCATAATTTCTAATATATGCTTTTGTTACTCTTTCAAATAATGAATCTCCATCTTTACTTACGTAAGCATCTTTGCTTTTTGCTTTCTTGGCAACGATACTATCTGATAATGTAGCTGCATCTTTTACACTTGCCATTGATCTCTCAACCGTGTCTGGTGACGATGAACTTACTGAACTTGCAGGAGAACGCCCAGATGAAGTTGTTGCTTTTGAAGCATCACTCGATTTTGCCGAACTACTTGCATAGCCTAAGTCTCTTTCATAAAATCTTCTTGAAGGACTTGACGACGATCCAGAGTATCCGTTAACTGCATCATAATATTTTGATCCACCTGCAGATGCTGTTTTATATATCTCTGAGGCATCTGGTGAGTCTTTAACTTTATCAAGGGCCTTGTCAGTTGCAGCAGCAAGTGCATTCGATGTAGATCCACCGCTGCTTTGGCTTTTTGCCATCGCTTCAAACATCTTAGTGAATTTATCACTGTTGTCGTCTTTAGTAGCTCCATTCTTATTGTCTATTTTACCGAACTCTCCACTTCCCGAAGAAGATGATAAAACTGTATTTAATTTTTTCTGAGCTGCCGCGATTGAATCCATACTCTTTTTTGCAAGGGCCATTGATTGTGAACCTAAATTAAGTCCACTCACGTCAGCACCAGCTAGAGTTCTTTGTGCAAATGTTGACACAGATCCATTTGGACCAGTGATAATTGGCACTGAAGCTTTAGCATCAAGTGCCTTTGCTTGCGCCTGCACTTCTTTATTACTACTGGCCGCTAATTGAATTGTACTACCACCTGCTGCTGCATTGCCGGCCTGACTTGATGTTTTTGCTAAAGCTAATGTATTAACAGTACTCTTTGCTGCTGTAGCATTGTTTGATGCTGTAGCACTAGATGCTTTAGGAGTCGTTGGTGCTGGGGTCTTAGTCTCAGCAAGCATTTTATTAATATCAGTTAAGTATTTTTCTAGTTTCGCTTTTGTAATCTGAAGATTTGACAGCTTTTGCTTATCGATTGCAAGAACCGCATTGGCCTTATCTTTTGCCATGCTGAAGTACTCTGATCTAAATCCCGCTTGTCCTACAACCTTATCAGCTTCTGCCCATGCACCAGTGAATGCATCTGCAGTTTCTTTTGAGTCTTCTGATACTCCAATTTTTTCAAGAAAGCTTGCTGCTGCCTTAGACATAATTTCATTTGCAGTGATATTATGTTCTTTTGTGTTCAGCTTAGTAGGATCTTTTGGACCTTCTGGACACTTTGCTCCACTCTCTTTTCTTGCAAGCTTCATTTCCTCTAAAGCACCTTCCATTGGAGATGACCAATCATAGGCAGCATCATTTGATTTTGGAATGGCCTTCATCATAGAGTCCATAATCTCTTCATAATCATTCATCATATTATTTTGAGATGTACTTGGAACTTTATTAACGTATACATCAGCATACTTAGTAGCAGGATCTGCAATAATTGCTGGAATTTGTGCAAGCGCAACATCACACCCAGGAACTGGATCTGGAACAAGTTCTGTGTGACAACTTGTTGTTGCGTCTTCTCCTTCACCTACAGTCTCACATTTTTCAACTTTCTTTTTTCTATCACAAGCAGCTTGAGCTGCTTTTGTTGAGTCAGCAAAAGAGACATTAATCATATCTTGGAATGTTTTTACTGTTTTTAAATTTTCTTCAACGTTAGCTTTTGTAGATTCAAGAGCAGCTATGATAACAGCTTCTCTTAGAGGAATGCGTCCACTCGTTCCACCGATACTTTCAATACTCGCACTGACTGTATCAATTTGAAGTTGAATCGCTTCAATCTGAAGCTCTTTAGACACTTCTGCACCAGTTGTCAGAGCAGTGACTTTCTTTTGAATAGCATCAAGTCTAGAATTTAAAAGTTTATCTCTTTTAGTTTCACCTAAAGAGTACGCTTTAATGGCCTTAAACCATGAATCAAGCGAGCCTGGCATTTTCTCACCTGCTGGCTTACATGACTTAGCACCAATTTCAGTAGCACCATATAAAACTGCATTGAGTTCAAAAACTTTTTCGTTATAAGCGTCTTCATCTATATTTACAATTGTATCACTCGATACTGCTCCACTCTTTATATCTTCAGCCGTGCATGATGGTCTCGTACTTGGCCCAACAACTGGCCCAGTACAATCGACTGCTGCATTGCTTGCTGTATTTGCAGCTGCAGCTGCGGAAGGAGTTTCAAAAACAGAACCTATCGTTCTTCCTTGAGAATCTTGAAGAAGTGCCACACCAATTCCAGTTACAAATATTCTCTCATTAGGGCCAACAGGAGTTCCGTCTATATGATAGTAGGTATAGCCACCAGTTGAATTAGTGAATGTAGGAGTTCCTCCAGGAGGTGTTGGCTCGGCATTAACTTGTGAAGTTAATAAGGCCAATACACATACTAAGTTTAATTTTTTCATAACATTCCCCTTACTCGAACTACAGTGTTTCAGAAAGTATCTATCAACAGTATCGACTTACTTGGTCTTTAAATGAAATTTTATGATTTCTTTTCGCTAAACGAATGCTCAAATCCAGCAAAATCAAGGATTAAGAGAGGAGATTTAACAAATAAATAAACAAAAAAATATGCCTATAATAGTTGTCAACTATGCCTAAATTTAGAGGATTAACACTTAGATAAGATCGGGACGGGCCTTCTTCAAATGCTCTACGACTTTCTTGATTTCTTGAGCATCCTTTACAGGGGCCACTAAAACAACATCGTCATTAACAACAACAATGTGCTTATCCATGTTAATTAATGAAACAAACTTATCAGGAGCAAAGACGACATTATCTGTAGAGTTTAAAAAGAACTCTCCTTTAGACTTAACAACAGTATTGCCATGAGTTTCATCTATAACAGTTGAAAGAGCATCCCACGATCCTAAATCGTTCCAGTCAAAGTTTGCAGGCATGACGGCGATACGATCAGATTTTTCCATGATGGCATAATCAATTGAATCACTAGGAATTTTTTCATAAACTTTTTTTAATTTCACAGGGCTTTTTACTGTTTCACAAAGTGCATTGAAGTGTTTAAACATTTCAGGTGCATGTTCTGCAAACTCTTCAAGAAAAACTCTTATGGGAGCAACAAACATTCCAGCATTCCACAGATACTGTCCGCTCTTTACATATTCAGCGGCCAACTCAAAATGCGGCTTTTCTTTAAAACGAGAAACTTTAAAGGCCTCTTCATTAAGAAGTTTGCCTTTTTGAATGTAACCAAAACCAGTATGCGGAAAATTTGGTGTAATACCGATGGTTACAATTTGCTGATTTTTAAAAGCAAAATCAGCTGCTTTTTTTATCGTAGAATGAAAACCCTTTTTATTCAAAATCACATGATCAGCAGGAACAATCGTAATAACATCATCCTCTGATAACCCACTCTCAAGTAGACTCGCCAAGGACATAAGAATACACGGCCCGGTATTTCTTCCAGTGGGCTCAAAGATCACTCCCTTAGAATTAATCTTCCCCTTACTTGATGCCTTACAAAGCTTCTCTTGTTCTTTCACTGTTACAACAAAACGTTTGTCTTTATCAATAAACCTATCAAAGCGCTCTAGTGTCTCTTCGAGCAAACTCTTTTTACTAATAAGACTTAAGTATTGTTTTGGTTTTTTAGCAGTCGACTCTGGCCAAAAGCGCGTGCCTTTTCCACCGGCCATTACGAGTGCATAAAGATTGTATTGTTTTTTCATGAGAGGCCCTATGGCATTTTGATAATTGTATAGTCCTGGCCTACAAAAAGAGTCTTCTCTTTTGTAACATAAGCACGGGCCTCTTCTGGAGTGTTAAAGGCCTCAAGGCTCACACGATACCATGTCCCCTTACCTTTAATCTCAATTTGATTGATGATTGGATTGTATCCACGAGCTCTAAAGCCTTCAGCAAAACTCTCGGCTTCTTTAAGTGTTCTATGGCTTCCAAGCTGAATAGTGTATTTTCCACTAAGAGCATCTGTCGTTTTATTTTCAACAGTAGCAGCAGGAGTGCTCATGTTCGCGTGAGCTCCAGCAGCAGGTTTTACGCCTGTACCAAACTCTTCACTAATTTTTTCTTGAAGTTTATTTTCAATATCTGAGCTCTCAACAGTGTTGGCCTCAGGATTTGCTTTGATGTGCGAGAGCTCTTCTTCTTTGTTTGAAAGAAGCTCCACAACTTTTTTCTGGTCTTCAGGAGTGATCCCTGCCATTTCCATTGAATAGTTCTTACCGATCTTTACCCCTAAAACAAATGAGGTGACGGCAATTAAAATCATGAAAATGAAAATAAGAGCTACTTCTTTTTTTGCAAAGACATACAGTTTTGTTTTTGAATCCATGACTTGATTTTAACTTCTATCCCCCACCCTTGCAATGGACTTTTTTTACCTCAGTTCAATCTCTAGACCACTAGTGTTGCCCCTATCACCCATTTTACCCTATTTGCCCTTGGCGCAAGGCCTGCAATTGCCCCTACACATCAATTGGAGGAGATATTTATGAAAAAAACAAAAAATGCTAAGAGTTTATTGCGCAATCAAAAAGGTCAAGGGGTCATGGAGTATGTCATCATCTCCAGCCTGGTGGGAATTGTGTGCATCACCGCAGTTAAAGGTTTTGGAGGAGTGATTAAAACCCGAGTTGAATCGATGAAGTCATCAATCGTCGACAATATCAAAACGAACTAACAATGATTCTGGCCTACGTCCTCTCTTTTAGTCTTCTGATTATGTCGGTCATTAAAGTGACCGGCCTTTTTACTCATGCTTCAAAGAACCTTGAGTCTACTCAAAAAGAGTTTATTAAAGACACCAGAAAAACCCATGACAAAGGCAGCATCACTCTCATGGCCGCCATGCTGACGATGATGATCTCTCTGCTCCTCTTATTTTTTGCCTTAAAATTTAAAGTTGAGCTTCAAGAAGCAAGGTTTAGAAAAGACAGCTATCTTTGTTTCAATAATCTCAATATAAAAACTTCTAACTACATCACAGACATGACCCGCTTCAACTGGGCCTTAAGATCAGCTTACATTGCCACCTATAGCGTGGTTGCCACGGCTGAGGCCTTAGCAGTATTTAAGGCCTTAAAAATTGCCAGGGATGTCGTTCATTATAATTACCTAAAAGAGCTCATTAGCAATTCTGTCTGCAAAGATAAAATTCCACCCGTTTCATATTTGAAAAATCTTCCTTACAAAACCAACATGGCCTTCAAACTAAATACCCTTATAGATGGAACGACGATAGTCCGGGAGAACAAATGGAGCTTAACCTATTTAAAAAAACCAAAAGGCATCAGACTAAGCCGAGTCTTTCTTCTCAAGGCAGAGCTGGAACTCAATGGAAGCTTCGTTCCGGATTTCAAGATAAAAACCAAGGAGCAGGTCATGCCGGATTTTTCGAAATTGAATTACTTATTTGGCTCTCGATAATTTTTTTGATTCTCACTGGATTTATGGGCATACATAAGGCCTATAAAAAAGAACACCACCAGATAAGGGAGGACTTCAAAAATGAATGGAATAAGCTCGAGTCTAAAAGACGAAATTAAAAAATCCAGTGAATCTAAAAAGAAAGATAAATTTAGATTTATCGCCTGCATTCTCTGCACTAACCTTCTAGTTGCAACTCTTTGCTGGCAAAGCTCTCCAGAGACAATAGCAATTCAAACAATAAAAAAGATTATCCATCCTGATCATCAATTGATGGAAGTCCCGATGGTTGCCCTTGTTCCCGAAAGCAGTCTTAAACTTCCAGAGTCTCCAGTCACCATCATTTCTAAAAATAAAAAAATTATAGCTAACAAGGCCTGGCTTCATGAAGAAATTTCAAAAGAGTCAGGAAGCTCCCATTTCAAAATTGAGATATCTAATAACGATATTGTGAGAGTTAGTGAATCAATGGAAATAGGCATGATAGCTGTTCCCTATGTCGAGAAAAAACAATCACCAAAAAAACAAGGATCACGTTATGAAGTTTCTATTTAAAATATTTTTTATAAGCTCACTGGTAATCAACACCTCTATTGCCCGCGACATTATCCTGATTGAAAATAATGCCAGTCATGAAGAAGGAAAACTCCTGGTGCGAATCCTCGAAGAGAAATTCAATATTCCCAGAAAGCTTATCAGCTATAAACATATCAATACGAGCTGTAGAAAAAACAGCGATGCAATCATGCAGTTATGTTTAAAAAGTAATGGTGAGTTGGAAGTGATCAAAGTGGACAGGTTTGTCGTAGAAAATTCAATAGGTACATTTTTAGAGATGGAGAAATAATGGAAAATCTAAGTCAATTCGGTCAGCAACTTAATACTGACCGAATCCAAAATTATTTTAAAAATTATTTTGCAGCAGCGTGGATAGCAAACTTAGGAGTTGTTCCTTTATTTCTGTTTGCAGCCTTTCTCTTTGCTCCAGCGTTTTTCTTTTTTCTAAGTCTTCTGTTGTTTGTAACACATGTTCTTGAAACCATCGGGAAACTCCTCTATAACCGCAACTACCGCCGCAGGATCAACACTAATAATTTTGTTTTTCAAATTGCTTTCTTTAAGCTGTCTTTTTTACCTATATTCAGACCATGTGTCAAAGGATTCTTTAGTTTCCTCCTCTTAAATCATGTGCTTTGGGGGGATCCGGCCCTGGCAGAAGACTACATTATCTCCCGCGGGCAATCCATCACTATCAAGCTCCCACAAATGACCCGCTTTAATATCGGAAACAAAGATGTGCTCGCTTACAAGCTAAATGAAAGTAATAAGACTCTTTTGATCCGTGGCACAAGCCTTGGGACCAGTGAGCTTTTGGTCTGGAATAAAAATGACGCATCTCCAACAGAGCACCAGATTTTTGTTATTTCTAAAATCCAAGAGGCCAAACTACTACACACAGCACAAAGTCTGGCCGGTCTAGGCCTTATGACCAAAGTCGAGCTTCCACACCTTAAAGTCAGTGGCGTACTCAATAGTTTGAAAGACTATCTTCAATACAAAAAAATTCAAAATGCGAACAGTGAACTCATTCAAGATGAAGTCGATGTGGGATCTCCTCTAAAAAAAGAAATTCTCGCAGACATTTATAAACTCTTTTTTAATGACTACAAAGATTCAATCAAGTGTTCAATCCTCTACTCTGAGTTTACCTGTCTCTATCCGGCCAATGAAGCTCCAGGTGAGATGCTAAAAAAGCATTTAAGCGCAAAATATAGAGTTAACTTTATTGAACACAACAATCAAAATTATAGAAAAAATTATTCATTTAAATTAAAAATGATTCAGCTCGAGCAAATGGACGGTGAAGAATTAAGACTGGGCCTTGAGCAACTCAATGCAACTCTAGGAGATATTTTAAGAGTACCGTTGAATCTGATCGTCGAAAAAAATGCTTTTTTACTGGCCCAGAAAAAAGTTCAGATGAACACTCTTGCTGAACCTATGGGACTGATAAGACCAATGAGTCCCGCCGAGTTTCAAATTGGTGCTGATGTTCCTTATACGACGACAGGCAAAGATGGAATTGTGACGATGACTCAGTGGCAGTTTGCCGGATTAAAAGTAAAAGTGATGATGGAAAACATGGGTGATAAAGTAAAAATCTCCTATGAAACAGAGCTAACTAAACCCTCAATGGAATCTAACGGGCCGATCAGTGGCAACAAAGAAAAATCAAGTGTAGTGATTGATTTAAACTCTCCCACAAGATTATTTCAGATATCACTTAAGACCGAAGCTCTGGGTGTTGACCAGATGCCTTTTTTAAATCGCATTCCGCTTTTAGGTGAACTCTTCAAATCAAAGAGCTCACAAAACAATTACAAAATGATCACTGGAATTATCGAGGTCACTCCCCATGAATAACTTACTTCAAGATTATAAAAATGACATTCTTCTGCTTTTTAAAAATCACTACAAAAGACTGACGACAAAGAGTGTAGATATTACTTTTAAAGAAGTTTTGGATGCTACGTTGATAGATCTCGATATTAAATCTACCAAAAATGAAGACACGCTTTTTCTTCAATCATGGTTTAATAATGTTCATTCACTAAATTATCTTCAGCATTTTATCGAAATGAATTTTACTGAGATTATTTTTCACTCTCATGAATCTGTTCAGGTTATAGGTCTTATTGAGAAAAATTCTTATGAATTAAATTCCATTTCCTCTTCAGATTTTCAAATGAGTTTAGAGGTTCTGGCCTTAAAACATCAGGTAAGCTGGAATTATAAAGATCCTTTTGCGAGCTTTAATGTAGTTTTAAACAATCAAACTTTAAGAGCAACACTGATTCATTACTCAACTTCGGCCAATTCAAAATCAAAAGTGTTTTTGAGATCTATTCAAAATTCGACTCCGACTTTAGCAATGTTTAACCTGCCCCACGAAGCAGATATTATTTTAAAAAATATCGTCAAAGAAAAAAGTAATATTCTTATTTCAGGCGGAACTGGCTCTGGTAAAACAACTCTGATGAGAAGCCTTATTAATCTCATTGATCACAATGAACATCTTATTGTGCTCGAAGACACTTATGAAATCTTGAATGCGCATCCGGGACAAACCTCACTCTTGGCCAATAAAGAACAGGCCAATAAGTCTCTTAAAGATTATTGCGCTTATAGCTTGAGAATGAGCCCAGACAGGCTAATCGTCGGAGAGATGAGATCAACAGAGGTTGTTCCCTTTCTTCTCGCGATGAACACTGGCCACAAGGGTTTAATGAGCACCATTCACGCAAGCTCTGCGGTAGATGCGCTCTCGAGAATTTCACTACTCTTTTCACTTTTTTCAGAAGGCAGCGACATTTCATTTTCACTCGTCACAAAACTCGTCTGTAAAAACGTCGATTACGTCGTTCATATGGAGCATAAAAAAATTATCGAAATCTGCAGAGTCATCGGCAGCGAAGGTGAAACACCTTTTTATGAAAGAGTTTATGAGGCCTAGTATTTTGTGACTAAAATCTCGTGAGCTTTCAACAGCGCCGCTTTAATGTCTGTGCTAACAATTTTAAAGCTCACTGATACTGAAGTCAGGTCATAGAAGTCAAAGGCCGTCTCACCTAAATGAGTTTTTAGCTCATTTACAAGATTAGGAGACTGATCAAGGTGACATCCCACAAATGAAACGATGGCGTAATCAGCTTTTTGAAGAGTGCTTACGGCCTTAAGTTTAAATGTTCCATCCTGATTTTTTGTCACAGTTGTCCCTACTTCATCAGGCTTCAAGCTTGAGCCGACAAAAACTGGAATATCTTTTCTCTTGGTTGGAAGAAGAGTGGTAGGAAATAAAACCTTAGCACCAAGGCTTGCAAGTGCCGTGGCCTCATCATAAGACAGTGTCGGGATAAATTTCGCATCTTGAACAATTCTTGGATCAGAGCTGGCAATTCCAGCTACGTCTGTCCAAATCTGAACCAATTTCGCATCAATGGCCTCTCCAAAAAGAGCGGCCGAATAATCTGAGCCTTCTCTTCCTAGAGTTGTCGTGTTCCCTAGAAGATCCATTCCAATAAATCCCTGAGTGACAAATAGTGAATTATCGTCAATCTTGGGAAGAATTAACTCACGCGCTTTTTCTGCAATCAAATCAATTTGCGGCTCAGCTTTTTGATAGTCTGAGCTGGTTTTAATCACATCTCTAGCGTCGATAAAATGAATTTCTTTATTAGGCATGCGAAGTCTCATCAAATCTGCAATCAGAAGTGAAGACATGCGCTCTCCAATACTATAGAGCTGGTCCATAATTTTTGGAGTGTAACTTCTCTCTTTTAAAATTTCAGCAGCAAGAGTCTTTGCTTCATCAAAGAGTTTATGAAGGTTTGTTATTACCTCATTGCTTGAAAAGAGTTCATTCGCAATTTGCAAGTGGCGAGTGCTTAATTCTGAAACAAGTGAATTGAGAGTGTCTTCGTCGCCTCTTTGAGCAGCGCGAGCGATGAACTCAAGTTGGTTAGTCGTGTTTTGAGTCGCAGAGATCACCACGATTTTAATATCGGGGTTACTGTCGACGACGTTCGAACAACGAAGCATCGCTTCGGCATCCTTCACACTACTTCCACCAAACTTTGCAACAATCCACTTGTTCATAAATTAGTCTCTGGTTAACTTTTTATAAGACGTTTTGCTTGGGATAAGAGCTTTATCACCAAGACGCTTTTTCTTATCTTCTTCGTAATCAGAGAAGTTTCCATCAAAGAAGACAACCTGATCTCCTTCGAAAGCTATCATATGTGTGGCAATTCTATCTAAGAAGAAACGATCATGGGAAATAACTACAGCACAGCCGGCGTATTCCATCAGGGCCTCTTCAAGCGCTCTCAGGGTGTTAACGTCAAGATCGTTGGTTGGCTCATCCAGAAGGAGAACGTTACCTTCTTCTTTTAGCATCGCTGCCAAGTGAACACGGTTTTTCTCACCACCAGAAAGCTCTTTTATGCGCTTACTTTGATCTTCACCAGAGAAGTTGAATCTTGAAATATAAGCTCTAGCATTTACCTCACGTCCACCAAGCTTCAACAACTCAAGGCCGCCTGAGATTGCCTGAAGAACAGTTGTTTCCGGATCAAGAGATCTATCCTGATCAACGTAAGCAAGCTTTACTGATTCACCGATAGAAATTGTCCCTTTCGTAGGCTCTTCCTTTCCTGTGATCATTCTAAAGAGTGTTGTTTTACCAGCACCGTTTGGCCCGATAACACCAACAATTCCCCCTGGAGGAAGTTTGAAATTTAGGTGTTCATAAAGAAGGCGGTCACCGTAAGCTTTTGCCACATCACCGAACTCAACAACTTTTTGTCCAAGACGAGGTCCTGGTGGAATGAAGAGTTCATTTGTTTCGTTTCTAGCTTCAGTTTGAACTTGCTGACGTTTTTCGTACTCTGCAATTCTCGCTTTCGATTTTGCCTGACGAGCTTTAGGAGCAGCACGAATCCACTCCAACTCTTCTTTAAGTGATTTTTGTCTTTTTGATTCAGTTTTTTCTTCCTGAGCAAGACGTTTTGATTTCTGCTCAAGCCATCCAGAATAGTTTCCTTCGTATGGAATCCCTTGACCGCGGTCAAGTTCAAGAATCCAGCCGGCAACGTTATCTAAAAAGTATCTATCATGGGTAACGGCGATGATTGTTCCTTTGTAGGCCTGAAGATGGCGCTCTAACCACCAGACTGTTTCAGCATCAAGGTGGTTGGTAGGCTCATCGAGAAGTAAAATATCTGGCTCTTGCAAAAGAAGTTTACAGAGAGCAACCCTTCTCTTTTCTCCACCTGAGAGCACTCCACACTTTTGATCAGCAGGAGGACAGTTTAGGGAGTCCATTGCCAGGTCAAGACGTGAATCAAGATCCCAAGCGTTAGCTGCATCAAGCTTATCTTGAAGATCAGCTTGTTTTGTATAAAGTTTTTCCATTTCAGCATCAGTGTGTTCTTCACCAAAGGCTGCGTTGACTTCATCGAACTCGCGAAGAAGATCAACTACGTGTTGAGCTCCTTCTTGAACCACTTCTCTTACTGTTTTATTTGGGTCAAGTTGTGGGTCCTGCTCAAGGTATCCGACTGTGTAGCCTTTTGATAAAGTTGTCTCACCTAGGTGATCCGTATCAAGGCCTGCCATAATTTTTAAAAGAGTCGATTTCCCTGATCCGTTAAGACCAAGAACACCAATCTTTGCACCATAATAGTATGAAAGGCGGATGTCTTTTAAGACATGCTTTTGTTTATAAACTTTTCCGACTTTATTCATCGAATAAATAATTTGTTTATCGTTCACGTATGACATGATTTTTCCTATAAAAAATTGGGAATTAATGAATGTTTAATCTACCTAAAAAACTACTATTGTTCCATGAAAAATTGAAAAATCGAATACAAGTATAAAAAGTAGGCCGGAAGGAAAAAGAAAGCGAGAATGATGAATTTTAAGAGGTCTAAATGCTTAAGAAAGCGCGTAAAAGCACTTTCTTTTAAATGCCAGACTTCAGCGACGATTTCCTGAGTTTCACTCTTAGGCGACATTCCGTTTTGACTCCAGCGATTTATGAGTCCTGAAAGCCTTGAGGCACAGGGCGAAAAAACCTTATGAGTCACTAAATCTCCCTGCATAACCTGAGATTCTTGAAGAGTCTGAGTAATTGAAAGTCCAATTTCTGAGAGCGCATGAAAAAGATAAAGCCTCTCAATCGCCTGATTAAATTTTTTGAATGTCTGATTTTTTATTTTTTTAAGAAGAACATTGAAGATAAAAACACCAGTGGCCTGAAACATAAAAATGATCATCAAGATAGAAAACTTCAAAGGTAATTCGGCCAGTGAACTAGAGAGAATAATAAAACCCCAAGTGGTAAAGGCAATGACAATAAATTGTAAATTTCCCCCGACAACTCCACTAGTAATCTTAGATTCAAATTGCAAATCTTTAATCAGATTTCCTCGCAGTTCAGGTAAAATACTTTTTAAACTAATCCCTCTTTTTCTGTGAACTTCTAAGAGATCTAAAAGGAGCGTGGTATAAAATTTGTACTGAGGTAAATCGCTATCAGTCGTTTTTAGACCCATGCTCATTTTTGCTTCTAGCATAGGAAAAAGCGCCAGCAATTTCTGGCCTTTTAAAGACTCTTTCATAAGTGGATTTTTATCTTTCAGTACTTTTAAGTATTGGATTATTCTCCCTGTAAATTGCCAGCATTTTTCCCAAATAGACTCTGGCAAGAAAAGAATTCCAATGACGGCACTTAAATAGAAAAAAGTTTTGATTATCATAGAGCATTAGAGAGCAAATAGTGCGCCAATTGCGATTTCATAATTGACGTTAGAATTCATATTTGAAATATTTATAAGATGAATGAGATTATAAAAAACCCAAATGATATTGCTGAAATCGGACGAATTAATGAAACGGATTTATCCGATTACAATCCCCTTCAGGAAAAAATTGATTATCTTGAAGCGCGCATAAAAGTGCTGGGAGATATTTGCAGCGAAATTAATCCTTACGAAGAAATTCCGGATGAATTGAAAATGCGTTTAATGGACTACAATATTCTCGATCTCTCTGATCCTTTTAAAGTGACAAATAAACTGTTAATGCTTTTAGAAGACACGATTGATGAACTTCATATCATCAAGCCATATGACGACAGTGACAATCCGGTTAAAGAAATCCTCTAATGAGTAAAGCAATCCCAAAAGTTAATCTACACCCGGCCTCATGCAAATACTTAAAGCTAGGACACCCGTGGATTACCGATGATAGTTACACAAAAAAATTTCCTAAAGATGCTTTCTTCTTAATCGGCGTCGATGAAAAAAACCGCCAGGACGTGGCCCTCTTAATCAACGATCCTCTACATAAAACTGTTAAAGCGAGACTCTGGAGCTTGGATAAAGCTGAGTGGACACTGGACTTTAAAAGTGTTCTTTCTAAAAGAATCAAGACGGCCATTGAACTTAGAAAACCTTTTATGCTTGAGAGAGAGAATCTTTTTTTAATCAACGGTGAAAGTGATGGTCTTCCGGGTTTACTCGTTCAGCAATTAAAAAATGAATTGATGATTCAATATTACGCCATGTTTTGGAAAGGTCAGGAAGCAGATCTGATTGCCCTTCTAAAAGAAAATCTTCCAGAGATTAAAGATATCTGGATTCAAGAAAGAAATTTTGACCAGGCAAAGGCCATCAGATGCATCAATCCACTTAAAAACTCATCTGAGTTTGTCCTAAAAGAATTTGGATTAAATTATCAGATAAAAATTAATCAGCATTATGACTTTGGTATTTATAGTGACATGAGCGCGATTAGAAAAAACATGCGCCCTTACTTACAAAATAAAAAGAGCCTGCTTAATTTATTCAGCTACACCGGAGCATTTTCGGTTTTCTGCCTGGGAATGGATTTTGAGAATGTGGTCTCTGTTGACCTCTCTCCCAAATACCTTTCATGGCTGGAAGAAAATATCGCGCTTAACCCACAACTACAAAAAGAAAATCACTCAAGTCTTTGCATGCCGAGTGAGCGCGCTATGGACAAGCTCCAAAGCGAGCGCATGAAGTTTGAAGTGATTGTTTGTGATCCTCCTAGTGCTTCTAGTGATGGGAATAAAGTTTCGAGTGCTATTAAGTCTTATGAAACATTGCTCGTTCAAATGCTAGAGTTACTAGATGTTGAAAAAGGCCAGATCTTTGCGTTCTTAAATACACACACGATCAGCTGGACAAAGTTTGAAGAAAAATTGAAAAACATTATCGATTCTTCAAAATTTAAAAACCAGGTGATTGTCGGAAAAAGATTTAAACTAAGCGAAGACTGCACTCCTCTAAAAGGATTTCACGAAGGTGATTACCTAAAAGGTTTTTTAATTGAATTTAAGTAAGGGTACGAAAATGAATTGGAGCATGCTCATTCCGCTTTTCATCGGTTGCGCGGGAATTTTACAAGGGACCATGAATCGTCAGGTGGCCATGCATATTGGCGTCGCTCAAGCGACTCTTATCACTAATGCTGTCACAGTTCTTATCTGTATCGGTTTTTATTTTTTAGTCAAAGCTCAACCTCAACTCGTTCCAGAGTTCTTTCAAGTAAAGGCCCCTCTATCAACTTATAAATGGTGGTTTATTTTTCCACCTATTTTTGGTTTTTGTATTATCGCTGGAATGCCTTTTGCTTTTGCTAAGCTTGGCGCTGTCAAAGTAACCGTTTTATTAATTGCTGCTCAGATGGCCACCAGTGTAGTTTGGGATTTTTTTGTTGAAGGAATTGCTTTAAACACTTTAAAAATTGCCGGAGTTATTTGCGCCCTTATTAGTGTCGCTCTTATAACTCTCGCTAAAAATAACTAGGAGTGAAAAATGATTTACGCAGGATTTTGGAAACGCTTTTTAGCGTTTGTTATTGATGGTTTTATCGTCTTTCTTATCTCTTGTGTTCTGATCATTCCTTTATACATAACACCGCTATCGCTGATTCTGGCCACACTCTATAAGGTTATCTTTGAAACATCACCACTAAGGTCTACTCCTGGTAAGTCCATTATGGGTCTGGCCGTGGTTAGGGCAAATGGCTCTACGATGACAGTAAAAGATTCAATCGTAAGATTTGCAGTCTCATTTATTTCGAGCATGTTTTTATTCATAGGTTATTTGATTTCATTATTTAATGAAAAAAAGCAAACCTTCCATGACATGGTGGCAGGAACTGTGGTTATTGAAGAAACTTTTGCAGCTCCAAACTACTGGAGTATTTTTGTGAATCAATGGAAAATACTTTTTTCAAGTGCAGCCCAGACTTACCACGAGTCTAAAACAAATACTTTTGAAACCACTGCAAGACATGTTGATCCCACTCCTCCCACTGCCGCCCAGTCATTAGAAGAGCTTTATAATCTCTATAAAAAAGGGATTTTAACTGAAGAAGAATACAATACGAAAAAAGCAGAATACCTAAGCAGATTATAGACAAAAAAAAGGCCCACTCAAAGAGTGGGCCTTTCAAACTTTTACTTAAGATTTAACAATTCTAGTTCTCCAAGCTCTAATATCCGGAGCCAGGTAGTCATACTTCATTGAAGCAAGCGTATAAGACGCGTACTCATAGTCAGTCGTGTGAGTTAAACACTCTGTCGGACAAACTGTTGTACACAGTCCACAGTACATACAAAGAGCTGTATCGATCGTGTATTGTTTTAGGTCAAGACGAATTGGTGTTCCGTCTTTTGTTTTAATTTTTGGTGCATCTGTTGGTCTCTTTACTGCCGCAATGTAGATACAATCTACTGGACAAGAAACTGCACACTGAAGACATGAAATACAGTTTTCAGCATCGTTATAAAGACGAGAGCGTGAGTTAGCTGGAAGCTCTTCTCTGACTTCTGGGTACTCAATTGTAACAACTGGTCTTGCCCATACGTACTTGAATGTAATTCCCATACCAACTGCAGTTGATTTAACAGCGTAATAAACGTTTTTAAACCACTGAGCGATTGTCAGCTCAGGTTGGATAGCTTTTTTAAGGTGAATCGTTTCCATATTAATCCCTAATAATAAATTAAAAAATTCCGTCTACCTGTCAATCTCACCAAGAACGATATCGATACTTCCGATAGTCGCTACAAGATCCGCCACCATCTGCCCAGGAGCAAGAATCGGCAACATTGAAACGTGAGTGAAACATGATGATTTAACTTTCAGTCTGTATGGAGTTTTTCCACCGTCAGAAATTAAATGGTATCCTAACTCTCCACGAGGACATTCAGTTCTCATGTAGATTTCACCAGCTGGTACTTTAATGATTTTTGAAACTTTACCCATAACCGGGCCTTCTTCAATTCCTTCAAGAACCTGACGAATGATTTTGATAGATTCAAACATTTCATAAATACGAACGTAGTATCTGTCCCAACAGTCTCCTACAGTCCCTTTTTCACCCTTTCCAACGATAACGTCGAAATCGAATTTTTCGTACATTCCGTATGGACGGTTTTTACGAAGGTCCCAGTTAACTCCTGATCCGCGAAGAACAGGTCCTGTTGCTCCATAATCAAAACACTGCTCTTTTGTTAGAACACCAACGTGAGCTGTTCTTTCAATAAAGATTTTGTTTTCACCAACAAGTTGGTGGTATTTTTTAAGTTCGCCTTCGAATCTGTCACAGAAGTTCTTCACTCTGTTTAACTGATCGTCGTTGATGTCATTCCAAACACCACCGATCCAGACGTAGTTATAAAGCATGCGGGCACCAGAGAGTTCTTCAAATAGTCTTAGAATTTCTTCTCTGTCCTGGAAACAGTATAGGAAAGTCGTAAACGCTCCCATATCGATTCCGTATGTTCCAAAGTAAACCAAGTGAGAAGCAATTCTCTGAAGCTCAGCAACTAAGATACGAATGTATTCAGCACGCTTTGGAACTTCTGTTCCCAGCATTTTTTCAATTGTAAGGGCGTATCCCCATTCCATTGACATGGCACCTAGGTAGTCCATACGGTCAACGTAAGGAATAACTCCTCTATAATCTAGATGCTCAACGTGTTTTTCGAAACAACGGTGAAGGTATCCAATGTGAGGGATAGCATCGACAACGATTTCCGAGTCAGTTTTAATTTCTACTCTTAATACACCGTGAGTAGCAGGGTGTTGAGGACCCATATTTAACGTAAGAAGATCTGATTTTATGATCTCTTGGTCACCTAATAAGATTTTGTCTTCTGGTTCGTGATGACTAGACATTATTCACCATCCTTTGCATCTTCAATTTCATCAGCATCATTTGATTTCCAGCTTGCTGAAACTTTTTTCGGATCGCCGATTTCTACTTTTAAATTTTTTCCGAACATATGATCAGCTGAATTGATTTTGTGAGCAGGGTTTACCACCATGTCTAAATATTTTTCCTGAACGATATAGTCGCGTCTTAATGGATAACCTTGCCAGTCATCCGGAGTAAGAATTCTACGTAGATCAGGGTGGCCAACAAAGTTGATCCCCATCATGTCGTAGCACTCTCTCTCGAGGAAGTTAGCTGCATTCCAAACACTCACAACTGAGTTAATTTTTGGAAGAGTTTCTTTATTGTTTCCATTCCCGTCACCACGGCCAAGATTTGCTTTTACAAGAATCTCTAGGTTTTTAGTGAAGTCAGCAAGGATATAAGTTAATTCAATTCTATCTGCGTAGTCAGTTGCTGTAATACACTGACAAACATTGAAGCCTTCGCTCTTAAGCGCTTTACACACTTCAAGAATAGTCGCTGCTTCTACAGTGATTGATGAATCCCCTACTGTCGCAGGAGTGTTAACAACTGGATTAGATCCACTTACAAGACTTGCAAGTTTTGATGATAGTTCGTTATGCATGTTTTACCCACTTATCGCGAAGTAGTCTTTCGTTTGCGATTTTCTTTTGAAGAGTCATGATTCCTTCGATTAAAGCTTCCGGTCTTGGAGGACAACCTGGAACGTAAACATCGACAGGAACAACTTCATCAACGCCTTTTAAAACGTGATAGCCGTGTTGCCAGTAAGGTCCACCTTTATTTGCACAAGAGCCCATCGAAATAACATAACGAGGTTCAGGCATTTGTTCGAATAGAGTTTTTATTCTTGTCGCCATCTTAAGTGTTACAGTTCCTGCAACGATCATTAAGTCAGCTCGTCTTGGAGTGGCCATGAAAGCTCCACACCCAAATCTTTCAAGATCGTACTTCGCTCCACCTGTCGCCATCATTTCGATCGCACAACATGCGAGACCAAAAGTCATAGGCCACAAAGAGTTCTTTCGACCCCAGTTTAAAAAATCATCTACTTTCATCATGACGACGCTGTCTTGCATCTCGTGCTCCTATATTTGATACGCACAAAGTTTTTTGAATTAAATCTTTACAATTATTACACAAATTTTACCGATAGGGTCTTCTATCGTCAATGAAAACTGCTCTTAAAAAAAGAAATTTAGTCAGAGATTTATGACGGTGTGTGTGGGTGTTAAAAGTTATTTAGAAGTGAATTTGTCACAACGACTTTTGAAATCTTCGAACATTAATCGGAAGTCTTGAGTGTCTTTATTCGAGTCAATGCTGGCCGGGTTTCTTCCTATCCTATCCTGCATTAACGTGATGCGGTTTTGATCATTTTTGCAAACTCTATCCATAATATTGGCATATTCTTTCACTGCGGCAACCGGGTACGGAAGCCCCCATGCACTGGAAATAAAAAGCGCGTCCCCACCAGAGGCCTGAGGTAGATCTTTTTCATTTACTGCAAATTTATCCAGGTCTTTTTTAAGATCATCAAAGTGTCGCCCAACTTTATAGAACTCTGCAATGCCCAATTCTTTAGAGAGGCTTCCCATTTTCTGATCATAAACTTTTTGGCAATTTGATCTGGCAAACCCCACACCTGGAAGAATTTCCTGCAGAACTTTGCACTCAACCATATACGCATCTACTTCGCCGCCGCGGCCTTCAACGGTACTTTTGATAAAATCTTTTAAATGAAATCTTGAATCATAAGGATTGAAAGCTTCCCTATAAGTGAAGTGAGTCAGCTCATGGGCAAAATCCAGTATTGCATCGAGAGTCTTTAAATGCTTATTCAAGTAAACTTTCGAGCGCGTCTCATACATAACATTGGCCGGATTAGAGGCCGAAAATCTTCTGATTAAAGTCGTATCAGTAAGGGAGCCATCCCCGATTGCCACTACATCAAAAAGAGTCAAACCCTGTTGGGCCGCTTTTTGAGTGGCCTTGGAAATAACTTTTCTTCCAGTTTCGACCTTGTTTAAGGCCAGCACTAATCTTTTAAAGTTTTCTTCATCAGATCTTTTTGAACTGTACCAAGGATCATTGAAATTGATCTCGGTATCAACGTCATACATCTTAGGCGCCGCCAGTGCCTGGAGGCTCAACAAGACTATAAATAGAGACAAAAGTTGCTTTAGTTTCAACATGCTCTGTCTTTATCGGAAGGCTTGCCCCCAGGCTTGATAGATAAAAACTGATGGGGATAGGTAAAGTTTACAAGGATACTTGAGAACCCTAGTCAGAAATATATGATCACAATCACACAAAACAAACTTTTTTCCACCTTTTGGAGAACTTATGAAATTTACAATTGCTATGCTTTCTCTTGTTGTCTCGGCTAACGTTTTTGCTTATTCAATTGCTGACTCAACAGTTATTACGTCTGCTTCACCCCTTTTATCAACTATGACAACATCTGGAACTGTTCCAGAAAAACAAGCTGCGATGGTATTAAATGACTCTCAAGAGTTCATCCAGTCTGGAAAAATGTCGGCTTTTTTAAGTCAAAAAATTAAAGACGCTCAAGCTATTAATGCTGGTGCTTCTGCTGAAGAAGCTCTTGATATGTTAATCAATGAAGCTGAAGCCCTTTTAAACTAATTTTTAATTTCTTTTACACAATAACGTATACACACTTTAAGGAGTATTTATGAAATTTACAATCGCTATGCTTTCTCTTGTTATCTCAGCTAACGTTTTTGCTTACTCAATTACAGATTCAACTGTATTAACTTCAGCTTCTCCACTTTTATCATCAGCTACAACTTCTGGTGGATTAGAGAAAGCTCAAGCAAACATCGTTCTTAACGATGCTCAAGAGTTAATGCAATCTGGAAAAGTGTCTGCTTTCTTAGCTCAAAAAATTAAAGATGCTCAAGAAATCAACACTGGTGCTTCTGAAGCAGAAGCACTAGAAATGTTGATCAATGAAGCAGAAGCTATTTTAAGATAATTAGTTTTTATTTGCTCTTAGTTTGCTCTTAGAAAGAAAGGCCGCTGTTAAGCGGCCTTTTTTCCGTGTACTGTTTGATATAATTCTGTCGACATTTCCTGAAGCGTATCCGCTTTTCCAGAAAGATCTTTAGCTGCTTTCGCCACCTGATTCGTCACTGTTGAATTTTCATTCGTGGCCAAATCAATCTGTCCCATAGCATTTGTTATTTCTTCAATTCCCTTAGACTGCTCACTTGAAGCTCTGGCAATTTCTTCAATCAGACCATTAACTTTTGTGGTGTTATTTACAATCTGGTCAAACATCGTTCCACATCTTGAAGCTACGGCCTGGCTTCTTTGAACTTTGTTTTTAGCATTCAAAACGAATCTTTCTACATTGGACTTATTCTCAGTCACAATCAGATCAACTTTTCTGATACTCTCTTCAACGATCGCTGAAATTTCGCCGGCAGAACGCCCACTCATCTGAGCAAGATTTCCGACCTCTTCAGCAACAACCGCAAATCCTTTTCCATTTTCACCTGCTCTTGCCGCTTCTACTGAAGCGTTGAAAGATAAAAGTTTAGTCTGGAAAACAATATCGTTAATCACTTTTGTCTTAGCTGCAATATCACCGATAACAGAAGAGATTTCTGCAATTCTTCTATTGCCCTCTTCAATCGATCTCATAATTTCATCATTACCTAAACTCACTTCATTAACTGAGTCTATCATTTCTAAAACAGCATTTTTTCCGTCTTCTACAGTCGCCTGACTATCAGAAGAAAACGTGGCCGATGAACTACAGTTTTCAGAGCTCTTTCTAACCATCGCAGTTAACTCTTCAACTGAAACGGATGTTTCCTGAATCGCAGCTGCTTGTTGAGACACCGCAGATGAAAGGGTTTCACTTGAGCCCGCAACCTGAGAAGAGGTGTTGGCAATCTCTTTTGCTCCGTCAGCAAGAACTTCAGCAATATGATTTAGAGTTGATGAAATCGAGCGTGAGAAAATATATCCCGTCGCTAGAGAAAAGATAAATCCTAATGTCCCTAGGCCTATAATCAAATTTTCTGCAAAATAATTGCTGGCACGTGCGCTGGTAACCCAAGAGGCTGAATCTTTTTTATGAAACTCTAAAAGTTCATCCAGGTCTTTATAAAATTGAAACCTAGCATCCTTAACTTTCGTGCTCATGTAAAATTCTTGGAATTGATATTTTTGTTCAGGAGTAGTGATCACCGCCAACTCTCTGCCTTTTTCTAAATCAACCAGGACTGTTTGCCATGTCGCCAGCATCTTATTAAAGATATCCGCTTCGCCTGGAGCAAAAGGAGTTTTTTGATACTCGGCAACCGCTTCATCAAACTTTTTCATTGTATCGTCATAACGACCACGCAATCTTTTGATCTCTTTTTCATCATTACCAATAATCGCACTTTGAATCATAAGACTCATTACTTTGTCCGAAGAAGATTTCATCGTCTCTACTAACATTGAATTTGGTAAGTTGATGTTAGCAACGTGTTCATATTTTTCTTCTACTTCTTGCAATCCATGAAAGCTAGAGTAACTAACGACGGCTAAACTGATGGCCGACACTGTAAAGGCCATTCTCATTTTCCAGTTCAAACTTCTTTTTTCAAACATACTTTTTCCTCAAAATAATTCCGACTTATGTTCAAAGAATTGATCGTGAAAAAAGATTCTGGACTTGAGATGAATCTTATTGAGATTTCCTTATGATTGAAGCTAAAAATTTATTTAAATAAATGAGAAATAATTAGAAGAAAATATAAAGATCGAATGAATCTAGTAGTCTGTATGAATTGCAGTAGTGAGAAATCGACTAAAGTTATTACTTTTATCGAAACCATTTATTTTGCTGACCATCTTTTTTCCACGGAAGTAAATAAAAGTTGGAATAGCATCGATACCATATAATTGGGTTAACTCCTCCCTTAAGCCGGGGGTATCGGAAAGATTGAGTTCATAGAAAGGAAGATCGAAATTAAGTCCTCTCAACTCTCTTACGGCCTCATCACATTCAGTTGAATTATCTTCCGTAATAATCAGCAAGGCGTGAGGAATAATCTCTGCCCGCTTAAAAAAATCACTGAATGACTTGAGCTTTTGTGCTTTCATTTTGCCAGAGTATTATGAACGCTGCGCCGACTCAATAGCCTATAAAAGAACAATGGATAACTCCATTTAACCTTAAGGTAGGATTGAGAAATCCTTTTGGTTAACTTTAAATAACGGCCCCAAAGCTTATTAACAGGGTTTGGTTGAATTTATACAAAGTCTGTCCGGGAATTTTATTCCCTATTTTATGTTTATGTTAAAATCAAAACATACTTACTCCACAAAAGGCCCATTATGAAACATGTTTCCGTTACTAAGAAGCTCCAGATTGGTATCGCGATTTTAGTCGTTCTCTCTTCTGCTAGCTCTCTCGTTAATTTCATGTCCTATAAAAAAGTTGAAAAATCATATATTGAATTTACAAAACTCAATGAAGCCAATCATGAACTTAACTATTTCACCAATATTTTAACGAATAATACTCTGGGATATATGGATGCAATCGTTGATAAAGATTCAGGTGATGTCGATGGAGAAATTGTCAAAAAACATATGGCATTTAACGACTGGGTAACAAAAGAAAAAGCTAATTTTAGCGCCCACATTCAATATGTAAATCCAAATTTTGAACTAGAGAAATTCTTTACAGGCATTCATACCTACTGGATGGCCGGCTCTAACATGATTGCTGATATTAAAAATAAAAAGATTGATGGTCTTGATGCCTATGATGATGACATTGATGGATCAAATGAAGCCCTACAAGTAGAGACGGCAGAGCTCTTAAAAAATTCTAGTTTAAAGTTTTCCAAAGCATCTAGTGAGCTTGAAAGTGCCCAACAAATGATTTCTAACAGCTCTATTATTTCTCTTATATCTGTTTTACTTTGTGGACTTTTGATTGGTATTTATATTATCCGCTCGATCAATTTCACTCTAAATAGTGCTGGAAAAAAACTTAGCGATGGCGCCACTACTGTTTTAAACAGCTCGATAAGTTTTGCTGATCTGGGAATTTTGATTAAGGACTCGACTAGCAAACAGGCTTCTTCCCTTCAAGAGTCAGTAAGTGCCGTTGAAGAAATCAAGGCGACAATTGAAAGAAATACTGAACTCTCAAACCAATCTGTAACGATTGCTGATATCTGTGTTGAATCTTCTCAAAAAGGTAAGAATGCCGTTAAAGAAATGTTAAGTGCCGTCGAGAGTATTGAGAACGATCAAAAAAATATTAAAAAAACTCTGCAGGATACAACTAATGAAGTAAAAGAAATAGTGACTATCATTAAAAACATCAGCCAGAAAACAGACATCATTAACGATATCGTTTTTCAAACAAAGCTTTTATCTTTCAATGCTTCTGTTGAATCTAGCCGCGCCGGCGAGCATGGAAAAGGATTTGCTGTCGTGGCCCAGGAAATTGGAAACCTGGCCGCTATGAGTGGAACTGCGGCCATGGAAATTAATCAACTGCTCAATAGTAGTATTGAAAAAGTTGGCTCTATCGTAGAGAAAACTGAACGCAACTCAATGGAGATCAGCCACTCCAGTGCCAAGAGCATAGAGTTAGGAGTGATTAAAGCACAAAACTGTGATGACTCTTTGATGGAAATTTACGGGCACATGGAAAAAATGAAGGAGCTCATTAGAGAGATCAATGCCAGCTCTAACGAACAAAATCAAGGAATCAATTCTATATCGATAGCATTAAATGAGTTGGATAATCTGACCAATGAAAATGTTTTGTCGGCCGAAAAATGTGCGAGCTCGGCCAATGTATTGAGCGAGCAATCCAAAATGCTGGAATACACTGTCGGAGATTTATTCGTAGAACTTAAAGGATAGGCCTTTAGTCATTATTGGAATCTTCCGTATTCTCGGAAGGAGCCGTTGAAGCGGCACCTTCCGGAGCTTTTTCCTTATCGGCTTCTTCTTCGCTATCAAACTTTAAAGAGAAAAACTCTTTTGACTTCTCTTCTGGAGTTAAGGCCTCTTTAATTTCGGCCTTCACTTCTACAGGCGTTTGTGCCACTACGATTTTTGGTATTTTCGTCCCCATAATTTTTCTTTGTCGTCTCGAAATATAGCGGCTAGGCTTATCAATTCTAAACCTGATGGGGTTTGGTAAAACGGCGGCCATCAAAGCAGCTTGAGAAGAGTTCAGTTTCTTGGCAGGCTTCTTAAAAAACTTCTGTGAAGCTGCTTCAACACCATAAACACCTTTACCAAGCTCAATAACATTTAGATAAACTTCCAGGATGCGCTCTTTCGGCCAAAAAAATTCGATGAGGACTGTAAAATACGCTTCCATCCCCTTTCTAAGCCAGCTTCGTGATGGCCAAAGAAAAACGTTTTTAGCAGTTTGCTGAGAAATTGTGCTCGCACCCTTTTTCTTGGTATGAGTTTTATTGTACTGAATGGCCTTTTCAATCGCTTCAAAATCAAAACCACGGTGCTGATAGAATTTATAATCTTCGGCCTTAATGACTGATTGTTGCATAGCTTTTGAAATATCTTCTATAGGCACCCACTTTTTTTCAATTCCAACAAATTTATCTTCAGTAAACACTGAAGCCGTACTTCGCCAGAACATTAATGGAGTATATGGAACAGGAACAAAACGATAAAAAATAGTCAAAGCGACACTTAATACAAAAAAAGCAATTATTGCTTTTAATAATAATATTATCCCTTTTTTCAAAAGGCTTTTTTTAGGAAGTGCGGGCGTCTCATTCATATGAATATGAGAATACCATTAATATTAAAATATTTAATGTTATTTTTTTACATTTAACAGGGCCTCTAAAAGCTCCGGAACAAGTCTTCTAAGCTGGGCCTGGTCTTCTTTAGAGAAATTGCCGAGCACTTCTTCTTCAATTTCATTACGGATGTCTCTTACTTTTTCCAAAGTTGTGAGCCCCTTGGCCGTGAGTGAAACAAATTTAGATCTTCTGTCGCTTGGATCAACATCGCGCTTAACCAATTTCAACTTCTCTAGCTTATCGATCATTTTTACGATGGTCGCTTTATCAATTCCCAATTCTTGACCTAAAGAAAGTTGATTTGCGACATTGCCGGTAGAGAGCACATAAAGGATACCGCATTCCGGTGCCGCCAGCTGGTATTTGTGAAGGTGCTTGGCCTCCATGAGAGAGCGGTAAATGATTCCTGCTTTATAGAGAGTGTAGCCGAAAAAAACCTTCAATCCTGGATGGACTTTGATCTCGTATTCGCTCTCAATTTTTTTTGTTTTGAGTGTAGTTTTTCCCATGAATAGATCATAACACAAATAGTTTGCAACGCAAACGATTTAGGGGTAAAACTAGTTTTAAGACGTTTCTCACAGGGGTTTCTATGGATTTAAATATCAAAATTCGCTCTGCTGTTTTCAGTGCGGCGATGGTTCTTACAGCTAACACACACGCGATGACATTACATGAAGCTATATCAGAGGCCTTAAAATCTTCTCCATCACTAGAGAGATCAAAGAGTGCTACTGAAGAAGCTAAATGGAAAAGAGTCGAAGGTTATTCAGGCTTTCTACCTACAGTAAACGCCAATGCCACTTATCTCTTCGACAAGAAGTATGCGCTTACAAATGTAAGGCTGGGCAACGCAACGGCAGACACGATAGTTCCGCAAGTGATTCCTAACAGCCAGCTGGTACTCACAACTTCATACCCATTATTTGAAGGCTTCTCGAGCATCAACCGTCTTCAAGCGGCGAACGCTGGATTAAATGCTGCCAACAATGAAGAAGAGTGGAATCAGTTTAAAACAGAAATGGATGTCACTCTCGCCTACTATAGAATGTTAGGGAATAAAATTCTAAAAGATGTTGCTGCTCAAAATTTAAAAGTTCTTCAAGATCACTTAAAAGAAGTAAAACTTTTTAAATCGAGTGGTATGGCGACAAACTATGACGTTTTAAGAGTAGAAGTTCAGGTTTCAAATGCTGAAACAGACCTCTTAAATGCAGAAGACAATATCGCTATCAGCGAACAAAATCTTCTGGAAATTTTAGGTAAAGATAAAATGGAAATTGTTGTAAGCGGAGAGCTTCCAATTCTTGAAGAGTCATTATTAAAAGGTGTGACAGAAGCAGATATTCACAACCGTCTGGACATCCAGGCATTAAAGAGCAAACTGACTTCACTTTCTTATAATGAAAGAGCACAATCGAGCTTTTGGGTTCCAAGACTTTCAGCTTTCGGACAGTACCAATATTATAATAATCTTAATGACTCTCTCACTGATACAGACAAATATCGTTCTGCTTATCAGGTTGGATTACAATTATCCTGGAATATTTTTGATGCTGGAACATCGTTTTCAAAATCAAAACAAACCACAGAACAATTTGTTCAGGCCGAAAAAACTTATCGTATTACAGAACTTCGCGCTCAAAAAGATTTTGAAATCTGGAAGAGAAAATATAACTACTTTGCAAGCCTCTATAGAGCACGCAATAACGACATCTCAAAATCAAAAGAGAGTGTGCGTTTAGCTCGTGAAGGCCAGAGAGTTGGCGCAAGAACCAATACGGATCTTCTCGATGCAGAAGCGGATTTATATAAATCACAGGCCGGAGCTGTTAACGCTCAGCTTGGTGCTATTGAAGCATTGATTAATTTACAAACTTCTATCGGACAAAAAATTACAACATTTTAAAATATAATAATTAAAGGACGTGCTCAATGAAAACCAAACAAAAAATCTTAGCTGCCGCTGGAACTGTGATTATCCTTCTGGCAGGATACCTGACATACGAACATTTTGCTTATGTAACAACTGACAATGCTCAGATCTTCGGACACAGTCTGATGATGGCACCAAAAGTTTCAGGCTACATTACTGAAGTTAATGTTGTTGAAGGTCAGAAAGTTGCTAAAGGCGAAGTCTTAATTCAAATCGATCAAAGAGATTATGAAAACAATTTAAAACAAGCTAAAGGTGAACTCGCTTCTATCGAAGCACGCAGAAGAGACGCTGAAAGAAACTACCGCCGCTTAGTAGACCTGCTTTCAAAAGGCGCAGTCTCTCAACAACAATTTGATACATCGACAGCTCAATATAATGATGTGAAAGCCAAATACGACGCAATCGCTTCTCAAGTTGCTCAGGCAGAGTTAAATCTTTCCAATACAAAAATCACAGCTCCAGTGGATGGCTTCATTGCTAAAAAATCAGCTGAAGTCGGACAACTTGCTGCTCCAGGTGTTCCATTAATTGGATTCGTTGATGCTGGAGAGAGATGGATCATTGCTAACTTTAAAGAAACTGAAATTGAATCAATTAAATTAGACGCAAAAGTTGAAGTGGATGTTGATGCAATCTCTGGAAAGAAATTTGCTGGAATTGTGGAAAGTATAAGTTCTGCGACGGGAGCAACATTTACTCTTCTTCCACCAGACAATGCGACAGGGAACTTTACAAAAGTTGTTCAAAGAATCCCGGTAAAAGTAAAATTTGAAAACCTATCAGCTGAAGACATCATTAAACTGAGAACAGGTTTATCTGCATTTATTAAAGTACATAAACACTAAGGTCTTATATGGACGAAACTTATAACAATCCAAAAGCGCCATGGATTATTTTCGTGGCGGTTCTCGCTTCCCTATTAGAAATTGTCGATACCTCAATCGTCAACGTGGCCCTTCCTACTATGATGGGAAATCTCGGTGCGACTCTTGAAGATATCAGTATGGTCATCACGGGCTATGCTATCGCCAATGCCGTCATCTTACCGCTTTCAGCATGGCTTGCTGATCGCTTTGGACGAAGAACATATTATCTTGGGTGTATCGCTATCTTTACGGCCACATCAGTTGCTTGTGGTCTTGCACCGAATTTAGAATTTCTCATCATCTTTAGAATTCTTCAAGGACTAGCAGGAGGAGCACTTCTTCCCACTTCTCAAATCTTAATCTATGAACAGTTCCCCAAAGAAAAGGCCGGTATTGCCGGAGCGATTTTCGGGATGAGTGTTATGGTAGGTCCTGCTTTGGGCCCGGTGCTAGGTGGATACCTTACCGATCAATTTGGATGGAGATCAATTTTTAACATCAACCTTCCATTGGGATTAGTGGCACTCTTTATCGGATGGACTTGTATCTTCGATACCAAAAGAGAAGCAGGGCATGTTAAAGAAAAAGGCTTCGATGCTCTTGGACTCTTCTTACTGGTTGCAGGTATCGGATGTCTTCAATACGCTCTTGAGCGCGGTGAAACAGATGATTGGTTTTCGTCACGTGCGATCACACTTTGTATCATTACAACTCTTATCTCTCTTCCAACTTTTGTGTGGTGGGAACTCAAAGTTAAAAACCCTATTATCAACGTAAGACTTTTTAAAGAGCAGATTGTTGTTAACGGCATTCTTCTTATGGGGCTTCTGGGATTTTATCTCTATGGCGTACTCTTTGTTCTTCCGGTTTTCGTCAGCCAGGTCTTCCATTACACTGCGACTCAAACAGGATCACTCTTTATTCCCGGCTCAATTGTCACCATGGCCCTCATGCCGCTCATTGGAAAAATGATGGTCTCTGGTGTTAGTGTTAAAAGATTAATTTTTATTGGTCTAGCGGGCCTTGTCATCTGTTGTTGGGCACTGACAGATCTATCGCCGCTGTCATCGCGTAATGATATTTTACTTGCTCTCTATATTAGAGGATTCTCGCTGGCCTTCTTATTTGTTCCGATCAACTCTGGGATTTTAAGTCAGTTCAAGGGACACACGATGGGAGAAGTTTCAGGACTTCTGAATTTATCCCGTCAAATTGGTGGAAGTATCGGTATTGCATTAGTAGGAACACTGCTGACGATGAGAGGGCATCAGAACTACATCGATATGGCCGCAAAAGTTTCACTGCTTAATACAAATACTCAACAAGTTTATTATCAGGCACAAGCTGGCATGACAAAACATCTCTCAAGTGGTGTTGGGATGCTTAAGGCCGACAAAGCTGCTCTTTCCTCGATTAAGCACAGGCTGGACGGGCAAGTCTTTATGATGAGTTTTAACCAATTAATGTGGATCATCATGATTATTTTTTCTCTTTCTTTCATACCCTGGTACTTCCTCAAACTTAGAGTGAAACCAACCGGCGTTGTCGATGCACATTAATAGATAGATTGTTGCAATATTCTTTTCATGCGCTATACTACTTAGTTGTAGTATGGCGCGAAAATTTTTGGAAACATTGTGGAAGACAATCTATGAATAAAAAAAACGCCCTCATTGTCCTAAGTTGTGCACTCGCGAGTAACGTGGCACTCGCTGATCAAAAAATAACTTTCAATCAAGCTATCGATCTCGCTGTAAGAAACAACCTTGAAGTACAGGCCTCATATGAAGCTTACAAAGCTTCAGGTCTTGATAAAAAAAGCACGCGCTCTGCTTTTTTGCCGAGACTCTCTGGAAGTCTTTCATACGAAAAAGTTGAGAATGAGCCCAACGGAGGAAACTCTGTTACGACTGATGGTTATTCCGGATCGCTGACTCTTTCGCAAAATCTCTTCAATGGTTTTGCTGATATGGCGAGCTTGAAAATTGCTGATAGCAAAATTGCTACCAGTGAAGCTAATCTTCAGGAAACAAAATCTCAAATCAGTTATGATCTAAAAAATGCTGTTGCTAATTATTTTTATGCAAAAGACTCACTCACACTTTCTAGTGATATTAAAAAAAGAAGAGAGGACAACCTCCGAATGGTTGAACTTCGTTTTGAAAATGGACGAGAAAACAAAGGATCTGTTCTTTTATCTAAGGCCTATCTTGAACAGGCCAAGCTTGATTTAATTAAAGCTCAAAACGCGATGAATACCAGCATGACTTATTTAAGACGTGTTTTGAATATCACAGATGATACGCCTATAGAGATTGTAGATGTACCAGTTGTAGATGAGCCATCTTCTACTCAAACACCAAATATTAATTCATTGATTGAACTCACTCCTGAAGCAAAAAGATTTAAGGCCACGCTTGCTAATGCAAGTGCTACGCTAGAGTCAAGTCGTTCAGGTTTTTTGCCTTCATGGAACTTAAGTGCCTCAGTTGGAAAATCAGGAACTGATTTTTTTCCTAACGACAATAAACGCTTAAGTGTTGGAACCGGGATCACCTGGTCGTTCTTTGATGGTGGAAAAGATTTTTATTCAACTAACAGCTCTGCTCTTTTAGTTAAAGCAGCTGAAAAAAGACTTGAAAACCAGAACCTGGAACTCAAGCGTGTCTTAACAGATAACTACAATGCTTTCGTTGAAGCTGTAGCGACAGTCAAAGTAAGCACAGCTTTTCTTGAAGCTTCAAAAGTTCGAGCGGAAATTGCACGCAGTAAATACAATAATGGTCTGAGCAATTTTGATGACTGGGATATTATTGAAAACGATCTGATCACAAGACAAAAAGATTATACATTAAAACTCAGAGATCGCCTGATCGCTGAAGCTTCTTGGGAGAGATCTCAAGGAACCGGAGTTATTCCATGAAAAAAATTATTATCATCGTCGTCATCCTCTTAATTGCCGGCGGTGCTGGATACTATTTTTATAATAAAAATAAAAAACCAACCATCACTTTCAGTGAATACAAAGTTGAGCGTGGTGACATCGAATTAAGCATTCTCTCAACCGGAACCGTAAAGCCAAAAAACAGACTTGAAATTAAAGCTCCCGTGGCCGGAAGAATTGATCAGGTGCTCATTAAAGAAGGGACAAAAGTCAGAAAAGGACAAATTTTAGCGTGGATGAGTTCAACTGAAAGGGCGGCCATGCTCGATGCTGCCAGAGCAAAAGGCGAAGAAGAGTATAAAAAATGGTCTGCTCTATATTTACCGACACCAGTTCTTGCTCCTATTAACGGAACAATTATTTTAAAAAGTGTTGAGCCAGGACAAACGTTCACTAATACTGATGCGATTTTTACGATGTCTGATCACTTAACAGTTGAAGCACTCGTTGATGAGACAGATATCGCTCAGATTAAACTTGGAAGTGCTGCTACGATTGTTTTAGACGCTTATCCAAAATCTCCTATTGTTGCCAAAGTTGATCAACTTGCCTTCGATGCGACAACAACTAACAATGTTACGACTTATGCTATCGACGTAAGGCCAGAACAAACTCCGGATTTCATGAGAAGTGGGATGACTGCTAATGTGACGTTCACAGTGCAATCTAAAAAAGATGTTCTTTATATTCCAAGTGAAGCACTAAAAGTTGTCGACGGAAAATCACTCGTACTTGTCAAAGGTGAAAAAGCTCCAGTTGAGTATGCCATTACAACAGGACTTACTGACGGTAAAAAAACAGAAGTTATTAAAGGTGTCACTGAATCAGATATTATTATGATTCAGGACTACTCTATTGGTGATGGCGCAAATGCCTCGAATAATCCTTTTAGTCCAAAGTTCCCGAAAGGCGGACGCGGCGGAAGAAAGTAATGATTGAAATAAAAAACGTCACAAAATCTTTTAAAATGGGCGACACAGTTGTGGACGTTTTAAAAGGCATCGATTTAAAGATCGATCGCGGTGATTTTGTAGCGATCATGGGGCCATCGGGCTCTGGTAAGTCGACGCTGATGAATATTTTAGGCCTTCTAGATATTCCATCGAGTGGATCTTACCTCTTAAATGAAACTGAAGTTGCCACTCTCACTGAAGATGAGCTCGCCATCATCAGACGCGGAGAAATTGGATTTATTTTTCAACAGTTCAACCTCCTTCCCCGTCTTGAGGCCTGGCAAAATGTGGCCTTGCCACTCATCTACTCTGAAGGAAAATTTGATTTTGAAAAGGCCAAAGCACTTTTAGAAAAAGTCAGCTTAGGCGACAGGCTTCATCATAAAACGAACGAAGTCTCAGGTGGGCAGCAACAAAGAATTGCCATCGCTAGATCTCTGATCAACTCTCCCCGAATTATTTTTGCCGATGAGCCCACTGGAAATCTTGATTCAAAAAGTGAAAAGGAAATTCTCGGTATTCTTCGTGCTCTTAATGATCAAGGCATTACTGTCATCATCGTCACTCACGAAGATGAAATCGGTAAACAGGCCAATCGCTTAATTAGAATGAGAGACGGTGAAATTCAATCTGATGAAAGATTTGTTCCTCTTCGCACTGATTTAGAAAGTGTAAAACCAAAAGAGTATACCAGTCAGTTTTCCTGGAAAGAAATTCTCGAGCACTTCACGCAAGGATACAGAACTCTTGCGGCCAATAAAGTCAGATCTATCCTTTCTATGCTTGGTATTTTAATCGGTGTCGCTGCGGTTGTAGCAATGCTTGCTCTGGGCTCTGGTGCTCAACAGTCAATTGAAGATCAACTTTCTTCTATGGGTTCAAACCTTCTCGTTCTTCGTGCCGGAAACATCCGCGTTGGCGGAGTTATGCAAGAGTCAGGCACCAGAATTAGAATTACTATGGAAGATGCCAATTCACTTAAAGAGCAAATTCCAGAAATTCAGGATGTCTCTCCCAATGTTACAGGAAGAGGCCAAGTCACTTACTTAAATAAAAACTGGAACACTTCCATTGCCGGCGTGACTCCAAGTTATGCAAAGATGAGAACATCTGAGCCTGACTACGGAAGATTTTTTTCAGATGATGAAGTCAGACAAAGATCTCTTGTTGCTGTTATTGGCAGAACTGTTGCCAGAGAACTATTTGGTGAAAAAAATCCTATTGGCTCTCTTATAAAAATAAATCGTATTAATTTTATGGTCATCGGTCTTCTTCCTGAAAAAGGAGCTTCTGGCCCGCAAGATCAAGACGACAGGATTCTTATTCCTGTTCAGACCGGAATGTACCGCTTGTTTGGTAAAAACTATGTGGACTCCATTGATATTCAGGTGAGAAATAAAAACGATATCTCCAGTGTTGAAGAGCGTGTAAAAGAAGCGATGATCAAGCGCTACCGCATTCCTCTTTCATCATCTGACGATGCTTTTCAAATTTTCAATATGGCCGAGCTGCAAAATGCTATCAGCCAGAGTAGTAAAACCATCTCTACATTACTAGCGACCATTGCTGCGATCTCTCTCGTTGTTGGTGGTATAGGAATTATGAACATCATGCTCGTCTCCGTGACAGAGAGGACAAAAGAAATTGGCCTAAGAAAAGCGGTTGGAGCAAAACGAAACGACATTCTCATGCAGTTTTTAACTGAATCAGTCTTAGTAAGTTTCCTCGGTGGATTTATGGGAATTGTTTTAGGATTTTTAATCACGACAACATTTTCAATTATCATTGGATGGAATACAACGGTGTCACTGAACTCAATTATGCTGGCATTTGGTTTTTCGGTGATGATAGGAATTGTTTTTGGAATCTACCCTGCTCACAAGGCTTCCAAACTTCACCCTATCGAAGCGCTTCGTTACGAGTAAACTCAAAGCGAAGCTTCATTAGAAGAAGACCTAACTTATTTTTTCCAGTGCGGTCTCCGCAGTCTCCCCAGTAACAATCATTTTTTGTGTGTTCAAAAATCTGTGACTGATCAGTTGAGATAAGAAGTTCACGAAGAATCTGATACTGAGCAAACTTTGCTCTCACCGCTGTCTCCATCGCAATATCTTTATACTCATCCCAGTCTTCTCGCTTTGGGATATTAGGGTCTCTTCCCATCAAAGCTGCGTCCATTGGAGTTTTTGCCTGACGAACTAATTCTTGTAATTTTGGATCAGTGTATTTGTGTGCCTGATAATAATGCTCACTCGTGGGCCAAGACACATCATCAATGACGATGGGAAATAAAGCGAAATTAGAAAACTCTCCATAAAGATTTTTTACTGAGTAAAAATCTAAAATCTCGCCTTCGAATGTGATGGCAGGAGTCGGTGGATATGTATCGTAATGAGGTGCTGGTGCAAATTGAGCACAGGCCGTCGTTACAGATAAACACAAACTTAAGAAAACTAATAATTTCATAGAAAAAGTATTCACTTTCAGACATTCTTATTCAAGCAACAAAAGTGAAAATTTTCTCACATTACTCTTTGCAGTATTATTTCATTACGGATGTTTACATGACCTCACTCTTTACTATGGACTTTAACCCGCCTACGGAGCTGGCCACGACTGAGTTCATACTCTTTCCAACCAATGACAAGTATAATCAATACGACTACGTCGCAGTCATGAGAAATATAGAACTGCTTCGCATCTGGAGTCAGTCCACTTGGCCGGAAGATGAATTCTCACCAAAACAAAATAAAGAAGATCTCCAAAAGCACATTGAAGACAACCGCACTCATGCGGCCTACGGGTATATGCTCTTTGAACCTGAGTTCGCCAAGTGCTATGGCAGCGTTTATGTGAACCCTCTGGAAGTCGTAAAAAATAATTACGAACTAACAAATGAACAAAGAAATATTCTAGATCAATATGATGCCCGCGTGGATTTCTGGGTTATCGAAGACAGCTCCGACCTGGAAAAAATTATTACAGAAGAGCTGCGTGACTGGTTTAAAAATGTCTGGAAAATAAATGTTTTATTCTCGGCAAGAGTTGGTCTTAATAAAAGAGTTGAAATTTACAACGAGCTTGGGATTGAATGCAAAATGGCATTAAAAAGCAAGACCAGTGAAATGAACTTGTTACTTTTTTAAGTAATAAAAAAGCGAGTCTCTCGCTTCTTGAGATAATGCATTTAACTTTTTATCATTATTGAAAGAAATCACTTCCCCATCTTTGGGATTTTTCATCGCACGCATAATTTCTTCTGAACGAATGATCTGTAAAATGGGAAAAGGGGCGCGGTTAACCAGATTGCCGACTTCATCAAAGTCTGTATCTTCAAAAACAAATTCTGGATGAAAGGCCACTAGTTGGAAAATATCACCAAGCTCTGCTTCTTCCATCATTGCTTCTAAATCTAATACAAAATCATTGAACTCATAAAAACTTTGAGGCCCGTTTGGATAAACAATCAGAGTCGTTGAAAGCTCCTGAGGGCCAATTTCATTAAGATTCTCCAGCTCTATAAGAGCGGCCGAAAGCATCTCTTCCTCGCCAGATTCATCACAAATAGTGGTCTTTATAAGGCCTCGCTCGAAGGGAATGCGGGCAAAAGGGCATAAATCCAGGCCAATTACTATATCAGTTAGCCAGTATTTTGTAAGACTTAGGGTATTTTCCATGAAAAAAAGAGTAACACGAAAGAGCACTCTCGACAAAGCATGCTGAGGAATGGCATAGTGCCCAAAATTGAATCATTCGGAGTTTATATGTCAGAAAATACAACTGAAACAGCAGCAACTGGAATCATTGTCCCACCAAAACCAGCAAAGTCTTTTCGTGTGACTTTAAATATTGGTTACAGAGCAGATCGTATGGATAACGTTCTTCTAGAAGCTCTTCACGCTCAAGAAGAAAATCTTTCTTTAAAGATTATCTCTCGTGGGGCCCTAAAAGATCTTTTCACAAATGGCCGTGTTGAAATCAAAGGACAAAGAGCAAAATCAAATTCATCAATCGCTAAGGGAATTACTTACGTTGATATTTTAGGTTACTAAATCGACCAAGGTTGGATTTCGTAAAAGCTTTTCATCAGTCCAGTTAGAAAAATTAATTTCCGCTTTTACTTCAGGCTTCACCCAGTGAATATTTTTTTGCTGGGGGAACTTTTCAAAAGGTGTTACATCCACCGCGAGCTTTGATAACTTCTTTTTTACCTTTGAATAATTTCCATCAGCATACACCTTCCCTACAAAGAGAAATTTATCTCGTACAAACTCTCCTAGAATAATCTCTTGAGTGACATCATTCATGCCGGCGATATGAAACTCATGGGTCTTGCTACATCTAGTTTTGCACCAGGTTTTACTTCTTCCCGATTCATAAGGAGCAGAGGCAATCTTTGAAACGATTCCTTCGAGTTGTTGTTTGCAGTTGATATTAAAAAAACTCTCCGGATCTCTAGTGACATGATTACTAAAGCGCAGCCTTGGATGAATGTCCGGGATGAGTTTTTGCAAAGTCTCCTTTCTCTCAATTAAGGCAAGAGCTCTCAAGTCCTTCCCATCAAGAAATAGTAAATCGAACAAGAAAATCTTTACCTGTGTGTCTTCTTTAAAGCGCAACGCTTTTTGAAGCTGCTGATATTGTGACTTTCCTTGCTTATCTAAAATGACGGCTTCACCTTCCATGATAACGTTGTCCACATTCATTTCCATAAGTGCTTCACTCAAAGTAGGAAACTCACTACTCACCTCAACTCCCTCATGGTTATACAATTTGATTTCTTTATTTTCGATATGAACCTGCAGCCTTATTCCATCAAACTTTATTTCATGAACCCAGATTTTCGCTCTTGAGTTATTTTCAGGCGGACTCATAACTTCAAATGGTCTTTGAGGAATAATAAATTCAGGAAGGGCCTTTTTTGTTTTTTTCATTTCTTTTCTCCATCATTAGCTTCAGCAAGATAAGTGCCACCTACCATTTTGATCATCTTTATAATCAAGACAAAATTCCCTAAAATAAAAAATATTCGCTCTGCAAGATCATGCATTTTCTATAAGTTGCATCTGGCATTTCACTTGCTCATATAAAGATAACTATCCAGTTAAAAGCATTGAAGGATTATTGATTTTAAAATGGAGTCTCGAATGAAAAAACAATTGGTGATGACCACACTAGTCTTCATCACCAGCACGGCACTAATAAGTATTTCTCCTGCACTTGCCATAACAGGCAGGGACAGCTGGAAAGTTATTAGAGCAAGCCGTGATGTTCTTATAGAGCAGCCTGCCTTCGCAGGAGTCTTCGGAGATCAAGGTCTCTTCAATGCATGTGCCACAGAAGATGAGTTCAGAAGTCTCGTCCCCGTTAAAACATGTCTATCAAATGGGTGCGAGAAATATGAAATCAGAAATGTGACAGTAAACAGGGTTCATACAAAAAACATCTGCGTAAGATTTACCCCCATGAACGCTTACTCATCAGGTGAATGTGTGGATTACAAAACAGTGACAGCTATGTACCCCACTAGCTTTCAGCTTCCTGTTATTGAAGGAGATGCAGAACAGTCAGGTGACTATATTTTTTCAAAAAATTATTCAGTCCCTGCTTGTGAATAATAAAAGTACAAGACCAAGGAGATATCATGGAAACTAAAACGAATAAGAAAATTCGTTATGGTGTAGTAGGACTGGGCAATATTGCTCAACAGGCCGTTTTACCAGCTTTCAAAAATGCTTCGGCCAACTCTATTCTCACAACAATTATTTCAGAAGATAAACAAAAGCTAAAAGTGCTGGCAAAAAAGTACAAGGTGGCAAATTGTTATTTATTTGAAGACATGGAAGAGTGCTTTCAAAAACAAGAAATAGACGCTCTCTATATCGCAACTCCCAATGATCATCACAGAGAAATTGTGGAGCTTGCAGCAAAATATAAAATTAATATTCTTTGTGAAAAGCCCATGGCCGTGACTCACTCTGATTGCATCTACATGGATACGGCAGCTAAAAAAAATAATATCAAACTCATGGTCGCTTACAGGCTTCACTTTGAGTCTGCCAATCTTGAGGCCATCAAAATGTGCCGTCAGGGAACACTTGGAGACTTAAAATTTTTCAATTCTAGTTTTAGTTATCAGGTAAAAGACAAAAAAAATATTCGTCTTAATCCAACCTCAGTTGGAGGAGGCGCTCTTTATGATATCGGAATCTATTGTATCAATGCCGCTAGATACTTATTTAAATCTGAGCCGATTGAAGTAGTAGGATTTTCTGCAACTAGTGACGATCCAAGATTTATCAATACTGAGGAGACGACTTCCGCAATTTTAAGATTTCCAGATGATAAGCTTGCTGCCTTCACCGTAAGCTTTGGTGCCTTCGACTCTTCTGACTATGAAATTATCGGAGAAAAAGGACGCATCAGACTTGAGAATGCTTACGAGTATGCTGCACCAATGGAGCTTAGAACATTTTTAAAATCAAAAGATGGAATGAAGAAGGCCACTCGTAAATTTAAAAAGCGTGACCAATTCTCCGCAGAACTTTTATACTTTTCAGATTGTATTTTAAAAAATAAAACACCAGAGCCTGGACCAGTTGAAGGGTCTGCCGATGTAAAAATTATTGAAGCTATTTTGACTTCCATTCACACTAAGGCACCAGTCTCACTGGAGCCAGTCCAAAAAACCACCTATGCTAGTCAGAAACAAAAATTCGCAAGGCCTGGTGTCAGAAAAAGAAAACTTTTTCATGCAACCAGTCCAAGCAAGGCCGGAAATTAGGGCCAATTAGTTTTTTTATGATACGATGATATCTATGCAAATAGATGTCATCGTCCCTACTTTTAACCGTGCTCATACTCTCGAACGTGCAGTCAATTCGGTGCTTGATCAAACTTATAAAAACTTCATTCTTCATATCGTTGATGATGGCTCAACTGATGGCACAGAAGATTTACTTGAAAAATACCAAGACCATGAAAATATCAAAATTTATTATCAGCCTAATCTCGGTGTAAGTGCTGCCAGAAACTTTGCGGCCTTTTGTGGTGAAGCTGAGTGGATAAGTTTTCTAGACTCAGATGATGAATGGCTACCTGAAAAGCTTCAGACCCAGGTAAACTTCTTGCTCAAAAATACAGATTGTCGTTTTCTTCACAGCGAAGAAATCTGGATACGAAACGGTGTAAGAGTTAATCCAAAAGAAAAACATAAAAAATCCAACGACAATATCTTCGAGCGCTCGCTAGAGTTCTGTCTCATCTCTCCTTCAACCGTGATCATTGAAAGAGGATTATTTGAAAGCTTTCGAGGCTTCAGTGAATCCTTTACCGTCTGTGAAGATTACGATCTTTGGTTAAAAATTCTTCTTACTGAATCTCCTGGCTTTATCTCCACTCCCCTTATCCAAAAATATGGAGGTCATGAGGATCAGCTTTCAACGAAATTCGTGGCGATGGACTACTGGAGAATAAAATCGCTGGTAAAACTTTTTCAATCAAGTAAATGCACTCTCCCTCAAAAAGAATTAATTAAAAATGTTCTCATAAAAAAAAGTGAATTGCTTTTAAAGAATTATAAGAAGCACAATAATCAAAAACATTTCGATGAAATTACCAATGATCTTCAGTCTATAATGCTCTCAGTAAAAATTTAGGGTTGTACTATCAGATTTTTTACTCCAAACTTGTGCAATGGCCGACTATGAAATTTCAGCAAAACTGAAGCAATTTATTTTCGAATTCGTCGATTCTGTCGAACTCATTGAAGTATTATTACTTATGAGAAATCAAGCTGACACGTGGTTTAGTGCCGCTCAAATCAGCGCTGAACTTCGCTCTAATCCAACTTCTATTTCGAAGAGACTATCAAAGCTTGCGAGCATTGGACTACTGGAAAAAAACGGTGAACAATTTAAATTTGGGCCAGAAAACAATAATCTCAAAGAGACTGTCAGCGAACTTGCCAATGAATACTTACTAAGACGCCATAGTATATTTGAACTTATTTTTTCATCTTCTAAAAACGCGAGACAATTTGCAGATGCTTTCATTGTAAATAAGTCTAACAAGCAAAATGGAGATTCTGATGGCTGAAATAGTTTATATTCTCTGTGGCCTATCAAGTGTGGCCTGTGCAGCCCTTCTCTTTAGAAGCTACAGACAAGCACCTTCACATTTATTATTTTGGAGCGGAATATGTTTTGGTTTTCTAGCTCTGAACAATATGGTTTTATTTGTAGACCTTGTCATCTTTCCTAATATTGATTTTAGCGGCTCCCTTCTTAGAAATATTTTCGGAGCATCAGCAGGAACAGTTCTTTTATTTGGACTGATCTGGGAGTTGAGCTAATGTTTAATCCCATCAGTATTATTTTAGTCCTCTCGGGAATTACGACGGCAACTTTTGCGGCCTCTGGTATTTTCTTTTTAAAATTCTACAAAACTTCCCGAGATCCTTTTTATTTATTCTTTTGTCTTTCATGCTGGCTGCTTTCAATTGAAAGAATTGCCATCCTTACTTTCATAGGGCCAGCTCAAACCAACGGTGAGAGCTCTCCATGGGTTTATCTAATAAGGCTTGTGGCCTTTTCTTTAATTGTCATCGCTATTGTGAATAAAAATAGAACGAGAAAAAAGAGCTGAGTTTTACCTCAGCTCTTTTTTTATAAAGACTATGATTTCGTATTTTTTGATCTGTATCTAATGTTAAGAACTTCTACTGACAATGAGAAGGCCATTGCAAAGTAAATGTATCCTTTAGAAACATGTTGCCCCATTGATTCCGCCACTAGCATAACACCGATGAGAAGAAGGAATGAAAGCGCCAGGATTTTAATTGTTGGATGCTTCTCAACGAATGCACTGATTTTACCGGCCGATACAAGCATAACGACCATAGCGATAACCATTGCTATAACCATAATTGGAACATGGCTTACCATACCAACAGCAGTGATAACAGAGTCTAGCGAGAAGACAATATCTAAAACTAAAATCTGTGCCAGCATTGAACCAACACTTACCTGCTTTTTAGATTTAGCATCGTCCGGAAGAGCGTGTTCCGGATCTCCTTCAACTTTATGGTGAATTTCAAAAGTTGATTTTGCAATTAAGAATAAACCTCCCCCTAAAAGGATGAGATCTCTTCCCGAAAAACCTTTTTCATAAATACTGAAAAGTGGTTCAGTTAAAGTCATAATCCAGCTGATTGAGAAAAGAAGAATGATTCTGATCACAAGAGCGAGACCGATACCAATATTTCTTGTACTTGCTTGGTCCTTAACAGGCAACCTTGCGACTAAAATCGCAATAAAAATAATGTTATCAATTCCAAGAACAATTTCCATCGCAGTAAGAGTAACCAGCGAGATGAGTATTTCGTTTGTAAATTCCAGCATTGTTAATTCCTATTAATTATTGTTTTAAGCGGCAAGTTGTTTCAATCAATGTTTCTCTAGACCAATATGTCCAGCTTAATGAATCACTCGAGCTTCTTAGAGATCCACTTGAGTAAGATCTTGAAGGCGTGCTGGAATCAAACACGTCGAGCTCAAATTTTGAATCACCTAAATTCTTAACCGCAAACATATATCCTTCAAGAGTCTCATACGAAGACTTCTCTCCTGGAAAAACTGTCACTTCTGCGATTGAAACTTCTACCAGGCCTTGACTTACGCTACAGTGCAACTCACTTCCATACAGAAATCCCGAAGACAATAAAAGCGCGCAAATAAGCATTAACTTTTTCAAACATAAGCTCCTTAATAATTATTCTATTGAAATAAATTACCTGCTCTTAATTAGTTTGAAAAATAAAATACTCGCGTATTAACGCGAAGAGGCTTCTTACATCTAAATGTCTGACCAGTATCCTCAAGTGTTAGACAACTTCGGCATTAACATTGCAAAAAGGTCTGTGTGTTACTAAACCTTAACAGGACTATATTCATGATCACACTTCGTAACTTACCAAAAACTCTTCTAATGACGGCTGCATTCACTGCACTTACAGCGTGCTCTTCTGGGCCAGTTGTCCAAGATTACCCCGTTACTGCGAGTGCTCCTGAGGAAATCAGCAAGCTAGATGCTGACGTTACTGCAGCTCGTGCTAATCAGGTAGACGTGCTTTCTCCAAAAAACTTCCAGGAAGCTTATGAATCTTTAGAAGATGCTAAAAATATGCAAGCTAAGGGAAAGGACGCTGACAAAACTCTTCACGAAGTTGCTGTCGGTAGAGCTTACTTAACTAATGCAAACTCTGTAGCTGAAGTTGCACGCGCCAACATCGAAGATGTCATCGCTGCAAGACAAACTGCGATTACAGCAGGCGCTCACACTTACTTCGATAAACAGTGGGCAAAAGCAGACGCAGACTTTAAAGATGTAACTGAAGATATTGAGAAAAATAAACTTTCAGGAATCGATAAAGAGCGCTCTAAGCTTCAACAAAAATACCTAGAGCTTGAACTTATGGCCATCAAGGAAAAAAACCTTGGCGAAAGTAGAGATACAATTGCTCTAGCTAAAAAAGAAAAGGCAGAGAAATTTGCCCCAAGAACTCTTGCAGCTGCAGAAAAAAGTTATAAAGATACAGAAGCCTACATTGTAGCAAATCGCCACAATACTTCTGAAATCACAGCTCGTGCGACTGAAACAAAACAAGCAGCCCACCATGCTTTAAACATCAACCGCACAGCAAAAGGAACTGATAAAACTTCTTCTGAAGACACGGCACTAGCTATGGAATCAGAAAAAAATAAAGTGGCCCAAGCTAATGCTCAATTGAGAAACGCTCAAGGACAATTGGTTAATGCTCAAGGTGAACTAATTAGCACACAAAACGCTCTTGAAGGCTCAGTTGATGCTAACGTTGCTCTACTGTCTACTCAACAAAAACTAGAAGCTGAGAAAGCACTTAACGAAAAGTATGAAGTTGCTAGAAAAGAATTTGATTCTAATGAAGCTGAAGTTTACAAGCAAGGTGATGCACTTTTAATCCGCTTAAAAGGAATGGAGTTCCCATCTGGAAAGCAGACAATCACAGCTAAAAGTAAGCCACTTCTTGAAAAAGTTTCAAAAGTAATGGATGACTTCGGTGCAAGCACTGTTATGATCGAAGGTCACACCGACTCGGTTGGTGGAAAAGCTATCAATGATAAGCTTTCTCAAAACAGAGCTAACGCTGTAAAAGAATATCTTCAAACAAACGGTGGTGGAATTTCTGCAGAATCATCAAAAATTGAAGCTGTGGGTTATGGATACCAAAAACCACTTGCTACAAATAAAACTGCTGACGGTAGAGCTCAAAACCGCAGAGTTGATATTGTAATCAAACCAGATACTGCTACAACAAGACAATAATCACTATAGTCATTCTATTGTGACTTAAGGGCCCCGTGCAAACGGGGCTTTTTGGTATAAAAAAGCCTACAAAGAATCCCATAAATCAAGTATCATTTTTACATGTCTAAAAAAGCTAAATTAAAGAAGAACCTGGACCCTTTTACAAGCGCCAGCGATATCCAAAAAAATTTGGTTGATAAGAAAAAAAGTAAGCGAACTCCTCAGGAAAAAAACCGTCGAGACCGCCATCTACAAAAAGAAATTGTCCGTCATCTGACAGATGAACTCATCAAGCTTTCAGATAAAGATATTCTGGAAGAATCAGCTCAAGAATCAAATCCACACAAAAAGACGAACGAAGTTATTTATACAATTCGTCCAGTTGATTACAAAGAATAAAAAAGGATCATATGGTTTTATCAATTGAATTAAAAATGCTTTTGGGTGCTGTGGTCTTAGGACTTATCCAATTGCTTTTATCTGCCCAACTCTCAACCGCGGTCAGAGGACTAGCATGGAATGTTTCTGCCAGAGATAAAGAAGTCCCTGAACTTCCCGGAGTGCCAGGAAGAGTAGATAGAGCTTTTAAAAATTTTATGCAGACATTTCCATTTTTTGCAGCGGTCATTTTAATGGTTCAAATAACAACTCTGGCAAATTCTACAACTTCGCTTGGAGCTCAGATGTATCTGTATGCCAGAATTGTCTATGTTCCACTTTACGCTTTTGGAGTTCCCTACTTAAGATCCCTAGTTTGGGGAGTCTCACTTATAGGAATAATTCTAGTGATGAGCGCTTTATTTTAACTAAGCGGCTCTACCACCAACAATCTGATTCAACCTTACAACCAGTCCGCGGAAATCTTCTACTTGAGCACCAAGATTATCTGCGGCCGCACTCGTTTGCTGAGACGACGAACTGTTCTGGTGAGATGCTGAATCAATTTCACTCATCGCTTTCGTAATTTCACGAATACTTTGCGATTGCTCTGAGCTTGCAGAAGAGATTTCAGAGATCATCTGATCGACATTATTTACGTTAGCAATAATTTCATCAAGAACATCGCTACATCTTCTTGCCGTATCTGTTCCATGCTCTACTCTATCTTTGTTCATAATCATCAAGGCCTCTATTTTCTTTTTAGAGTTCTCAACGGTCGCTTGAACTTTTAAAATACTGCTTTCAAGAAGGTCACTAATTTCTTTAGCAGAATTTCCACTCATACGAGCTAAATTCCCCACCTCTTCTGCCACTACCGCAAATCCTTTCCCATGCTCACCCGCTCTTGCTGCTTCAACTGAAGCATTGAAAGATAAAAGTTTGGTCTGAAAAACGATCTCGTTGATAACTTTTGTTTTCGTTCCAATCTCATTGATGATGTGTACAATGTCAGCAATTTCTCTATTGCTATCATCAATCTGCTTTTTAATTTCATCTGTACTGTTAGAAATATTCTGAATTGAAGACATAACTTCTTCAACAGCTGCTTTACCATTATGAACACTGTGCTTACTTTGCTCAGAAACCTCTGAAGATTTTTTTGCGTTATCAGCATTACTAACAACTGAAGCACTCGTTTCTTCAACTGCTGAAGTCGTCTGCTGAAGGGCCGCCGCTTGCTGAGAAATGCTTGATGACAAGCTCACACTTGCAGAAGCAATCTCATTGGTGAAATTTGCAATTGTATCTGATCCTTTCGACAGACTCTCAGATATCTCATTAAGTGTTTTTGACACTGCCGTTGCGAAATAGTATCCAATAGCAAGACCAGAAAAAAGACCAATGAAGATAATTAAATATTCCAGGTTCTTAACAAAAGTTGCATCTTTTTCTGCTTCATGAACCCAGGTGTTTGCATTTTTTTCATGAAATGCCACGAGCTCATTTATGCTCTTGTTATAAGCTTCAGCAGCAATCGGACAATCCTTTAAGAAAATCTCCTGCATCTTTTGTTTGTCTTCTGCCGTTCCTGATTTTTGAAGATATAAAACTCTTACCCCAATCGCCTTGAAGCCTTCCCAGTCTTTTTCAACTTTTTCATAAAGTTCTTTTTCACCTTCAGAAAATGGCACACTCCTATATTGAAGATTGACTGCTTCATACTTTGCAATTAAGTCCAAAACTGTTTTTACTGAAACATCAGCTTCAGCAGCTGACAAACCAGGAAGTCCCAGAGTACGTAAAGCAATTCTAATCTTGCTATAGTTTAGATACATAGAGTCCGCTGCTTTAATATTAGGTAGGCTAGTATTAGCAACGCGATTAAGATTAAAATCAATCTTGCTAATTCCCCAAAAACTTACCGCTCCCACTAGGATTGTAAAAAATAAAAGCGTTCCACAAAGATAGAGAAGTTTCGATTTCAGACTTAGTTTGTTAAACATACATACCCCTTTTCAACGCACCCAACGCCTATCGTCCATTTTAAGGTTAGCTTTAGCTTTGATGAATATGTATATGTAATCATTGCTTAGACAATGATAAAAACTTCATAAACCTCGAGTAAATGACTATTAATGAAGAGATAATATCTTGAAATCATGGCTTTTTTGAACTTACGCAAAAATTACGCTTTCTTTTTAAAAAATCTCCATTAGCATTTAGAAATGGAACTAAAAGACAAAATTTCAATACTCGCAGACGCCGCCAAATACGATGCCTCATGTGCTTCTAGTGGAAATAAACGCCAGGCCCAAAAAGGTGGCATTGGTAACCTTGAAGGCTCTGGAATCTGCCATAGCTACACTCCAGATGGGCGTTGCATCTCATTATTAAAAATTCTTCTTACTAACTTTTGTATCTACGATTGCAGTTATTGCGTGAATCGTATTTCAAGTCAGGTGAAGCGCGCTAAGTTTAGTATACAAGAAGTCGTTGACCTGACGATGAATTTTTATAAAAGAAATTATATCGAAGGTTTATTTTTAAGCTCAGGTATTGCGAAATCTTCTGATGAAACAATGGAAGAGATGATTGAAATCGCCCGACGTCTTCGCGTCGATCATAAATTCGGCGGCTACATTCATTTAAAAGCAGTGGCCGGATGCTCTCAACTACTTTTAGAAAAAGCTGGTCTCTATGCTGACCGATTAAGTGCCAATATTGAACTTCCAAAACAAGCGGATCTCAACGAGCTTGCTCCTGCAAAAACACACACGGAGATTGAAAAATCTATGGAGCAAATCCAGGAAAGGATCGTTGAAAATAAGGAGGAGCAAAAACTCTTTAAGAAAGCTCCTCTCTTTTCTCCTGGTGGGCAGAGCACGCAAATGATTGTAGGTGCTACACAAAGCACTGATAGAGACATCATGACAAAGGCCTCTGATCTTTATGGAAATTTTAATTTAAAACGCGTTTACTATAGTGCCTTCAGTCCGATACCAGACAGTGATCCTAATCTGCCGCTACAGCGCCCTCCCATGATTCGTGAACACCGTCTGTATCAGACTGATTGGTTACTTCGTTTTTATGGCTTCAAAGTTGATGAAGTACTGCCTACAGATGTGCCGGAACTCGATTTAGAAATGGACCCAAAATTATCTTGGGCCATTAGAAATCGTCAAACGTTTCCGGTGGATTTGAATATGGCCTCTAAAGAAGTTCTCCTGCGGATCCCGGGTCTGGGTGTACGCAATGTAGATAAAATCCTAGCGACCAGAAAGTTCCAGAAAATTCGTCTAACTGACTTAGCTAAAATGCGCGTGCATTTAGATAAGGTCAGGCCATTTGTAGTCACAGCTGACTACAACCCACCTATCACCCAGCTAGACTCACTACATTTTGCGAAGACTTTCAGACCCGAGGTTCACGTTCAGCTCGATTTATTCTCACACTTACCGGTGAGCGTGACCGGAGAATTTTAAAATGAAAATCATTACAATGGAGCCCACATTTGAATCATGGAGGAAAAATGCAAGGAGTCTTCTTGAAAATAAAATCCATTACAACGACGTTGTTTGGCAAGCTACTGATTCTGGATCTCTTTTTGATTTTGTGTCAGATAGTGTTGGAGAAAAGCCTTCTTCTATAACGATACCTAAAGAGTTCATCAAGCAGGCACATTTTGTTTCAGCATTCAGAGATGAGACCACATGGAGTCTACTTTATCGCCTGCTTTATCGAATGGTATATGAAAATAAAAATATTCTAGAAAATCCTCTCGATGATGATGTTCTGGATTTTCACAGAAAAATTAAATTAGTCGATCGTGACTTACATAAAATGAAAGCATTTGTACGCTTTAAGGAGATCAAAAAAAATGACGAATCAATTTACATGGCTTGGCACCGTCCTGATCATCGTATCCTTAAATTTTCTGCTCCATTTTTTACAGATCGCTTTAACGGTATGAACTGGGTCATCTTCACCGAAGATGAATCTATGAGTTGGATTAATAATGAATTAACTTTCGGCCCTGGAATTTCCCAGACAGAAGCCGAGGCATTTGATGAAACGGAGGAATTATGGAAAACGTATTACGCTTCGATTTTCAATCCCGCACGTCTCAAAATAAAAATGATGAAAAAAGAACTACCGGTCCGCCACTGGAAGACTCTTCCAGAAGCACAACTCATTGATGGATTAATTAAAGAGGCACCCAACATGGTTCAAGAATTTTACGAAACACAAAGAACATCGGCCATCGCAAGCATTCCAAAAAACGCAAGCTCACTTTCAGAATTGAAAACGGCATTGCCTACTTGTTCTGCCTGCGCGATCTGCTCTAAAGCAACAGCTCCAGTCTTCGGTGAGGGGCCGATGAATGCGGAGATTGTCTTTGTTGGTGAGCAGCCAGGTAATGAAGAAGATATCGCAGGCTCGCCCTTTGTCGGTCCTGCCGGACGATTATTTATGGAGGCATTAAAAAAAGCAGAGATCAATCGCTCAGATGTCTATCTCACTAATGCTGTAAAAGGTTTTAAATGGAAAGACTCAAATGGAATGAGGAAACATGTTAACCCTTCTGCCTCTGAAATTTCAGCTTGCAGACCTTGGGTAAAAAAAGAACTGGAAATGATCAGGCCGCGCGTTCTCGTGTGTCTTGGTGCAAGTGCTGCTCAATCTATTTTTGGAAAAATGATGAAAGTTCATGAATCTCACGGAAAAGTTTTTCAAACTTCTTCTTCGGATTATACGGTTATTCTCCCTCACCCATCTGCCATTTCAAGAATGCCTGACCTGGTAGAAAAAGAAAAAATGCTTACTCAATTTGAAGCAAGCATTGCTGAGTTAAAAGATCTGCTTGAAGCTAAACCTTTACGTCTGCTTCCATTGAACCATTCTGATTTCTTAGAAATGTCTTTTACATAAAATCCTCTTTGCTCGGGGATATTGTGACTTCAAAAAAATAACTGATTAAAAGGCCCAGTGACATACGGGCCTTTTTTTGGGTCTAAATTAAAATAAATTTATTTCTTTTTATGGCACCTCTACTGCAACTGCATTGGATACAACCAATCCATAAAAAGGAGACCAGGCATGAAGCCTATCTTTATTTTAAGAATACTTGCGATTCTATCCGTATTCTCATTCACATTTTATTCTTCTAACTCAGAAGCTTCAGGAGCAAAGCGGCCAGAGGTCATTAAAAATGAAAATGACTCCACACCTGTTACAAGTGCGCCTGAAATTGTTGCAGTAAGGCCACCAGCTTCACCTGATGCAGAGACAGAAATTGAATTAGCAGAAAAATACGCGCACGTTGATCCTGAAGGATTAATCAATCCAAAACACTTAAAAGATGCGCTTCTTTTTTACGACGTTAATCAAAAGATTATAAAAAATAAGAGGTATATGGTTGTGATTGATTTCAAACTTCATAACTCTAAAAAAAGGTTTTATTTAATTGATATGGAATCAGGTGATGTTGAACCATACCTCACCGCCCATGGAAAAAACTCTGATCCTGATTTTGATGGATATGCCACGACGTTTTCTAATGCACCTAACTCTCTTATGAGTTCACTTGGATTCTATCTTACGGCCGAAACGTATTATGGTGAGCACGATTATTCATTAAGACTAGACGGGCTTTCAACCTCCAATTCTAATGCCCGCTCCCGAGCGATTGTTATTCACGGCGCAAGTTATGTGAGAAGTTTACCGCTAATCGGAAGAAGTTATGGATGCCCCGCTCTAGAAGAAGGCGAAACAACAAGTGTAATAGATATGATCAAAAAAGGTGCCTTAATGTACGCCGCATATTAAACTATTTGTAGAACGCTTCTTCTACAAGGATTGATAATATGAAGATGACAAAACTATTTATACTTTCTCTCATTTTACTTGCGGCCTATTCGTGTGCAAGTAAACCAAGCAGACCTTCGCTTTATCCGAATCAGATTGCTAAAGACAGAGGCCCTGAGAACTCACAAAAAGATATCGATGAATGCTTAAGTGAAGCAAATAATTATTTAAAAACTCCTGAAGGTGAAAAACTTCAAAAAAGTGCCAATCCATCAAGTGTCAGCACATCTATCGGATTTGGCCTTGGAGGCATGGGCTCAGGAGTGGGCCTTGGATTTGGTGTTGGCGGTGGAGACCGTGGCAACAGATTATCAGGTGAAGAACAAGTTAGAAGAAACTTCACTAATCAATGCTTGGTGAATAAGGGTTATCAAGTTGTCGGTTGGGAAAATTAATTCTATGTGGGAATTAGACACATCAGTCACTGAACTTGTAATTCGTGCGGCCAGTGTTTTTGCTTTTTTATTTTTTGTTTGTAGAGTTTGGGGAAGAAAGCACTTAGGACAACTCACTCCCTTTGATTTTATTTTAATGCTCATCATCTCTGAGTGCTTTCAAAGTGCTCTTCAGGGAGAAGAACATAGTATTACAGGCGGCATGATTGCCCTCACTACTCTTACGATTCTTAATACAGTCATCAGTAGGTCAACTTTTTGGTCTCCAAGACTTGAAAAAATCATTGATGGAAAACCAAAGATTCTGATTCTCGACGGAGTTGTAGATGAAGAACTAAGGAAAAAAGAATATATGTCGTATCAAGACCTATACACTGCTTTGAGACTTGAAGGCGTAGATAAAATAGAATCAATAAAACAGGCCACGATTGAAACGACAGGACGCATAAGCGTTATTAAGAACTCTTAGTGGGCCCTAAGGCTAGATCTAAACTCTTTTTCAGCAAAAAAGCCTTGTCCATCTCCATTTACGTGAACCATCGTTTTAATAACGACGTCACAATCAACAATTGAAATAAAATTAAAACTATTGGCCTCAGCACGTACCCTTGAAGAGACAGTCGTCCCTGAGGCCATCATAATAGGAAGCATTTTTTTGGTTTCATCAAAATGCTGGATCGAACTTTGATGATCATGTCCCCACATGAGAAAATCAGGCTTTAATTCAATAAGTTTTTCAAATAACTTTTTTATCTTTGGGTCTTCATAAGTGGCAATCGGGTGATGTCCTGCCAGGATTTTAATCTTATGGGAAGGCACACTTTTAAATTTTTCAGTCACGGCCAGAATGTCTCTTTGAGAAATTCTCCCCGCCTCTACTTTAAAGGGATTTACCGTCCAAAGACCGAATACAGCGATATGTTCATCTTCATAGTAGTTACTAATCAGATTTCCCATATACTTTCTAAACTTTGAGTAAGGGCTAAAAAATCTTAGGAATAAATTATACAGGGGTACGTCGTGATTTCCCGGAACGACAAAAACCGGAACCTTGATCTTATTTAAAAAATCTTTTGCAGCAATAAATTGATCTTTTTTCGCTCTCTGGGTAAGATCACCAGTTAAGATAACCAGATTGAGATGATCCTGGTTTTCCTCAAGGTATTTTTCCAGATCAACTAAAACTTGATTTTGAATCCGACCGAAGTGCAGATCAGAAAAATGGATGATATTTAGAGTTCTGGAGCTCATATGAAAAAAGTCCTTCTGCTAATTAGTCCGAAATCGCGCCGAGGCGCGGATTCAATTGCACTTGCGACAGAGCAACTTCAAAGTCTAGGTTATACTATCATCAACGATCCCTGTCAGGAAAGTCGCGATCCAAATGAGGTTGTCATGAAACATGCTCACGAAGCCGCTTTTGTTATAGTGGGTGGCGGTGATGGCTCTGTGAATATGGTTTTGCCTTCGCTGGTTAAGACTCAGCTGCCGCTCGTGGTGATTCCCTTGGGAACTGCCAATAACCTTGCACGACACTACGCTGTTCCCAACGATATTAATGAAGCTTTAAGTGTTATTACTTCCGGTGAAGAAATAATGCTCGATCTTGGAATGGTTAACGGACTTTATTTTGTCAACGTTGTGGGACTTGGTCTTAGCACTTATGTAAACAGCAGTGTCCCATCTAAACTAAAAAAATACCTGGGTGCCCTTGCTTTTGTCATAACGGCCTTCTATCTTTCAACAAAGATCAGACCCTTTCGATTAAAAGTCATTGCTGACGGAAAAGAATACACGCGAAGAAGCTGGCAGATCAGCGTGTGTAACGGAAGACATTATGGCAATGGTCTAACTATTAAGCATGATGCTTCGTTAGTTGATGGCAAGCTTCACGCACTCTCAACAGAAGTTCCGAAATGGTGGCAAGGATTTGCTTTGATCCCAGCACTTATTTCAGGCCGCTATAAAAAAGATCATGATGTGAGTCTATTTGAAGCTGAAGAAATTGAATTATCGACGAGAAGAAAACTTAAAATTGATGTGGATGGTGATATTAAAACTCATACGCCTGCTACATTTAAGGTTCACAGGCGTGCGCTTAAGATGATGATTCCGACAATTAGTGATTCATTAGATTCTTAATCGACACTCTTTCCCTTTATAAGCAAACTCTTCTACTTCCTGCATAGGAACAACTTCAACATTCCTGTCTTTGAACATTTGTAGAAGCATTGGAACAGAGTCTACTGAGCGCTTATGCACATCATGCATAAGAACCACTCCACCACCGATAGGCTTGTTAATTTTATAAGTGACCTTAGAGTATGATCCATTTGAGTTCTTTTTAAACTCGTAAGCTGTCCCACCAAAAATATTCGACATGACGTTTTGAGCGATATTCTCAGGAGTCATATCTGTAAGCCAGTCAACAGTGTCCACATCCCAAAAAGCAAAGTTGATACAGTTGTCACCAAAAAGCTCTTCTGAGACTTCCTTCATAACATTCAGGTGGTGATAAGTACGCGAGCCTGATCCATAAGCTCCGTATGGGAAACGGTAATAGATTTCACGGTTAAGTGAGTCCATCTCTTCCATAAGAGATGCAGTAGCAAGAATTGATTTTTTAAGTCCTGCTCTATAGACGGCTTCAGTTTTTGTATCACTTGAAACGTGATCGTGATGATGACTTCCAAGATTGTGGCCTTCAGCGATCATGCGTCTAACAATTGGAAGAGTCTGATCATTTAATCTTTCTGTTAAAATAAAAAATGTCGCCTTCACGTTGAATTGCTTAAGCGTGTCTAAAAGTCTTGGAGTATTAACGACGTCAGGGCCGTCATCAAAAGTTAGAACCACTTTTTGAGTTCCACGAAGAGACTTCGTTAGATATTTTGAAAATCCTGTGTCTTTACCGGGAATATAAACCTGGCCAGGGACTGGAAATTGTCTGTCTTCAGGGGCGTGAGTTTCAGCACTCGCGCATAAGCTTAACAGAGTAAGTAAAAATAGGGCCTTCATGAGCTATCATCCTTGAGTGGGTATGATAGATTTTGGCTTCCAGCACCCGGGAATGTCAATAAATCTGTTCTCGATAGAGAACGAATAATTCTTATAACGAAACAAATCCAAAAATTATTCTCTCGATGTCATTTATAAGTATTGAATTTAACAATTCAACGCTATCAATTATTCTTGGCCCATTCCCTGCTCTAGGAGTCTCAACCAAAAACAAAAAGGAGACTCACATGTACACTGAATTCGCATTAACTTCTAGAAGAGCATCAACTGAAGCATTATCAAAAAACATTTCAACATCATCTAATAAAAAATCATCAATGGCATTTATCATTCTTACTTTAATTACACTTTCAATTTCATCGATTGTAATGGCAGGCCCTAAAGAGCCAAAGCTTGCAGGCAATAACGGAAACACTCGCGGAAGATAATCTTAAAATAAAAAAGGCCTCATGCTTAAACCATGAGGCCTTCTCTAATCATTAATTGTCATACGAAAAACTATTTGAGCATCTGATCTTCAAACGCTGCAAGAGCAGCTTTCGCTCCCTCACCCATTGCGATGATGATCTGTTTGTATGGCACAGTCGTTACATCTCCGGCAGCATAAATCCCTTTCACATTCGTTCTTCCTTTTACGTCGACAACGATTTCGCCAAACTTTGTTGTTTCAACGATGTCTTTGATAAAGCCGCTGTTTGGAAGAAGACCGATCTGAACAAAGATTCCATCAAGGTCTACCTTCATCATAGTCTTTGTTTTTCTGTCTTCATATTCTAAAGACACAACTTTTGTTCCGTCACCGATGACTTGAGAAGTTCTTGCTTCTGTCACGATTGAAACATTTGGAAGAGATTTCAATTTATCAACTAAAACCTTATCCGCTTTAAGAGTATCCATGAACTCGAAGAGAATAACTTCTTTCACGATCCCAGCTAAGTCAATCGCCGCTTCAACACCAGAGTTACCTCCACCAACAACGGCAATTTTTTTGCCTTTGTAATAAGGGCCATCACAGTGAGGGCAGAATGCAACTCCACGACCGATATAATCTTTTTCACCTGGAATGTTTAGCTCTCTCCACTTTGCTCCCGTCGTTACGATGATCGCATTTGTTTTGATGAACTCTCCACCTTCAAGATAAATTGTTTTAACTTCACCTTGCTCAATACTCTCCACTCTTCTGTGTTCGAATTTTGCAACCGGATATTCAGACAAGTGATCATTAAGCTGAGCTGCTAATTGCGGGCCTTCTGTATATTTAATACCAATAAGGTTTTCAATTCCCTTTGTATCTTGGACCTGTCCACCGAATCTCTCAGCAAGCATTGCTGTCTTTAATCCTTTTCTTACAGAATAAATCGCAGCACTCGAGCCAGCAGGGCCTCCACCAATGACAACGACGTCAAAAACGCCAAGGTCATGGTTTACTACTTTTGCATGAGTCGCTTCTTCTGTTCCCAGTGCTTTTTCAAGCGCTGATAGAAGATCGATTACATTTAATCTTCCTGAGTAAACTAACTTATCGTTGATCATAACACTTGGAACACCTTGCACTCCAAGTTTCGTGATTTCATCTTGCGTATAAGCACCGTCAGTCATCGTGTGTTTAAAATTTCCATGGATGACTGCCATTTGATTTAAAGTTTGAACGACATCAGGACAGTTTTCACATGTAAGTGAAATGAAAGTTTTAATTTCAACCGGGCCTTTTAGTCTTTTGATTCGAGCAGAAACCTGCTCATCAGGAAATTTCCCTTTGTTGTCAGAGTTCAAAATAGCAAGAATGAGTGACGTGAACTCATGCCCGCTTGGAATCCCTTTAAAAATAATTCCATTTGGTTTTTTATTATATTCAATATGAAACTGCGGAAATGGTGCTTTATGCTCACCTATTGCCGGTCTCACTGTAATGTTAGTAGATGTTGAAGCAACTTGCTCAAGCATCTGCACGAGGTCTTTTTGATCAGCATGCGCGCTTTCGCTGTAGACCAGATCTACATTGTTCTCAAGTTTTCCGAATACTGATTTTAATTGCTCTAAAATATTACTATCTAACATACATGCCTCTTTATAAAACGATGAAAGCGGCCGGAAGATTATCTTCCGGCCTGATATAAAAACTAAAAACTAGATTTTACCTACAAGATCAAGACCTGGTTTAAGAGTATTAGCTCCTGGAGTCCACTTAGCTGGACAAACTTCGTTCGGGTGAGCTGCTACGAATTGAGCTGCTTGAACTTTTCTTAGAAGTTCGTCTGCGTTTCTTCCGATTCCGTTGTCGTTGATTTCAACAAGTTTAATTTTTCCTTCTGGGTTCACAAGGAAAGTTCCGCGGTAAGCAAGACCTTCTTCTTCAATATGAACACCGAATGCTCTTGATAAATGAGCTGTTGGATCAGCTAGCATTGGGTACTTGATTTTCTTGATTGTCTCAGAAGCATCATGCCACGCTTTGTGTGTGAAATGTGTATCTGTAGAAACAGAATAAACTTCAACACCCATTTTTTGGAATGTTTCGTACTTGTCTGCCATATCTCCTAGCTCAGTAGGACATACAAACGTAAAGTCAGCTGGGTAGAAAAAGAAAATTGACCATTTACCAGCAAGGTCTTTTTGAGTAACAGTTTTAAAGTCGTTATTGTGGTATGCCTGAACTTTAAAGTCTGGAACCTGAGTGTTGATTAGAGTAGCGGCCATTGTTTTCTCCTTTTTAGAATAATGGTTATTGTTACGAGAAGTAACTTTCTTTACTAGTATAGGGTGTTTTTCAAAATAGAGATAATTGATTTTAATTCTTTAGCGATAGGTCAAATCTATCATACTTCATTGGTAAGTGGCTAAAAGGACTTAGCCAAAACATATCATATCCAGACTATCTTGTCGAGTGCTTACAATATTCAAGAGCGTCTTTTATAGCAATCCAGCTAATTAAAACGCATGGGATTTTCATGGTGTTTTCACGAATGCGTTTAAGTGGTGAGAGCAATTGAAGCTCCTCGGGCCAAACACTCTTTTCAACTTTCGGTGTGAAGTTTATGTTCACTGACTCAATAATATTTTTAACTTCATCAATAGATTTACCTTCAACCAATTCTGTCATGAGAGAAGCTGAAGCAAGTGAGATACTGCAGCCACTTGGTTGAATTTTAATAGCGGTGATTTTGTTGTTATCAGTAATAATCGAAACAGAAATCTTATCACCACATAAAGGATTATGGCATTTGCCTTTCCCTGTGGCATCCAGAAGCTCGCCTAATCGTTTTGGATGGCGTGCATGTTGAAGTAAAATTTCTCTGTAATCATCTTCGAGATTAGACATCTAGTGCTTCTTTATTTTTAATCCCGATAATTTCTGCCAAACAGCTTAATGCAATTTCCTGAGGGTCGCTGCACTTCATTTCTAATCCAGCTGGAGCATGCACACGGCTCAGCTCTTCGTAATTCATATCGAGAGATTTTAAATGTTCCAGAATAAGTCCTGATCTTTTTGTGCTGGCAATAAGGCCTACGTAGCCGGCATCTGACTTAATGGAATTTTTAATAAAATCATGATCACCTTTGTGATGACTAGCAATTAAGACTGCTGAGCTTTTATTAGCTTTAAAATTAGTGAATCCCGCATCAGACTCTTCAAGAGTCACTGAAGATGGATAGAGATCGGGATTCAAATTCCATCCATAAACTCTGACTTTCCACTTTAATATAACTCCAAGCTTTGCCATCTCTTCAGTAATTCTGCTTGAGCCGACAATAAGAAGTTCTGAAAAACTCTTTATAAGATCAGATTCATTCTTTAATTCTGACTCAGGAAAGACTTTTCTATTTTTCTTTAACGACTCAAAATTTTCACCACGCATATCTGCAATAGCAGAAGCGATACGGTAGAGACTATGCTCCATCATTGGAATATTTTTTGTTTTATTATCCTCAGTAAAGCTCGCAGAAAATCCCATATTCTGCGACAAGTGCAATGCACTCTCGCGGATTTCTTTCGTTCCTCTAATTTTTATCACTTCAACAGGCTTATGGGGCTCAATATAGACGTCCATGATTCCACCACAAGGCATTCCAAGTCCAAAAATTTCATCATCCAGATCGGCTTCAACAATACGAGTAAGACCATCGTTCATTGCTTCCATGGCATTTTTTGCAACGAAACTCTCAGCGCATCCTCCGCCTACCCATCCCCAAATATTTTTTCCTTCAGCATTAAAGACTGCTTTAGAGCCGGGCTTTGCTGAAGCAGAGCCTTTCACTGCAATGACAGTTGCTAGTGCAAAAGGAACATTCTCTTTTTTTAAGTTTTCAACGAACTCAAAATATCCGGTCTGATTCATTCTACTTTCCTTTTCGTTTTTCAATGTGAAACCTGACTTCGTCAAAAAGCGCAGGAGTATCAATATCCATCAAAGAAGAACTATCATTCATTTCAACGGCTACAACATTCTGTGAATGTTTTTCAAAAAGATAAAAGCAGCCACGGTCATTATCTTCATGACTCAAGATTTCTGAAATATAATCTCTAGAAATAATCGCAGGGTTGCCTTTCACACCTCTAAATGTAGGGTGGAACAGTTTTTTATCAGGATATAAATTAACTGTATCAATCAGGTGATTATAATCAATATGAGTAAGGGCCGGCTGATCTGCCAGGCAAACAGCAAAAAACTGAGCTTCACTATCTAAGGCCTTAACACCAACACGAATTGATGAGTGAAGCCCTTTTTCAAAATGAGCATTGTGAACAATTTTAATTGGAAGGAGCTCAAGCTCTTTTGAAACTTCATCTGACTTAAATCCAGTTACAGCAATCACTTCAAAAAATTGCGACTGAACAATTTCCAGCGCAGTGTTTTTTATGACTGAAAGCTCGCCAAGTTTCATAAGAAGTTTATGATCTGGCGCCATCCGCGCGCTTTTTCCAGCGGCCAGTAATAAGCAGGCGATTTTTACTTTGGACATTCCGCCCCCGTCTCAACCCATTTTCTTGTCAGCTCACCAAATTCTTTTTGAGTTCCTGGAGCTGGCTCACGTCCCTTTCCTGGATTCCATCCCCAAGCAACAAGTTCATCTTCGCCATTGTGCTCGATGAGTTCTTGAAGATTCATATGAGTCTTTTTTGCATCTTTAAGAAGACGACAAATCTCACCTTTGGTTTTTCCCTGCCAAGCTAATTCTTTGGGTGCAAGAAGCCATCTCGGTGCACCTGGAACTCCGGCAACATCATTATTTTCACTTTGGTGACAAGTCACACATCTCATCCCCACGTTACCATCATTATAAGGACCTCTTTGAACGTTCATCTGGTGAGCGTGCATGTCCATTCCCTGAGTCGGTCTATCTCCACCTGGGTGGCAATTTAGACAACGAGGGTGCAGGATAACTTTTGTCATTTCTTCGTAGTGAGCAAGAGATCTCTTCACTCTTTCTACTTTTACTTCTTTTGTCTCTTTAACTTTTGTTTGAGAAAAAGCTGTAGATGATAATATAAGAGCACAGATAATAAATAATTGTTTCATCCTATACCTTCATCCCTTTAGCGAATGGAAGAACTCTCACTCTCTTATTTGTTAATTGGAAAACAGCATTGGCAATCGCCGGAGCAATTGGTGGAACTCCCGGCTCACCTAATCCTGTTGGAGCATCAGTCGTTTTAATAAAATCGACATGAACAACCGGAGCATCAAACATTCTCACTACAGGCATCTCGCTAAAGTTTCCTTGCTGAACAAGGCCATCTTTAAAAGTGATTTCATGGTGCATGACACTTGTGATTCCAAAAACAATTCCGCCTTCCAGCTGAGTTTTTGCCACTTCAGGATTTACGACTTGTCCACAATGAGCAGAACACCAAACCTGATGAACCCTTGGCAGACCATCAACAATTGAAACTTCTGCCACCTGTCCGACAACTGTTCCAAAAGATTCATGGACAGCAAGTCCCCATGCTCTACCTTTTGGAGCTTTTTTAGTTCCCCAGCCTGTCATCTTTTTTAATTGTTCTAAAACGGCCATATGCTTTTTAGACTCGCTCAGCATTGATTGGCGGTATTTTAACGGGTCTGATTTTTCTTTATGAGCAAGCTCATCAATCATCGTCTCCATGACATAGGCCGTATGAGTGTGACCTACAGATCTATACCAAAGAGTTGTGACATCATTTTTTGGAATCGTCTGTTGAACTCTGAAGTTTTTAAACTTGTAATGAGACTCTGTGATTCCTTCTGTAACGGCAGACTCAAGGCCATTTTTAATCATCATGTCACCGAAGAACGAGTTCCCCATAACAGTTTGGCCAACAATGAAGTGATCCCAGCTCACTAATTTATTTTTTTCATCCAGACCTACTTTTGCTCTATGAAAAGTAATCGGGCGATAATATCCGGCATGAGTGTCGTCTTCTCTGGTCATCACCATCTTTAATGGCTTCTTAACAATTTTTGCTAATTCACAGGCCTGAACAACATAGTCTGAATTTTTTGAAGCACGACGGCCGAAACTTCCGCCGGCATAAGTTGTATGCACATCAACGTTTTCTGGTTTCAAACCAAAAATTTTCGCGGCAACATCTCTATCACTTGTTGGCATCTGATGACCTGACCAGATCTCTGCTTTTTTACCATCGTAATTCACCGTACAATTTAGAGGCTCCATCGCAGAATGAGCAAGGTAAGGAAATTCATAATCAGCAGTGAATTGAGTTTTAGAACTCTTCATTGCTTCCTCGACCGCACCAATGTTTTCTGCCACAATTCCTTTTTCATCAGCAAGCGACTTAAAATGTTTCATCCATTCATCAGTTGAAAATGTATCGTTCTTATTGCTTTTGAATTGAATCTTTAGCGCATCTCTTCCGGTTTTAGCGGCATAAGTATTTTTTGCAAGAACGGCGACTTTGTTTCCAAATCTCACCACATCAACAACACCTGAAACAGCTCTCGCTGCTTTTTCATCGTAAGAGGCAATCTCTCCCCCATCAATGTGTGATCTTGCCACTACAGCATAAAGCATTCCAGGGATTCTCACGTCCATTCCAAAAATGGCCGTTCCGTTTGCCTTTCCTAGTGCATCGACACGTTTCATCGAGTGGCCGATAACTTTAAAGTCTTTTGAATTTTTTAATTTTGGATTTTGTGGCAATGGAAGTTTATTAGCATCTTCGGCCAGCTCACCATAAGAGAGCTTTCCTCGAGCAGAAACAATAAAACCATTTTGTGCCTTTACCTCTGCAACAGGTATTCCCCATCTCTTGGCAGCGGCAAGCTCAAGCATCTCTCTCATTCCTGCGCCGATTTTTCTATGCTGATCCCACGATGAAGCAAGAGCAGAAGATCCACCAGTCATTTGAAGAGGACCAAACATTGTGTGGTTATACACAGGATTTACTGGAGCTGAGACAGACTTGATTAATTTCCAATCACACTCTAATTCTTCAGCAATAAGTTGCGCCATTGAAGTATTCACTCCCTGGCCCATCTCTAGTTTGTTAATGATCATTGTAATCGTATTATCTGGAGCAATATGAACGAAGGCATTCGGTGCATAGACTGCAGCAGCTTTTGAAACTTCGGCCGCAAGCAGTCGATTGTTTCCCGGAATATTAAAAGCTACAATCAATCCACCAAGAGCAGCTGCTGATGAGGTAAGGAAGTCGCGACGATTTACGATCATTTTTTCTTCAGTCATAAATCCTCCTTATGCTAATTCGCGGGCAGCTTGATGAATCGCTGCTTTGATACGTTGATAAGTTCCACAACGACAGATGTGTCCACCCATTGCATTGTCGATATCCGTGTCTGTCGGTTTTTTTGTTTCAGCAAGAAGAGCGGAAGCTGTCATAACATTTCCAATCTGACAGTAGCCACATTGAGGAACATGGTTTTCCACCCAGGCCTTTTGCACAGCTTGAGAAATTTTATCTTTCATTCCTTCGATCGTTACAATTTCTTTTTCGCCTACAAGTTTTAATGGAAGTGCGCATGAACGAACAGGATTTCCATCCATGTGAACGGTGCAAGCTCCACATTGTGCTTGTCCGCAACCAAATTTAGTCCCAGTGAGATTTAATTCATCTCTGATAACCCATAGAAGAGGTGTGTCTTCTGATGATGTCACATTGTGAATTGTTCCATTGATGTTAACTTTCATATAAACTCCTGAATGCCTTTATTGTGATCGTATAAACGCTACAGGAACGTTTAAATAAAAACACTCTTTTTCATAGGGAGAATTAAGAAAATTAAGGTTAAATTATGCGACGAATTTTTGCTAAAGCTGTTTGGCACCCCAAACTAAATGAGCGCAATTTCCCACTCTCCATTTTTATCAGCCAACGATCAAGTGTGAGTGTTCTTGAAAAATAAAAAAAGATAAAACCAATGGCAACTGGCCTCATCAAGTACCAGCCAATTTGAGCATAATCGTGCTGTGAGAAATAGAGAAAAAGTCCCGTTATCACAATAGAAACTAAAAAAAGTGGACGAAATAAATCTTTTATCGCAAGCCATGCAACATTTTTTTGCGGAGTCTTTTCTGTATCAAGACTTATACCTTTTTCGCGCGCAACTTTAATCAAGCCTGCTTCATAATTTTTCCCGTAAATGCTCTCACCTTTTGTCCGCCAGGCGATGATACCAATGATGATAGCTGCTAACATCTTTGTTACTACGATGCCGAGAAAAATCCAAAGCAGCATCTCTTTTTTTATTCCATGATACGGAATTGTTTTTTCATAAAGATGATCAGCGGCCGTGAATAATTTTTCCCCAAAAAAAAGATAATAAGTTATCAGTGGCTGTATGAATGTCCACACAGACAAAAGCGCCATCCCTGCGCAGAGACCAAAGAGATTAGTCCCAAAAACGACAATGCCGAGATTAAAAAGCAGCCCCTGCATTGATAAACTAAGCATGGGACCTAGTTTTTTTCCTGCAGGCGACAGAGACTTTAAAACGGCCGCCACATTTGAAATGCTATAAGTGATCCACTGATTTTGAGGGATATTACTCGATAAAATGGCAGCTCTACAAAGGATGAACCCTTGGTTTAGCGACAGTAAGATACCAGAAAAAGGAACTTTAAAAGTATGAAGGAGTGACCCCAGGCCTATTTCGATTAAACTTAGTGTGGCACCATAATGCCCGACTATTTCTATTTTTTTATTTTCTTCGCTCATATTCCATTCTCTATAGGAGGGAGTTTTTGACCGTCTCAACCAATTAAGCCTTTTTCCTTTATAATTAAAGCCAGAGGTTCATAATGAAAGCAATACTATTTTTATCAATTTTTTTTAATACGGCCATCGCACAAGATAAGGGCGGTGAAAATATACGTCAGTTCTGGAGCAATGGAAGCACACATTACTTATTTTCATATAACCCTAATACAAAAATTCTTATCTCTGATACCTGTCTAGATGAATCTCAGAGTTTAGATAAATCAAAATGCGAAGCTGCCAAGGCCTTGAAGAATAAAAATCTTCAAGTTGATCCAGTTCACTTTCGCGGTGGAAAAAATCCCGGTGCAGTTGCATGCACAAGCGGATTAAAGAAAAAAATTATTATTCTAAAGGATTCAAAAGATAACGAAAATTCATTCTGCGTTTTTGAAGATGAATCAATGATCTCTGCTATCAATCTTCAAAACATAATTAAATAGGGTCTCTTATGAAAATTACTCTCCTACTTGCTCTTATTTCTTTTAATGCAAATGCCTTGGACTGCGGTGGAATTCCAGAAGGTCAGATCATAAGGATTGACAATGGTTCTGGAAGTCTGGCGAAAGCTGCTCTTCAAGACCAAGATGGAATCGGAAGCTGTTATGCAAATCAGGCCTCTCTTCTTTTACAATCTGTCATTCCAAACAGCCCTAACCTTTCTTATTTAAACTTAGCGCTGTTTTATACGGCCGATCAAAAAAAGAAACAGAGAAGAAATAATCTTGTTAACAATTCAAGCAATGCTGACAGCGATAAAGAATATACAAAAGATATCACTAATGAAGATGGGACAATAACTTCTGAAGGTGGATCAGGGATCTGGGGGGGATTTGCTTGCGATACAATCAACCTGGCAAAAGAAAAACAGAGAACTTCTAAAAGTGGGTCTCTTTGTAAGGCCGAAGATGTGGCCCTTGAACACAATTTTTTTAATAGTGCTGCTAATCACTCAGTAGACTCTAGTCAGATTCAGGAAAAATCACTGCTTCAAGCTTCAAGATACATGAATACATTCCAAAAAAACTTTGGTGCTCCTCTTGATAGCGACACCAAGATGACAAAAGAATTAAAAGAGAAAAGACAAAAAGCAGATGATTTCTCCAATGCACTAAAAAATTTCGTCGCGAACTCAAGTAATTCTTTTTTTAGTGATAAATGTACAGCTATACCGACTTCCAAAGTTCAACAAATTATGAACAATGCAATGGTAAGAGTTCTTGATGCCAACCCTAAGTGCATTGAGCGCCAAAGAGTCATACGATCAGATCTTCCAATTTGTAAGATCATAGGTCAGATGGGTTATCTTAAAATGACTAGCTCAGGGATGAGCAGTAAAGTTTCTTTTGAACTGAATGGAAATATCAATCAAGGTTTAGCCTCTTCACTTCCAATGTTATATGAAACCCAAGGCGGATTTACAGGCTTTGTTGATGGACTGAAGAATTTTATGAAAGCGCAGGATAAGATAAAAGTTACTAAAGCTAACAAAGCGGCAAAAGACTCTTTCAATAAATTAATCGCTGAGAGCTTTTCTGCAAAAGACTTAAATGAGCTTGAAGGAACTTATAAGCGAGTGGCCTTGAAACAAATCGATGATTGTAAGCAGGCAAACATGCTTGAGTATTTTAAAGATAAAACTCAATTTTTAGAAATGGCAAAAAAAGACAGTGTTCTTTGTAATTATACTGAACTTCTCACAAGAGCTTCTGATCTTGCCAATGTCATTCCTGAGAAAACGTTTAATAACATCTCAGGCTTCGTTGATTTCCTGACGGCCAAAGCAGGGCTTAATTACGATGATGCTATTATGTCAATTATGGCCCAGGACTGTACTCCCGATAAACGTTTATCTATTCCAGAAACCGTCAAATGCGAGAGTGAGAGAATAATATTTTCATCAGATGATGTGACTCCTACTCTAGCGTCTAATGTTCAAAGAACAATTAAGGCCAACAGAGAGAGAATGATCAATAACATTCAAAATAACCGTGCTATCGGGTTAGATATTTGTACTAAATTTTGGAATGATCCCTCATATGATCTTCACGGAGAAGATTCGAGCACAAAATATAACTCTTGCAGCGCGACTGGAAAGCACGGCTTTCATGCCATCACTATGGTGGGCTATAGATGTAAAGACAACAAGATTCAGTATCTGGCACAAAACTCATGGGGACCTAACTGGAAAGCTGATCCTTATGAAATTGAAAATGGAAAAATCTGGTTAGACGAAGACAAACTTTTTAAAAATCTAGACCGCATCAATTACATCACACCATAAAATGTCTGCAGAGGCCTAGGCAAGGCCTCTGTTAATACCCTCGCGAAAAGGTTACCCAAACCCAAAAAGATATTTGAAAAATCGGATATTCGATCGAAAAGGTACAGTTCGTAGTACATACAATTAAAAATTAGATAACAACAATCTGGTAAATTTCGTTAATAAATCAATGTATTATCCAAAAGATGAGTTAAGTCATGTTTTTTTGAGTGTTTAATGTTAATTTAATAAATGAGACAAACCAGGATAGTTAGATGAAAAAAGGTTCTACAAGTAGCTGCGAATCATGTCCCTCTAAGAAAGATGGAATCTTCTGCAATTTAGATTTTGCAGAAATTATGGATATCAGCACTCACAAAATTACCAACAAGTATAAAAAGGGACAAACGCTTTTTGTTCAAGGCACACATCCGTTTGGGCTTTACTGTATCTCGGCCGGAAATATTAAATTAACCAAAACTGGTATTGATGGAAAAGAGACAATCGTTCGCATTGTAAATGCCGGGGATATTCTTGGACATAGAAGCCTCTTCACAAATGAAGACTTTGGAAAAACCGCAACAGCGATGGAAGACACTGAAGTGTGTTTTATCGACAAAAAATACATTCTGTCTCTGATGGAAAAAAATCCTTCTGTCGCATTGAACATTATCAATAAGCTTTCCCGCGATATGGGGAATGCCGAAAATAAATTAACTTCACTTCACCAAAAAAATGTCCGTGAACGTCTTGCCGAACTTCTGTTATCTCTTAAGGCCACTCATGGAGTGAGAGAAAACGATCGCTGGAGAGTTGACCTAAAACTTACTCGCGAAGAAATGGCGACAATGATTGGAACTGCCAATGAAACTCTGATTAGATTCATGACTGAATTTAAAGAGGCCGGTATTATTGAACAAGAAGGAAAAGTTATCTTCATTAAAGATGAAGCAGAACTTCTGAATTGGGCAAACATCCACTACTAATTTTTTTCAAAACCTGATATAGATTATATTTTCGCCCATCCATTAAAGATAAGATGGGCGTATGAAACAACTAAGCCACATCGAATTGAGTAGTGAATTAATTAAAAAAATCACTTCTTATTTTCCTTCGAAAAAGTATAAAACTCAGTCTCACCTCTTCTATGAAGGACAGGTTCCGATTTCTGGTTTTCTTATCTTAGACGGCTCGATTCAAATCACTCACAAAAGAAAATTAAAAAAAATGCTCAAGGCCGGATACCTTCTGGGAGTTTTTGAACTCCTTAATAAAAAACCAATTGAAATAAGCGCAGAGGTTTATCCTGATACTGAAGTTTGTTTTCTGGACAAGACGACTTTGCTTGAAGTTTTAAAGTCCCCAGACAATGAGCTTTTTCAGCTCTTCAAAATGTTTATAGAGAGGCGCTCATGAGCGCTTGTCTCCATTGCGACCAGGAAGTTGTTGAGTCTTATTACGCTGACGAGGAACACCTCTGCGGACCTTTTTGTTGCAATGGATGCCTGACTGTCTACAACGTCATTAATCACAAAGGTCTTTCAGAATACTATCAAATCAAAAAAGATGTTTCATTCTTTAAAAAAAGAGCCCCTGTAGAGCTCAGCTCTGCCCAGTACTCTTTTATGGATGATCAAGACTTCATAGCTGAGTACAGTTACAAAGGTCTCAACAATGAATCCACTATGGAGTTCTACCTAGAAGGGATCCATTGCCTGGCCTGTTTGTGGATCATTGAAAAACTTCCCGAATTTGTTCCCGGAGTAAAATCTTCAAAACTCAATATGGGCCAGTCGGTTGTTTCAATCGTCCTTGATGAAAATGGAAAATTTAGCAAGGCCGCTCACGAATTAAATCAGCTTGGGTATAGACCTCATCCATTGAAAATAAATCAAAGTTCAAAAGAGCTAAAAACAAAAGAAGACCGCTCAATGCTTCTTCGCATAGGTATTGCTGCAGCTGCCTCAGGCAACATCATGATGTATGCTGTTTCACTCTATGCTGGTGCTGGCGAGGAGTACGCTAGTTTCTTTAATCTCTTAACTGTCCTCTTTGCAGTGCCTGTGCTGACTTATTGTGCGTGGCCATTTTATCGCACTTCATGGCAGGCCTTAAAAAATAGAACACTCTCAATTGATGTTCCCATTTCTATGGCACTTATTATGGGTGCGGTCATGGGCCTTTATAATCTTTTTACTGGAGTGAACGAGAACTATTTTGATTCTCTAAGTGCCCTGGTCTTTTTACTTCTACTTTCAAGATATTTCTTGAAAACCATACAAGAGATGGGTTTAAGTACAACAGACCTGCACTTTTTCTATCAAGGTGAAAGTGTTCTTAGGGCCAACAATGAAGCTTTAAGTGAGTTTTCTGAAATTCATCCTAAGTTTATTAGGCCCCATGATATTTTAAAAATTAAACAATCGCATATAATTCCCGCTGATGGCGAAATCATCAGCGGGAACTCTTATGTGAACAATTCATTATTGACTGGAGAATCTGAACCACAAAAGGTCTCTATTGGTAGCAGCGTTTTTTCAGGAACTTTAAATATCAGCTCTGATCTTGTAATGAAAGTTAACAAAATTAACAGTGACACTCGCCTGGGGTCAATATTAAGAAATATTGAAAACGGTTGGGGGCAAAAAGCAAAAATTATTGATATTACAAATTTGATTTCAAAGTACTTTGTAGCGGCAGTTTTTATTTTATCAGGTCTTCTCTTTATCTATTCATATGAACCAGGTCACGTTAAAGAAGCACTTGAGAGAGCATTAACTCTTCTGATTGTTACTTGTCCATGCGCTCTTGCTATTGCGACACCTCTAACATTTATTAGAACTCTTTCTAAATCTGCCCAGAAAGGAATCATCATAAAAGACGACGCTGTCATCGAGACATTATCTAAAGCTGAAAATGTTTTCATTGATAAAACTGGAACAATTACTCAAAACGATTTGCAAATTGTATCATTTTCCATTTTGCATGAACCTATTATTTCCTTTTACGATGTTATTCACAATCTGGAGAAAAACTCTCAGCATCCTGTGGCAAAAACGTTAAAGAAGTATATTCATCCGCTTCCCTACAAAGATCTTGAAGTCAGCGATTTTAAAGAAACTCCAGGTGTTGGAGTGAGCGGTATTATTGCTGATCAACACTATGAGATCAAAAATAATTCTATTTATCAAAACTCTAAAATTATTATTCAGTTCATCGCTAGAGACAGTATTAGAAATGATGCAAAAGAATCTATTGAAAAACTCAAAGCACACGGTCTGAAGTTAAAAATTCTCTCAGGTGACCTTAAAGAGCACGTGGAAAAAATTGCAAAGATGGTGGGACTCAATGCTGATGAATTTGAAGCAGAAATGTCTCCTGAAGAAAAAAACAATGTGATTAAAAATTCAAAACATACTCTCATGATTGGAGATGGAGCAAACGATGCCATTGCCCTGGCCTCTGCTGATACAGGCATCGCCGTCTTTGGTGCCATGGATATTTCTCTGAGAGCTGCTGATGTTTACTTAAGCCTTCCAGGACTAAGTCCTGCAGTGGAGCTCATTACAATTTCAAAAGAGACTATGAAAGTGATCTATAGAAATTTAGTACTCTCACTTTTATACAACAGTATCTCAGTGCTTCTTGCTTTTACAGGACACATCAGTCCATTAACTGCGGCCATAGTTATGCCACTAAGTTCGCTGACAGTACTCATATCAACTTTAATCGGAACAAAAAAATTGAGGATGATATGGAAATAATGCCTTTTCTTATTCCAATTGCGCTTATCATTGCCGCTTTTTTCATCGGAGGATTTATCTGGATGACAAAAAAAGGGCAATACGACGATCTGGAAACACCAAGACATAGAATGCTTTTAGAAGAAGATATTAAAGTTACTCATACCAAAGAAGGAGAATTATGAATTCTGCAGTCACCCATCGAGGGGGAAAACTCGAGCGCTTCTCTTATGACGATCAGATCGTCAGGCTATTTATTATTGCCACAGTTATTTGGGGAGTGGTTGCCATGCTCCTGGGTGTTACCATCGCTTTTCAGTTAGCTGACTGGCATGTAAACTTTGGACTGAAATGGCTAACATTCGGGCGCCTTCGTCCACTACACACCAACGCTGCCATCTTTGCTTTTTGCGGTAACGCTATTTTTGCAGGAATTTATTACTCTCACCAAAGATTATTAAAAGCTCGCCTCTTTAATGACATGCTCTCTAAAATTCACTTTTGGGGTTGGCAGTTAATCATCGTTCTTGCGGCCGTCACTCTTCCATTTGGTATTACAACTGGTAAAGAGTACGCTGAACTTGAATGGCCGATTGATATTTTGATTACAGTTATCTGGGTTGTTTTCGCTGTTAACTTCTTTGGTACAATCATCAGAAGAAGAGAGCGTCACATTTACGTGGCCATCTGGTTTTATATTGCCACAATCATAACTGTCGCAGTTCTTCACATCATCAACTCACTTGAAATTCCGGTTTCAATGACAAAGTCCTACTCTATTTATGCCGGCGTTCAAGATGCCCTGGTTCAATGGTGGTATGGACATAATGCCGTTGCTTTTTTCCTGACAACACCCTTTTTAGGTTTGATGTATTACTTCGTTCCTAAAGCGGCCAATCGTCCGGTTTACTCATACCGACTTTCAATCATCCACTTTTGGTCATTAGTTTTTATCTATATCTGGGCAGGGCCTCACCATCTTCTTTATACAACACTCCCAGAGTGGGTTCAGACTTTAGGGATGGTTTTTTCACTCGCTCTATGGATGCCAAGTTGGGGTGGGATGATCAATGGTCTTTTAACCCTTAGAGGGGTTTGGGATAAGGTTCGCACAGACCCTGTTTTAAAGTTTATGGCACTCGCATTAACTTTTTACGGGATGTCTACTTTTGAAGGCCCTCTGCTTTCAATTAAATCAGTGAGTGCGATTGCTCACTTTACTGACTGGATTCCAGGACACGTTCACTCTGGAACAATCGGGTGGAACTACCTACTTATCACTGCGATTCTTTATTATATGGTTCCAAGACTATGGAACTCAAAAATTTACTCTCTTCGCCTTGCTAATATTCAGTTCTGGACGGCCACAATTGGTTTAGTTCTCTATATTGTTTCAATGTGGGTTGCCGGAATCACTCAATCACTAATGTGGAGAGCGATGGATGCTTCTGGAAAACTTGTTTATCCAAACTTCATCGAGACAGTTATTAAAATTGTTCCTATGTACTGGGTAAGAGCAATCGGTGGAACACTTGTTTTAACCTCTCTTATCATCATGGTTTACAACTTATACAAAACGGCAAAAACAGGAAGTATCTCAAGCGAACCTGTGCTTGAAGCGTACGCTCTGGATGATTCATCAGTAGAGCATGGAGCATCTGCTCATAGAAAGCTTGAAGGATGGCCGATGATTTTTGCGGTTCTGTCACTTCTAGCGATTTTAGTTGGGTCAGCAATTGAAATTGTACCAGCAGTCCTTTCAAAAAGCTTTATCGTCAAGATGGATGTTGTAAAACCATACACTCCGCTGGAGTTAATCGGACGAGACATCTACATCCGTGAAGGCTGTTACTTATGTCACTCGCAAACAGTAAGACCTATGGCACACGAAGTTCTTCGTTATGGAAAAGCTTCAGAGGCCGCTGAGTTTGTTTACGATCACCCATTTCAATGGGGATCAAAGAGAACAGGTCCAGATTTAGCTCGTGTTGGACAAAAATATCCAAATATGTGGCACTACCGCCATATGTATGACCCACGTGAAGTAACTGCTGGATCGATCATGCCAAATTATAAATGGCTATTTACTGACAAAGCAGATTACCAAAGCATCATGAAGAAAATGAATGTCATGAAAACGCTAGGTGTTCCTTATACTCAAGAGGAAATTGCGGGCAGTTTTGCAGCGGCAAAAGCTCAAGCTGAAATCATCAAAGATGATCTTGTGGCCGCTGGAGTTCCGGCAGCTATTCTTGATAAAGAAATTATTCCTCTCATTGCTTACCTTCAACGAATCGGTGTTGATTATGGAAAGTCGGAGGCTCAACAATGAAACAAGCAGCTTTAAGCCATTTTAATTTACCGTGGTTACCCATCACTGGACTCATCATCTTTGTAGTGTGTTTTACCCTCTACACTTACTGGACTTATAAAAAAGAAAACAAGGGTGTTTACGAAGAAGCATCAATGTTACCGCTTGAGGAGGCGCCCCGTGAAAGAAGAAACTAAGCTTCATGTACAAGAAGATGAAAAGCATTTATTGCTTGATCATAACTACGACGGAATCCAGGAACTCAATCACCCACTACCTTCGTGGTGGGCGTTTCTTTTTTATGCTTTCATTGGCTACGCAGTTATCCACTTCGTTTATTTTCAATTCTTAGGAGGCCCAAGCCTTCGTGATGAATTTAAAAAAGAATACGCAGTGGTCGTTGCCGCCCAAGAAGAATTTAAGAAACAAGAAGGAGAATTTAATCCTGAAACTTATGCAAAATTCAACACTCCAGAGCACATAAAAAAAGGTGAAGAAGTTTATGTTACTAACTGCGTGGCCTGCCACCTGGAAAAAGGTCGTGGAGACATCGGCCCGAACTTAACAGATGAATACTGGCTATGGGCGAAAGGAACTCCTGAAACAGTTTATCCAATAGTCTTTAATGGCGTCGTTGATAACGGCATGCCAAACTGGTCTGAGGTTTTAAGTAAGGAAGAAATTTATCAAGTTGTGGCCTACGTGCAGACTCTGCACCTGACTCATCAACCGCAAGGCAAGGCACCTCAAGGAAATAAAGTTGAGTAAAAATAGATTTGATCTAGATGAAGAGAGACTGGCAACGACCGATGAGCATGGCCATCGCGTGTACCTGCACCCTGAAGATGTTCAGGGCCCATGGAAAAACAGAAGACAAATTGTTTACTGGTTTTTGATTGGGCTCTATCTCATTCTTCCCTGGATTTATATTAAAGGAAAGCCTGCACTTTTAGTTGATATCTTCAACAGAGAGTTTACTTTTATAGGGTTCACATTTTATGGTGTGGATCCTATTTTATTTTTTCTCATTGCAATTTCCTCACTCTTTTTTATCGCTTTTATGACCAGTCTTTTTGGAAGAGTTTGGTGTGGCTGGGGCTGCCCTCAGACAGTTTTCATTCAGGCACTCTTTATGAAAATAGAAACTTTTTTTGAAGGATCTCCCCGAGAAAGAAGGGCCCTGGAACTGGCCCCAATGAGCTTTAGCAAGTTCACTAAAAAAGCACTAAAATGGATTGTCTTTACAATCATCTCGCTTCATATCGCCCATACATTTATTGGATACTTCGTAGGCCCTCGTGAACTTTTTTACATGACGATGCAAAATCCTATCAATCACGTAGGAATGTTTATTGCTACTATGATTATTTCAGCAATCTTCCTGCTCGACTTTGGATGGTTCCGCGAGCAATTTTGCATCATCGCCTGTCCTTATGGAAGAATGCAATCTGTGATGATGGATGAAAACTCTTTAGTCATTGCCTACGATGTGGCACGTGGTGAACCAAGAAGAGGCACGGCAGGAGTCACTAAAGAAGGGGAAGGCGACTGTATCAACTGCTACAATTGCGTAAAGGTCTGTCCTACCGGTATTGATATCAGACGAGGCACACAGCTTGAATGTATCGCATGCACTAATTGTATTGATGCATGTGATGAAATCATGATCAAAATAAAAAAGCCAAAAGGTCTAATTCGTTATGCTTCAGAGACAGAAGTTCAAGGACAAAAAAGAAAAATCATTACTCCCCGTTCTATTGTCTATTTAGTCATTGTTTTATTTTTCATTTCTTCAATCGCCGTTTTTTTAAATAAAAGCTCAAATCTGCAACTGATACTCATGAGAGGAAAAGAGACTTATGTACAGCGCGGAGACGAAATCACAAACAGATTTGAATTAAAAATTAATCATCAGGGAAATAGAAATTACAAGCTCGTGCTGGAGTCCAGTGATAAAGAAGTTGACGTCATCACTCCCGTCTCTCCTATCGTTATTAATACACACGAAAAAAGATCTATTCTTTTTTTTAGATTTAAGACTTCTGCACTTAAGTCTGGAACGAAAAAAATTACTATTCAGTTTTTTGATCAGCTAACTAAAACGTATGTAGCAAACAAGGAGGTCGTGCTTGTCGGACCTGTTCTTTAATTATCAAAACTTCCTTCCTTGGGTTTCTTTTATAGCAGGGCTTGGCGGAAGCCTTCACTGCGTAGGAATGTGTGGAGGCCTGGTGACGGCCAGCTGTGAAAAAAGCCATGATGTTTTTAGATATCAACTGGGCCGCTTACTAGGCTATCTTATCCTGGGCCTCTCTGCTGGTCTTTTGGGAAGCTTAATTAAAATAGAAAGCGCATCTCCTCTGGTGGCGATGATACCTGGATTATTCATTGGATTTCTTTTTCTTTACTGGGGAGTTCAAAACCTAAGAGGAAAAAAAGCAGAACTTCCCATGCCCAAATTTATGGGTAAGTTTTATTCACTCTTATGGAGAAAATTAGTCTTTAAGAACGTTGGAATCTCCAAGGCCTTTTTCACAGGGCTTATATCCATCTTTCTTCCTTGTGGACTGCTGTATGGTGTTGTCCTAGGGGCCGTGGCGATTCAGCATCCTTTAATGGCCGCGACTTCAATGTTTTTCTTTTGGTTAGGCACAACCCCATCAATGGTCATGGCCCCAACTCTTATTCAAAAGTTTTTGAAACCTTTTAAAAGCAGCTTGCCGAAAACATATGCGATCAGCTTAATTGCCATCGGTCTTATGACTGTGAGTTTTAGAATGGTAAAATACAACGAAAATCAAAGCACACATAACCATTCTCCGACAACACAAGCTGACAGTACCAAGCCTCACATGTGCCATTAATTAGATCGTTTTGCTGAATTTTGTTAAGGGCATCTTCTCTCTGAAGTAATAGTCAAAGGCCATAGCAATATTGCGTGTGAACTTTTTTCCCTCAGGAAGAATTGTAAGTTTTTTATTTTGAAAATTGAGAATACCATCGCTGGCCATATTGGTAAGTTCAAGCTGAACTTCAGGCCAATAAGGAAGATTTTCCGGACTCTCCAGAATACTTTCATCTGTACACATTAAATCTAATATAATTTTTTGAACATTCAAGTCATCTTGATTATGAGTGTGCCCGATAGCAAGAGGAAGCTCTCCTCTTTTTAATCTTAGCTCATACTCACTTAGTCCCTTTTCATTTTGCATGAAACTCATTGAGGAATCCGAGATGGAAGTTGGTCCTAGTCCTAAAAGAATGGGAGACTTTTTATCAACATATCCCATAAAGTTTCTGTGAAGTTTATTTTCATTTTTTGCAATGAATAGAAAATTATGTGGAAGAGCAAAATGATCCATTCCTACGTCGTGATAGCCATCCATTGCCAATAACTCTTTTCCTTTTTCATAAAGAGAGAGCTTAACTTCAGCTTTAGGAAGATCGTCTTCGTTAATGAGTCTTTGATTTTTTATCTTATCCGGTAAATGGGCATAGCTATAAAAAGCGATTAAATCTGGTTTCAGTTTTCTAATTAACCGAAACGTTTCTTCAATCGAGTTTATGTTTTGTTTTGGAAGTCCGTAAATGACATCAAAGTTAATTGACTCAAAATTAAGCAGACGCATCTCTTTGACCAGAGACTCTACCATTTCAAAAGACTGCATTCTATTAATGGCCTTCTGTACGTCTTTATCAAAATCCTGGATTCCTAAACTAACTCTCGTAATGTTGATTCTCTTAAAACATTCAAGATGCTCTTTTGTGGTCACACGAGGATCTATTTCAATTGAACCAACAAAACCAGCAGTCTTTTTGGTCGTTAAAGCATGGATTAAAATTTCAAGATTTTCAGGTGATAAAAACGTCGGTGTTCCGCCGCCGAAATGAAGAGAATTTATAACTGGAGTAAACCCCAGGAGATTTTTATACATCGCCCACTCTGTTAAAAGCAGTTCTATAAAATGTTCCTGTACTCCTTTATTCTTTGTTATGACTCTGTTGCAGGCACAGTAATAACAAAGCTTTTCGCAAAACGGGATATGAACATAAAGATCCATTCCTGTTTCGGCGTGATAGTTCATTTGCAAATGATTAACCCACTCCATCTCAGTGGGTTTATTCTTCCAGAATGGGACAGGTGGATAACTTGTATATCTGGGACCCTGTCGATTATATTTCTCCAGAAGATTTTTCATTTATTATGCCTTTACTGCGTAGCTCTTACACCATCCACAATGAGTAACGTATTTCATTCCCATCATCGTGCATGGAGCGTGACCACTGTCAGCTTTAGCAGTATTGTAGAACTTACAGTTTCCGCAATTAGCACCCGCTTTATATTTTGCATTTTTAGAAGTTTTTGCATCTAGAACGTATTCTAAACCTTTTCCCATTCCTTCTGTCGGTGAACCTAGTGCTTTACCTGCAGGTGCTTTGGCCGGACAAGCATCAGCTGCCAGAAGGCTTCCTGATTTCAGAGCTAGGGGAACAATTGCAAGAGTGGCCACGGCCATTTGAAAGAAGGACCTGCGTGTTAGGTTTTTTGAAAGTTCGTCATCCATTTTGATGTCTCCAATAGTTTTACTTATTAAAAACATCTTAGATAAGAATTGGTGTTTGAAATATGATTCAGATCAGCTTTTGAAAATTTTAAGCGCCCCAATATAAAAAGCCACTCCCGAGGGAATGGCTTCTTATTGATTTTAGGGATCAAGTCCTTCGAGCTAGAGAATTCGGTCGGAGCATATTAATGAACCACCTTAAACATGCTTTAATCAAACGTTAAGACAATAGCTCTAGTTTTATAAACGCACTTTCTAACTCTTAAATAACTTGGGTGAGGCTATTCAATACATTTTCACCAACACCAATTAGTCCCTGATCAGAATTGCTTCCGATCATTCTTAACTTAGATATTGCACCCTCGGTGCCAACTTAAAAAACTTTGTAACATAATGTTTTATGGAAGAGGCACAAAAAAAATGAGGAATATTATCCTAAACAAGCGGGATTCTTATACCAAATTTCTTCTTGAGCAAAAAAGTCTTGTCAGGGTCATTGTGTATATAGAACTTTTTTTCCCTTTGAATCATTTAGTCACCGACGATTCTTATTTTTTTAATTAGTCCGCTAAAATTTTCACGCGCTTAAATAATCTGAGAGCTTGGCACAAACAATGCTCTTGATCATTCTATAAGATCAGAAAGATCGAAATAAAAAATGTTTCTACATTCATTAGGAGCTTTAGGATGAAGCACGTTCAACAAAAATTAGCGATAATTTTTCTATCGCTATTCATATCTACCAATGTACATGCGTGGGGTTCAAAGAGACCATCAACGCCAACGACACCAACCGTCCCCAGTACTCCCAGTAATCCAACGACACCCACCACCCCCACAACGCCTCCACCAATCACTGAAGGCGCATACGTTGATCAAATCAAAGCACTCGCTGCAAGTTCAAGTTGTGCTTCGTATTCGTGGAAAAACCGCTCTAGAGCACCCGCTGCTTACATAAAAGGAATGGCCTTAAACTATGCACGCAGTTACTGCAGAATTAAAACTTCTCTTGATGCTCCAACAGGTGCAGCGCTTTTATTAAAAGCGAAGGCCGGTGATGCGGCAAAAGATGCCGTTGCTCATTATGCAACTAACTTCTCTTCACTCTCAATGAATAATGCTGTCGCTGGTTACGGGCCCCTTAGGTCCACTTATACTTTAGGTATTGGTTTAGGAATGAGAGAGAGCTCTGGAAAATATTGTGAAGGACGAGATATGTCAGCATCAAACACTAGTGCAGAGACGGCAGAGGCCGGCATGTTTCAAACGAGCTACAATTCTATGTCAGCTTCTCCAGAGTTAAGTAAACTCTATGCTGAATACAAAGCTAATCCTGGAAAATGTCTTCTGGATGTTTATAGTGCCGGGATTAGTTGTGGGAGCACCAGCAATGCAGGATCAGGGGAAGGTCTCACTTATCAAAAATTAAATAAGTCATGTCCGGCCTTTGCTGCTGAATACGCCATGATGATGTTAAGAGTCCGTCGCAATCACTATGGGCCAATCAATAGAAAAGAAGCTGAAGTGATTCCTGCTTGCAAGACGATGCTGGAAAATGTTGAAGCGATAATTGAAAGCAATGCATATGCGTGTGATGACTTGATTTAACTCAAAAAAAAAGGCCACTATTCAAGTGGCCTTTTTTTATTATTTACATGAGATGAACTCGATTTCTTTGAGTGCTGTTTTCTTGTGATTCAAGTATTCGTCCATATCCCAAACTCTTGGCTCGTGCCAGTCAGAATCCACGATTAATAAATACGTCTTACCTTCTACGACAAATGATCCTGCTGCAAAGACCGTATGCCCACCTGAATTTCTATCTCCAACTCTTCTTGGAATCCATAGACGTTCATCCAATGTAACACCTGCCTCTTTATACATCTCAAGACTAAATGGCGACTTCACCATTTCACGTCCGATATTATAAGAGATAATAATAGGAAGACCAGATTCAAGCTGTGTTAAAACAAGCTTGCGAGCTTGCTCGTACGACTCAGTTTTAGTCATTTTACATTTGAAGCCGTACTTCTTTCCATACTTGTTCAAAATCCCACTGACAGAGTATCTATGAGATGGTGTGAGATAGTATTCGTTAATTGCATCAGCTAGCATCTGAGAGCGACCTTCTTCTGTACTAAGATCATCCCAAAGAAGTCCTGTTCCTTCAAAACCAGAATAATTAATTTGATTTAAATATCCATTAATAGCGTATCCAGTACAAGTCCCGCCTACCTGCTGATAAGGGTCGATCACAGTTTGAAGGTTTGAGTTCTTACGTGTGAAATAAGTTGAATCTACATAATGAATTTTGCGAGTCTTCGGATTGAGATACATTCTATAAGACTCAGTCCCTTCAGGACGAATCACATTTCCTAAGAAGACAGCTTCACCACTTAAATTTTCATCACTTGTTTTAAGTTCAACAACTGAGCCTATCGCTTGCTTAAAAACGCCAGTCGCAATGGCCTTTTTTGTAGTCACTGAAATCTCGCCCGCAGCAAAAGCCTGTAGGGAGATTAAAGCTAGAAATAAAGCTGTAAACTTTTTCATAAAATTACTTATGAGTTTTTCTTCTTCGTGAAATCAATCATCAGGTCTTCACAACGCTGAATATGCTCAGGAGTGATCTGCCAGATTTTAAGGCCTTTAATTTCATTTTCTATTTTTTCAAATAGTGCGAAATCTAAAAATGGAGTGACTTTCCCACTTTGATACTCGCGCTCTTTTTCACCGTAGAGGCCTAAGAATGTTTTATCTCTAAACCACAACTCGCGGTTAGCTTCTTGAATAGCTAAAAGGCTATCTTTACTTGGGCGTCTTTGAACGAACTCAAAAAACATCGCACTTGATCTGATACCTGGATAAAACCATTCACCTGAAAAAACCTGGATAAGATCATCTTCATCATCTTTTAAAATAGGAGTGATGAACTGCACACCACGCTCAAGAGCAAATTTATGGAATGCCAGTAAGTCTGGAGTTCTTAAAGCAATATGTTGCCAAAGAGCTGCTGAATTATGAGAGTCCAACATTTCTCTTACGTGCGAAGGCTGAGCTTTAGGCTCTGATGGCTGAACCACAGCAAAAATAGTTTTAGTTTGCGCCTTATCTTCAACAGAGCCTTGTCCTACTTGAACAGCAAATGTTAAAGACTCTTCGCCAGCTCCAGGAGTCCACTCTTTTCTTTTTTCATATAAAAGATTTTCCGGGCCAACACCAAAGATAACGTTAAAGGCCACATAGGCCACGTTGTATAATCTTGGCTGAAGTAAAAGGGTCATGTGATCAACTTGAAAATTCTGAAATGAATGCTTCATAAAGTCCTTAAGTAATGTTTGCAAAAAGTTGGATAAGCTTAACCTTAGCCTCTGCAGATTTAAAAGTTTTTTATGAATTTTTTGGGATGTTTTTAGCTATTATGACGAAGTGCAGATTAAAAATAAAAAAGGGCCCCAATAAAGAGGCCCTAATGGGTCTTAAGTACTAATTAATGCTTTGATGTATCATTAAGTTTTGCTTCCGGAAGATTTGCTTCTGTCGGCGAAAGTGAAACTAAATGCTCCGAGATAAACCAAGTCTGAAGCTCGTTAGTTCTGATGACACTGCTGACAAGTAGATCAGCTGTCCCTTCATCATCTCCTTCAGACGCTCTTTTAGCAGCTTTCCTTACAAATTTAAAAATAACTTCGTGAGCAGCTACTAGTCTTGAAATTTGAGCAGGAACTTCTTCTCTGCCTGTTGGTGGAATTTCAATTTTAGAAAGCTCTACAACTTCACTTGCCATAGCAACGCTAATACCGCCCAGAACCTGGATTCGCTCAGCGATTAAATCAACCAGCTCTGCTTGCTCTGTATAATGTTTATCAAAAAGTAAGTGAAGTTGATAAAATGTAGCTCCTGACGTTTGCCAGTGACATTTTTTATAAAGATCACGAAGAGTCATCGTGTCTGCTAAGATTCTATTTAAGTTAGAAATACTTTCTTCACAAACTTTATCTTCCAATCCTAATGGTACAGGAAAACGAGTTCCGAATTTTTGAATTTCGCTAGAAGTTTGATTCATAACTGGAGCTGCTGGAATCGCCGCTTTTGCTGTTTTAGTGTGATTGTCCATTTTCGTTTCCTGTTTCATAATTACTCCTGACTGTTTAATGATAGAGCTGTCCCAGACCCAATATTGCAGTCTCCGTGCCCTCCTACAGAAGCTATTCATTGTAATGTTTTCATGCACTTAAACTATCCCAAAATGCCCAAATTACCCCTCGACGTGGATATCTGACCCAACTACTTAGGGTGTTAAAACTTTAGTCACTTTTATCTGAGCATGAGAAATTTTACAGGAGTGCCCCAAACAAAAATTTAGACGTGATAAATTTGATTCAATTAAGCATTGAACACACGAGATTCGGAGGTCAGTTATGTTAGAAATAGCAATGGTCACAACACTTGCAGGAATGGGATTCTACTTTTTTAAATCAACTGATTTACCAAAAGATCTTAAAGAAAGAAGCGCGCAAAACAGAGCTAACAGTAGTTACGAAGCATCTGCACCTAAAAAATTTGCAATGCCAAAAGTAAATTTAGAGAAGTCATTAGTAACTCCTAAAGAAATTGCTAATCTTCCAACTCTTAATAATGTTACAAAGATTGATATTAAAGATTCTCTAGAAGCACAAAGACTTCATGAAATAAAAAAACAAGAAAGAGAAATTTTAATCGCTCTTCACAATAGAAAGATTGATGAGCTTACATTGCTCATCACAACTCTTGAGCAACAAATTAAAGAAAACAATGCAAGAAATGCTGAAATTCAAGCTCAGATTAATCTTCACCTTGAGTCTCTAAAATTATTAAAAGAAACTAAAATCGCATAATGATCTTTTCTCACAACAACAAAAAAAGCCAGGGCCCTAACCCTGGCTTTTTTATTTTAGCGCTCTAAATATATCTTAAAGCGGGGGCATGATATGAAAAAGGCAGGGTTTGTTCAGGTAATTGGTGCAAGAGAAAATAATCTCAAGAATATAAGTGTAGAAATTCCTAGGGATGCTCTGGTGGTTTTCACCGGTGTATCGGGATCGGGGAAATCTTCCCTGGCCTTCGGGACATTGTACGCCGAAGCCCAGCGACGCTATCTTGAGTCTGTCTCTCCTTATGCCAGAAGGCTTTTTAATCAAATGTCAGTTCCAGAAGTCGATCAGATCGAAGGCCTGCCTCCGGCCGTTGCCCTTCAACAACAAAGAGGAGCACCATCTACCAGATCTTCTGTGGGAAGTGTAACGACTCTTTCTAATCTTCTCAGGATGCTCTACTCAAGAGCGGGCCTCTATCCACCAAAACAATCTATTATTTATGCTGAAGGTTTTTCTCCCAATACACCTGAAGGCGCGTGTCCTAATTGTCATGGGCTGGGAAAAGTTTATGAGGCTACAGAAAAATCAATGGTACCGAATGACAATTTAACTATCAGACAACGAGCAATAGCTGCCTGGCCTCCGGCATGGCACGGACAAAACTTACGAGACATGCTGGTCACTCTGGGTTTCGATATCGATACGTCGTGGAAAAAAATGTCTAAAAAAGACAGAGACTGGATTCTTTTTACGAAAGAGACACCTTCTGTTCCGGTATATGCAGGATTTGAAAGTGATGAAGTTAAAAAAGCATTGAAGAAAAAAATGGAGCCGAGCTACCACGGAAATTTTTCAAGTGCACGCTCTTATGTTTTATCAACTTTTGCGACTACTCAGAGTGCTCTCATGAAAAAAAGAGTCGCAAAATATATGGTCAGCAGTTTATGTCCAGTGTGCAATGGCCAGAGATTAAGAAAAGAGTCTTTATCTGTGAAATTTGCAGGATTTAATATTGCTGAAATTTCAGAACTCCCTATTAAACAACTTCACAAATTATTTCTTCCTTATGCTGATGGATCCGCAGCGCCCTTCAGACAAATGGAGGCTAAATTTCCAGAACAGGTTCTTGCTGCAAAAACAATTGCTCAGGATATGACGGCCCGTTTAGAAATATTACTGGACTTGGGACTAGGCTATCTTTCACTAGAGAGAACAACCCCAACTCTTTCTCCAGGTGAGCTTCAAAGGTTAAGACTTGCTACCCAAGTAAGATCAAATCTTTTTGGAGTTGTTTATGTTTTGGATGAACCATCGGCAGGACTTCATCCTTCTGATACAGAGGCACTTCTTCGAGCATTTGATAAATTAAAGTCTGCAGGAAACTCTTTATTTGTCGTCGAACATGAAATTGATGTCATTCATAAAGCAGACTGGATTATTGATGTCGGCCCAAATGCCGGAGAGCTTGGAGGTCAAATTCTCTACAGTGGCCCACCAGAAGGATTAAAAAATATAGAAGAGTCACAAACGAGAAAATATATTTTCGGAAATCATTTTAAACCTCAGCGTCCCCCGAGAACTCCAAAAGAATGGTTAAAACTTAAAGACATCACTAGAAATAATCTCAATAAATTATCTGTCGAATTTCCACTGGGTGTTTTTACAAGTGTGACAGGAATATCCGGCTCTGGAAAATCATCATTGGTTAGTCAAGTTTTGGTTGAGCTTTTATCACATGAACTCGGACAACATCATGATCTCATCGAGGATGAAGGTGAAGAACTAGAGCGCACGACTGTTGAAACGATAGATGGAAAAATTGTTTCGGGAATGGAGCACATTAAAAGACTCGTACAGGTTGATCAAAAATCTATTGGACGAACACCGAGATCAAATCTTGCCACTTATACAGGACTCTTTGATCACGTGAGAAAATTATTTGCTTCAACCAAGCTCGCCAAATCCAGAAAGTATGATGCCGGACGGTTTTCATTTAATGTCGCCAAAGGCAGATGTGAACATTGTCAGGGTGAAGGTTTTGTTATGGTGGAATTATTATTTCTTCCAAGTGTTTATACTCCCTGCCCTACTTGTCAGGGCGCTCGCTACAATGAAAAAACTCTTGAAGTGACTTATAAAGAAAAAAATATTGCAGAAGTTTTAAAACTCACTGTCGATGGAGCTTATGACTTTTTTGCTGATGATCCTTCAGTTAAGCGAGCTCTTGGTGTTTTACGGGAAGTGGGCCTTGGATATTTAAGGCTTGGCCAGCCAGCGACAGAACTCTCCGGAGGAGAAGCTCAACGAATCAAGCTAGCAACAGAGCTTCAGCGAATTAGTAATGGAAACACTCTCTATATTCTTGATGAGCCGACAACAGGACTTCATCCATCCGACGTAGAAAGACTTATGGTGCAACTTGAGAAATTAGTGGATGCAGGAAACACGGTGATTGTTGTTGAACATGATATGCGCGTGATCGCGGCCAGCGACTGGATCATTGATATGGGACCGGGTGCTGGAGATGAAGGCGGGCAGATTGTATCAGAGGGAGTGCCGGAAAAAGTAGGCCGCTCTAAAAGCGGCCTGACTTCAAAATACTTAAATAATTTTCTTACGACGTAAGAAGTCCTTCATGATGCTTAATATGCTCTTTAATAAAAGTCGCAATAAAGTAGTAACTATGATCAAAGCCTTCACAGTATTTAACAGCGTGGTCCTGCTCAGCAGCTGTCGCAGCTTTCACAAAGTTTTCTGTTAAAAGATCTTTTTCAAGAAACTCATCTGAAAGCCCCTGAGTAATCAGGATTTTTCCAGGATGCTTTTTGCCGGCCTTAATAAGCTCTGTAGCATCGTAAGTTTTCCAAGCATCCTTATTCTCCCCTAGGTAGCCATTAAGGGCCTTAATCCCCCAAGGAGACACCATAGGATTCACGATAGGTGAAAATGCAGAGACTGCTTTAAACTTTTCTGGATTTCTTAAGCCGATGACTAAAGCGCCGTGGCCTCCCATCGAATGGCCAGTAATTGAGATGTTTTTTACTTTGAAAGTATTTTGGATAATCTCGTAGAGCTCGTCGACAACATAGTCATACATTTTATAATGATCGGCGTATCCAGGAGTCGTAGCATTTACATAAAAGCTTGCTCCTGAACCAAAATCATAAGAGTCGTGCTCACCTGGAAGATTTAATCCTCTCGGTGATGTATCAGGACAGATCACCATCAGCTTTCTTTTTCCCAATGCTTTTTGAGCACCGGCCTTAGTAATGAAATTTTCATCAGTACAAGTCAAACCCGACAGCCATATAATACAACCTTCAACATCTCCTTCCGGAATAAAAGTTGAAAACTTCATTTCTGTTTTTGTTACACGAGACTCGTGTGACCAGAACTCAGTTTTCCCGTTGAATGTCTTATGAGACTTTAGCTTCTTCATCAATGCTCCTAGAAAGTGACAACACTTCTGATACTTTTTCCTTCTTTCATATATTCAAATGCCGTATTAATTTCTTCAATCGGCATGGTGAATGTCACCAGATCATCAAGATTAATTTTTCCTGCCATATACTGATCAACATATCCTGGAAGTTCTGTGCGTCCTTTAACTCCACCAAAAGCAGATCCTCTCCAAACTCTTCCTGTTACTAATTGGAATGGTCTGGTTGAAATCTCTTGTCCTGCTGCTGCTACACCGATGATGATCGACTCTCCCCATCCTTTATGACAACACTCAAGAGCTTGTCTCATAAGAGTTGTATTTCCTACGCACTCGAATGAATAATCCACTCCACCATCTGTCATCTTTACGATTTCATCGACAACGGTTCCTGAAATTTCTTTTGGATTGACGAAATCAGTAGCTCCGAATTTGCGAGCGATTTCTTCTTTTGAATTATTGATATCAACAGCGATGATTTTTTCAGCACCAACCATTTTTGCACCTTGAATAACTGAAAGACCAATTCCTCCAATTCCAAAGACTGCGATGTTGGCATCTTTTTCAACTTTTGCTGTATTTAAAACAGCACCAATTCCAGTTGTCACTCCACAACCCAGAAGACAAACTTTATCTAATGGAGCTTTTGGATCAATCTTAGCAAGAGAGATTTCTGCACACACTGTATATTCAGCGAATGTAGATGTTCCCATATAGTGAAAGATTGGTTTACCGTCTTTAGAAAAGCGGCTTGTCCCATCAGGCATTAGCCCTTTACCTTGAGTCTCACGGATTCTTTGACATAAATTTGTTTTTCCTGATTTACAGAATTTGCAAGTACCACACTCTGGAGTGTAAAGAGGGATAACATGATCACCTTTTTTAAGAGTTGTAACACCCTCTCCAACTTCTTCTACAACTCCAGCGCCTTCGTGACCTAAGATCACCGGAAAGATACCTTCAGGATCAACTCCTGAGAGCGTATAAGCGTCTGTGTGACAAACACCTGAAGCAACTATGCGAACAAGAACTTCTCCTTTTTTTGGTGCTTCTAAATCTACTGTTTCAATTTTTAGTGGAAGGCCTGGGCCCCATGCGACTGCTGCTTTAACTTTCATAAAAAAACCCCCGTATGTTACGAGGGTTTATGATAGATTCAGAGTGAAATGATGTCTATTTTATTACATACTTTTAACACATTCTAGACGGTAGTAGTCACTAGTGCTCGTTGCCATACAAGACTTAATAACTTCAGCACTTGTTCTCTTTTCCGCTGCAGAAGCTACGCATAGTGGAACATAAGAAGCAGTAGTGATTCCAAGACAAGCTTCTACCTGACGAGAACTTACTTCGTAGTTCCCCGATGCTTTTACACATTCAAGAGCATAATAGTTGCTAGAGATTCTTGCACACTGCTCGATAACCGAGGCCTGAATTTGTTTAGCCTTAGCTTCAGCTGCACAAAGTTGAGCATAACTAGCTGTCGCGATTTTTCCACATGCTAAAATAGATTGAGCTAAGTTAAACCTTCCGATATCCGGACGAAGTTCAAGCTCAAGTCTTGCGTTATCAATTTTTAATCTTTCTACTTGAGAAAATAGTGCTGAGTTTTGAAGTCTTAGGTCTTGATTCTCACGCTCAAGTTGCTCCAATCTTCTTCTATCTTCATAACTAGGACCACATTGTTGGTTTCTTAATCTATCAGACATAAGTCTGTTGTCTTGTCTTAGTAGATCTGCTTCAGCTCTACATTCACGAAGAGCACGATCAGCATTGCGAGGATCTGAGTCTCTTCTGTCTTGAGCAAAAGTTGAGAACGTAATACATAATAGGGCAAGTGGAAGAATGATCTTTTTCACTCAAATACTCCTGTGTCTTTGTTTGTGAAAAAAGTGTACTTCAGATAAATTTTTTTTGTGGATTCGAGTAAATTATTCAGACTTAAGTGGAAGAGTGACTAAAAAAGTAGAGCCTAAACCTAGCTGGCTTTTAAGTGATATAGTGGCCTTATGGCCTACAAGTATTTGATTAACAATAAAAAGTCCCAACCCAAGACCACTGACTAAATTGGGAGAAACTGCTCTTTCATACTGCTGAAAAACACGGGACTGATCATCATCCGAAATACCTATCCCCTGATCTGTCACACTGATAAGAGCATTGAGTTCATCGCCATCAATAATGATCTTGATAGGCTTGTTATCGCCGTATTTCATGGCATTGGTTAATAGATTAGTAATGACCTGATCAATGCGATAATGATCCCAGTGCCCTATTATCGATTTTTTAGATTCAATCAAAACGGGTATGCCCAGAGACTCAAGCTGAGCAGAGAACCTTGATACAATTTCATAAATCAGATGATTCAAATCCACATCAGATTTCTTAAAACTCATGCTTCCTGTGTTCAGTCTCGATATATCAAGCATGTCATCAACAAGCCTGCTTAGTCTGTTGATTTGCTTTTCATCGCTATTAATCATCTTACTAAAGCCTTCGGGAGTCAGATGAGCAAAGTTCCCTTTAGCAACCTGTTTGCGCCTTAGCTGAGTTTGAAGTTTCAAAGAAGTAATGGGCGTATTGAGTTCATGAGAAGCTATAGATAAAAATTCATCGCGGGAGCGAACTGCCTTCATCGCATCTTCTTTAGCGAGGGCAAGCTCTCGCGTTCTTTCTTCAACTCTTAATTCAAGATTGTCATAGGCCTTTTTCAATTCGTCTTCAGCTCTCTTTTTTTCCGTCAAATCTCTTGTAACTTTGGCAAATCCTCGATGAATACCTTCTGCATCTCTAAGCGCCGTTATAACAACGCTTGCCCAAAACTGAGAGCCATCTTTTTTTACCCGCCAACCTTCTTCTTGATAAGTGCCATTAAGAAGGGCCTGCTCTAATTCGAACTGTGGGTGCTTTTTTTGATTATCTGAATCTGTATAAAAACGAGAAAAATGCTGTCCGATTATTTCTTCAGAAGTATAACCCTTAAGCCTTCTTCCTCCTGGATTCCATGTTTGAATAAATCCATTTACATCGAGTGAGAAAATAGCATAATCCGTAACTGCATTGATCAATAATCCATAAACTTCATTAGTTTCGACTTGCGGGTTAAAAGCTGTGCCGTCATTAAATTTTATAGGTTTATTCATTAGAAAAATATCCCTGTTTGTACTGTACGTGTCAAGCTATTGAGGCAATGTTTTGCTACGCTTTTATCTTAAAGAACCCACAGGAGCGTTATGAAATCTTTACTTCTTCTGACATGCCTATTTTTAAGCACCGCTACTTATGCTTGTGCAGACTTCTCAGGAAACTTTAAAACCTCAGAAGGCGCAGTTTATACGATTGGTAAAATGAATTGCGAAAGTATGGATATGACCGATAAGGCACGAACCATCACAATTAGGTTCAATCAAACAGAGCAGATGATTTATGACATCGATATGAGCGCTGACGATCAAGTCATCGGCAAACATAGGGTTTATATCACGAGCAAGCTAAAAGACGATAAATGGCTTTACAATGAGCGTGCAGTGAGCACTTTTAATGATGGACGTACAGAAGAACGCTATAGCAGATCTGAAGTGTACTTAAATGAAAAAAAGAACTTAATCACTATCGTTTATAGGGATAGTGGCAAGGTTGAACAATATGAAGATACGAGAGAGTAGCTTTCTACTTTTTTATCTCTACAGAAGCTGGCATACGCATATTTTTCTGATAAAAATATAAGATATCATTATTAAAATCGCTGTGCTTATTCTTCTTTTTGCTTATATTTAATAATTCAATTGCAGTTTTCCCATCCTTGTTCTTAAGCATAAAATCTGCCCCTGCATCCCTTAAAGCTATCGCTCCTGATAAACACCCTGCTCTAGCAGCAGTTAAGATTGGAGTTTCTTTAGATTTATTAACAAGTTTATTAACGTCTGTATTTTTAATTAAGATATCAATCATTTTATAATTACATTCTGAAATAGCCAAATGAATGGGAAAAAAATCTAAATTATCAGGATCGACATCAGTTTTAAAACCTTTTGATAGCAAATACTCTAAAACTTCTGGCGAGTTACTTTTTATGGCCAACGTTAGAAGGTTGTCTGAAACTTTCTTATTAAATTTATCTTTATATTTAACGCCTTCTAATTTTGCTTTTTTTGAATTTAGAAATTTTAGCATTTCTAGATTACCTTCATTAACTGCAACAGAAACGGGAGTCATTCCATAATTATTAGCCTGATTTATATTTGCATTTAGAGCTAATTTTCTTTCTAACGATTTATAATCTTTATTAAAGACCATCTTCTGGAGTACACCATTGTAGCTATCAGGTGTTTTATGATCTTCGAGGTTATAGCTTACAATTAGAAATAAAGTGCAGAATGAAATAATTGAATATTCTTTTCTGGGATTCCAAATTAATTTTGCATATGAAATGCTCTCGTTTCTCCAAATCCTCATCAGGTTAAAATAAAAGTAAACACCTGCCACAATAAAAATGAGTATGCTCCACCATGTAAACATCAAATTAAAAGCGAACTTAATACTGTCATAGATTTTAGATGATAAGTCATAAGAGAATTCTGACTCTATCCATTTAGTCACATATGAAGCAATTAAAAAAGAAGTTAAGAAGATCAGTCCATTTCTGATAAAGACCGTATACATGTGCTTTCTTATCAAATTATTTTGCTTTCTCGAATTTGTAATTAAACTTTTGATTGCAAAAAAATTGAGAATTATAGATATCAATATAAGACATACTAAACTTCGAGGATATGAAGTAAGTTTTAAATAATCTGAAAGTTCCGGATAAAAAAATGTCAAGCCGATAAAAAATGGTAACCCTGACAAAAATGAAGTAAAGACCACACTTAAAACTACTTCATTTCGTTTAAGCGGCAAACTTTGAATAAATTTCCAGGAAAACTGATCATTCGTAAAATTTGCCCCTGGTAAAAGAGCATGATTCATTCCAAACATACAAGATTTCATCGCGAGTAAAAATATAAAAAAACCTTTATAGCTACTAGAGATATCAAAAAATCTAAAAATTAATGCAAACGCAATTATAAAACTAATCGTCACAAAAAGATCAAACTTCATCCATTCAAAATAATGTGACATTACTTTCTTAACATTTTTTAACATGCTTTTTTCTCAACATTAAATAATTTTAACAAGTCTTCCGGTTTACTCTCTAGAGCTCTTCCATCATCAATAAAAAGGACTCTATCGACCCTACCAACTAAATCTTCTGCGATATTAGTTGCAATAACTATCGTTAATCCATACCTTTGACGATGATCTTGAATGACATTAAAAAATTGATCTCTTGTCTCTGGATCCATAACGGCAGTGACTTCATCTATTAATAGCAGAATAGGTTTTGCACAAACGGCACCAATGAATTGCATTTTCTTCATCTGGCCTGTGGATAATGTTCCAACTTTAGAAGTCTTGATTAACGAAAAAAAATCTATAAGCTTAGACTCTTCTTCATACATGTAATTATCATAAAAAGATGAGTAGAATTTAAGATACTGTTCAACGGTCAATGACCCCTTAATATTAGCATCGTGTGAAAGTGTAGTTATAAGATGCAGATGATTGCGACTTCCATCAGCTGGATCTTCATCAAGAACAACAATGGCTCCAGAGGTCGCAGGCCTTAGTCCTTGAAGAATATCAAGTAAGGTCGTCTTACCTGATCCGTTTCTCCCGAGTATTCCTATGAACTCTCCACTCTTAACTTCTAGACTCACGTCATGAAGAATGGTTTTTCCATAAGGAATGGTATAATTTATATTTTTTATATTAATGATATTTTTCATAATTTACCTATCGTCTAATGTAGTCAGCATTATAAGACAGATAATTATTTAATAAGAATTATTAGAGAAGAGTAATTAATTACAAAGACTTGAAAGTGTTCAAGTTTTGTCGTTGAAGATTTAACTATTGAAAGACTGCCATCAATCTAAGCCAAAAAGAGCTTAACATGCCGCTCTACTCAATTGATGAAGTTTAAAACGTAAAAAAGGTCGGACCATGCCGACCTTTTTAGATCTCATTAGTGATGAAATGAATCTGCCCCAGAGTCTCTATGCTCTCCACCAGTCCACTTTCCTGCATAAATACTGTCTGCTCTATCACTCACTAGATAAGCAAGACATTTTTGAATATAAGCATCTCTCATTTGCTCTAACTCTTCCTCAGTCATATGAGATTCAGCAAGAGGAAACATTGTGGCTTCTTCTTCTTTAATGTGATTTTTTACCAACCCCGCAACCACTTTTGCTTTGGCCGCAATCTCTTCAGTCCACTGAGTTTTATAACCCATTCCCGTTAACTCATCTTCTAACTGGAATGCAATGTCATGCTCATCAAGCCCACTGAAGCCTTCCAGCCTAACTTCTTTATCTGGATTGATTTGAAGATTAGTGTAGAGAACTTCTTCTTCAGATTTCCCATGCATCTCAAGAAGGCGAAAAAATCTTTCTAGATGTTCTTGTTTTTGAAAGTCGGTTGTATCCTTATCCATCAAGACAGAAATCGATTCTTCCAGGTAATCATGGTGCTCTTTTAATAGTGGAATAAATTGTTTGTGATCCGCTTTATCCTCATCTAGTGAAATTCTGATTTCATCCAAGGTATGTGGTTGTGCTCTTACAAGTTCTTTAAAAAAATTTGCCATTTTTGACTCCTGATTTAAGTTGTTAATTCGATGTATAGTGGCCCCTGAGACATAAATCCCCTGATTGCATTACTTATTCCTAAAGATGCAAGCAGGTGGCCATAAATGAAAATTCCTGAGTTAAAAGCAAGAGAATCTAGGTAATTCTTACTTGTTGGAGCAAAATTCAATGTTAAGTCTGGCCCCAGAGTGGTACTAGCCGTAGTACTATGAAAATAAATGTACGTTTTTTAGAAAATCTTAAAGTAGAAGCTCAATTCGATGACTACACGTTAGTTGCCGATCAACCTATTCGTTACAAAGGTAATGGAACGGCCCCTGGCCCTTTTGATTATTTTTTAGCGTCCTCTGCAATGTGTGCGGCCTACTTCGTAAAAGTTTACTGTCTTGCTCGCAACATCCCGACCGAAGATATCAGACTTACTCAAAATAACATTGTTGACCCTGAAAATAGATATAAGCAAATCTTTCAAATCCAGGTGGAATTGCCAGAAAGTATTTCTGAACATGACCGCGAAGGAATTTTGAAATCGATTGATAGATGTACTGTTAAAAAAGTTATTCAACAAGGCCCGGACTTTCAGATTGAAACTCTAAATGTTCTAGGACAGGACTCATCAGGTTTAATGTATAAGCATGGTTCTGCAACTGACGCAAAAACCATGATCCTTGGAAAAGATTGTTCTCTTGAAGAGACAATTGCCAATATGAGCGACATTATCGCAGGTCTTGGAATAAAGTTAGAAATCGCTTCATGGAGAAATCCAATTCCACACGTATGGTCTGTTCACGTACGCGATGCTGACTCTCCAATGTGTTTTACAAATGGTAAAGGTGCTACAAAAGACGCGGCCCTTTGCTCTGCTCTGGGTGAATACCTGGAGCGCATTAGCAATAACTACCTTTACAACGATCAATATCTTGGTGAAGAAATTGCCAATGGTGACTTTGTTCATTATCCAAATGAAAAATGGTTTAAGCCTGGCCCAAAAGACTCTCTCCCTAAAGATTTAATGGATGAAACTTTTTTGGAGCTTTATAATCCGGATGGAGAGCTAAAGGCCTCTCATCTTATTGATACCAACTCAGGAAATACAAAACGTGGTATCTGTGCCATTCCTTACGAGAGACAATCTGATAAAAAAATCGTCTACGTTCCGGTTAACCTGATTGGAAATTTATTCGTTAGTAACGGAATGAGTGCTGGGAATACAAAATATGAAGCACGCGTTCAGTGTCTTTCAGAAATATTCGAGCGCGCCGTAAAAAATCAAATCATCCTTGAAGAGATCACGCTTCCTGATGTTCCTAGAAGTGTACTGGAAAAATACCCAAAGATTATGGAAGGAATCAATAAGCTTGAAGCAGAAGGATATCCTATCGTGGTTAAAGATGCCTCTCTAGGTGGAAAGTTTCCGGTTATGAGTGTGACTCTTATGAATCCAAAAAATGGCGGAGTTTTCGCTTCTTTTGGAGCTCACCCAAAATTTGAAGTGGCCCTTGAGAGAACCTTGACTGAACTCCTGCAAGGAAGAAGCTTCGAAGGCCTAAACGTTCTCACACCTCCTACTTTTAATTTAAATACGATTACTGATCCAAATAATATCGTTGATCACTTCATTGATTCAACTGGTGTTGTTTCATGGAAATTTTTCAGTGAAAAAGCTGACTATGACTTCGTTGAATGGGATTTTTCTGGCTCGACTCAGGAAGAGTACGACTATCTTATGGACATTCTTTCTCAGCTTGAAAAAGAAGTTTATATTGCTGACTTCGAAGAGCTAGGAGTTAAGGCATGCAGGATTCTAGTTCCTGGATATTCTGAAATTTACTCAAGTGATGATTTAATCTGGGATAACCACAACAAGTCTATCACCTTTAGAACTGATATTTTAAATCTTCACTCGTTAAATGATAAAGAACTCTCAAAGCTGGTTAAAAAACTTGAAGAAAGTGAGCTTGATGATTATACAAAAATTTCTGAGCTTATTGGAGTGGCCTTTGATGAGAACACTCCATGGGGACAACTCAACATCGGCGAGCTAAAAGGTCTTGCTCTCATTGCTCTGAAACGCTACGAAGACGCTAAACCACTAGTTGAAATGTTCTTAACATTTAACGACAACTCAACAGTCAGAAAGCTTTATTACCAGGCCGTAAATGCCCTTTTAGATATTGCCCTTGATGAAGATTTAGAAGTGGCCGATTACGCTCCTAATATGATCAGAATGTTTGGAAAAGAGACGTTCGACAATGCTCTTGGAACTGTAACTGGTGAAATTAGATTCTTTGGTCTAACTAAAACCAATTCCGATCTTCTTGGGTTAGATAAGCACTTAAAGTTGATTGAGAGCTATCAGAAACTTCAATCAGCAAAAAGAAAATTTTACTCTAAAGCATAAGATCTTTTGAGCTCATCTTTTGGAGTTGCAGGAGCCTTGAATAAGGGTCTTCCTTAATTCCAAGGGCCGAAGCAAAAGCAGGCTCTGTCTTACTTCCCTTTCTTCTTTCTTCATCCACTTTATTTTTAAAGGATTGCCCGCCTAGTTTTAAAAGCCTCTCTTCAATAAGAAAGTGCAGGTAAGCTTTTTGCCTGACCGGTTCTCTGTCTTGAATAAAAACTTCAAAAGGAACATCGTCAAAAAAAAAATTGCAAATAAGAGTCTCGAGCTCATCTATGACTTGAGTATCGAGGGAAAACTCTTTGTTATCTCCAAAGTTTTTAATCAGTAATGATTTAATCTCTTCCAGATTTCTTGCCTGCATTAAAATATCAACATCAGAGCCATCAACCTCCACATTAAGGGGAAATGTTCCAGCAATAAGCGGTTTATTGTCTGCAAAGATCTCCAGGATTTTCGAGCGGGTGATAGCATTCCAGACTTTGGTATTTTTCTCGACGTTTATAACTGACAACAAAGACAAGTGATGAAATTTTAAATTATGAGTTCCCAAACAAACTTCTAACTCTTTATTAAATCCTTTTTTTAGTCCATTAGTATCAAGACTTAATTTGTTATATTTTTTTATGAGCTCTTCAAAAGCAACATCTACGACAACTTCAACATGCTCAAATCCTTCTGCGGTGACTTTTCCTTTTTTAGGTGCAGGCAATTCAATTAAATCAATTCTCCATCCCTTAAATTGAACCGGCGTAAACAACTCATAAGTCGAAATCTCTCTGCCATTTACATCACTAGCAATCAGTAGCTTTCCAAATTTTGTAAATTGCTCTTTTAGTGCATTATAGTTTTCCAAAGTGTCAGCACGGTAGCATAAGTGATCAATGTCCCAATGAGACTCAAGATCAATTTTATTTGCTGCTAATTCAATGAATAAATTATTAAGAAAATTCTCCGCAGCGAGATAAAACTCTGCTTCAGTCATAAGGAGCTCCAATTAAAATAATGACTTTCCATAATATCTCATTAGTCATAAAATATGTCTATTAGGCGCCATAGCGATTTAATTATTACTAAGGATCAAATCATGGAATATACATTTAAGCCCCGCTTCAATGACACTGATGCTTTAGGGCATATTAATAATGCGAGTATTGCTACGTGGTTTGAAGAAGGCCGCAGATCGATTTTTGAATACTTTACTCCTGACCTAGATCCTAAAAAGTGGAACTTGATCATTGCCCGACTTGAAATTGATTATCTTGCTCAAGGCCATTACCAAAAATCTGTGACAGTTAAAACTGCCGTTGAGAAAATCGGTAACTCTTCTTTTGTTCTTGTCCAAGAAGCATTTCAAGAAAATACTATCATTAGCCGTGGGAAATCTTTTTTAGTTTGCTTTGACTATGCCAAACAGAAATCGACTCCCATTCCTGAACCTATAAAAGAAAAACTTAAAACTCACCTCATTTCAACATAAGAGAATTTTAATCCTCTCTCCAGTCAGTTTGATACGGAGAAAAAGCAAATAACCAACGTACAGATTTTTTTTGATTTGGCATAAGCATAGTTTCATCCATAAAGGCATGGGAGCGAAACTTTTTTACTAATGTTTGGAACTCATTTAGAAATTCATCAGCATGCTCTTTTGATATAAGAACTTCACTCGTTTGCAAAAGAACTCCCGGCTGCATAACACTCTTTTGTACGTCTTCTAAAAATTTCAGATTATGTCCGTAAAAATGTCGGATAAGCTGGCCATCAGTGGGAATTTTTATCGGGCCTGAAACCTTAAAGCGATAACGGTTATGCGGAAGAACTTCAAGCAGACCAATTTTTTCAAAATCTCTCAAGTGTTTAAAAAACTTTTGGTCATTGAGTTTCCAGTACTCCATGATTTCTACAATAGGCTTACGTCTGTATAAATCAATAAACAAAGCATAACTGCGAACATGAACAGCAAAGAATTTATCTTGCTCTTTACTTAGCACATACTCTGAATGCTCAAGCTCACGTGCCATCATGGCAACTTCAAGAAAAGAAATCTGCAAAAAATCACAAATTGCAATCAGATGATTCATGGAAATTGTTACGCCAGAAAACAATCTCTTCACCGTTACTTCCGAAATATTGAGCTCCAGCGCTAAGTCTGCATAAACCAGGCCTCGGGCCCGAAGTGTGCGCTTGAGTACTTGTAATATTGCTCGAATATCTTGATTGGCCGTCTTCATGCACCCTTTTTAGCATAAAAGTATCAAAAAAAGATACTTTTATATAAAAGATTCTCAGTAAGAATCATATGATTTATAAGATTTTTAACAAAGAGGTGTTTTATGAAAATGATTTTAGCGTTACTTTTTCTTGTCCTTGTCCCATTAACTAATGCATCAGCAGGTGGCGTAAGATGCCAGCTAGACAATAGCTGCCCAGGTGTCCCAGAAGAGTTCTTAAGTGGGTCTTTTTGCAAAAATCAAAATGGCCATATTACAGGCTACACTATCTATGGCAGTGACGATGTGTTTTTGATTGATAGTCGTGGAGTTGCCTCAAATCCTGACGTGCGCCACCGTATACAAAAACATTCTGACAGAACGTTTTCTATTCAAAAAATAGAGATTTTCAATAATAAAATTATTGAAAGCACTGGTGAGTTTTCTGTGATTGATGACAACACTCTCTCATTAGCAGGAGTTATCTACAGTACTAGAAATTGCTCTCGTCGCTAAGTTTACTTCAAATCAAAAAGGCCAAGCAATAAAAGCACTTGGCCTTTTTGATTTCGATTTAAAATGTATCTGAATAAAAAGAACATTGTTCCGGAAGTTTTTTAATTTTTTCTAAGTAGATCGCTTTTAATTCTTCCCAGCTAATGTCGCCTGCTCCTGATTTGGCCTCATCAGTAAACCACCAATTCAGGTCATCACCACAGCCATCTCCGGCAGGGATAAGATTTTGCGATACACACTGCGAACTATCACTAGGACATTTTAAACGAACATGAATATGATCATCATGCCCCCACCAGGCCCGTAATTTATGCTGATCTTCTGCACTTAACTTTAAAGCTCCAGAAGCCTGGCAAAGCTTCTTTTTAAAACCTGGATTAATAAAAATTCGCTCAACGCTTGGATCTTTGGCAAAAAACTGAATTAACTTAATCTGATCAACACCCAACTCTTCAAATGAGTTCATATCTTCCATTTCGATTGCTCGGAATGAAACTTCATCTTTACTTGAAAGTATCTTAAACCAGACATCAACATCAAGTCCTGTCTGGTGAGAATTGTGTCCAGTGATAGTTGGACCACCTCGAGATTGTGAGAGATCTCCTACTATTATTTTTTTGTTATGTTTATTAAACTCCTCACCTGCGCGTGTGAGTAGGTTAATCAAGTCAGGGTGTCCCCAATATCGACCTCGCTTCACTTGCGAGAGAATTAAGCCTTTTTCTTTACCAGTAAAAGTTTGTGCACCTTGAAGACAGCCTAATGAATATTCACCGATTGATTCTGTTTTAGATTCAGTCGGAAGTCGTGTTGATAAACGTGAAGTGAAATCTGGTAGATTGTGACTGCAGCTTATTGTAAATAGAGACAAAAATAAGGCAGATGTTTTATTTATCATTATACTTCCAGCATATTAAAAAGATGGACAAGAAAAAAAATTAACTTCGCTTAGAGGCTTCCAAAATCTTCATTAACTCCTCTCTTTGCTTAAGAGTCGGAGAATATCCTTTAGTAATATAAGGAGAGACTTTTTTTCTATCAAAATAAAAGCCCCCGCTCTCAGGTGCATTATCAGTTAACAGACACCAAAGGATTGTGTCTGCTCCTTCGCTAGGAGATCTCAGTCTATTTTTCATTAATCGAGAAAAGCCTGGAAGAGCGTCTTTGAGCCCCTCTGTGCCTACCCATCCCGGATGCATACTATAAATAAAATAATCATCCCACTCAGTCTTTAGTGCTAACTCTTCTACTAATGTAACCTGGGCCCTCTTAACATTTGCATAGGTATCTACTTTTTCGTAATTAGGATTTTTTACAAGAGAGTCAATATTCAACTTCTTAAGATACATTCCCCCAGAGCTCACCCATACAATTCGCGCCCCAGGTTTTATTTTTTTAAACTCTTTTAACCAAACCAAAAGATAATAGTGTCCAAACAACTGAGAGGCCGACTGAAACTCAACTCCTTCATCATTAACTATTAGTTTCTCTGGCATACTTCCGGCATTAAAGACGACATGGTCTAAGCTTTCGCATGTTTTTGCAAACTCATAAAGCTCTTTCCACTTGGCCATATCTAAAGAAACAAATTTTGAATGACTATTTTGTTTTTCGAACCTTAGCCCTTTCTCCTGATTTCTTCCTGTAACAATAGTTTTTGCCCCTAAAGAAGAAAGTGTGGAAGCAACCTCTTCTCCAATTCCAGAAGTGGCACCAGTGACCAATACACTTTTCCCTGAAAGATCTTTTAGTGATAAATTTTCATTAAACTGTTTTTCATGACGAATGAATCCTGACTTATCAAAAGAAAAGATCGTACTTTTATCAAGGAGGGCATCCCAATAACCACCTTTAAAATAAAGTCTTAAACTAGCAGGGAAAAAGACTGCCCAAAAAACAAACTGAGATAACAAAAACTGATTCTCTCTGCCTGAGGTAATTTCAATAGCTCCCATTTTTGCAGCTGACCAATAGGTAAGTGCGCCTGCAATTCCACCTGTCATAGAAACGATTCCTGGTGATATTTTTTGAAACTTTACAAATATTTTTTCATAATAAGTGATGAACACAATCCATAGAGACAAACTACCAAGCTGATAAGAGTTTTTAGAAATTAGATTTAACCAAATAAGTCCAAAATCATTCAAACAACCGGCAATCAAAAAAAAGCAAAGCAAGAAAAGATAACGGCCAATACTTACTTTAGGTCTAACGACAATGAAATCTATAGTAACAATAAAAAATGCCGCTAAAAATGGCAGAATAACACTAACCTCTTTTCCAAAGAGCACCACCATAAACCAAAAAATCTGTAGTCCAATAATCTTTAATAAGATCATAAAATCCTTTATGAATGGCCTGAGCCAATTTTTTTACGAAGGAAGCCATATAGGTTTTTAATGACTGGCAGCTTAAGCAACAACTCTTCGCCAACATCCCAGTAGTCTCTGTGATAAATAATAAATCCATCTGCATTCATTTTCAGATGAGAACTACCATGAATAGTATAAGTTTCTTTTTTATTCGTGAAAATAAAGTCCCAAGTAATGAATGCTTGATTCCCATTTTGAATTGTATCTATAAAAACAAAATGCGGCCTTTCCAACTTTTGGAACATATCTTTAAAAATTTTCTCTATTTTTTCACGGCCATGGATCTCATTGAAAGGATCTTTGAAAAAAACTTCATTATCATAAAAATCTTTTATATCTGTTAGATTTTCTTTAGAAAGAGTCTCATACCACTTTTGTAAATCATTTAAAGATTTCATTAATTATCCTTTTTAGTCATTACAAGAGTGACTTCTCCAACTCTAAAACCCCATTTCGTCATTGATGCCTTTGCAAGTAAAGTTTTCTGATCAAGAAGATACATCCAGTCTTCAAAATTAATACTATAAGTTGTATCACCAACTGGTACATTTAATCTGTATTCAAACAAAAAAGCATTCCCTGAAACTTCACCATTGGCCACTCCGATAACGTCATGAGCGGTACCTTCATACTTAAATGGTGTTTTCTCAGTTAATTTCCAAACTCTCTCACTCTTAGTATTGTCTGAATAACTGAATTTTTCATCAATGATCCCTTGATTGTCCTTCCATGAGGCATTGATATCGACATCAAATCGCTGAATAACTTTTCCTGATCTATCTTGAACAATTCCCTGGGCAAACAACTTTCCATTAAAAAACGTTCTTAAGTTAAGCTTTGGATTCTCACTTTTGTAATTTTCCAGACTCTGATTTGAGCAAGAAGAAATAAACAACATTGACATTAGAATTATGAATTTCATGTTTTTTCTCCCAACAAATTGCCTCTCAGCTCTGGAGCACTAGTCTTTTCTCCGAGCCAGATATTTAAAAATATTTTTGCGAACTCTAGCTCTGATATACGCCCTATTTCTTTTGTTTGATTAAAATAAAAAGTAATTCCATTTTGTGGATTAAAACTGGCCGTTATGACATCTCCTTCTTTAACATCAGGAAATATTTCTAAAAGTTTTTTGCTCCATTCTTGTGATTGAAACTTAGTATTGTCAGCGTTAGCTATTTCTTTAATACTTTGTTCTGCAATATCCTTACCTTTAAAGCTCCTGTTGTATTTTAACTCAAGCAAAAGAGGTCTTGAGTAGATATCATCACCTTTAGCCCCCCAAAGTTTAGCTTCATAAACTTTAAAAAACATCCAAGAATATTGCCCCTGTCCTCGCAATGGAAGCTCTGGCCGCTCCCATCCAAGTGCTAAGTTAATTGAAAAAAGACAAAGAATAAAAATAATTTTTTTCACACTAACTCCGAAATTACTTTGTTAAATAGAACTGATAAACACTGATCTTCTCTGCCTCAAATCCACCTTGGCAGTACTTCAGATAGAATCTCCATGTGCGTATAAATTTCTCATCAAAGCCCATGGTTCTGACTTGATCTAGTGACTCGTTAAAGTTTTGCTCCCACAGATCTAAAGTACGTCCATAATCCTTGCCAAATTCTATTAGACCAATAGTTTTTAAACCATTTTTCGCCGCTGTTTTTTTAAAAACGTCCACAGAAGGAAGCATTCCTCCCGGAAAAATATACTGCTGGATAAAATCGGTTCCTCTGCTATAAGAACTAAAGTCATGATTATTAATCGTAATTGATTGAATAATTATTTTTCCATCTTTTTTTAAAGCTGAGTTCAGAATGCTAAAATAAGTACTCCAATAATCAAGGCCTAAAGCTTCAAACATTTCAATTGAAACAATGTGGTCATATTTGTCCTTGATGTTTCGATAATCCATTAATTCAACATGGGCCAAGTCTGAAAATTTATCCAGACGCTTTTTAGCAAAATCAAACTGCTCTTTTGAAATAGTGATCCCTGTAACCTTCACTCCCTTCTGAGCGGCATACTCCATGAAACCACCCCAGCCACAACCTACTTCTAAAATGTGATCACCATCTTTTAAGTTTAATTGATCCAGAATATTTTGATATTTTCTTTCTTGGGCCGAAAGCAAGCTAAGTCCTGGTTGATCAAACAAAGCACTTGAATAAGTCATCGTTTGATCCAACCATAGCTTATAAAAATCATTACCAAGATCATAATGCGAATGAATGTTCTTTTTGCTTCCCTTAACCGAATTTCTATTCATCAAATGCTTTAATCTATAAAAGATGATCTTAAAAAATGATCCCTTTATGACCTTTTCAAGCTGAACTTTATTATCTATCCCAAACTTTATAAGCTTATTGATATTATCGGCCTTCCAATGTCCAGCAATGTATGACTCTCCTAAGCCGATATCACCCTTTAAAAATAATTCCTCACAAAACTTCCAGTCAAAAATTTTGAGAGAGACATACTCTCCATCTTGTTTCCCATTAAAATTTAAATAGTCCCCTTCAGGAGTTTCAACTGAGATAGACCCATATTCAATCTTGGATAGCATGGCCAAAAATAGTGTTGTCCATCTTGAAGTTGCAGCCTCTTTCTTCACAAGAACATTTTCTCCTCTATTCATATGTGACCTCATTTTTTTCCTTTTCTGGTTTAGAATAAAATTTTATTTTTTTTATAAAAAGTTTTAATGCCTGATAATGAATCAAGACAACGATAAATAATGTATAAAAAGGGTATTTGAAAAACAGCTTAAGAAGATTCTTATCAGTAAAATCAATTTCGACTCCAGCAATACTTGTCATTAGCTGCAAGTGATCTTCAAAATGATAATCTATTTTGACTTTATTAGTTTTTCTAAAATCGAAAGAATAACCACCTTTTATTGGATAAAATGGTGAGACGTGAAAGTGTTTATTTAGAAGATTAATTTCTTCAGTCGGATTTTGGAGAATGACATAATTGTGAGACTCTCCAAATGTATTATTCACTTCACATATAACTGCTAGTAGCTTTCCTTCTTCATAACAATACCAAAAGCTCACGGGGTTAAAAACATAACCCAAAACTCGAGGAAACGTTTGAAGTAAAATCTCACCTTTAAAATTCTGGACTCCTGATCTTTCTAAAATTCTTTGTGCCCATTTATAAAGCGATGAACCATCTCGATCGCCATGGTCTTTTTCGTAAAAAGAAAAAAGATTGAATTTGTTCACTCCAAAAATGGCAGATTTCAATTCATTTATTTCGTTTAGAGAAAACTTTATATAATACCCTGAATAAGAAAATTCATTGATTTTTGGTAACAATCTTTTGTGATATATGTTGGCCTTAAATAATGCTTTCATAAAACGTCTATCAACTCGGTATCTTGTCCTGAGTCTGCTAAAAATTTCTTTATGGCGATTTTTGTACTAAGTATGCCGTCTTCGTGAAACCCATAACGCATCCAAGCTCCAGAAAAATAGAGCCCGTGCCTTCCTTGGAATAACTTTACTCTCTCCTGTGCGTCGATAGCTTCATTATTAAAAAGTGGGTGTTCGTAATCTATCACTTTGGCAATTTTATCCTGGGCAATATTAGTGACAGGGTTCAGTGTCACGATAACTGATTTTTTAGTCGATAGCGGTTGAAGCTTATTAATCAAATAACTGACGGATACGGCATCATGAGTGTCCTGAGACTGAGTAGATAGATAATTCCATGCCGACCATGTTGACTTATTCTTAGGCAAGACGCTCTCATCAAAATGCAAGACGGCTTGATTCTTTTGATATTTAAAATGAGAAAGGCATTCTTTAATTTCGCTATCATCTATTTTTATAATTTTCAATGTCTCGGGTGGATGAGTGCAAAAAAAGCAGTAATCGAAAAGCTCTTCTCTTTTAGCAGTAACCAGCTTTAATTTCTCATTTTCACGACTGACCGATATGACTGGCTCGTCTAAATACTTACGCTCAATCTTTAACAATACTTTTTTTACATATGAATGACACCCATTCAGTACTGTTTTCCATTGAGGACGGTCTGAGATCTGCAAGAGTCCATGGTTAGAACAAAAGGTTAAAAAAGTATAGGCCGGAAATTCAAGCATCTCATTTGTAGGAGATGACCAGATACAACCCCCCATTGGCAAAAGATACCAATCTTGAAAATCTTTAGAATAACCTTTTTGTTTGAGCAGATCGCCTAAAGTCAGTTCTATTTTTTGTTTTGATTCATTCAAGTAGCTTTTAGAATTTTTATTAAAGTGCAAAACTTCTTTTAAAAATCTATAAAATCTTGGACTGAATAGATTTTTGAACTGAGCGAAGACAGTTAATAAATTTGCTCCTGCCCATACGATATTGTCACTCAATCTCATTACGCTAAAGCTCATCTCTGATTGGTGAGTTTCTATCTCGAGTTCATTAAAAAAATCAATTAAATTGGGATAGGTTCTATTATTATGAACTAAAAAACCTGTATCGATAGGATGAACAACACCATCAATATTTAATTCGACAGTGTTAGTATGACCTCCAAAATAATGCCCGGCCTCAAAAACAGAAACCTCGTACCCGAACTTATTCAAATAATGCGCGGCCGAGATACCTGCAATACCAGATCCTATTATTGCAATTCTTTTCATTCAGTATCTCACTCTTACTTAGCATCAAGTGCTTAGTGATATGATTAATATGAATTATAAGATGCCATAATTTTCTAAAAACTCCACTTAAGAGTGGAATTGTACCCATGACAATGCTTTGACAGAGATCAATTCAGCACACTTCACTCAAATCAGCGAAGTGTGCCGAACCTAATTGCTTAAAATTATTTCTTAGTACAATCTAACACAACAGAGTTTCTATTTTGGACCATTGTGTATCTTGCGCCTTCTGCTGTTTTTGTAATAGCAAAAGATCCTTTAAGTTCATTTTTAAAGAAATTGTCGGCAACGATTTCTTTTTTAGCGTTACATTCTGCAACGTTTACTGAATCATCATTACCTGACTTATGAGCTGTACCATCCACGATTAAATCCTGAGCATCTCCAGCGATACTGATTTTCACTGAATTTAGAGCAGAGTTCTTAGAAATTTTTAGTTCAAGCTCTTGACCTTGATACTTACATGAATAAGTTCCAATCAGCGATTTACAGTCTTCAAGGCCTCCAGCAAATGCCGACATTGATGTTAATAGCGCCAGGCCCATAATTAGCTTTTTCATAAGATCTCCATTTTTAATTTATGGTCTAATCTTACTTAGTTTTTTCGAATCAATGAGATGCAGTTGAATTAATTATAAGGTGGTGTCTAAGATTTAGACATAATTGCACCACCGCACAATTCATTAAAATCTTGTGAGTGCCTTTGCTCGTGCGCTATAATAACGACCATGAATAAACCACAATACACTCCTCCAACAGATGTTAAATCAGTCCTTCAACTCCTAAAGCGCCCAAAAACGGCAATCGTGACAGGTGGTATGCCTTACGCTAACGGGCCCTTGCACTTAGGTCACCTAGCTGGAGCAATCATTCCACCCGATATCATGGCCCGCTATATGCGTATGCTGATTGGTTCAAAGAACGTTTTATTCGTGAGTGGTAATGATGACCATGGATCAACTTCTGAAGCGTCTGCCCTTCAAGCTGGGATCCCCATCAGAGAGTTCATAGATCGCATTCACGATAAGCAAGTTGAGACAGTCACACGCTACGGTGTCTCATATGATATTTTTTCTGGAACTTCTCAACCAGATTGTTACCCTACTCATAAAGAAGTCTGTCAGGACTTTATGAAAAGACTTTGGAATAACAAAATGCTGGAGTCAAAAACGACGAAGCAATGGTTTGACCCAAAACTTAGCCGTTTCTTGCAAGATAGAAACGTCACTGGAAAATGTCCCAATCCAAATTGTACAAATGAGAAGGCCTACAGTGACGAATGTGAAGTTTGTGGAACTCAATACGATCCGAGTGCATTGATCAATCCAAAATCTTCTTTGTCAGATGCCACTCCTGAGCTTCGAGACACAAAACACTTATGGATTGATATGTGGAAGGTCTCTGATCAACTCACTGACTGGATAAAATCAAAACAAAATAAATGGCGCAAGGGTGTCTTTAACGAGGTGTATGAGACAGTTCAACCTGCTCTACAATTTGATAATACTCATGAACCTACGTTTAAAGAAATACGTGCAACACTTCCAAAACATAAGTCTCGCTATGCTCCTGGGAAAAAAGTCGTTGTGCAATTTGAAACTCTGGCAGACTACGCTACGGGAAAGAGCGCCTTGGAAGAAAAAAGCATTCCATGCTCCCCTTTAGATGGCTGGGCCCATAGATCAATCACTCGTGATGTGACTTGGGGAGTTCCTGTCCCCGCTGAAATCGATCCTGAGATGAAAGATAAAACATTATATGTCTGGCCGGACTCCTTGATTGCTCCAATCTCATTTACAAAAGTGGCCTTGGCAAAACAAGGAAGAGATCCTAAAGAATGGGAGCGTTTCTGGAAAGACCCTGAAGCCCGCATTTTTCAATTCCTGGGTCAGGATAACGTTTACTTTTATGTACTAATGCAAGGGGCGATGTGGATTGGCATTCGTGGTGCAGACACTCCTGATTACACTATGACAGATGTCTACTCTGTTTTCCATTTAATGGTTAACGGTGAAAAAATGAGTAAGTCACGTGGAAATTTTTATTCTGCAGATGAGCTGACGGCGGAGATGGGATACGACGCTGATCAAGTTAGATATTTCCTTTCAACATTAAGCCTTGCTGAAAAACAATCAAACTTCGACTTTGAAACTTTTAAAGAAAGAAATAAATTCTTAGCAGGCCCATTGAACGCTTCAATTGAAAAACCAATTTCAGCAGTACATTCAAAATTCGGCGGCGTTGTCCCTCAAGGAAAAGTCTTAGAAAAAGTTGAAAAAGAAACCATGAAGATCGTGCAGATGTATGTGAAGAACATGGAAAAAGCAGATCACATCACCCTTCTTGGACAAATTGAAAACTACGCTCGCTTAGTAAACAGTTTATTCGTTCAGTACAAGCCTCATGATGATCGTCACGATGAGACAGAGCGCGCTGATGCTCTTTATTCATGTTTTTACATTCTAAAGAATCTGATGATCATGCTTCACCCATTTGTTCCGCAAACAATGGAAAAAGTACGCCAGTCCCTTAATCTTCCAGAAAGTGTTTTCTCTATCGATGAACTAGGTCTTCCAATTCCAGCAGGACACAAAATTGGCCAGAAACAACAGTTTTTTGCTGCTGTTGCTGGAGTCGACGTAGAGGAAAGTGTTTAAGGATCTGAAAAAATAAAAATGGGAACAAAAGTTGCTGAAGAATGCGGAGTTGTTCTTGCTGAAATAGTAGAAAATGTGTCAAGTGTAAGTACGATGGCCAGCGAAATTTCAAACGCAAGCTTAGAGCAATCTAAAGGCGTTCAAGAAATCACAAAAGCAATGGGACAATTAGATCAAGTCACTCAGACCAATTCTGCAACGTCGGAAGAAGCAGCAAGTGCAGCGGAAGAATTATCTGCACAGGCCGATTCACTTCAAAATCAGGTTCTCACTTTAGTTGCAGTTATCAATGGAACAAATGCTAAAGTTAGCACTTCAGGCCTCAATAACCACAACAAAGAAACTCTGAATAAAAAAGCACCTGTTAACACTTCAAAGGCCACAAATGTTATCCATATGACAAAATCAAGTAAAAAAAGTTCGTTCGCTGCTAAAGCTGTAGTGAAAACGGCACCTCCAATGAAAAAAGTATCCAGTGGAGATGTACCAAGTCATGAGCATCCAGGATTTGAAGAGGTTTAATCCTTGAAACTGATGGCCCCTGATGTTTCAATCTTTTCTTCTAAAGAAGAAAAATATATGCAGGACGAGGATTTTGCCTACTTCCAGGCACTCGTCCTAAATATGACAGGTATATCTCTGGGAGAAAAAAAGCGCGATCTTTTACAGACGCGCTTAGGCCCCTATATTCGAGATAATAATTTCAAAAACTTTAGTGGGTATCGCCAGTATCTCAACACGCTTCCAAGTGATCACGCTGAATGGCAAAAACTGATTAATCTCGTTACGACCAATAAAACAGATTTCTTCAGAGAGCCTGCTCATTTTGACTACATCGAAACCAACTTGATTCCCCAATGGATAAAGATGGGAAAAAAAGAAGTGCATATCTGGTCAGCAGCATGTTCTTCAGGCGAAGAGCCGTACACCCTTGCAATGTTTTTAGAAAGCAAACTTCCTAAAGATATAAAGTATAAATTTTTTGCTTCTGATATAGATACTAACATTTTAGTGAAAGCACAAAATGGCGTTTACCCTCATTCAAAATATCATGAGATTCCAGAGGAATTTAAGAAATCTGTTGATTTAGGAAGAGGTGTTGTTTCTGATTGGTTTAGAATCAAGAAAAACTTAAAGGACAATATCACTTTTGAGATCTATAATTTAATTGAAGACTCGATGCCTGGAAATCAACTTTTTGATCTCGTCCTCTGCCGAAATGTCATGATTTATTTCCCTAAAGAAATCATTAAAATTGTAGCAGACAAGATTTACCAATCAACCACCAAAGAAGGCACCTTATTTATTGGACACTCTGAATCTCTTCAGGCCATAAAAAGTGGATGGTTGCCACATGCTCCTTCTGTTTATAAAAAAGTTGGGAAAGGTAAAAAAAGATGATTGAAAAAATTCTTTGCCTTAATATAGGAGAGCTCATTGTGACAGGCGAAGATATTATTGTAAGCACGACATTAGGCTCTTGCGTCTCTATCTGTTTACATTCACCTGATAAAAAGACTTCTGGAATTATTCATTACGCACTTCCCTACTTTTTAAATAACAGCATGGAAGAAGATAATCTTAAATACGGAGAAAGAGCAATTCCTATTTTAATTGAAGAAATGATAAAAGTTACAAAAAGAGAGGCCTCTACTCTAAAAGCAAAAATCATTGGCGGGTCTAATTGCTTTATTCGTGATTCAAAAGGAGGCTTAGATGATATTGGTGAAAAAAACACCTTGGTGGCAAAAGAGATTCTAAAGCAATACAAAATTGAAATTGTTGGTGAAAACACTGGTGGAAAAGTTGGAAGAAAAGTCCTCTATCATTGTTTGGATGGAAGACTTCAAGTAGCTGCCCTAACACAGCTTGAGAATTGACATTAAGGAACCCATTCTAACTTTGAAAGATTTTCGCTAATGCTAACAGTACAACTAATGAGAATACGATCTGTCTTAATTTTATGAGTATGTCTAACTTTAAATGTTTTGAGATAATTTTTAATAAAGCAACTGATGATAAAATTCCAATTAACAAGTAAACAAAATCTTTACCTAATTCAAAATCCGCTCCTTGCTGTATCTGAATGATTAAAGAGCTCAGTGAAGATAAAGCTACTGCAAATAAACTCGTTGCCACAGCATTGGGTAGTTTGAAACGATACAGTCCAAGAAGTATCGGGAGCATCAGCACCCCTCCCCCAAGACCTGTAAAGGTAGTCAGTGCCCCCAAGGTAAAACCAACAAGACTTGATAACCAGAAACTTTCTAAAGATTTATCCTTATCTCCCGTTTTTATCTTCACCGGAAACCAGACACTGTACAATGCATACAAAGAAACAATCGACAGTATGAACGCAATCCAAAATGAGGAAATCGCTTCCTTGAATGGGGTCGTTAAATAGCTACCAATCGCTGAAAAAATAACAATAAGTAATCCTGTCTTAAACTGAGTAAAGGATCTTTGGGCCAAAAAATTTATCAAAGAAGCTAATACCACAGCGACCAATGAATAGAGAGAAGCTTCCTTTAAGCTTTGTCCCATAAATTGCATAAAAAGAGGAATAGCAACAAGTGCGCCACCGGCCCCCGTTAACCCCATCACACTTCCAATTAAAATTCCGCAAAACAGCTCTATCATTTTATTTTATTCTCAATTAATTTAAATAGCCCCATTCCTACTAACATGAATGCAATAAAAATAATTATGTCCATATTACCACTGGCCATAGCAACGATACCTGGACCAGGACAAATACCTGCCCATCCCCAACCTATTCCAAAAATACCCGCTCCAGTAATTAAGCGCCAGTCTAAATCTTTACGAGTAGGCAAATGAAATTTACTATCAAGTAATGGAGAGCTTTTTTTCTTTATAAAATAAAAAAAGATAGAATGAATAAAAATGGCTCCTGCCATAACCCCAATTAAGGAATAATTCCAATCTCCAAACACATCTAAAAAGCCACGCACCACTTGGGTTTGTGTCATACCACTTATCCCGAGTCCCATCGCAAAGATAAGACCAACAATAAATGCAATAAAATTTTTCATAGTGAACCTCTTACAAGTTTAAAAATAAGAACACTAATGATTCCAAAAATAATAAAGGTAAAAGTCGCAACAATCGAGCGAACTGAAAGTCTAGAGATGCCACACACTCCATGCCCCGAAGTACAGCCATTGCCAAGAAGCGTTCCAAATCCAACCAAGATTCCCGCAATCATATAATCAACTCTCAATGCAGATGAAAGCTGAATAAAAGCAGTAGGCCTTAAGTATTGAAGAATGAATCCACCAAATAAAAGTCCTCCAATGAAGAAAACTCTCCAGTATAAATCATTTTTTTGAGGCCTAATAATGCCTCCTAGAATTCCACTAATTCCAGTGACTCTGCCATTAAAGAGCAGCATTAAACTCACAGCAAGTCCTATAAGAACTCCACCAATTATTGCATTTATCACTTATGGCTCCTGTTTTAATAATTCTTTTTTTAAACGAGTCCATGATTCTTCTAGACGATATGCCTTAAATCCGTTTTCTCTTAAATAATTAACCGAATAGGCCGATAGCGCACACATGCGTCCACGGCAAAAAACGAGAATCTGTTTTCTTTTTGGGAGCTTTCCTAAATTTAGCTTTAGATCTTGTTGAGAAATATGTACTATCTCGGGAAATTCTTTTAGCTCATTAACGACTTCATCGCTTGGCCTAACATCGAGAAAAATAATTTCTTTCTTTTTTAAAAGCTTTAGTGTTTCTTCCCAATTTTTTGTCCAGCTTATTTCTCCAAACAATTTCTGAGAATTTATTTTTAAAGAAGGATTGAGCTTCTGAATAAAGTCTTGATACGACTCCCAGAAATCGAGGACTGCAGGCATTAATGTATAAAGTCTTTTCTGCCCCACACTCTCTACTGTCACGAGACCTTCGCTCAACATCTTTCTTAAATGCATCGATGTATTGGCCACACTCTGATCAGTCTTAGCTGCTAAGACTTCAACTGTTAAAGGTGCCTGAGATAAAAAATGGATTAAGCGAACTCTCACTGGAGCCGCTATAGCACCTAATATTTTCGCCATTGATTCAAAAATATCACCTTGCTGTTCTTTGAGAATTTGTAAATTATCCACACCTAACCTCTCGTAATTAATATCCTACCACATCTTATTCAATTAATCAATTGAATAATTAAACATGGTGGAGTATTATGAAAATGTTCCAAGTCTGGAGGTTAAGATGAAAATACAGCACTTTTTTGATCCCGATACTTTTACGCTTACTTATTTAGTTATTGATGAAATAACAAAAGATACAGTCATAATTGATCCTGTACTCGATTTCGATCCACCTTCAGGAAAAATCGACGATCATAGTATTCAAGAAGTATTGGATTACATCCGACAGAATCAACTTAATATAAGAGCAATTCTCGAAACACATGCACATGCCGATCACCTTTCCAGCTCACAAATATTAAAACAGCTATTTCCGCAGGCCGTTCATGCTATTGGAGAAAAAATAAAGATTGTCCAAGAAGTTTTTAAATCACATTTCAACTTGGACGATCTCAAGGTAGACGGATCTCAATTCGATCATCTTTTTAAGGATTTTGAAGAAATTAGTTTTGGCTCCCTTCATATGAAAGCAATTCCAACTCCGGGGCACACTCCCGCTTGTATGAGTTATCTTTTTGGCAACTCTCTCTTTGTCGGTGATTCATTATTTATGCCCGATTACGGAACAGGCAGATGTGATTTTCCAAGAGGAAGCGCACGCAATCTCTACAACTCTGTCTCAAAAGTTTTATACTCTCTTCCTAATGATACTAAGGTTTATGTAGGGCATGATTATGCCCCTAATGGCCGTGAAATGCTTTTTCAAACAACGATAGGAGAAAGTAAATTAAAAAATATTCAGCTATCAGCGAAGACGACTGAAACAGAATATGTTGAGCTTCGAGAATCAAGAGATAAAAACCTCAATGCTCCCAGACTGCTATTGCCAAGTATTCAAGTAAATATAGATGCTGGTCATTTGCCAAGCATTGAACCTAACGGGAAATCTTATTTAAAACTGCCTCTTAGTATTCAATTGAAATCTGGAAAGCTTTAGTGCAAAACACTGCTCTTACATGGGACGCTCTAGCCTCATATCTGTTTCAAATTCATTGTGTGTGACACTCACTCTTATAGAGAGCCCACTATATATTTGTTTTAATCGTTCTACATTAGCTGAGCCTTTTTCTGGAGTTTGCAGAATGACCTGTTTGAGACCTTTCAATTTGGCCAAAAAAACATTTAAATCAATTTTTTCTCTTTCATCGATATTACCTGCTCGCAACATATTTGGCAGCACTATTAGTAACCTATAAGCTCCATTAAACTTACGTCTTGTATGCTTAAGATCTTTAAGCATTTCCCTCAACTGATCTTCATCGAGATTATCCTCCACTGTAAGCTTAAGGAGAGAGGCTTCTTCAAATATTTGCAATGCGTACATATTTTTTCTCCAACTAATTTTGTGGGCCTTCGTCATTATCAATGAATAAGTAAAAATCCACTCATAAATTTAAGTTGGACAATACAAAACAAAGAGTTGTTACTGAATCTTCAAGATTCAACTTTAATTGATAGGGGAATTAGTATGGAGAAAATGCCTCAATAAAGAGGCACCGATATGTGTTCGAGTTTTTTCTCATAAAAAGCACTGACATCAAGTATAAAACTTATTGGTATTTTAATTCATCATGCCTAATCTTTTTTTGCGCCATTAAGTTTTCTAGGTAAGCAACATTTTCGCTGTCACCCTTTTGTATCAGCTCTTGTATTTTAATTTCATCAGAAGCAATCTCTCTTTCAATAATCATTAATTCTCTTCTTTCCATACTTTTTGCAATGGCCCTTTGATTTTTTACTGCTTGTTTATCAATTCGCTTATGATCGAAACTCCCTGGGGCAAAGTATATTTTTCCTCCAGCTCTATTGTCTTCCGGCATTTTACTCTCTTCAAAGCTCGCTACTTCAACATGCACCTCATTTGATGCTGGAAGCTTAACTCCCACATATGGTTTTGCCTTTGAATCAAAATTATTCACGCTATAAACTTCCTCAGGAGCAGGCAATGTTTTGGCCTTTTCCGTTGCAGAGAAATAAAAAAACATTGCTGCCATCATTAAAAATCCTGGTACTCCGATCTTCATTAACTTATTTTTCATATCAACCTCTTATTTCATAAATTATTTTACTTAAGGAATTTTCTCTTCACCAGATCTGCCAATCGGACGATTTTCTTTACCACTTGTTGAAATTCCAAAAATGTAGATATTTTTTCCTTTTTTAGCAGACATCACCGACGCAGGAATTTCATAGCCAAATCTATGGCCTGCTTTCGTTGAGTCACCACAGGCCGCGGCCACTCCATCCTCTGACGGACTATTTGCTTTAAACGCACCAATCATCTCTTCCGCTTTTCCATTACCAATATAGACATGGGCATCAATCTGATTTGATTTACCATAATCACATGTCCATCCAGTGACGTAAGTTTTACCATTGGCCTTAGAAATTCCATCAATCCAGCCTTCTATTCTATTTTCAACGACTGGTGCAGCCGTCTTCTTAGGAACAACGAAAACTCCAGAATTTCCGAGTGGTAGATTTTCTTTACCTGATGTTGAGATACCAAAGATATAAATGTTTTTACCACTTTTTTGTAGCATCACACTTTCTGGAATCTCATAATTAAACTTGTGTCCTGTGCGTGTTGAATCCGCACATGCGCTGTCGATTCCCGAATCATTATTGGCAAGATTGGCCTTGAAAGCTCCAATCATTTCTTCTGCTTTTCCATTTCCGATATAGATATGGGCATCAATCTGATTTGATTTACCGTAATCGCACGCAAAACCTGTTATAAATGATTTCCCATTTTCTGTTTTAACCTCGCCTATCCATCCGGTGATTTTATTTGTCACACCTGGAGTTGGTACTGGTGTCGGAGTTGGAGTCGGTGTTGGCGCAGGAGTTGTTGCATTAATTTTTGGAACAACAAATGCTCCAGAGTTCCCAATCGCCAGGTTTTCTTTCCCGCTTGTCGAAATACCAAAGACGTAAACATTCTTTCCATTTTTAGCACTTAAAACGCTGGCCGGAATTTCATAAGTAAACCTGTGACCTGCTTTCGTCGAATCTGCACAGGCGTTGGCCACGGCATCTTCTGAATTGCTGTTTGCTTTAAAGGCACCGATCATCTCTTCAGCTCTACCGCTTCCAATATAAACGTGCGCATCGATCTGAACTCCCTTTCCATAATCACATGCCCATCCACCGATGTAGGCCTTCTGGCCATTAACAGTAATTCCGTCAATGTGCCCAGTGATTTTGTTAGTCACTCCTGGTGTTGGAGTCGGTGTTGGTGTTGGATTAGGAGTCGGGTTCGGCGTTGGAGTTGGTGTTGGAGTCGTCGCTCCACCAGGAAGTCTTAACACTCCAGAATTTCCAATTGCCGAGTTCTCTTTCCCACTTGTTGAAATACCGTATCCATAAAGAGCAGCACCTGCATAAGTTGTCAGAACATTTTCCGGAACTCTCACCTTAAAGCGGTGGTTCTGCATCGAAGTATCCGCACAAGCAAAATTCACACCTTCTTCTGAATAAAGATTAGCTTTGGTTGAAAAAACCATATCTTGTTTTGCTCCATTTTGAGCATAGAAGTGAATATCAATTTCGTTAGTTTTACCGTAGTCACATGCCCATCCAGTCACATAAGTTCCAGACGCATCTTTAGTGACTCCGTCCATTACTCCCGTCACATAATTAATCACAGGACTATCACAATATAATCCCAGCCCATCAGACTGCGACTCAGTTGTTAAACTTCCAACTGTACGCCTGATTGGTGTGTAGCTTTTATGAGTTTTCATTTTAATATAAAAATCATTCTGATTACTGTAATAACCAAGCTGATTGGCATTTCTAAGCTCATCAAGGGTGCCGTAACGAGTTCCGCTACTAAGACGACAGTTAGCTCCATATCCTGAAATTTTCAAGAGTGGTGTAGTTGTGTTGATTTTCTCTGCTAATACCTGCGCTCCTACAGTACCTAAACCTTTTCCAGAGGCCACAGAACGATGACTAAAGAGAACTTCATATTCGTAGCCAGGCTTATTTAATAATCCCGCTTTTAAGTGCATACGCTCGAATCTTCCAATGCGATCAAGCATGCCCCAGTCTTTTTTCATATAAGAGACTTCACCGTCATTTCTTCTGATCAAATAAGGCACACTCGCTTGCATCTCTGACGAGTTAAACCAAGCTGTCGCTGTGCTAACATTGGCCGGACACACTACAAAGCCGTAGTATGTTTCTTTTCCCGACTCTGCTTTCTTCACACACGAGCTATCGTGAGTGATTTTATTTTCACCTAACAGAACTCCACCAACAATACCTGTTAGTGATCCATCAAGATCTCTTACACTGTTTGAGTAGCGCTTGTCCGCCCAACCGTCTTCGACATCTTGATAAATGCGGTGATAAGGCTCAGGAGAAAAGCGAAGATTCTTAGCGATATTAGTTAATTTTTCAGTTCCTCCGATCGTGATCATTGGAGTTGAGGCCATGTCGTAATTTGTTCCATCAAAATTTCTCATCTCTTTTTGAGTTGAGTAATTTAAAAAATCAACGTTCTCCAATTCCCATGGTCCATCGTAGAGCACGATCCCCGCTTGCTTTTCAGTATAACGTCTTTGGTTGTACATGTAGTCTTCTTCGACCCTAGAATTGTTTTTACTTTTCCCAACAAAAGTTGTGTTCCTGAAAACCTGGTTGAAGGCCATGAAGGCACCCCATCCATTATCTGCAAGTAACATGTTGTCGAAGATCGCCGTATCCCCTCTGAAATAAACTCCGGCATATAAATTTTTATAAGCAACTAATCCAGGAAACGTCGGCGTTGTTGATGGAGAATAGTGCGAGCTCTCTAATAATCTATCCTGAGCATTATTCGGGTTATTAGTTTTATACGGATTTTGTCCAGCAGGAAAAGGACGCTCATTAGGAGCTCCATCCCAAGTGTGTCCTACTAAAGTTGTGTGGGCCACGTTGTAAGAAAAATCCAATGTGTTAGTTGTACGTGGACGTGATAGTAAGTCTCCATCAAACTCTCCAGATTGAGAGTTGAATCTTCTTACCTCATCCACAAAGCTCATCCAGAATCCTGTACCAACAGAGCCTGAAGCAATATTTTTTGTCACGCGGTTATTTGGGTTTGAAATCCAGAAAACACTGACCGGAGGAAATCTTCTGCGATCAACGTTTGCGTTCATGTGATCAGAGTTTAATAGTACTTTCGATAAACTTGGAAATTGCGCCCCAATACCTACGTTTCTACTAATAGTGTTGTTAACTTCATTACCGTCTTCAAGAAAAAATCCGTGTCCTTTAAAGTTATAACAAACGTTATTGTCCACTACAGTCTGGTGAGTCTGGTGAACAGTCACACAACGTTGAAACGAACTGTGAATACTTGAATTCTTTATGTATTGTCCTGGAGCATCTCCTACTAAGTGCCAATGAAAAGGATAACGTCCCATTAGGCCTGCCTGCCCCAATCTAAAAAATTCAACCGAGTCGACAGCGGCATATCCGCCACGGTTAACCATGACGTGACCACCTAATTGTCCATCAGGAATGTCTGCATCTGAAACAGCGACAACTGATTCATCGGCCCTAATAACAATATTTCTTGTAAGGTTGGCCACTTCAGCTCTTTGATCAAGATTTACTTCACCTCTGGCCGTTGCTAATTTTTCAAGCTCTCCCCAGTGTCTGTATCTCACACCAGAAGAAAAATACACGACCTTTCCAGATGCATCGATATTGGAGATAGTCAGCTTCTCACCTTCATTTGGATTGTATGAAGTCGGAGCTATCACGACTTGATCTCCTACATTCCAAAGACCTTTTACACTTTGATCAAGCTCAATGCTCTGCTCGCCAGGATTGATAGTTCTATTAAGTCTGTAATGACCAGCTCTCTCCATTCTACCGTTTAAAATAAGATTACCGTTATTGTTAACAACAACTCCTCTATAACCAGTACTTGTTTTTGGATTAAGTGCAGAGTGTTTTAATGAAAGATGCAATTTTCCTGAAAATGGTTTTTGATTGGTTCCACACTGGAAATAACCGTTAACATAAATTGAGTTCGCTTTGATTTCAGCTGTCGCATCTTTACAGTGGAGCTGTCCGTTGATGACCAACTCTCCGATGTTCACACTTCTATCAATGTAGACAACTTCACCAGGAAGGATCTCAATATTCTTCTGCCCCTCCACGCCTGCTGTTTGATTGACAATCGCAGACAGCGGTATGGCCTGCGCTTCATTAAAAGCAATCTCTTTTACTGATTGGGCAAATACACTCGGAGATGTAAAAGCGATAACAAAAAAGAGCATGGATTTTTTAAAACTCGTCATAGGTCTTCCAAAGTTAAATTGATGGTGATTTATGACGATGTATCGGTGTTTGGGAAAAAATTATTATACGAGAAATATAAATTGTCCCGTGGACATAGTGGGCAATTAACTACAGTAGACAAGGACAATCAACTATCTTGATAATTAATGCGTACTAAATTTTTACATAAAAGATGGAATACCAACGGTTCCCCCTGAAATGGAGTGCTTTAGGCCTACTGGCTAAACATTGGACTTACACAGTTTGAGAGACTCACTAATTGCTCAACAGAGTAGAAACTAAAATAAAGCCAATATTTATCATGTTATTAAACCTCATTCCAGGTTTAAGCATGGGCCTCTAAAGACCGAAGAAAGGATTAACATGAATATCTTAAACTTAAAAAAATTGTTCAATATAAAACAAAACTCAAACAGTTCTGCACATCAAAATGTTTTTAATAACATTGATGAACTGAATGATGAAGCAAGAAAGCTCTATTCTGATAGTGAATCATTAAAAAAGATCATTGTTTATCAAAAAAATTCAATTGAAAAATCTTCCGCTGCTTCTCATGAAATTGCATCAATTGTTACAATGACAGCGGACGCATCTCGCGAGCTAGATTCAAAGGCCAAAGATTCTTACAATGCTGTTTTAAATTCATCTACAGATCTAGATGAGCTTAAAAAGATGATAAGTGAAGTGAATGCCTCAAGCCAATTGTTACAAAAATCTGTAGAAAGTGGTCTTCGAAGTATCGCTAGTGTTACTGAAACAATGGTGGAAATTAAAGAAAAATCAAAAATTATCAACGATATCGTTTTTCAAACCAAACTTCTCTCTTTTAATGCATCCATTGAAGCTGCTCGTGCGGGCGAATACGGAAAAGGCTTTGCTGTCGTTGCCGAAGAGATGGGCAATCTTGCACGCGCAAGTGGAGAGGCTTCAAAAGAAATAGAAACTATTCTTAATAGTGGTGTAGAAAAAACCAAGGAACAGATTGGTATTGTCACATCCGACCTGGAAAAAGTAACAACTCAAACAATTTCACATATAAATACGATATCTTGCAAAACCGAAGTATTATCAAAACGCTTCATTCAATTATCGCTTTTTTCCAAAGAGACTGAAGAAAAAGCAAAGCAAATTTCAAGCTCAATGACCGAACAAAATATTGGAGTACAAGAAATTGCAGGTGCGCTACAGGCCCTTGAGTCCACTTCTATAGAACTAGAATTAATGTCTGTAAGAACGCACTCTTCTTCTGCCGATCTGGCCAATAAAGTTGAAGAAATTAATAAACAATACCATGCACTTTTAACAGAACTGCATCTCAATGTAGTCAAGGCCATAAAACCTTTTGATTTTCAATCGGCCAAGAAAGCCCATGTCGACTGGAAAATGAAACTGACTAATTATTTAAAATCTCCAGATGGAAGTTTAGATCATAAAAAAGTATGTTTAGACAATGCTTGTATATTAGGAAAATGGATGTATGGAGATGGATCAGCCTATCGAGATTTAAATCCTAATCTTTTTGATGAACTTAAAAATTCCCATGCCGATTTTCATAAAACTGCAGGACAAATTATTGAACATATTGATAATAAAAATACGAAAGCTGCTGATAAGTTATTAAGCCCCACAGGTCATTATGTTCAAATTTCAGACAAGACCATCGAGCTTATCGAACAATTAGAAATAATATCTAAGGACGATAAGGCCGCTTAACTTCAACTCTAGGATTCTAGAGTCATTCAGCGGATATAAGTCAATGCCCGAACTCCCCGGCGTATTACTATCTACCCTATTAGATTCCTTCTTATTTAATCCCAGATATTTCTACTAAATACTGAACGAGATTATCAGGTATTGCGTGATTAAATCCTAGCACTTTTCAACATTCGTATGGAACTTCAATTTCTAGCATGCTTGGTAAAATTACTTCTTCCCTGATGAATATCATATTAGTTCTGATTAAAACATCTTAGTCTTAAATAAAGTTACTGCAAGTAATTTTGAAATATTTCTAAGGAGTAAATTATGAAATTCAACATCACTGGCCTGGTAGTATTTTTTTCCCTTTTAAGCACTTTATCCTTCGCTGAAGACACTAAAGCAATAACGGTCGAAAAGGAACAAAGAGAGGCCATGATAGATATGCACGAAAAAATAGTGGCTTGCCTTAAAACAGATAAGTCGATTGAAACCTGTCGTAATGAAATGAGACAATCATGCAATACCCAAAATGAAAACAGCTGTGCTTTTATGGGAATGGGGTCAAAGGGCAGAATGGGCAGGGGAATGATGGACACTAACAATAGACCTAATAAAAAATAAAATTTAGAATTAGTTCCCGCACGATATTATTGTAATCTGCCACATAAGTTCAAATAGAATTTTTGTTCCCCTACTGCACAAGATGCGATGTGGGGAATAGATTTCTTAGTAAGCTTAATCAATTTTAACGAGTTCATATAAATTCCATTCAGTTAAGATATGTTATTTTAAATGCACAGTTTTAATTTTATCAAGAAATTGGGATAACTCCGATGAGAATCATTGCTGAAATTTTTTACTTACCTCCAATGCTGATCAATACCAAATAATAGGCAATTCAAAGTAGACCAAGACCATTAATAACAGACACGATTGTTCGCGTAAGGATGAATATTTGTTCAAGACGAAGAATCCAATGCCAAAACCTAACCTACCTACTCATCCTCTTTTACGTTAAGTTTCCAGGGCTTTCTTCCGAAAAATTCGATTAGAGTTTAAATATAATTATCGTTAATTAATGAGGTCACATGTCCCTTGAAGAAATTGGATTAACTTTTCAAAGTGACGGAACTCCTAAGGGAGAAAGCGGAGCAAAGGCAGAAAAATTAGTTTTAGAAAAGATTCAAAAAATTTACGAGTCAAATGCTGGGTATGTTTATATAAATCGCCATATTCCTGAATTTCCTGTTTGCCCAGACTTTGTAATTCCCGTGTACTCTCAAGACAAAAAAAGATTAAAAATTATTATAATTGAATGTAAGGCAGATAAATTTATTAAAAGAGATGGTTCTGGAAATAAGAGCGATGCTTACGAGCAGTTAAAAAAATATAGAGAGGTTGTTAATAGATGTTATCATTATTACAATACCAGTATTGAAGTAGAATGTTATGCAATCTTTCCAAATGGACAAAATATATTTCCCAGTTTAAGTCAGGCCGGGAGAAATGGAATCTACTGGGGAAATCTTGACTATCTCCAGTCAGTCTTATCTCAAACAACCCCAATACCTCCTGATCATAAACTCCTTGATGAGATCAATAGAATATATTATCGCAGAAAAATTCTTCTCGATGCACGAACCACGTATGGTAATCAAAAAGTTCATAAATACATTAAGTCTTTTGGTGGGATTCATGGAATCAAAGGTGTGGCCGGTACAGGAAAAACATATCTTCTATCGCAACAAATAACAAAGGATGCGCAGGAAGAAACAAGGCGTTTACTCTATGCAACTCACAATAAGAAGTTAGTAGATATTTTTATAAAATATGTTGAAGAAGCGACAAACATTTCTCATCAAGAAGAAGTGTATCCACTTGGTGGTCCTCAGAAAAAAGTGAAGTACATTCAACTGGAAAATGGCTCTAGAATATATTTTATTAATATTGATGCCTTCCCCACAAGATTTTTTACTTTCGGCCTAGATTTTGAAGAAGGCTATTCATCATATGGCCCCCTGTATAGAATTTGCCGAGAATTTGGCATTGGTGGAAGCGACGAAGAAAAGAATAATGTTTCTGAACTAGAATATAAAAACTGTCGATTAAAATTACTCAATAAATTAAAAGAAAAAGATTTTGAAATCAGTCAAAATCATCGACTCTTTGATGGCATCTACATTGATGAATTTCAAGATATAAAAACCGACGATTCCCGACTAAAAATTATTACACCTTTTGTTGCCAGAGATAAACAAGGTGAACCTAACATTTTTTTCGCAGAAGATCCTCTTCAGTCCTACTTAAGATGGGATGATGCTCAAAGTCTACATAATAGCCAACAAGAAGAAGATGATGATGTTAGCTCAATAGTTCAACATCGACAGGAGATAAAAACTTATACAAGTTTATTTGGAAGAAAAGTTATACCGACTCAACTCTTAAATGTTTATAGAACCCCAAAAGGCATATTCAAAGCTTCCTTTTCTTTACTGAAAAATGGTTTTAAAAAAGGAGAATACGAAAAACTTTTTGATGAGAACAATCCAAGATGCCTAAAATTTACCAGAGAGGGTAATAAGATAGAGCGTTTAAGTTGGAATGCAGCGATATCTAAAATAGACGAAAAAAAGGGTATGCTTACTTCTAAAACAGCATCTATATCACACGTTTCAGATAAAAATTATGTAAGTGCCAATGTACACCACCTTGAGTGCAGAGGATGCGAATGGGATAACGTCTTTATATTTTTGCACTCTGATTTCTTGGCCAATCCAAACTTTTTATATACTTTAATGTGTCGAACAAAAGACTATCTTGCTCTCGTTGAAGATGGTGACAATGTTCAAGCTGTTGATGATTTATTTAATAAATTCAAATCTCAAAACTAAGTTTATTAAATTTTATAACTCAACTTAAGGCTCCAGCCAACACACTTATCTTGTCGCTCTGTCCCCGGAAAAAGTCAGCGGGAACTTTCATTACTAGATAAGTGTGCTGGAGCTTTAGAACTAAAAATTATAATGAAGCCCTAGCATTCCATCGATATCTACATCCGTATCTTCTATAACATTGACAGTTAAATTCCCTTTTAGAAATAATTCCAAGGGGGCACTTGCAAACTCATGAAATAATCCGAGCGTTGCGCTTGGCCCTAATTCTATGTCTTCATGATCGTCATGATGATGATTGTGTTTATGATCATGATCTATAAGGGCAAATCTTGCACCTACACCATAAAACCAACCGAGCCTAAGTGCTTCAAAATTTAAATTATTCATTCTCCATTGATAATGTGAAGCAAGTTGAACCTCATCATCACCGCTAAAGTCATATGCAAGTGTTGTGTGCACAGTTCGGTTTTCACTTAAAAAATAATTGGCTGAAAAGCCTGTTGGTGCTCCAATGACTGCACCAAGTCCCCAAGTCTTTGCAGAGGCAAATCCGGGCAATACTAAACTTGAAAAAAGCACTAATGGGATAAATTTTGATCGTAACATTAAAAATACTCCTTGCTGTTTTGAAGAACATAGATGAACTAATAACAACATAGCATTCCATTTTGTTAAAATCATGATTAAGATGAGATTTATTTGTGATAATTTATTCACATGCTTTATACTTTATGCCGCAACTAATAATAATAGCGCTGGACTTTAGTGGAAGCAGAAATGACAAAAGTAAAAACATTACCTAAAGGATTGTTGCGTGTTCAAGTTTAACACGCATTAGGAATAGGAAGGTTCAATTAAGTCTTATCCAAATACCTTCAAGATTATAAAGATATAGATGTAGTTAAAGCGCACACTTCTGACTTCCTTGAGAAATTTAATTAGAGTCAAAACAAGGCCACTCTAGAATTTTTAAAGTGGTTTTATCTTTTGCCACCGGAAAATTTTTAACAATTTCAATTTCTGTAACATTTTTCAACATTTTTAAAAGCTTCGGATCTGTAACCTTTCTCCATCCTTGAATTTCAAGAACAAATTCTGGTGTAACTTTAAACTTAAACTTAGGGTCGTATGATTCTTTTACTTCTTTTAATCTGACTATATATCGCTGAGTCCAGACATCTTTTACAACGTCTGTAACTTTAGCTTCATCCACCGGACATTGAGAATGAATGAGATTCTTATAATCTCCCGCATTCCCTGATTGAAGTACTTGTACAATTTTATCCGAGAATGCACGCTGTTCGGGAGATAGTTCCGCCGCAAAAGCAGAATGGGTAATGATAGTGAAAAGCAACAATGTTTTTTTAATCATAATCACATTGTAAAGCTTCTTTGAAGCTTTCGCCAGAATTTTTGTATCCATATCGGGTTCAATGCAGTGGTCGTGTGAAGACAGCTTGGAACTTCTATTCATCAAGATATTAATACCGATTATCCAAGGTATATGCTTCTTCACATGTAGAAGAAGCAGCTGACTAGATTCTAAGAGTTTTATCGGGATGAGCATAAACTGAATTTAGAAATTTTTCCAAAGTCAGTTCATTCATCTCTTCACAATCAGAAATAACCATCATCTTATGCCTTAAACTTAGATACTATTTTTTTCAATTCATCAGCACCTAAAGTGAGTTCTTGAGTGGCATTGGCAATGGCCGTAGAAGAATTGGCGGCCCTTTCTGTTTCTTCTGCAATTTGGCCGATGGCCGAACTAATTTCTTTGGCCGCAACAAGCTGCTCTTCGACTGCAAATGCGACTTCAGAGATAGCCTGGGTCGTTTTATTTACACCTACAACAATTTTCTCGAAAGCTAATCCAGCTTGCTTAGAAATTTCACTTCCCTGCGACACTCTTTTAACCGATTCGTTTATTAATTTAGAAATTTCTTTGGTGGCCTGAGATGATCTCTCTGCCAGCTTCCTCACTTCATCCGCAACAACAGAAAAGCCTAATCCATGTTCACCGGCTCTAGCTGCCTCAATCGCTGCATTGAAGGCCAGTAAATTAGTTTGTCCGGCAATTTCACTAATAACTTTAATAATCTCGCTAATATCTTCAGATGACTTGCTAATAAGCTCCATTGCTTCAATGGCCTTAGTGATTGCTTTATTACCGATCTCAGCTTCTTCATGAGTTGATTTTGCGACCATGTCTGTATTTTTGGAATTTTGTGCAATTGAATTGATTGAAGCAGTTAGTTCTTCAATTAAAGCATTCATTTCTTCTGTAGTAGCACCTAATGACTGAGCTCCATTGGCCACAGAAGTCGACTTTGCAGAAATGTTCAAAGCATTTTCTGAAAACTCTATTGCCATTCTTGTAACGGTTTCTTCAACTTCAACTTGTAATGAAATATCAGTCGCATATTTTATTACTTTATAGGGTTTGCCGTTTAAATCAAAGATAGGATTATAAGAGGCCTGAATCCATACGACTTTTCCCCCGCGACCAATTCTTTTATATCTTCCGGCCTCAAATTCACCACGACCTAATTTTGCCCAGAATTCTTTATATTGTCCGCTATGGCTATAATTTTCTTCACAAAAAAATCGATGATGTTTTCCCTTAATCTCATCGAGAGTGTAACCCAATGTCTGTAAAAAGTTTTCGTTGGCCGATTGAACAATACCGTCAAGATTAAATTCAATGACCGCCTGGACTTTATTTATCGCTTGGATTTGACCAGCATTATCTGAATTAAGTAGCTTTTGTTCAGTTACATCTGTGGCAATTTTGATAACTTTAATGACTCTGTTCATTTCATCCATTACCGGTGAATAAATGGCCTGAAGCCAGATTTCTTTTCCATCCTTGGTGATGCGTTTAAAGACGTCACTATGACTTTTACCGACCTTTAAATCGTTCCAGAACTGGATATAGTTATCATTTTTTGCATACTGTGAATCTACAAAAATCCTATGATGCTTGCCTTTAATTTCTTCTAAATTATATTTCATTAAACTCAGGAAGTTTTTATTGCCTGAAATGATTTCACCTTCAGTGCTAAACTCCACATATGCGAAAGTAGCATCAATCGCATTGATAACACCTTTCATGTTCTGTCTTTCAATTTCTGTCTCAGTAATATCGTATCTTACACCAATATATTTTTTCGGTTTGCCATTTAGTCCCATAATAGGCGCAACGACAGCGTCTACATAATAGGGAGTTCCATCCTTTTTTCTGTTTTTTACAATTCCTCGGAAAATTTTCCCACGCCCAATTGTCGCCCACATTTGTTTAAACACTTCTTTAGGCATATCTGGATGTCGGGTTGTATTATGAGGTTTTCCAATCAGCTCTTCCCTGTCATATTGGGAAGTTTCACAAAACTTTTCGTTGATGTTAAGAATATCTCCTTTTAAATCAGACTCTGAAACAATACTGGTCATATTCATAATGGCCTTGCGTACCTCCAGCTCTTCTTTAAGGGATGTAATATCCACCGAGAATTTCACAATCTTTTCAATGGCACCTGTCTTATCAAAAATTGGACTGCAATATGAGTTCAACCAGACTTCTTTTCCGTTTTTACTGATTAATTTTTTTTCGTCAGAGTGACTTTGGCCTTCAGCAAGAGCACGTGAGCATTCCATAAAAATTTCACTATTGCCGTACTCTGATTCACATAAATCTTTTAACTGCTTTCCAATTAGTTCATCCAGGCCATATCCCATAAGTTTTAAAAAAATATCGTTGGCGTGAAGTATTGTCCCATCTAGTGAAAATTCGACTACAGACTGGCCACGAAGCAATGCTTGATACTCCTGTGAACCTTCAGTTTTATTTATAGGTATTTTCAAAGCTTCCATACTTTTTCCTTTGGTTAAACAATAACTACTTCATTTTTAGTTAAATTTGATTTAATCAAAACGACATTTTTGGCGTGAAAGTTTTTACCATTGATAATTGACTTGAAAGGACGGTCTTATTAATTGAATTTTAAAAGCGAGATACTTTTGACCTCATTTTTTTCATAAAAGTGAGCTGAAAAAAGGTCGATGGGTTTATGAGTTCCATTTAAATTGTAATTCACTATTTTTTTTAACGAGTATTTTGGGCGGTAATAATAGAGGCAATCTAATGCATTAATTTTTTCATCACGTAAAAGTAAAGGCATATTCGAATTAGTAGTGTTATTACTTTTTCCAAGCAGCTCTAGTAGATTGTTATTAACGATATTCTTGTTCGGAGTCCATATACAGAATGGATGCTCTGCTTCAGCAAATAATTCTGTTTCACCAAAACTCAAAGAATGAGTTTCAAAACTGCTAACTAAGTTTTTAAAATTAGTTTCTTTAACAAATTGCATTTTCTCAAAAATAATTTGTTCTTCTTTATTGATAAAAAGATCTATATTTGAATTTTTAGGAGGATTTGGACATGCAAGGTCGATAAAATCGACGTTAAAAGTTAAGCAGAAACGGTGGAGAAAAGAAATATCACAACTGGCTTCACCGCTCTCAATCCTTTGATAACTACGGTGGCCTATATTAAGCTTTTCAGCAGCTTCTCTCTGGCTTACATTGGCAGATTCCCTGTAAAATCTTAGTTTGAATACGACTCGTTTAAGAGTTTGTTCGGGGGAATTTTTCATTTGCAAAACCTTAACAAATTATCGCTAGTTATTTAATGACAATTTTGGCGTACTAATGTTTTTCTAAATTTATTTTCATGACCTAAATCATGAAATACCAGCGGGAGAAAGTACGATCCCTTCTTTTCATAGCTCATTGGCAGCTTTTACTTGTCCGTAAGCTGGATATTAATTGCAAGTCGAATACTGCTTCTTCTACCTCTATAGGAACATGATTCTTGCGATTAGCTCTTCTACATGACTTGTCCATGAGAGCATCAACACCGCCTGCTTCAACGGCTTCTTGATAACGATAAAATGTGTCCTTGAATAAACCCATAACCTTGCAGGCCTTAGAAATATTTCCAGGTTCTTAGACCAAATTTAAAAGAACCATTTTTTAAAATATCTTTTTTAAGGATTTAAACTTTTATCTCAACGTTACACTTGGTTTTTACGAAAGAAAATAATCTATTATATACCGTTTGCCGTATCGGAAAATTATTTAAAAAAGATCCCTGGAACGAATGCTGCTACAATTTTTTTTTGAATAGTTAGGCTATGTAAAGCTAGTGTTTTGCTGAAAGAATAAAGGATCTAAATCGAGGCCCGAACTACCCGACGTATTACTATCTACCCTTTTAGATTCCTTGTGATTTAATCCCAGAGATCTCTACTAAATACTGAACGAGATTATCTTGAGTAACTTGATTATCAGCTAGGGGGTTATAGCTTTTTTGAGCTTTATGATAAAAATACTTTCCTGAAACTTTAGCACTAGCTTCATTGCTAACAGCTAACCATGCCTGCGTTTCAGCTCCAGAGAAAAGATCATCTGGTGCACTAGTTCCACCCATTCTAGTAGGAACCCAGCCGGGATCAACTGCATTAACAAGCATTGATGGCCATTTTTTAGCAAACCACTTTGTAAGCATCATGATATATAATTTTGAATCACTATATGCTTGCGTAGAGTTCCACTGATGATTTTTCCATTGTAAATCTTCAAGATTATTTTTTCCATCGAGATGCATACCTGAACATAAAAAGATCATTCGCTCGGGTTTATTAATGAGAACACTCAATACATATTCAGCAAGAACATTAACGGCAAAAAGAGTCCTAAGTCCGTCAGCAGTAAAACTCTCTGGAGTATAGACACCAACGTTATGAATGATTGCATCCATTGTACCTAGTTGATTCACTTGCTCTGCTACAGATTTCATTCCGGCCAAAGTAGAGACATCACCGATGACAAATACTGCATCTTTAAGATGTGCACTGGCCTCTTTGGCCGTAATTTCTGAACGGGCATGAAAGATGACTTGATGACCAGCTTTTAATAGTTGAAGACCTGCTTCATAACCTAGCCCCTGAGTTGATCCTGTAATAAAAATCTTTTTCATATTTATTAATCCTAAATTTGAACTCTGTAGCGAAGATAAAGCCAACTTTCACTAAAACGACGTTCTTCCAATAATTCAAGCCTCAGTACAAATTCTTTTGGCAAAACAGAGATCACTGGAATACTGTTACCAATTGTTGTTGGTACAACGAACAAGTGAATTTCATCAACAAGGTTATTGTGAAGAGCTTGTGCAGCGAGGCTAGGCCCACCGACACAAAGATCTTTGTTGGATCTCATTTTCATCTCTCGAATTTTTTCCACATCGAAATTATTCTCTAGACGAGTTCTTTGAGTTGCTACCGATTTTAAACTCTTTGAATAAACAATTTTTTCGGCGGATTGCCAGACGTGCATGAAGTCCTGTTTATCTGCCGCCATATTGGCAAGATCTGGAGCTTCCCAGTAAGACATAGCTTCGAAATTTTTACGACCGTAGAGATAAGTCCCGATTGGACGCATGACCTCAGTTATGAACGCAGTCGATCCTTCAACGGGTAGAGACCAATCATAGTGACCATCGCCGATATAGCCATCTAAAGACATAATTGATACGTAATGAAGTTTTGCCATTATTCACACCTAGAAAAATTTACAGCCCAGATAACCACGACTTGAGTTCCAAGATATCTTTCTTATTTCTATGCGACCAGAAAAGTTGCACTGGCAGTGTAAAGACAGCCTAGAACAGTTTATTCGTTTTATGGTTATTGTGTCTAGTATGCCATTTTTTAACTTCCAAAATACCTCTTTTGCAAATAGTATCAATTAAGCTTTATCGTTCTTATTGATTTTTGCTAGAAGGCACCATGAAAAGAATAATATTTCTATTCTTAACTTTAATAGTAGGGGTACTTACTCCAGCTTTGGTTTATGCTGAAACTAAGAAAACTTTGATTGTTGGATTTGGCATGAACAAGCCCCCTTATGTCTTTGAGAATGAAAACTCAGGACTTGAAGTTGAAATTTTCAGAGAAGCCGCTCGTGCTGCAGGATATGAAATCCAGCCTTTTTTTGGCCCACTAGAAAGACTTATATCTAAGATGCAATCCGGGAAATTAGATGCCATAAGTGTGACTAACTGGAATGAAAATCTTCATTATTATAGATCGTTGCCATTTGTAACATATCATAACTACGCCATTGCCTTAAAAAAGAAAAATTTAAAAATAAAGACTATTGCTGACTTAAAAAATTATTCTATTACCAGTTTTCAACGATCGCGAAATCTACTAGGAAGTGAATTTGAAAAAATGGCCAAAGAGAATCCTCAATATCGTGAGTTCGCTGATCAAAAACTTAGAAATGCCCAGTTGTACAAAGAAAGAGCTGATGTTGCGATCGCAGACATAAGAATCTTTGAATATTTCAATACTCAATTAAATAGCACTATCAATATTAATCACCCCATAGTTATGTATGATTTATTTAAAAAAAATCAATATCAAGCTGCATTCCACTCTGAAGCAATTATGAAAAAATTTAATGAAGGACTTTTAAAAATCAAAAAAAATGGAATTTATAAAAAATTAGAAACCAAATATAGTCAAAATCAAAATAATCAAATTATTCCACTGGAAAAAAGTAATAACTAGACATGTAGTGTTCACAAAAAAACTTCC